>CAWFXV010000026.1:0-238348 GCA_963819885.1 uncultured Actinomycetota bacterium | reverse complement strand
GATGGCCTGGTGGAGAGCACGAGCGTTGCCGACGACAACCGCGGCAAGAAGGTCTACCGGCTCACCGGCGCCGGTCGAGAGGTGCTCGAGGCCTGGATCGGGGTGCCGGTGCCCGGGGCTCGTCTCAAGGACGAGTTCTTCATCAAGTTCGTCATCGCTACCTCGACCGGTCTCGCCGACCCGATCACCCTGATCGAGCTCCAACGCGGCGAGTACCTCCAGGCGCTGCGCGACCTCGACAGTCGACTTGCCGCGAACGGGCATGGTCCGACGGCCGAGCTGCTGGTGGAGGGGGCGGTGCTGCACCTCAGGGCTGACCTGGAATGGCTGGACCTGATCGAGCAGCGACTAGCGTCGGGAAGGAAACCGGCATGACCGCACTCCTCGAGACCCGCGGCCTTGTCAAGACCTACGACACCGGCGGCCCGCCGGTCGTCGCGCTCGACGGCGTGGATCTAAGCATCCAGCGCGGTGATTTCGTCGCCGTCATGGGCCCGAGCGGCTGCGGTAAGTCGACGTTGCTCAACCTCCTGGCCGGCCTGGACCGACCAACCGCGGGTGAGGTCTGGCTCGATGGTGACCGGATCGACCAGCTGAGCGAAGCGGCGTTGGCGAAGCTCCGGCGACGGCGGCTCGGCTTCGTGTTCCAGTTCTTCAATCTGCTGCCCACGCTTTCGGCGCGGGAGAATGTCGAGCTCCACTGCTGCTCACAGGCCGTCGGCGGAGCGATGCCCGGCGTACGGCGGTCCGCTTGCTCGAGGACTTGGGCATCGGCGGCAAGGAGGACGCCGCGCCCGTCCGTCTGTCCGGGGAGAGCAGCAGCGGGTCGCCCTCGCCCGGGCGCTGGCCAACCAGCCCGATCTCGTCGTCGGCGACGAACCGACGGGCAGCCTCGACTCCACGTCTGCCCGGGAGGTACTCGCGCTGCTGCGCGCGGCGCACACCCGTGGCCAGACCTTGCTTCTGGCTACGCATGACGCCCGGGTCGCGGCGGCCGCCGACCGTGTGGTCTCGATGCGGGACGGTCGTGTCTCCGACGACCACGAGCTGGATCAGGCCAGGCCCGTGAGCCTTCCGTTCGACCTGGACCAGCCACGATGACGAGCACGCTCGTCCGGCTTGCGTTCTCGGGGATCCGCTCTCGAATCCTCGCAAGCACCCTCACCGTGCTGCTGGCCGGCGCGGCTGCGGCCACGGTCGTGCTCGCACTCGAGGTCGGTGACACCGGCCGCGATCCGTGGGAGCGGACGTTTGCCGCAGCCCACGGCGCGCACGTCCTCGCCAACGTGCCCACCGAGGAAGCGGCGCGGTCACTCAGGTCCCTCGACGGCGTCACGGAATCGGATCAGCCGGTGCCCCAAGCCGAGGTAGATGTCGAGGTCGGGAACGGCACCGAACCGCTCCTGCTCTGGGGCATCTCGGGTCGCCCGCGCGTGAATGCACCCGTTCGTACCGCCGGGACGGCTTCGCCTTCCGACGGCATCGTGCTCGAGAGAAGCTTCGCCGCGGCGCTCGGGCTCGACGTGGGCGCGCGGCTGCGCATGACGGGACCGGCGGGCGACCTCACCCTGCCGGTGGTCGGGACGGCGATCTTGCCCAGTCAAGCCCGGTACCCGCGGTCGAACCCCGGCGTCGCCTGGGTCAGTCTGCCGACGCTCGAACAGCTGCAACCGGACCGGGACCAGTGGACCTGGGTGCAGGCCCTACGAATCGCGGAGCCGGCTTCGGCGGGCGCTGTAGCCGACTCCGTGCTGGTCGGCTCCCCGACCAGGAACGTCTACGTACAGACGTGGGAGGACCAGCGCGATCTCGCGCTGCAGGAAGCCGCCCCACTGCAGCTGATCCTCACGATGTACACCGTGGTGCTGCTCGCCGTGGCCTTCGCCGTGGTGGCTGTCCTTGTCGGCGCCCGTGCGCTCGAGCAGAGCCGGGAGATTGGGTTGCTCAAGGCAGTGGGCTTGACGCCGCGCCAGGTGGCCGCGGTCTTCGTGATCGAGTCGGTGGCCCTGGGACTGCTCGCCGCCATCCTCGGCTTCGTTGCCGGGGCCCTGCTCGCGCCCCGGCTCGCCGGTGCCATGGCGCAGACCACGCTGGGGTCTCCCGGCGTGGCCGCCGACCCGTCACACCTGCTGGTGGCCGCCGTCTTGGTGGTGGCCGTTCTCGTTCTCTCCGCCTGGATGTCCAGCCGTCGGCGAACCCGGTTCTCGGTGGTGCACGCCCTCCAGGCCGGTCGGTCGGCACCGCCGACGGGTTCCCTGACCTCCGCTCTGATGAGTCGGGTGCCCATGACCGTGCCGGTCGCAGTCGGAACAAGCACTTTGTTGGCCGCACGGAGCCGAACGTTGCTAGTAATGGCTGCGATCACCCTCACCGGCTCGGCCTTCGTGTTCGCACTGTCGATGCAGGCGACGCTCAACGAAGGGCCGGCCGGGGAAGTGAGCGACGTCCCCGTAGAGCTGCCCGTGCTGGTCTACACCCTCGACGGTGTCCTGCTCCTGATCGCCACCACCGCGCTGTTGGCTATCGCGCTGCTTTCGTTGCGGGAGCGTCTGCGGGACTTCGGGGTGCTGAAGGCGCTCGGGCTGACTCCCCGGCAGGTCGCCTCGAGTCTCGTGGCACCGTACGCCGCCCTAGCTGTCCTCGCCGGTGTGCTGTCAGTGCCGCTGGGCGTCGCTCTGTACGTCGCGACGTACCGGGTAACCGGTGGCGACGGCGACCCCACCATCGCGCCCTGGCTGTGGCTGTTGCTCGTCCCGGTTGGCACCGTGCTCATGGTGGTGGCCGCCACAAGCGTGCCGGCCCGGATCGTCACTCGTGTCCCAACCGTCGAGGTACTGAGGTACGAGTAATACCTGCTCAGCGATCCGGAACCCGCTTGTGGGCGGACGACTCGCCGCCGACTTCCAGCCGAGGTGTCGTTACGGAAAGCTGACCACGAAGCTCGGGACCCCGATCGCGTCCGTGGTGACCGGAGCCCCCGTGTCGTTGACAACATGGTCGATCGTGCCGGCGCTCAGGTTGACGGTCAGCAGGTGGTGCATCTCGATGCCCGGAGTCTCCGGCACCTCGAACCCGCGAGTGGCGTGGATCGTCGGGTTGACGTTGAAGAACACGTAACTGCCCCCGCCCCACAGCTCGTGGCGCCTGACCGAGTCGGCCACTTTGTAGGCGGCCCAGCCGAGGACGCCGTCGTGCTGGTAGGCGGCCTGGTTGGGCGGGTCGTACGGCAGTTCGTTCTGGAAGAGGATCGTCGTTCCATTCTCGCCGTTCCAGATGGTGTTGTACCTCTGGTAGTGCTCGACGAACAGGCCGGTGGCGGTCACGTTGTCACCGTTGACGATGACGCCGGTGTCGGCGGTGTTGACCTCCCAGCCGAACGAACCGTCGACACCGTGGTCGGCACGCCATGCCCAGATATGGTCGAGCAGGACGTTGTCGCTGTTGACCTCGAGGCTGACGGTGGCTCTGCCGACGTGCGGCCCGCCGATGCGGAAGAACACGTCGTGCAGCGTGGTCGGGTCGGATGGGTCGCTCTTCTTCGCGTGCGGGGTGCCGACCTGCATCAGCAGCGGCGAGTTGACCGTGCCCGCGTCGATCATGAGGCCGGCGACGTCGACACCCGTGACGTCTGCGACCCGCATCGGCACGGCGCCGTCGACCGCCGTGAGCGTGGGTACGCCAAGGCCCAGCACCACAGTGTCGGATCGCTTGACGCTGATGGAGCGGTCGACGTCGTAGACGCCGGGCGTCAAGAGCAGGTGCTTCCCCCGTGCGAGCTCCATGTTGATCGTCTTGACGGAGTCCGAGGGCCTCGCCAGGAAGAAGTCCGAAAGGGGGATCGACTCTCCGGCCGTCGGACCGGTCTCCCACGTGGTGCCCGACGTTTCGGTGCGGGCTTCGGGGACGAACACGTTGTACGTACCCTCGGCGTCGACATACAGGTACGGCTTCTCGCGGCTGACCGGCGTCGTCGCCAGGGTGGTGTACGGCGGGCTGGGGAAGGTCTGCGCCGGGGCGCCCTGGACACCGGCGAATACCTGGTTCCACACGGCGTTGGACCAGCCGCCGATGCTGCTGTTCCGCACGATGTACTGCTGCTGAGACCCGTTGATGACGAAGCCTGTCCTGGAGTCCGCGATGAAGCCACCGCTGGCGAACTGCGGTCCCGCAGTGCAGTAGTCGAAGAGGGTCAGGTTGCCGCCGGTGACGTCGACGCGGCGCATCGGCGCCGCCTGCGAGGCGGCCCAGAAGTTCGCCGATGCTCGACACCCGGTCTCACCCATGATGTTGATCGTCAGGTTGGACACAGACCGCCAGAAGTTGACCAGCGCGATGCAGTTATCCGGAGCGAGGCACCGGTTGTAGACGTCGACGTGACCGTTGATGACGACGTCGGCCGGCGAGGCTCCCAGACCGGCGACCTCCGTGTAGTAGCCAACCTGGATGATCAGCGGTTCCGTGGGCGTGCCGTACGTGCCGGGCTTGAACAGCAACGCGTACCGCTGCGTGCCCATCTCGGCGTCGACCTGCTCGTCGCGGATCGCGTTGACGGTTGCCTGGATCTCGCTCGTGGGCATGTTCGGGTCGAAGATCCGTACGTTGGGGCCGAAGTCGGGTTGGACGGCCGCCGGCGGTGCCTGCGGTGCGGCGGCGGCGCCCACGACACCTGCGAGGGTCGCCGATGCTGCAGTCACGATCATGGCTAGGGCGACGAGCAACTTCGAGCGGAGCTGTGTCATGAGCGACGACCTACCCTCTCGGATTGGGCCCTGGGCGCGACGGACCTCCCCGCGGCGGACGTTACTCCGAGCCCGGATGCAGTTCCACGTCGCTTTCGTGTGACGTCCCGTAAGCGGGCGAGCGACACCCCAGGGTGCCCGTCAGGGGAGGTTCAGGGTGGTCCCGGATGCCGGAAGCGGCCCGGTGAGCCAAGGATGGGGACATGAGTGCGCCCTACCCCAGCGCGAGTCTGCGAGTGTCGGACAATGAGCGGGAGCCGGTCATCGACCGGCTCAAGGACGCCTACGCCGAAGGGCGTCTGGAGTACCACGAGCTCGAGTCCCGGCTGCAACTAACGATGCTCGCGCGGACCCGCGGCGACCTCGCCGCGATCACCGCCGACCTGCATCCGCGCCCGCGCCGAGTCGGGCCGACGGCCGTCCCGGGGCGCCAGCCAGTGCAGCGCGTCAACGGCGAGGACCGCCTGCTGGGCGCGGTGGCCCACGGAACCGTGATGATACCGATCGTGGTGGGGCCGCTCGCGCTGATGCTCACCTCTGGCCGCAGGTCGCCGTACGTCCGGCAGCACGCCGTCGAGGCCCTCAACTTCCAGCTGACCCTGCTGCTGGTGACAATCGTGACCTTCGGGATCGGCGGGATCGTCTACATCGTTGCGTGGCTGGTCGGGCTGTTCGGGTCACTCGTGGCGCTGACCGGGCAGCGGTTCCGATACCCCTTGACCCTCAGGCTGGTCCGCTGACCATCTGATGACAGGCCTCAGCCGGCGCGGGCCGGATCGCTGAGGTCACCTACGGCAGGTCACGCAAGGCGTCTTCGATCGCCCGGTGGAACGTCGGATACGCGTAGATCATGTGCCGGAGCACCTCGACGGGCACTTCTGCGTGCACGGCAACCGCCAGCGCTGAGAGGACCTCGCCGCCCGTCGGGCCCGCCGAAGTGGCGCCGACCAGTACGCCTCGGTCCGCGTCGGCAACCAGCTTGACCAACCCCTCGTTGCCGGCCTTGTGGATCCAGCCTCGGGCCGAGGTCGGTACCTTCGCGATGCCAGTCTCGACGCGCAGGCCTGCGTCACGCGCCTGCGCCTGGGTGAGCCCTACCGCACCAATTTCCGGGTCCGTGAACGTCACCCGGGGAAGGGCTCGGTAGTCGGCCGGTGGCCCCCCGGTTCCGAGGATGTCGCGTACGGCAACGCCGGCCTGGTACATCGCGACGTGGGTGAACCCGCCATGCACGGTGACGTCACCGATGGCCCACAACCGCTCGCCCGCCCGCATTCGTCCGTCGACTTCGATCGCCCGGGCGTCGGGATCCAGACCGACGGTCTCGACACCCAGTGGGCCGATTTCGGCGCGACGCCCGACCGCTACCAGCACTCGCTCGCCGGATAGGACCTGGTTGTTCTCGAGGGTGACGGCGAACCGGTGGCCGTCGTGGTGCACGCCGGTCGCCCTGGCCCCGGTGTGGATGGTGAGGCCGTCGGCTTCCAGCGCTGCCTGGGCCAGCGTGGACGCCTCCGGCTCCTCGGTTGCGATCAGCCGGTCCAGCGCCTCCACCACTGTGACCTGCGTACCGAACCGTGCGTATGCCTGGGCCAACTCGAGACCGATCGCGCCACCACCCAGCACGACGAGAGAACTCGGCAACGTTGTCGCCTCGATCGCCTCACGGTTGGTCCAGTACGGCGTGCCGGCCAGCCCGTCGATCGGTGGCACGACCGGCGCCGTTCCGGTTGCCAGGACGATGCCGAGGCGGCTCTCGTAGATCTCGCCGTCGACCTCCACCCGGCCGGTGCCGGCAAGCCGTCCCTTGCCGCGGACGAAGCGACCTCCCTTTCCGGTGAACCGGTCGACCGCCACCTGGTCGTTCCAGTCGTCGGTTGCCTCGTCCCTGATCCGGTCGGCCACCGGGGTCCAGTCCGGCTCTGCCTGGGCGTGGCCGGCCATCCCGTCAACCCGACGAGTTTCGGCTAGCAGGTTCGCCGCTCGGATCATCATCTTGCTCGGTATGCAGCCCCAGTACGGGCATTCGCCGCCCACCAGGTTCTCTTCGATGCCCACCACGGAAAGGCCAGCCTGGGCCAGCCGCCCGCCCACCTCTTCTCCGCCGACCCCCATGCCGAGAACGACGATGTCCGCCTGCTCCGTCACCAATGGCCTCCGGTCCGTCCAGCGACTGCAACGCACTCTCCACACTGATCTGTCACGACTCCTGCGCCGCGGCAGGGGTCCGCAAACGCAGATAGCACACACCGTCGCTATGACGGCGCTGTCGACCCGAACGTATCGTCGTGCTCGGGTTCTTTTGGTCAGGATTCTCGGTGCATGCGGTGCGCTGGCTGGGGCATGTCAGCGGTCGCAGCCGCTGGCTCAGCGGCTGGCTGGGCAAGCGTGCGCGGGCAACCCTGGCACACAGGCAATCCCTCCCGGCGGCACTCGGGACGTTTGTGCAGGTCAGCGGGCTAGTCGGTGCGTCGGTGGTCTGCGCGTGCCGTTAGTGTGCCACGGTAGGGGCGCTCTTGACGGGTTCGGCAGGCCGGTCACGGGCACTCGCTGGGGCAGAAATTTGTCATTTACCAAGATCATCTAGCCCAGTCAGCGAGCCCACCCGTGCCTATCGCTCTCCCGGTCGTTCCGGTCCGTGTACGCGTAGCTGGTCTGTCCGCAGGCCGCGCCGCGACCACGCCTGCGAGTAAGGATTGGGGCGGCGCCCTATCGCATCCGGACGTTCACTTCGATCACGGGCGGAGGCGGGGTGGGACCCCCGCAACCACGACCAAGGGATGATCAATACCCGTGGATCCACGCAGTCGACGGCTGATCGTCACCGTCGTGTTCCTCGTGCTCGTTGGGGCCCTCGTCCTAGCATGGCTGCGGTGAGGACAAACATCAGGACTGTGTGATGACAGAGCAGCCGAACGTCGAGTTGATCAGGCGCTTGATCGCGGCGCGGCTGACCATCGATGCCAAGGTCTTGCAGGACGTCCTTGGGGAGGACGTGGTCTGGCATATCCCAGGCGAAGACCAGTGGGCGGGAGACATCCGAGGACGTGATGCGCTCATAGCGTTGTGGACAGGCGTAGCGGAGGAGGGCAGCTCACTGTCGTTCGACCTCCACGATGTCCTGGCCAACGACGAGCACGCCGTCGCATTGACCAACGTGACGATGAATCGACGGGACAAGGGCTCGCTAGAGATGCGGTCCGTTTGGATCTTCCACTGCTCAGGGGGCAAGGTGACCGAGGGGTGGTTCTTCGACGAGAATCCTGCGGCGACGTCGGCGTTCTGGTCCTAACCGAAGCTGACGCCATCCGCTGTCGCGGCGGCTAGGCCGAGCTTCGCCAGCCGACGCACGGTGGAGGTCGAGATACCCGCGTGCTGGGCAAACTCGGAGATCGGCAGAAGCTGCCTCCGTGGCTCAGCACGGCGGCGGGTGGGAGTCGGCACGAACAGGGACACCCTCTCGGGGCTCAATCCTGTTCTTTGGCCGCTGACGCGCCAGCCGATGACTGACGCTCGGGAGCCACTTTAGCGCACACGTCGCACGTGTGTTCGGCCCGTGGCGAAGCGGCAGCCTCAGCCGTGTCGGTGGCACGCTCAAGGCACCGAGCCGGTCCCCTCTCGGGAAAACCGGCTCTGACCTGCGGAAACGTGGTAGCGGGGGCAGGATTTGAACCTGCGACCTCTGGGTTATGAGCCCAGCGAGCTACCGAACTGCTCCACCCCGCGTCGCGTTTGCAAGTCTACGGGACCGCTGATCGCCCCGCCAAATCACGCCGCTTCGACAAGCAGACCTACGGCGTCGACGTCGGCGTCGGCTCAGCGGCGGGCGATTCCCCGGACAATGTCGCAGCCCGGGCCAACGCCGCCTCCAGCCGGTCCAAAGCGGCGCCGTACGCGGCCCAGTCGCCCTCGCGTTGGGCTGCCTGGGCATCGTCGTATGCCTGCTGCGCGTCCTCGATCGCGGCCTGCAGGTCAACGGCAGGCTCGCCGGCCGGTGGCGCCGTCGGCGCCGGTGTCGGAGCGCCCGTGGGCGGCGCGGTCGGCGTCCCCGTCCCCGGCTCCTCGCCTGTCTCGGCCCCCGACTCGCCCTGGAAGATCTGGTCCAGCGCCTCCTGCAGCGTGTCGGCGTATCCGATCTGGGAGCCGAACGACACAAGCACCTTCTGAAGCAGCGGGAACGCCGCCTCACCGCTGGCGCGCTGCACGTACACCGGCTGGACATACAGCAGGCCACCACCGACCGGCAGCGTTAGCAGGTTGCCGGTCACCGTGTCCGCGTCGCCCTGCCGGAGCAGCGAAAGCTCCTGTGCCACCGAGGGGTTGGCCTCGAAATTGTTGGCGACCTGCGCGGGACCGTCGATCTGGGTCTCCGACTGCAATTGCAGAATGGTCAGCTGGCCATAGTCGTCGCTGCGTGCGTCTGCGTTGACGGCCATGAACGCCGCCAGGTTCTGCCGACCCTTGGGGACGTAGGTCGTGGTCAGGGAGAAGTTCGCCGTGTCCGTCTCGGGGAGCTTGATCGTCTGGTAGTACGGCGGCTGGAACACGGCCTGGCTGACGGTCGGGTCGTTGGGAACGTTCCATGCCTGCTGGCCGCCGTAGAAGGTCGTCGGCTTCGTGATGTGATATTCCGCCAGCAGCCCGCGCTGGAGCTTGAACAAGTCCTCGGGGTAGCGCAGGTGCGCCATCAGGTCGTCAGATATTTCCGACCTTGGCTCCACAGTGTCCGGGAACGCCTCTTGCCACGCTGCGAGGACCGGGTCGTTCTCGTCCCAGGCGTACAACGTGACCGAGCCGTCGTAGGCGTCGACGACAGCCTTGACGGAGTTGCGAACGTAGTTCAGGTGGTCCTGTGGCTGGGCGGCAACCGCCTGCAGCGCGGTTCGAGAGTCGCGCGTCGCCTCGCCCAACGACACGCGTTGGGAGTAGGGATAAGAATCGATGGTGGTGTAGCCGTCAAGAATCCAGACCAAGTTGCCGTCGACTACTGCGGGATACGGATTGCTGTCGACGGTGAGCCACGGCGCCACCTTCTCGACGCGATGGCGCGGGTGGCGATCATAAAGAATCCGGGAGGAGGAGTTCACTCGGTCCGAGAGCAGGATGTTGCCCTCCTGGAACTTCGTCGCGTAGAGGAGCTTGTTGATGAACGATCCGATCGGCACTCCGCCGTCGCCGGTGTACGTGTAGGTCCGCTGCTCACCGCCGGCGTCGGGGTCTTCGGGAATGTCGAACTCGACCGGATTCCGTCCTTCCGGCGCTCCGACGATCGAGTACTCGGGCGAGAACTCACCGAAATAGACCCGCGGTCGATAGTCGCCCAATTCGCCGACGGGCGGGATGTCCTCCTCGGCCCAGACCGGGGAGCCGTCAGAGTTGCGGGTGTTTCCGTACGCCGCCACGAATCCAAAACCGTGGGTATAGACAGTGTGTTCATTGATCCAGTTCTGTTGGGCGTCCGGAATTCCGGCGATCTCGATCTCTCGTACGGCGACGACGACATCCCGGTTCTGGTCGTCGATCTCGTACCGGTCGATGTCGAGCGGGTTCGGGAACGTGTAGAAGCCACGCACCTGCTGGAGCTGCTGGAAGGCCGGCGGTACGACGTTCGGATCGAGCAGCCGGATGCCGGGAATCGTCGCGGAGTCCTCTGCTAGCTGCCCGGCGCTGACCTCGGTGGTGGCGGCGTACTGGTTGACCTGCACACCGTTCGACGTCATAAGCCTCGCGCGTCGCCTCGATGTTCCGCGCGATGTACGGCTCTTCCCGGTCGGCCTCACTGGGCTTGACCTGGAACTGCTGGACGATCAGCGGCCAGACTCCCCCGAGCAGCACGGCACAAAGGACCAGCAGGCCGAGCCCGATCGCCGGGAGCGTCCACGAACGGCGCCAGACGTTGACGAAGAACAACAGCGCACAGATGAGCGCGACGAAGACGAGGATGGTCTTGGCCGGCAGCATGGCGTTGATGTCCGTGTACGACCCACCAGTAAGGAGGGCGCCGTCCTCGAGCACGAGCGCGTACCGGTCCAACCAGTAAGCGACGGCCTTGAGCAGCACGAACAGCCCGATGAGCACCGACAGGTGCGCCTGGGCCGCGCGCGACACCCGCTCACCGGCGCTCTGCAGCCGGATGCCGCCGTAGACGTAGTGCGTAACGGCTGCGGTGATCAGTCCGAGGATCACAGCAGCGAAGCCGAAGCTCAGGACGTACCGCCACCACGGGTAGTCGAACGCGAACCACCCGATGTCCAGGTGGAACTCCTCGTCGGTTGTGCCGAACTCGCGTCCGTTCCGCCAGAGCAGGAACGTCTCCCACTGGCCGGCCGCACTTCCACCTGCCATGAGCCCGAGCAGGATCGAGGCCACGATGACGACCCAGCGCCGGATCGGGTCGATCGCAT
The DNA here is from genome assembly GCA_963819885.1 of uncultured Actinomycetota bacterium. GTDB lineage: Bacteria > Actinomycetota > Actinomycetes > Jiangellales > Jiangellaceae > JACVRX01. The sequence continues at coordinate 227,205 of CAWFXV010000026.1, read as the reverse complement.
CGCGGTAGCGGTCCAGGCTCTGCTGCTCCGCGCTCATCGGCCGGTAGCGCGGACGAAGCCGGTGAGCCACGATCGCGTTGACGGAGATAGCGGCCGCCATCAACACGGCGAAGACAACGAACAACAAGGCCTCGGTGACGAGTTTGGTGGTGAAAACGCTGACGAATTCGACCGAGCTGAACCACAACCGCTCGGTCCACAGTGCGGTCGCGATGCCATAGATCACGGCGAGGACCGCCAGGACGATCAGCGTCGGAACCAATGCTCGCGAGCGCTTGCGCGTTCCGCTGCGGTTCCGGAACGGCTGGGCGGGTCGTGGGAGGTCCTGGCTCACCCTTGCGAAGCTATCTCACCGTCACCACAGGTCAGGTAGCGCCCGTGCAACGATTCGGACATGCCCGACGCTCCGACCTCGCCGCTCGCCCGCGCTGTCGCCGAGATCGAGCGGCACGTTGCCGGCGACGGATGGGACCAGGCGCCGCGGTTGTTCGCACTTGCCCCGACGGCCGATCTGCTCTCGCGCGAGCCGGCGCTCGTCGATCGACTAGGGGTCGGCGGCCAGGAACCGTCGGCGGATCAGCTCACTCCTATCGAGCAGGAGTTGCCCAACCAGCACCTGGAGGACGCGCTGTTCACCATCGCCTGGCCGTCGACCATTGTCGGCTGTGCTGTGGCGCTGGAGCGAATCGTCCTCCCGCCCGCTGCCGAGAGTGGCATGCCCGCCGCTCCTGCTGAGGCCGCCGCCTGGGCTGCCCGTCATCCTGATCGGGCCGACGTCCGGATCGTGGTCGCTGTGCTGCGCGACGGTGCGCGTTCGTCGGTCCTACGGGTGCGCGGGCACGACGACAGTGACCTGCTCCGCGAGACTGACTTGGCTCCCGACCTCGCCGACGCACTGGCCGCCACCTTCGCCGATTGAGACCGGCTGGCGGGCCATCACCAGGCGAGTAGGTGCATCACCAGGCCTGTAGGACTGGTGACGTACCCACAAGGGTGGTGAACGTGGTCATTCCGAGCGCACAGGGAGGTGCCGCTCAGGCGCTGCAGGAGGGCAGGGACTCCATGTCCCCTGCGGCGGCGGACTCGACGGCGGCGATCGCGTCGTCGAGGGTCTCGATACGCACGATCCGCATTTGGCCGGGGTCGGAGACGGCCGCCTCGTCGCAGTTGTCGGCTGGCGCGAGGAACAGCGTCGCGCCGTCGTCGGATGCCGCGGCGATCTTCTGCCGGATCCCTCCAATCGGGCCGACCTCACCGTCCGGACCGATCATGCCGGTGCCGGCGACGTGCATACCGTCGAGAAGAGCACCCGGCGTCAGCGTGTCGTATATCGCCAGCGCGAACACCATTCCGGCGGACGGTCCACCGATCCGGTCGTCGATGTTGACATCGATCTGCACCGGATACTCGTAGCCCACCGACGGGCTGAAACCGACGATCGTCCGGCCGTCGTTCTCAGCGGCCTGACTGCCAACCGTCTCGGTGCGTTCCACGCCGTCACGCTCGACGACGAACTCGATGCGGTCTCCGGGCTCGTGCGCAGTGACAACGTCGACGACGTCCTGGGGCGTCTTGATGAGCGTTCCGTCCACAGAAATGACGACGTCGCCCGGCACCAGTACTCCGTCGGCCGGCGCCCCGTTGACGACAGTGTCGACGACGACGATCTCGGGGACCTCCAGGCCCAGTTCACGCAATGCGGCGACTTTCGCGGTCTCTTGCGACCGCTCGAGCAGCTGGGCGTTTTCCTCGCGCGCCTCGTCCGCTGTCACGTCCTGCGGATAGACCAGCTCGCGGGGAAGGACCGTCCGGTCCGGATCCAGCCACGCCTGCATCGCGCCGAGCAGGCCCAGCTTGCGATCGGCCGGCGTGACGCCGACGGTGGTGAGGTCGAGCACGCCTTCGGTCGGATACGTCTCGGCTCCGCTGATCTCGATCACCGGTTCGCCGTCCCACACGCCGAGGGTGTCCTCCACCGGTCCGGGTGAATAGACGACATACGGAACCGGGAACAGCGAAGCTGCGGCAACAAGCACGACGAGGAGCGCGCCAGAGACGGCAAGCGTCGTGGTGCGACGGGACATTCTGCGGCCCGGTCCTTACTGGTTGGTTCGACAAGTACCGACGAGACTATGGCTGGTAGCTGAGAGCAACCTGAGGCGCGACCTCTACGGTGAGCCGACCCACTCCGCTTCGCCGTCGTCGAACAGCTGGCGCTTCCAGATAGGGACCCGTGCCTTGAGCTCGTCGATGAGCCGTCGGCACGCGGCGAAGGCCTCCGCCCGGTGCGGTGCGGCCGCTGCCACCACGACCGCGATGTCACCGACCTTCAACTCACCCACACGATGCACGGCAGCCAGAGCGTTAACCGGGGACGTCGACGCGATCTCGTCGGTCACGTCACGGAGGACGTCAGAAACCGATGGATGTGCGTTGTACTCGAGCTTCGTCACGCTCTTGCCACGGTCGACGTCACGCACCGTGCCCACGAACAGGCAGATGCCGCCGGTTGATGGGTCGCTGACGGCCGCGAGCACCTCGTCGACGGATAGCTGCTCGTCGCGCACGTCCAGCAGGCGGACGATCCCCACGCCGCGAACCTAGTGCACTCAAGGCCGACCACGCCAAGATCAAGTTGGCCGCATGACGGCTCGCGGTACGCGCGCGCGTCGTTTCCCGTGCCACCAGTCGGTGGACCCGGGGCCGGGCGGCCTCCGCGTTGCGCCGAACGCGAACCACCTGTGGGCACGGATCTACGTCGGCGGATCGGCCGACTACCGTGGACGGCATGAGGCGCTTCAAAGTGCTGCCGCTCGAGTTCGAGGCTCGACGATGAGCGACGTGCCGTTCGGCTTCCGGTCCGGCGACGATCCGGACCAGCCCGACGACGAGACCGAGGGCGTGCCAGCGCAGCGACCCGGTGGCGACGAAGCAAGCGGCCCGCAGGATCCGCTCTCGCAGTTGTTGGGATCGCTCGGCGCGGGTGGCCCGGGAGCTCCTGACATCGGCGCCATGCTCCAGCAGATCGGCCGGATGCTCTCGTGGACCGGGGGGCCGGTGAACTGGGACCTCGCGAACCAGTCCGCTCGCCAGGTCGTCGCCGCGGCCGGCGACAAGTCGGTCAGCGCGGTCGAGCGCCGGACGGTGGACGATGCCTTTCGGCTGGCCGACACCTGGCTCGACCAAGCCACCGCCTTCCCGGCCACCGGCGGCTCACCACGTACGTGGAGCCGGGCCGAGTGGGTGGAGGGCACCCAAGCAGCGTGGCGTGAGCTCGTCGAACCGGTCGCCGCCAAGGTGTCGACGGCGATGGGCAACGCGCTGCCACCGGAGATGGCCCAGGCCGCCGGCCCGTTGGTCGGCATGATGCAACAGGTCGGCGTGTCGATGTGGGGCGCCCAGGTCGGCCAGGGGATCGGAAAGCTCGCCGGCGAAGTCGTCGGGTCCGCGGACATCGGCCTGCCGCTCGCCGAGGGGCACCCGGCGCTACTACCCGCCAACGTGCGGGCATTCGGGGAAGGGCTCGGCCTCGAAGAACGCGACGTGACGCTCTACCTCGCGCTGCGCGAGAGCGCGCACCTGCGCCTGTTCGCCCACGCGCCCTGGTTGCGTCCGCACCTGATCGCACTGGTCGAGGAATACGCCCGGAACATCTCAGTCGACACCGACCGGATCGAGTCGTCGTTGCGCGAGATCGACCCGCAGCGGCCCGAGACGATCCAGGAGGCCCTCGAGGGCGGCTTGTTCGACTTGCCGACGACACCGGAGCAGAAGGCCGCCCTGGAGCGCCTCGAGCTGGCCCTGGCGCTGGTCGAGGGATGGGTCGACGACGTGGTCACACAGGCGACCGACGGACGTCTGCCGTCGGCGCCGGCGCTGCGGGAAATGGTGCGGCGCCGCCGGGCGACGGGCGGGCCGGCTGAGCAGACGTTCGCCACCTTGGTAGGGCTCGAGTTGCGGCCACGGCGGCTGCGTGAGGCATCAGCGTTCTGGAGCGCCGTCCGCGACGCTCGAAGTCTCGACGGCCGGGACGGGGTGTGGGGGCATCCGGACCTGCTGCCCACGGCCGACGACCTCATCGATCCGGCGGCCTACCTGGGTCGTGCCGAGCTCGACGTGTCCGCGCTCGACGCGTCGGAGCGCCGGAGACGCCGGAGACGCCGGACGACGACGGCTCACGTCCAGTCGACTAGTTCTCCTCCAGGTCCCCGCCGGCAGCGTGGGATAGCCCGTCGAGAAAACCGCGAGCCCGTTCCGAGCGGGGGTATCGCTGCACCAGGGCCCAGAACTCGGGCCGGTGGTCGATGATCATCAAATGTGCGAGCTCGTGGACGAGCACGTAATCGAGCACCCATTGAGGCACACCCCTGAGCCGGTCGGAAATCCGAATCGACCTGTCGGTCGGTGTACACGAACCCCACCGGGCCTGCTGGATCGCCGACCAGCGCACGCTCAGCGGCTGTGCTTGACCGTCGAGATAACGCCGCGACAGTTCCCGCGCACGCACGAGCAGCTGCTCGTCGCTCGGCCGCCGGCGGCCCTCCTTGGTCGCAAGCCGGCGCAGCATGGTGTCGACCCACTGCTGTTCTTCGGCCTTGCTGAACCGCGCCGGCACACAGACCACGACGTGGCCGTTCTCGCGGAAGGCGGTCACCGTGCGACGACGGCGCGCGGAGCGCCGAACCTCGACGACCGGCTCGTCCATGCGCGAACCGTACCGGGCAACCTGGTCGAAAACTTGTCATCCACACCCGGTGGAAAGCGTCGATGCTGGCCAGCACGTGCATCGGCACATGAGAACGCACGTTTTCAACAGCCTTGCCCACCGCTGTTCCACAGTGGTGAACGGCGTGTCGCACAGGTCGTCCACAGAGTTTTCCACAGGGCGTGGACGGAACTCGGCTGACTGCGTTGACCGCCTATCGGTCCACCTTTACGGTCATCCAAGGACGGGCCCCTCGTCACCGGCCGGTTCGCACGCACGGGGAAGGCGTGCAGGCCGCGACGACCGGGCTGGGGGGAACCCGCCGCAATGCCGGCCGTACGGTCGTCTCGGTACCCTGCAGCTGAGACCACCGCACGGCCGGCTGTACGTCAGAGGCACGGGTCCGCGGTCCGAAGCCCAGCGAACGGCCTGTGATCATGGTGACGGGCCGAATGTTGGCCGGATTTGATGGTGTTTGCCCAGATTTCCACCGTCGCCGATGACGAGAGCGGCGAGTGCCTGCCGTATGGTGTGACGCCGACCGAGAACGAAGACAGGAGGTCATCGTGACCGAGATTGGCACCGAGACATACTCGGGCGAGTTCTACTGCGTGAAGTGCAAAGCCAAGCGCGAGGCAAGTGGCAACGTGGTTGTCAACGACAAGGGCACCCGGATGGCGAAGGCCACCTGCCCGGTCTGTTCGACGAACCTCAACCGGATCCTCGGGAAGGCCTGAGCACCTCCACAGACGGTGAGGGGCGGCGTCCACAACTGGATGCCGCCCCTCGCCGCGACAACGTCAGTGCTGCGTGTGGGTGGGCTGTGGACGACGAAGCCCGGCGCGGAGCCGGAGCGGGCATGATTCCGCCGTGCCCGGTCCGCTCGGAAAGCGTCGTGGAGGTCCGCCGTGCGCCCCCTCGTTCATCCTGCGCTGGCCCTGGTCTGGCGGGACTCGACCACCGTTCAAATCGGCCTCGATCCGGCCCGGGCTGTGGTGTTGGCGGGGCTCGGGCCGGCCGAGGTCGCCGTACTCCGGTCCATGGACGGTGTCCGGGACGTCGCCGCGCTCCGAGCGGCGGCCGAGCGCGTCGGCGGCAGCGCCGCAGCCGCAGATCGGTTGGTGGAGATTCTCGACGGCGCAGGCGTACTGATCGACGGTGATCGCGTCCGCCTGGCTGATGCCGGCGATGCCCTCGCTCCGGACCGGGCCAGCCGCGGCCTGCTCGGTGCGGCGGACGGCTCGGCAGAAGCGGGCCGGCCGGACGAATCCCACGACCCGCTGGCAACCCGGCGGCAGTCGCACGTCGAGGTGCGGGGTGCCGGCCGGATCGGTGCGACGATCGCGCGGCTGCTCTCGGCAGCGGGCGTCGGTCAGGTCAGCGTGGAGGACTTCGGGCGGACGACGGCCCACGACGTCATGCCCGGCGGATTGAGCGCGGACGACGCCGGCCTGCCTCGAGGGCTAGCGGTCTCGGCCACGCTGCCCGACGGGCCAGACCGGTCAGACCGCGGCCCCGACCTGGTCGTGCTGGCGCCGACGGCAAGTCTGGCCCGCGATGACGCCGCTGCCCTGCTCCGCCTCGGTATCCCGCACCTGACAGCTAACGTGATCGAGACCACCGGCGTCGTCGGGCCCCTGGTACTGCCCGGCGCGTCGTCCTGCCTGCGCTGCCACGACATGCACCGCACGGACCGCGACCCAGCGTGGCCGCGGATCATTGGCCAGGCCGATCGTCGTCTGACCGGCGTCGCGGCCTGCGACGTCACCCTCGCGGCGCTGGTGGCCGCCCTTGCCGCTCAGCAGGTCCTGGCTCATCTCGACGGATTCGTCCCGGCCACCGTTGACGGCACCGTGGAAACCTCGCTGCCGTTCGGGATGCCGCGTCGCCGTAGCTGGCAACCACATCCGGCCTGCGGCTGCACCTGGGCCGCCTGAGGAGTCGCTGCAGCCTGACCGCGTGGGGCTAGCCCCGCCCTCGGCGCGTTGGCGTCAGCGAAGTTTCGGCACGGTCTGCTCACCGACCAGCACGGGGCGAAACAAGTCGCCACGCTCGGCCAGCCGGTCGAACATGTTCCGGATCGTGAAAGCATCCGGTCGGAGCGAAGGATCGTCGAGCTCGTCCCAGGACACCGGAGCGGACACCGGCGCTCCGGCGGCGGCCCGCGGGCTGTAGGGAGCGATCAGCGTCTTGTTGATGGCGTTCTGGGTGTAGTCGAGCCGAGCCTGGCCGCCGCGGTCTCGTACTCCCCACTTCCAGCTCACCAGTTCCGGCACCACCGCGGAGACCGTACGTGACAGCTGCTCGACCCAGGCTCGGGTTTCGGCGAACGTCGGCCCGCGGGTGATGGGAATCCAGATCTGGATGCCGCGCCGGCCGGTGAGTTTCGGCTGGCCCCGGACGCCGAGATGTTCCAAGGCGGTGCGATGGAGCCGAGCCAGAGTCAGCACGTCGTCCCAGCTGGTGGCCTCGCCGGGGTCGAGGTCGATCAGCGCGTACGTCGGGCGATGCGGCGCGTCGGTCCGCGAGGTCCAGGCGTGCCATTCCAATGCGCCGAAGTTCGCCACCCAGACCAGCGCGGCAGGCTCGTTGACCACGAGGTACGTGGTCGTCTCGCCCGGGTCGGCTGCTGGGTTGTCCCAGCGGGAGAGCCACTCGGGAGCGTGCTGAGGAACCTGCTTGTGCCAGAAGCCTTTCGACCCCGCGCCGTTCGGGTAGCGGTGCATGTTCAACGGCCGGCCGGCGAGGTAGGGCAGAACGACGGGCGCAATCTGTGCGGCGTATCGAACGAACTCGCGCTTGGTTATCGCCGACTCGCGGCGACGGGCAGGGAACAACACCTTGTCGAGGTTCGTCAGCCGCAGCGTACGGCCGAACACCTCCCACTTCCCGCTTGCGCCCAGCGCGTCCAGCGCCGCGTGCTCGTCAGCGCTCGGCCCGGCCACGACCGTCGGGCGGAGCGCGATCGACGCCTCGGCGGCGGGCAGGTCCGAGCGCCACATCCGATCCGGATCGGCCTTGACCTCCTCGTTGGTGCGACCGCTGAGCACGGATCGGGGATGGTCCTCGGCGTCCCAGCCGTCGACGGCATGCTCGTCGCGCTTGTGGACGAGGAGCCACTGCTCCCTGCCAGTTCGCGCCCCCGAGCCATCCCGGTCGCGACGCACCAGCACCAGCCGGCCGCGCAGCTTGTGGCCGTACATGTCGGCGTGCAGCTCGCCCGCGGCCACCGCTGTGGCCGGGTCGTCAGTGCCGCGCGGCTCCCACGTGCCGATGTCCCACACGACCACGTCGCCGCCGCCGTACTCGCCCTTGGGGATCACGCCCTCGAAGTCGAGATATTCGATCGGATGGTCCTCGACGTGCACGGCCGTCCGCTTCGCCCTGGGATCCAGCGTCGGACCCCTCGGTACTGCCCAGCTGGCCAGGACACCGTCGATCTCGAACCGCAGGTCGTAATGCAAGCGCCTGGCGCGGTGTCGTTGGACGACGAATCGGCGTCCAGTGGCCGATTCCGGCGGCGCAGACGCTCCGGCCGGCTCGGGCGTGCGGTCGAAGTCCCGCTTCTCACGGTAGCGAGCGAGCTTCTTCGAAGCCTTTGGCGAGCGCTTCGTCGCAGACATGGATCCCCTCGACCGCAGGATGTCACTCGATCATGACCGAGCTCGCGCTCGAATGGCGAGGAACAAGGGAGAATGCGGACGTGACCGATCTGCCACGCAAGGCGGTGACCCGCACCGCGAAGCTCGCCGCGTTGCCACTCGGCATCGCCGGCCGGGCGACGCTCGGGCTGGGCAAGCGCATCGGCGGCCGGCCGGCTGAGCTCGTCGCGGCGGAGATCCAGCAGCGCACCGCAGACCAGGTGTTCAAGGTCCTGGGCGAGCTCAAGGGCGGCGCGATGAAGTTCGGCCAGGCGATGTCGATCTTCGAGGCGGCACTGCCGGAGGAGCTCGTCGCGCCATATCGGGCGTCGCTCACCAAGCTGCAGGACGCTGCACCGCCGATGCCCGCAAAGGTCGTGCACGGGGTGCTTCGAGAGGAGCTCGGATCGCACTGGCGGCGCAAGTTCCGCGAGTTCGACGACGTTCCCGCCGCAGCGGCGTCGATCGGCCAAGTGCACCGAGCGGTCTGGCGGGACGGGCGGGACGTTGCGGTCAAATTGCAATATCCCGGCGCGGCGGAGGCGTTGCGATCTGACCTGACCCAGGTATCCAGGCTCGGCCGGGTGATCGGTTCCGTGGTGCCCGGCCTGGACGTGCGACCCCTGCTCGACGAGCTCAAGGACCGGGTCATCGAAGAGCTGGACTACCGGATGGAGGCCGACGCACAGGACGGATTCGCCTTTGCGTACGTCGACGACCCTGACTTCGTGGTCCCGAGCCTCGTCCACGGCACCGAGCGCGTGCTGGTCTCGGACTGGGTGGACGGCCGCCCGCTCTCGGACATCATCCTGGCCGGCTCGAAGCAGGAGCGTGATCACGCCGGCCTGCTCTACGTCCGTTTTCTGTTCTCGGGCCCGGAGCGCGCCGGCTTGCTGCATGCAGACCCGCACCCCGGCAACTACCGGATCACTCCGGACGGCCGGCTCGGCGTCCTGGACTACGGGGCGGTGGCCCGGCTCCCGGAAGGGCTTCCCCGCTCGATCGGGGAGCTGATGAAGCGGGCGCTGGCCGGCAAGGCGGACGAGATGCTGGACGGGCTTCGGGACGAGGGGTTCGTCAAACCGCATATCCGGCTCGAGCCCGAAGAGGTCTATGACTACCTGGCACCGTTCCTGGAGCCTGCCGCGGTCGAGTCATTCCATTTCGACCGAGCGTGGATGCGGGGACAGTTCTCGCGCATCAACGACCCTCGCCGGCCGGGATACACGGTTGGGCTCAAGCTCAACCTGCCCCCGTCGTACCTACTCATCCACCGGGTCTGGATCGGCGGGCTGGGCGTTCTTTCTCAACTCGATTGTGAGGCGCCCTTCCGGGCCGAGCTCGACCGGTGGGTGCCCGGATTCGCGTAGGCCGACGACGGCGATGCGTTCGTCACCACCTCACCGGATCGAGCCGCTTCCCATCTCGGCTTCATGACCAACTCTCCCCGAGATAGATGAATCCAGGACCCTCGTCACGGAACTGCACCCCGGCATTGCGGAGGGCGCCGTCCCAACCACCGCGACAACCCGGGTCGGCCCCCTCGAACCCATGGTCGGCGGTCAGGATGACGATCACCTCATCCGTCGCGCCAACCCGGTCGAGATGATCGAGAAAGGCGCCGAGCCGGTGGTCCGCGTCCCGCAAGGAGTCACGCGCGATCTCCGATCGCGGGCCACCGGCGTGGTGACCTGCGTCGGTCACCGAACTCGACCACCAGGTCAGCAGGGGCGCATCGGCCGGGCGGTTCCACAGCGACAGCACCTGGTCCAGGCCGGCGTCATCGACCTGCGTTGCCCATGCGTAGTACCCGTCCGCCACGTGGGCGCGGTTGTGCAGATGAATCGAGCCGGCCGGGTCGGGCAGAGCACTGGCCAGGCTGGTGGCGCCGTCAGCCGCGCCGGTGTTGCGGATGATCTGCATGGTCGAGTAGTCGGCTCCTCGGTCCACCGGCTCGTTGACACACGCGCTCAGCGCCTCCGGATTGGCTCCACGGACCAGTTCGAACACAGTGGCGACGCCCGGCCGCAGCCATTCGGCGGTTCGGTGCCATGTCGTCGCGTCGTTCGTGTTGACCGAACGGCGCGCGTGGCGGTCGTAGAAGACATTGCCGAGAACGCCATGCCGGCCGGGTCCGACGCCGGTAAGGATCGACGTGTGGTTGGTCAGTGTCACGCTGGGGAACTCCGCGATCGCACCACCGCGCAGTGCGCAGCCACGATCGAGGAGCCGGGCAATCGCCGGCAGTTCGCCCTCGGCGGCCAAGTGCAACAAGTCGCCGCAGTGGGCTCCGTCCCAGAGCACACCGACGACCCACTGCGCGTCGCGGCCCACGAGACTTCCGAAAACGATGCCGTCGAGCGGCGCACCTGCGGCGTCGACCAAGCGGCCGGCCTGGTCGTCCGGTTCGACTCCGCACAACCACGCGAGCGTCGGCCCGACGTCTGGTAGCCGGACGTGTCCGTCGACGAGCCCCGACGCCGTGACACCGGCACCGGACAGCAGCAGCGGAGCCCGTGATTGCACGACATCGAGACTGCCGTGCTCGCCCGGATGCCCACCTGCCTCGGGGTAGTAGTGCGGCGGGGTATGGATGATGGCGAGGTCGGGCGCCCGGCCGATGTCGGCGAAGAACGACAGCAGCCGTTCTGCTGCGTATGGGTACGCATTGCGCACGTTCGGCGGCGACGGGTCCGCAAGCTCTCTCTCGTATGGCAGGAAGGCCATCGGATTCTGGTCGGCGACGGGATTCACGCCGTCGACAACGTCGGCCGGCTCGTCTGGACGAAGCCGCGCTGTGCCGGCCGAGTTGGCCACCATGACGCCGCCGTCGCGGTCGGGCCAGGCCACCAGATCCACGATGTCGGCCAACTCGGGCGCAGTCAGCGCCCCAACCGCTCGATCAAGCTCTCCCACGTCGCCAAGTCTCGCTGGCTACCCGACGCCTCGCGCCGGCTACCCGATGCCTCGCGCCGGCTACCCGATGCCTCGCGCGGCTACCCGACCCGTCGAGCATCCGACTTGGGCCCCGATTCCGACCCCCCCAACACCGACTTCAATGATCAAATACGCGTCAACGGCACGCTGGAGCCGCCTTAGCGCGTTTTTGATCATTGAAGTCGGCAGGTGGGTGGGGTGCGCTTGCCGACGTCGGTCGTGGGTTTCATCGGTGCTCCCGGTGGTCTCAGGCAGCCAGTTCGGTCTTACGTGGCCGACCGCGCGGACGCTTCCGCGCGACGACGACACCCGAGACGAACAGCTCTCCGCCCCAGACGCCCCAAGGCTCATGCCTCTCATGCGCCCCGGCCAGGCATTGCAGTCGGACCGGACACTCGTGGCACAGCGATTTGGCGAGTTCGACGTCGGCAGGCGACTCGGCGAACCACAGCTCGGGGTCGGACCGGCATGGGATCGCCGACTCGATCTCGACCGCGCGGTCGAGGACGCTCGCCAGCATCACGGTGGTCACCTCCCTTCGTGTCTGTTTTGTACGGGCATGGTCCGGAACTTGGACTGCGGCACAAAACGGCCGCGGATTCCCATCTCGGGTCCGCGGCCTGGAAGGCGTCGGTGTGATGGAGCTACACCGGAGGACTCCAGGAACGAACCCGCTCGGGGTCCCGGATGTCGGCGGTTGGCGTCATGGCGGCCATGGCACGGGCACCTGCCTGCGGACGCACTTCACCCGTCGACGCGGCGAAGACGACCCCGACACTGCGCTCCCGAACAGCCGCCCGGCGACCAGCGGAGGTCGCCGATGCGGCCACGCCGTGGCCGTCGTACGCCAAGCTCATGGCGATGCGATTCATCGGTACCCTCCCCTCCCCGGTCGTGCGGGCGCGCGTATTCGCGCGCAGCCGGTGCGTCACGAGAACCCTAAACCCGGTGCTGAGAGGGAGCAACCGATTTATTGGTTGATACTTCGGCACAGCTGCAATACGTCGCCGCCGTAACGGTCGAGTTTCGTCCGGCCGACGCCGGGAATCGCCGCGAGCGCTTTCTCGTCGCCGGGTCTGGATTCGGCGATCGCCGTCAACGTCGCGTCGGTGAACACGACGTATGCCGGGACCTTTTGTTCCTGCGCCCGTTCCAGCCGCCACGCGCGAAGCCGCTCGAAAAGGTTCTCGTCCACCGACGAGGGACATCCGCTGCAGCGCCCGATCTTGCGATCGGCGGGAGCCGACAACGGCGTGCCACAGACGCGACACCGGGGCACACCGCGGATACGTGGCCGTCGTTCCCGAGGAGCGCCCGGTTGGAAGGAGGCCCCATCTGATGGGTCGGACCCCGTCGAGAAAACGGCTGGGGCGACGCGCTCCTCGTCCGCCGGGTGCACGAGCAAGCGACCACGACAGTCGCAGCCACTTCCGCGCGCGGGTAACTCCGACGTAGAGCAGCCGACGTTCCTCGGCGAGCTGTGCCGGTGTCTCGGCGTAGGCGAGCGGCAATGTTCCCTCGTGACAGCCGACGAGGAAAACGGCGTCCCATTCGAGGCCCTTCGCGGCGTGCAGCGAAGCGAGCGTCACGCCGTCGGCGACGGGGACGTGCTGCGCTGCAGCACGCCGTTCGAACTCGGAGAGCACGTCGGGCAGTTGGGCTGCAGGCTCGACGGCGACTACCTCCTCGGCGAGTGCGACCACCGCCGCCAGTGACTCCCAACGCTCCCGTGTCGCTCCGATACCGGACGGAGGTCGGGCCGACCAACCGGCCGCCGCAAGCACTGCCGTCGTCGCCGCAACCGCATCGGGGGCGTCGGCCGAGCCAGCGTCAGCAGATCGGACGGCCGCCCGCATCAGCATGGCTGCTTCGCGCACCTCCGCACGATCGAAGAACCGCTCGGCTCCGCGCACCACGTAGGGAACGCCCAGGTCCGCCAATGCTTGTTCATACGCCTCCGACTGCGCGTTCACTCGGTACAGGATCGCGATCTCACGCGCTGGTGCGCCGGCAGCGATCAGTTCCTCGATCTGGCCGGCGACCCACGACGCCTCGGCGACCTCGTCAGGATGTTCGACGAACGTCGCCTCCGGGCCGGCCGGCCGCTGCGCCTTCAGCTGCACTCCGGACCGGGTCGTCACGTCACCGCCGCGAGCAAGAATGCCGTTGGCGACGCGGACCACCTGCGGCGTGGACCGGTAGTCCCGCACCAGTCGGACGATCTGAGCCCCCGGATAGCGTTGGGGGAAACCGACGAGGTAGTCAGGCCGTCCGCCGGCGAAGGAGTAGATCGTCTGCGCCGGGTCGCCGACGACGCATACGTCGTCGCGGCCGCCGAGCCAGAGATCGAGCAGAGTCTGCTGAATCGGCGAGACGTCCTGGTACTCGTCGACGACCACATGGTGGTACTGCGCGCGGATCGCGTCCGCGACACCGGGCCGGCCGGCCAGCAAGCCGACCGCCGCCAGCAGGATGTCTTCCAGATCGAACAGGCCCCGATCGGTCTTGACATCTTCGTACGCGGCGTACACCCGGCCGACCGTTTCGGGATCCACCCCCGCAACCTCGCGACGTGCAGCCTCCGCTGCCTGGGGATAGGCGTCCGGGGCCACGTTGGTCACCTTGGCCCATTCGAATTCGGCGGCGAGGTCTCGCAGCGTCGTCCGGTCAGTGCCCACCCGGCACCGGCTCGCGGCTGCGCCGACCAGCGGCAGCTTGCTCGAGGTGATCTCGGGGAACTCCCGGTCCATCACCTGCGGCCAGAAGTAGCGGGCCTGCCGTAGTGCCGCCGAGTGGAACGTCCGCGCTTGGACGCCGTCGACCCCCAGCGCACGAAGCCGCGCCCGCATCTCCCCCGCGGCTCGGGTGGTGAACGTGACAGCTAGTACGCGCCGAGACTCGAAAGCTCCGGCGAGCACGCCGTGCGCGATCCGATGGGTGATAGCCCGGGTCTTGCCGGTACCGGCGCCTGCGATGACGCATACCGGGCCATGGAGTGCGGTGGCGACGGCGCGCTGCTCTGGGTCGAGAGCGTCGAGGACGTCGGCCGCAGAAGACACGGCGTTCATCCTGGCAGCCCGCTCCGACGATGGCCCCAGGGCGTCATCCCCCGTATCACTGGCGGAGGGTCGGACCCGTGCCACGGGAAGTCAGCGAGGCTGTGACTCGAGCTCGGCGCCGTACCAGCCCTCGATCAGCCGCCGCGAAATCGACACGCTCGGCGAGAGCCGGATCTCACCAGATTGCAGCGCGGTGTCGAGATCGGCGCGCGAGTACCAGTTCGCTTCGCTGAGCTCGACGCCGTCCGGCCGCGGCTCTGCACCGTCGGCACGTGCGTAGTAACCGAGCATCAAGCTCGACGGGAACGGCCAAGGCTGGCTGCCCGCATATGAACAAGCCGTGACGACGACGCCGGTCTCCTCCGCCACCTCGCGCACGACCGCCTGCTCCGGCGACTCCCCTGGTTCGACGAACCCGGCAAGGGTCGAGAACCAGCCGGTGGGCCACTCGTCCTGACGGCCGAGCAGGCAGCGATCGTCGTCGTCGGTGACCAAGACGATCACCGCTGGGTCGGTGCGCGGGAAGTGCTCCGACCCGTCGACTGGGCAGCGCCGCACATGGCCCGCATACGTCACGGTGGTGAGCGCACCGCAGCGCGAACAGTGCCCGTGCGCCTGGTGCCAGTTCGCCAGTGCAACGGCATGCACCATCAGCCCGCCGTCCCTGTCGTCGAGCACGGGTGCCGCTTGGCGCAGACCGGCGGCGCGTGAGTCCGGGTGTGGACCGTCCACATGGACCGCGAAGAAGGCGAGCTGCTCGTTGTCCACACCGAGGAAGAATCGTTCGCCATCGGGCATCTCGTCCGGCCGATCGAGCACCAGCCGGCCATCGTCCACCGCGACCTTGCCCTCCGCGACGACGAACGATCGCGATCGCGGATCGCTCCACGCGCGGTCGAGCCACTCCTCGTCGGAGCGCAGGTGCCCGGCCCGGTCGACGCCCGCCCGAGCCAACGGCAGCTGACCGCGCAGGGAGTAACTCGTAGCGGTGTCGTCCACGCCCACCGACCCTACGGCCGGCTGTGGTTGTGGCGTCCGCGCGCCCCGGCCGCATGCTCGTAACCGCCCAGGCCTCCGGACCTTGTCTGCTCCGGTTACCGTCGTCCCCCGTGAGCATCCACATCGGGGCCGCACCGGGGGATGTCGCCGAGACTGTTCTCCTTCCCGGCGACCCGCTGCGTGCGGAATGGATCGCGCAGAGCTATCTGGATGACGTCACCTGCTACACCCGCACCCGGAACATGCTCGGGTTCACCGGTTCGTACCGGGGCCGACGGATCTCCGTGCAGGGCACCGGCATGGGCCAGCCGTCGCTGGGAATCTACGTACACGAGCTGGTTACCGGGTTCGGTGCCCAGACGCTGATTCGGGTGGGGTCGTGCGGCGCGCTCGTTCCCAAGGTCGCAATCCGCGACGTGGTGATCGCGATGAGCGCGTGCACCGACTCGTCGATGAACCAACTGCGCTTCGAAGGCGTCGACTTCGCACCGACGGCCGACTTCGGCCTCCTGCGAACATGCGTCGAACAGGCCGAGCGGGCCGATATCTCGTTCCATGTCGGCCCGATCGCTGCGTGGGATTCCTTCTACAGCGACCGGCCCGAGTTGCTCAAACGCCTGAGCGAGTACGGGGTTCTTGCCGTCGAGATGGAGACCGCGGAACTGTACACGCTGGCGGCAAAACATGGCGTGCGGGCACTGACCGTCTGTACTGCGAGCGACAGCCTGGTGACGGGCGAGAAGACATCGGCGGAGGAACGGGAACGAACGTTCTCGGCGATGGTCGAGCTCGCCTTGGCGACATCGGCGCAGGTGTAGCACGTCGCCCGCCGGGGCTGGTTCGGTGCGAAAAACGGGCACTAAGCGCTTCTTCCGGGTAATCGCGGTCCGTCAGCACCTTGCCTCGTAGCGTGTCGGCCATGGCTCGGCTTCGGCTCGGCACGTTCAACCTGTTGCACGGCCTCTCGATCCGGACGGCGACAGCCGACGAGGCAGACCTGCGATCAGCGGCGGCTGCTCTAGACGCCGACGTGCTCGGACTCCAGGAGGTCGACCGCGGTCAACCGCGCAGCGGCAAGACCGACCAGGCCGCCGTTGTCGCCGATGAACTCGGAGCGACCTGGTGGCGGTTCGCGCCGGCGCTGAGCGGCACACCGCTGAACTGGACCCCGGCCGATCCCGGCGACGCTTCCATCGGATCCGGGTACGGCGTCGCGCTGATCTCGCGTTTGCGGGTGCTGCACTGGGACCTCCGAACCTTCCCGGCAGCCCCGATCAGCCTGCCGTTGACAATCGCCGGCCGTCGCGGGCTGACCCTCGTTCCTGACCAGCCGCGGGTCGCCTTGGCGGCGGTCGTTGTCGGCCCTGATGGGCCGTTCACCGTTGCCACTGCACATCTGTCCTTCGTCCCGGGTTGGAACGCGCGGCAGCTGCGGGCCGTCGCCCGGTGGCTGGCCACCATGCCGCCCCCTCGGGTGCTGGCCGGCGATCTCAACCTGCCTGGCCGCGTGCCCGCCGCATTGACCGGCTGGGTCGACCTGGCCAGAGCGCCGACCTACCCGTCGTGGCGGCCGCGGGTGCAGTGGGACCACATCCTCTCGAGAGGCGTGGGCACCGACGACGTGCGCGAAGCGACCGCCATCCGGCTGCCTGTGTCCGACCACAACGCTCTTGTCGTCGACGTCGTGCTCTGACTCTCGGCGCAGCACGGCCGCCGAGGCTGCGTCAACTGGAATAGAGCCGGTCCAGATCGACGAGTCGCACGTTGTCGGTCGAGGATTGCAGCCGATGCTCGAATCCGCCGCCACCGTACAGCGCCAGAACGGTCTCCCGAACGTCATAGCCACGCACCGCGAGCACGTCCCTGGCACGTCGCAGCCGAGCGAGATGCAGTTCTCCCAGCCGTTCCCCCCATTTGGCCTCGCCGAGGGCGATGATCCGCTGCGGCTCGCCAGGAACTGCCGGAGCGAACACGACGACATCGAGGTCCAATCGCGACCGGTTGACCGGATCGACGGCGACACCCGCAGCGACAGCACCCGGGGTGCTGCCGAATACATCTGCGCCGTACAACAGGGCGTGCTGCCGGCAGAGCGTCTCGAAATGGGGTCCGACGACCTGTGAACCGAAACGTGCTCGCGAGTCCGCCCAGACTGCGGACGCCTGGCCAAGCTCCAGGCGATGCCAGGCCGGGCGCATCACCGCCTGATAGAACGTGATCAGCGGCTCCGTGATTCGGTACGTGACGCGTCCGCTTCGAAAAGCATCTGGCTCTCGACGGACCAGCCCCGCGTCCTCGAGGACCGTCAGCGGATGCGAAATATCGGTAGACCTGCGACCGATGTAGTTGGCGATGCGACCGCGAGTGGAATTTCCCTCCGCGATCGCCGCCAAGACCGAGTGGTAGAGCGCCGTGTCTCGGATGTCCGCCTCTTCGGCGAGGAGATAACGCGCTTCTCGAAAGAGCGGCATATGCGAGCTGAGTACGGCACGCCGGACCCAGGGGTCGAAGTCGCGCAGGCTCTTCGGGACGTCATCGCGAACGAACTCACGACGGTACGCCGGAGTGCCGCCGACCACGGCATGCAGCATCGCGGCAAGGCGAGGATCGTCGGCGCCCCAGAACTGCGCGGCTTCGCGGTACCTCAACGGCTGGATGACGAGCTCCAAGCTGGCTCGACCACGCAACGGAGCATTCCCGGACAGGAGCCTGCCCATGACCGACATCGCTGAGCCGCACAGCAACAAGCGGACCCGGTTGTCCGGTGTCCGGCCCGAGGCAGACCGATCAAGATGTCTTCGGAGGAGAGATGACAAGACCGGGCTTGCCCTGCTCAGGTACGAGAACTCGTCGAGGACCACCAGGGACACGCGGTCACGGCCGAGCCCGAACAGCGTCTCGAGAGCCACGTCCCAGTCGGCAAAAGCAAACGACGTTGGAGCGCGCAGATGGCGGGCAACCGCTTCGCCGAGCATCCGCAGCGACTCGGCCTCCGTGGCCTCGACCGCCTGGAAATAGAACCCGCCGAGTGCTTCCGTCAGTGCGCTGAGCAGGTAGGTCTTGCCCTGCCGACGCCGCCCCGTTACGACGCCCAGCAGCGGCTGCGGTCTGCGGTCACTGCCGAAGTCGACCAGCACACCCCACTCGGTGTCTCGGTCGAACACGTGTTGAGGCTTGTCGGTCATTTCTGCATGATAGTGAAGTACAGTCCATATAACTATACTTCTATAAAGTGTGGTCCTCCATCTCGTGGTTCTGGCCCTGGGACAGTGGGCACTGAGCGGACGAGTGCTTCCAATTGCGCTTCGTCGAGCAGGTCAGCCGGGCGGAGCGTGAAGTTGTCGCGGACGTAGTGGAACGCGGCGCCGACGCGTTCGATGTCGAGCTTGTGTAAACGAGCGAAGGCCAGCCGGTAGGCCGCGAGCTGGATCGAGCGCGCCGTGGCTTCTGCATCTCCGCTCGGCGGCTTGCCGGTCTTCCAGTCCACGACGTCCAGGCCGCCGTCGGCGGAGGCGAAGACGGCATCGACGCGTCCTCGGACCAGGATTCCGGCAACCAGCAGCTCGAACGGCGCCTCGACCTCCACTGGGGATCGGTCGGCCCACGGTGAGGCCAGGAACGCCGCCTGCAGTGCGGCGAGTTCCTGGTCGTGGGCGGCATCGGCATCGGCCGAGCCGGGCAGCTCGTCGACGTCGAGCAGCCTGGGTGATCCCCAGCGTGACTCGAGCCAGGCGTGGAAGAGCGTGCCGCGTCGGGCGAGTGGAGCCGGCGCACGTGGCACCGGCCGACGGATCGCGCGGGCGAGGGCGTCCGGGTCCTGCCGAAGCAGCACCAGCCGCGACACCGACAGATGCGCGGGTAGTGGCACATCGACCGGGGCATCGGCCACCGACCGCGAGTGCTCCTCGATCAGCCGGTCCACTTCGAGCTCCCATTCGGCAGCCGCGGTCGACACTTGGGCATCCGCGAGCAACTCACCGACGTCGCCGCCGGCCTGGGCGGCGCGGACCATGGCCGCACCCTCCTCGAGCAGCGCCCGCCGGCCACCGAGCGGGTCATACGGCCAGTGATACTCGGTCACCACATCGTCCAGTGGATTGACCGGGCCGGGGTCGTCCACCCAGACTCCGACCTCGCCCGCGCCGTCGAGACATGCGGCACGCATCTCGACGAGAAACTCCGACGGACGCCGCGGCAGTTTGCCGTCACCCCAGCGATAGCCGGTACACACCAGCAGCCGCCGGGCCCGCGTCGTCGCGACGTAGGCCAGCCGGCGCTCCTCGAGCCGTCCGGCTCGGCCACAGTCGGCCGCGAACTGCACCACTGCATCGCGAGCGCCCGCTGGTCGTGCGCGGCTGACAACCGCAGCCGGGGCAGGGTATCCGCGTCTCCGCGGAGCGGATACGGCAGCTCGCCCGGCTTGCCGAGCCAGGCTCGGTCGTTCGCGTGCCCAGCGGGGAACACACCGTCGGCCAGACCGACGACGAAGACGGCGTCCCATTCCAGTCCTTTGGCGCCGTGCACGGTCAGCAGCTGGACGACATCACCGACCACATCGACCTCGCCGGGCCGCAGTCCCCGTTCCGCGGTCTCCGCTGCATCGAGATAGGCGAGGAATGCGGACAGCGTCGGGCTCTCCCCCGCCGCGGCGAACTCCGCGGCCACGTCGAGGAACCGGTCCAGATTCGCCCGGCCGGTCGGTCCACGTCGCGCTGCTGTCTCGACGTCGAGGCCCAACGTGCGCTCCACGTCGAGCACCAGATCGGGCAGCGGCTGCCCGGCCCGCCGGCGCAAGCCGCGCAATTCGGCCGACAACGCACGCAGCCGGCGATCACCCTCGGCCGAAAACCAGCCGTCTCGCGGCAGCGAGTCCAGTGCGTCGACGATGCTGTGGTCGTCGACGTCGTCTGAATCCATCTCCTGGCCGCCGGCAGCAGTGGCGAGCCGACGCGACCACCGAGCCAGCGCGTCCAGGTCGCGCGGACCGATCCGCCACCGGGCACCGGTGAGCAGGCGCATGAGCGCATCGCCACGGGACGGGTCGGCGATCACGCGCAGTGTCGCCACGACGTCGCCCACCTCTGGTGTCGTGAGCAATCCGCCGACTCCGACCACCTGGACGGGAAGGTCGACTGCCCTCAGCGCGGCCTCGAGACGTGGAATCTGTGAGCGGGCGCGGACCAGCACGGCTACCGTTCGGCCTTCGACCGAATGGTCCCAGAACGCGCGAGCCCGACGCGCGATGTCCCCGGCCTCGTCGTCCGCAGTGAGGTGCAACGAGACCACGACGTGGTCGTCGGCACTGCGTTCGGACGGGTAGAGGACCGGCACGTCGAGACCTTCTGCTCGCAACGGCAACGCCAGCCGGTTCGCCACCGCGAGGATCCGGGCGCCGTTGCGGAAGCTCGTCGTCAGGGATGCCTGCACCGCGTCGGTACCAGAGGAGTCGCGGAACTCCCGCCTGAACGTCGTGAGCGTGCCGGCATTCGCCCCGCGCCAGCCGTAGATCGACTGGCACGGGTCACCGACCGCCGTCACCGGATGACCGCCACCGAACAACGCTCGCAACAACACCAGCTGGGCATGGTTGGTGTCCTGGTACTCGTCGAGCAGCACCACGGCGAACCGGGCGCGCTCGGCTACGCCGACCTCGGGGAACCGTTCGGCGAGCCGGGCGGCCAGCTCGGCCTGGTCGCCGAAGTCCACGGCCTCGTTGGCGCGCTTGAGCTCGCGGAACTCCTCGACCAGCGGAATGAGCTGCGCCCTGGCGTCCTGCACCGCCAGCGCCTTGGCTACCTCGGCGTAATGGCGGCTCCTGGTCCGGCTCGAGGAGGGCAGCCTTTCGACCTCGGCCCGCAACTCGCGAGCGAACTCGGCAAGCCGGCCGGGCTCGACCAGGTGGCCGGCGAGCTCACCGTGCAGGGCCAGCACCTGGTCGACCACCGTCGTCGGGGCATGGACGACGTGGTCCATGTCGCCTCCGTGGCCTTCGACCACGCGGGTCGCGTACTGCCAGGCAACGGCCTCGGTGATGAGCCGGTCACCGGGCTCCCGGCCCAGCCGAAGCGCGTGTTCGGCGACGATGCGGGCGGCAAACGCGTCGTAGGTGATGACCGTCGGCTCCCCGTCGAGCAGCGTCGGATCTGCATCGAGTGCATGGTCGAGGACCCCACGGGCAGCAAGCTGGGCCAGCCGGCGCCGCATCCGTGACCCCAGTTCGCGGGCTGCTTTGCGGGTGAACGTCAGCCCCAGCACCTGCTCCGGCCGTACCAGGCCGTTCGCCACCAACCACACGACCCGACCGGCCATCGTCTCGGTCTTGCCGGATCCGGCACCGGCCACCACGACGCCTGGTGCGAATGGCGCGGTCATCGCTGCCATCTGCTCGGCCGTGGGCGGCGGTAGGCCCAACCGGGCAGCGAGGTGCTGAGGAGTGAGCTTCACCGCGTCACCTGCTCGCCATCGGGATGGGCTGGGCAGGAGGGCCGCGCCGGGCAGAAACCACACCAGCTGGTCCGCTCCGCCGTGAAGACCGCTCCGGCCATGCCGTCAGCTGCCTTCGCCACCATGCTCGCCGCCCAGGCCGGGTCGTCGGCGTCGGCTAGCGGCTGCTGAGCCTGCTCGCGGACTCCGCCGTTGTACGCGCGCAGTTGCAGCAGGCGCGCGCCGCCCGAACGGCGTTCCCCCGCGGTAATGCCGTCGAAGGCGCCATGCTCGACCGCCAGCTGGTACGCAGCGAGCTGCGGATGGCTCGTGAGCTCGGCGTCCGGCACCGGCGTCGTCCCGGTCTTGAGGTCGACGACGACGAGCCGGCCATCGTCGTCGGACTCGAGCCGGTCGACTCGTCCGACCAGCCGGGCTCGGCCGATGTCGACGTCGAACGGCACCTCGACGGCGACCACCTGGCGCGGGTGTTCGGCCAGCCACCGGCCCAGCCGCTCGACCATGTGCCGGGTCTTGGCGTACTCCTTTCGCCCGATCCAGCCGGTGCCCAGCGCCAGGCTCGGCCAGCGGCGGTCGAACTCTGCCAACAACTGTTCCTCGGTCCATTCCGACCGAGCCGCGTGCTCGGCGAGTTCGTGTACCAGGGAGCCGACAGCCGTGCGGACGCTGTCCGGCTCGACCGCGCCACACGACTTGAGCAGCCAGCGCAATTCGCATCGGTCGAACTCGACCAGCTTCGAGGGCGACATTCGGACCTGCTCGTCCGGTGCGCGGACGGGGGCATCGTCAGATACCGGCAGCAGCCCGTACCAACTGGCCGGCTCCGCCCTCAGCACGCCGGACGCGGACAGCCGAGCCAACTGGCGGGCAGCACCCCGACGCCTTGACATCGGTTGCGCCGGGTCGCAGCAAACCTGCCGTAGCTCGGCGACGACAGACGGCAGGTCGAGGGCCCGCGGAACTCGTTCGACCGGGCGATCCTCCACGGTCCGCGAGGCCGTCGGGTCGAGATCGTCGAGGAACCGCGACGGTTGGGTGTCCTCGGCGGCGACCGCACTGACCAGCAGCCGGCGCCGTGCCCGTGAGACGGCAACGTAGAAGAGCCGGCGCTCCTCGGCCAGCCGGGCACTCTGGCGGATGACGGCGGAGTCGTCGCGACCCGCGATGACATCGACGAGGGCCTCCGTGCCGAGCAAGCCGCCCCGAACTCGCAGGTCAGGCCAGACTCCCTCCTGCACGCCTGCGACGGCGACGACGTCCCACTCCAACCCCTTGGCGGCGTGTGCGGTCATCAGCTGAACAGCCGGACCCGACTGCCCTGCAAGCGTCATCGGGTCGGCCGGGATCTGCTGGCCATGCAGGTGCTCGAGGAAACCCGCCGGGCCCTCCCCCGGGAGCCGGTCGACGAATCGGGCGACCGACTCGAACAAGGCGACCACCGCGTCCAGGTCGCGCTCGGCCGCAGCCGCCGCGGGGCCGCCGGTCAATGCGGTCTGTGCCCACCGCCGCGCGAGACCGCTGCGGTTCCACACTGCCCACAACACGTCCTCGGCGGTCGCGCCACGCGTGCCGGCAGCGGCACGAGCAACGTCGAGCAGGTCGGCAAGCCTGGTGGCGGCGCGTGCCGCCGGTGGGTGCACGGAAGCGAGCACGCTCGGCCGATGCAGCGCTTCGACGAGCAGCTCAGCGGACGCCCGCCCGCCGCCGGTCGAAAGCTCACCCGCCCGCAGCTCCTGTCGCAGCCGCCGCAGCTCGATCGAGTCGGCTCCACCGAGGGGTCCGGTCAGCAGCGTCACCGCCAGCTCGGCGTCGACCGGATGCTGGCCGGTGGCGACGGCCAGGACGTCGACCAGCGCCTTGACCGGCGGCTGTTCCGCCAGCCTTACCTCCTCCAGGCGAACGACGACCGGAACGCCGGCGCCGCTGAGAGCACGCCGCAGCAGTGGCAGCGCGGACGTCGAGCGCACCAGAACCGCCATCGACTCCCACGCGACTCCGTGCAGCAGGTGTTGCTCGCGCAGCCGGCCAGCGACGAACGCCGCCTCCTGGCTGGGGCTGGCGAAGACGTGCACAGAGACCTCGCCGGGAGCGGTCGGATCCGCGGCATTGAGTCGACGATGCGCCGGTGGGCCGCCGAGCCGGGCCGCCACGCGTCGAGTCGCCGCGAGCAATGTCGGTCCGCACCTACGCGACACGTCCAGCCGGGCCACCTCGGCAGGCGTGCCGTCCGCAGCCCGGAACCGATCCGGGAAGCGCCGAATGACATCGACCTCTGCGCCACGGAAGCCGTAGATGGACTGATCAGGGTCCCCGACGACGACCAAGTCGCGCCCGCCGCCGGCCAGGAGGGACAGCAGTTCCTCCTGCGCCGGGTCGGAATCCTGGTACTCGTCGACCACCACGAACAATCGATCTGCACGTTCCCGCTCGAGCAGGGCGGGCTCCGCACGCAGGAGGTCGACGGCCGCCCCGACCAGTTCCGCCGAGTCGTACGCCGGCGGCCGCCGCAGTGCGGTGACCGCGGAGTACTGCAGGGCGAAATCAGCCGTGGCGCACCAGTCGGCGCGACCGAGCCGGCGACCGAGCGCCGCCAGCTCCGCGGGAGCAACCCCGCGTTCGGCCGCGCGCATCAGCAGATCCCGAAGTTCCTCGGCGAACCCACGCGTGGTCAACGCCGGGCGCAGGTGCTCCGGCCATGACCGCGCAGCGAACTCGTCGACGTCGCCGCGGAGCAGCTCGCGGATCAGCAGGTCCTGCTCGGCCGCGGTGAGCAACCGCGGCGCCGGTTCACCGCGCAGCATGGCCTCGCGGCGGAGCAGGCCGAAGGCGTAGGAGTGAAACGTGCGCGCCAACGGCTCCCGGACCGTCCGGCCGAGCCGTGCGGCGATCCGTTGCCTGAGCTCGCCAGCGGCTCGCCGGCTGAAGGTCAGGACCAGCACCTGCTCGGGATCGATCCCGTCGCGCTCGACCCGGTCCACGACTGTCTCGACCAGCATCGTGGTCTTGCCGGTCCCTGGCCCGGCGAGGACGAGCAGCGGGCCGCCGCGGTGCTCGACGACCCGGCGCTGCGCGAGGTCGGGAACCGGGACGGCGACGGCAGCATGCTCCGCACGCACCAGTCGAACCTGTGGCCGACGCACTCACCCTCCCCCGGACGTCGGCCATCACATCACCCGGTGCCGACATGCCAGGGGATGTCGCGACTGCCTGTCGCGCGCGCCGACCCACCACCAGGCGATTTCGTACATCACCAGGCCTGCAAGCCTCGTGATGTACGGGCAGGGGTGGTGAACGTGGTCATTCCGGCAACGCGGAGAGGGACGCGCGGCGGCGGGCGGCGGGAGTCGTCAGCCGGGGTGCCAGGCCGCCCGCGACAGGTCGACGCGGGAGCCGTCGGCGACCAGCGGGCAGCCCTCGGCGACGAGCTCGCGTAGGGCGGCGACCTCGTGCCCGCGAGGAAGCTGCCCGGCCGCAGTGACGACCCGCCACCACGGCACGGCACCGCCGTAGGCGGACATGACCGCACCGACCGTTCGCGGCCCACCGCGGCCCAGGCGCTCGGCCACCACGTCCGCGACGGCGCCGTACGCCATGGCTTGGCCGGCCGGGATTCGCTCCACCAGGCTCAGGACCGCTTCGACGTATTCGTCGTCCACCGGCCTATCGTGCCGTGAGGACGGTCCGCCACGCCGAATCCCGACGGGCCGCCAACGAGTGCGAGCCTGGCCAGCCGTGGAAGCATCGGAACCGATGGCGGATACCGGAGTGGAAGACACGCGGATTCCGGTCCGGGACATCCCGGTCGAGGAGCCGCCGCTGCCGCGACGCACCCGCAGGCCGCAGGACATCTTCCGGCTGGTGCTGACGGCAATCGGAGTCATCGCAGCGGTCGGGTTGGCGATCGTCGCCGAGCGGACCCTCGACGGGCTGACCCTGGACCTGCGCGAACTCGGTCAGCTGCTACCGCCCGGACCAATCGAGTTGCTGTCGATCGCTGCCCAGCTGGTCGGGCTGGTCCTGCCCCCGATAGTCGTCGTGCTGCTCATGATCCGGGGCCGGCTCCGCACGACCGGCGAAGTGCTCGTGGCCGGTGTCCTCGCAGCGGTGATCGCCGCGCTGGCGACCGGCTGGCTGGCCGGAAGCGCGCCGGAGGAGATCGCCGACGCTTTCGACCCGATTGCTCCCAGCGAGACTTCTGAACTGGTTCCTGCCTACCCCGCTTTGCTGGTCGCCGTCATCACGGTGACGGCGTGGCTGGACCTGCGCCGGGCGCGGCAGGCCGCGCTGTTCGCTATCAGTGCGACCCTGGCCGTCGGACTGCTGGCCGGAACCGCAACGATCCCCGGCACCATCCTGGCCCTGGGCGTCGGCCGCATCGTCGGCCTCGGTGTCCGGCTCGTCAGCGGGCGGCCGTCGACCGCCCCCGACGGACGCGCGATCGCGGCGCTGCTCCTGGCCGAGGGATACGACGTCCAGAGCGTCAGAGCCGACCAGGTCGACCAATACCGCCGCTACGTCGTCAAGACATCCAACGGCCCGTTGGGCGTGCTGGTCCTCGACCGGGAGACCGAAGGGGCCGGCATGCTCGCGCGGTTGATCGCGCGGGTTCGCACCCGTGAGGAGGTCTTGCCGCGCGAGTCGTTGAACATGCGGACTGCCCTCGACCAAGCTGCTCTGCTCTCCATGGCGGTCAGCCGCTCAGGCGCCCGGACTCCCCGCCTGCGCCAAGCCCTCAACATCGGCGACGACGCGGTCGTGCTCGTGTTCGACCACGTTCCAGGCCGGCCGCTCGGAGACCTCGAGGCCGACGAGATCACCGACGGGTTGCTGCATGACCTGTGGGGGCAGCTGAAGCGACTACATCTGAACCAGGTCGCGCACCGTCGGTTGTCCGGCCGCACCATTCTGGTCGGCGACGACGGGCACCTCTGGCTGTTGAACCCATCCGGCGGCGAGATCGCGGCACCCGAGTTGGCCCTGCGTGTCGACCTGGCGCAGGCGCTGGTCGCCGTCGCTCTCGTCGTCGGCGCTGACCGCGCCGTCGATACGGCATTCAATGTGCTTGGGCCCGATCGGGTGGCCTCTGCCTTGCCGCTGATGCAGCCGATCGCGCTGGCCCGGACGACCCGGCACGGCCTGAAGGCCCGACGAGGACTCCTCCGCGAACTACGCGACGCCGTGGTGGCGCGCGCGGATGTCCCGGCGCCCGAGCCGATCCGGGTCGAGCGGCTGCGCCCCCTGTCACTGCTGACCGGGTTGGGCGTCGTCGTCGCGCTGTACCTCGTCGGCACGCAGCTCGCCGACGTGCCGTTGGGCTCGCTGTTCGCGCAAGTCCAGTGGGCCTGGGTGGCCGCAGCCGTCGGGTCGATGGTGGTGAGCTTCGTCGGCGCCTCGTACGCGCTGCTCGGCTTCGTTCCGGAACGGGTTCCGTTCTGGCGCACGTTCGGTGCGCAGGTGAGCCTCGGATTCGTCCGGCTGATCGCCCCGGCGACAGTCGGGACGGCCGCGATCAACATCCGCCTGCTCACCCGGGCCGGCGTCGGTGGTCCGCTCGCTGCGGCGAGCGTGGCCGCCAACCAGGTCGGCAACGTCGCGATCACCATCCCGTTGATCATCGTCCTGGGCTTGATCACCGGATCCTCCGCCACGGCGAGCCTGGAGCCGTCGCCAACGACGATCGCGATCATCGCCGGGGTGCTGTTGCTGGCCGGCTTACTCCTGCTCACTCCACCTGTCCGGAGCCGAGCCCGGGACATGTGGAACGATTTCGCGGCTCGCGGGCTCCCCCGGCTGCTGGACGTGCTCGGTAGTCCGCGCAAACTCGCCGAGGCCGTCGGCGGGACGGTTCTCCAGGTCGTCGCGCTGGTCTTCTGCTTCTTCGCGTGCATCAAGGCACTGGGTGCCGACGTGAACATCGCAGCGCTGGCGGTCGTGCAGCTCGTCGGCAACACCGTCGGCACGGCGGTGCCTACGCCGGGCGGGCTGGGGGCGGTCGAGGCCGCCCTCACGGCCGGCCTCAGCGCGCTGGGCTTGAGTGCCGGGCTTGCCGTGTCAGCCGTGCTGTTGTTCCGAATCGTGTCGTTCTGGCTGCCGATCCTGCCCGGCTGGATCCTCTGGACCCAGATGCAGAAGCGCGGCCTGCTCTGAGATTGGGATAGGACGATGGGCCGCAAGATGATCCTGGATGTCGACACCGGCACCGACGATGCCGTCGCCATCATGTTCGCCGCATTGCACCCCGATCTGGATCTGATCGGCGTGACCACCGTGACCGGAAACCTGCCGATCGAGTACACCACTGACAACACCCTGCGCGTGCTCGACTGGATCGGCCGGCCTGACGTTCCCGTCTATCGCGGTCTGTCCCAACCGATTGCTCGGCGCGGCCGGTTGGCCGAGATCCACGCCGCTCGTGACTCGCCGCAAGACGGGCATGGCAACTCGCTGCCGATCCCGCCCACGGAGCTGGCGCAGCAGCAGGTCGGGGCCGTCGAGTACCTCGTCGAAACCCTCCGGTCGACCACCGAACAGCTCACCCTCGTGGCCGTCGGCCCGCTCAGCAACATCGCCACCGCGTTGGCGATCGTCCCCTCGCTGGTCGAAGCCGTCCAGGAACTCGTCGTCATGGGCGGAAGTCACGCGATCGGGAACGTCACGGCATCGGCAGAGTTCAACATCTGGGTCGATCCCGAAGCAGCCAACGTCGTCTTGTCGGCGGGTTTCGAGCACCTCACCCTGGTGCCGCTGGATGCGACCCACCAGGCGTTGTTCACCCGCGGGAACTGTGCGGAGTTCGAACGTCTCGGAACACCGGCGGGTGTCGCGGCCGCGCGTTTCATCGGGCGTCGCCTGGACGCGGAGGCCAGGACGACCACAGCCACGGCCACCCCGGTCCATGACGTGATGTGCCCCGCCTACCTCGTCCGCCCGGAGGTGATCACCACTCGACATCTGCACGTCGTGGTGGACACGGCCAGCCCGTTGACGGTGGGCCGCACGGTCATGGATCTGCGGCCGGACACGACGGTGGTGCCGAACGCCCACGTTGCCCTGCAAGCCGACGGGGCAGCGCTGCTCGACCTGCTCATGGAGACATTCGCCCGGGAAGCTACCTGATGACGCGCCGGATGGTGCGCATCAGCCAGCCGCGCGGCCAGTGAGCGCGCGCCGGCGCTCAGTACGCCGGCTGGCTGGGGTCGATCTGCCGGACCCAGGCGGCAACCCCGCCACCGACGTGCACCGCGTCGGCGTATCCCGCGCCCTTGACGATGGCCAGCGCCTCGGCCGAGCGAGGTCCGGCCTTGCAGTGCAGCACCACCTGCTTGTCCGAGGGAAGCTTCGGCAGCGCCTCGCCGGTGAGGAACTCTCCCCTCGGAATCAGCACCGAACCCGGAATGCGGTTGATCGCGTACTCGACCGGCTCCCGAACGTCGACGAGCACGAAGTCGCGCTCCCCCCGCTCCCGTGCCGACAGCCAATCGGCCAGGGTGTGCACCGAAATCGTCGAGTCGACCGCGGCCTCCGCCGCCTCGGCGCTGATCACCCCGCAGAACGCCTCGTAATCGACCAACTCGGTGACGGTCGGGTTCACGCCGCAGATCACGCACTCGGGGTCCTTGCGGACCGTCACCGTCCGGTACGACGTCTCCAGCGCGTCGTAGACCATCAGCCGACCGAGCAGTGGCTCGCCGATGCCGGTCAGCAGCTTGATCGCCTCCGTGACCTGCACGGAACCGACCGAGGCACACAAGACGCCGAGGACTCCGCCCTCCGCGCAGGACGGCACCATTCCGGGCGGGGGTGGCTCTGGATAGAGGCATCGATAGCAGGGCCCGTGCGCAGCCCAGAACACTGACGCCTGGCCGTCGAATCGGTAGATCGACCCCCACACGTACGGCTTGCCGAGCAGCACGCAGGCGTCGTTGACCAGGTACCGCGTGGCGAAGTTGTCAGTGCCGTCGACGATCAGGTCGTAATCGGCGAAGATCCGCATGACGTTGTCGTTGTCCAGGCGCTCCTCGTGCACGACGACGGTGACGTACGGGTTGATCTCCGCCACGCTCGCCTTGGCTGAGAGCGCCTTCGGCGTGCCGATGTCGGACTGGCCGTGAATGACCTGGCGCTGCAGGTTCGACTCGTCGACGACGTCGAAGTCGACGACGCCGAGCGTGCCGACGCCGGCCGCCGCGAGGTACATCAACGCCGGAGAGCCGAGCCCGCCGGCACCGATCACCAGCACTCGGGCGTTCTTCAACCGCTTCTGCCCAGCCATACCGACGTCGGGGATGATCAAGTGCCGGGAGTACCGGCGTACCTCGTCGACGCTGAGCTCCGCGGCTGGCTCGACCAGAGGTGGCAACGACACGTTCTTCTCCTGCTCGCGACTGGTGTTTGTCCACGCCAACGGTGCCACTCCACGCGTCATTCCCTGCCACAGGGTCCGGCGGTCGAGATGGATGGCCTCGTGCCTACGTCGAGGTCCTCACATGTTCGCGGACCATCGACGCCACCAGGCGGGGCCGCTCCATCATGGCCACGTGCCCGGTGGTGGGCAGGTGCACGACACGGGCCGTCGGCAGGATCTTCCGCCATCGGGCGGCGGTCGAGGTGTGCACCAGGGCGTCCCGACCACCGACGATTATCAGCGTCGGGCAGGACACCAGCCGGGCGGACGCCCAGGCCGAGCGCCATCGCGGCACCGCGTATTGCCGCACGATCGACCGCAACGACTGGAGCAGGACGGCATCGGCGTGCTCCTGCCCCAGCCACCGCTCCCGCTCCTGTGCAGCGACAGCCAGCTGACCGGGCTCGATGGCGTCGGGTTCGCCATAGAGGATGCCGGCAAGCTGGCGGACCTGGTGCTGGACCGGCACAGCGTTGGATCGCGCGAGCAGCCGCTCCCCCAGTCGCGGGACCGCCACCAGCGCCATCCCCCGTGCGGCGTACGGCTGGCGCAGATTCGGCATCGCCGGCGAGATCAACGTCAGCGTCGACACGAGATCTGGCCGTCGAGCGGCAACCAGAACCGACACCAGGCCGCCCATTGAGTTGCCGAGCAGGTGAACCGAGTGCCCGAACCGATCGAGGAAGGTGGTGAGGACAGCGGCGAACGCATTGACGCTGTGCCGGCGGCCGGGCGGCGACTCCCCGTGGCCCGGCAGATCGATCGCCCACTGGTCAAGCTGAGCGCGCAACTCGCCCATCAGCCCGGTCCAGTTGGTCGACGACCCGCCGAGCCCGTGCACCATGACCGCGGCCGGCAACCCGGGCACGGTCGGCTCGGCATGTCGCACGAACAACGAGCCGCCCGCTTGCTCGATCACCTGGCCTGGCCACCGCGCGACTGGACCGCTGCCCACGGATGGAAATCGTAGGCCGCGCCGGCACAGTAGGCTCGGTGGCTCGCAACCGGAGGAGGGCGGCAATGTCCGAGAGCGATGTCCGCACCAGCGAGGCAGAGCGCGGCTGGGCGTCCCGCGAGGACCGGAGCGGGGCCGATCTCGAGACGCCGGAAGCCGACGCCGTCGAACAACAGCAGGACGTCGTCGACACCCCCCCGGACGAGACTCCGCACGTGCCCTACGACGTGGATCCGGCAGACGCCGCCGAGCAAAGCCGCTCGGTCGGATACGACGAGGACGACTACCGCTGACGCCGATCGGCGAGTCGGACGGCCGGCAGGGGTTACGATCCGGCCAGCCGAGCCTTACCAGGAGCGCCGTGCCGAGCGAGCCCGACCTTTCCGCTCGCGGCCTGCGATTGCCGCGGGTGGCCAGACGTGCCCAACTGCTGCAGGCCGCCCACGACGTCTTCGTCGCGAACGGATATCACGCCGCGGCGATGGACGAGATCGCCGACCGGGCCGGGGTCAGCAAACCGGTGCTCTACCAGCACTTTCCGGGCAAGCTCGACCTGTACCTCGCGTTGCTCGACCACAGTGGCGAAGTGTTGCTGCGCCGGCTGCACGAAGCGCTGAGTTCCACGGAGGACAACAAGGAACGCGTCACGGCCACCATGAACGCCTACTTCGAGTTCGTGGACGATCCCGCAGAGACCTACCGCCTGCTGTTCGAGTCCGACCTCACCAACGAAAGCGCCGTACGGGATCGGCTCGACCGCCTCAACTCCGCGTGTGCCGACGAAATCGCCAAGATCATCGCCGAGGACACCGGCCTACCCGTCGAGGAGTCGACGCTGCTCGCAATCGGTCTGGTGGGGGTCGCGCAGGTGTCGGCGCGGTACTGGCTGGACTCGCGTGGCTCGATCCCACGCAACGCCGCCGCAGAGCTGGTGGCGACCTTGAGCTGGCGTGGTATCGGCGGGTTCCCCAAGCGCGGCGACAGCTGACGTTCGCCGACGGCGCAGCCGGCCAAGCGGTGGGGTCTCCGGGCCTGGACTAGCCTGGCAATCGCAGAAACGGGCGCGTGATCGTGCCCGCCCGAGCACCGGAGGGAAGGCCCCGTGGAGGTCAAGATCGGCGTTCACAACGCCACGCGCGAGCTCGTCCTGGAGAGCGCGCAGACGCCCAAGGAGGTCGAGAAGGCGGTGTTCGACGCGTTGGGCGGCAAGAGCGGCGTCCTTGACCTGACCGACGAACGCGGCCGGCGCGTCATCGTCGTCACCGCACACCTGACCTATGTCGAGATCGGGGAGCCGGTAGAGCGCCGGGTGGGCTTCGGCGCCCTGTAGCCGACACGCGGTATCACCCCGGCCCGATCGGTTGCCGCGGCCAGGTAACACGCGCAATGATCGATCCGCGAGCAGCCGTACCGGCGGCGCAGCGTCTGAGGGGAGCAAAATCGTGGAGATCATCGGTCTGATCATCGCCGGGATCATTATCGGCGCACTCGGCCGGCTGTTCCTTCCTGGCCAGCAGGACGTGCCCTGGTGGCTGCACATCATCGTCGGCGTGGTGGCCGTCCAGATCGGTTACTGGATCGCCGCAGCACTCGGCGTCGAGGAAACTGCGGGCATCGACTGGCTGCGTTGGATCATCAGCATCATCGTCGCGGTGATCGCGGTGTATTTCGTCGCTCGGCTGCGCGCCGGCCGGACCACCACCTGAGGCGCTCCCCGCGGCACTCGTCGGCCCACAGAGAAATGACCACGTTCACCACCCCTACCCGTACATCACCAGGCCTGCAAGCCTGTTGATGTACGGGTTCGCCTGGTGATGGCGGGCGGAAAGCGAGGGGCTACGACGACAGGCCGAGCGCAGCCATCCGCTTGGCGTGGTTCTCCGTCAGCCGCGCGAACACGTGACCGATAGCCGCAAGATCCATCCCGGGCCGGTCGACGCCGCCGGCAATGAGCGCCGACAACGAATCTCGATCAGCCGCGACCCGCTGCGCCTGTGACAGCGCCTCGCCGACCAGCCGACGCCCCCACAGCGCCAGTCGGCCAGCCACCCGTGGGTCGGCCCTGATAGCGGCCCGCACTCGATCGACCGCAAAGTCGGCGTGACCGGTGTCTTCCAGTACCTCCAGCACCAGCGACCGGGTGTCCTGGTCGAGGTACGCCGCCACCTCGCGGTAGAAGTCCGCGGCGATGCCGTCACCGACGTAGGCCTTGACCAGCCCTTCCAGCCAGTCCGCCGGCGTCGTGTGCTCGTGGAAGGCGTCCAGCGGCTCGCGAAATGGCGCCATCGCATCGTCCGGGTCGGCCCCCAGCTCGGCGAGCCGCGTCCGCAGCCGCTCGAAGTGATGGAACTCCGCAACCGCCATCGCGGCGAGGGCCGCCTTGTCGCCGATCGTCGGCGCCATCTCGGCGTCGGTGGCCAGCCGCTCGAACGCGGTCAGCTCGCCCAGCCCCAGCACCCCGAGCAAGTCGACCACCGCAGCCCGGTAGTTCGCGTCATCCAGCGGTACAGATGCCGGCGGCGCGGACTCGCTCATGGCGCGCACCCTATCCCGTGCTTCGGCTGGTCCAGGGACGGTAGCGGAGCCGGTATAGTTGGCCGACGAACAACCAGGTGCCTGAGTGCAGGCACCTCCTCGGACCGGTTCCGACGTACGCAGCCTCGCGGCGAGGCCCCTGCCCTACTCGGTCATCCGAGCCGCCCGTGGCGCGACGGTAGCCAATGTTCGGGGACCCGACGACTGAAGAGGCGAGCCGCCTGAGCACCACGTTCCGAGACCTCGGAGTACTTCCCCCTATCGCCGACGCCCTCGAGCGGGTCGGCATCACCGAGACCTTCCCGATCCAGGAGATGACCCTGCCGGTCGCGCTCATAGGCAGCGACGTCATCGGCCAGGCCCGCACCGGCACGGGCAAGACCTTCGCGTTCGGCCTGCCGCTCCTGCAGCGAATCGTGGCGCCGGCCGACCGCGACTACGAACCGGTCGCCGCGCCGGGTAAGCCGCAGGCTCTGGTGGTCGTCCCGACTCGTGAGCTCGCCGTGCAGGTCACCGCTGACCTGCGGACGGCCTCGACCGTCCGGAAGGTACGGCTGCTGACGGTCTACGGCGGTCGTGCGTACGAGCCGCAGGTGGAAATGCTCCGCACGGGGGTCGACGTCGTCGTCGGCACGCCTGGACGCTTGCTCGACCTGGCCGACCAGGGTCATCTCGATCTCGGGCACGTCAAGGTGCTCGTGCTCGACGAGGCCGACAAGATGCTCGATCTCGGCTTCCTTCCTGACGTGGAGAAGATCGTCGGGCTGACACCCGAGCTTCGCCAGACGATGCTGTTCTCCGCAACGATGCCGGCCGGGGTCGTCGGTCTGGCTCGGCGATACATGCGGCATCCACTGAACGTGCGGGCCGAGTCCGCGGAAGAGAACCAAACGGTGCCGGCGACCGCGCAGTTCGTCTACCGCGCGCACGCGCTGGACAAGGACGAGATCATCGCGCGCCTGCTGCAGGCCGAGGGTCGTGGGCTGACCATGATCTTCTGCCGAACCAAGCGGCAGGCGCAGCGCGTCGCCGACGAGCTGCTCGATCGGGGATTCGCCGCTGCGGCCGTCCACGGCGATCTCGGCCAGGGAGCCCGCGAGCAGGCGTTGCGGGCGTTCCGCAACGGCAAGGTCGACGTCCTGGTGGCCACCGATGTGGCGGCGCGCGGAATCGACGTCGAAGGCGTGACACACGTCGTCAACGTGGCCTGTCCGGAGGACGAGAAGACCTACCTGCACCGGATTGGACGCACCGGCCGCGCCGGCGCCTCCGGAATCGCCGTCACGCTGGTCGACTGGGAGGACGTCGCACGCTGGAAGATGATCAACAAGGTTCTCGATCTGCCGTACGACGAGCCGGTCGAGACCTACTCCTCCAGTGAGCACCTGTTCCACGACCTCGGCATCCCGCCCGGAACAACCGGTCGGCTGCCGGCGCAGGCGCGTACGCGTGCCGGGCTCTCGGCCGAGGCGGTGGAAGACCTCGGGGAGACCGGTCGCCGCCGGAACGGGCCGAGACGCGGTGCGGACAAGGGCCGGACCCGCAGCGGTGATGACCGTCGGGAACGGCGGGCCCGGACGGAGCACGGAGAGAGCGACGCGGACACCAACCGCGAGAGCGCGACGTCGCGCCGTCCGCGGCGAAGCCGCACCCGCCAGCGCAGCCGGGCCGGGGTTCCGGTGACAAGGACAACGACCAGTGAACCGTCGGCGTCGGGCTCGCCGTCGTCAACGTAGAACGACCACCGGAGTCCCCACCGGCGCGAACTCCCACAGCGCCGCGGCATCGACGACGTTCTGACGAATACAGCCGTCTGACAGCGGCGTGCCCAGCTCCGCCGGCGTCTGTACCTCGACGCCGGTCGAGGTGTCGACCGGTATGTCGTGGAAGCCGATGTTGGCACGAGCGCCGCGGTGGAACCGGACCATGAACTCCATCGACTCGGTGCCGTGCCAACTGGTCGCGTGCCGCGACCGCGAGAACACCTGGTATGTACCTGTGTCCAGTTGGTCGTACCGGCTTCCGGACACCGGGTATGTCCTCACCACCGAATCGCCAGCCTCGACGAGCCACACCCGCTGCGCGGATATGTCGTAGACCACCCGCGTCCCCGCGCCACTGTCCGCGGGCACGAGCTCCGCAGCCGATGGTCCCGCCTTGGCCGGTGGAGTGATCTTTACGGTCGCCGGTGTCGTCGTTGGAATAGCAGGCCGTGTCTTTCGAGCGGGCGGAGCCGGCATATCGAACGACGACGTGGTGAGGCGGGCAGTCTCGGGATCGGCGTGCGCGGCACGCGCGTCGTCGTCGGTCAGCGCACTGAAGAGATTGGCCAGCGCAACGACGACGGTCCCCAGAGCCAGCGTCACCATCACGCGCCGCACCATGTACCGATGATTAGTACCGTGACGGCGTGAGCGCACCCCCTTTTCTCGACCTCCCCGACGGCGTGCGCAGTGCCCGAGTCCGTACCGAGCGGGCCGAGTTCGCCGTGTTGGAGGCGGGCTCGTCGGGCCCCTGCGCCGTGTTCGTCCCGGGTTGGACCGGCAGCAAGGAGGACTTCGTCGCGATACTCGCACCGCTCGCGGATGCCGGTTACCGCGTGGTCGCACTAGACCAGAAGGGGCAGTACGAAACTGCGGGCACCGCACGCGCTGACGACTACACACTGCCGGCCTTCAGCACGGATCTGGCGCAGCTCATCCACGAGATCGGCGGGCCCGTTCATTTGGTCGGGCACTCGTTCGGCGGGATCGTCGCGCGCCGGGTCGCCATCGCCGAACGCGACGCCGTGGCGTCACTCACCCTGCTGGGCTCCGGTCCTGGCCCTGCGCGGGCCGACTCACACGATCTGCTGCGGGGAATGGCCGATGCCGTCCGGGCGATCGGACTGCCGGCGACATGGGCAGCCAAGCGGGCCTACGAGCGATCACAGGGCATGGCCGAACCGCCCCCGGAGATCGAGCGGTTCATGCAGACCCGGTTTCTCGCCAACCATCCGCTGTCGATCCGCGCCATAACGTTGCACCTCACGACCGCCGAAGACGTCGTGGATTCGCTTGCGGCGACCGGTGTGCCGGTCCTGGTCGCCTTCGGCGCGGACGACGACGGCTGGCCGATCGACGAGCAGCGCAGCATGGCGACCCGCCTCGGCGCGGCCGTCGCGGTCATCGAAGGTGCCGGCCACTCACCCGCCGCCGAGCAGCCGGAACAGACCATCGCCGTCCTGTCTCGGTTCTGGACCAGCGTGGACGCCGCGGCCTTCCGCCCTCGCCCGGAATGACCACGTTCACCATGCCTGCCTATACATCACCAGGCATGCAGGCCTGGTGATGTACGCATTCGCCTGGTGGTGGCCGGATCCGGACCGATCCCCGCGTCCTACGACTCGACCAGCAGCTGGTGCGTCGCGAGCTCCCGGTACAGGGGTGACGACGCGAGCAGCTCGTCATGCGTGCCGACGGCAGTGATCCGGCCACCGTCGAGGACGACGATCCGGTCCGAGTCCGCGACCGTCGCGAGCCGGTGCGCGACGACAAGAACCGTTCGGTCGCGGGCCGTTGCGCGTAGAGCGTCTTGCAGAACCTGCTCGGTCCGCGAGTCGACACTCGACGTCGGCTCGTCCAGCAGGAGAAGGTCAGGGCTGGCCAGAAAGGCCCGCGCCCAGGCGAGCCGCTGGCGCTGTCCGCCCGAGAGCAGGACGCCATCGTCGCCGACTGGCACATCCAGGCCGCGGTCGGTCCGCTCGACCAAGTCCGACAACCCGACCTCATCGAGTACGTTCATCAGCTCGTCGTCGGTTGCATCGGGGGCCGCCAGCCGGAGGTTGTCCGCGATCGAGCCGGCCAGTACCGGCGCCTCCTGCTCGACGTAGGCGATGCGTCGGCGCACGTCGTGCACGCGGAAGCGTCGAGACGTCGACACCGTCGAGGCGGACCGTGCCGGACGATGGCTCGTAGAAGCGTTCGACCAGCGCGAGCGTCGTCGACTTGCCCGCTCCCGAGGGGCCGACGATCGCGGTGCGGGAGCCGCGCTCGACCGCGAAGCTGACCTGGTCGAGCACAGCCGGCCCGCCGTCGTAGGCGAAGCTCACGTCGGCCAGCTCGAGCATGGCGCCGGATCCAGGTGCGTTGATTGCTGAAGCTGGAGGCAGCGAAGCCTCGTCGGCTTCCTCCGTCGGGATCCGCATGACCTCCTGCATCCGGTCGAGCGCACCGAGACCCGCCTGCAACGTCGTGAACGCGTGCACCGCCCGACCGAGCGGCATCACCAGCATGAACAGGTAGAGCAGGAACGCCACCAGGTCGCCGAGAGTCATCTCGCCGGTTGCCACCTGGTACCCGCCGTACCCCAGCACCAGGATGAACGCGCCTTGAATGCACAGGGACATGATCGGCTGGATCAGTGCGCTGAGCTTCGCCATGTCGACACCGGCGCGGTACGCCGAAGCCGCGGCGTTTCCGACCAGTTCGGTCTCTCGCTGGGTCGCGCCAGCCGCTCGGATTGTGCGGATCGCGCCCAGAGCTCGCTCGACTGACGCCGTCATGTCGCCGACGCTGGACTGAGCCCGCTTGCTGGCCCGGCGGATCGCACCTCCCAGGCCCATTACCGCGACCGCTCCGACCACGACGGCGGTCAAGGTGATGAGCAGTAGCGAGATGTCGACGTACGCCATCAGCGCGACCGCACCGACGAACATCAGGACGGAGGAGACGATGTCGAACAAGCCTGACGTGACGACGGCTCGCAACAGTGTGGTGTCTGAACCGACCCGGGAGATCAGGTCGCCGATCCGGCGGCGGTCGTACTCGGCCACCGGCAAGCGGAGCAGATGAGCCACCAGGCTCCGCCGAGCACCGAGCACAACGCCTTCGGCCGTGCGTTGCAGCAGATACGACTGCAGAGCCGAGAAGAGGGCCCCACTCAACGTGACGACGACGAGCAGGGTGATCGCCGGGGTCAGCGTTCGCCCGCTGCCGACTTCGTCGATCACCCGTTGCAGGGTCAGCGGCTGGATCAGCGCCAGGGCCGTCGCCACCAGCGAGATCACCGCGATGGCACCGAGCACCACCGGTGTGGTCGCGGACGTAGGGCCACAACTCGGCGAGTCGCGCACGCTCCGGCACGTCAGGACGAGCATTGTCTTCGCTCATCCCTCTATGGTCACTCGCGCGGACGCCTGCGGCACTCAGCCCTCGACGAACGCCCGAACCGCCTCGGCGACGAGTTGGACTGCGATGGCGGCGAGCAAGAGGCCCGCGATCCGTGACACGAGCAAGATCCCTGAGTCCTTGAGCAGCCGTCGGATCACGACGCTGTACCGCATGAAGGCCCACATCACGAGATGCACGGCCACGATGGCAAGGCCGATGGCGAGGAAATCGGGCAGGTCGTCGGAGCCCTGCACGAACACCATCGTCGCGACGATGGCGCCCGGCCCGGCCAGCAAAGGAGTGCCGAGCGGGACCATCGCGATGTTGCCGCCCTGGGCGGTCTGGGGATCGTCGAGCTTGCCCGTGAGCAGTTCCAGCGCGACCAGCAGGAGCAACAGTCCACCGGCGCCCTGCAAGGCAGCCAGGCTGATGTTCAGGTAGTTGAGAATGGCCTGACCGAACAGAGCAAAGGCGACGATCACGGCGAGCGACACGGCCACGGCTTGCCAGGCTGCCCGTCGGCGCTCGCCGGGACGGAGGTTGGCCGTCAACGCCAGGAAGAGCGGAATCGTGCCGGGCGGATCCATGATCACAAAGAGCGTCACGAAGCCCTCGACGAACAGCTGCCAGTTCATGCCACGCCCAGCTGCGGGACATCCCGGCCGGCCGCGGCAGCAGCAGCGTGAGCCAGATCCAGCAGCCGCTCGAACTCGGCTGGGTCGGTGGTGTTGACGCCGAGGGTGTGTCCAATCTTGCCCGTGCCGTGGTAGTCGCTCGATCCGGTGACCACCAGGCCATGGGTCCGCGCGATCTGCCGCAGAGCGGCCCGATCCGCAAGATCGTGGTCCTCGTGGTCGACCTCGATCCCAGCCAGGCCGTTCTTCGCCAGGGCGGCGATCGTCGGCGAATCGAGCACGCGTCGCGATCCGCGCCCCCACGGGTGGGCGAGCACCGTAACGCCCCCTGCATCCCGCACCAGCCGCACGGCCGCCTCGGTCGTCGGCGCGTACCTGGGGACGTAGGCCGGTCCGCCGTCGGAGAGTAGTCGGGTGAACGCCTCGGCGCGGTCTGCGACGTAACCCTTCGCCACCAGCGCGTCGGCGACGTGTGGCCGGCCTATCGACGACGCGGAGCCGGCCACCGCCAGCACGTCCGCCACATCGACGGGCATCCCCGCCTTGGTGAGCAGCAGGGTCATCTCCGTCAACCGGTTCGCACGGCCTCCGCGCACCCGGGCGAGCTCGTCGGCAAGTGGCGGATAGGCCGGGTCGAGCAGATAGCCGAGGACGTGGACACCAGCCCCGCGCAGCCGTGTCGAAATCTCGACACCCGGTACGACGAGCACGTTCTCGGGCCCAGCTGCGCCTCGGGCCGCCGGCCAGCCGTCGACGGTGTCATGGTCGGTGAGGGCCACGACGTCAAGCGCTGCATCACCGGCACGGCGGACCAGGTCGCCCGGGCGGTCGGTGCCGTCGGAGACGTTGCTGTGAGTGTGCAGGTCGATTCGCACGGACAGCAGCCCCGAGGGTAGGTCGAAGACAGACGAGAGCGATCGTAGAGCGGACCCGACGGTCTACGAGGTCAGCCAGGGCGGCGGCGTCCCGTACGGCAGGAGATCCGCCTCGTGGCCGAGGGTGCGCAGGTCGGCCACCGGGAGGTCCTCGATCAGCAGTATGCCGGCGCTCTGGGGGCGCAGAATCACCCACAGCCAACGCCCACTCCACTGACCGACGTAGACGGCGCGGTCGGCGGGTGAGTCGACCCACCACAGCGGCACCGGCCGGCTCTCGAACTCGAGTCGTGCGTGCGGCTCCTGCTTCACGGCGTCGCCGGGATCGCCGCCCTCCACGCCCGCGAACCGCGCACCGAGTCCCACGCCCTGCTCCTCCGCGACGAGCAACAGGTCGGCTGCACCGCCCATCGGGTTGGGCCCGCTGACGACGACGCCCGTCGCGTGAACTCCGGACATGTCATCACCGGCGTGGATGATTGCGCCGACGACCCATCCCCGTTGCATGGGCCACGGCAGCCAAAGCGGGACAGCCGACCGCTCTCCCAGCTGACGCGCGAGCCGCGCGCTCGGCACCGTTACCGGATGCAGCGGAAAGACCTCGCCGTGGATCGGGCACGTCCACTTGCTCGACCACAGCCCCGGCGAGCGAAGGGCACCGCCGCACCGGGGACAGGTGGGGTCCTCCTTCACACGGACGACGGTCCCGCGAAGATCACCAGCCCGTCAACCATCGCCACGCGTGGGAGTCTCTGGCAGGCGGACAACGGCACGCAGCCCGGGTGCGTTGTCCTCGAGCGACACCTCTCCGCCTTGGGAGCGGACGAGCTCTCGAACGATGGCCAGGCCAAGCCCGGCGCCTCCGGCGTCGCGGCTGCGGGCATGGTCGAGACGAGTGAAGCGCTCGAATACGTGGTCGCGCTGTTCCGCTGGGATGCCGGGGCCGTCGTCGGCCACGCTGACGACGGCGCCACCCCCGGCACCGTCACGGACGTCGACGATGACGGTGGTCGCGGCGTACCGGACGGCGTTGTCGACGAGGTTTGCCACGACCCGCTGCACGGCGTCGACGTCCGCGCGCACGATGACCTCGTCGTCTCCCTCCCGGCGGAGTGACACATCAGCGACGGTCCGCGCGACGATCTTGTCGGCCACGTGCGCCAGATCGACTGCTTCGACCGGCGGCACTGCACCGTCCTCCAACCGGGCGAGCACCAGCAAGTCGTCGACCAGTCGGGAGAGCCGCTCCACATCGGCGAGGGCATCGGTCGACACCTGGGGCCAATCGGCCTGCTGAGGATGCGCGCGGGCGACTTCCAGTTGGGTCCGGATCGCGGTCAGCGGGCTGCGCAGCTCGTGTGCCGCGTCGGCCACGAAGGAGCGCTGGCGAGCGCTCGAGCGCTCGAGCCGCTCCAGCATGTCGTTCAGAGTCAATGCGAGCCGACGCACTTCGTCGTCGGCGTCCGGCACCGGTAGCCGACCTGCCTGACGTGTCGTCGTGATGTCCTCGGCCCCTCGCCGTAATGCAGCCACTGGTCGGAGGGCGGATCCGACGAGCAGCCAGCAGACCATGGCGAACCCGCCGACCAGAAGCGGAGCGCCGACGATCATCGCCGTCCGCACGACCTGCAGACTGCCCTCGACCTCGGCGACCGACATCGCGACGAGTACGGTCTGCGGTTCCTCGGCGTCCGCCGGTTCGCCGATGACGCGAAGCTCGCCGGACAGCCCGAGCCGGGAGCCGCCAATCGTTCGTACGGCGCCATCCCGGACTGCTGCCACGTCGTCGGGCAACAAGATCGGAACCAGCCGATCGCTACCCGCCGAGGCAGCGACCACGCGATCGTCGGCATCGACGACCTGCACCAGCGGCGTCCCGGCTGCGACCGGGATCGGGTCCGGCAGCTGTCCGCTGTCGACCAACGCCACGACATCTCGGGCCCGCTGACGCGCAGTCTCGTCCAGCGCGGCGATCAACGACCGGTGCAGGGCGACCAGCAACAGCACCGTTCCGGCCAGCAAGGCCACGGCGACCAACAGCGTCGCGACGACGGTGAGCCTCGCGCGCAGGCTCACCGCCGGCCAGCGGCGGTTCGGCTCAGCCACCGTCGCCGGCCAGGCGGTAGCCGGCGCCGCGAACGGTCTGCAGGGCCCGGCGCCCGAACGGTGCGTCGATCTTGCGGCGCAGGTACCCGACGTATACCTCGACGACGTTCGGGTCGCCGTCGTACCGAGCGTCCCACACGTGCTCGAGGATCTCCCTCTTCGACAGCACCTGGTCCGGATGCCGCATGAACAACTCGAGCAGCGCGAACTCGCGCGGCGTCAGTGCCACCTCCTCGCCGCTGCGCCGGACGGTGTGCCCGGCCGGGTCGAGGGACAAGTCCCCAGCTTCGTACACCGGCGGCCGGGCCGGCGGGCTGCGCCGCAGCAAGGCCCGCAGCCGCGCGACCAGGACCACGTAGGAGAAGGGCTTGGTCAGGTAGTCGTCGGCGCCGACGTCCAAACCGTCGGCCTGGTCGTATTCGCCGTCCTTGGCCGAAAGCATGAGGACCGGCACCCAGTTCTGTTCCGCGCGGAGGGCCCGGCATACGCGGTATCCGGACAGCTTGGGCAACATGACGTCGAGGACGACCACGTCGTAGCTCGTTTCCCGGGCGCGGTGCAGGCCGTCCACTCCGTCGTGAGCGAGGTCCACCGCGAAGCCCTCGGCTCGCAGGCCACGTTGCAGCGCCTGCGCGAGCCGGACCTCGTCCTCGACGACGAGCACCCGCACGCCTCCAGTCTCCCCGAGGCTGGCGGCGGCGGCGCACCGGTCCGTCGCCCTCCGGTGATCATGTCGAATACGGACCCGTCGAGGTGGCAAGTCGACATGATCACTCTTCTCTCAGCGTTCTCACAGCGTCGATGGAACACAGTGGGAGGGCGAGGTACTGGAAGGGGAATGACGATGGCGTCCATGCTGCGGTCCCGATGGGCCATACCGATCGCGACCGTCACCGTGGTGGCAGCCGCCATCGGCGTCGGTGCGGTCGCGGGCGCATCCGCGCCGGATCTGCCGGAGAAGACTGCCGCGGAACTGCTGGTCGCCGTCACGGACTCCGACCAACCGTTCTCGGGCACCGTTGTTCAGACCTCACGCCTCGGCCTGCCGGAGCTGCCGTACTCCGCGGCAGCGGCGGCCGGTCCGGCGGCTTTGCTGACCGGATCGCACACCGCCCGGATCTGGTACTCGTCACCGGAGCTGGCCCGCGTCGCCGTGATGGACGAGCTAGACGAGACCAATGTCATTCGGAACGGAGCGGAGGTCTGGGTCTGGTCGAGCAGGACGAACACTGCGCAACACGGCGTCCTGCCACCGCATGAGGGCACGGGTCCAGGCACCGCAGGCGTGGGGATGAGTCCAGATGAGGCGGCCGAAGCGCTGCTCGCCGC
Organism: uncultured Actinomycetota bacterium; assembly: GCA_963819885.1. GTDB lineage: Bacteria > Actinomycetota > Actinomycetes > Jiangellales > Jiangellaceae > JACVRX01. Next base: position 183,431 of record CAWFXV010000026.1, on the reverse strand, counting down.
GATCGACCCGAGCACCGAGGTTGCCGTCGACGGAACTGCTGAAGTGGCCGGTCGGGCAGCCTACGAGCTCGTCGTGACGCCACGGGATGACCGATCGTTGATCGAGGACGTCCGCCTCGCCGTCGACGGCGCAACGTCGATGCCCCTTCGGGTCGAGGTCAACTCGACTGGTGCGGACGAGCCGGCATTCGAGGTCGGCTTCACGTCGGTGACCTTCGGTGAACCGGCTGCCGACGTCTACCGCTTCAACCCCCCGCCGGGCGCGACCCTCGACGAGTTGGATCTGGCGGCGATGGAGGCGCACAAGGGCGACGAGCCCCCTGGCTTCAACGCCGATAACGTCCAGCCGCGACCGACCGTTGTCGGCGAGGGCTGGACGGCGGTGCTCGTAGTGCCTGAGGTGACCCTGCCGGCACCGGACGAGGACGGCGTTCTCGAGGCTCTGTTGGGCGGGGCGTCGGCCGTCAGCGGTCCCTATGGATCGGGTCGGCTACTCGAGACCGAGCTGCTGTCGGTGCTGTTGCTTGACGACGGCCGCCTGCTCGCCGGGGCCGTCGAACCGGACGTTCTCACCGAAGTCGCCGCGGGCCTGGCGTCGTGACCGACGTCGACATCGATCGGCGCACAACTCCGGACGGCGGCAGTACCCAGTCGACCAGAGCCGCGGCGATCAGGACCTACGGCCTCACCAAGCGTTTCGGCCGCCAGGCCGCTGTGGACTCACTCGACCTCGAAGTGCCGATGGACACCGTCTTCGGGTTCCTCGGCCCCAACGGGTCGGGCAAGACCACCACGATCCGGATGCTGCTCGGGCTGGTCGGCGCAACCGAGGGGACGATGGAGGTGCTCGGCCAGCCCATGCCGAAGGGAGCCGCCCTGACGCTCCCGCTGGTAGGTGCTCTGGTTGAAGGGCCTGCCTTCCATCCGTACCTGTCCGGACGCGACAACCTCGTGCGCCTTGATGCAGCGGATCGCACCGTCACTGCGCCGGGAGCCCGGAGGAGGGTCGCGGACGCGCTCGACCGGGTTGGCCTCGCCGCTGCCGCGGGCAAGCGGTACCGCGCGTACTCGATGGGGATGCGGCAGCGGCTCGGTCTTGCGGCTGCGTTGCTGAAACCGCGTGAACTGCTGGTGCTGGACGAGCCGACCAATGGCCTCGATCCGCAGGGCACGCGCGAGGTGCGCGCGATCATCCGCGACGTCGGCGCCAGCGGCACGACCGTGTTCCTGTCCTCACACCTCCTCCCTGAGGTCGAGCAGGTGTGCAGCCACGTCGGCGTGATGAGCCACGGGCGGCTGGTGTTCTCCGGATCCCTTGGTGAGTTACGGGCGGCTTCCGCCAGCCGGGTGCGGGTCGACACCCCAGAACCCGCCGCTGCGGCCGATGTGCTTCGCCGTGCCGGGACGGGCGAGCCCGAGATCCTCGGCCACGGCGTCGTGGCCGACCTGGGAGCGACCGCCAGCGAAGACCTCACCGAGGCCCTGGTCAAGGCGGGCGTCCCCGTCCGTCAGATCGTCGTGGAGAAGCCGGACCTCGAGGAGATGTTCGTGGGGCTCACCGGAGAGGGCTTCGATGTCGACGAGTGACCTGGCCCTGCCGCTGCCTGCGTCGGCCTCCGCACGTCCGGCGCGGCGAATCAGCACGCGGCTGCTGCGCTCGGAGTTACGGCTGGTGTTCCGCCGTCGGCGCAACCTGGCGATGTTGGCCGTGCTGTCGACCGGACCAATCCTGTTGGGCCTGGCAATCAACGCGGCCGGGCCTTCGCCGGGCGACGGTCCGCCGTTTTTCGCGCAGGTCACCCAGAACGGCTTGTTCCTCGGCCTGGCGTCGGTGCTGGTGGCACTTCCCCTGTTCCTGCCGCTGGCGGTGTCGGTGGTCTCCGGTGAAGCCGTCGCTGGTGAGGCCAGTACCGGCACGCTCCGAAACATCCTGGTCGTCCCCGCCGGCCGAACGCGGCTGCTCCTGGTCAAGTACGTCGGAGTCGTCGCGTTCGCGCTGGCCTGCGCGACGACCGTCGTCGGGGTCGGCATCGTGACCGGCCTCATCTTGTTCCCAGGAGGCGACGTGGTGCTGCTGTCCGGCACTACCGTCAGCTTCGGTGAGGCGTTGTACCGAGCGGCGTTGTTCACCGGGTACATCGCGGCGATGCTTGCGACCGTCGGCGCAATCGGACTCTTCTTCTCCACGCTGACCGAAGTGCCGATGGGCGCCATGGCGGCCACGGCGACGCTGACGGTGATCGCCCAGATCGTCGACACGATTCCTCAGGTCCAGGTGATCCACGAGTACCTCTACACGCACTGGTGGCTCGCGGTCGGCGATCTCATGCGGGACCCGATGGCCTTCGACGACGTCAGCACCGGTCTGCTCACTCAGGCGGTCTACCTCGCCGTGTTCGGCACCCTCGCCTGGGCCCGCTTCACCACCAAGGACGTCACGTCCTGACCTCAGGCAAGGCGGTCGAGGATTTCCCTCACCAGGTCCATGGTCGTGTGCGGGTGCAGGAACGCGAACCGCCCGATGGTCTCGCCCTCCCACGCCGATGGCGGGATGAACGCCACCTGATCGGCAAGCAGCTGGTCGGCCCACGCCATGTAATCGGCAGTGTTCCAGCCCGTTCGCCGGAAGAGGACCACGCCGAGATCGGGTTCGCGGATCAGTTCGAGGTTGGGCCGGGACCGGATCTCGTCGGCGGTCTCGCGAGCCAACCGGATCGCAATCTCGATCGCCTCCGTGTACGCCGCCACGCCGTTGACAGCCAGCGAGAACCACAACGGCATCCCACGGGCGCGCCTGGTCAAGTGGTACGCATAATCGGTCGGGTTCCACTCGGCCGGCTTGTCGTGGATGACGTCGAGGTAGGACGCGTCCTGGGTGTGCACGGAGCGCGCCAGCGACGGATCGCGGTAGAGCAGAGCCGCACAGTCGAACGGCGCGAACAACCACTTGTGCGGGTCGAGGACGAACGAGTCGGCGTGCTCGATGCCGTCGTATTTGTGCCGGACGCTGGGGGCGAACAGCCCGGCGCCGCCGTAGGCGCCGTCAACGTGGAACCACAAACCGTGATCCCGTGCGACCGCGGCCGCCCCGGCGAGATCGTCGACGATCCCCGCGTTCGTCGTGCCCGACGTCGCGACGACCGCCGCGAGCGACGAGGGGTCTCCATCGTCCTCGATGGCTTTCCGGAGCGCTTCACCGGTCAGCCGATGATCATCGGTTTCAACGGTCAGCGCGTCCATCTCGACGATACGCAGTGTGTTGACGATCGAGGAGTGGGCGTCAGACCCGACGACCACGCGCCACCGTTGTGGGCCGCCGGGACTGTTCCTGCTCTTGGCCATCTCCCGCGCCACGACGAGCGCCGACAAGTTGCCGGCGGACCCACCGGAGACGAAGCATCCACCTGCCGAATCGGGCAGCCCCGCCCGGTCCGCGATCAGCCTGAGCACCTGGTTCTCGGCATGAATCGCGCCTGCGGCTTCCAGCCAGGAGATGCCCTGAATCGAGGCGCACGAGATGAGCATGTCGAACAGCAGCGACGCCTTGGTGGGCGCGGCCGGGATGAAGCCCAGGAACCGTGGGCTGTCAGCAGAGATCACCGCGGGGGCGAGCATCGAGGCGTAGACGCCGAGGACCTGGTCCGGATTGGTGCCGTTCTCGGAGAGCAAGCCCTCGGTGACGGCATCGAGGGCGGCTGGGTCGCGTGACCCCTCGTCCAGCGGAACCGGGTCCAGCCGCAGCCGGTTTTCGGCGTAGGCGAGGACGGAACGGATCATCTGCTCGGTCGTAGCGTCCACGCTGTGCATGGGCGGCACCGTAGAGCTCATCGCAGGTCATGACAACAGGCCACGCGGTCCCGCTCCCCCGCCCCGGCTGTCCATCGTGCACATCCGCTGTGCAGCGGCGAAAGTGGCACAGTACGACCATGGCGCGGTACGGCGGAATGTACGGACCGGATGTGACGTATCTCGGTGTCGAGAGGTGCGATCTCGAGGACGCGACCGGATTGCGCGACGCCGACGTCGTGGTGATCGGCGCGCCGTACGACGCAGGCACGTCCTACCGTCCGGGAGCCCGGTTCGGCCCACAGGCGATCAGGATTACCGATTACCTGCCGCACGACGCCTCCCGCCCCCACCTCGCACTGCGGGTCGATCCGTTGAAGGACCTCACCGTTGTCGACGCCGGCGACGTCGAGATGCCCGGCGTCGAAGCGCGACAGCCGCTGGATCAGCTCGAGACCGCCGTGCAGCGCGTCGCCGATGCCGGGGCAATCCCGGTGATCCTGGGCGGCGACCACACGATTACGTGGCCGGACATGACAGGCGTCGCCCGCGCCTTGGGATGGGGGCGGATCTCGCTGATCCACTTCGACGCGCACGCGGACACCGGGGATTTCCAGTTCGGGTCCCTCATCGGGCACGGCCTGCCGATGCGGCGGCTGATCGAGTCCGGCGCCTGCCGCGGAGATCGGTTCCTGCAGCTGGGGCTACGCGGGTACTGGCCGGAGCCCGAGACTCTCGACTGGATGGCCGAACAGCGCATGCGCTCGTTCGAGATGCACGAGATCGTCAACCGCGGCCTTGGAGCCTGCCTGGAAGAGGCGTTCGCGATCGCGACCGACGACTGCGACGGGGTTTTCGTGTCGGTGGACATCGACGTCACCGACCCCGGATCGGCGCCCGGCACCGGCACCCCCGAACCGGGTGGGTTCTCCCCACGTGAGCTGCTCGACACCGTTCGGCGTATCGCGGTGGAGCTGCCGGTGGTCGGTATGGACGTGGTCGAGGTGTCGCCGCCGTTCGACACATCGGATGTGACGGCATTCCTGGCCAACCGGGTGGTGCTGGAAATGCTGTCCGGCATCGCATTTCGAAAACAGGGTGGGAGTTGGGACGACATCCCGCCGACCCTTCTCCACGGGCGGGCAACGCCCTAGGGTGATCACAACTGCGGCTGCGACAAAGCGAGGTCCTCATGCAGATTGAGGCACACGACCCGCACCACCAGATCGAGGCCGACCTCCAAGACAAGGGCCTCTCGCACGGCAAGGTCGGATTGCTCGGCGGCACCGTATTGGGCATTTCATCGGTAGCGCCTGCGTATGCCCTGACGGCGACCATCGGGATCCTGGTGGCCGAGGCGGGCGCGAAGATGCCGGTCGTCATCATCGCCGGGTTCCTGCCGATGTTCTTCGCTGCGTACGCGTATCGGGAGCTGAACAAGGTCGCGCCGGACTGCGGCACGTCGTTCACCTGGACGACGAAGGCCTTCGGCCCGCACATCGGCTGGCTCGGCGGCTGGGCCGCCGTGCTCGCCACGGTGATCGTGCTGTCGAACCTCACCGGCGTCGCCGTGCAGTTCTTCTACCAGTTCCTCGGCGAGGTCATGAGCAACGACGACGTCGGTGCGCTGTGGGAGACAAAGTGGATCAACGTGATCACCTGCCTGATCTTCCTGGCGATCGCGTGTTGGGTGTCCTACCGGGGGATCACCACCACCGAGCGCGTCCAGTACGTGCTGGTGGGCTTCCAGCTGGCCGTGCTCGCTGTGTTCGCGGTGTTGGCGCTGGCCAAGTCCGGCGATTCGGCAACCGGGGTGCCGTTCAGCTGGGACTGGTTCAGCCCGTCCGGGCTCACCCTGTCGGCGTTCATCGCCGGCCTGTCCGGTTCGATCTTCGCGTTCTGGGGGTGGGACACTGCCCTGACCGTCAACGAGGAGTCGAAGGAGGCGGAGAAGACTCCCGGTCGTGCGGCGCTGCTGTGTGTGTTGTCGATCTTGCTGACGTACTTGATCGTGGCAATTGCCACCGAGATGTACGCGGGTATGGGAACCGAAGGACTCGGGCTGGGCAACGAGGAGATCTCCGACAACGTGTTCGGCGCGCTGGCCGAACCGGTCATGGGCAGTCCGCTGGACCTGTTCCTCTTCCTGGCAGTCTTGGCCTCGAGTGCCGCAAGTCTGACCACGACGTTCCTGCCGGCCTCGCGCACCATGCTGGCGATGGGGACCTATGGGGCATTCCCGAAGAAGTTCGCGACGGTGCATCCGGAGCACCGCACCCCGTCGTACGCAACGGTCGCGGCAGCGATCGGCTCGGGCCTGTTCTATGCGATTCTCACGTTCCTCAGCGAGAACGTCCTCACCGACACCATCTACTCGCTCGGCATCATGATCTGCTTCTACTACGGCCTGACCGCATTCGCCTGCATCTGGTACTTCCGTAATGAGCTGTTCCTCGACTTCCCGAGTGTCGTGTTCAAACTGCTGTTCCCGCTGCTCGGAGGCCTCGGGCTGCTAGCCGTGTTCGTGGTGACGCTGCGCGACAGCGCGTCGCCCGACTATGGCAGCGGAGCGAGCATCGGCGGCGTCGGGTTGGTGCTGATCCTCGGGCTCGGCCTGATCATTGCGGGCGTGGCGTTGATGTTCTGGCAGCAGGTCAGGGAACCGGCGTTCTTCCGCGGCGAGACACTTCGCAAAGACACCCCTGCCCTGGTTCTGGACGAGCCGTAGTGACCCTTTCACCGCCCGGTCGGAAGCCCTCGCCACCGGCTCCGATTACCGTCGAGTAGCTGGATTGCGGTCCAAAGCTCCACCCGCACGGCAGCAACGTCCAGGTCCCGGCCCAGTAACTCGCAGACGCGGCGAATCCGATGCCGCAACGTATGACGGTGAACTCCGAGCACCGCAGCCGCGGCATCCCACTGTCCGTTGTGATCGAGCCAGACGCCCAGCGACCTGACCAGATCGCCCCGCCCGGTGGAGTCGTGCTCAGTCAGCGGACGAAGCAGCGACGCGGCGAACGCCGCAGCCTGTGGCGTCTCCAGCAACTCCAGAATGGCCGAGGCTCCGATATCCGCGAACTGGGTATGGCGACGGTGGTGACGGATGCCGATGCGCAGCGCCTGTTCGGCCTCACGGTGCGCCCGAGCGAGTTCTGCCAGCCCCGCCTCCGTCGACTCGCCGACCGTGAGCGACTCCGAAGCACAGGCCGCTGCAAGGACTTGCTCCCGTATCCGGGCAGCCGCCGGATAGACGGCCGCCACCCGGTCAGCGACCGTCGCGAAGAACAGTCGCTCGGTTGACGATGCGGCCGCTGCGTCCAGGACGTCGGTGAGGTCATCAAGGGCAGCGGCCGCTCCAGCGACAAGCGCGATCCGCACAGGCTCTGCTGGCAGGCCGCCCCACATATCCGTTGCCAGCCGCTCGGCCCGGTTCAGGTCACCGTTGACCAGCAGATCGAAGATCGCCGTCCGGAGGTGGTCTTCTGCGGTCCTGAGGGCGCTCGCCTGGGCGAGCACGAGCGTCAACAGAGACACGGCCGTGTTGAGCACATTGCGCTGCTCGGTCGTGGGACGCGACGGGACGCCGATCGCGAGGAAGCCACGGGTGCGACGCTCAGGCCGGAGCGATTGGACGACGATCTGGTCGCCGTCAACGGACAGCGTCGTACTCACCGGCGTGGCGACATCGCGAAGACGTTCCAGCTCCTGCGCTAGCCATGGCGCCTGCCGGGCGGCTCCAGCCGGGTAGGCGTGAACGACCGATCCGGCGGCATCGAGCAGCACTGCCCACCCGCCGAGCCGCTCGGCAAGACGGCGGACCACTCCGCCGGGGCCGGCAGCAATGGCGGCACGAGTGAGCTCCTGCTGCGCCTGGAAAGTGTGCATCAACTCCGCGTTGTGGTCGGCCGCCATCGCCTCCCACACCACCCGACCGATGGCAATGAACGGTGTCGTTTGCGGCACCGAGAGAAGAGGGAGCTCGCGTGCCGAGGCCGCCTCGATCAACGCTCCCGGCACCGCCGCATGGGTCAGCCCGACACCAAAGCCCAGCGCCGCGACTCCCGCTCGGACGAGGCGATCCACGTATGCCGCAACACTCGCCTGGCCGGCCTTCCGCACCGCCGTACCCGGACTGAGCCACATCCCGACGGAGAGCAGGAGTTCACCACCATCGAGATAGGGGGTGGGATCGAGCAGTTCGCTCGCGTGCACCCAGGAGATCTCGCGGTCGGGCGCCTCGCGGCCAGTGAGAGCCGTCAGCCCAAGCGAAGGCTGACGAAGCAGGGCAGACAGCGTGACAGGCATCATTCCTCGACACAGTGTCGAAGTCAGCTTGCCGAACTGTCCCACGGTGCCATGTTTCGAGCTCGTCGCACAGACCTAGAGTCCACTGAGCACGGCCGTTCGAGCCCGGCCGCCATGACGCGGTCGCGTATCTTGCCCCGAGGAGGTCGACGTGAGCTCTGAACCGTCGGGTGGCCCCGCATTGCCGCAAGAGCGGCGACTGGTCACCGAGATCCCCGGACCACGCTCGGCTGCGTTGTTGGCACGGCGCGCGAAAGCGGTGTCGCGGGCTGTCTCGACCATGTTGCCGGTCTTCATCGAGCGCGCCGGCGGCGGTGTCCTGGTCGACGTCGACGGCAACTCACTGATCGACTTCGGGTCCGGGATTGCTGTTGTCAGCGTCGGAAACGCGGCCGACGAGGTAGTTGCCGGAGTCCGCGATCAGGTCGGCCAGTTCACCCACACCTGTTTCATGATCACGCCGTACGAGGGCTACGTAGAAGTCTGCGAGAAGCTCGCCAGCCTCACCCCCGGCGACCACGACAAGCGCTCCGCCTTGTTCAACTCCGGGGCAGAAGCCGTGGAGAACGCTGTAAAGATCGCCCGGTCGCACACCGGTCGGCCGGCCGTTGTGGCTTTCGACCACGCCTATCACGGCCGGACCAATCTGACCATGGCGCTGACGGCGAAGAATATGCCGTACAAACACCGGTTCGGACCGTTTGCCCCCGAGGTCTACCGGATGCCGATGGCCTACCCGTACAGGTGGCCGACGGGCCCGGAGAACTGTGGGCCAGAGGCGGCCGCCGAGGTGATGACCATGATCGACAAGCAGGTCGGCGCCGAGAACGTCGCGTGCGTGCTCATCGAACCTATTCAGGGCGAGGGTGGGTTCGTGGTTCCGGGCGAGGGCTTCCTGCCCGCGCTCGCGGATTACTGTCGAGAGAACGGGATCGTCTTCGCGGCTGACGAGGTGCAAACCGGCTTCGCGCGCACCGGCGCATGGTTCGCCTGCGAACACGAGGGAGTGACCCCTGACCTGATAACGACCGCCAAAGGGATCGCGGGTGGCCTCCCTCTCGCGGCCGTAACTGGCCATGCCGAGATCATGGACAGTATCCACGTTGGTGGCCTCGGCGGCACTTACGGCGGCAACCCGGTCTCATGTGCCGCGGCGCTGGGCGCGATCCGTACGATCGAGGAGCATGACCTGATCGGGGCAGCGCGGCGGATCGAATCGATCATGCTGCCGCGGCTCCGCGAGCTCCAGCAACGGTATCCCGCAATCGGCGACGTCAGGGGCCGCGGGGCAATGCTCGCAGTGGAGGTGGTCACGCCGGGTTCCACGACACCTGACCCAGCCACCACGCAAGCAGTGGCCCAAGCCTGTCACCAGGCCGGTTTGGTGGTGCTGACGTGTGGAACCTTCGGCAACGTGCTGCGTTTCCTGCCGCCCCTGGTGATCCCCGAACACCTGCTGAGGGAAGGGCTCGACGTCGTCGACGACGCGTTCGGCACGGTCGCCGATCGGGCGCCGGGTGACCACGTGGCGACGGCCAACGCCTAGGGAGCGCCGTGGATACCTGCGAACTGTCGGCAATCGAGCTCGGCGCCGCGCTCCGCCGCCGCGAGCTGTCGGCTGTGGAGGCGCTCGACGCGATGCTTCGGCGGGCTGACGAAATCGAGGCGACGGTCAACCCGTTCAGCGTGCGTCTGGACGAGAAGGCCCGGGACGCGGCCCACGCGGCCGACGCCATGCTCGCTCGCCGGTCGAGACGATCGAAGGCCGGGCCGCTGTGTGGAATCCCCGTCACGACCAAGGACTCGCACTGGATGGCTGGCGTCGAGAGCACGGCGGGATCCCGGTCCCGCAAGGGGTTCGTGCCGACCGAGACCGTCGGCGCGATCCAGCGGCTGGAGGATGCTGGCGCGGTGATCTTCGCTCGGACGACGGTTCCAGAGTTCTGCTACTTCGGAATCACCGAGTCGGAGCTATTTGGCAGGACATCCAACCCCTGGCACCTCGACCGGACGGCGGGAGGTTCCTCCGGGGGGGCCGCCGCCGCAGTGGCCGCTGGCTGCGGACCGCTGTCGCTTGGCGGTGACGGGGGCGGATCCGTCCGTATACCGGCAGCATTCTGCGGTGTCGTCGGGTTCAAACCCACCTTTGGGGTGGTCCCGCACGAGCCTTCGACTGCCGGCTGGAAGACGCTGGTCGCCATCGGCCCACTGGCCCGCTCGGTTGCGGACGCCCGGCTGATGCTCACCGCTGTGGCAGGGTTCGACCAGCGCGACCGGCACAGCCTCCCGCAGGTGCGGCTGGACGCTCCGCCGACGGAGCCGGCACAGGTTCGAGTCGTCGTTTCGGAAGACCTCGGGTTCGCTTCTCTCGACGACGACGTGCGTCAGGCATTCCGAGCCACAGTTGACCGGCTCGCCGACGCCGGCGCTCAGATCGTGGAGGACACGCCTGGCCTGCACACGTCTGTCGACATCTGGAGTGCCATCGCTCTCGCCGAAGCGTGCTACGCCGAGCACGACGAGTTCGTCCACCACCGATCTGAGCTGGGCGAGGGCGCTGCAGGATTCATCGAAGCCGGTAGCGACGTCACGGCCGGTCAGTACATCAAGGCCCAGTTCGCTCGCGAGCGAATCCACCGTGCCTACGTCGACCTGTTCGAGCGAACGGGAGCCACCGTTCTGCTCACTCCGACCCTGGGGTGCGAGGCGTTCCCGCACGGCAAGCGGCATCCGGACACGATCGGCAATGTCCCGGTTCTGCCTGACCTGGACTGGGCGCCACTTCTCTACGACGCCAACCTGGCCGGTCTGCCGGCCTGCGCGCTGCCGATGGGACTCGGCAACGACGGCCTGCCGGTGTCACTGCAGGTACTCGGCCGGCGCTGCGACGACTCGCATGTGCTCGCCGTGGCGGAGACCATCGAGACCGTGGTCGGGTTCGATCAGAAGCAGAGGCCATGACCGGCTGCCCTGGGCAGTCGGCCCGGCACTCATCGGAATGCTTCCTGAAGGGGTGACGGCAGGTCCACGCGGCGAAGTGCGGGCAGCGGGTCGGCCGTATCGGCGGCCAGCCAGGCGAGGACTTCGTCGGTGTGCTCGCCCAGTGCTGGTGGCGGTGTTGGAGTCACGAGGGGTGCGCTGGTCAACGTCACGGGGTTGCGCAGCTGCGGCATCCGGCCCGGGCCGACGTCGAGCACAGGGTCGAGGCCGAGCTGGGCCGCGTATTCGATCGCGGCCCCGATGTCGTTGACCCGACCGCATGCCACCCCGACCGCGTGCAGCCTCTCCTCCCATGCCGTTGCCGTACGGGTGGAGAGTGCGAACTCGAGCTCGGAGCGCAGCGTTTCCCTGTTCTCGACCCGAGCGGGGTTGGTGGCGAACCGCGGGTCGTCTGCCAATGTCGCCAGGCCGAGCACCGCGGCGAGGGTGCGAAACTGTCGGTCGTTGCCAGCCGCCACGGCTATCAGGCCGTCCTCGCAGCGCAGCGTCTCGTACGGGGCGATGGACGGGTGCTGGTTGCCCATCCGACCGGGACTGGACCCGGTAGCGAGGAATCCGGCGGCCTGGTTGACCAGCGCGCCCAGCAGGCTGGACATCAGATTCACCTGGACGTATTGCCCGGCCCCTGTGCCATGCCGGTGCCGAAGCGCCGCCAGAATGCCAATCGCGGCGTCCTTGCCGGTGAGTACGTCGACCAGCGCGACACCCACTTTGAGCGGTTCGCCGGCTGCCTCACCGGTGATACTCATCAGACCGCCGACCGCCTGCACGATGAAGTCGTAGCCGGCCAGGTCCGCGCCCCCCGCAGTGCCGAAACCGGAGATCGAGCAGAAGACGACGCCGGGGTTGGCTGCACGCACCTGCTCATACGCCAGCCCGAACCGCCGGAGCGTGCCGGGGCGGAAGTTCTCGACAACCACATCGGCGCGGCGCGCCAGCTCACGCGCAGCCGCAAGGTCGGCGGCCCGGTCGAGGTCGAGGATGATGCTTCGCTTGGAACGGTTCACGCTCTCGAAGTAGGACGACGCGTACCCGGTCCACGGCGGCCCCCAGTTTCGGGTGTCGTCGCCCCCGGCACGCTGCTCGACTTTCACGACGGTCGCCCCCAGGTCGGCGAGCGTCATCGTGGCGAGCGGACCGGCCAGCACGCGGCTGAAGTCCGCGACGAGGACTCCCTCGAGTGGACTTCCGGTCACTGCGCGCTCCGGGTTCGGGTGCCGGTACGGCGGACCTTGCCGTCGATGCGCTGCGGCACGCGCCACGGGTTGTCGTCGCGAATGGGCGGGGGTAACACGTCTGCCGGTGCGTTCTGATAGGCAACCGGTCGGACGAACCGGGCCAGGGCGCCGGCACCCACAGATGTCGCCGCTGGCGCGGTTGTCGCCGGCCACGGGCCGCCGTGTTGCTGCGCCCAACCGACAACCACGCCAGTTGGGTAGCCGTTCACGACGACCCGGCCTGCCAGGTGCGCCAGCCTGCGGGTCAACGCTGCGAGCAGCGGGTCGTCCGCCAGCTCACCGTGCACAGCGGCAACGAGACTGCCCGGCAACGCAGCCAGCACTCGCTCGAGCTCCTGCTCGGAACCGTACTCGCAGACCACCGCGACCGGGCCGAAGTACTCCTCGCTGAACGCCACGTCATACACGATCTGGTCGGGCGTCGCTGCCACCAGCGTGGGCGAGGCAGCCCAGCCGCCCTGAACGGCGGGTATCGCCGCCAACAGACGACCGCCGCCTTCCAGCAGCCGTCCGACACCGACAGCGTACGACGTGGCAATCGGCTGCGTGAGCAGCCAACCGGCCGGAGCGGCCGCCTCGAAGGCGCTCGTGACAGCCGCGACGAGACCGTGGCCCGAGGGAACGAGCAGCAAGCCGGGCTTTGTGCAGTACTGACCCATCCCCAGGGTGAGGGAGTCGACGAATCCCCTGGCGATCTCTTCCGTGCGAGCGGCCGCCGCGGCTGGGGTCACGACCAGCGGATTCAGCGAACCCATCTCGGCGAAGACCGGGATGATGACATTGCGGCTGGCGGCGAGCCGGCACAACGCGAACCCACCCGCCTGTGATCCGGTGAACGCCACCGCGGCCGTCGATGGGTGCATCACCAGCTGTTGCCCAGCACTGAACCCGTGCACGACCCCGAGCGTGCCGCTGGGGGCTCCGCCTTCGTCGAGCGCGGAGATCGCGATCTCGGTGAGCAGCACATCCAGTTGCGGGTGGGCTGGGTGCGCCTTGGCGATGACGGGGCAGCCAGCGGCGATCGCCGAGCCGGTGTCATTGCCGACGATCCCGAACGCGAGCGGGAAGTTGCTCGACCCCAGGACTGCCACCGGACCGACCGGGACATTGAGCCGGCGCAACTCCGGCGTGTCCGCTCCAGACGGTCGATCGACCGTCGCGCCGAGCCAGGAGCCCTCCGCGGCGACGTCGGCGTAGTGCCGTAGTTGGGCCGCCGTTCGCGCGACCTCGCTCTCCAGTCGCGATGCGCCGAGCGCGGTCTCGGCATCGGCTACGGCAACGAGCTCCTCCTGGTGCGCCTCGAGCGCGTCGGCCACAGCACGCAGCCAGCTGCTGCGAGTCGCGGGTGATGCTTCTGCTACTGACGGTGCCGCTGCGGCTGCGCGCAACGCGGCTGCATCGACGTCCGCGAGCGGTGTTTCGGCGACGTACCCGGCGACGAGGCCGGTCCGGGGGTTGTGGCTCTCGATCGTGGCCATACTCAACGTGTCCACCGCAGTCCTCCGATCTGCTCCTGGCGGAAGGCTTGCGTCCGGCCAGGTCTGCCTGGCAAGCAACCACGCTCTGGTCCCGGACATTACCGGCGAGCGTCGAAGCATCCCTTGGTCGAGATGGCGGCTTTTGAGGAACGTGTATGTCCGTTTCGTACAAGGCCGACGTCCTCGTGGCGGCCTAGCGTGTCCGAAAACCACCGGTAGCGAGGAGATAGGCATGTGGGAAGAGGAATCCACCGGGGGCCCTAGCCTCGCCCAGGTCCGCCGCGTCGTGACCGAGGTCCCGGGGCCTAGGTCACGGGAGCTCATGGCTCGGCAGCGTGCGGCTGTTCCTGCCGGAGTGGGAGCCGTGTTGCCGGTGTTCGTCACGGCTGCCGGTGGCGGCGTGGTCGCCGACGCGGACGGAAACTCGTTCATCGACTTCGGCAGCGGTATCGCTGTCACGAGTGTCGGCAACAGCGCCGAACGCGTGGTCGCCCGTGCGACGCGGCAGCTGGCACGGTTCACACACACGTGCTTCCTCGTCAACCCATACGAGTCGTATGTCGAGCTGTGTGAGGCTCTCAACCGGATCACGCCGGGTGACGACGAGAAGCGGACCTTCCTCGTGAACAGCGGCGCGGAGGCGGTGGAAAATGCCGTGAAGATCGCGCGCAGGTACACCGGCAGACCTGCCGTGGTCGTGTTCGACCACGCGTTCCACGGTCGCACGCTTCTCACGATGACGCTCACCGCCAAGAACACGCCATACAAGCAGGGCTTCGGCCCGTTCGCGCCCGAGATCTACCGCGTCCCGATGGCGAACCCCTACCGGTGGCCGACCGGACCGCAACGATGCGCCGCGGACGGCTTCGCGCAGGTGGTCGACGAGATCGACACGCAGATCGGAGCGGAGAACGTCGCGGCCGTCCTCGTCGAGCCGATCCAGGGCGAGGGCGGCTTCGTCGTACCGGCCGCGGGGTTTCTCCCCCTGCTTCAGGGATACTGCCGGGACCGCGGCATCCTGTTCATCGCTGACGAGGTCCAGACCGGTTTCGCTCGCACCGGCGACATGTTCGCCAGCGAGCACGAGGGCCTCGTGCCCGACGTCATCACGACCGCGAAGGGCATCGCCGGGGGTCTGCCACTCGGCGCGGTGACCGGCCGGGCCGAGGTGATGGACGCGGTTCCGCCTGGCGGCCTGGGCGGTACCTATTCGGGGAATCCGGTTGCCTGTGAGGCGGCTCTGGGTGTGCTCGAAGAGATCGAGCGCCAGCAGCTCGTCGCCCGGGCCCGCCACATCGGCGAGCTGATACTGGCCACCATGCATAGCCTGGCCGCGCGCACCGACATCATCGGCGACGTGCGTGGCCGGGGCGCGATGATCGCGGCCGAGCTCGTCCGCGGCGACGGCGACAGCACGCCCGATCCGACCGCGACGGCACGCGTGGCGCAGCGCTGCCACCGGGAAGGTCTGCTCGTGCTCACCGCTGGGACCCACGGCAACGTGCTGCGCTTCCTGCCGCCGCTGGTCATCCCCACGCCATTGCTGGAGGAGGGCCTCACCATCGTGGAGAAAGCGTTCTCCGACCTCCAGTAGTTGTTGTCGGCACGGCTCACGACTGCAGCGCCGACGGGTCGGAGATCTCGCGAGCGGCCAACGCGACCAGAAACTCAGCGCGGTCGTGGGCCGAGTTCAGCCGGCGCCCGGTCAGTTGTTCCACCTTCCGAATTCGATAGCGCAGCGTGTGGCGGTGCACGCCGAGCATCGCCGCGGCCGACTCCCAGTGGCCGTTGTGCCGGAGGAAGCTGGCGACGGAACGAACCAGGTCGCCGCGGCTCGTCGCGTCGTGCTCGTCCAGAGGGCGGAGTACCGCAGCCGCGACCGCCTCGATCGACTCGCGCGGCTGCGTGGCGAACAGCAGCGAGTAGACACCAAGATCCTCGAACGGGACGACTCTTCGCTGCTCGGCACGAGCTGTGCGCAACGCGAATGTGGCCTGCCGCAGGCTCGTGGCGATGTCGGACCACGAGGTAGGGCCCCCGACGCCGGCATGGAACTGGTACCTCCGCCCGGAGCCAACGGCGGCGGCCAGGTTCCGGGCCGAGTCGGCGGCGGCGGCGGCCGGCAGGAGAAGGGCCATCCCGTCGTCGACATCGGTGAGCAGGTATGGCGTCGCGCGCTCGGCGAGCGCCGCTTCGACGACGTCCTCCACCTGCAGCCGTGGTGCCGGACAGTGAACTGCGAGAACTGCGACCGGCTCGCCGGCCGGGAAACCGAACAGCTGAGTCTGACGGGTCAACGAGACCTCATCGAGTGCGCCGTCGACCGCGAGTTGGAACACGATCGCGCGGACCCGTCGGTCGATCGCCCGCACCTCCCGCGGCCGTTCGAGTTCGAGTGCCACGAGAGAGGCGGCATGGCTGATCAGCAGGCGGACCAGTTCCGACGGAGCGCTCGGAGTGGCCACGGCCAAGTAGCCGCGCAAAACACTGGCAGCCGCCAGGGACTGGATCGTCAGGTGACCCCGCCCATCGCTGCTGGCGACGGCGAACCGGAGCCCGGGCCGCCGGCGGCGGACCAGCTCCGTCCTGAGCCGGTCGACCAGATCTGATGAATCCCTCGGCTCGGCGGCGAGCACCACGTGGTTGGCGTCGGTGACAAGCGCCTGGCCTGCCACGGCGCGGGCAAGGCGCCGGATCACGCCCGCCACACCGCCCTCGATGGCTGCTCGGGCCATCCGTTCCTGATGATCGACAGTTCGTCGGACCTCTTGCATCCGATCCGCTGCGAGCCGATCGGCGACCGCGCGGGTGATGGCCACGAACGGCACCGGGAGCGGCACGGCGAGAACCGGAAAACCCCGCGCCTCGGCGGCCGCCAGCAGGCCGTCCGGTATCCGATCGTGTGAGAGACCGACGCCGAAGCCGAGGGCGGCTGCGCCGGCCTCGTCGAGGCGCGTGACGTAATCCCGACGCAGCACCGTCGCCCGCGGAAGCCGCATTCCAGTGGTGAGTACCAACTCCCCTCCGCTGAGCCAGGGGGTGGGATCGCCGAGCTCGATGGCATGGGCCCAGCGGATCTCCCTGTCGACGCCCGCACTCCCTGCCGCGAGGGTGAGCCGGAGATCCGCCTGCGAAAGCAGCCAACCCACCGTCAACGCCATCGTCGTCCTCCCGTATTGTCACGGCGCCAGCGTGGCCCCACCGGATTCCGCTGGCAACGGTGCAGGCATCTGGCCCGAGCAACACCGTGTCGATCCCTTCATGCGCATGGTGTTTCGGACGACCGTCACCCGGCAACACCTCCCCCGACAGTTGTCGCAACAACGGATAGGGTGCGCCACATGTCCCAAGACGCCCCGATGGAGGGCTTCCCGCCAGCGCGGGAGTCGCTGGTGAATCTGGAGAACTGGCAGGAGCCACCGTTCAACAGGTGGTCCTTCCAGCACCTGCGTGAGGTGATCCCTACCCAGCGAATCGCGCGTGGCGTCATGGCGCGGCCGCTCGACCATGCCGACCATCCGCTCGAGCCCGACCACGTCGCCGTTACCCGTCTCGAGTCGCGCCCGTCGACACTCGGTGAAGTGCTCGCGGACACCTGGACCGACGCCGTCCTCGTCATGCACGACGGCCGGGTTGTGCTCGAGCGCTACTTCGGGGGGATGCGGGAGGACATGCCGCATCTGTTGATGTCGATTTCGAAGTCCATCGTCGGTTGCGTCACCGGCGTCCTCGCCGAGCAGGGGCGGCTGGACACCGACGCACCGATCACCCGCTACGTACCCGAGATCGCCGGTTCCGGGTACGACGGGGCGAGTGTGCGGCACCTGCTCGACATGCGAACAGGGGTCGCGTTCAGCGAGGCTTACCAGAACCCCGACGCCGAGGTGCGGATCATCGAACGGCACATGGGTTGGCGACCGGACGGTGACTCCGAGCACGTCGGCATGTATGCCTATCTCGCCTCGCTCGGCAGCGAAGGACCGCACGGCGGCCCATTCGTCTATCGCTCGGCCGACACGGACATGCTCGGATGGGTCTGCGAGCGAGCGGCCGGAATCCGGATGGCCGATCTGATCTCGAGCATGGTCTGGGGGCCCATGGGCGCAGAGTACGACGCCGAGATCACCTGTGACAGTCTCGGCACGGCCGTGCATGACGGTGGCATCTCCGCGACTGCGCGCGATGTGGCGAGGCTCGGCCAGCTCCTGCTCGACGACGGGTGGGCGGGCGAGCAGGCAGTGATTCCCGAGCAGTGGCTGCTGGAGGCGAGGCAGCTCGACGCCGACATCCGGGGCGCGTTCGCCGCCTCCGACTCCGAGCCGGTCCTGCCCGGGGGCTGGTACCGGAACCAGTTCTGGTTCATCCCCGGTCCGTCCGGTGACATCCAGCTGTGCCTGGGCATCCACGGCCAGATGGTGTTCGTTGACCGTGGCACCCGGACAGTCGCGGTGAAGCTGTCCTCGTGGCCGACGGAGCAGGACCACGGATACCTGCTCGACACGATCCGCGCGTTCACCGCCGCCGGCCGCTTCCTGGCCGAGCTGAGCCCGGCCGAAAGAGCCGACGAGATCCGGCCCACCGGACCTGTCGGTGTCGTCGCAGGACGCGAACGGGGCCGTGGCTGAGAACGACCGATCCCGGTCAGCCCTCGAACCCGTGGTACTGCATCACGTGCTTGATCCGCGTGTAGTCCTCGAAGCCGTACATCGAGAGGTCCTTGCCGTAACCGGAGTGCTTGTAGCCCCCGTGCGGCATCTCCGC
The DNA here is from genome assembly GCA_963819885.1 of uncultured Actinomycetota bacterium. Taxonomy (GTDB): domain Bacteria; phylum Actinomycetota; class Actinomycetes; order Jiangellales; family Jiangellaceae; genus JACVRX01. The sequence continues at coordinate 164,863 of CAWFXV010000026.1, read as the reverse complement.
GACGAGCGGTATGTGGGTGTTGATCCATACGCAGCCGAAGTCCAGCCGGGCGGCCATCCGCGCGGCGGTGCCGACGTTGCTGGTCCACACCGACGAGGCAAGGCCGTACTCGCTGCTGTTGGCGAACTCGACCGCCTCATCCTCGTCTTTCGACCGCTGCGCGGTCACGACGGGTCCGAAGATCTCCTTCTCCACCAACTCATCGCCTGGTTCGAGGTCGGCGATCAGCGTTGGCTCGAAGAAGAATCCGGTCGAGCCCTGGCGGTGGCCTCCCGCCAGCACTCGGGCGTGGGCAGGAGCGCGGTCGACCATACCGCCGACGTGTCCGAGCTGGTTCACGTTGTTGATCGGCCCGTAGAAGATGTCCTCGTCGTCGGGGTCGTATCCGGTCTTGGTGTTCTTCACCGCCTCGGCCAACGCGGCCAGGAACTCCTCGTAGATGCCACCTTGGGCGATGACTCTGGTCGCCGCAGTGCAGTCCTGGCCGCCGTTGAAGTAGCCAGCGGCCCTGATCCCCTCGACCGTGGACTCGAGGTCGGCGTCGTCGAAGACCAGCACGGGCGCCTTGCCGCCGAGTTCGAGGTGGGCACGCTTGACATCCTTCGCAGCCGCCGTCGCGACCGCGATGCCGGCCTGGGTGGACCCGGTGATCGACACCAGTTGCGGAATCGGGTGGGCCGTCAACGCGGCACCCGTCTCACGGTCGCCGCAGACGAGGTTGCACACCCCGCGCGGAAAGATGTCCTGCATCTTCTCGACCATCCAGTACGAAGAGGCGGGCGTTGTGTCGGACGGCTTGAGCACCACGGTGTTGCCCGCCGCCAGCGCGGGAGCGAACTTCCAGACCGACATCATCATCGGGTAGTTCCACGGTGCCACCTGCCCCACTGGGCCGACCGGCTCGCGGCGGATCGACGAGGTGAAGCCGCGCATGTATTCGCCCGTCGCCTTACCCTCCAGCACCCGGGCAGCGCCGGCGAAGAAGCGGATCTGGTCGACCATCGGAGGAATCTCCTCCGACATCGTCAGCGAGATGGGTTTGCCGGTGTTCTCGCTCTCGATGGCGACGAGCTCCTCGGCGTTCTCTTCGATCACGTCCGCCAACTTGAGCAGCGCCTGCTGCCGCTCGCTCGGCGTCGACCAACGCCACTTCTCGAAAGCCGCGCCGGCCGCCTGGAATGCCAGGTCCACGTCGACCGCCGACGAGTTCGGCGCTGTCGCGTAGACCTCGCCCGTGGACGGATTGATGATGTCCATCAACTCCCCGTCGGCGGCCTGCTGGACCTCGCCGTCGATGATGTTGTGGAACGCCTTCTTTTCCGACATCGCGTACTGCCCTCCACGCAAGCGAGGGTGCGCCTACTTGACGTACCCGATGGGGATGACCGTCGGTGTCTCCGGCGGCGATTCGCTCTGGTACTGCGAGCGGATGCCGGTGATGTATTGGCGGCAGCGCTCGGTGAGACCGTCGGCGGTCTGCATCCGCCCTTTTGTGACCAGGATGCCGAGGTCGGCACCTTTGAAGCGGTAGTCACCCGGGCCGTATACACGCATGTAGAAGCACTCGTCTTCATGGGTGACGTCGTGCCAGTCGTTTGTCACCCGGACGAACCTCAGCTTGCCATCGTCCTCGAGATGCCAGGTGCCGGTGCGCGGCGCCTCCAGGATCCGCTCCACCGAGTCGATGGGCTCCTTCATGATCAGCTGCGCCCAGACGTCGACCGCGGCGAGTTCGCGCCACCGCTCGTTGATCTCGTCGACGTCGACCTCGTAGTCGACGTCCATGAACTCGAGCAGATGGAAGAGGAACAGCGGGATGTCGGCGTAGGCGCCGGCGGTCACATTGGTCATCGATGACGCACCGGAAATGCGCGGGTTGAGCTCGCCGAGGTAGACGTTGTCCGAGTCCAGGTCGACCAGGACGTCCACTTCGAAGAATCCCTTGTAGCCCTCCTGCCGGAGCCGGTCGCCGAGCCGACGCACGTGTTCGATCGCGATCGCCCGATGCGCCTCCGACAGCGCCTCCGGGAAGAGGTCGTTGCCACACCAACCACCCTTGTACGGGGTCAGTTCGGGATAGCCGGTGAGGTCGGTCATGAACGGCCCGACCACGGTGCCGTGCCGGGTGTTGACTGCCTCCACGGCCGCGGCACGGTTGCGAATCCGCCGCATCACCTTCAGCTCTTCATCGATCATGTGTTCGGCGTTGGCGTCCCAGTCGGCCTCGGCCTTGATGAAGAACGTGGTCTTGCCGGAGTCGCCGTACGGCGTCTGGACGACGAGGTCAGAACCAAGCCCGGCGTCGGTTGCGAGCGTGCTCAGCTCGGGGTAACTCTCCGCCCGCCCGAGGACGTTGGGCACCGACGGCGCGCCGGCCTCCTCCCCAAGGCGCGTCGTCACGATCTTCGAGTCCAGGCGCCGGCGCAGCGAGTCGGGCGGCAGGATCAGCTCGTAGCCCAGCTCTTCACAGATCTGCTCGGTCTCCTCGTCGAAGAACACCATCGCGACCATCGGCGCCACACCGGAAGACCGGACCCGGGAGGCGATGTGGGCCTGCACCTCGGCATCGCGGAGCAGGTAGTTGTTGATCTGCTCACTGCTCTCGAACTCGACGTACGGCTTGTTCTTCGGTGTGAAGACTCGCGGGTGGGTGCCGTCCCACGAGTCGTAGTAGACGAGGTACTGGAAATTGCGCACCCATCGGTCGATGCCCAGCAGGTTGAACGCGGTCGGCCCGACGAAGAATATCGGCCGCGTGTTTGTCCGGAAGAAGCTCCGGATCTCTGAGATCGTCTTCAGCTTCGGCGCGCGGCGACCCTCGGGAACAGAGTCGATCTTTGCCCCGCCCATGCCGCCTCCTCGGGGTATCGTCGCATGACAGTTGATGGTCGTCCATCCTCTGGTGCAGGGGCGTGCGAGACGAGCGGCACGGGCCCGGATCTCGGGCAGGAAGGGGTCTCTGCCGTGGCAGAACATCCGCTTGAACCATTGACCGCAGACGAGTTCCAACAGACCGCGGCCATCCTGCGCCGCGACGGCCACGTCACCGACACGTTCCGCTTCGCCTCGATCGAGCTGCGCGAGCCGGACAAGGACGACGTGCGGGCGTGGCGCGCAGGCGACCCTGTACCGCGGACCTCCTTCGCGGTGGTCTGGAACCGCGCGGACAACCAGACCTACGAGGCGATCGTCGACCTGACCGGGGACGCCGTCACGTCGTTCGAACACATCCCGGACGTCACGCCGAACTTCACTGTGGACGAGTTCCACGAAGTCGACGAGACGTTGCGGAAGCACCCCGAGGTGATCGCCAAGCTGGCCGAGCGCGGATTCACCGACCTGAGTCTGGTGCTGATCGACGTCTGGACCTACGGCAAGGCGCTGATGCCCGAGCAGTACCGGGATCGACGTCTCGGCTGGTGTGACCTGTGGGCCCGCGAAACGCCCGATGGTAACCCGTACGCCCATCCGATCTCCGGGCTGAAGCTGATCGTCGACATGAACACGCTCGAACTGCTCGAGATCGAGGACCACCACGACTACGGCCAACCCAGGGTCGACGGAGAGTACGTCCCCGGGCCGTGGACCGGCGAGCAGCGCTCGGACCTCAAGCCTCTGCACATCACTCAGCCCGAGGGCGCTTCGTTCACGCTCGACGGCACCGAGCTGCGCTGGCAGAACTGGTCGATGCGTCTCGGCTTCAACTATCGCGAGGGTCCCGTCATCTACCAGGTGGCGTACGACGATCACGGCACCCGGCGCGACATCGCGTACCGGATGTCGTTCGCCGAGATGGTGGTGCCCTACCGCGATCCCACGTTCGACCACTACCGCCGGACCGCCTATGACATCGGCGAGTGGGGCCTCGGCTTCATGACCTCCTCGCTGGAGCTCGGCTGCGACTGCCTGGGTGAGATCGTCTACGTCGATGCGGTGCTGCACGACTCCTCGGGCGCTCCGTACGACATCAAGAACGCCATCTGCCTGCACGAGGAGGACAACGCCGTCCTCTGGAAGCACGTGGACGCGGTCACCGGCGCCGAGGTCCGCCGCCAACGCCGGCTGGTTGTCTCCTGCCACGCCACCGTCGCGAACTACGAGTACCTCGTGTACTGGCGCTTCTACCAGGACGGAAACATCGAGTGTGAGGTTCGGGCCACCGGCATCATGGTCACGACACCGGTCGCCGAGGGCGAGCCCGCGCCACCGTATGGAACCGTCGTCGACAACCGCACGTACGCACCGTTCCACCAACACTTTCTCGTTGCGCGGCTCGACCTCGACGTCGACGGCGGGGCGAACACGGTCGTCGAGGTGGACTCCATCGCCCCGCCGGTGTCGCCGGACAACCCGTACGGCCTCGCCGTCGTCACCGAGGCCACGCCGATCACGTCCGAAACCCAAGCAGCCCGCGACTACGACTGGTCGACCCAGCGGAGCTGGAAAGTTGTCAACCCCACGAAGACGAACCGGCACGGCACCAACGTCGCCTACAAGCTCGTGCCCGGCGCGGCATACCCGGCGATGATGGATCCCGTCGACGCCGCAGTACGTGCGCGCGCCGGTCATCGGCCACACGCTCTGGGTCACCAGGCACCACGACGACGAACGCTGGCCGTGTGGCAACTACCCGACCCAGTCGACGGTCGATACCGGCATGACCGAGTGGATCAAAGACGACGAATCGCTGGAGAACACCGACGTGGTGCTGTGGTACGTCTTCGGCATCCACCACATCACCCGGCCGGAGGAATGGCCGATCATGTCCGTCGACGCGGTCTCCTTCTGGCTCAAGCCGTTCGGCTTCTTCGATCAGAACCCGGCCATCGACGTCGCGCCGACACCGAAGACCGAGGCGAGGCCTGCCACACCGGCACCGACCACGCCCACCACGAGCACTGAGGGCGGGCGCGCGCCCAACGCGTCAACGTGTTGGCCACCGTGTCCAACGGGCGGCTACTTGATCGACATCCTGTCGCCTTCCCGCTCGGACCGCGCGATCCTACGGTCAGGCCATCGGGACCGGGTCTCGGCGACCGGGCGTGCGCATCCATCGGATGGCTGGAGGAGCGATGGCAACGCTGCGAGAACAGATCCTTCGACGTAAGCCAGTCCCCGAGATGTCCGCCGAAACCGGGACGGACACCGGCCGCAGCGAACTGAAACGCACCATCGGGCTGTTGCCGCTCTCGGCGATCGGCATCGGCGGCACGATCGGCACCGGCATCTTCTTCGTGCTGTCCCAGGCCGTGCCGATCGCCGGACCAGCGGTCATCTGGTCCTTCGTCTTCGCCGGCGTCGTCGCCGGCCTGACAGCGATCTGCTACGCCGAGCTCGCCGGTGCGGTACCCGTCTCCGGGTCGTCCTACTCTTACGCGTACGCGACCCTCGGCGAACTCACGGCCATGGGCGTCGCCGCCTGCCTGCTGCTGGAGTACGGCGTGTCCGGCGCGGCCGTCGCCGTCGGTTGGTCGCAGTACCTCAACCAGCTTCTGGACAACCTGTTCGGCTTCGAGATCCCGGAGGCGCTGTCCAACGCCCCGGAGCAGGGCGGCATCTTCAACCTGCCGGCCGTCATCCTGGTCGTTCTGTGCGCTCTGCTGCTCATCCGCGGTGCGAGCGAGTCCACCACGATCAACGCCATCATGGTGCTGATCAAGATCGGCGTCCTGGTCGTTGTTCATCGTCATCGGCATCACCGGCTGGAACTCGGACAACCTCAGCGACTTCACCCCGTTCGGGCTCAGCGGCCGTCACCTCCGCGGCGGGCATCATCTTCTTCTCCTACATCGGCCTGGACGCTGTCTCGACCGCCGGTGAGGAGGCGAAGAACCCGCGGCGTAACCTGCCGCTAGCCATCCTGATCGCGCTGTTGACCGTCACCACGCTCTACGTCCTGACCTCCCTGGTCGCGGTCGCCGCCCAGCCGACCGCTGAGTTCGAGCGGTCAGGAGGCCGGCCTCGCCCAGATCCTCGAGGACGTCACCGGCTCCACCTGGCCCGGCACCGCTCATTGCCGCCGGTGCGATCATCTCGATCTTCAGCGTGACCTTGGTCGTCCTCTACGGCCAGACCCGCATCCTGTTCGCGATGTCGCGCGACGGCATGATCCCCGAGCTCTTCCACAAGGTGAACCCGCGGACCCTCACCCCGGTCCCGAACACGATCATCGTCGCGGTCGTCATCTGCCTGCTGGCCGGCCTGATCCCGATCAACTTCCTGGCCGAGATGACGAGCATCGGCACCCTGGTCGCCTTCATCGTCGTCTCGATCGGGGTGATCGTCCTCCGTCAGACGCACTCCCGAGCTGCCGCGCGGCTTCAAGGTCCCGCTCTATCCGGTGACCCCGATCCTGGCGATCGTCGGCGCGCTGTGGATCATCCAGGACCTGCGGCCGGTGACGATCTACGTGTTCGTCATCTGGGTCGCGGTCGCGTTCATCTTCTACTTCGCGTACAGCCGACACCACTCGCACCTGGGCAGGCACGAGCACGTCGGCCTGGCGACCGAGTCGGATGAGGAGATATGAGCATCGTCGCCGGCTACCCGCCGGAGGGGCGGGACCGAGCCGTCCTCAACCTGGCCGCGATGCTCGCCCGATCAGCGGGTGACGACCTGGTCGTTTGCACGGTCGTCCCGGCGCCCTGGTTCCCGAGCCCGGCTCGCATCGACGCCGAATACCAGGCGTACCTCGACGACGTGGCCAACCAGGCGCTCGACCGGGCCAGGGCCGACCTGCCCGCTGACGTCTCGGCGACCTTCTCCATGCACCGGTCGCGATCCGCGCCCAGCGGCTTGCTCGAGGTCGCCGAGCAGCACGACGCGACGATGATCGTGCTCGGCTCGGCCTCTGGCGGGGTATTCGGGCACATCGCACTCGGCAGCGTCACCGACCGGCTGTTGCACAGCTCCGCATTCCCGCTGGCGCTGGCAACCCGCGGATTCCGCAGCGGCCCCGGTGGCCGGGTCACCCGGGTCACTGTCGCGTACGGCGGGTCGAGCAGACCGACGACCTGGTCGTCGCAGCCGGCATCGTGGCGGCCCGGATGGGCGCCACCCTGCGACTGGCCTCGTTCGCCGTCCGGCCACCGCCCCCGACGACCACCCGGTTCCGCGTCGAAGAAGAAGAGGTCGTGGCCGAGTGGGCCGCAGGCGTCGAGGCTGCCGCCCAGAAAGCCATCCAGCAGGCCAAGGACTTGCACTCCGTCCCGGATCCGCTGGAGGTGGTCATCGGATACGGCGAGGACTGGGATGAAGCGTTGGACGACATCGAGTGGCAAGACGGCGAGGTTCTTGCGGTCGGTTCGAGTTCCGTTGGGCCGGCTGCGCAGGTGTTCCTGGGGTCACGAGCCGGCAAGATCGTCCGACACTCCCCGGTGCCCGTCGTAGTCGTGCCGAGAGCAGCAGCGAAGGAGCTGGCCGACCAGTGACGGGCGTCGACGAGCTCGTCGGCCTCTTCCCGCCCGGCACACGGATCGACGACGACGGCACGCTCGTGGTCGGCGGCTGCCGGCTGGACGAGATCGCCGGCGAGTTCGGCACACCGGTACTGGTGGTGGACGAGCAGGCGATACGACAGCGGGCGCGCGAGTACCGGGCAGGGCTCGCGGCGCGCTGGCCCGACTCGCAGGTTGTCTTCGCCTCCAAGGCGTTCCCGTGCACCGCGGTGCAACGGGTGATGGTCGAGGAAGGTCTGTGGATCGACGTCGCCGGTGGTGGCGAGATCGTCACCGCGCTTGCGGCCGGTGCCGACCCGGCAACCTTGGTGCTGCACGGCAACGCGAAGACCACCGAGGAGATCCAGCTCGCAGTCGAGGCCGGTGTGGGTACCGTCGTCGTCGACAATTTCGACGACATCGACCGGCTCGAGGCCGTGGTGCCGTCGCGGACTCGAGCAAGGCTGCCTGGTACGGGTGATCCCAGGTGTGCAGGCCTCGACGCACGCCGCGCACGCCACCGGGCACGAGGGTTCGAAGTTCGGGCTCTCCCCGCCCGCGGCCCGCGAGGCGATCGCCCGCCTGCAACGCAGCGACCGGCTGCGGATGGACGGGCTGCATACCCACGTCGGCTCCCAGATCATGGTCGCCGAGGAGCTCGCCGCAGCGGTCGAACCGCTGGCCGCGCTCGGCCGGTTCCCCGTCTACGACCTGGGCGGCGGCCTCGGTGCCCGGTACACCTACGCCGACCACCCGCCGAGCCTGGACCGCTACCTCGACGTTCTCATCGATGCGGCTCGCGCGCATCTTCCGGCCGACGCCCGCATCCTCATCGAACCGGGCCGCAGCATGGTCGCGAGCAGCGCGGTCACCGCTCTACACAGTCACGACCGTCAAGCCAGGCGCGACGACGTTCGTCGCCGTGGACGGCGGCATGGCCGACAACCTCGAGGTCGCCCTCGTCGACCAACGCTTCGAGGCCACTATCGTCAACCGGGTCGGCGGCGGCGGCCAACCGGTCACCGTCGTCGGCCGCCACTGCGAGTCCGGTGACGTGCTGAGCGAGAACGTGCCACTGCCGCGATGCCGCGGTCGGTGACCTCCTCGCCGTCCCCGCAACCGGCGCGTATTGCTACACGATGTCGAACAACTACAACGGCGCGCGGCGCATCCCGGTCGTGTTCGCGACCGACGGACAGTCCCGCCTCGTGGTCCGCCGGGAGACGTGGCCGGACCTGCTGAGCCGAGACGTGGCTCCCTGATCCACCGCACCGCCGTGGATCCATCGGCGCCCGGGATTCCCGCGTCCCCCTTGGCCGAAGTGGCAAGGTGTGTCCCATGGCCGTCGTCGATTGGGCGCTGTACCGAGACGGATTCCGGGATAGCGTCAGCAGCCACGACGAGGCGATCCGGCTCGCCCGCGCCGACGGCGGCTTTGTGTGGATCGGGCTGCACGAACCGAACGAAGGCGAGCTGGCCGGAATCGCAGCAGAGTTCGCCCTGCACCCGCTCGCCGTCGAGGACGCGGTCCATGCTCATCAGCGGCCCAAGCTGGACGTCTACGGCGACAGCCTGTTCGCCGTGGTCAAGACCGTTCGCTATATCCCACACGAGGCGGTAACGGAGACCAACGAAATCGTCGAGACCGGTGAGGTGATGGTGTTCCTCGGCGACTGCTTCGTCGTCACGGTGCGGCACGGCGAGCACGGTGCGCTCAAGCCGGTCCGTGAGCGGCTGCAGGCCGACCCGGACATGCTCTCGCGTGGGCCGTCGGCCGTCCTGTACGCGATCGCCGACAGCGTCGTCGACACCTATGTCCAGGTCGCCGACTCCATCGAGAAGGACATCGAGGAGATCGAGGAATTCGCCTTCGCCGACCAGCGCGGCCGGAACGCCGGTCGGGTGTATCAGGTGAAGCGAGAGCTGATGGAACTCCGCCGCGCTGTCTATCCCCTCGCCCAGCCGTTACGAGTCCTCACCAGTACGGAGCTCGGCGTCGTCGACCCCAAGGTGCGGGCGTACTTCCGCGATGTCGAGGATCACCTCACTCGAGTCCACGAAACGATCGCGGGCTTCGACGACCTGCTCGCCTCGCTGCTGCAGGCCAATTTGGCGCAACTATCGATCGCACAGAACGAGGACATGCGGAAGATCACGGCTTGGGCGGCGATCATCGCGGTGCCGACGGCGATCGCCGGCATCTACGGGATGAATTTCGACTACATGCCCGAGCTGGGCTCGCGATTCGGCTATCCGGCGGTGCTGCTGGTGATCGCGCTGGTCTGTGTCTTGCTGTACCGGGGCTTCAGACGCAACGGCTGGCTATAGGGCCACGCCCGCATCGTCACGGCCGGATGTTGAAATTCTGGCGGAAGACGTTGGCCGGGTCATATTTCCGCTTCACTGCTTGCAGCCGGTTCAGTGTCTGCGCCGGATAGATCGCGGCGACGTCGTCGTCGGTGGCGGTGCCGAGGAAGCCGGCATAGCCACCCATGCCGAACTGCTTGACGGCGTCGAAGGGCCGGACTGCTTGAATCAACTGCTCCGCGGTCGAGTCCTCCGGGAGAAATGCAGCGCCGACCAACATCGCCTCCGCCGTGCGGTGGGCGAACGCCGTCGCGTCGGTCTGGACTCGGGACATGGCGCCGCCCAGAGCGCGCAGGAAGGCAAGGCGACCCGCTGTTCCGTCGGCATACCAGTCGGCGACGGCGGAGACCACGTCGTCGGTCACCGACTCCACCAGGGTATTGGTGGCCATGGCAGTGACGCCCGGCGGCGGGTGCGCTTCTTCCAGGACGTCGACGTACGGCTTCTTCACGATCTCGCTGCTGATCAGGCCATCCAGTGCCAGCAGTGGCGCGAACGCTGCGTCCGCCGCAGCCTGGTCGGCCCCGGCGAAACACACCATGCCCATCGCCATGGCCGGCATCTCGGCACCGAACTCCGGCATCAGCACCAGCGTCGAGTTGAGCTCCTCGGGAGCGGCCCGATGAACGTCCTGCCAACCACGGACTAGGGCCGACACGTCATCGACGGAGTAGGTGATCGTGCCCGCATGCACCGTAGTGTCCCGTTGCGCCACGAACTCGAAGTGCGTGACGACACCGAAGTTGCCGCCGCCGCCGCGGATCGCCCAGAACAGGTCAGGGTTCTCGTCGTCGCTGAGCCGCAAGCGTTCACCGGCAGCAGTGACGATGTCGGCGGCGACGAGGCTGTCGATCGTGAGCCCGTGGTTACGTACCATCCACCCGACGCCGCCGCCGAGGGTCAGACCCCCGACGCCGACGGACTTCGTGTCCCCGGAGGTGAGCGACAACCCGTCCGCGGCCAGCCTGGTGGCAACCTCGCCCCACTCGGCGCCCGCGCCGATCCGGACGTGGCCCGTCACGTCGTCGAGCACGTCGACGGAATCGAATCCAGACAGGTCGATGACGACGCCGCCGTCGTTGGTGCCGAAACCGAGCACACTGTGCCCGCCGCTCTTCACCGACAGCACCAGGCCGTTGTCGATCGCATGCTCGATACCGGCGGCTACGTCCGCAGCGTTGCGCGGCCGGACCACGAGGGCAGGCCGGCCGGTCTGCATGTACGTCGTCGCGGCGTCCTCGTACCCGGCATCGCCGGGACGGAGGGTGATGGCGGACATCGGGTCTGTGGTCATGTGGAATCCTTGTTCGTCGTCGGATGCTCGCCCACTATGACTCAAGCCACCGACAGAACTCATCGGCAACAGGAATACCCCAGGGCGTCCTCAATGATCAATTACGCGCCACATCGCCCTACGTCCAGTTTTTGCGCGTTTTTGATCATTGAAGTGCGGCTTGACCCCGGCGAACCCGCCGGCGCAGATACTTACGAGGCCTTCAGCGAGAGCTGGGCCAGCAAGTCCCTCGCCTGATCAGCGTGCTGATGCTGGCAGAAGATCTCGTAGTGGCTGGCGATCGTGACGCTCTGGCTGGTGAAGTCGCGCCGGCCGCCGGTGGCGGCGTAGCCGACGAGAGCCAGGATCAGCATGAACACCGCGCCCCAGAGCAGGCTGAACAGGATGATCCGGCCCCAGCCTTCGTTCGTGAACAGGCCGAGGAGCAGGCCCACGAACAGGCCGATCCAGGCGCCGCTCGCAAGCCCGCCGAGGGCGACCTTGCCCCAGCTCAGCCGGCCAGTGACACGTTCGACCTGGCGCAGATCCGTGCCCACGATAGCGAGGTTCTCGACCGGGAACTTCTGGTCGGCAAGATGGTCGACGGCCTTCTGCGCATCGGCATAGGAGTCATACGTCCCGACGCTCAGGCCGGTCGGGAGTCCTGGTACTGGGCTGGCCATGGCCGTCCTCCTTGGTGATCAGTACAGAGGCAGTCTGGTCGGTCTTGTGCCCGAAGGCCAGAACACGTTACGCGGTGGCGGTGGCCAGCCACTCCGGCAACCCCTGCGCCGTCGTGACACCGATTGCCAGCACGAGGGCGGCGTGTGCCTTCGGTTCGTGCGGCGCCAGGAGCAGGTGCATGCCGGCTTCGTCGGGAGTGCGATCCGCCTTGGCCTGATTGCACGGGACGCACGCACTGACGGTGTTCAGCCAGCTCCGTTCCTCGCCCCCGCGGGAGACGGGCACCAGGTGATCGATCGTGCTCGCCCGACCGGTGCAGTATGCGCAGCGATGCCGGTCGCGCTCCAGGACACCGCGCCGCGACCATGGCAGCTTGCGCCGGTACGGCACCCGGACGAATTTCAACAGCCGGACAACCAGTGGGGTCGGCAGCTGGCGGCTGGGCGAACGGATCGGCCGGGCCTCGTCGGCGTGTTCCATGACCGCCTTCTCGGTGAGAACCAGCACGACGGCCCGTCGCACGGAGACAACGGCAAGCGGCTCGTAGGAGGCGTTGAGCACCAGCGTCTGCATTGGTGCGCCTCCTCTCGCGTCGGCTCCCCGGCAGGATCCTACCTACCTACCGTGGGCATTCTGCCTGGTCAGGACGACACGGCGCATCTGGGTAGCACTCACCGGCACCGATGGTGAACGGATGTTCACCGAATTGTCACTGTCCTGTATGTCGGCCACTCATGCCAACCGCCTCCATGATCAGCGCGTTCCGCGCGGCCTGGCCCAGCGGCACCGAGGTATGGACCCCGTCGGAGAGATACGTGGAGATCCGGTAGCCCGGTTTCCTGTTCAAGAACTCCGACCACTTCACCAACGTCAAATTGGGGTGCAGGCCAGCGGCCTCGGCGAGCTGGGCGTTCACCCAGCCCGAGTTCCGCTGATCTGCCAACTGCACCGACGCGGGCACGGTGGTGCGGGCGACATGCACGTTCACCCACAGCACCTGACGATAGGGCCCGGCGATCTCGAGCATCCGCTCGATCTGGTCGGCGAACTCAGACGGGTCGAAGATGTCGTTCGACCCGATCGCCATGAGTAGCCGCGACGGCAGGCCAAATTGCGTTGCCCACTCCTCGAGAACGTCGATGGCGGGCGCGGCCGGCCGGCCGTTCCACGCGTTGACGGCGGTAACCGTGCCGTCGGCGTCGTGGAGTGCCTGGGCCAGGGGCACGTAGTCAGCGCGGAGGATGGAATCCCCGAACGCCAACAGCCCGTCGGCGGCGAGGCAGGCGGCGATCGTGGCAGCCGTAGAGATGGACCGCTGCCGGTTCTCCCACGGATCGAGTGTCCCGGAACCGTACGACATGGCGGCGGAGACCTTTCTGCTGGATGTTCCGGACCCGAACAGCCCAGTCAGCGCGTCACAGCCGGGGCGCGCGCCGAGCACGCCGGTGGACCACCCAGGGCGGCTTGCCCACGGTCGTCGCCGGCGACTCGACTGGTGCCGCGGCCAGCGACTCGGCCGGATACGCGCCCGGATACTCGCTGACCTCTCCGGTTGGAGTCAGCCGCAGGATCGACGACTCGGCGGCCCACACCGAGAGGAGGGCATCGCCCTGGACAGCGTTGAGACGCTCGGCCTTGAGCAACGCCGCGGCCTCTCGCCAGCTGTCGCTGCCGGGTACCTCGACCGTGACCTCCGCGGTCCAACTCACCAGCCGGGCACGGGAGTCTTTGGCCCGAGCCGTGACCACAACGTGCCCGACCCCTTCGATCTCCGGTAGGGGTTGCTCGGGGCCGCCGCAGACGACGTAGGCCGTGCCGTCATGCCATACGTGCCAGACCGCGCGGGCCCGGTCGCTGCCGGCGTAGGTCAGCCAGACCAACGCCGTGCGTTTCATCGCCTCGTCGACGAGCGCCCGTAACTCGTCGCGGTTCACGCGACTTACTGTGCCATGGGTGCTCGAGCGATCAGGTGCACTGACGACGATCAGATGCTCACGGGGCGGGCAGGGTCGCAACATCGACGACGGAGTCTGCCGGCGGAGCCTGCAGAGCGACATCGGCACCGTAGTCGGCGAATGTCAGCACCCCGGCGCCGGCGGACGCGCCTTTCTCCTCGAACTGGAGCGGCAGCGGATCGCCCTGTGCCGACACCCACAGAGTCCCGCCAGTCTCCCGAAACACCAGGCCTACGGCCGGGACGCCGTTGACATCACGGACGTCACTCATCTCAACGGGTCCGCCGGCGCCGAGCACGGTCTGGGCGAACGTCTCGCCGTCGGCGAAGATGGAGAAGTCGGAGGTCGAGTCCGGCGGCAGCAGCAGCCATTTGCCGGCCATCCGCTCCGCGGCGTCCGCCCCGACGTTGGTCGCCATGAACTCGGCATCACCCGTGACGTAGATACGTCCGTCGAGCGCCACCAGCGTCACTGGTTTCCCTGCGCCGACCGTCCCCGTGGCACCGGCTTCGACGAAGAAGATGTCGATCGCCTCGCCGCTCGTCGAGGTGCCGGTCACGTGGTAGGAACTCGTCGCCGCGAGCGCAGACAGGACCGTCTCGAGAGCGTCCTCTGCGCTCACCTGGTCCAGCCCGTTGGCCGCGGCAGGCATGTGATCCGTCGCGATCTGCTCCAGCGGATTCGGCGCCTCGTCGCGGCAGCCAGGCAGGGCTACCAGGCACACCGACAGAGCCCCCACCAGCAATCGTCGCAATGATCGCGGCATGCTCGGCGGGACCTCGGGTCGGCGGAAAGTGCGGCCGGTTCGACCGCGGCGTGACAGTCTACCTGCGAACTCGGCCGGTAGCCTGCGGCCATGAGCGCGACGCTGACCAGGGTCTATGTCGCGCGGCTAGCTGGGACTGCCGTGTTCGACCCCAACGGTGACCAGGTGGGCAAGGTCCACGACGTCGTGGTGACGATGCCACTGCCCGGTTCACTCCCCCGGGTTCTCGGGCTGGTCGTCGAGGTCCCCGTGCGCCGCCGGATTTTCCTCCCGATAACGCGGGTGACCAGCATCGACGGCGGCCAGGTGATCACCACGGGCGTGGTGAACATGCGCCGGTTCGAGCAACGTCCAGCCGAGACGCTGGTGCTGCACGAGATGCTCGACCGCCGCGTGTTCGCTCCTGCGACCGGTGAGGAGGTCATTGTCTCCGACGTCGGTATCGAGCAAACCCGGGCCCGGGATTGGGAGGTGACCAAGGTCGCAGCGCATCGCCGAGGGAAGCGGTTCGGTCGACGGGGCGAAACCCGGATCTACGGGTTCGACGACCTGACCGGGTTCGCGGTGCCCGAGGAGGTCCAGGGCGCAGCCAACCTGCTCGCTGCCTTCGCCAAGATGCGCCCGGCCGATCTGGCGGGAGTACTGCGGGAGCTCTCCAGCAAGCGACGGCGCGAGGTGGCGCTCGCCCTGGACGACGAGCGGCTCGCCGACGTGATAGAGGAGCTCGACGCGTCCGAGGCTCAGGAGCTGATCGGCAGCCTCGATGGTGAACGTGCCGCTGACGTCCTGGAAGCGATGGATCCCGACGACGCGGCCGACCTGCTCGCCGACCTACCAGCCGAGCAAGCCGAGGCGCTGCTGACGCTGATGGAGCCCGACGAAGCTGCGCCCGTTCGGCAGCTGCTCACCTACGAGGACTACACAGCCGGCGGCATGATGACCAACGAACCGGTGGTGCTCTCCCCCGACGCCACTGTCGCGGAGGCACTTGCGCGTATCCGCAATCGCGACCTCACGCCGTCCTTGGCGGCAATGGTGTACGTCTGTCGCCCGCCGATGGACACCCCGACCGGCCGGTACCTCGGTGTCGCGCACTTCCAGCGGCTGCTGCGCGAACCGCCATCGCTGTTGGTATCCGGTGTCATCGAGACCGACCTCGACGCTCTCCCTCCGGGCGCCTCTCTCGAACAGGTCGCCGGCGTGTTCGCGACGTACAACCTGGTCGCATGTCCAGTGGTGGACGAGGACGGGCGACTGCTCGGCGTCGTCACCGTCGACGACGTCATGGACCACATGCTCGGCGAAGAGTGGCGCTCGCAAGCAACGCGGGAGGAGGCCGGACATGGCGCGTGACAGGCTCGACCAGCCCCGGGTACCGGGCGGCTTGCGGCGTCCCAACGTCGATCCCGAGGTCATCGGCAAGGCGTCCGAACGGATTGCCAGGTTCCTCGGCACCGGCCGCTTCCTGCTCTACCTCACCGTGTTCATCGTGGTCTGGGTGTTGTGGAACACGTTCGGCCCGCAAGACCTGCGCTACGACCCGTACCCGTTTATCTTCCTGACCCTCTTGCTGTCGATCCAGGCTTCCTACGCGGCACCGCTGATCCTGCTCGCCCAGAACCGCCAGGACGACCGCGACCGGGTCAACCTCGAGCAGGACCGCGAAGTCGACGCCCGCTCGCGGGCTGACATGGAGTTCCTCGCGCGGGAGGTCGCGTCGCTGCGAATCGCCGTCGGGGAAGTAGCGACTCGCGACTTCCTCCGCTCCGAGCTGCGGGAGCTGGCCGACGAGCTGGCCGGTCCGCTGGCCGGCGAACGTCAGGACGACCCGGTGTAGGCTGAAGATCACAAGTTCACACGACAGGGGAGCGCACAGCGCTGAGAGTGCGGGCCATGCACGAACCCGGCAGTAATGAACCGGCCCGCAGACCCTCGAACCTGATCCGGGTAATGCCGGCGCAGGGAGTCGACAGTCACTCACGGCGGCGCGCCCACGAATCCGTGGCGCGCTGTTCGTCGTCTGTGACGGGCGCGCGCCACCCCTCCTGATCCGTGGGAGGTACCAGATGAGCGAACACGACCTTGCGATGGCACGTTCCGGCAGCTCCCGGCGGAGTTGGCGCACGGTCGACATCGTCGTCACCGCGGTCCTTGCGGTGGCCTTCGGAGTGGTGTTCTGGGCGTGGGGCTTGCTGTGGAATTCCACCAGTCCGGCTTTCACCGCTTTTCCGCCGGCCCAGGCATTCATGTACGGCATCTGGCTGGTGCCCGGCGTGCTCGCAATGCTCGTCGTCCGCAAACCCGGCACGGCCGTCTTCGCCATGGTGCTGGCAGCCACCGTGAGCGCCCTCCTCGGCAGCGCCTGGGGAACCCAGGTGATCTGGTACGGCGCCCTGGAGGGTCTGGCGCCGGAACTGGTGTTCCTGGCGTTCGGCTACCGGCGCTTCACCCTTCCGATCGCTTCGGCGGCTGCTGCGGCAGCGGGCCTCACCGCATTCGGGCTGGACTGGTCCTTCTACTACCGGTCCTGGTCCGCAGGCTGGTTGACGGTGTACGCCGTCGTCTTGACCGCCAGCTCGGTGCTGATCGCCGGTCTCGGCTCATGGCTGCTCGTCCGTCGAATGGCTACGACCGGGGTGCTCGACGCATTTCCGTCCGGGCGGGACCGGGAGCGGGTCTGACCGGCAGTCGGATCGACGCTCGCGGGTGGGGGTGGCGGCACGCTGGTCGGCGCCGGCACGCCGTCCGCGGGCTCGACCTTGTCGTCGAACCGGGTGAGCGAGTGCTGCTGCTGGGTGCGTCCGGCGCCGGCAAGAGCACGCTGCTGCTGGCGCTGGCCGGTCTGCTGGACCCGTCCCACTCAGGTGACGCAGAGGGCCTGCTGACCGTCGACGGGCTCGATCCACGCAGCACTCGCGACCGGACCGGGTTGGTCCTGCAGGATCCGGAAACGCAGCTGGTGATGGCCCGGGCTGGAGACGATGTCGCGTTCGGGCCGGAGAACCGCGCCGTTCCCACCTCCAGCATCTGGCCGCTCGTCGACACGTCACTGGCAGCCGTCGGATTTCCATACGGCCGCGACCAGCGCACCGACCAGCTCTCCGGTGGCGAGCAGCAGCGGCTCGCCCTCGCCGGGGTGTTGGCGTTCTCACCCCGGCTGCTGCTGCTCGACGAGCCGACCGCCAACCTCGATCCCGCCGGCGCCGGATTGGTCCGAGCGGCGATCGTGGCTGTTCAGCAGCAGACGGGCGCCACCACCGTTGTGGTCGAGCACCGGGTGGCGCAGACACTGCCGCTGGTCGACCGGGTGGTCGTCATCCAGCCCGGCGGCGGGCTGCTCGCCGACGGCGAGCCGGCCGACGTCTTCCTCCGCCATGGCGACCAGCTCGCCGAGTCCGGCGTCTGGGTACCCGACCACGCGCTCCCCGTGCGTCGGCGACGTGCCAGGTTCGCCGAGTCCACAACTCCGGTCGTAGGGCTGCGTGACCCTGACAACTCCGCGGACGGGGATCTGTTGATCGCGGCCGACGTCGGGTTTCAGCACCGCGGGTCCAGTAGGCGCGCCCTGTCCGGCGTATCGGGCGTGCTGCGAGCCGGCGAAACACTGGCGGTCGTCGGCCCCAACGGCTCGGGCAAGTCGACCTTCGCGACCATTCTGGCCGGGCTGCTGGCGCCGAGTTCCGGCGCCGTTCGCGCCACCACGCGCCTCGCCGGTAGCGGCGCCGCCAGCCCGCCACATCGCTGGCGAGCCGCGGACCTGGCCGAACGGATCGGCATGGTGTTCCAGGATCCCGAGCATCAGTTCCTCACCGGGCGGGTACGGGACGAGCTCGCCGTCGAGCCATTACGGCGCGGCACACCGACCGCCGAGGTCGAACGACGCGTGGATGCGCTGCTCGAACGCCTCCGGCTGACCCACCTGGCCGAGGCGAATCCGTTCACGCTGTCCGGCGGCGAGAAGCGCCGCCTTTCGGTCGCCACGGCCCTCACCAGCGATCCCGGGGTCCTGATACTGGACGAACCCACCCTTGGGCAGGACCGGCGTACCTGGCTCGAGCTCGTCGACCTGCTTGCCGGCCACCGCGACGCGGGCGGGGCGGTCTGCGCCGTGACCCACGACGAAGCCGTGGTCGCCTCGCTGGCCGACCGAGTCCTCACCCTGCAGGACGGGCGCGCCGTGAGAACGGCCGAGACGGTGGGCTGATGGTGCTCGACGTACATGCGGTCGCCGTGCCGACCGGCCGATTGGCCCGGGCGAACCCCGTTGCCAAGTTGGCGGCAGCGCTGGTGCTGGGCCTCGGAGCAGCCCTGTCCGACGACGTCGTGACCCCCGCCGTGATCCTGCTGCTGGTTCTGCTGACCGTGGCGGCGGGTGGTGTCGGCATTGCCGAGCTGCTACGACGCGGCTGGCCGTTGTTGCTGTCGGCCGCCGGCCTGGGCCTCACGACGTTGCTCTTCGGCGACAGCCCTACGCCGTTGATGACGGCTCTGACGGTCATGATCAGGGTGCTGGCTGTTGCGTTGCCGGGTGTCGTCGTTCTTCTCACTGTCGACCCGACCGACCTTGCGGACTCGCTGGTGCAGAACGCCCGCGTCCCAGCCCGGTTCGCCTACGCCTCGCTCGCCGCCCTCCGGCTGCTTCCGCTGATGGGCCTGGAGTGGCAGACGATCAAGGCCGCGCGGCGAGCCCGCGGGATCGACGCGGGACGGAGCCCGCTGCAGCACAGCCAGCTCTTCGCCGGCATCGTGTTCACACTCCTGGTCGGCGCGGTACGCCGCGGTACCCGCCTCGCCCTCGCCATGGACGCGCGCGGCTTCGACGCGACGACTCCTCGCACGGTGGCGCGTCCGCAAGTCGTCCGGCCATCCGACGTCGCGCTGGTCGTCGGAGCATTCGGGCTGCTCGCGATCGCCGCGACGGTCAGCATCACAGTCGGAACTTTCGACCCCGTCTGGAGCTGACCTCTCCTCGAGGGAGGCTGGTCGATGCGGATGCGGGCGTCTAAAGAGCGATTCGTGGCGGCGATGCCTGGGCGACGCTGTGGTGAGACCTGGGGCCGCTCCGCGGGCTCCGCGATCTGTGGCGGTGATGCATGCCACAGATCGCTCTTTAGACGCCCGCTTCCCGCGGCCGCCAGGTCTCAGCCCACCAGCCCGGGTCTACAGGCGGGCGAGGTAGGCAGCGATCTCGTCGAGCTCCTCGTCGGTAAATCGCGACAGGACGTGGTCGCGGATGCCGCGCAAGTGCGTCCCGGTGGCGGCGCGCAGGCGCTGGTAACCCTCGTCGGTCAGCACGGCATAGGAGCCCCGAGCGTCGCTCTCCGACGGCTCCCGGCAGATCAATCCGGCCTCGACCAAGCGGTCGACCAGCCGGGTCAGCCCGCTGGGAGACAGCATCACCCGGTCGGCCAACTCGCTCATCCGCAGCCGGTGCGCATCGGCTTCGACGAGGCGGGCGAGTACGTCGTACCACGCGAGCGGCATGCCATGGCGATCCATCAGATCAGTCTCGAGTCGGCGGACGATCACCGCGTGGGCTCGCAGGAACGACCGCCACACCCGGAGCTGTTCCGGTGTGACCCGTTCGCGCGACACCTCCGTCGTCACACCGTCGATCGTAGGCCAGCAGCGCCGGACGTAGCATCGTGATATGAGCGCCCTCCCGACGACCGAGCAGGTCATGGCCGCACTGGCGACGGTCAACGACCCCGAGATCAAGCGCCCCATCACCGACCTCGGAATGGTCAAGGCCGTCGACGTTGCTGGCAGCGGGCACGTCCGGGTCGAGGTGTTCCTCACCGTCGCCGGTTGCCCGCTTCGCGACACGATCACCCGGGACGTGACCGGTGCTGTGTCCGCGCTGGCGGGCGTGACCAGCGTCGAGGTGGCGTTGGACGTGATGTCTGATCAGCAACGGGCTGACCTTTCACAGCAGCTTCGCGGCGGTCGACCCGAACGCGAGATCTCCTTCGCCAAGCCCGGTTCGCTCACCCGCGTCTACGCGGTGGCGTCTGGAAAGGGCGGGGTCGGCAAGTCGACCGTAACGGTGAACCTCGCCGCCGCGATGGCGGCCGACGGCGTCCGCGTCGGCCTTCTCGACGCCGACATCTACGGCCACTCGGCACCACGCATGCTCGGCGTCGAGGGCGCCCACCCGACCATCGTCGAGCGAATGATCATGCCCGTGCCGACACATGGCGTGAAGCTGATCTCCACCGAGATGTTCAAGCCCGACCGCGACGCGCCGGTCGCCTGGCGCGGACCGATGCTGCATCGCGCGCTACAGCAGTTTCTGTCCGACGTGTTCTGGGGCGATCTCGACATTCTCCTGCTCGACTTGCCTCCCGGCACGGGCGATGTCGCGATCTCGCTGGCGCAATTGCTGCCGTCGGCCGAGATCGTGGTCGTCACGACGCCGCAGCTGGCTGCTGCGGAGGTCGCCGAACGCGCCGGATCGATCGCGATCCAGACTCATCAGCAGGTCGCGGGCGTCATCGAGAACATGTCTTACCTGCCCTGCCCACACTGCGGTCCGTCGCACCGGATCGAGGTGTTCGGCGCAGGCGGGGGCAAGCAGGTGGCCGCGGGTCTGAGTCGGCGGCTCGGGGCATCGATCCCGCTATTGGGCGATGTGCCGATGGACCTACGGCTCCGGGAGGGTGGCGACACGGGCGATCCGCTCGTGCTGTCCGACCCGTCGGCGCCGGCCGCCGAGGCGCTGAGGGACGTGGCCCGCTCTCTCTCGCATCGCCGTCGTGGCCTCGCCGGTCTTTCACTCGACCTCACCCCTGCCGCGCACTGATTGGGTTCGCTACGACTCGCTCCGTCGTGGGTGTCGTGAGGATCGTCGTGAAGAATCAGCCCGCTGCGCCGGGCGCACGGAGGCACACGGCGATCTTCACGACCCAAACGCTCGCCGCGATCAGGTGGTGTCGGGGTCGAAGGGGGCCGCGGCGGGCGCCGATTCGGCGGCCGGCGCCGGCTGCCCGGTAGCCGGGCGGGAATCGGCGGGGCGGCCGTTGGGCCGCGCCTTGTCGTCGAGGCCAAGGTCGAGGTCGAGCCCGTCGAGGACGTTGCGGCGAACATAGGACTTCGGGTCGAGATTCTGCAGTCTCCGCAGGTCAGCCTCATCGACACCGATTCCTTCAGACAGGTCCCGGCGCGCGTTGGCGACCATCCGGCGCAGGTCACGCAGCCACGAGCCTGCCTGCCGGGCCATCTCCGGCAGCCTTTCCGGCCCGAACACCAGCAGCCCGACGACGAGCAGCACGAGCAGCTCGGGTGCGTCGATGCCGAACACGTGGAGCCTCCCTGACTGCTTGCTGTCGATGCTTATTCGCTGCCGACGACCTCCAGGGTAGGCCGACTCACCCGACCGCAGAGCCGAGTACCAAGGTGACCTCTTTCGCCTCACCGCCGCGCTCGACCATGATCGTGATGCGGTCGCCCGGTTCTTGGGACCTGAGCGCGACGATCATCTCCTCCAGCGAATCGATCACCCGGCCCTCGATCTCGGTGATCACATCGCCGGATACCAGGCCCACACTCGCGGCTGGTCCGTCCGGCTCGACAGCCGGGCTGCCAGGGTCGTCAGGCGCAATTCGAGCTCCCGGTCCCGGAAATGTGTCGTCCAGGCGGATGCCCATGATGGGATACACCGCCTGGCCCGTGGCGATGATCTGCTCTGCGGTCCGGGCAGCCTGGTCGATCGGAATCGCAAAGCCGAGCCCGATGCTGCCCGGTGCGGTGACACCGAGAGAGGCGATAGCAGAGTTCACCCCGATCACTCGCCCGGCGGCGTCGACCAGGGGACCGC
This sequence comes from uncultured Actinomycetota bacterium, assembly GCA_963819885.1. Classification (GTDB taxonomy): domain Bacteria; phylum Actinomycetota; class Actinomycetes; order Jiangellales; family Jiangellaceae; genus JACVRX01. The sequence continues at coordinate 142,566 of CAWFXV010000026.1, read as the reverse complement.
CCGAGTTGCCCGGATTGATCGCCGCATCCGTTTGCAGCGCGTTGATGAAAGCGATGTCGCCTTCCCCGCCGGCCGTGACCGGGCGATCGAGCGCCGAGACGATTCCGCTGGTGACGGTGCTCTCCAAGCCGAGTGGGCTACCGATCGCGATGACGGGATCGCCCACGACGACGTCGGCCGAGTCACCGAGCCGGACCGGGATCAAGTCGTCGCGTTTGACTCGCAACACCGCGAGGTCGTAGTTCGAGCTCTGCCCGACGATCTCTGCCGAGATCGTGGTCCCGTCGAAGAACCCGACCTCGATCCCGCCGCCCCCGGCGGAGGCAATGACGTGATTGTTGGTCAGGATGTAGCCATCGTTCGAGATCACGAATCCGGAGCCCGAACCTTGTTCGACGGTGACCGAGACGACGCTGGCGAGCACGGCCGATGCGACACCGGCCACCGAATCCGGCGGCCGTTCGGCCAGAGCGGCGGGATCGGCGCCGACCACGGTGACCGTCTCGCGCGTCGCGTCGTCGAAGCGATCAGCGGCAATAATGCCGGTCGCCGCCCCGATGGCTCCGGCAACCAACGCGATGCCCGCGGCTGCGATCGTCATCAGGCCCGGACGCGAGGCCGGTGAATCGCCTGGCCGCCCCCGCTGCTTCGGCGGCTCCGCTTCTGGCGAGGCCAGCGCCGGCCCGACGTGAGCCCACAGGTCGGAGGACGGTTCAGCCGGACGCGACCAGCCGGTGCCAGGCGCCACGTCGTCGCCGCTCATGGGCCCATCCTCCCCCGTATCGCTGGGCTAGCCGAACGGGTTGACCCATGAGGCCAGACGCTCGGCACCCTTGCCGACGCGGGCGAGGAACCCACGCTCATGATCGGGCTCCCTCGGCGGCATCGCCGCCAGGACAGCGTCGATCGTTTCCGTCGGTGCATCCGCCACGACGGTCACCACCCAATCGCCGACAGACCAGGTGAACTGTGCCGGCGGCCCAGCATTGCTATAGATCACGCCGCCGTCGACCTCTCGGGCCGCGAACCCATGCAGCTTCTCCTCGTCGAGATCTCCCCGTTGCTCGAACACCGAGACGGTGACGACGCCATCTGAGTAGCTGAGTTGGATGGCGTCACCGACGCGTCGTGCTTCATAGAGCACGAGCCCGTCTGCCAATTGGTCCGGGCAGCTCCACCCGTTGCCCCGCAGCTCGGCAAGGTCGCGGTGCCGCAACGACGTGTCCTCGGTCGCCACTGCAGCTGACGGCTCGATGGCTCGGGCAGCGCGCTCGATCCGGAGCTCGACGAACGCGCTGGCCGCGCGGGTCGTGCCGTCCTCGTTGAAGACCTCGCGGCGCAGCGGCAAGGCTGATTCGGCATCTAGCCACAATCGTGCTGCGGCCGTGCCGTCGGGCCGACGCGCCTCCACCACGTAGGTTTGCCGGCCCGCAACGGCGCCGACACCGACAACGGCCACGTCGTAGGCCCGGGCGATCAGCGCGACCGGACCGCTGCCATCGGCAAGCCATGCAGCACTGCTGTGCTCGTCGACCACCGGGAGGGTCCCGGCACCATGCACGCGAACGTCAGTCGACCCACCGGCTCGGTGGACGACGTCGATGATCGCGCTGGTGGAATCGCCGGTGTCCAGCGACGACCAGGCCGCCACGTATTGGGTCCCGCTATAAGACACCGAATCCGGTGCCGCCATGGCCCGGTTCAACAACCTCACCGCGCTGAGCTCGTCACCGGCCTCCACGGCCGATGCCGGCAAGGACATCGCCAACGAACAGACGAAGACGGGGACAGCGATCGCCGGCACAGCCAGCACCGTCAGCGGAACAGGGCCTCGGCGATGTAGCGCCAAGGATCCGATCACGGACCGGCACCCAACGGAACCAGTACTGCCGCCGGCTCGACGAACGGCAAGGCGCCGGTCGACCTCGCATGTTCGAGGGCGAAGGTCTGCATCGGTGGGACAACGGTGGCGGGCGCGGCGGTCGTGGGGGCACCCAGGGTGGCCAGCAGCAGCGTCAGCGCACCAGCGGACAGCGCGCCGGCTGCAGCGAGTTGAAGGCGGCTCCGATCCGCCCGCGCGATTACCTCAGGACGCCGGGAGCCTTGGACGCTGATTGGCCGCCCGGTGCGCGGGCCCCCCTCACGGGGACGCCAGCCGACTGCGGGTGTCGCTGGACCGGGAAAGGGACGCCGCTGCGGCGGCAGTGGACCTCCGGTTTCGGCCATGGCCCGCAAGGCCTTCACCAATTCGGCCGGTGGCTCGACGGCCGGCAGCCGGCGTAGGGCAGCCTTGGTCGCCCGCTCCTGCTCCATCTCGACGCGGCATTGCTCGCAGCGGGTGACATGAGCCAGCGCGCGGTCACGTTCGTCATGCGAGAGCTGATCGTCGACCAGCGCGGTCACCTGCATCCCCAGGTGCTTCACGGCGCCTCCTCGCGGGCCGCTGGTTCGGCCACAGCAGGGAAGCGGCGTCAGCCGCAGGGGCTTCGGCGAGCCCGACGCGAGGCGCACGGTGTTCGAGCGCGGACCGAAGTTGAGCTCGGCCGCGGTGAATGCGGCTGCGCACGGTCCCCAGCTTGATGCCGAGGGTGGCGGCGATCTCCTCGTACGACAAGCCTTCGATGTCGCACAGGACGACGGCGGCCCGGAAATCGGGTGCCAATTGGTCGAGCGCCGCCTGAATGTCACCGTCGAGCATGCGTTCGTCGACGGCGCGGTCCGGCGGCGGCTCCCGCCCGGAGACGCGATCGGCGGCATCGTCGGCGAGTGCATCGAAACGGATCCGCTGCTTTCGCCGGACGCCGTCGAGGAAGAGGTTGGTGGTGATCCGGTGCAGCCAACCCTCGAACGTGCCGGGCGTGTACGAGGAAAGCGAACGGAAGACTCGGACGAACACGTCCTGGGTGAGGTCTTCGGCATCGTGGACGTTGCCGGTCAGCCGGTAGGCCAGCCGGTAGACCCGCCCGGAGTGCTCGCGGACCACCTCGTCCCAGCTCGGCGGCGTCCAGTCAACGGGGGCAGGCACCTCCCGCGGCGAAGGCAGGCCCGAGTCGTGCTCGCCGCCGGGCAGCGGTGCGTCGGCCACCTGGAGTCCTCCCTCATCAGGGCGCACGGGCAGGAGTACTGCTCCCATCCTCACCCGTAATCCCCTTTCCTGACCAACAGTGGCAGCCGCACGGGTGTTCCCTGAGGGTTCCGCCCACGGGCACGACCGACCGCAACGACCCTGATCGGCCAACGACCCACGTCCTTGCGTGGGTTCCCCCGGCGAGCACCGAATGCCGGTTAGGCTGCGACGCGACCCCTGCCGTCGGGCGACGAGGAGGCCGTCATCGCGACGATTACACCCGAGTCGTGGGCCTATGCCGAGGACTACCAGACCGAGGACTCCGCGATCGCGTTGGCTCGCCGGCGCGGCCGCGAGGTCGGGGCCGTGCCGATCGGTCCAGGCGGTGGGCGGGCGCTGCGAGTGCTGGCCGCGGCCATCGACGCGCGCACAGTCGTCGAGGTCGGCACCGGCGCAGGCGTCTCGGGACTGTACCTGCTTGCTGGCATGCGCCAGGACGGCGTGCTGACCAGCATCGACATCGAGTCCGAGCACCAGCGGCTAGCCCGCGAAGCCTTCGGCGAGGCTGGCATCGGCCATAACCGCACCCGCCTGATCACCGGCGCGGCGATAGACGTCCTCCCCCGGCTGACCGACGGCGCATACGACCTGGTGTTCTGTGACGCCGAGAAGGCCGAGTACAACGACTACCTGGAGCAGGCCATCCGGCTGTTGCGAGTTGGCGGCGCCGTCGCCTTCGACAACGCGCTATGGCATGACCGCGTGGCCGACCCGGCGCAGCGCGACCCCGACACCGTCGCGATCCGCGAACTCGGCCGCGCCGTCCGTGACGACGACCGCCTGATTGCCGCGCTCCTCCCGGTCGGCGACGGTCTCCTCGTCGCCGTCAAACGCGAATCCGCCGACAGCGACTAGCCGACCGGGTGCTCCGGCCGCGGTGCACATACAGCGCAATCCGCACGTCCGGCTCCAAGATCGTCCATTCGACAGGAACAACATGCCGGGCAGCGCCTATCGGCCCAGGTCATCCGGCTCCGCGCGACCTATATTCCTGTCGATGTGCCGATCTTGCCGCGGCCAAGAAGCCGGAGCGGTGTCAGGGGCGTCGCTCGGGGGCCGGGCGTTGAGGCCGACGGAGTCGGCCGATGGGCGGGACCGGCATCCGCCGACGCGACGCCGACCCGCAGGAGCCCGTCAGGGCCGCGGCAGCCCACCGTCGACAGCACGCAACGACACGCCGCGTTCGCCGGAAGCCGGCCGGCTGCCGCGCGGCCCTGGCCCAGGCGGGCGCGGCTCGACCGGACGGGCGCCGGGGTCGGTGCGCTCCCGGGCGACCTGCTCACGCTCGATCAGCGCTTCCACCATCTCGGCCGGGCCGGTGACGGCCATTGCCAGGGCCCGACCGAGGTCGTCGCGGTCGACGTCCTCCTCGGCCGTCCGCCGCAGCCGGTCGGACAGGTCGAGGACCTTGTCCGCAGAACCGAGCGCCGACCGGGACGCCATCAGGTGGCGCCGCTGTAGTGGCCGGCCGGCGATCATCAGCGCCAGCGCCTCGACCGTGTCGCTCCAGTCGGCTTGTGGTGCGGGTTCACCGACCAGGCCAGCGACTCCGACGATCACCTGCTCCGAAGCGGCAACCAGCTTCTCGGCGGTCTCGCTGTCGCTGTCGAGCGCGGCCAGCCGCAATGCGACACCGGTGACCAGGGCGCTGTCAGCGGCGCTGCGACGCGGTTGCGACAGCAGACGAACTGCGCGAGAGACGAGCGGACGGGTAGGCAGCCGGTCCTCTAACACAAGGAAACCCCTTCAGTCGTTGCTGGCCCGGTCAGGCCATGTGTGGGTAAGTATGCGTGGTCGGCGGATTGAAGGTTTCCTTCAGGGACCGGGTGCTCGTCCAACGCTGCAGGTTCTGCGCTGCCCCAGCCTTGTCGTTCGTGCCGCTCGCCCGAGCACCACCGAACGGCTGCTGCCCGACAACGGCGCCGGTCGGCTTGTCGTTGACGTAGAAGTTGCCGGCGGCGAAGCGGAGGAGGTGCGTGGCCTCGGCAATAGCCGAGCGGTCCTGCGCGATGATCGCGCCGGTCAGCGCGTACCGCGCCACATTCTCCAGCTGCGCCAACACGCGGCTGTAATCACCGTCGTCGTACACGTAGAGGCCGAGGATTGGACCAAAGTACTCGGTGGTGAAGACCTCGTCCTCCGGGTCTGAGCTTTCGAGCACGGTCGGGCGAACGAAGTACCCGGCTGAGTCGTCGCATGTTCCACCCGCCAGGACGGTCACCGCGTCGACGTCATGCGCCCGGTCGAAAGCCGCCTTGTGCTTGGACAATGCGCGTTCGTCGATCACCGCTCCCATGAAGTTGGACAGGTCGGTCACTGGGCCGACGGACAGCGACTCGGTCAGCGCAAGGAAGTCGTCGCGCATTCGATCCCAAAGCCCGCGTGGGATGTAAGCCCTCGACGCGGCTGAGCACTTCTGGCCTTGGTACTCGAACGCTCCACGGATCAGGGCAGTTCGCAGGACGTCGATGTCGGCACTGGGATGAGCGACGACGAAGTCCTTCCCGCCGGTCTCTCCCACAATGCGCGGATAGCTGCGGTACGTCGAGATGTTCTCTCCGACGGTGCGCCACAAGCGCTGGAACGTCGCCGTCGACCCGGTGAAATGAATGCCCGCGAGGCTCGGGTCGAGTAGCGCGACCTCGGATACCGCCAGCCCGTCGCCGGTGAGCAGGTTGATCACGCCCGGTGGCAGGCCAGCGGCTTCGAGCAGTCGCATCGTGTAGTGCGCCGCGAGCTGCTGGGTCGGGCTCGGCTTCCACAGCACCGTGTTGCCCATCAACGCCGGAGCGGTGGGGAGATTGCCACCGATTGCGGTGAAGTTGAACGGCGTGATGGCGTACACAAAGCCTTCGAGCGGCCGGTGATCGCAGCGATTCCAGATACCGGCGCTGTTGCGGATGGGCTGTTCTTGGACGATCTCGCGGCCGAAGAAGACGTTGAACCGCCAGAAGTCGATGAGCTCGCAGGCGCTGTCGATCTCGGCCTGCACGACGGTCTTCGACTGCCCCAGCATGGTGGCCGCGTTGAGGGTCTGCCGCCACGGGCCAGAGAGCAGCTCGGCCGCCTTGAGGAAGATCGCCGCCCGGTCGTCATACGAGAGCGCGCGCCAGCCGGGGGCGGCCTCCGCGGCGGCGTCGACTGCGGCTCTCGCGTCGGCCGTTGTCGCGTTGCGCATGGTGCCGAGAACCTGCGAGTGTCGGTGCGGCTCCACGACGTCGATCTCCTCGCCGCCGCCGAGCTTCTGATCGCCTCCGATCGTGCAGGTGAGTTCGTGCCGTTCGGCGGCGAGCTCGGCCAGCCGGAGCTGGACCTGGGCTCGCTCCGCTGTTTGCGGTGCGTAGTCGAGAACCGGCTCGTTCACCGGCATGGGGACCCGGGTGACGGCATCCATGACGGGTACTCCTCGACGTCGAGGTGGGGTACCCCCCATCGTGGCATGACCGGTCAGGTGTGCAGCAGGTCGGGAAGCTCTTGCGTCGCGTACCAGAGCAACTCGAAACCTTCCGGCTCCTCCACGGCGATCATCGCGTCCTCGTCGCCTGCCGCGGCTGCATCGTGTGCTTCTATTGCGGCACGCACTGTCTCCTCGGCGTCACCGGCATCGATGTGCAGGGACGCCACCTGATCGATACGGACTGCCTCGGCGAGGCGGACCCGTGCTCGGCCTTGGATCGCGTCCGGCACGGCATGGTCGACGTCAGCCGTGACGACGACCCGTCGAGGCGGAGCCGTCGGGTCGGCGGCCAGCAACGCCAGCGAGGCCCGCGCCGCCTCGATCAGCGTGGCGTATTCGAGCTCTTCAGCGTCTCCTTCGATATACCACTCGCGTAGTGCAGGCGTGACGGCGAATGCCGGCCGGTCGTTGGTCAGGAGCCTTCCGGTTCGGTGCAACTCCGCCAGTTGCGGCAGCGTCGCAGCTATGAACACCCGCATCAGCCGGTGCCCGTCGACTGCAGGAAGTCGCTGCCAGCCAACGCCTGTGCCGACGTCCGGAGCGAGGTCTCCAGGACAGCGATCCGGCGGGATGTCTGCATGACGTTGCCACCAATTGCCTCGAGATCTTCCGGGCCCGGCGCGAGAATCGTCACCTTTGTGCCCTGCGCCCTGAGTTTCTCGGCCTCGTGCAGGCAGCGGCGGGTCACGACCGCGCGCCACCGCCGCTCCATCTTGACCAGTAGTGAACCCGGCCGGTCGGTCTCGAGCGAAACCAGTGGAGCGACGACGTAGACCTCGTCCAAGCCCATTCCCGCGAACAAGTCGACCGATGTCGCCGAGCACGCGCCTCCGTCGACGAACCGGTGTCCGTCGATCACCACCGGCGCATACCACCCTGGAATAGCACAGGAGGCCAGCACCGCCTCCACGAGCGACGCCGTGGGTTCACCGGGACGGCCGAACGGCACCCGGCGGCCGGTTTCGTAGTCCATCGCGACGAGCCATACACCGCGATGGTCTGCCCATCCGCCCCCCGGCGCGAGCGCAGCGACCAGTTCGCCGAGTTCGTGCAGCGATCCCCGGCCCACCGGAAGCAAGGCCGAGATGACGGCAGTGGGCGGCAGCTGGCGCAGTCGCCACGCGTTGTGCCGGACCAGCGCCAGCGACCCGACACCCCAACGCGGAATCTTCGGAAGGGCGCCGCCGGTGGATCGCTCGTAGTCCCAGGACAGTTCCGCGAGCCGTCCCCGCGTCGCCAGGCCGCGCTGATGGTCACGGAGCTGCGCTGGTGTGACGCCCGAGCCGAGCAGCGCGGCAAGGACGGCGCCGGCCGAGGTGCCGACGATGTAGTCGCAGCTCCGCGGGTCGATGCCAGTCGATTCCTGCAGCGCGCACAACGCACCGACCGACCATGCCGCGCCGAGCACCCCGCCTGCGCCGAGCACGAGTCCGCGCCGGGGCTGCGTCGCCTTCGTCACGACTTCAGTGTGCCAACTCCACGCTGCCCCGACACGCTTCGCCTGCGGGGTGGCTGGGGCCCGAGGGGGACGGCCGGATGCTCCGCGGGCGACGGAGGCAGGCGGATGCGGAAGCGGGCGTATAAAGAGGGATCCGTGGCATGCTTCACCGCCACGGATCCCGGAGCCCGCGGAGCATCTGGCTGCCTCCGTCGCCCGCTCACCTGCGTCGCCCGCTCACCTCCGCCGACCGCTCAGCCTCCGTCGTCGGGCCCGCGGACCGGCGCCTCGGCCAGCTCGGCGAGGGCGTCCACAAGGCATTGCGCTATCACGTCGACGTCCGGCATACCGTCCCGGTCGGCGTTGACGCCGTAGTAGAGACCACCGTCATACGACGTGACGCCGATCGCGACCGCTTGCCCCGGCGCAAGCGGTACCACGGGATAGGCCGCAAGCAGCCGGGCTCCGCTCACATAGAGCGGAACCTGGGGGCCAGGAACGTTGGTCACAACGAGGTTGAAGACTCGACGGGACATGCCCGCCGCCACCCGGGCACCGAGCGCGTGCAGGGTCGGCGGGGCGAAGCCCGCCAGCCCGACCAGGGCTTCGGCCGTGACCGCCTGGCCGCTGTCCTTGTGGGCTTGCATCGAGTGGGAGACTCGCTGCAGCCGGATGACCGGGTTGGGTTCGCCAACGGGTAGGTCGACGAGGAACGACGAGATCCGGTTGCCCAGGCTGCCCTGCTCCTCCGGGCGGCGGACGCTCACCGGCACGAGCGCCCGGATCGACGTCGAAGCGCGCACAGGTTCTCCCCGGGTCAGCAGCCAGATCCGCAACGCCCCCGCGACGGTGGCCAGCACGACGTCGTTGACCGTGCCGCCGTGCGCCGCCCGAATCCGCCGGTAGGTGTCGAGGGCAGTGTCAGCGGTCGCGAACCGGCGCTGAGCGCTGATCGGGCCGTTGAGCGGCAGGCTCGGAGCCGGCCTGACCACGGTTCGCATCGCAGCCGCGGTCACTCCGCTCAAGGCGCCGAACGCCCGGCTCGCGGTGTGCTCAAGGTCGGCGATACCGACTCGGAAGCTGTCGACAAGCGAACGCGGTCGGCGCACCGTTTCCGCGAGCGCCTCGGCGACCAGGGCCGACCACCCCGGCTCTGGGGTCGGCTGCCATGCATCGGGCACGGTGTCACGCGGCTCTGGTGTGTCATCGAGGATCAGCGCGCCGATGTCGACCGCCGAGGTTCCATCGACGACAGCGTGATGCGTCTTGGACAGCACGGCGAAGCGGTCACCGGAAAGGCCCTCGACGAGGTACATCTCCCACAGCGGCCGGGCCCGATCCAGTGGCCGGCTCATCACCCGCGCGACCAGCTCGCGCAGCTGCTCGTCGGTGCCTGGTTTGGGCAGCGCGGACCGCCGGACGTGGTAATCCAGATCGAACTCCCCATCGTCGACCCAGACCGGGTTGGCCAGTCGGCCCGGTATCGGCCGAACCCGCTGCCGGTAGCGGGGGACGAAAGCGATCCGGTCCTGGATCACCGCGACCAGGCGCTGATAGTCGAAGCCGTCGACGGGCGCCTGAAAGACCGCCACGCTACCGACGTGCATCGGCGTGTCACGGTCCTCGAAGTACAGGAACGAGACGTCCAGCGGGCTCAGCCGATCCATGCTGCGAAGATAGGCCGTCCCTCGATGTCCCTGCAGGAGCCAGTCACCGATGCTCTCTCGACCCTGCTGTGCCAGGTGGATGTGTGCACTCGTCCCGCTTGTTCTCGGCTGTTGTCTTGCCGGCTGCGGTGACTCTGGTGACGCAGCGGAACCGGTGCCCGGGTCGACCGCACCGAGCCTCAGCTCAGAGCCGGTATCGCCACCACCCACGACGCCGCCGTCCACGGCGTCCGCCAGCCCGTCGGTGCAGGTGATCGAGGTCCACATCGTCGATGGCGAGGTCCACACCGACGCCGACCGCGTGGAGGTGACCTCGGGTGCGGCCATCCGATTGATCGTGACCAGCGATGCCGACGACGAGCTGCACGTTCATGGCGCCGACGCAACGGCAGCACTGGTCGCGGGTGTCCCGACAACTGTTGAGTTCACCATCAGCGAGCCCGGCGTCTTCGAGGTGGAGACCCACGACAGTGGCCTGCTGTTGGTCCAGTTGATCGTCCGGTGATCGCAGCGGCCCTCCTCGCGCACGGCGTCGGCGGCCGGCAAGATCTGCCGATCCCGTTCGGACTGGCCGTTCTCGGCGCTGCCCTCGCGCTCGTCGTGTCGTTCTTGATCTTGGGCTTCGCCTGGAAGGAGTCGAGGTATCACGGCGACGACAGCGGCCGCCCGCTGCCCGGCGCGTTGACCCGGGCCGCCGACTCGCGATGGACGCGGTGGACGCTGCGCATTCTCGGCCTTGCGATGGCTGCCTATGTCACGCTCGCGGCCGTTGCCGGCCCCGACCTCGCGACCAACCCGACGGCGGGCGTGGTCTACGTGCTGCTCTGGGTGGGACTCGTGCCCGCCTCGCTCCTGCTCGGTCCGGTGTGGCGGCTGGTCAACCCGCTACGCACCATGCATCTGGTGCTGTGCAAAGCCATCGGGCTCGATCCGGCCAAAGGGGTCCGGCGGCTGCCGTCCTGGGTAGGGCTCTGGCCCGCCGCAGTGTGGCTTGTTGCGTTCACCTGGCTGGAGCTGGTGGCCCCCGATCGGGCGACGACGCCGGTGATCCGCGCGTGGTTCGCTGTCTTCGTCGGGGTTTCGATGGTCGGTGCGGTGGTGTTCGGGTCGCGGTGGTTCGAGCGCGCCGACCCATTCGAGACCTACTCGATGGTGGTCGGGCGGCTGTCCTGGCTCGGTCGGAGCTCCGACGGCCCGCTAGTCGCCCGCCGCCCGCTGGAGAACCTTGACGGGCTGCCTGCTCACCCTGGGCTCACCGCTGCGATGGCGGTGCTGCTCGGCTCCACCATGTACGACAGTGCGTCGGCCTCGCCGTGGTGGGCGCGCTGGACGCAGGAGTCAGGCATCGGATCGACGGCAGCCGGTACCGCCGGGCTGATCGGCGCCGTCGTGCTCGTCTACACGACGTTTGCATTCGCGGTGTGGTGCTCCGGGCGCGTAGCCGGGCTGCCCACCCGTTCCGATGTGTTCGCCCACTCGGTGGTTCCGATTGCCGTCGGGTATGTCATCGCCCACTACCTGACCCTGTTCGTCCTCGAGGGCCAGCACACCCTGGTGTTACTGGCCGACCCGTTGGGCATCGGCGCGAACTGGTTCGGGCTGGGCAACGTGGCCGAGAACCGATGGCTGGCCAACCAGCCGACTCTGGTGGCGAGTCTGCAGGTCGCAGCAATCGTGATCGGCCACGTCCTGGGTATCGTTTCGGCGCACGACCGTTCGGTCCGACTCTTCCCACCCCGGCGGGCATTGCTCGCCCAACTGCCGCTTCTCGCGGTGATGGTCGCTTACACCGTTACCGGGTTGTTGCTTCTGTTCGCTGCTTGAACGATCTTCGCATCGTCCAAACAATTGCTGACTGGAGGTATTTCCACCTCTCGACGGTCGGGAGACGTGGAGAACCCTCCAGTCGCGTCGCAGAGGGTAGAGGTCAGGCCCGGACCCGAAGGCGACGGCGCTTCGGCGCGCGCCGTTGCTGGCTGACGCCGACCAGCTCGCCGGCCAAACGTGCGACGGCTTGCCTGGCAGCGGATTTCGGCGCGACCTCAGCCAGCGTTTGGCCGCGGAGCAGAGCGGCGTCGACGGCAGCCCGGTCTTCGGGTACGAGAGTGGCGCGGAGCACACCCGCATAACGCTCCAGTGCCGCACGCACCTGCCGTTCCGGGTCCATACCGACGACCGAGGGCCGCACGCGATTGACAACGACGTGGACCTCGACACCGGGCACCGCCTCGCGCAAGTCCGACAGCCCACGCACCAGCCGTTGCAGCCCCACGGGGTCGGCCGTGCCGACGGCAACCACGACGTCGGCCAGTTCGATGGTCGTCAGAGTCGCGCCGTTCCGGCGCGGTGCGGCGGTGTCGAAGCTGAGCTCCTCATCCTGCTCGAGGCAGAACCCGCTGTCGACCACGGTGACCTCGGCCAGCCCCCGGGCCAGCGCCCACACCACCTCCAGTGACGCTGGCCGTATCTCCGGCCACCGTTCGGTCCGCGTGATACCGGTCAGGACTCGTAGCCGTGGCGTCACCTGCCGCGCGTGCCGAGCCAGCGCCGGCAGATCCAATTGCCCGTTGTTGGCCGAACGAGCGGCACCGGCCAGTCCCGGTGCCTCGTCGAGCAGTCCGAGGACTTGCCCGACCGCTCCGCCGTAGGTATCCGCATCGGCCAGCAGAGAACTACGTCCCAACAGGGCCGCCTCGGCTGCCAGGTTGACGGCGATGGTCGTCCGGCCGGGTGCTCCGGTGGGCCCCCACACGGCGACCACCCGGCCCATCGTCGCCTGAAGACCTGCCGGCAGCCCGTTGACCAGCTCGTCCTGCTCGTCGTCGTTCTCGCTGGTGTCGAAGCCGTCGGGGTGAGCGGACAACTTCTCGATCGCCCGACGTACCGCCATGCAGACATCACCGGTCGTGGCCTCAGCGGTCACAACCTGGTCGACGCCGAGTTGGCGAAGTCGGCGCTCGGCCTGCTCATCGCCGACTGGCACGACTCCCACGACGGCGACCTGCGCGGTCGCGATGCGACCGAGAACGTCTCGGTCGAGGCGCCGCAGGTCGGCCGAGAGGAGAACAGCCCGCCCGTGCCCGGTGGCAACGGCGGCCAACAGATCGGCCACGTCGACGCAGCGGCGGACCACCGCGAGGCCACTGCTCTCGCTCTCCAATGCGGCGACGAGCCTCGACTCCCAGCCGGCACCGGTCACCGCCGTCAGGACCGCAATGGTCACTGTGGCGCCTCTGGGACGACCGTCAGGTAGACGAGACCGTCACGGGCAGCCGTGACCAGAGCGCCGATGGCCTCGTTCTGCTCGGCCGGGGATCGACCGACATCGGCGGCCGCGACGGCAAGGGTCACCCGCGCCTGTCCGCCGGCCGTCGCCAGTCCGCCCTCCCCCGAGTCGGAGTCGGTGACCCCGACACCGGTGAGCAGGCGCTCGGCAATCCGGTCTGCAGCGTCCGCCGGTGGGATCCGCCAGACATCTACGACTGCTCCGCGGTTCATGCTCACCGGAACCTCGGCTGCCGGTAGCGGGATCGTGACATAACGCAGCTCACCATCCCCGGTTGCCGGCGCCACCGACGAGCGCGGAAGCAACTCTCCTTCGCCGACAGCCCGGACGACCACGTATCCATCCCCGATCGGGCCGCTGACATAGCGGTCGAGATTGCCGTCGAGCATCACGTTGCGAGTCTCGACGAGCTCGACACTGAGGGCTTGCCCAGGGGCCAAGTCGGTCGCCGCGACCAGGACTGGCAGGGTCTGGTCGGCGGCTGCGATCACTCTCGTGCCCACGACCACAGAGCCGAGGACGAGCAGGATGCCCGTGATCAGGCGCGGGTCGAGCCAGCGGGCTCGCCGCAGTCTCGACGCCTGTGGCGAACCGATGTCGCCTGCGCTGGGCGAAACGGACGGCGATTGGACGGCAGCGGCATCGGTCTGAACCACCATTCCCCCTGCGCGAGCACGGCTGAATACCGCGCAGAGGATAGTCGGTCAGCCGCTGTGGACAACCGGAATCGTCCACAGGCAACCCGTGCCACACTGCCGCATCAGGACGATCGCAGTGACGAGGAGAAGCGATGACGGCGGCTGACCGACGGTTTCTGCAGCTTGCCGACGTCGCCGAGGTTCTCAACATCTCCTCGGCACAGGCGTACGCACTGGTCCGCAGCGGTGACTTGCCCGCCATCAAGATCGGTGGCCGGGGGCAGTGGCGGGTCGAGGCCAGCGTCCTGGAGGACTACATCCAGCGGATGTACGCGCAGACTCGTGACTTCGTCACGACCCATCCGCTCGGAGCGCCGTCATCCCCAGTTGATGATCCCGCAGACAGCACCGACAGTCTCGACTAGACCGTCCTGCGCAGGGCGCTCAAGGCCGCGAAGGGGACCGTCTGGCCGGTGGCCTCCCGAGCCGAACGGCCGGCCCTGGCCGCGCCGGTCTCGGCGAGATCGAAGGCGTCGGCACCGACGCGATCGACGGTGCCGCGGGCTGTCGATCCGTCGGAGAGAGTGACTACCACCGGACTCCGGTCACGCGCGATGCGGCGTAGGGCATAGCCGAGTCCGAGTCGGGCTTCGACGGCTCCCTCGCTGCCCGGTACCGCTGCCTGCGCGCCGAGCCCGGTCACGTTCAGCACGGCGTGCAACGGCAGGAGAGTCTCGATACCTGCCCGCTCGGTGACCAGCACCCAGTCCGGCCCGGCCGCTTCGACAACGGCGGTCAACGATCCGATACCGGTCAACCGGATCACGATCGACGCTCCAACCGACGCACGCAGCCGGTCGGCCAGCCGCACCCGAGCCATCTCCCGGCGGGTTCGGTCCGCGACCTCGGCGTCGAGCACGGCCTGATCGGCCTGCTCCACCTGAGCTTCGAGATCGTCGAACAACCGCTGCCACCGCACGCCGAGACCTGTCCTCTCCGCCGCCGACCAGGAGTGCGGCGACCGTACACCTGTGAATTGTGGACGACCATACTTGACATCATCTGGACGTTCCAGTAAGTAAACGGAATCAAACAAACGTATCTTCCATCAACGGAGACGACCGTGATTCACCGAGCGCTACAACGTGCGGTGAGCACAGCCTCGTTCGTCTTCGTCGTCCTCGCCTTGCGTTGGGCTACCGCCGCGCCGCTCTCGGCGGCCCGAGCCGGCACGGCACGATTCGACGACTTGCTCGGTCTAGCTGCCGCCGCCGGCTGTTGGGCACTGCTCGGCTGGGTTGTGCTGGTGCTCGCGGTGACGGCGCTGGGCTCCATCCCTGGCGCCTTGGGACGGTTCGCCACCGCGGCTGCAGCCCGGCTGACTCCCGTAGCGATGCGCGGAGCGGCACGGCTGGTACTCGGTCTAACGGTCGCTGCCGGCCCGGGTACCGTCGCCGCCCTACCCGTGGCTGCCGTGCCGATGGCAGCGAGCATCACGACCCGGCCCGGTTCGGCTGCCGCCGACGTTCTCTCCTTGCCCGACGTCAGCCGCCCGGGGTGGAGTCAGTCGGCGAACGCCGCCACGGTGGCAAGCCGACCAGGACATACCGGATCGCCCCAGACGGAGGTCCCGACGGTCGTCGTCAGGCCGGGCGACTGCTTGTGGACCATCGCAGCCGAGGCGCTCGCCCAGGCCTCCGATGCCAACCCGGCTGACACCGCCATTGCCGCCGAATGGCCCCGCTGGTACGCGCTGAACCGCACCACCATCGGCGCCGACCCAGACCTGCTGCTGCCCGGAATGGTGCTCCATGTCCCCACGGCACAGTGACGACAGACAGGGAACAACGATGTCGGCTACCTCGCCGCCCGAGCAGGCAACCACGGCTCGGCGCATACCCCTGCCAACGCGCGAGCCGCCGTTCGACGACGAGCGCGGCGATGGTCCAGTGGCATCAGTCGGCAGCGCAGCTAACTCACCGCCGGTCACGCAGGGTTCGCTGGCCCTCGCTCATGTCCTGCCTGGAGGAGCACCCGCGGTGCCCGAACCCGCCGCCGCCCTTCACCTGGTGGACCTGGATGCTGGTGGCGCGTCGACACCGATGCCGAGCCGGCGTGGTCGCGTCGCGGCTCGGCCTACGGAGCCACCAGATGCCCGCCGGTGGTCCGCTCGGCTGGCGCAGGGAATCGCCGAGGCCCTATCTGGCCATCGGCCGCTGCAGCAGCTGGTGCGATGGACCGACGAGAGCGTGTACGAGATGCTCACTCACCGGCTCGCCGGCCGCGTGCCCGCAGCCGGACCCCGCCCACGGGTGCGCTCGGTGCGAGTTTGCCGTCCGCGCGACGGCGTCTTGGAAGCCACCGCCGTCGTAGCGGTGTCCGGGCGTTGCCGTGCCCTCGCCTTGCGGCTCGAGGCCGACCACGGACATTGGCGGTGCACCGCGCTGGACATCGTCTGAGGTCTGTTGAGTCGGTCTGCGGGATGCCGGCTCCGCCCGTCGGCCGACTTCGTCGGCCTCCCACGCCCGACCACACCTCAGCCGGCATCCCGCAGCCCGACCTATGCGGCCTCGCTACGTGGGCCGGTTCTTGGCAGCGCCGTGGCAGAGCTTGTATTTCTTGCCGGATCCGCACGGACAGGGCCGGTTCTTGCCCGTGCCAGCGAACGCGACGCTTTCCTGGACCGGACCGTTGGCTGTGGCCGAGCGCGACCCATCGGTCGGACCGGAGCGCTCGACCCGCTGCTCGACGGCACTCTCGCCATCGATGCTGGGGGCGCTGTATTGCAACTGTTGCGGACGCTTGGTCTCGACCAAGCCTTTGGCAACGATCACCGGCGATGCGGCTGTTGGGGCGGTTTGGGAATCGGCGCCGTCTGTCGGCGGTGCTACGACGCGAGCTTCGAGGTGGAACAGCAGCCCGACGGACTCTTCCTTGATCGCGTCCATCATGACGGAGAACAGGTCGAATCCCTCCCGTTGGTATTCGACCAGCGGCTGTTTCTGCGCAAACGCACGCAGCCCGATGCCCTCACGCAGGTAGTCCATCTCGTAAAGGTGCTCGCGCCACTTGCGGTCCAACACAGTGAGTAACACGCGACGCTCGAGCTCGCGCATCGGCTCGGACCCGAGCTCGGCCTCCCGAAGCGCGTACGCAGCTCGGGCATCGTCGACCAGCCGCTGAGTCAAGAACTCCGAGGTCAGGGCATCGCGCCCGCCTGCCTCGTCCTCGGTCTCCTCGATGCTCACCGAGACGGGATACAGTGTGCGCAGAGCCGTCCACAGCTGATCGAGGTCCCACGCCTCCGGGTAACCCTCGCTCGTCGCACCGCCGACGTACGCCGTCACCGACTCACCGAGCATGTGACCGATCTGTTCGGACAGGTCGCCGCCTTCTAGGACCATCCGCCGCTCTTGGTAGATGACCTGGCGCTGGCGGTTGAGCACGTCGTCGTATTTGAGGACGTCCTTGCGGATCTCGAAGTTCTGCGCCTCGCGCTGGGTCTGCGCACCCTTGATCGCGTTACTGACCCGCTTGTGCTCGATCGGTTGGTCGTCGGGAATGTTCAGGCTGCGGAGGATCATGTCGACCCATTCGCTCTTGAACAGCCGCATCAAGTCGTCCTGCAGCGACAAGTAGAACCGGGACTCACCAGGGTCGCCCTGCCGACCTGACCGACCGCGAAGCTGGTTGTCTATGCGCCGTGACTCATGCCGCTCCGTGCCGAGCACGTACAGCCCACCGAGTTCGATGACCTCGTAGTGTTCGGTCTCGACCTGGTGTTGTAGCTTCTCCAACGTCGGCCCCCACGCGGCCTCGTACTCCTCCGGGCTCTCCACCGGCTCGATCCCACGTTGCTTGAGCTCGGCCATGGCCATCGGCTCCGGGTTGCCGCCGAGCATGATGTCGGTTCCTCGCCCGGCCATGTTGGTCGCGACGGTGACCGCGCCGCGGCGGCCCGCCTGGGCGATGATGGCCGCCTCCCGCTCGTGGTGCTTGGCGTTCAACACCTCGTGCGGGATGCCGCGTTTGCTGAGCAAGTGGGACAGGTGCTCGGACTTCGCGACGCTGGTCGTGCCCACGAGTACCGGCTGGCCGTTCGTGTGCCGCACGACGAGGTCCTCGACGACCGCGGCGAACTTGGCCTCCTCGGTCCGGTATACGAGGTCAGCCTGGTCGTCGCGGATCATCTCCATGTTGGTCGGGATCGGCACGACACCCAGGTTGTAGATCTTGTTGAACTCCGACGCCTCGGTCATCGCCGTACCGGTCATCCCGGCCAGCTTGTCGTAGAGCCGGAAGTAGTTCTGCAGGGTGATGGTCGCCAGGGTCTGGTTCTCCTGCTTGATGTCCACCCCCTCCTTGGCCTCGATCGCCTGATGCATGCCTTCGTTGTAGCGGCGGCCAGCAAGAATTCGCCCAGTATGCTCGTCGACGATGAGGACCTCGCCGTCTTTGACGACGTACTCCTTGTCCCGGTGGAACAACTCCTTGGCCTTGATCGAGTTGTTCAGGAACTGAATCAGCGGGGTGTTGGCGCTCTCGTAGAGATTGTCGATGCCGAGCCGGTCCTCGACCCGCTCGATGCCAGACTCGAGGATGCCGATGGTTCGCTTCTTCTCGTCGACCTCATAATCGCGCTCGCGCTGGAGCAGGGCGGCGATCTCGGCGAACTCGGTGTACCAACGGGTCGGCTGGTCGGCCGGGCCAGAAATGATCAGTGGTGTGCGCGCCTCGTCGATCAAGATCGAGTCGACCTCGTCGACGATCGCGTAGACATGCCCGCGTTGGACCATGTCCTCGACACGCAGCGCCATGTTGTCGCGCAGGTAATCGAAGCCGAATTCGTTGTTCGTGCCGTAGGTGATGTCGGCGCCATAGGCAAGCCGGCGCTGCTCCGGCGTGAGACCGGCCAAGATCACGCCCACGTCCAGGCCGAGGAAACGGTGCACGCGACCCATCCACTCGGCGTCGCGTTGAGCCAGGTAGTCGTTCACGGTGACGATGTGCACGCCGCGTCCGGCCAGAGCGTTCAGATACGACGGCAGCGTCGCGACCAGTGTCTTGCCCTCTCCGGTCTTCATTTCCGCGATGTTCCCGAGGTGCAGGCCAGCCCCGCCCATGATCTGCACGTCGTAATGGCGCTGACCCAGAGTGCGGCGGGCCGCTTCACGCACCGTGGCGAATGCCTCGGGAAGCAGATCGTCGAGGGATTCGCCATCGGCAAGCCGGGAGCGGAACTCGTCGGTGAGCCCTCGCAGCTCGGCGTCGGACAGTACGGTGAAGTCGTTCTCGACGGCGTTGACCTGGTCGACGAGCCCGTTCAGACGCTTGATGATCTTGCCCTCGCCGGCACGGAGAAGCTTGTCGAACATGACGGGCACGCGGGTCAACTCCTTGGACGGCTGGTTGGTGCGGCGCTGCCAGCGCCGAGTCGCGTGTGGGCGCGACACATCCCCGGTCGTCCATGGTACGTGGCGTGGCCGGGGAGGAGAATTGACACAGCCGCCCCGCCGCTCTCAGCCTCTGCACATCAATGATCGAATACGCGCCAAACCAGCAGGGATAGTGCGCTTGACGCGGATTTGATCATTGAGGTCGTCGCTAATAGGTCGATCCGGCCGGTTCCGCCCGGACAGTATTGGGCCATGCGTCCGTACGAACTACGTGGTGACCGGGTCTTGCTGACGGTGCCGACTCGCGACGACATCGACCGCATCACCGAGTTGTGCCAGGACGAGCAGATCCAGCGGTGGACGACAGTGCCGTCGCCTTATCAGCGTCGCGACGCCCACGTGTTCGTCCGCGAAATGGTCCCCGGTGGCTGGGACAGCGGCAGGGAGCTCACCTGGGCGTTGCGTGACCCACAAGACAAGACCGTTCTCGGCATGGTCGGTCTCGGACTTGACGGTCAGGGCTCGGCCGAGATCGGCTATTGGCTCGCCGCCGAGGCACGCGGGTCCGGACTGATGACCGAAACGATCCGGCTGGTCGCCGACCATGTGTTCGATCCGAAGGGTGTCGGGCTACAGCGCTTGATCTGGCACGCCTCCGTCGGCAACTGGGCATCCCGACGCGTGGCGTGGCGGCTGGGGTTCACCGTCGAAGGGACGCTCCGAGCGCATCTGCCCAAGCATGGTGAACGACAGGATGCGTGGGTCGCCACCCTGCTAGCGGGCGACAAGCGGGAGCCGACCTTGCCGTGGTTCGACGTGCCGACCCTTCGCGGGAAGGGGATCGTGCTGCGGCGCTGGCGGGAGTCCGACGCCGACGCCGTCGTCGAGGCGTTCAACGACCCTGTGACCCGGTACTGGTTCGGTAACCTGCCCGACCCGTACACCCGAGACACGGCCATCGAGTACATCGCCGCCCGCGAGGAGGCGCATGCATCCGCGCGGGGAATCCACTGGGCGGCGGCGGTCGACGATCACGCTCCGGCCACGGGCTCGTTCTCGCTAACGGCGCCCGGCGATTCGCCGGTCCGGCATTCCGCAGAAGTTGGGTACTGGGTCGCCCCGTCGGGACGAGGCCGGGGGGTCGCGACAGAGGCGGTCCGGCTGATGGTCCGGCACGCATTCATCGCAACCGCAGACGGTGGGCTAGGCATGCGCCGGCTGTTGTTGGCGCACGCCAACGGCAACGAGGCATCTCAGATGGTCGCGGTCCGCAACGGTTTCGTCCATACCGGAACGGAGAGGTCGGCCGAGCGGCTCGGCGACGGTACCTATGTCGACCTGCACTGGTACGACCTGCTCACCACAGATCCCGTTGATCATGGCGAAGTGGATAGTGTGAAGCGATCCAGCACCGTCGTTTCGCCATGATCAAACTCACAGAGTACGGGCCAGATCGACATCGACGGCAGCGCGGGCGTCCCTGGTGAGTCGAAGCAACCGAACGGCGAGTATGACCACGCAGGGGAGCCAGACCGCCAGTGTCGCGCGCTGCGCAAGCCCCAGGTAATCGTGCAGCGGCGCGTCGTCCGGTCTGACGAGAAGACCGAAGGCCACGAACATAACGACTACGGCAACCCCCGTCCCGAGGGTGTAGCCGGCCAGATTGCGCCAGCTGGGATCCCGCGCCAGCCGGCGGGACAGCACGACGAGTCCGACACCGATGCTCGCAAAAACGATTGGACCGCTCACGTAGTGGAGTCCGGTCGGATCGTAGGTGGCGCCTGAGACGTCCACCCGCAACGGGAAGACAGCCGCGAGCACCAGACCTACTCCACCCCACGCTATGAGCGCAGGGCCGGCGATCCCGAATCGGGTCGGCTGAACTCCGTGGTGCAATCCCACCGCGAACGCAAACAGCAGCACCGCGAAGACGACGAAGTTCAGTTGCTGAATCCACCCGTTGGGCCCGGCCTCGAGCGCGCTCACTGGTTCGGCAATCGGGCTGTACTCGTCGCGACGAAACTGCTCCTGGACGAGGAACGTCACGGTAAACAGCACCGGGCCGACGATGCCGGCCACAGCGCACAGCCGTAACCATGTGGGCCGAAGACGGGCTTGGGCAGCCGGCGTCATGCTGCTGCCCGAAACGCCCGATGTTCTTGGGTAAATCGACATCGCTTCGCTCCCTCGTTCGCCCAGGACCGCACCCAGTGGCGAGGTTCCTGGCTCGGACGCTAGGAGCGGACGGACGCCGGTGACATCGGGAATTCTCCCCAGGCCAGCAGGCCATGCTCCATGGCGAAGAGCGTGGCCGCGGGACGCGTCGACACACCGATCTTGGCGTAGGCGTTCTGAATATGGTGATCGGCGGTCTTCGGCGAGATTCCGAGTGCGCGAGCGATCTGTTTCGTCTGCAGCCCGCGCGCCAGCATCCCGACCACCACCACCTCGCGCTCGGTGAGCCCGGCCGGCCGTTCCAGCCGAGGGACGCGCTGGCCGGCGGCCTGCAGTACTGCCGCGACAGCGACCGCGTCGAGCCGCCCCGCGTCGACCTCCCGGGCAAGCTCGTTAGCGGCTTGCGCAGGGGACAGCGATGAACGGTGCGGTCGTGGCTCGGTCATCGCGTGGTAGGCGTCCGCAGCGGCGAGCAGGCGCATGGACGGAGCCAGCGTCAGTCCGCCAGCGCCGCGGTGGTATCCGGTGCCGTCCAGCCGTTCGTGGTGCGCAGTCGAGACCGGCATGAACGCGGCGAGAAACGGAGAGTGGTGCAGGACGCGCTCGGTGTGATACGCGTGCAACCTGATCTGTTCCCGTTCATCCGCCGTCAGCGGTTCAGCCTTTCCCCAGACGCGGGTCGAGATCGCTACCCGCCCGACGTCGTGGACCAGCGCCGCACGCTGCAGTGCCAGCCGTGCCGCGTCGTCCAGGCCGCACTGCCGACCCGCCGCCGTCGCCAGCTCGGCGACCCCTGCGGAGTGTCCCACCAGGTACCTTGAGGCGAGATCGGCAAAGTTCCCGATCGCTGCCAGTGCACGGTCGATTGCCGCGCCTTCCAAGAACAGCTGGGGCTGCGGCTCGGCGGCCAGAGTGTCGTCCCACCGAGAACCAGCGCTATCGGACGCCAGGATCGTTCGGGCATCCTCGGCGACCAAGCCCGCGATCGCCGGGTCGAACGCGTGCCCGGCTCGCTCCCGCATGACCCTCGCGGCGTGGTCTTCGCCACCGAGCATGAGCTGGAACGTCGCGTCTCGCGCAACATGGGCGATCCGTAACGGAAGCGGGAGCTCCTCACCACTGAGCCCCGCCGGCGCGCCTTTTCCGTCCCACCGTTCGGTGAGGTGGGCGAACGCGTCCCGCACGCTCTCGGGAAGGCCGAGTCGGTCGGTCAGCATGGGCGTTACCTCACACAGCGCAACCATGTGCTCACGATGTCCTCGGCCCACCCGCAGGAAGCGACCAAGCGCCAGAACGGTTCGGAACGGCGGGGCGGTATCGGGATCGGCCAACGCGCGCACGATTCCCCGTACCGTCTGGGCTGGGCTACCGAACATGACCGGGTCGAAGTGGGTCCTCAGCGCGCCCTCGCGGAACAGGTTCGCCGCCATCTCGGCGTCCGTGGTGCACCCGATGTGGAACAGCAGGGAGACGGAATACGCCGCGGACGCTGTCTCGTGCGTCGACTCCCAGCCGCTCGGCCAGACGCATGGCGACGAGGGCGCTGTGCAGGCCGTGCTCGTAAGGGAACCCCATCCCGAGATCGGTCGCGAGCGAGAGCGCCGCGATGATCTCGGCGGTCCGCACCCGGTCCTGACTCGACGCGCCCTCGGCAGGCACGTCGTCATGGTAGTTGCGATTGCCCGATGTCGAGATCGTCAGCACATGCGGCCTTTCCTAGCCAGCTGCGAGGGCCGCCCTCAGGTCGGGGGCCAAGTCGCCACGGCCGGCCACCACAACGTCGGAAAGGCCGAGCCATACCGCCAGCACCACCAGCTCGACCGCCAGCTCTGCGGCGGTCTCGCCCGGCGCGCCCGGCTCGGTCCAGGCCGCCTGGACTCGCAGCACGCGGCCCTGGCGGTCTGCTTTGAGATCGACCCGGGCCACCAGCTGGTCGCCGAGCAGGAATGGCAGCACGTAGTAGCCGTGCACCCGTTTGGCCGCCGGAACGTAGATCTCGATGCGGTACCGGAAGCCGAACAGCGCCTCCGTTCGGGCGCGTTCCCAGATCAACGAGTCGAACGGGCTCAGCAGGGCCCGCGCGGCGACCCGGCGCGGGACTCGGGCGGCCCGGTGCAGATATGCCGGCCGGTTCCACCCCTCGATCCGGACCGGGAGGAGTTCCTCGTCTTCGACGAGCTCGTCGACGGCTTGCCTGGTCGAGGCGACGTCGAGGCGGAAGTAGTCGCGCAGGCATTGCTGGGTGGCCACCCCTTGAGCTCGGGCAGCGATCGCGACCAGCTCGCGATGCGCATCGGTTACCGAAGGCGTCGGTGCTTCGAGTACCGCTGGCGGCAGCACGCGCTCGGGCAGGTCGTAAAGCCGCTCGAAGTTCTGCCTGCCTGCTGCCGCGACCTCGCCGGCCCAGAACAGGTACTCCAGCGCGCGCTTTGCCTGCGACCAGTTCCAGCCCCAGCCGTAGTCCTGGGTCCTGGGTGAGTCGTGCTCGATCATCCCGGCCGTCACCGGTCCACGTCGGCGCACCTCGTCGAGGACCCAAGCAACGAGCTCAGGCTGGTCGCGAGCGATCCGCCGCATCCCGCCCCAGGCGGTGTCGGCAGCGGCATCCATCCGCCAGCGCAGGTACGGCTGGAGGTGGATCGGAACCAGGGATGCTTCATGCGCCCAATACTCGAACACCAGCCGAGGTGCTCGGCTGGCCGCTCGGTCGAGCATCTCCCGTGGATACGGCCCGACCCGGCTGTAGAGGGGGAGGTAGTGCGAACGACACAGCACGTTGACAGAGTCGATCTGGATGATCCCGACCCGGTCGAGTACCCGTCGCAGGGCACGACGATCGGGTCGTACCGGAGTCGGGTCGGCGAAGCCCTGAGCGGCCAGGGCGACTCGACGAGCCTGCGCTTGCGACAGGCTGGCTCGGGCAGGTCGGGCCGGCGGCACGTTCGGTGATACTGCCAGCCGCCACCGACAACCTCACCAACCGGAATTCCGGTGGAGGCCAGCGGCGGCCTAGACGTCGAGGTGGATGACGCCGTAGTCGTATCCGCGCCGTCGGTACACGACGCTCGGAGCCTTGGTGTCGGCGTCGACGAACAGGTAGAAATCATGCCCGACCAGTTCCATCTCGTAGAGCGCCTGGTCGAGGGTCATGGGACTGGCCTGGTGAGTCTTCTCGCGCACGACCATCGGGCCGATGTCAGCGGCAACGACCGGGGGCGCCTGTTCGTGCGCTGACTCAGGCGGAACGCCATCGGTCGATGTAGCCGCGCCGTCGGCCGCCAAGGCCGCCCGCCGCACCGACAGGGGCGTGCGGGTCCCGTGGTGGACCCGGCGTCGGTCGGCTGCCTTGCGCAGCCTGGTCATCAGCCGCTCCACCGCGATATCCAGTGCCGCATAACGATCGTCCGCGGCCGCCTCCGCTCGGACGACCGGGCCCTTGGAATGCACCGTCAGCTCGATACGGTCGGACTGCTCGGATCGACGCGGATTGGTTTTCCTGGACAGTTCGACGTCGATCCGGATGACCTTGTGATCGAAACGCTCCAGCTTCGCCAGCTTGTCCGACACATGGCGGCGAAACCGATCGGTGACGGCGACGCGGCGCCCCTTCAACACGATCTCCACCGGATCTCCCTCGTCTGGTCGGTCAGTCGGGAGGGCATCCGCGGGCGCGGTTTGGTCTCCTCGTCGTCACCAACGGCGACACGGCGCGGCAGATGCCATGTCCTCACGCTAGCGGCTCACTGGCAGCGGGGACACCCCGATCGTCTGTGGGGGAGCACTCACGGAGTCGCTGCGATGACAGCCGCACCACGAGGCTCTAGTCCCATGAGCCGAATAGTCCGGGCAACCTCATCGATCGTCGCCCCCGTGGTCACGACATCGTCAACGATCACCACCGATCGGTTCGTCAGCAGTTGCGGCGCACCCGAACGGATGATCATGGACTCGTACAGATTCGCCTTGCGAGCGGCCTGTCCCAGACCGGCCTGGTCCCGGACCCGACGACCGTGTCGTACCGCCGGAACGACGGCGCAGTCGACACCGGCTCGGCGGAGCACGATGCCGGCTCGACTGGCAACGCGGAGCAGAGGATCGTGTCCGCGTTGGCGAGTCGCAGGTCGGGTAGAAGGTGCCGGGACCAAGGCCACCGGCCGGAGGGCGAGCTCGAATGTGTCGAGCAAATGGCCTGCCGCAGCCGCCAGCGCGGCACCGAACGGCCGGGACAATCCGAGCCGACCATGTTCCTTGTGCGCCAGCACAGCGCTGCGCACGGCTCCGCCGTACGTGCACGTCGCGACGACCGGTATTCCGCCTGGCCGCAGGCCCAAAACCCGGGCCGGCCCCCGGAACTCGCGACGACACGCAGAGCAGAGCAAGCCCGGCGACCTCGCGCAGCCCGCGCACACCCCGCCGACAGCGAGGTCGGCCGCAGCCGTCGCGAGCTGCCTGATCCAGCCATGCCGGTGCACCGATTCAGAGTGGCCGAGCACGATCGTCCCGCCAACACCTTCTTGATCAACTGTGCACAACGTGCGAGACACCCGTACGTGTCACGCAACCTGTGAACACTCGATCCAGCCGGAGCGGCGGCAATTTCGCACCGCACACCACCATCTAGCCGGGATACGCGGGACCCAGCGCGGCACCGACCTCGACCCAGCGGAGCGTGGGCGTCTGCCGTAGCAGAGTGCCGTCTGCGGTGCTCACAGCCAGCCCTTGTCCGGGAGTTGCGGCGATGTCGACGGCGCTGGGTACCGGTCCGGCCGGCCTGAGGTCCGAGCCGCCGATGCCGACGCGGAACGGCTCGGTCGACTCATCGTCTCGTTGGACGAGGATGGCCAGCTCGGTCAGCCCCGACCACGCGACGCTGGTGACCACCCGACCGTCGACCTGAACCCGGCGGAGGCCCTCGATGCTGGCCGTCGTCTGAGCGAGATCGCGGAGCACGATTCCAACCATCAATTCGCCCTCGACGGCCAGAGCGACCCTGCTTCCGTCCGGCGACACGGCCAGGTCGTCGATGTCGCGCCCGGCCAGCAGCTGCGGAGCCGGTACCTCGGACACCGCACCGTCCGGCGTAGCGACGATGACCCTCGATCCGCCCGGAACCTGGTCGACCGCCCACACCAAGCCGGTCCGATCCCACGACAGCGATCTCAGGTCGGTTCCAGTGACGAGCACAGCGACCTCCGCTGCGTTGTCGAACGGCGCCCAGAGCACCTGCGTCCCGTTGGCGTCGACGACGGCAGCCCGGCCGGCCAGAGGATCGACGGCCACGGCCCGTGCTTCGGGGAGCTCACCGAGCGGTCCGGCGACGGGAGTGAGCTGGTCACCGACGACGACACCGGGGTCGGTGAGCGCGAACAGCTCCCTCCCCCGCGGTCGATTCGGGTCGAGCTCACCGAAGGACTCGGCCGGCCCGGCAGTCGACGCGGCGTCGGTCAGCGGAACACCGTCCGCCCGCACCACGACCTGCTGAACACCGTCGACCTGGTCCAGTGTCCACGCCAGTTGCGCGGTCATCTGCTCACGCTGATCCTCCGGTGTCCCGTCGGCCGCTTCGGCACTGAGCTCGACCTGTGCGCGACCGGCGTCGACTGCAACCGGAAGTGGGACGGTGGTGCCGTCGGGAAAGGCCGTCGAGACCGCCGGAGCGAGCCATCGGGACGGTCCCCGCACCAGTGCTTCGGCGAGCAGAGATGGCACGTTGCCCTGGGTCGGCACATACACCGGATCCGGAACGAGCTCCTCGAAGTCGGCATCCCAGTAGTACAGGTTGTACTCACGGAACTCGCTGACGAAGTCCCCTTTGAATACCAGGAGGCCGGGGGGCGGATCGGCGATCCGCCACTCCCCGTCGACCTGACTCAGGGTCAGGTCGAATTCCGTAGCCACCGCCGGTGCCCGGCGTTCATAACCCGCCTCGGCTGAGATCACCGCCTCCACCGTCAAGGTGAGACGGACCGCTCCCCGGGCTGTCTGGGTCACCGTCGGGGTGACCGAGTAGATCGTCATGGCCGCAGAAGGCTCCCAAGCAGACGCGGCGTCCGGCGTGAGGAACTCCTTCGCGGTCTGATAGCCAGCCTCGTAGGAGGCCATGGCCTCCAGGAATCCCTGGACGATGTCGGTCTCACTCGCGCCCGCTGCCGGCGGATTCGGAACAAAACCGACCGACACCGGCAGCTGCTCAGGGACCGCTTCACCTTCGACGACCGGCCCCGACGTCGGGATCTGCGCGCAGCCCGTGGCCAACGCGATGACGAGTACGGCAGCAAACCCGAGGCGAGGTCTAGACACGGCGAGTGGCCTCGGTGTCGGCTCCCGAGCTGTCTTCCGTACTGGGCCGGATAGACCTCCCGGTCCTGGCCTTGCCGCCGAAGCCAGCTGGCTGCCCCGTCCGCCGGTAGGGTTCGCCGACGTCGGGGACGCCGGCGTCGTGACCAGCGTCCTCGGGCACCAACGCGATCGGTGACGAGGTCAATTCGGCGCCGGCGCGCTGGGGCAACGTGAGCCGAAACTGCGAGCCGCGAGCCGGTTCCCCCCAGGCCTGCAGCCATCCGCCGTGCAGGCGGGCATCCTCGAGCGCGATCGCCAGGCCCAGCCCGGTTCCCCCGGTGGTCCGAGCCCGCGCCGGGTCAGCCCGCCAGAACCGGTGGAAGACCAGTGACGACTCCCCCGGCTTGAGCCCGACACCGTGATCTCGGACGGCGACGGCGACAGCGTTGTCGTCGGCGGCCACCCGGATGACCACGTCGCGACCTTCGCCGTGCTCGATCGCGTTCACGACGAGATTCCGCAGGACCCGTTCGATCCTGCGGGAGTCGATCTCGCCGATGCAGGGCGTCGCCGGTACGTCCACCCGCAGGGCAGTGCCCTTCCGCGCGGCGAGCGGTGCAGCACTCTCGGTCACGGCGTGCGCGAGGTCGCGCACGTCTGCGGCCTCTGCGCTGAGGACGACGGCTCCCGCGTCGAACCGGCTGATTTCCAGCAGGTCAGACAGCAGGGCTTCGAACCGGTCGAGTTGGGCCTGAAGCAGCTCAGCGGACCGTCGCACCGACGGGTCGAAGTCCTCGCGGGACTCGTGCAGTACGTCGGCCGCCATCCGGACCGTCGTCAACGGCGTCCTCAGCTCGTGTGAGACGTCGGACGCGAATTGCTGCTGGACCCGGGACAGTTCCTCGAGTTGTCCGATCTGACGCTGGAGGCTGCTGGCCATCTGGTTGAAGCTGGTCGCCAACTTGGCGATGTCGTCGCGGCTGCGGACGACCATCCGCTCGGATAGCCGGCCGGCAGAGAACTGCTCGGCGATGTTCGCCGCCATCCGAACCGGAGTTACCACTTGGCGGGTCACCAGCCACGCGATCGCGCCCAACAACAGGACAAGCACCAGCCCCGCAGTCGCTAGCGCCGCGCGGACAAGATCGAGAGTCTCCTGCTGCTCGGTGAGCGGGAACAGGTAGTAAAGACCGTACGGCTCCTCGCTGGGCGGGATGATCTGCGCACCGGCAACCATGCCCGGGACCGGCGCCTGCGGCGGGTTGCCGCGATAGGAGATCTCTGTGTAGGTCCAGAAGACGGACCTCTTCTCGGCGGTGCGATCTTGCAGGCGCGGCGGGACGCTGTCGGCCTTGACCCGCCGCGACGTCACCGAGGCGTCGTCCCCGCGGGTCAGGACGACCTCGAATCCCTCGGCTCCGGCCCGGTTCGCCAGGTCCCGCACGATCTGCCGCAGGAGCTGGTTGTTGCCGGCCGGCTCGACATCGCTGGAGGCGTCGAGAAGGTCCTGCGCGATCCGCACGCCGGATGTCGCCTGTGCCAACGCAGTATCGCGCTGCTGGCTGAGCAAACCGTCGGTGACCTGCCGGAGCACGGTGATTCCCAGGAAGGACACAACGACGATCGACAACGCCAGGGTCGCCGTGACCACCCGAAGCTGGATCGAGCGCTGCCAGACGTTGCTGATTCGCCGGCTGATGCGAAGCAGCCACTCACCCGCTCCGCCGAGCACGCTGACGATTCGCCGGCGGGAATCGCCGTCACGTACGGTCTGGCCGACGGCGTCGGTCACCTCAGGCCGGGCCCGCCTTGTAGCCGACGCCGCGAACGGTCACGACGACCTCGGGCCGCTCGGGGTCGAGCTCGACCTTGGAACGCAACCGCTGGACGTGCACGTTGACCAGCCTGGTGTCGGCGGCGTGCCGGTAGCCCCACACCTTTTCCAACAGCTCTTCGCGCGTGAACACCTGCCACGGACGACGAGCCAAGCAGGCAAGCAGGTCGAACTCCAACGGGGTGAGCGCGATCGCCACGCCATCACGCTTGACCGAATGGCCGG
Source organism: uncultured Actinomycetota bacterium (assembly GCA_963819885.1). Taxonomy (GTDB): domain Bacteria; phylum Actinomycetota; class Actinomycetes; order Jiangellales; family Jiangellaceae; genus JACVRX01. Next base: position 113,044 of record CAWFXV010000026.1, on the reverse strand, counting down.
CGACGTCGATGGAGATGTCGCCGACCTGAAGGGACTCAGGCTTGGGATCATCGGTGCGTCGCAGCCGAGCCCGCACGCGCGCGACCAGCTCTTTTGGCTTGAACGGCTTGACGACGTAGTCGTCGGCTCCCGACTCGAGCCCGACGACGATGTCCACCGTGTCACTCTTGGCCGTCAACATGACGATCGGCACGCCAGATTCGGCGCGGATCTCCTTGCACACGTCGATGCCGTCCTTGCCGGGCAACATCAGATCGAGCAGCACCAGGTCGGGCTTGAATTCGCGAAAAGCCGCAAGTACCTCGTCGCCGCGAATGACCACCGCCGGGTCATAACCCTCGTTACGTAACACGATCTCGAGCATCTCGGCCAGTGCCTTGTCGTCATCGACAACGAGCACGCGTCCCTTCATGCCCCCATTGTGCGGTCGCGGTAGGCGAATCGTGAAAAATGGAGCAACGAGGAACCCGAGCGAGGAACGAGCGAGGATCCGAGTGCGACCATCAAGGCGGAGCAACGAGGAACCCGAGCGAGGAACGAGCGAGGGTCCGAGTGCGGAGCAACGACGATCGCTGCGGAAACCTCGTGACACGATGTGCCGGACCGATCAGATGGGCGCCCAGAGCGCACCCGCCGAACCTGCAGGAGCGAGATCGCCATGTCGGAAACACCCGGCTGGGGCAGGCCCGAGGAAGACGATTCTTCCTCACGGCCCGGTGAGCCGCCGTACCCCGGCTGGTCGACTCGCCAGCCGCCGAACCCGGACTGGGCCGCGCCCGATCGAGCACCGGCCGCGGGTGACCTCCCGGGCCCGGCTGGGTCGCCTCCCGGCAGTGGTACCTCACCACCAGGGGGCTGGGGCGCGCCACCAGCATCGCCGGCCGGTACCCGATGGGGGTGGGTGCCTCCGCCAGTGGTCAAACCCGGTGTCATCCCGCTCCGGCCGCTTGGGGTAGGCGAGATTCTCGACGGCGCGATCACGACCATTCGTCGTAATCCGGCCCCAATGCTCGGCCTTTCCGCCATCGTCGCGGTCATCACTCAGCTGCTGGGGGTCGCACTCGGCTACATCCTGTTCCAGGACATCGCGGACCTCGAGTCGTTGTCGCCGACGGCGGGACCGGCGGAGGTCTTCAATGCGGTGGCCGGCCTCGTCGGGGCGTCCGCGATGGTGGTGATCGTCACCTGGATCGCCACCGTATTGCTGACCGGCATCCTCACCGTTGTCGTCAGTCGGGCCGTCCTGGGCGAGCGACCAACGGTCGGGCAGGCATGGGCTGCGGCCCGGCGCCGACTACCCAGACTGCTCCTGCTCACTGTCATGTACAGCCTGATCTGGCTCGCTCCGTTCCTGGTCGCCACTGTGGCGGGCCTGCTTCTCCTAGCGGCTGGCGTCGAGGGCGAGGGCGCAGCGGGCGCCGGAGTGGTCGTCGGACTAGTCGCCATCCCGGTGGCGGTCTGGCTCTATGTGCGCTACGCGTTGTCCGGCCCCGCCCTGATGCTCGAATCGACCGCCCACGCCGTCAGTGGTAGTTCCCAGCCGATCGGCGTGTTCGGTGCCTTGCGTCGATCGGCCGAGCTCGCCCGAGGATCATGGTGGCGGTTGTTTGGAATCCTGCTCTTGATCCTGCTGATCGCCGGAATCATTTCGCAGGTCATCAGCGTGCCGTTCGCGCTGCCGGCCTTCTTCCTCGACCAACAGCCGAGCGACGCCCAGTTCCTGCTGACGCTGATCGTGTCGGCGCTGGGCGGCATCGTCGCCGCGACGATCACGGCGCCGTTCACAGCGGCAGCGACCGCCCTGCTCTACGTCGATCGCAGGATCCGCCGCGAGGGCCTCGACATCGAGCTGGCCCGGGTCACCGGCGTCAGCATCCCCGGCCGGACCGACTTCGCTCCACCGGCACCACCCACCGCTGGTCCTGTGTGAGTCTCGACGTCATGCAGGCGGGCATGGCCGCGCCGGCCCGGTTACCCGCCGACATCCCGGTCGAGCTGGGGCGGGACGAGGCACGTGAACTGGCTCGCCGTGAACTGACCGACCCGAGTTACGACGCCGAACCCCCGTTCGTGCAGCAAGCCGTCGAGTGGATCATCGAACGCATACAGGATCTGATCAGCCGGACGGCAGGCGTCCTGAGTGGATCTGTGGCCCTGCGGTTGCTCATCGTGGTGCTCGGGCTGGTCATCGCCGTGGTCCTCCTGCGGATGGGCCCGCTGGCACGGCGTGGGACACGCGCCGATCCGCTCTTCCCGGCCGAGCGCCGCACTGCTGCCGAGTACCGAGCTGCCGCCGAGGCCGCCGCGGGCCGGCAGGACTGGTCGACCGCGGTCATCGAGCGGTACCGCGCCGTCGTCGTGGGTTTCGAGGAGCGCGGACTGCTCGATCCACGACCCGGCAGAACCGCCGACGAGGCGGCCGCGGAAGCCGGTGTTGTCCTGCCTGGTCTCGTCCACGACCTGACGAGAGGGTCCATCATGTTCGACGGCGTTCGTTACGGCGGGCACACGGCGACGCCAGCCGACGATGCGCTCATGCGCCGTCTCGACGCAGAGGCTTCGGTAGCGCGGCCAGGACCGGCCGAGTCCGGATTTGCTCCAGCCGTACCTGCGGTACCGCGATGACAGCAGCCGATCCGTTGCTGTCCGAGCGCTGGCACCGGGGCCGTCGGGTCGCCCTCGTGGCCGGCATCGTCCTGTTGGCCAGCATGGTGCTCGGCGTTGTTGCCAGCCAGGAGCGGCGCGGGTATCTCGACCCGCAAGGAGTCGACCCGTCCGGAGCACGTGCCGTCGTCCGGCTTTTGGAAGCGCAAGGCGTGCGAGTCGACGAGGTACGCACGGTCGACGAAGCCGCGTCGGAGACGTCAGCCGGCGAGACGCTGCTCGTCACGATCCCCGACGTGGTTCGGCCGGAGAACGTCCAGAGACTCGTGGATACGGGTGCCGATCTCGTCCTGATTGCCCCGGCCGGTGCTTCGCCCTTCGCCGGCAGTATCGCTCCGACTGGCTCGGCGGCACCGGAGGAACTCGACCCTCGATGCGACCTGCCCGCAGCCGAACGGGCCGGTTCGGCGCGGCTGGGCGGTATTGGCTACGACGCTGGCTCCGCGGCGCACCGGTGTTATCTCGGAGATGACGTGGCGTTCCTTGTCGTCGATTCCACTGAAACCGGAGCGCAGCTCGTCGTTCTCGGCACTGGCGATCCCCTGACCAACCAATACCTCGACGAGGACGGCAATGCCTCGCTTGCGCTGGGCCTGCTCGGCCGTCACCCGCAGTTGGTCTGGTTCCGGCCGACGATCGAACCCGCTCCGGCCGGGCAACAGGACACGTTCGGCGAGCTCTTGCCTGATTGGGTCGCGCCGGTGGTCTGGCAACTCGCCATCGCTGCAGTGCTCGCGGCGTGGTGGCGGGCCCGCAGACTCGGCCCGGTTGTCGCCGAGCCGCTCCCTGTCGTCGTCCGCGCGGCGGAAGCCACCGAGGGCAGGGCCCGGCTGTACCGCCGTGGCCGTGCCCGTGGCCACGCAGCAGGCGTCCTGCGAGCCGCCGTCGTTTCTCGGCTGCGATCACGTCTCGGGCTGCCGCGTGATGCCGGCCCGCCGGCCGTCACCCAGGCTGTGTCGGACCGCGTGCGCCAACCACCCAGGCAGGTCGGTGCCATCCTGGCCGGGCCACCGCCGTCTGACGATTCGGCTCTGGTGGGACTGGCTCATGACCTGGACCGGCTCGAGCAGGAGGTACGTAGTCCATGACGTCGCCCACGACCGACCAGCACGTTGTCGACCGGGCCCGGGCAGCGCTGACCGACCTCCGCCAGGAGGTCGCCAAGGCAGTCGTCGGTCAGGACCCCGTGGTGACTGGCCTGGTGATCGCATTGCTCTGTCGGGGACACGTGCTGCTGGAAGGAGTCCCGGGTGTGGCCAAAACACTCCTGGTTCGTGCTCTCGCGGCAGCGCTCGAGGTCGAGACCAAGCGGGTCCAGTTCACCCCCGATCTGATGCCGGGTGATATCACGGGCTCGCTGGTATACGACGCCCGCACGGCACAGTTCTCGTTTTCCGCAGGGCCTGTGTTCACGAACCTCCTGCTCGCCGACGAAATCAACCGAACGCCGCCCAAGACCCAGGCCGCCCTGCTCGAAGCCATGGAGGAGCGGCAGGTGTCCGTCGACGGCGTACCGCGGCCGTTGCCGGACCCGTTCGTCGTGGCGGCGACGCAGAACCCGATCGAGTACGAGGGCACGTATCCACTGCCGGAAGCTCAACTCGACCGGTTTCTTCTCAAGCTGACCGTGCCCGTCCCGGATCGAGACGACGAGATCGCCGTCCTGCAGCGCCATGCCGACGGGTTCGACCCGCGGAACCTCGCCGCGGCCGGCGTGTCCCGGGTCGCCGGCCCGGCCGATCTTTCCGCCGGCCGTGCCGCCGTGCTCGCCGTTCAGGCCGGTGGCGACGTCCTCGGGTACGTCGTCGACGTATGCCGGGCCACCCGATCGTCGCCGTCGCTCCAGCTCGGGGTATCGCCCCGCGGTGCGACCGCCCTGTTGGCCACCAGCCGTGCCTGGGCGTGGCTGTCCGGGCGTGATTTCGTCACGCCCGACGATGTCAAGGCACTGGCCCGGCCCACGTTGCGGCATCGGGTCATCCTGCGGCCGGAGGCGGAGCTCGAGGGCGTCACCGCTGACTCGGTGCTCGACACCGTGCTCGCCACTGTGCCGGTCCCCCGCTGATGGTGCTGACCGGCCGCGCCGCGCTGCTCGCCGCGCTCGGCGCCCTGGTCGTCGGATTGGCCGTGCCGTCGATGATCGGCGTTCTGGTCGTTAGCGGCATCCTGCTGACGCTCTGCGTTCTCGACGTAGCCCTGGCAGGTCCGGTGCGACCGGTCCGCCTGCGCCGAAGCGGAGATCGAACCGTCCGGCTGGGACAGTCGGCACTGGTGCACCTGCACGTCGTCAACGGCGGTCGGCGACTGCGCGGGGTCATTCGAGACGCGTGGCCGCCGTCCGCGGGAGCGATCGGCGAGCGCGCCGAACTCGACATCGAGCCCGGCGGGCGGCAGCGCGTCGCCGTGACGCTCCGACCCACCCGACGAGGCGACCGCCCCGCCGACCGAGTCACCATCCGGAGTCTGGGGCCGCTGGGATTGGCCGGCCGGCAGGGTACGCATGTCGTTCCCTGGACGCTACGGGTGCTGCCTCCATTCCACTCCGGCCGGCACCTGCCGTCGCGGCTGGCCCGGCTGCGGGAGCTCGACGGCCGATCCGCCATCCGCATCCGTGGTGCCGGCACCGAGTTCGACTCGTTGCGCGAGTACGTCGTGGGCGACGACACGCGATCGATCGACTGGCGGGCGACGGCTCGGCGCGGCGATGTCGTCGTGCGGACGTGGCGACCAGAACGGGACCGGCACGTGCTGTTGGTGCTCGACACCGGCCGGACGTCGGCCGGCCGCGTCGGTGACGCGCCGCGCCTGGACGCGGCCATGGACGCCGCTCTGCTCCTTGCGGCCCTCGCGACCCGGGCAGGTGACCGGGTGGACCTGCTCGCATACGACCGCAGGACGCGGGTCATCATCGAACGGCCGTCGTCGACCGAGACGCTGCCAAGGCTGGTCGACGCCATGGCCAATCTCGAGCCCGAGCTGTTGGAGACCGACCATCGCGGTCTGGCCGTCGAGGTGCTGCGCCGGGCCGGCCGGCACTCGTTCGTCGTGCTGTTCACCGGACTGGATGCTGGCCCGATAGAGGACGGCCTGCTCCCGGTGCTCGGGCAGCTGACGCACCGGCACACGGTGCTGGTCGCAGCCGTCGCGGACCCTCGGCTGGCGGAGATGGCCAGCGCGCGGGGTGACACCGCCGCCGTCTACGGCGCGGCCGCGGCCGAACATGACCGGGTTGGCCGGACCCGGGTCTCACGTCTGCTCGAACGCCACGGTGCCCACGTCGTCGACGCGCTTCCAGACGAACTGCCTCCCGCAGTCGCAGACGCTTACCTCGAGCTCAAGGCCGCCGGCAGGCTCTGAAGCGCGCTGCTGCGGATGCGCAACGACGACTTCGGCCTGCCGCCGATCGCGCCGTCACGCGTCAGCTGACGGACGTCACCGACGGCGGTGCCGACGCATCGCGTCGACGCGGCCCGCGAACTGGCGAGCGCGAAGGATAGAAACCCCGCGCCACGGTGACATGCCGGTCAAGTCGGCGTCTTCGGTCAGGCGGCGCATACCTGAACAGGTAGACAGCTGTATCACGCCGCGACCGGCACCATATCGCTTCGGTCCGCGGCGGGAATGTCTCCGGTTTCGCCGGCCTCCGCGGCTCGGCGGCCATAAACCCAGACGTAGGCCAGGAACGCGACTTCGGCGGCGACGCCGATCGCGATTCGCGCCCAGGTCGGCAGCCCAGACGGCGTGACGAAGGCCTCGATCACGCCGGAGATCAGCAGCACCCCGGTCAGCCCGATCGCCATGCCCACGGCGACCCTGCCCTGCTCGGCGAGTGCCGCGCCACGCGAGCGCGGTCCGGGGTCGATCACCGTCCAGCCCAGTCGCAGCCCCATCCCGGCTGCGATGAAGACAGCCGTGAGCTCGAGCAAGCCATGTGGGGTGATCAGGCCGAAGAAGATGTCCAGCCGGCCGTGCGCCGCCATCAAGCCGGCTGCCACGGCGACGTTGGTGGCGTTGGTGAACAGGATGTACAGCACCGGCAGACCGAGAAAGACGCCCAGTACGAGGGTGCCCGCCGCAACCCACGCGTTGTTCGTCCAGACCTGAGCTGCGAACGACGCCGCCGGGTTGGCCGAGTAGTAGTCCTCGAAGTCGCGTTCGACGAGCTGGCGAATCTCCTCCGGCGCGGCGATGCTGGCCTGGACGGCGGGGGTTGCGGCGACCCACCACGCGATCACGGTCGAAACGGCGACGAACGTCAACGCCGTTGGCACCCACCAATGCCGGGATCGGTAGACGGCTGCTGGAAATCGCTGGGTGATGAACGTGACGACATCACCCCATCCCGGATCGGGTGATCCCGCGATCGCGGTCCGGGCCCGGCCTACCAGAGCCGACAGCTTTGCCAACAGCGCCGGGTCTGGCGCGGCCGATCGCAGCACCGACAGGTGCGTCGACGTGCGCTGGTAAAGCGCAACCAACTCGTCGGCTTCGGGTCCGGACAGCTTGCCCCGGCGGCGGGCCAGCAGGTCGAGCCGATCCCACTCGGCCCGGTGCGCCGCCACGAAGGCGTCGACGTCCACGGCTGGCAGACTAGCCAGCGTGAGCGATCTGGTGACCGGCGAGGCCGTGCCACTGGAGGTGCGCCTGGCCAAGGTGCCGTCGCGCGCGCTCGCGATTGCGCTGGACTGGTCGCTCCTGGCACTTGTCGGCATACCGCTCGCGATCGCGACGGAGTCCGCTTTCTCGGGCGCGGACCCGGCGCTTCAGGCCACTGTGGTGCTGGTGGGGTTCATCACACTGTTCATCGGCATCCCGGTAGTGGTCGAGACGCTCAGCCGTGGCCGGTCGCTCGGCAAGCTTGTCCTCGGGCTGCGAGTCGTGCGCGACGACGGCGGTCCGGCCCGGTTCCGGCACGCCCTGACCCGAGGGCTCGCCGGTGTGTTCGCAGATTTCCTGCTCACCTTCGGCGCCGGAGCGATCATCTGTTCCCTGCTCAACGAACGCGGTAAGCGCGTGGGTGACGTCCTGGCCGGCACCGTCGTCGTCCGGGAACGGGCTCCCGCCGGCTCGTTGCCATTACCGGCCGTCCCCCCGCAGTTGGCCGGCTGGGCGACGGGACTGGAGCTGTCCGGGCTGCCCGCCGACCTGGCGCTGGCCGCTCGCAGCTATCTGACCCGCTACCCGCAACTGGCGCCGGCCGCGCGGGACCAGATGGGCGCACAGCTGGCGGCGGAGGTTGCGGCCGTCGTGACACCGGCGCCACCTCCCGGTACGCCGCCGTGGGCGTACCTCGCGGCCGTTCTATCCGAACGCGGCCGGCGGGAGTCCGAGCGCCTCGCCGCCGCAGGCCGCACCTGGCAGCCTCCGGCGGAGACCCGAGAGCCGGCGGCCCCGGCTATGGCAGCGCCAACGGACCTCGGCCCGCCCTCACCTGCCTCGCCTGGTGACCAGGCTCGTACCTCCGGTGGGTTCGCTCCGCCGGCATGAGTCTCGACCAGATGCAGGATGCTCGCATAAAGGACCTCCAGTAGGTGCAACGCTTCAGTAGCGGTAGTGCTCGCTCTTGAACGGCCCGTGGGCAGGCACGCCGAGGTACTCCGCCTGCGCCGGGGTCAGCTCGGTGAGCTGAACACCCAGTGCCGGAAGGTGCAGCCGAGCCACTTTCTCGTCGAGCTCCTTGGACAGGGTGTAGACACCAACCGGGTAATCGGCGGTCCTCGTGAACAGTTCGATCTGCGCCAGGACCTGGTTGGTGAACGAGTTCGACATCACGAAGCTCGGATGCCCCGTCGCATTGCCAAGGTTCAGCAGCCGCCCTTCGGACAGCACGATCACGCTGTGCCCGTCGGGGAAGGTCCACTCATGGACCTGCGCCTTGATCTCGACCCGTTCGATTCCCGGGACGGCGGCGAGGCCGGCCATGTCGATCTCGTCGTCGAAGTGACCGATGTTGCCGACGATCGCCTGGTGCTTCATCCGGCTCATCTGCTCGGCCATGACGACGTCGCGGCAGCCGGTGGCAGTGATCACGATGTCAGCACGGTCGACCACTGAGTCGAAAGTGGTGACCTCGAAGCCGTCCATGGCCGCCTGCAGCGCGCAGATCGGGTCGATCTCGGTGACGACGACCCGCGCGCCCTGGCCCCGCAGTGACTCGGCGCAGCCCTTGCCGACATCGCCGTATCCGCAGACCACGGCCACCTTGCCGCCGATCAGCACATCGGTGGCGCGGTTGATGCCGTCGAGCAGCGAATGTCGGCAGCCGTACTTGTTGTCGAACTTCGACTTGGTGACCGAGTCGTTCACGTTGATGGCTGGGAAGAGCAGGGCGCCCTCACGCTGCATCTCGTACAGGCGGTGCACTCCGGTCGTCGTCTCCTCGGTGACGCCCTTGATCTGCTCCGCGACCGACGTCCAGCGCCGCGAATCGGCCGCCAGGGACGTGCGCAATGCTGCTAGGACGACCTGCAACTCGGCCGAGTCACCGGGTGCCGCGTCCGGCACGGCGCCTGCCTTCTCGTACTCGACACCGCGGTGGACGAGCAGCGTGGCGTCACCGCCGTCGTCGAGAAGCATGTTCGGGCCGTCGCCGTCCGGCCAGAGCAAGGCCTGCTCGGTGCACCACCAGTACTCCTCCAGCGTCTCGGCTTTCCAGGCAAACACCGGCACACCGTGCGGATTCTCCGCGGTGCCCTGAGGCCCGACGGCCACCGCCGCTGCGGCATGGTCCTGGGTCGAGAAGATGTTGCACGACGCCCAGCGCACCTGGGCCCCCAGCTCGACCAGGGTCTCGATCAGGACGGCCGTCTGAACCGTCATGTGCAGCGATCCGGTGATCCGCGCACCAGCGAGCGGCTGGACTGCGCCGTATTCGGCGCGCATCGCCATCAGCCCAGGCATCTCGTGCTCGGCGAGCCGGATCTCACGTCGCCCGAATTCGGCCAAGGAGATATCCGCGACCTTGAACTCCATTGCTCCAACTCCTCCACGATGGGACGGGACGGGGGTCCGTCGGAACGAAGAACGGCACTGAGGAGAGCACCGGGTGACCACCGAAGCCGATCGCGGTGTGGTCGTAAGCCGTTCCTGATATCTCACGGCGTCGACCACATCGTGATCGGCAAGGAGGGTGACCACGCCGGGCCGACCACCGAAGCCGAACTCGTTCCGATGCCCCCGGCACGGCCCATCTGGACCCGCGGCATCACCTGCGCCGGGTGGTGTATCGCAGCATTCTATGGCGTCGGAGGGGCCATCGCCTCACTGGGCGCTGGGGCCGACGCTCGGTAGATGTCGGGCTCGATATAGATGACCTTGGCCTCGGGTACCGCTTCCCGGACCCGCCGTTCGGCCGCGTTGATCGTCTCGGCGATCTCTTCGCCGCTTTCCGTGGCCCCCACGCCGATCTTGGCTGCGACGAGCAGCTCCTCGGGGCCGACGTACAGCGTCCGCAGGTGGATGACTCGCCCGGACCCGGCACCGGCGAGCGCGGCGGCGATCGCGTCGACGGCGCTCTCCGATGCCCCCTCGCCCACCAGCAGGCTGGACATCTCGATCGCCAGGGTCACCGCGATGACGACGAGCAGGATGCCGATCGCCGCGGTCCCGGCGACGTCCCAGTACCCGTTCTCGGTTATCAGCGTCATTCCGACACCGACGAGCGCGAAACCCAGCCCGAGCAGGGCACCGATGTCCTCGAGCAGGATGACCGGCAGCTCCGGGGCCTTGGCGCGCCGGACGAAGTTGACCCACGATGTGCCGCCCCGCAGCTTGTTCGACTCGATGACGGCGGTTCGCAGCGAGAGGCTTTCCATCACCATGGCCACAACGAGCACCGCAATCGGCACCCACCACCATCTGCTGTCCAGCAGCTGGTTCGGCTCGCCTGCGTGCACTTCCTCGTACTTGTGCCACGCCTCGTACAGCGCGAACAGACCGCCCACCGTGAACAGCACGATCGACACGACGAAGGCGTAGACGTAGCGCACCCGGCCATAGCCGAACGGGTGGGTAACTGTGGCCTTGCGAGTAGCGCGCCGACCACCCACCAACAGCAGGACCTGGTTCCCAGCGTCGGCGACAGAGTGGACAGCCTCGGCAAGCATCGAGGACGCGCCGGTCAGCAGGTAAGCGATGAACTTGGTGATCGCAATGCCGGTGTTGGCAAGCAGTGCCGCAATGACTGCTCTGGTCCCACCACTGGCCGCCACGACGGCTACCTTTCGCTCGTGGTCCGGACGACGGTCATCTTGCCCTACCGACTGGCTTCAGCGCTGGCGTGACGACGAAAACCGTACCCACTCCGGTGAGCGCGAACACACCATGATCGGCAGGCACGAACGCCGAACCGCCCCGATCGAGCGTCGTCGTCGCGCGGCCATCGACGGACAACTGAGCTCGACCCTCTGTCACGAGCACGATCAGCGAGCCATCCACGACGACCGGATCGGCCCCCAGCCGGACCCGCCTGAGCCGGACGTCCGGCACATCGGCCAGCTCGAAGACATCGGCCCCGTCGATCGTTGCCGGCGTCAACCGCAGGTCCATGCCCGCTCTATATCGCAGGACGCTCAACAGCTCCGGCACGTCGATGTGCTTCGGCGTGAGCCCGGCCCGCAAGGTGTTGTCAGAGGCTGCCTGGGCCTCGATCACGACGCCGTGCAGGTAGCAATGGGGCGTGCCGGCCGGCACGGCGCAAGCCTCACCGGCCGCCAGGCGAACCGATTGCAGCACCAGCGCCAGCAGCACGCCTCGATCGCCGGGAAAGAGATCGCCCATCCCGGCGAGGGTGGTGAACGGTTCGACGCCGGAGCGCTCTCGACAGGAGGCAGCAACTGCCCTGGCCAGATCTGTGGCCCGCTCAGCCGGAAGTGTCAGCATCCATTGAACGGTGTCTGCCAAGCCGTCGGGCGCCCGGATCAGCTCGACCACCTCGTCGAGCCCCGGAATCTCCAGTTCGCACATCACCTCTTCGGTCTCGGTCGGGATCCGAAAGCCGAGCAGCGCGCTGAACTCCGACAACGCGACGACGAACTCCGGTTTGTGGAACGGGTCACGGTACGAGCGGTCGGCCGCGTCGATGGCTATTCCCGCGTCGTTTTCCGCCGCGAAGCCGGTTTCGGCCAGTTCGCGGTTGGGGTGGGCCTGGATGGACAACGGTCGCTCGACCGCCAGCACCTTCATCAAGTAGGGCAGGCGGGGGCCAAATGCCTCGACGACATCGGCGCCGAGCATGTTCGACGGGTCCCGGCGAACCAGCTCGTCCAGTGGCACCGGTCCCGCCGTGGTCTGAACGATCGACGGCGAACTCTCGTACGCACCGAGCCACAGCTCGGCCTGCGGCTGACCAGTTGGAGCAACCCCGAGCAGCTCCGGGATCGCAGCCGGCGAGCCCCAGTGGTGGTGCCGGATCGGGTTGTCGAGCAGATACACCACGACCGACGAGCTTAGATGCGACCACCCCCCGTCTGATTGGCACGCTGTGCGGTTCCACAAACCAGGCTCAATCAGTCACCATCGCGACGGCCCACCGAGCCAATCGCAACCTTGGGGCATGCCAATTGCGCGGACGTGGGGTGGACCACGGGTGGACACCGTCTTCGGTGCCGGTGGTCGCCAGCCGGGCGTTGCCGACCATGCCGGCGCCGTCAGCCGGCCGGCCGGCCCAACCCGAGCGCGAGATAGGCCGCGGCGAAGCGGCCGGTCGCGAGCAAGGCTGCGAATCGGCCGACGTCAGGACCTTCGACCGCACGCACCTCGTGCACCCGGACAGCCGACCGCTCGGCGGCCCCAAGAACTCGGCCACGGCCGAGCCGGATGGCCGGCGAGTCGGCGCCGTCGTCGAGCACCAGTAACGACGGCCTCGACACCGGGACGCCCTCCTCGAACGGGTCGGCGAAGACATCCGGTTCCGGCGCGCGCTCGAGCAAAGGGACGAGTTGGCTGTCGACGCCGGCGATCGCCGGCCGTCCGCACGCGGCGCGCAAGGCCTCCGCCACTCGCCGAGCCGCCCGGGCGGCCAGCACCGATCCGCCCCAGACGACCGGCACGTCGTCGGCGAGCGCCAGCGCGATCTCCTTCGCCGGGTTCATGTCGACAGGATTGGCGGCCGCGCAACGCTCGGCCACGTCGTCCAGTGCGTTGGCCACCGGTTCGGCCTCGACCTCGGGACCCAAGCCGAGCAGGTGCAGGCCCCGCAGGACCGGCACTGCGAGTGCGGTGGCGTCGCCGGTCGTGGCGGGGAGCAGCGTCGTGTCCCGGCTCGCCGCCGCGGCCGCGAGAGCAGAGTCCGGTGACCCAGCGACCAGTAGGGAACAACCCCGGCGCACCGCCTCGGCGACGAGCATCAGGGCGTCCTCGTCCGACCCGTCGACCGACATCATGACGACCAGGTCGAGCGGGCCGGCCCAGCCGGGCAGGCCAGGATGCGGCCAGGCCACGAAGGGCACTGGGCACACAGGCTCCAGCACAGCCCGGAACAGCCGCCCGTCGACGCCGCCGGCGATCACGGCCCGCGGTCGATCCCGAGCGGACAACCTGGACAACGCCTCGGCGGCCTCGTCCATCGAGCGACGCACCTCCGCACCCCAACTCGCGACGTCGCGCAGAACCGGGTCGATGGACGCCAGGGCGGTCGGGTTGTCAAGCGCGGTGTCGTCGAACACGCCGGGTGTCAGCTCTGGCGGGCTTCGTCGACGAGCAGGACCGGGATGTCGTCGCGGACTGGGTAAGCCAGCCCGCAGCCCGTGCAGACGAGCTCGCTTGCCGCCTCGTCGACGCGCAGCAAGGCGTGGCACGCGGGGCAGGCGAGGATCTCGAGCAGGGTGGGGTCGAGGTTCATCCGGATCTCCTGTGCCGCGCTATCCGTTCACGAGGCCGAGCACCTCGTCCCGAACCCTCTCCATGGTGGCTCGGTCGGTCGCCTCGGCGTTCAGCCGGATCAATGGCTCGGTGTTCGATGCCCGTAGGTTGAACCACCAGTCCGCGTGCTCGACGGTCAGCCCGTCGAGGTGGTCCAGCGTGACCCCGGGCCGATCCGCGAAAGCGGCCTCCACGGCGGACATGGTTGCGGCCTGGTCGGCAACCCGACTGTTGATCTCCCCCGAGGGGGCATACCGCTCGTATGACGCCAGCAGTGAGGACAATGTGGTGCCCTGGGGCTCGTGGCCGAGCGCAGCCAGCGCGTGCAGCGCCGCCAGCATCCCGGAGTCCGCTCGCCAGAAATCCCGGAAGTAGAAGTGGCCGGAGTGCTCGCCGCCGAAGATCGCGTCCGTCTCTGCCATGGTCTGCTTGATGAACGAGTGCCCGACCCGAGTTCGGATCGGTGTTCCACCGTGCTCACGGACGATCTCTGGTACGGCCCGGGACGTGATCAGGTTGTGCACGATCGACGAGCCGTGGGCCCGATCCAGCTCTCGGACCGCGATCAGTGCGGTCAGAGTCGACGGTGCAACCGGCTCGCCGCGCTCGTCGACGACGAAACAGCGGTCGGCGTCGCCGTCGAACGCCAGGCCGATGTCGGCACTGTGCTCGACCACGGCAGCCTGCAGGTCGCGCAGATTCTCCGGCTCGATCGGGTTTGCTTCGTGGTTGGGGAAGGAGCCGTCGAGCTCGAAGTAGAGCGGGATCACCCGCAAGCCCGCAACGTTGAGTACCGAGGGAACGGTGTGCCCGGCCATTCCGTTGGCCGCGTCGACCACGACAGTCAGCGGCCGCACCTCGGACAGGTCCACGAGCCCGCGCAGATACTCGGCGTAGTCGGCCAGCACGTCACGGTGCTCCTGCGAGCCTGGTGTGTCGGCCGCATCGAACACGCCCGCCTCCGCCAACTCGCGGATCTGCTCGAGCCCGGTGCCCTGGCCGACCGGCGCAGCGCCCGCGCGGCACAACTTGATGCCGTTGTACTGCGCCGGGTTGTGGCTCGCTGTGAACATCGCACCCGGCAGGCCGAGCCAACCGCTGGCGAAATAGAGCTGGTCGGTGGAGGCAAGCCCGATGTGCACGATGTTCGCGCCGCGGGCCGCTACGCCGTCGGCGAATGCCTGAGCCAATGGTTCGGACGACGGGCGCATGTCATGACCGACAACCACCGCGCCGGGCCCGTCGAGCACGTCGAGCACGTCGACGACCGCACCGCCAACCGCCCGCGCTACCTCTTCGTCCAACTCGTCGGGAACCACACCACGGATGTCATACGCCTTGACGATTGCTCCAAGGTCACGCATGCGCGCACCTTACCGTCGCGCCATTCACGCGTCGGGATCGCGCAGAACCCTCAGGTGACCGCGGCGACCGACCTCGCTGATTCGCGCTCGCTCGACCGGCTGCGGTCGGGCTGCCTCACGGACCGCGTCGGCCAATGCCAGGAGGTCGTCGCTGCTTGGCCGCAGACTCGCCGGGTCCGGCGCAATCCGGACGACCTCCCATCCGTTCGGCGCGACCAGTCGGCCCGAGTGCTCGGCGCACAGGTCATAGCAGTGGGGTTCGGCATAAGTGGCGAGAGGGCCGAGCACGGCCGTGGAATCCGCGTACACATAGGTGAGAGTCGAGGTCGCCCGGCGGCCGCAGGCGGACCGCGAACATCGACGAGCAGGGCTCACGGGCGAACCGTAGCGCGAGTCCACGCGACGTCCGCTTCGGCGCGCCCAGGCAGCGGCAACCACTGTCGCAGCCCGCGACTAGGCTGCCAGTGTGGGCCGCCGACCAACCATGCGACGCGCCCAGACGGCCGTACCTGCCATGCAGCGGGACCGGCATGGCCGTGGCGCGCGTGGTCCGCTGGCTCCCGCCGGTTCCCCGCTGGCGCGCAGCCGGTCCCAACGGTTCGACGAGTTGGTGATCGACACCGTCGACCGGCTGAACCGGCGTTGGCGCGACCAGCTCGCCGCGGTCGAGTTCGCCGTCGAGGACGTGCCCTCGCTGGAGGACTGGAATCGCGACTGGGTACCGCTGGCCCGCACCTACGCGGCCACCGGCGCCTTGCCGACCCGTGTCGTCGTCTACCGGCGGCCGGTCGAGACCCGAGCGACCACCCCGCGACAGCTTCGGCTGTTGTTGGGCGACGTCGTCGCCGAGCAGGTGGCCGAGCTGCTGGGCGTCGACCCTGAAGTGGTGGACCCGTCCTACGGCTCAGCTCGCGACGACTGAGCCTGGCCGTGCCGGTCGGTACGGCCGAATGCGGGTAGGCCCGCACATTCCGACCGTTAGACGCCCGCGGAGCATCCGGCCGCCCAGACCGGCCTCCGAGCCCGGAGCTACGGCAGTTGCGGCCGGCAGACAGCCTGAGTGACAGCCTTCAGCGGGCTATCGGGCCAGCAGGGGCGAGCCCGGTCGGCAGCTCACCGGCGATCTCTGGCACCCGCACCGTCACGACCGGAGCGACCAACGGCATGAGATCCAACAGTGCGCCGGTGTCGTCGGACCCGACGATCTCGCGGGTTACTGCCACCGTGCCAGGCTCGGCCGGTTCGACGATCACCGTCGTCCACGAGTTGTCCGGCACCGCCGCGACCGGCACCGCCACCGTGCTCCGGCCTGGCACATCAACCGTCTGCTCCTCGGCAACCGAACCGTCCGCCGCCAGGCTGCGCACATGGACTCGGGCCGGCAGCTCACCGACGGCGGTCATCAGCAGCGACGTCGCGAGGCCCTCGCTGGTGAGGGCAAGCAGCGCGGGTGCCGGGCCGGCGAGTGCAGCAGTGGCAGCCGTGTAGGCCAGGTCAGGGGCGGCGTCCTCGGGTGTGTCCACGACGCGGACCGAAGCGGTGATCGGCGCGTCGCTGTCAAGGGCGACTGCTACAGCAGCTTCGCCAGCCGCATCGCCGATCGGTACCTCCGCCACCGTTCCGGCCCCGACTGTCACGACATCCTGGCCGATCGGACTGAACGGCCCGTCCGGACCGAGCAGGCGCATCGACACGATGGCGTCCGTGTCGCCAGGAGCGAGTATCCGCAGCGTGCGCTCACCATGCGCCGGGACGCCAGGAATGACGACCTCGGTGCTCGGCGGTTCCGCCGCGGGGATGAAGGTCACGCCTTGGGGATCGAGGTCGCTGCTCTCCCGCATCTCCAATGCCGCCGCGACCCGGCCTTGCGAAGCGGAGACCAGCACGCCGATCCGCTGCGCCGATGGGTCGAGGGCATCGAGGAGCAGCAGGTGCTGGCTGCGAGCGGGTATGGCGATGTCCTGAGTCGCCGGCGCGTCGACCGGACCGGACTCGTCCCAAACAGACACGTCGACCACGGCTGGCACTGTCGTCGGGTTCGACAACACCAGCCGCCCGCGACGGCCCACCTCACCGGAGCCGCCGACGAACCACTGCTCTCGAGCAGTTGCGGTGCATCGGCCGGTGACCAACCCGCGGAAGTCCGGGCCGCTCGCGACCATCGACTGCTCAGCCGCGAGACCCGGAGCCAACGGCCCGACCGCCCGGACGGCATAGCCGACGGCGTCCTCGGTATCGAGCTCCTGTGCCGTGAGCACACCGGTATCGGCGGCCGAGAACGTGGTCGTCACCTCGGCCTCGGGGCCCAGTAGCGGCTGGATGGCGACCGGTTCGTTCTCCGTCTCCTCCTGCGAGGTCGAGGCACCGCCCATCGCCAGGACACCGATATACGACGACGCTCGCGCCTCCCCGCCGACGAACGGACACACGAGCGTGGCGCGAACGACCGGCTGCTCCTGCCCGGGACGGTCACGGACGACCGACTCGGGCGGGCCGACGAAGGCGGCGACTCCCAGCACGGCCGCCACGGCGGCTGGCACCCACAACACGGCCGATCCGGGGCGGCTCACGTGGCGTCCCCGTTTCGCTGCCGCCGAGCCTTGGCCCGTCGACCTCCGCCTTGACCCTCACCAACGCGGCCCGTCCCACCACGTCCCGCGGCGCGCCGACCCACGTAGGTCTGATCGTCGGATGTGAGCGTGCGTCGGCGCCTGGATCGGGTCGGAGCTGCCACCGCGTTCACAGTGACCAGCTCGTCGGTGGCTGTTGCCGGCACGAGTTCGGGCGCCGGCGGCCGGTCGAGCGACTCGGAATCGTCGTGATCGACGTCAGCTGCATCGTCGACGGCGCCGCGTTCCCGGCGGATTCCGGGCAACGCGAGGACGAGGGCCACCAGGACGGCGACCAGCTGAGCTGTCAGCCAGGCCGACCGTTGCGGGCCTCGATGGCTGATCTCGACCTCGCCACTACCCGTCGGCACGGCAAACGCTTGCGACCAGTCGTCGACGGCCGCGGCTTCCAGTGCTTCGCCGGACAGGGTGGCCCGCCAGCCGGTATCCGCCCGCTCGGCGAGCACGAGCTGACGGTCGACGGAATCCGCCGGGATGACACCGGCCGCAACCACCTCGTCACTTGGCACCACTACCGGACCGTCGGACCCCCCGAGGACACGGACCCGGCCGATGTCGCCGGCCACCTGCCACATGACGGCGTCCTCGGGCGCACTGGCGCGGGACAGGCCCGGAACCGTGTCGAGGACATCGACCAGGCCAGGGTCGGCGGGGGCCGGCAAGTAAACGTATCGAGCCGCAAACGGCGCGAGGGCAGAGGCATCGGCACCGCCGCGGTCCGACACCAGGTCGCCCACGACCTGGTCGAGAGCGGCATAGTCCTCCGGCGGAGGTCCGGTCTCGGCGTCTCCGAGCCGGGGCCCGGAGCGACGCAGCAGCGCGTATGTGATGCGGCCGTCGTCAGCGCGACTCAACACGAGGGTTCGGACCCGCTCGGGCCGGGCCGCTTCGTCGACGACATACGCCGGGAGCACGGCGGGGTCACGCCGCTCCAGCGGGTCGTCCGCTCCTCGCACCAGCCACCATCCGGCCGCGACCACCGAGCAGCCGACGGCAATCGCGACGACGACGACCGCGAGCGGCTGTCGCCAGCCGAAACTCGCGTCCGACAGGCGCTCGCGGAGTCGTTCGGCGCCGATGGCGCCGGCGACCAGTAGGCCACCGCCCACCAGCGCCGTCGGGTACCCGGGCCAACCGGCGACCGGCGTCTCCAACGTCGGCCCGGTGACCGGCAACCGGGACACGATCACGCCCAGCACGAGAGCCACCCCGGCGACTGCCCATCCGGCCAGCACGGGCACCCGTCGATCCGACCGAAGCAGGGCGCCCCAGCCAGCGAGCACGACGCCGACCCCGAGCAGGACGGGGGCGGCACCAGGACCGCCCGGGTGCTGAAGCAGGACTGCCCACGGCGCCAAAGCCGAGTCGGACAGATCCGGTCCCGGCGTTCCGGCCTCGGTCACGAGCAGGACGGGGTCGCGGATGACCTGGCCCGTCCACGGCATGAGCACGACCGGCGCAACCGACAACGCCGCCAGCATGCGCAGTACTGAACCTCGGTCACGGTAGACGGTCGCGATGCCCACAGCGGCGAGCGCGAGCGCCGACACCCAGGCCAGCGGTACGAACGCCGCTGTCACCGCAAGCAGCAGCCCGGCGCTCCACGCCGCTCGGAATGGGCCGGGTCGCCCCGGGGGACCCAAGGTCCGTGCGGCAGCCAGGGCCACCAGCGGCGTCAGTACGACGGCCGCGGCCGTACCGAGCCGGCCTGCGGCAATCGCACCCGTCGTGGCCGGCAGCAGCGCGTACGTCCCGGCGGCCCAGACCCGGATCCAGCGTGATTCCACCAGGCGACGTACGACCAGGTACGCGGTGAAGCCCGCCAGCGGAACCGAACCGATCAACAACAGGTCCACGGCGAAGGAAGGGCTGCGCAGCAGCGTGCCGAGCGCAGCGATCACCGCGAGATAGGGCGGTGCCGCGGTCGGACTCCCCAGTCCGACGCCGTGCCAGGACTCCGTGTAGGTGGACCACAGGTCCGGCGCATTGTCCGGGGCCGGGAGCAGGGCGCCGCCGGTCAGCCGGCCGGATCCGATGAGATCTCGCGCGGCGAGCAGGGCCAGCACGACCAGCCCGGCGAGGAGGAATACCGAGGGGCGCAGCACGGCCCGCAGAAGTACGGAGTCGCCGTCGACGGGCTCCTCGTCGTCGTCCGCCGAACCGGAGGCGGCTCGCCGGCGGTCGGGCAGGTCGTAGCCGCCGCCGGTGCCGGTCACCAACCCCAGCACCGTCTCTCCGGCGTTGCGCAGTTGCTGGCCCACGGATGGGAAGAAATGGCGCAGCTCGGACTGGCCGACCGTGCGGGTGCGGGCTCGCCGTCGTCGGGCCATGAACACCCGATCCGGCCGAGCCAGCACCCCGAGCACCGCGACCAGCTCCTCGCCGGCGAGCGCCGGCTGCTTGCCGAAGAGGAAACCGAGGGCCCGCGCCAGCCCGCCGAGCAGGATGCGCAGGTAGACGAACGGCACGTGGCTCGCCGGGGCATTGGCGAGCAGCACATAGAGTGCGTTGCGCCGGTCGACCAGGTGAGCCCGGTCTCGGGTTGCGCCGAGCCGGCGCCGGCCGTGTGCGGCAGCCTCCGCGTGCTGGACGATGGCGTCGGGGTGGACGACGACGGGATATCCAGCGAGATTGGCCCGCCAGCCGAAATCGATGTCGTCCCGGAAGATCGGCAACTTCGGATCGAAACCGCCGAGCTCATCCCAGACGTCGCGACGGACCAGCATCCCCGCACTGCCGACGGCCAGGACGTCCCTGGTCGCATCGTGCTGGCCTTGGTCGTACTCGCGCTTCTCCAAACCGGTCTGCCGACGGCCGCCGCCGGTCATCGACAGTCCGACCTCGAGCAGCTGCCGTTGATCCCGCCAGCTGCGGACCTTGGGCCCGATGACTGCGACATCTGGCCGGCGGACGGCGTATTCGAGGAGGCGGCGCAAGGCGTCCGGCGCAGGCGCGCAGTCGTCATGGAGCAGCCAGACCCATTCGACCTGCTCGTGCCAGCTCGTCTGCGCCGGTGCGCGGGCACCCGCCGCCTCGAGACCAGCCTGAATCGCGGCCCCGAACCCTGTCGCCGCGGCCAGCGAAACCACCGAGCTGGTGCCGAGGGCCCCTTCGAGCAGGCTCGCGGTTGCGTCCCGACTGCCGGTGTCGACCGCGACCAAGCGGTCCGGCGGACGCTCAGCGGCGTCTAGCGCTGCAAGGGTTCGTGGCAGCCATCGCTCGCCGTCGTGTGCAACGAGGACAGCAGTGACGTCATGGGCCAGCAGCGCGGTCGGCTCGACCGGTTCGGATTGCATGGGCTCGACGAACGCGTCGAGCGCGGAATCCGCCCCGGGCCCGGGGTCGGCGTAGACGCTCGGCGTACCGTCACGCAGATCTGGCGGGGAGATCGGGTCGGTCGGCATGCCTCGTCGGTGGTCCAGGGCTCGGGTGCCGGCGGGCAGAAGCCCCGCGCGCCGGGCGAGGCCCTACCTTACGCGGTGCACACACCCACGCGACGAGCAGCCAACTCGGTGTCGCCCGGCCGTCGGGGCGCCCCCGACTGCAGGGCGGACAGGTAGGTCAGCCGGCGCGCTTTTTCAGCTTGCGCCGCTCACGTTCGGAAAGTCCGCCCCAGATTCCGAACCGCTCGTCGTGCATCAGCGCATACTCGAGGCATTCCGCGCGCACTTCGCAGCCCAGGCAGACTTTCTTGGCCTCCCGTGTGGAGCCACCCTTCTCCGGGAAAAACGCCTCCGGATCGGTTTGCGCACACAGGGCGCGCTCCTGCCAGCTCATTTCCTCGGCGTCGCCGGTGAGCAGGCTGTCCCACTCGCCCATGGCTCGCCTCCCTCGACCCTCGTCCCCCGGGTGTCCCGCCAAGTCGACGACACACCGCACGACACGGATGAAATTACATGCCTGCAATACGTGTACGTCAAGCCCAATCGTGCTATGAGCCCAAAATCGGTTCCACCTGATCTTCTTTCGGAGCGCCAACGACGACGCCAGCCGGCCAGGTGTCGTGAGCCGCTTCTCGCACGCCGCGGTGATCCAGCCTTCGGCCTCCCGTGGATGTTCGCTGATGTCGACCAGGTCGAGCACGGTGTGGACGATTCGAGTGCGGGGCGGGTTCTTCGAAGGATGTCGCGACTCTGCCAACCGATGCGCGTAGTGGACGACCATGCCGTCCAGGCGACCACGCACCCGTCTGGACACGGGCGCAGTCACGTGCACTCGTTCGTCCTTGCACCCGCACAACCCGTCGAGCTCCGCCGCCGTCACGTGGCTGGCGGCCGCGCCGGGCCCAGCGCGTAGCACCGCTGCCCAAACCTGAGTAGACCGAGGCATCGGGCCAGTGAAGACGACATAGACGCCCCGGTGCACACGCTGCCAGCGGTGCGCCCGGACCCGATCTTCGGCGAGCCGACGAGAGAACCCGAACGCAACCAGCTGCCGAACTGCGACTGCTCCGTGCTGGAACTCAGCCAGCTCGCGAAGCGGCGCGGGAACCGGTCCGTAGCCAGCCGTCATGCATGGAATGCTGGCGAAAGCCCGCGCTGTGGCGCACCAGTGCGATACGCGCCTGTGGACATCCGTCACACCCGTGCATCGGCTACTTCCCATGATCATGACGACTTTGCCAGCGTCGACGCACGCGAAGTCGACATGATCAGCGGGAGGGAGGCGGTGTAGCGTCCCGAACCGTGCCGCGATTCACCGCACTGGCCGGCGGGATCGGCGGCGCACGATTCTTGCGCGGACTACTGCGTGCCGCGCCGGACGCCGAGATCACCGTCATCGGCAACACTGCCGACGACATCACCCTGCACGGCCTGCACGTGAGCCCGGACCTCGACACGGTCATGTACACCCTGGGCGGAGGCATCGACGAAAGCCAAGGTTGGGGCCGCGCGGACGAGACCTACGCGGCGATGGCCGAGTTCGCCGCGTACGGCGCCGAACCGAACTGGTTCACCCTCGGCGACAAGGACTTGGCCACACATGTCGTGCGCACCCAGATGCTCGATGCCGGGTACCCGCTATCGGCCGTCACCGAGGCCCTCTGCGACCGCTGGCGGCCCGGGGTTCGGCTGTTGCCGATGACCGACGACCGGGTCGAGACGCACATCGTCGTTGCTGACCCGGAGCAGCGTGCGATCCACTTCCAGGAGTGGTGGGTGCGGCTGCACGCCTCCGTACCGGCCGAACGCATCGTCTTGGTGGGCGCCGACTCCGCCAAGCCAGGCCCTGGAGTTCTCGACGCAATCGCGACGGCCGATGTCCTGCTCCTGCCGCCGTCCAACCCGGTCGTGAGCATCGGCCCGATCCTGGCTGTGGCGGGGATCCGTGAGGCTCTCGTTGCGGCCCGGGCCCCGATCGTCGGCTTGTCGCCGATCGTCGGCGGCACACCGGTCCGCGGCATGGCCGACGCATGCTTGAGCGCCATCGGCGTCGAGACGACGGCCGCCGCGGTCGCGGGACTGTTCACCGACATTCTGGACGGCTGGCTGGTCGACCTGGCCGACGCGGACACCGTGGCATCCGTGGAGGCGACCGGCGTCAGGTGCCGGTCGGTGCCACTGCTCATGCGTGACGTGGAAACGGCGGCCGCGATGGCCCGCGCTGCTCTCGAGCTTGCAGAGTCGCTGCGATGACCGGATACCAGGTGCTGGCGATCGAGGGGATTCCCGACGTCAGAGCAGGCGACGAACTGGCGGACCTGATCGCCGACGCGAACGTAGCGCTCAACGATGGCGACATCGTCGTCGTCAGCAGCAAAGCCGTGAGCAAAGCGGAGGGTCGCACGCGCTCCGGCGTCGACCGAGATACCGCGATCGACGCCGAGACCGAACGGGTTGTCGCGGAGTGGATGACGCCCCGGGGACGGACGGTTGTCGCCCAGACCCGACACGGCTTCGTCCTGGCGGCTGCCGGTGTCGACGAATCCAATGTGCACCCTGGCGAGCTCGCACTGCTCCCAGCAGATCCCGATCGGTCCGCCCGCGCGATTCGCCGTCGCCTACTCGATCAGCTCGGCGTCCGCGTCGGAGTCGTCATCGCCGACACTGCGGGCCGGCCGTGGCGCGACGGCGTCGTCGATTTCGCAGTCGGCGCGGCCGGCGTTGTCGTCCGGGACGACCTGCGCGGACGCACCGACGCCTACGGCAACACGCTGGAGGTCACAGTCGTCGCGGTCGCCGACGAGCTCGCGGCCGCAACCGAGCTGGTCCGCACCAAGCTGGCCAGGATCCCAGCCGCCGTTGTTCGCGGACTCCCCCATCTGGTCACACGCGACGACGGACCTGGCGCCGCCGCCCTTGTCCGACCTGCCGACGAGGATCGGTTTCGACGCGGCACCAGCGAGGCGATGCGCGAAGCGGTGTTCGCGCGGCGAACCGTCCGCGCGTTCACCGACGAACCCGTCGACCGAGCGGTCGTTGAGCACGCCGTCGCTGCCGCCGTCACTGCGCCGGCGCCGCATCACACCACGCCGTGGCGGTTCATCCTGCTCGAGGACGAGCCGACTCGCATCCGTCTGCTCGACGCCATGCTCGACGCCTGGGTCGCCGACCTGCGCGCCGACGGGTTCGACGAAGCCGCGATCGCGCGCCGAATAGCCCGCGGTGACGTGCTGCGCCGCGCTCCCTACCTGGTCGTTCCATGCCTCGTCGCCGACGGCTCTCATCCGTACCCGGACGAACGGCGAGCAGCAGCCGAGACCGCGATGTTCCACCTGGCGATGGGTGCCGGTATCGAGAACCTGCTCATCGCCCTGGCTGTCGAAGGACTCGCCTCGGCGTGGGTGTCGTCGACGCTGTTCTGCGGCGACGTCGTCCGCACGGCCCTCGACCTACCCGACGACTGGGAGCCGATGGGGACAGTCGCCGTCGGGCACGCCGCTACGCCGCCCCGCGATCGCCCACCCCGCGACCCGGCCGACTACATCGCCATCCGCTGAGCCGGCTGTCGCGGCTTGGAATCCAGCCCCGGCTCGACTCGACGACCTCCTTGGCCACCCCATCCATTGGCCCGCTGCACCGTCGTCAATGGCACGCTGCGACGTTGCCTTCGCCGTCGTTTTGCCCGGTTTGTGGAGCGGCCCAGCGTGCCAATTCGGCCCGGGCAGGCGGTGGGCTCATCGGGCCGCGTCGGGCCGGGTCGCGCCGCGTCGAGGCCGTGTCACGCGTGGCGCCGGGCCGAGTCGCGCGTCGCGTCACATGGCGCGGAAGTCGCGGACCGGCAGCCTCGGTGCGCGCCGGGGCGGCATGACGCCCGCCCGGGCGAGCAACAAGCAGGCGCGGTAGCGCTGTCCGGCGTAGGGCTCGAGCAACTCCAGCATCCGGTCGTCGTCGGCGCGTTCTTCCCCGGCCAGGTTGTAGGCCACCAGCCGAGGCAGGTGGAAGTCACCGACCGAGACAGCGTCCGGGTCGCCGAGAGCTCGCTGCCTGACCTCGGCTGCCGTCCAGGCGCCGATTCCCGGCAGCGTGCGCAGCCGACGCTCCGCCTCGCCACCGGGCAGGTCCTTCACATCCTCCAGCCGGGTGGCGAGCCGAGCGGCTCGCACCACAGTCCCCGATCGGTTCGGGCCGACGCCGGCGCGGTGCCATTCCCACGACGGCAGGCTCGCCCAGCGACGCGGCGTGGGTACCACTCGCATGCCATCAGGTGCCGGCCCGGGCGCGGGATCGCCGAAACGAAGCAGCAGTGCCCGCCACCCCCGCCAGGCCTCCCGACCGGTGACCTTCTGCTCGAGCACGGCCGGCACCAACGCCTCCATCACCAGGCCGGTTCGACTGAGCCGCAACCCGGCATGACGCCGGGCCGCCCGTGCCAACAGCGGATGTGCCGGGCGAAAGCCGGCCGGATCGTCGTCCGCCCCGAGCCACTGCGGCAAGGCGTCCAGTGTGTTCGGTGCTCCGGGTCCCCACGCCGTCGCGGTCACCTCGCCGTCGGCAGGCCGGACGGTCACGCGTACCGTGGCAGGGCCATCGGCGGTCCGGCAGGTGCGCCACACAGCGCCGTCCGGCGTGATCTGGTGTGCCGGGTCACGGTGGCCGCGCCAGTGGACCCCCAGTGTGCCGGCAACGTCCACCGGACGGCCAGGCCGCCACACTCGCTCGAAGGCCCGCACGGAACCATCCTGGCCCGTCATCCGTAGAATCCCACGACCGAACCGCACTTTCCGGAAGCGAAGCAGCCCTGTGGCGAAGAACACCAAGAAGCCCGTCAAAAGGCCGGAGACCGCCCGGCGCGAAAAGGTCGAGGCGCTACGTCGCGAGCAGCAACGCTCCGAGCGGCGCCGGACGCTCCTGTTCGTCGGGATCGCCGTCGTGGTGGGACTCGGACTGATCGCGGCCGCGGCTGTGCCGTTGATTCGAGGATGGCTCGACGATCCGGCCCGGCGGGACTGGTCAGACATCGGCGTGTCCGCCTCGGAAGCCTCCTGTGAGGCAGTCACGCAAGACGAGCAGACCGGCATCTCAGACCACCGGCCCGACGGCGAACAGATCGATTACGCCTCGGCGCCCCCGACGTCTGGACCGCATTATCAGGTGCCTGCGCCGTTCACGCGCAAGTTCTACACGCCAGACGACAGTCCGGAGATCGAGCGGCTCGTGCACAACCTCGAGCACGGGTACACGATCTTCTGGTACAACCCGTCGGTCCTCGACGCGGAGCAGGAGACGCTGCAGGCGCTTGCGACGAAGGTGACCGAGAGCGAAGACGTCACCGAACAGGTCGCGGGCAAGTTCGTGGTCGCGCCGTGGGATACCGAACGCGGCGATTTCCCCGAGGGTAAGTCCTTCGCGTTGACGCACTGGGGTGCCGAGCAAGGCTTCCGGCAGTACTGCGGCGAGCTCTCGGGGGAAGTGGTCCGCGACTTCGTCACGGCACACCCGTTCAGCGACTCCCCCGAGCCGAACGCCGGCTGAGGGCTACCCGGAACCCAGCCCATCCGCGGCCGGTGCCGCGGATGCCTCCATGGCGGCAATGATTCGCGAGCTGGAATCCGCCTTGTCGGTCCCACCGACGCCGTAGAGCAAAGTGATCTTGTTTCGCTCGGCGGAGGCGACCTCTTCTGGAGGGAGCGTGCTGATGTCTCGTCGGTCGCCGCCGTTGCAGAACTCAAGATCGGTGGTCGGATAGTCCCTGCGCACCACGTCGAAGGTGCCGTCGATACCTGGACCGTCCTCGACCGCGACGTACGCGGCGTCCACGACGCGAAGCGCCGCCACGATGCGCATCCTCGGTCCTTCCGGCTGTATGACCCGACCCTTCTTGAGGATCTGCTGACGATCGTTGTTGACGATGACAATGAGGTATCCCGACCGCGACCGAGCAGCCTCGAACAGGTCGAGATGCCCTTCGTGCAGGGGGCTGAAATACCCACTCACGATCGCCGCTCTCACCGGCTTGTCAAGCACAACTGCTCGCCTTCGTCTTCTTCCCCGTCGGTTGCCTCGGCCGATCAGCGTAGTGGGCGGATGCCGGCGCCGAGTGTGCGATCCTTACATCGACCGCATATCGGACCGAACCGGGCAGCGATGGACGAGGGGACGACCCAGAAAGGCGAAACGGCCGCTCCGTCCTCGCGACGTGAGACGCGGTCCGGTCGCCCGCGCGGTTGGTTGTTGCTACTCACGTGCCTGGCCGCTCTGTTGTCGGTCGTGCTGCTCATCGCTGCCGGCGCGTGGTGGAAGGTCCGAGACGTGTCCAGCAGTATCGAGCGCATTCCGGACGCATTCGAGATCCCGGAAGAAGCCCGGCCGACACCGGCTCCCGACGGCACCATGAACTTCCTGCTCGCCGGCCTGGACAGTGAGGCAAGCGTCGACTCGTTCGAGGAGGGCGAGGCACGAACCGACGCGGTGATGATCCTGCATCTCAACGAGGCGCGCGACCAGGCCTACCTCATCTCGATCCCGCGCGATACCTGGGTGCCCATTCCTGGACACGGCGAGAACAAGATCAACGCGGCGTATTCGTTCGGCGGCCCGTCGCTGTATGTCCAGACCGTCGAGGAACTGACCGGACTGCGGATAGATCACTTGGCCGTCATCGACTGGAGCGGCTTCCGTGCCCTGACCGACGCGTTGGGTGGCGTCGAGTTGACGTTCGCGGAGCCCGTCGTCACGGCGGACGGCACCACCTTCCCGGCGGGGACGCACACACTGACCGGGGAACAGGCACTGCAGTACGTGCGGGAGCGCAAGGGCCTGCCCGCGGGCGACTTCGACCGAGTGAAGCGCCAGCAGAACTACCTGCGCGCGCTGCTGCGCCAGTTGGGAGCCGGCGACATCGTGTCCGATCCGAGCCGGTTGCTGAGGGTTCTCGATGCGGTCGGCGATGCGGCGAAGGTCGACGACGAACTCTCCACCACCGGCCTGATGGGCCTGGCCCTCTCGCTGGGTGACCTGGGCGGCGACGACATCACCCTGCTGACAGTGCCGACGCTCGGGACCGGATGGGCCGGTGCGGCAAGCATCGTCGTCTATGACGACGAAACCGCAGGGTTGCTCTGGACGGCCGTCCGTGAGGATGACGTCAGTTCGTTCGTTGCCACGCATGGTGATCTTGTCACCGGAGAGCTCATCAACTAGGCGACGTAACTGAAGGCACAAGCGCTTGCTACCAGTCCAGTCGTCCCTTGGCGCGGACCTACGGCACGTGACATCCTCATTGCCGCCGTAGGACGAGGAGGCCGCATTGGCGCCAGATCTAGCCATTGTGGGGCTCGGCTACGTCGGGCTGCCGCTGGCAAGCGAGGCTGTCCGCTCCGGACTGTCCGTCCTGGGGATTGACGTCAGTCAGGCCGTGGTCGACGGTCTCAACTCCGGCGTCTCACATGTCGACGATCTCAGCGACTCGGACGTTCGCGCGATGCGCACTGCCGGATTCCGCGCCAGTACCGACGACCACGACCTGGACGGAGCAGACACAGTCATCGTCTGCGTTCCGACTCCGTTGACCGAGGAACGAGGTCCTGACCTGTCCGCCGTCCGTGCCGCGATGGTCGTCGTGGCCGAGCACCTGCGGCCAGGCATGTTAGTGGTCTTGGAGTCGACCACCTATCCCGGCACAACGGACGAGGTGGTGCGGCCCCTGCTCGAGGCCAGCGGACTCGTCGCAGGCGTCGATTTCCACCTCGCGTTCTCACCCGAGCGCATCGACCCCGGCAACCCGGCATTCAACATCCGCAATACTCCCAAGATCGTCGGCGGCCACACGGCCCAATGCACCGACCTGGCTGTGGCCTTCTACGCGCAGTTCGTCGACACCGTCGTTCGAGCGCCGCGGCACCCGCGAGGCGGAGACCGCCAAGCTACTCGAGAACACCTACCGACACGTGAACATCGCCCTCGTCAACGAGATGGCCAGGTTCTGTCACGAGCTACAGATCGACCTCTGGGACGTGATCCGCTGCGCTGCCACCAAGCCGTTCGGATACCAGCCGTTCTACCCCGGCCCGGGCGTCGGGGGGCACTGCATCCCGATCGATCCGAACTACCTCAGCCACAATGTGCGCGCCCGGCTGGGGTATCCCTTTCGCTTCGTCGAGCTCGCGCAGGAGATCAACGCGGCGATGCCCGCATACGTGGTACAGCGAGCCCAGGAGGTCCTCAACACGGATCGAAAGTCGCTCAACGGAGCGACCGTGCTGCTCCTCGGCGTGACCTACAAGGCCGACATCGCCGACCAACGGGAGTCTCCGGCCGTCCCGCTTGCCAAGCAACTAGTCGCACGCGGTGCCTCGGTTGCCTTCCATGACCCGTATCTGGAGACGTGGCAGCCGACCGGCGACGTGCGGAAACGGGTCGACGACCTCGACACGTCATTGGTGGAAGCAGATCTGACGATCTTGCTGCAGGGTCATTCGTCCTACGACGTCGAGCAGCTCGCCACCAAGGCGCGCCGCCTCCTCGACACGCGTGGTGTCGTCCCCGCCGCTCCCTCGGTAGAGCACCTCTGACCGCTTCGTCGACTCGTCTGCCACTCGGCCAGCGCGATAGCCTTGACTATGGCACCGTCGGGCGCCGGCGAATCTGCTCTCGCAGCGCTACCTCCACCCGTCGCCCCGCGGTCTGCATGCCTCCATCACCGACGCTTGGGCCAGACAACAGATTCTGACCTATCGCGCCCAGCTCACCCGCGGCGGCACGCTGACGCACCTCGGTCATGTACGGTCGCAGCGACTCCACGCTTAACCCGGGGCGGCGTCCAGACGGGCACCTGGGAGTTCTACCGGGTGGTCGAGCCTTCCGAAGTCGTGGACTCGTTCGTGATCGACACGTCGGGGGCGAGGAGCCCCGACGCGCAGCTGCTGTGCTGCCTGGTGCTGGCGCCGGGCACCGAGCTAGCTCAGGTCGAGCCACTACTGCGGCAGGAGCTGCGCAAACAGCTCTCGCCGCGCCGCGTCCCCGAGTGGCTCGTCGCCCTAGACGGGGTCCCCCGCACCCTCAACGGCAAGAAGTGCAAGGTCCCGGTAAAGATTATCCTCACAGGTATCCCACCTGAGCGGGCCGTCAGCGCCGACGCGTTGCCCAACCTAGATGCGCTGAAGCCATTCCTCGGTCTTGTTGCGTCATGACGGACGGCCAGTCCAACAGCGAGTCGACAACGGTTGTCGAGCCGGAATCCTCCCGGCAGAAGGCATCTGGTGTCGCAGCCTCGGTGCTTGGGATCACCGGTGTGATCGCCGGCGTGTTCTCGTCCTTGTTCTGGCTGGCCGGGATCTTCGGATTGGCTGGCCTAGTCGTCGGGCTGGCGGGTCGGACAAGCCGCGGCAGCGCTGCCAATTGGTGGCGAGTGATTGGGCTCATCTTGAGCTCGGCCGCCGTCGTGCTTTCCGGCGTCGGCCTGATGTTCGTGCTCGACGTATTCAGGAACGAGGACGTGTCCAGCCCGAGTACGCCCGGAACCGAGTCCACCGCGCCCGGGCCAACCCCGAGTCTCTTTCCCCAGGACGTCGAACAGGAGCCGGCGGGCATCGGCGAGGCCGCGGTCGACGGCGCTTTCACCTTCGTCGTGACAGCAGTCACCGACGACCACGGGGCGGCCGGGGTCACCGCCGAGCGGCCTCAAGGCAGGTTCGTATATGGCACCATGACCGTGACGAATGTCGGCGCCGCGCCGGCGTCCGTCCCGGCGGAGAACCAGTACGTGATCGATACCGCGGGACGAACGACGGCCGCAGTGACTGATCTCCCCGAGCCCAGCCAGTCGATCTTCGCGGAGATCGAGCCGGGTGAGAGCCTGACCGGCGTGCTAGTGTTCGATATTCCTGCGGATGCTGTACCAGCCGATCTTGAGCTACACGGCTCGGCATCTTCGGCCGGCGTGACGGTCGCGTTGCAGTGACACTGACGGCTCTCCAGATCAGCAGGTCGAAGTCCGCTGAGCCGGTACCGATCCTGCTCGGAGTCCCGTAGCAACCCGCTCCGCTGCCGCGATAGAGGTACATCGATCCGCTGGGTTGCCGGGCCACGAGGTCCACGCGTTCGTCCCGGTCAGCGTGGCCCGCCCCGATGATGCGGTCGAATATGTTCCAGTCGTGCCTGGCCTGGCTGGGCGGCTGCTGCCGGCATCTCCTTGACCCCGGTACGACGCGCCGAAAACCACCACCCGCCGTTCGCGCAGCGAACCACAGGCGGCTTCTAGCAGACCAACCGTGAATTTCGGCATCACCGCGTTCGTCCCGCGGGCAGCTCGGACGATGCTGGCGTCCGGGTCCGCCTCGGGTAGACCGGGATGCAGTGCCTGTCGACGACGGCTAAGAACTGAACACCCTGCGGCGGCCGAAACCTGAACACGTGCCGTTTGCTTTTGGGAGCGTTACCGGGCTGTCGTTCAGTTCGGCGTTCCGGATCGTGTTCTGCTTCTCCAAGACGGTCGCGTTGTTCTGCCCGGGCGATGGCGGGCGGGCTGGCCGGCTCCCAAAAGAGATGGTGTCCGACAACGACGTGTGCATCGTTGCCTCCCGCCGCGGTGGGTCAGGTCCGGTTAGTCGATCAGGTGGCCGCACTGTATGAGCAGCTTCGGCTCAAGCCGGTGGTGCTGCGCGCCCCTAACTTCCCGCAGGGAAGGGCTACATCGGGCGGATGAACCAGTTGCTGCAAACGTTGTTCCTGCCGCTGGCGCCGTCACCGGCATCGACGACCAGCAGGCCAACGCCGACCAGGGCCATCCAGGTTGCTGACCCCCGCCACGTGCGGCGCATCGGCGGCGCCGTCGCCGCTTGGCGGTGGAGCGGGCCGCCTTGAGGCGGCTGCCCCAGGTATGGCCGGACACCGACCAGCACCTGGAGGTGCGCGCTGGCAGCGACTGCTTCGTGCCGGTCGGCGACATGGACTACTCGGTGTCTCCCCGGTACCGCGGTCGCCGGTTGGCGGTGCGCGTGTCGACCGGCCCGGATGTTGGTGTTCTGCGACGGCGAGGAGGTCGCCACCACGCCGATCATGGGTGTGCGCAGACGTGGTCATCGGCGCGGTGCATGCCCGCGAGCTGCGGCTGACGCGGGAGGCCCAACGCCGTCTCGAATCAGCCGACGTCGAAGTGGCCACACTGTCGCTGGGCCGCCTCCGACGAGCAGCGAGATCCGCAACGTCATGGCCCTTGTTCGTGAACTGGACGGCCAACAGCAAGGCCGATCTTGCCCGCGACAACGGTGATCTTCACGAAGCGGATCTCGGTGGACACCGACAGGAAGGAGGGCGGCAAGGGTAGCGGTTCGGCCAGGTGATTCCATCGCGCAGGCGGCCGGTTGCGCGACATCCGGAGCGACGGACATGGCATCCGAGTCGGGTTTTCGCGAATTTACCACGATCCCGGAGGGAATCCGATAGCGTCGCCTGGCACAGTGGGTGAGCGTGCTCACGTTAGGGCCGCCAGTGGCGGAGCAGGGGGCAAGTCCTTTGTTGGTGACGAATCGAGGGTCCGCGTCCCTCAAGAAGCTAGTCATACTCGGGTCATTGGTCCTGGTCATAAGAGTGCTGTGCTGGGGAGACTTGCCCGTCGCGGCGGCTGCCCTTCCGCCGCCCGTCCCCCTCGGGCTCAATGCCTCGACCACGGACGCCTATGCCAGGTGGCAGACCTTGACATATCGGGCAACGGTCACCCGGAGTGGCACCCTGACCCATGTCGTGATGACGGTTCCTACGGGCACGTGGCTGGGAAAGCTGCGCTCGTCGTCTGGAACGGTCGCCTACTACCGCCCGAACCAGATCATCTGGCGCCCGGCTACACCCATCGCCGTGAGCGTCGGTGCCAACCTGGTCATCCCGGTCACCGGTTTAACCTGGCGACAGCCAGGTACCTACAACTTGTGGCTTGTCGCCGCCACGATCGACGGGACAATCCTGTCTTATGCCACAGGGAGCATGACGCTGGTCGAGCGCACAACACCATGTATGGCGTCGTTTGGGAACTCGTATATCCAGGAAGAGAATGCCAAGGCCGGTACGCCCGGTTGGCAGATCGATCCGAGCACTTTCGACACCAACAAACTGGCTGCGTACGCCGGAAAAGACTCCTACACCTGTGGCGAAATCATCTATCTTCGCGTCCATGCCACTCTGTCGAACTTCGTCACCGCCCAGGTATTCCGTATGGGCTTCTATGGCGGTGTCGGAGCACGTAGAATTTGGTCGACCGGAGGCAGTGCGTTGGGCGGTAAACAGCCACCGGCCATCATAGTGCAAGGAAGCAATACGTCACGACCCATGAACATGGTCGATGCGAGCGGCTGGAATCTGACCCTCGGTATTCGAGTCGACGGTAGCTACACTCCCGGCACATATCTGGTCAAGATATGGGACAAAATAGGTAACTACACTTATGTGCCATTTACCGTTCGCGATGACACCGCAACGAGGCACTCATTACTCCTCCAGCAGGCATCCACGACCTGGCAGGCTTACAACTACTATGGTGGCCGGTCCTTCTACACGTCCAAAGGGTCATCTCACTTGAGCTTTAATCGTCCTTATGTGGAAGGTCAAGGTTCAGGTCAGTACTTAGCGCTGGAGTATGGTCTCGTGTATTGGCTTGAAAAAAATGGCTATGATGTCGGGTATTGGGCCGATCTGGACCTACACCTACGTCCAGCCGAGGTTGCCGGACGAACCCAGACTTTGGTCCTCCCGGCCCACGATGAGTATTACTCGCCGGCTATGCGAACTGCTGTGGTCGACGCTATCGACGCCGGCGTCAACGTCGTCTCGTTCGGCGCCAACCAGATTTACCGGCAGATCAGACCCAACAGCGCGAGCAGCGAGTTCGAAGTGTACGAACGCTGGACTGCGGGAAGGGACTCTACGACGTGGCGGTACCGGGGCCTACCCGAACAGGAAATTTTGGGGGCGCAATACGGCTGCCGGTCCAACGGCACGGTGACCACCGACGACAAGTGGATCTGGTCGGGCACTGCGCCGGGCATCCGGCTGGAAGGCTTGGTCAATGGGGAGAACGACTGGGTTCACCCCGCCAGCGAGGCACCCATCCCGACCGGTATGGAAGTACTCAACACGGCACCGCTGGACTTTTGTAACGTCCCGTCGGAGCAGAGGCGAATGGACATGGTGGCGCGTACCGATCCTTCGGGCGCGCGCGTATTCGGCGGGTCGACGTTCGCCTACTCATGCTTCCTCGTCGCGTCGTGCCCGACGAACTGGTTCGTCGGGGATCCGCAGCAGCCCCTTGTTGTGAGTGATAGCGATGCCGTTGTCGTGGGTCGGATGGTATCCCGCGTTCTATCTTGGGCTAGCAATGGAGGAATCAACACTGGAGATGTCGGGACACTCAGGATATCACCACCGGCAGCAGATTCGATTTCGCCCCGTGGCGGACTGCACCCTCAGAAGCTTGAACAGGAACCAGCTGTGATGCGATGACCCACATATGGCTCGTCGACGACACCGTATCGGATTGACAGCACCGACCTCGAGCAGCGATACCAATCTGCTCTCGGTGAAGCAGACAATGTCCGTTGGGTAAAGGGTCCGTTTAAGCGGAAGAGTCCCAACTCGCCGTATTCAGATATGACATCACATCTCCTCCTCGAAGGGAGGCTCCAGGCGGGGCATTCCAGAAAGCGGTCTAAGCTCACCTTGGCGCTGCGCCTTGAAGCTTCTAAGCCCGCTTCTCTCCGCTGTCAGGCTCTGTGGCGCTTCAACGGTACCGGAGTCGAGCCATGAGAATATATTCATGGTTGCTTGACCCACTTGTAGCTGCGCGGTCGTTGTGGGCGTCCATCCGGTCCATGGACAGTAACCATGCAGCATGCAGACCCACGAAAAGGTCGAGGCATGGAATACTCGACCGCCACTACCGCTATCCACGGCTACAATGTCTGCCCGCGGGTCATCATTACGATTGCAGGCGTCCAACGTCATAGTGGTCAGGACCTGCAAGCCGGCGGGCATAGGGTATTGCTCCTGTACGGAGTCAACCTCACCTTGTGCCAAATGGGGGATACTCGTCTTAGCGATGCCTTGCCACAACCAGGTGTCATTCGGGGTAGCCGCGCCATCCATGTGCATGCACCCAAACATTGCCCCGAGCAAATTCTGCTCTGGGTTGGCGTCAGGGGGATCGCGGAAGCGGCTAGTATCTCCGGTACGGAAGATCTCATACTCCCTATCGGGGCCTGTCAGCGACGAACTCATCGGATCGATGCGCCAATAGATTTGGTTTCCACCGAAGGACGCCAGTTTAGTTCCGGCAGCCACTGACGCGTCTACCTTTGCTCGCATGGCTGTCGACCAGTACTCCGTGTGCGGCATTAGCACCAATGTATTGGCGCGATCGATCAGGCTAGGCATGCTGTGCAAATCGGTATCCGCAGCGTAGTTCAGGTCCAGGCCCTGTTTTTCGGCCCAGTACACGAACCCATACTCCAACGACAGGAAGTCGCCCGTCCCTTGGTTTTGTAATAGCGGGCGGTCGTAGCTTACGCGGGTTGACCTAATGGGCAAAGTATACGCACTAGCACCTCCGTAGCCGTTATATGCCTGCCATGTGGCCACGCTGTTGAGCACGAGCTTGTCGTGTGTCCCTATATCATCCCGAACAATCATTGGGATGTAGGAACCCTTTTGACTAGAGACTCCGGTAATCTTCACGAGATAATCCCCGGGTGGGAAATATCCATCGATGCGGACAGAGAACGACTGGATCCAGTTCTGACCCGTCGGCATATTGATTTCACGGCCTTGTGTGTCGTGCTTCACCATTTGCATTGTGGGCTGCGTAAATCCGCGGATGGCGCTCCGTGATGCCCAAACCGCCCGACCGCCGGTCCCTCCGTAATAGCCCATACGATAGATGACCACGGCGAGCTGGTACTCGCTGGATGTGACTCGGAACGTAACAGTGTCGCCACACTTCGCACTAGTTTGAGAAGCGAAACCGGACGCCACGGTGTTGTTATAAGATGACGTGGGTAATCGCCAACTGGTGGTGCCAGATAGGGCATTATCGGCTGCCACGTAGTCCCGCGGCCAGGTTGTCGGGCAGGGCTTGGCTGCATTGAAGCTCAACGCCGGGGTCATACCCTGGGCGAGCATTGTATTATTAGTTGCCAACGCAGTTATTAAGACGGATACCGTGCTAGCTGGGGGAGTCTGTATCCCGTTAATCATGACCCACACCCGCGTGCCTGCTGCCATATAGTACGGCGTAACTGTCCGAAAGACAAAGCCTCCCCGCACGCTCTCCAACTTACCAGCGCGAATGTTACTGGCACCAATGGAAGTGCCAGACTTGCCTGCATACGCTGGTAATGGAAGAACCAAACGTGAGAATGTTCCGCCACGTGTCAATGTGATCGCATATGTAATCGTCTGGTTTGGCGTCGTTGATACCCTGGTTGAGACAGAATACGTGGCATTAGCAACCACTGCGTCGGCAGTAGGAGTCGCTAGTATGGACGACAGCATCAATGCTGGCGCTGCCAATACCGGGATGAACCTGCGCATTTCCGTAGCCCCCCTCTGTCACTGCGTAATTCTGCTCTCGTGGGCAGGGCTCGATGCCAACGCCAAGGATGGGCGGGAATTCGAGCCGTCCCGCTGCCTCATCATCGCACACTCCTGACAACGATCGCTGCGAACCCCTTGAAATTGGCGGAGGTTAACCCGGCTCTTCTCAATGAAGCGTGGTGATCGCGCCACGCCGTAGCACTCGCGCCTGTGCCATGGAGCAGGCCTGGGACCTCACGATCGAGGTGTCTGACGCCATCGGTCGGGGAGGTCCCAGGTGCGTGATGACGGTATCGCGACGACGGTGATGCTCGGCCTGTCCGGGTTCCGGGTGTTGGCGGTGTCCGAGCACGACGGCGAGGTCGAGCAGGCAGTCGAGACGACCGCGGACGAGGGCTGGTGCCCGGCCTGCGGCGTGCGGGCGGGGCTGCATGATCGGCGGCCGACCTGGGTTCGTGACCTTCCGGCAGCGGGTCGACCGGTCACTTTGGTGTGGGTGAAGCGGGTGTGGCGCTGCCACGAGCCACGCTGCGCGAAGCGGACCTGGACCGAGACTCAGCGAGGCGATCCGGCCGCGGTGCGTGCTCACCGAACGGGCCCGCCGGGAGGCCTGCCGACGGGTCGGCGAGGTCGGGCACACGGTGGCGTCGGTGGCCGCCGACTTCGGTGTCGGCTGGGGCACCGTGATGGCCGCGATCCGCGACTACGGAAGGCCGCTGGTCGATGACCCGGAGCCGGCTGGAGCACATGGACACCCTCGGCGTGGACGAGACCGCGTTCCTGGCTGCCACCGCACTGGCCGGCACCCGATTCGCGACCGGCATCGTCGCACTCAACGGCCGGCCGCGACTGCTCGACGTGGTGGAAGGACGCAGCGGAACCGCCTTGTGCGCCTGGGTTTCCGGCCGCCCACAGGCTTGGCGTGACGGTGTCCGGGTGGCGGCATTGGACCCGTTCCGCGGCTACGCCACCGCACTGCGCATCACCTTGCCGAACGCCACCCGGGTCCTGGACGCCTTCCACGTCGTGCGGGCTCGGGTTGGACGCGTTGGACCAAGTCCGCCGTCGGGTCCAACACGACACGCTCGGACATCGCGGGCACAGCCACGACCCGCTGTTTCGGATCCGGCGGCTGCTGCGCCGCGGCTATGAGCACTACACCGACACCTCCTGGAACCGGATGGTCGACGGTCTGGAAGCCGGCGACGACAACCAGCAGATCAGCCGAGCCTGGATCGCCGCCCAGGAGCCGCGGCTGCTCTACCGCGAACCCGACCGCACCCACGCCGAACGCCGGCTGCTGCGCTGGTTCACCGACATCGCCGAACACGAGATCCCCGAACTGCTGCGCCGGGCCCGCACCCTCGACACCTGGCGGGTCGAGCTGCTCGCCTACTTCGACACCGGCGGCGTCTCCAACGGCCCCACCGAAGCGGTCAATGGACTGATCAAGAAGATCAAAGGAGTCGGCCACGGATACCGCAACCTCACCAACTACCGGCTCCGCCTCCTGCTGCACTGCGGCGTCACCTGGCACACTCCAGCCATCACCCCGATCAGAGGGCGACCACCACGCTTAATTGCGTAGAGCCGTTAACCCTGGTTCCTCAAGGTCGGGTGGTGGCGCGGCGTAGATGCCAGGAAGTGCTTGTCTGCAGGATTCTGGGTTTAGCGAAGACCGAAAGTCCACGACAGGAGGCACTTCCTTGGTGCAAGGTACAACCGCTCGGCCGCGGATTACGGTGACGTCGGATGGGATCGGTGCCGACAGGCTCATGACGCGCTCCGGAGCGGTGCTGGTGATCGTGCACTGGGAACGCCCACGTTCCCCATCCCGGAACCCAGCTGGACCCGGACGAGCGGCGCGACCTGGTGGCGTTACACCGGGTTCGCCACCACCACGCCTGTGGACAGCTGCCCCATCTGGATGCCCGGCATGGCGCGCACGCCCGGGTAGGGCACCGCATCTGCTGCGCCAGGGACATCAAGGCTGGGCCTGATCCTTCCCGCGGCTATCGCGTCAACAGCGCCTGGCTGACCGCGGTCATGATCGCCGCCGACCTGGAACAGCTCGCCACCAAGGCACGACGCATCCTCGACACGCGTGGGGTCGTCCCCGTCGCTCCTTCGGTCGAGCATCTCTGATCGCTTCGCTCACTCGTCCTACGCCCGGCCTGCGCGATAGCCTTGACCATGGCAACGTCGGACGCCGACGAATCTGCTCGCGCAGCGCTCCCTCCACCAGTCCCCCTCGGTCTGCATACCTCCACGACCGACGCCTGGGCCAGACAGCAGACCCTGACCTATCGCGCACCGCTGACGCGCGGTGGCACGCTGACACACATCGTCATGTCGGTTCCGACCAATACCAACTTCGGCAGACTTCGCTCGTCATCCGGGACCGTCGCGTACTACCGGCCCAACCAGATCATCTGGCGGCCAGCCAAACCGCTGGCCTTGCCCGCCGGTGCCAACCTGGTCATTCCGGTATCCGGGCTGACGTGGCGCCAGGCAGGTACCTTCCCGCTCTGGCTGACCGCGTCCACGGCCAACGGGACGGTGCTCACCTACGCCACAGGTACCATCACATTGGTCGACCGGGGGACACCATGTGTCGCCTCGTGGGGCACGGACTACATCACCGAGGAGAACGCCAAGCCCGGCACTCCTGGCTGGCAAATCGAGCCGAGCAGCTTCGATCCGGCGAAATTGTCGGCGTACAGCGGCAAAGACTCCTATACCTGTGGTGAGACTGTCTACCTGCGGGTCCATTGCACGTCGTCGCCATGGGTCACCGCCGAGGTGTTCCGGATGGGGTATTACGGCGGTATCGGCGCCCGGCTGGTATGGGCAACGGAAGGAAATTCCCTCGGTGGTGCGCAGCCGGCGCCGGTCATCGTGCAGGGCCGAGTTCCATCGCAACCCCAACAGATGGTCGATGCCGGTGCATGGTTTCTGTCTCTCGGAATCCGAGTCGACGGCAGCTTCACGCCGGGCACTTATCTCGCCAAGATCTCCGACAAGACGGGAATGGCGACCTATGTCCCGTTCACCGTCCGCGATGACACCGGCACGAGACATGCGCTGCTGCTGGTGCAGGCGACGACGACCTGGCAGGCATACAACAAGTTCGGTGGCCGATCGTTCTATACCACCCCCGGCTCGGCCAGTCTGACGTTCAATCGGCCGTACATCGAGGGGCAGGGTTCGGGCCAGTACCTGAGTCTCGAATACGGCTTGGTCTACTGGCTGGAGAAGAACAACTACGACGTCGGTTACTGGACCGACATGGATCTGCATTTTCGGCCGACCGAGGTCGCCAGTCGCGCGGAAACGCTCATCCTGCCGGCTCATGACGAGTACTACTCCCCAGCCATGCGCGATGGTGTCGTCGGCGCCATCGCCGAAGGCGTCAATCTGGTGTCCTTCGGCGCCAACCAGATATTCCGACAGATCAGGCCGAACTCCACCGGCAGCCAGTTCGAAGTGTACGAGCGCTGGAGCGCGTGGCCGTATTCCACCACTTGGCGCCATCGTGCCCGCGACCTGCACGAACAGGCAATCTTGGGGGCCGAGTACGGCTGTCCGTCCAATGGCTCGGTCACGACGGATTCGAATTGGCTGTGGTCAGGAATTACCCCCGGCACCACGCTGGAGGGGTTCGTGAACGGCGAGAACGACTGGGTACACCCGCTCAGCGAGGCCCCGATTCCCGACGGCACGGAAATCCTGCACACCGCCTCCCTGGATTTCTGCAAGATCGGGAGCGAGCCTCGCCGAATGGACATCGTCGCGCGCACGGACGCAGATTCAGGGGCCCGCGTCTTCGGCGGCTCGACGTTCGCGTATTCGCCGTTCCTGATCGGCGCGGCCCCGGACAACTGGCGTTGGGGCAACCCGCAGCGGCCACTCGTTATCAGCGACGAGGATGCCGCCACGGTTGGTCAGGTTGTAGCCAATGTTCTGTCCTGGGCTCAGACCGGACGCGTGGAACCGTTCGGCACGGAGCAGCTGAGCACACCGTACGTCGCGCCCGCTGGGGGGCTGGCTCCTCAAACTGTCGAGCAGGACCTGGCTCTCCCGGAAGGTGAGAGCGATTGACCGTACGCAGGCACCGCCGGAACTGATCTGGCAGCCTGATCCGGATCGGGTCGAGCGCAGCACGATGACCGCCTTTCGGCGTTTCGCTGCGCAGCGGCACGGTCGCCCGTTCGCTGACTACGACGCGTTGTGGCGCTGGTCGACGGCCGAACCGGAAGCCTTCTGGGGCGAGGTTGCCGGGTTCTTCGAGGTTGCCCTCCACAACCGACCGACCGCGGTTCTCCCGGACCGCGTCATGCCCGATGCCCAGTGGTTTCCCGGCGCCACCTTGAACTACGCCGAGCAGGCATTGCGGCATGGTCCGGGCAAAGGCGATGACGACCTTGCCGTTCTGTTCCGGCGCGAGGACGGGCCTACCGAGCGGCTCAGCTATGGGCAACTGCGTACCCAGGTCGCCGCCGTCCGCTCTGGACTCGCCGATCTCGGTGTCGGCGTCGGCGATCGGGTGGTCGCACTGCTGCCCAACTCGACGCATGCCGTAGTGGCATTTCTCGCGACGGCGAGTCTCGGCGCGATCTGGTCGTCGTGCTCCCCGGACTTCGGTGTGCAAGCCGTCGCGGAACGCTTCACCCAGATTCAGCCCAGCGTGCTGATCGC
The DNA here is from genome assembly GCA_963819885.1 of uncultured Actinomycetota bacterium. Lineage (GTDB taxonomy): Bacteria > Actinomycetota > Actinomycetes > Jiangellales > Jiangellaceae > JACVRX01. The sequence continues at coordinate 71,869 of CAWFXV010000026.1, read as the reverse complement.
CGTCGACGGATACCGCTACAACGGCCGGCCATTCGACATCCGGCCGACCGTGGCGAGCCTGCAGGGCAAGCTGCCAGGCCTGCGGGCAACCGTGCTCGTTCCCTACCTCGACGATTCAGCGCACCTGGTCGGGCCGGCTGACAGTTCACCGCAATCGGTGACCTGGGACGACCTGTTGAACCCGAGCGGCCACGCTGAACTGCAGTTCCAGGCGGTGCCATTCGACCACCCGCTGTGGGTGCTGTACTCGTCGGGAACCACCGGCCTACCGAAGGGCATCGTCCACGGACACGGGGGCATCGTCCTCGAACACCTCAAGTCGCTTTCCCTGCACAACGACCTCGGCCCCGGCGAGCGGTTCTTCTGGTTCACGACGACCGGCTGGATGATGTGGAATTTCCTGGTCGGCGGGCTCTTGGTCGGCTCGACGATCGTGCTGTACGACGGCAGCCCGAGCCTTCCCGACCTGGCTGCGCTGTGGCGAATCGCCGCCGAGGAGAGGGTGACCTATTTCGGCACCTCGGCGCCATACCTGCAGTCCTGCCTGAAGGCCGACCTGCATCCGGCGGCGGCTCACGACCTGACGGCGCTGCGAATCCTGGGCTCCACCGGTGCACCGCTGACACCGGAGGGCTTTCGGTGGATCGCCGACGAGCTCCCGGGCGTTCAGATCGCCAGCATCTCCGGCGGCACCGATCTGTGTACTGCCTTCGTCGGAGCGGCACCCGACGTCCCGGTCTGGCTGGGCGAACTGTCCTGTCGAACCCTGGGCTCGGCGGTGGCCGCCTACGACGAAACAGGTCGTGAGGTCATAGACGAGGTGGGCGAGCTGGTGATCACCGCACCGATGCCGTCGATGCCGGTGTTCTTCTGGAACGACCCCGACGGGTCGCGGTTGCGGGAGGCGTACTTCGCCGACTTTCCCGGTGTCTGGCGCCACGGCGACTGGATCCGTATCACGCCGCGCGGCTCAGCTGTCATCTACGGCCGCAGTGATTCCACCCTGAACCGGGGCGGTGTCCGGATGGGGACCTCGGAGTTCTACCGCGTGGTCGAGACCGTCCCCGAGGTCGAGGATTCCCTCGTGATCGACACCTCAGGTGCCGGGACGAGCGACGGCCAGCTGCTGTGTTTCGTCGTCCTCGCCCCAGAGGTAGAGCTGGAAGACATCGAACCCACGCTCCGCCGGGAGCTCCGCACTCAATTGTCGCCGCGACACGTGCCGGACCGGTTCGTCGTGATCGACGAGGTCCCCCGCACGCTGAACGGCAAGAAATGCGAGGTGCCGGTGAAGAAGATCCTGACCGGCACGCCGCCCGAGCAGGCCGTCAGCCGGGATGCTCTACGCAACCCCGATGCATTGACGCCGTTTTTGAACATGGATCTCTGAACCGGACTGACGCAACCGTCACAAGATCGGATCGAAGACCGACCAGCCACGCCCTATCTGGCGGGAGGGGCCCAATCCTGCGGAGCTGGTCCCCGGATACAGCCACAGCGAGCCGTCTGCTTTCCGACGAGCCACGAGATCGCCGCGACCGTCACCATCCCAATCGCCGGGTGCCACGATCGAATTCATGACGTCCCACCCGTGACCGATCTGCCGGGCGGCGCCGAAGGCTCCCGTCCCCGTACCCGGATAGAGCCAGAGCGAGCCGTCGGCGGACTTGCGAGCGATCACGTCCATCCTCAGGTCGCCGTTCCAGTCACCCGACCCGACCACGGCATCCATCGTCGACCAACCGGTCCCTATCTGACGAGCAGCGCCGAAACCACCGTCTCCCCGACCCGGGTACAACCACAGCGAGCCCTCCGACGTTCGACGCGCGACCAGATCGCGGCGGCCATCGCTGTCGAGATCTCCGACGCCGACGATCAGATTGACGACCTGCCAGCCGTTGCCGACCTGCCGGGCCGCGCGGAACCCGGCAGCACCCAGACCCGAATACAGCAAGAGCGCGCCATCGATCGCCCGCCGCGCAACCAGGTCCGGACGACCATCGGTGTCGAGATCGCCGACTGCCGACATCGCATCCATCTGCTGCCAGCCCAGGCCGATCTGGCGCGGCGTCCCGAAGGCACCGGTTCCGCTACCCGGATACAGCCACAGCGAGCCGTCGGCCGAACCTCGCGCGAGCAGATCGGTCGTGGCGTCACCGTCGAAGGAGTGGAGTGCCGGCCGGCCCCCGTTGGTCGGGATCCACCAGGTGCTTCTGAGCCCGGCGACCGTCCGGAAATCCGTGCCGGTCAGGCTCACCGAGCCGGCCGATCCCTGCAGAACGACGTTCGCGACCCGGCCGCCCCACTCGCCATTGCCGTCCCGGCCCAGCACCCGCAGACTCCGCAGGCGGCCGAGGACGGGATAGGCCGACTCCAGGGTGCTGGCCTGCAGGGTCGCCGTCCACGTATGCGCCGTGCTGGGGACGACGCCGTCGTAGGGATCGGCGAAGGCGCGCTGGTAGGGCAGGCTGCCGGCGACGGCCCAGCCCCCGTTCGAGGCGCTGAACTGGGTGAAGGCCACCTGACCGGAGAACGTGACGACAACTCCCGCCGTGGCGGCCACGGCCGCGTCCGATGCCGCGTACTCGCGTCGGGCGATGACCACGCCAGCTGAGTTGTAGGTGGCAACACCCCGGAAGACCTGACAGGCGGTGCTGTCGCACGTGTCATACCAGCCCGGTCCGGGGTGATCCCGATCCCAGCTGGCGTAACTCCGCGCGGCGACGGCCTGGGCGCGAACCGCCTGCGGATGCCACGAAGCGGGCATCTCCGCTGGAACGACGGACCGCAGGTACGCCTCGAGGGAGCTGACGACAATCGTCCGGAGAGCGGTCCCGACGCCGACTGCCTGGATGAAGCCGCGGTACTCGACCGACGTCGAACCAGCGGCCAGGCGGACCCGATCGACAGGTGTCGAGAAGGAGATCGGTCCCGGGTGGGCTGATGTGCTTCCCAGCGGCTGGGTTCGCCAGGTGCCTGCCGCCAGGCCCTGCAACACCAGCCCGGATGCCGTACGGATCACCCGCCATGCGGTGACCGTCGACCCGCTGATGGCGACCGGCAACGTCAGCCCGCCGGCGGCAGCGCTCGCGCGCACGCCCGCCGTCGGCACGATCCGGGTCTCACCGTCGGAGTCGCCAGTGATCCAGATGCGGATCGGGTGATCCGGCCGGGTCGCCAGCTCGGTGCCTGGGTAGTAATGACGCAGGATCGCGGACGAGTCGAGACCTTCGGTCGCGGCGCCATAGGCGCCCCATTGGGACAAGCCGCGACCGTGCCCGTACCCGTGGCCGGCGAGGGTGAGGACCCCAGACGACGGCCAGATCCACAGTTCCTCCGCGGCATCGGCGGTTACCGGCGCCGCGGTCAGGGCGGCCGCCACGGACATTGACACGACGCCTAGGCGGATTCGGGCTGGCATCGTCACACCAACAGATCGAAGACGTTCCAGCCGTTGCCGATCTGGCTGGCCGTCCGGAAGTAGCCCTGCCCGTTTCCCGCGTACAGCAGCATGGCGCCGTCGGTAGTGCGGGCGACCAGATCGACTGGTCCATCGTGATTCACGTCGCCGGCACCGATAATTGCGGTCAACCTGTTCCAATAGCTTCCGATCTGGACCGCTTTGGCGAAGCCTCCGTTGCCTGTGCCGGCATACAGCAACAGAGACCCATCGAAGGCGCGCCGCCCGATCAGGTCCACGCGTCCGTCTCCGTCCCAGTCACCGGGCGCGACAAGGGTGTTCATCACGTTCCACCCGGCGCCGATCCGTACCCCGTTGCGAACGCCGCCGCCGCCGGCACCGGCATAGAGCCAGAGAGAGCCGTCGGCCGACCGCGCGACCAGGTCCACGATCAGGTCCCCGTTGACATCGCCAGGTCCCAACAGTGTCGAGAAGCCCTGCCAGCCGACACCGATCCGGCTGGCGCGCAGGAAGCGGCCCCTCCCGTCTCCGGGGAACAGCCAGAGTTCCCCGTTGGGGCGTCGAGCAACGACGTCGTCAGCTCCGTCGCCGCTGATGTCGCCCGGCATGACCAGCAGGTTCGACGTCTGCCAGCCAGCGCCGATCTCGGCAAGGCTTCCGAAGCCGCCGCCCGACGCACCCGACCAGAGCAGTAGCGAACCATCGGATGCCCGACGCGCCAGCAGGTCGGGGTAGCCGTCGTTACTGATGTCACGGCCAAGCGACAAGCCCGGTACGACACCCATCGACTCGACCGTGCCGGCCCGGATGGCCGGCAGACGCCCGTAGAGCGCCGTCCCAGGACACTCCGTGCTCGCTGCGTCTCGGTGGCCGGCGATCGCCGGCCAGACTTCACCGTCGTAATTGACGACCTGCCGCGGATCGACACCATGGATGGAGAACTTCCACGAGAACAATCGCTGGTAGGCATCGAGCAGAGCCGGCTCGGGGGGCTGGGAGGTGTACGTGCCGATGGCGGACATGGCGAACGCGTCGTCGTTGTAGCCCGCCGTGTGCGCCCCCGTGACCGGCCGGTCGATGCCACCGAACCGGCCTTCCCAGATCCGGCCGAACTTGTCGACCAGGAAGTTGTAGCCGATGTCGCGCCAGCCGCGAGAGTTGACGTGGTAGGCGTAGATGCCGCGGATGATCGCCGGCACCTGTGCCGCCGAATAGCTGTTGGTGTTGACGGTGTGGTGGACGAAAGCGCCCCGCACCCCGCCGTAGGCAGGTAGACCGGGCTCACGTAAGGACTCGTCGGCGCCCCACTGAGCCCGGGTGAGAATGGTCGGCCGGGTGGGGGCAGCCACCGCGGCAGCGCCGGACGCCGCACCCACAGAGCCGTCCGCCGGCGACTGCCCAGGGTCGATGAGGTCGAGGCGCAGATCGGCCGGCAGGATCCCGTCGACGAGCTCGACCCGGGCCTGAACAGCGTCAGACTCCGGGACGACCAGCGGGTCGGTTCCGAGCCGGGTGCCGAGAGCTTCTCTGGAGCCTGGGTCGGGCCCATGCTCGTCGCCGGCTGGGAGGGTCTGCCACGGTGACCATCGCCCGCTGGCTCGGTGCCGCACCGTGACAGTCAGGTCGGCCCTCGCAACCGACCAGGTCGCGGCCACCAGCTGGTACGGATCGGTCTCGATCGGGTCGGTGCGAATCTTCCGGTCCGAGTCTCGACTCGCTTCTGCAGGAGCTTCAGCGGCTTCGCTCCGCAGGGCGGTATCTGTGGCAGAGCTGGTTAGCGCGACGGTCTGGATCCGAGGCGGCACCGGTTGCGGTGATGGGGCGAACTCGATCGACGGCACCATGACCAGGCCGGGCCCGAGGACTGGCAGCACCGACAGCGTCACCGCCGTTCGTCGCCAGCCCGCCGGGCGCTGGTTCCCGTTCGGCATGACGACTCCCGTGGCGGGTGTGACTGATGTGACTGAAGTGTTAGGAGGGAGTCTTGACCGGATGGCCCTGCTTGGCAACCCCTGGTCGGGAAGTGGTCGACGCGGCGCGGCTCAGCCGCGGCCAAGCACGATGCGGGTCGTGCCGATCCAGCGGTGCGGGTCGGTGACGTCGCGGCCGTCGACGATCACCTTGAGCCCCGGCAGGTCCTCCGGTGTCAGCTCGCCGTACTCAGCATGGTCGGTCTGCACGACCGCGGCCTCGACGGGGTCGCCGACGTGGTACGGCGTGAAGCCGAGCTGCTCCAATTCAGCGTCGCTGTACAGCGGATCGTGCACGACGACCTCGGCCCCGCGGGAGCGGAGCGCAGCGACCGTGGGATACACGCCAGAGAAAGCAGTCTCCTTGACTCGGCCGCGATACGACGCGCCGAGGACGGCGACGCGCACACCGGTCAGCGAGCCGAGCGCCGCTTCGAGCAGACCCACGGTGTATGCCGGCATCTGGGCGTTGGCTTCACGGGCGGCCCGGACCACGGTTGCTTCCGGATCGGTCCACAGGTAGAGCCGCGGATACACCGGTATGCAGTGCCCCCCGACCGCGATCCCAGGCCGATGGATGTGGCTGTAGGGCTGCGAGTTCGCCGCCTCGATGACCCGGTAGACGTCGATGCCGCGTCCGGTGGCGAACCGGGCGAACTGGTTGGCCAGGCCGATGTTGACGTCGCGGTATGTCGTCTCGGCCAGCTTCGCCATCTCGGCTGCCTCGGCGCTGCCCAGGTCCCACACACCGTTCGGTCGGGGTAGGTCCGGCCGCTCGTCGAAGTCGAGCACGGCGCGGTAGAAGCTGGCCGCCCGCCGCGCACCCGCCTCCGACAGGGCACCGATCAACTTCGGGTACGCACGGAGGTCTGCGAAGATCCGGCCGGTCAGCACCCGCTCAGGTGAGAACACCACGTGCAAGTCCTCACCTTCGACCAGGCCGGAGCCCTCCTCCAGCATCGGTTTCCACCGGTTCCTGGTGGTGCCGACCGGGAGCGTCGTCTCGTAGGACACCAAGGCGCCGGCACTGAGGTTGGCCGCGATTTCACCGGTGGCGGAGTCCATCCAGCCGAAGTCAGGCTCCCAGCTGTCGTCGTGGACGAACAGTGGCACGACGACCACCACGACGTCGCTGCCCGGGATCGCGTCGGCATAGTCGGTCGTCGCGCGCAGCCGGCCGGCGGAGACCGCGGCAGAGAGCCTGCCGGCCAGGTCGGCCTCGCCAGGGAACGGTTCGACTCCCCGGTTCACCAGGTCGACCAGGTCGGGATTGACGTCCACGCCGACGACGTCATGGCCCTTGCCGGCGAACTGGACAGCCAGCGGCAGGCCGATCTTGCCCAACGCAACGACGCTGATTCTCACGAAGGACCCCGCAACGGCGGATGGCGAATGACAACGGCGGACAGGTTACCTTCTGGCCGCTGCATGGTCGGCGGATCATGTGCCGTAGATCGGTACCGTGTCCGCCGCAGTGGGTGGAATGGTCCCTCCGTCGAGGATCTGCCGATCGGCGACGGCCGCACCCAAGGTCACCCGAGCGTCTTCTGAGATGCGGTCAGGCATCGCCCGATGCTCTGTCACTCCCGTTCGTGTTGGCAGCCGAGCGCTTGCCGCCATGGGGAGTGGTCCTGGAGAACGTGCCTTCAACAGACGAGCCGGGGACCTGACCGCCCGCGCCAGCCGGTACGGGGTGCTCGCCAGGATTCGCTGGACCCGCGCATCGGCCGCAGCCAACTTTGCCTTGAGATCAGCGGTCTGCCGCTCGTGGATCGCCCGCAGGTTGGACAGTTGCTGCCGCGCCGCCGCCGCAGCGGCCCGGGCCTCGTCGCGCTCGCGATCCGCCGCCAACTTCGCCTGCCGTTCCCGGCCTACGGCTACTTCCAGTGCCCGCCAGCCAGCCCCTTCCAGGACGCGCTCGGCCATGATCCGCAACAGGGCCGCGCCGGGCGTGACATGGAGCTCTCGGCGCGGATCCAGATACGGCGCGATGGAGGCGGCTTCGCCGAGGCTGCGCCGACCTGCGATCACGGTACCGAGATCGTCCTCGGTCACCGGCAACGCGTGCAGTGCCTGAACGCCTCCAGCGACCAGAATATCGACCAGCGTGCCGACGGGGACCTGCTCCGGCGAGGGCGCGACCAGGATCACCACGGTCGCGTCCAAGGGAACCCCTCGGAGTCGCTGCGCTTCGTCCGCGGCCCGGTCCGGGTCGAGATCGACCACCATCAGGACGGCCTCCTCGGCCTTCGCCATGTCGGGCTGTCCGGCCCGGACCTGCAAGTCGTCTGGCCAATCCCATCGACGTTCGGTCGCATCGAGGACGGCAGTCGCGAAGACGATTTCGTGGAGGAACTGCGGCAGCCTCATCAGCACACCTTCGTCATCACCAGGAATCCGACCGGCCCGCCGCGGAACCGGTTGGGCACAAAACGTTCATAGCGCATCCCCCGTGGTTCCAGCAGGGCGCGATACCGGGACAACGCCCTGGTCCGCTGATAGTCCGACCAAGTCCGGTCGGTCTCGCTGTCGTGCTCGGCGATGACGAGCTGCCCACCCAGCCTCAGCACCGAGCCGAGGTTGACCACGCTGGCCCGCCAGAGCTCGTCGTCCATGATGTGGAACAAGACGTCCACGCTGTAGACCACGTCGTACAGGTACGGCGGACGCCACGTGTCCAGCGCCGAGACCTCGTATCGCTCGAGCGGCCCCTTCAGCCGTCGGCACCGCTCGATCGCGTGGTCGCTGACGTCGATACCGTCGACTCGGTGGCCAAACCGGCCCATGGCCCGGGCGAACCAGCCCTTGCCGCATCCCGCATCGAGTACGCGCAGGGGAGCGGCGCCCTCGGTGAGATCGCCGATGATCTCCACCAGCCGTCCGAGCCGGACCGCGTAGAGGATTTCGTTCGACCCGGCGTCGTAGCCCACGTGACCGCCCGAGCGGACGTCGTCGACGCGCCGATGACGCTCGTCCCAGAACTTCGCAGCCGGCCCCCGCTCAGGCGTGCTGACCGCCACCTGTTCGTCCAGTCAATGCGGGATATCGACGGTTCGGCCGGATCTGGCCGATTCGATCACGGCCTCGGCCACGGCGACCGTGGCCAGACCCTGCTCCATCGTCACGATGTCAGTGTCCTTGCCGAGAAGCGCATCGCGGAACACCTCGTGCTCGGTGCGTAATGGTTCTGGCTTCGATATCGCGTAACGGATCATGTCACCCTCGGTCACACCGCGGAACTGGGCGATGTCGTCCCACTCGGTGGGGACGACCCCGTTGGCGTGGAAGGTCAGATCGGCGTGCAGCGTGTCGGCGACGAAGGTGCCCCGGTCGCCTGTGACCACGGTGATCCGCTCCTTCATCGGCGACAGCCAGTTGACCAAGTGGCTGGTCACAGTACCGTCGACGAGCTGCCCCGTGACTGCCACGAGGTCTTCGTGCTCCCGGCCGCTCTTGTTGGCCGTCCGGGCCGCCACCGATGCGTAGGGCTGCTGGGCGACCCATGCGGTGAGATCGATGTCGTGGGTGGCGAGGTCCTTGACCACGCCGACGTCGGCAATCCGGGCCGGGAACGGGCCCTGCCGACGGGTGATGATCTGGTAGACCTCGCCGAGCTCGCCGGCCTCGAGCCGGTCCCGCAGACTCTGTAAGGCTGGGTTGTACCGCTCGATATGCCCGACAGCGCCGATCAGCCCCGCCCGTCTGAAGGCCTCCTCGAGCCGGCGTGCGGCCAGGATGTCCTGGGCGAGCGGCTTCTCGATCATGGCATGAACCCCGGCGTCGGCAAGGGTCAGGCCGATCTGTTCGTGGTGTGCGGTCGGCGCGGCGACGGTGCAATAGTCGATTCCGGCCTTGATCAGCGCTTCGACGTCGGGCCGTACCTCGAAGCCGCCGGCTACGCCGTGGGGATCTCCTCCCGGATCGGCGACGGCCACGAGCTCGACGCCATCCAGTGAGCGCAGCACCCGGGCGTGGTGGCGGCCCATCATGCCGAGACCGATCAGCCCGGCCCGCAGCGTTGTCATCAGGCTCCCGCCTTCGCCACGGTGTTCACCGCCGTGACGATGCGGTCCAGGTCGTCGTCCGACAGCGAGGGGTGCACGGGCAAGGACAGTACCTCGCGCGCTGCCTGCTCGGTCTGCGGCAGATCTAGGGCCAGCGCGAACGACGGCAGTCGATGGTTCGGGATCGGGTAGTACACCCCGGTGCCGACACCGTGTTCTTCCTGGAGCGCCTTCGCAAACCCGTCACGGTCGTCACTCACGCGGATCGTGTACTGGTGATAGACGTGGGTTGCGTGCTCGGCGACCAGCGGAACTGTGACGCCCTCGAGATGCTGGTCGAGGAAACGTGCGTTGGCCTGGCGCCGGTCCGTCCAGCCCGGTAGCCGGGCGAGCTGGACTCGTCCGATGGCGGCGTGCACGTCGGTCATCCGGGCGTTGAATCCCACGATCTCGTTCTCGTACCGCCGCTGCATGCCTTGGTTACGCAGCAGCCGCAGTCGCCGAGCGATCTCCTCCGACGCACACGAGACCATGCCGCCTTCGACCGAGGTCATGTTCTTCGTCGGATACAGGCTGAACATCGCGAACGCGCCGAATGATCCGACCGGCGCGCCATGCCAGGTGGCGCCATGGGCCTGGGCAGCGTCCTCGAACAGCTGCAGCCCGTGCCGTTGCGCGATCGTCGTGAGCCCGGTGAGGTCCGCTGGGTGCCCGTAGAGATGAACGGGCATGATGGCGGCCGTCTTCGCGGTGACGACCGATTCGACTGCGGCCGGGTCCAGACCGAAGTAGTCGCCTTCGATGTCGGCGAAGACCGGCGTGGCTCCGGCCAGCGCGACTGAGTTCGCCGTCGCCGCGAACGTGAACGAAGGGACGATCACCTCGTCGCCTGCGCCGATACCAGCAGCGAGCAGCCCCAGGTGCAGACCGGCCGTGCCAGAGTTGACGGCGACGGTGACCCGGCCCGCAACCAGAGTGTCGGCGAACTCCTGCTCGAACGCCGCCACCTCCGGGCCCTGCGCGACCATGCCGCTGCGCAGGACCCGGTCGACCGCCGATCGTTCTTCGTCGCCGATGATCGGTTGGGCGGCCGGGATTGTCCCGGGTCTCATACGTTCTCCTCTTCCGGCTCTGCGGTGTTCGTCAGTGGGGTGAGGCGCCCGGCTTCCTCGACGTACTCCTCGTCGGTCTCCGGACAACGCCAACGGTTGCCCGAGAGCCGCACCAGGGGAACCCCCGCTCGGCCAACCCACTTGATCTGCCGAGCTGGCACGCCCGCGACCAGGGCGAAGTCTGGCACGTCTCGGGTGACGACTGCGCCAGCGGCCACCGTCGCCCAGCGTCCCACTGTGACGGGCGCGACGCAGACCGCTCGTGCCCCGACGGAGCTGCCCTCTCGGAGCGTGACACCGACGGCGTGCCAATCGTCGCCTCGCTTGAGCTCTCCGGTCGGCGTCACCGACCGTGGAAAGGTGTCGTTGGTCAGCACGACGGCCGGACCGACGAACACGCCGTCTTCGAGCACGGCCGGCTCGTAGACCAGCGCGTAGTTCTGGATCTTGCAGTTGTCGCCGACGCGCACGCCGGTCCCGATGTATGCGCCGCGGCCGATGACACAGTTCTTCCCGAGCGTCGCGTTCTCGCGCACCTGAGCGAGATGCCACACCGCCGACCCGGCCCCGATCGAAGCGCGATCGTCGACGTCCGCCGTCGGCAGGATGCGAGTGCTCACATCAGGCATCTTCTTCCCCTCCGTTGGTGACCAGCCGGTCCACCCTGGTGGCATCCGATGCCCACGCCTGCTCGGGCAGCTTTCCCAACAGCTCGTCATAGACCGTTCGCAGCGTCTCGGCCTGGGCGGCCCAGGAGAACCGGTGGCGGAGTTCGGCGTCGGAGCTGATGCGGCGCGCAAGCCGCTCACGGTCCGCCAGAACTGCTCGGATCGCTCTGGCACAGTCGTCGACGTCTCCCGCGACATGCACGGCTCCGAGGTCGAGGTCACGAACCAGCTCAGCCTGAGCCGGGGTGTCGCTGGTCACGATCGGCAATCCCGCGGCGATGTACTCACAGAACTTGTTCGTGACGGCGATGTCGTGGTTCGGAGCGCGGAGCAGCGGGCTGATCCCGACCGTCGCCCCCCGGATGTAGCTCGGCACCAGCTCAGGATCCACATACGGTGCGAGATGAAACCGGTCGCCGACGCCGAGCCGCTCGGCGAGTTGTTGGAGCTCCCGGGTCACGGAGTTGCCACGAGCGACCACCACGACGTGGACGCCAGGCAGGGCCGGCAAGGCACGAACGACCGTGTTGATGCCCCGGGCACGGTTGACGCCGCCCACGTAGACGAGAAGCGGCGCCTCCGGTGGCAGGTCGGCCAATTCGCGGACAGTGCTCGTCACCGTGTCCGTCGGCACCTCGACGGGAGCATTCAGGACGACATCCGGCAGCCGATCCAACCCGTGGTCGCGCTGCAGCCACTGCGCCAGCGGCTCGGACACGGTGACCACCCGGTCCGCATCCTGAATGAACTCCTTCTCCAGGTCGCAGTAGGCGGCGATCCGGCGGGGGGCGATCACCGCGATCCCCGGGAGGTATTCGTGTGCGTCGTAGATGACCTTGACGTCCCGGCCCTCCAGCGCGAACCGGTGCGCCGCCCGGGCGGCGATACCGAGCATGAACACGTCATGAACGTGAATGATGTCCGGGCGGAGCCGGTCGAGCATCCGCCCGATCACCAGATCCTGGTCGATGATCTCCGGAAGTATTCGACGCCATCGTGCCAGCGAGAGACGGCGGTAGGTCGTCAGGAGCAATTGCCGCCCGGAGCCGATTCCCTCGTTCCGACCACGGCGGGCTCGCCGAAGTGGAGCGGCTCGAACGGCGAGAACAACCCGCCGCAGTCGGAGCAACCGCCACCGGGCAGCTCGACCCAGTCGGGAACCCACCTGAGACGGCGGCGGAGCGCCGTTGCGCATTCGCATGCGGGCATCGCGGCCGCGATCTCCGCGGAGCTCCCTGGTGCCGTACTCCCACCGGCCGAGCGCGCGTTTGTACTCAGCCTGGCTGGTGAACCACGGACGCAGCGCGCTGAGGCGATAGTGCAGGCCGGTCACCAAGGCACGGGGCGGGATAGCTGGGGAAAGCAGCCGCACGTCGCCGATCTGCCGCTCTCCTCTGATGCCGCGCTCAGCCAGACCGATGGCCGTGACCCGAAGTTTCCATCGAGCGACAGACACCGCTGACTTCAACGCGCGGGTGTCGACCAGGAAGTTGTTGCCCGCCATCATCACGACGTGCGGGACGTCGGACGCGTTGTCGACCTCGTCGGCCAGATCGAACTCGTCGAGTACGTCAGTCACGTGGCCTCGCCCAACAAGAATTCCGACAGCGCCGTGGCCGACCTACGTCCATCGTGGATCTCGCGGACGAAGGCTGGTCCGGCGGCTCCTGCTGCGATCGACCTCGATCGGTCGTCGAGAAGACCGAGCATGACGTCCTCGAGGGAGGACGGCGTGGCCTCCACGATCGGCAGGGGCATGCCGGCGAGGTCCAGAATGGTCTGCCTGACCGCTGGCGTGACGTGGCCGAGGACGACTCGGCCGGCCGCCATCGCCTCGCAGGCGGCGACTCCGTAACTGCCGATCCTGAACTGGTCGAGCACGATGTCTGCCTCGCGATAGACAGCCGGCATCTGCTCCGGCTGCACACCTCGAATTCGCCGGTACTCGATCAGGCCGCGATCGGCCAGTTGCTGGAGCACCGGGTCGATCAGGTCCGATCCCTTGATGCGCTCGTTGCTCGGCGCGTGCACCGCGAGCGGCACCCGGCGTTGCATCGGCGGAGAGCTCGTTGCCCAAACCCCCGGGTCGACGATCACCGGGCACCACACCGAGCGTTGCACATACTCGAGCAGGTCAGGCGTCGACACGAACAGATGGCCGTCGTAATCGGCCATGATCTCGACGTTGCGAGTGGCGTTCCGCTCGAGAACGGGAACCACTTCCCAACTGGTGTCGACAAACGGGGACCACTCGTTCTCCCGGACGTGCCGGCTGGGGATTCTGACATCCGAGCCGTGCGCAATGAAGCCCACGTTCAGGCCACCCTTGAGCAGCACCTTGAGCTCGCCGTCGCACGTCGATCCGTACCGGGTGCCCAGCACCGGCCGCTCTGCCTCCACCAGTACGTGGGTGTACGACGTCAAGACGTGTCGCTCCTGGTCCTGCTGCCACCGGGGCGAGTTGGCGTACATCGCGACGGGAACGCCGTAGTCGACCGGAAAGTCGAGTGAACCCTTGACGAAGGCGAACGCCTCGGCTGCGACATCGGGAAGATGCCGTTCGGCAGCACGGGCCCATTGCCAGCCCTGGCCGGCGAAGTTCGCCGGACCGACGAGCAGCCGCACCTTCGCCTGTCTCACCGGTGGCCGCGGCGGCAGTTCTTCTCCGATCACCGGCGCGACCGGTGGGTACTGGAGAGCGCGTCGGATTCTCACTGGCAGAGCACGGTGAGCGCGCCGAAGCGCGGACCGCACGGGCACCGGGAGGCTGTCGCGATGGACGATCAGCGGACGGCTGAGTCCACGAGCCGTGTTCACCGTCCGACGTTTGACCCGCGCAGCCAATTTCGTCGACATCAAGCTCCATTTCGATCCGGGTGGCTGCCGCGCGGCGCGTCGAACTCGCATCGTAACGCCGCCTCAGCGCTGGCTCTCGCCGACGCGGCCGACGTTCCTACACATTGTCAGAAGCTCCCCGGCAAGTTCGTCGTAGGGCGACTCCGACGACTCCAGGGTGCGCCGCCACCCTCGAGCGGCCGCGCGCAGGTGCTCCAGATCTGCCCTTCCGGGCCCGGCCCAGTGCCGGAGAAACCGGGCAGCCTCGGCGGCGTTTCGTACTACTTCGCCTGCGCGCGCTTCGGCCAGCAGCCGTTCGACGCGGGGTAGCGGGGTCGCCAGCACCGCCATCCCCGCCGCGAGGTACTCGTACACCTTCGTCGGCAGCGCAGCGCGAAACGCTGGGGTGTCCTCGAGGAGGGCCAGTCCCACAGCAGCGCCGCTGGCGATGCGCCATGCCGACTCGGGCGGCTGTCGGCCGTGCAGCCGAACACGCCCGGCGACATCAGCACGCAGCATCCGGCTCTCGAGCCATGCCGCGTCGTCACGGTCGACAGGACCGACGATGTCGAGCACCCACGATTCTGCACCCGCAACGGCCTCGATCATCGTCTCCAAGCCCCGTGAGCGACGCACATCGCCGACATAGACGGCCCGGAGCGATCCGGCATTCTCGGTTGTGCCCGCGATGCCGACCACGGAGAGATCCGGCAGATTGCGCACGACCAGCCGCTTACGGCATCGGTCCGACGGCGGCGGCAGATGCTCATCCGCGACGACGGTCAGATCTGCCCGCTCGCCGGCGATCATGGCCAGTCGGACAAGGCTGGCCGCAAGCCGACGCCGCCACCCACTGGCCCATGCGCGGTCTTGGAGAAGCGCTGCATAGTCCTCGTGCACGTCAACGACGCGCAGGCGCCGCCGGACGACGCTGGCGGCCACCGCTCCGACAGCCGCGTCTGGGTCGAGTGTCAACAACACCTCGCCACGGGCGCGCCACGGCATTGTCAGTGCCCGCGACGCACGCGTGAGCAGCCCGCTGCGTGGCCAGGTTCGCACAGCCGCGTTGGCCGGGCCGCCGCGAGCATCCCCGATCGCCAGCACCTCGACCGACAACCCGGCCCGGACGGCGGCAGCCACGATCCGGTGCAGGCGGGCGTCAGCCACGTCATGGCCGGACGTGATCACACTGAGGTCGCAGGCCCGTGCCCGCAGTCGGGCGTTAGAGGTCCTCGAAGGTGAAAGCATCCTCACCAACCTGGACGAACTTCGTGTACGCCTTGATCACGTCGTCAGGCGAACCGTCGAGCATCAGCTTGCCCTTGTGCATCCAGATGACCCGGTCACACAAATCCTTGACGCTGCCGAGCGAATGGCTGACGAGGAACATGGCCCGCGCGGATGACATCAGGTCGTGCATCTTTGTCGATGCTTTGCTCTTGAACGCCGCATCGCCGGCGGACAACGCCTCGTCGATGAGCAAGATGTCCGGTTTCATGTGTACCGACACCGAGAACGCCAGCCGGGAATACATGCCCGACGAATACGTGCGCATCGGCATGTCCATGAAGTCCCCGAGCTCGGCGAACTCGGCGACTTCGTCGGCTCGCTCGAGCACTTCTTTGCGGCTGAGGCCGGACGCCAAACCGCCGAGGATGACGTTCTCCCGCCCGGACAGGGCAGCGTTGAAGCCGACGCCCAACGCCAGCAAGGCGCTGATTCGGCCACGGACTTCGATGCGCCCCCGGGTCGGGGGAAGGATTCCGGCGAGGGTCCGCATCAGCGTCGACTTCCCGGCGCCGTTGGCACCGATGATCCCCATCGCCTGACCCCGTGGCACATCGAACGAGACGTCCTTGACCGCCTCGATCTCCCGGATGGCACGTTCGCCGCGACCGAACCGGACCAGCGCGCCTTTGAAGGTCGGCACCCGCTCGAAGGTGGTCCGGTAGGTGACCGAGACGTCCTGGACGCTGACCGCCGGCAACGCAGTGCCGGCCGCCGGCGCCCGCGTCGACTCAGATACGGACAGCGAACTCACGCTCCCTGGACATGAAGAACAGCGAACCGGCGATGAAGACCACGAACGACCAGACCGCGGCCGATATCCAGATCGCCGGCTGCGGCATGTGGCCGCGGACCAGCAGGTCGGTCCAGCCGCCCAGCAGCCCGTACAGCGGGTTCAAGATCAAGAATGGTTTGAGAGCTGCAGGGGCTTCTTCCGGGTACCACAACACCGGCGAGAGGTAGAGCCAAATGCGGATGAAGTACGGCAAGAAGCTCGCGGCGTCTCGAAAGTACACCTGCACGGTGGCGAAGATCGCCGCGGCCCCCAGCCCGAAGACGATCATGAAGGCGAGGAAGACGAGCGCCAGCAGCATGTTCGGCGACCAGGGCAGGCCGCCGATGATGTGGAAGACGAAGTAGACGGCCATCGTCGGGAGGAACCGGAAGAACGCCGTCCGAACCGCTGAATACGGCATCAACAACCGTGGGAAGGCCATGTTCATCACCAGCCGGCCGCCGCCGGTGATGGATGCGGCTCCGGTCGTGATGCAACCGGAGATGAAATAGAAAGCGAACAACCCCGCGAGCAGGTGGACGAAGTAGTCGAAGCCGGTGCGGCCGGCCAGGATCGCGACGAGCACGTAGTAGACCGCGGCGAGCAACAGCGGGTTGAGTACCAGCCAGAGCCGGCCGAAGAACGTGTTGCTGTGTGCTGCCCGCATCCCCGAGCGGGACAACTCCGCGGCGAACTCGCGCCGCCGCCACAGCTCGGTGATGTACGGCCGGAGTTTGGGCAACCCCACCCGATGCGGCTCGTAGACGTGGAAGTCGGACTCGAACTCCGAGTCTTCCGCCGTTACGTGCGTCATGCGGTGTCCAGCTCCTTGGAGTGGTCGATGGGTGTGGCCGCGGCGGCAGAGCGCGGCGAGCCGGACCAGGATAGTTGACCCGTCGTCGCCAGCCGGTCTCGCCGCACCTCAGTCCTGCAGACCAGCGTAGACGTCGAGAAGCACTGCCTCGTCGTGTGGCCAGGTCAGCGCCGGCGTGGCGGCGGTGACGGCAGCGCGTAGTGATGCGTACTCTCTTCTGGCGTCGTGCACGGCTCGGACCAGATCTCGAGCATCACCGGGCCGGTAGAGGGTGCCGACCCGGTGCTCGCGAACCGTCTTCGCCAGCTCACCGACGTCGGTGGCGACGACCGGAACGCCGACTCGGACGGCGTGAAAGAGCTTGTTCGGCAGCGCCAGGCGGTGATTGAGCCACCGGTCCGAGTGCGTCACCAGGGCCAGCCCGGCGTCGGCGAGCAGGCGGTCCACGCCGTCGAGCGACGTCGGCGGCAAGATGTCGGCCTCCCCGGGGTCGAACTGGGCCAGCCAGGCGGGATCTGCGGGGCCAACCAGGGACACCGCGAGGCCCAGCTTGCCGCTCGCGGCCGCGATCACCTCGAGTTCCCGATACGGGGCGAGCCGGCCGGCATAGACCGCCCCGACCGGTTCGGTGGCTGGCAGGCCGTTCTGCGGACGTGGTTCGAAGGTGTTCCGGACGACGTGCACGTGCCGCCATCGGTATCGCCGCCGCAGAGCTTCGGCAATGCCTTCGCCCACCGTCAGCACGGCGGCCGCTTGCCGCCCGAGTTTTTGCTCCAGTCTCCGTTCGCGCTGGATGCGGACCGGGGTCGGCCGACCGATCCGTGGGCGGCCGCTCCAGAACTCGTGCGCGTCGTACACGAGTTTCGCGTTCGCGATCCCGGCCAACTCCGCCCCGAGCGCCAACGTATTGAAGTCGTGGGCATGGACGACCGACGGTCTCGGGCCGTCTCGCGCCAGTGCCTTGGCCTCGTCGACCCACGCGCGCTCCACCAGGCGGCGATGCTCGGGCAGGAGCAGCCAGCGCGCCGCCCGGACGGGAAGCGGGTCTCGAACACCCCGCGGCGACGGCCGCAGTCCGTGAGCGGGCCGGGTGGAGGAGACCGTCACCTCTGGTGGCGGCAGGAAATCGGCGGGCATGTCACGCCCGACGATGTGGATCTCATGGCCTGCCGCAGCCAACGTGGCCGCCTCGCGAATGATCCGGGTGTCACCCGCCAGCGGTGACTGAGCGAGCATGAGAACGCGCACGTCAGGACCATTCGGCGGTCGCGACCAGATCTCGGCGGTCGCGAGCAGCGTGGCGATGACCGACCAGGAAGCCGGTGCCCCACGTCGTGTGCATCGTGGCCAACACCACCGGCAGCCACAGCCGGGAGCGCCACGGAAGCCCGCGGCCAGCCGCCAGTCCAGCGACGAGCACGCCGCCGACGTAGGCACTCGGGATCAGCCAACCGACCGCCAGCCACGGCGGGCCGCCCAGCACCGACCCGAGACCCGCCGCGGTACCGACGGCGAGCGCGACGGTCGCTACCGGGCTCGCGAGGTACCGAAGGCTGGCGGTTCCGGGGTACCTGCGGACCACCTCGCGGCGCCATTCTCCGCTCCGGAAGAACTGTCTACCCAGTGCGCCCAGACTGCCGCGAGGGCGGTAGGTCACCTCCAGATCGGGCGTGAACCACACCGTCTCGCCAGCGGCACGGATTCGGTGGTTGAGTTCCCAGTCCTGTGCCCGCGCGAAATGCTCGTCGTAACCGCCGAGGCGTTCGATCACCTCTCGGCGGAAGATTCCGAGGTAGACCGTGTCGACCGGGCCGGCTTCGCCGCCGAGGTGGAAGCGGGCCCGGCCGATGCCGAATGGCGAAGTCATCGCCCGCGCCACCGCACGTTCGAAGTCCGTTTGCCCCTCGGCCCGCATGATTCCGCCGACATTGGCGGCGCCCGTCGACTGAAGTGCCTCGACGGCTCGCCGGAGGTATCCGGGTGACAGCACCCCGTGACCGTCGACCCGGGCGATGATCTGGTGCCGGGCAGCGGCGATCGCGGCGTTGAGACCGTTCGGGGTCCTGCCGATCGGGTTGCCGACGAGGCGGATTCGCGGGTCGCCCTGCGCCAGCTGCGCTGCAATCTCACTCGTGCGGTCCCTGGAGGGCCCGAGGGCCAGGACCAACTCCAGTTCTCCGCCATAGTCCTGGTCCAGGACACCGGTCACGGCTTCGACCAGGTGCCGTTCCTCGTCGAGGACCGGCATGATCACCGAAACCGGCGGCCAGTCGGATGAGCGGGTCGACTCCATGACGGCGAGCACCATACCCGCCGCAGCGATTTACTCGTACGCGCAGACGGCGGACAGGTCGACCGTCGGTTGGTCAGTGGTCGCGGCGGCACTCTGTTCGGATTCGGCGCTGTCGGTCTGCTCGGCGTCTTCGCCTGACGCAGGTGCGGCTGTCGGCGCAGCGGCCTCGGTCCCTGCTGCGCTCGGTTGCGCCCCGCTGGTCGTCGCCTCCAGCGCACGTTCCACGTTGTCCCTGATCACCTCGAAGTCCGGGTCCGCTGGGGTCACCAGCGGCGGTACCAGCTGCAACGACGCAATGGGCAGGTCCTTCGCCTGCACCGCAAGCTCGATCAGCTCAGGGAGTTGCTCCTGCGGGATGTCGGTCCGGACGACCGATGTCGAGGCGGCCGCGAGGTCGGTGAAGTTGCGCAGGACCGTCGCCGGGTCGGCCTCATGCAGCATCGCTCCCAGCACGCAGCGTTGCCGACTCATCCGCCCGTAGTCGGACGAATCGCTACGAGACCGCGCGTACCACAGGGTTTCGTAACCGTCGAGCCGGTGCAGGCCGGGGGTCAGGACTCGGCCGGATTGACCGATCGGTACCGGTTCGGTGATCCGGATCGTCACTCCTCCGAGCGCGTCGACCAGATCGCGGAAGCCGGCGAGATCGATGACCACGTAGTAGTGCACCGGCAGTCCGAGCGTGCCCTCGACGGCTTGTTTGACGGCGGTCACGCCTGGTCCGGCCGACCCCGGGAACAGGTCCGGATGCGCTTCGCCATAGGTCCAGGTCGCATTGAGCAGCCACTCGGCGCGATCCCCCGGCCCGGAGAACCCGGCCGGGAACTCGGCCGCGGCGGCACTGTCTTCGGCGAATCGGGCCTGCTCCAGGTTTCGGGGCAGGCTGATCAAGACCGGACGGCCGGACCGGACGTCGATCGACACCACGTTCACGCTGTCCGGTCGGACCCCTTCGCGCCCCTCGGCGGCATCGGCTCCCAGCAGGAGGACGTTGAGCCGGCCATCGCTGGCCGCGGCCGCTTCCCCGGTGGGAAACAGCTTGACTACCGCGTCACGGGTGGCGGCCGCGTAACGGGCGGCAACCACCAGCGGCGTCGAAACCACCGCGATCAGCGCCAACGTCGCGCCGACCAACATCAACCGATGCCGGCGATCCAACCTCGGCGGATTCCCCAGCCGCCAGGCGTCGACGAGCGCCGCCGTCCACCCCAGCGCAACTGCAAACGCCAGCAGCGTGAACAGGTTCAACAACCAGGGCCGGACGGCGAGGCGGGCGAGCTGGTCGAGGGGAACCAGCCACAGCACCAGCCCGCCAACGACGACCATCCCGACCCACAACCGCAACATGATCGTGCCGAGGCGTCGGTTGCCGGCCATCCACTGTGCGCTTCCAGGTGCGATCGCGGAGAGGGTGACCAAGGTGAGCGCTCGCCGAAAACGCAGGGACTCGGCCCGCTGTTCGCGGACCGATCGGATCCGTGGTGCACTCGACCGAGGCGCCCGGTTGCCAGGCGGCGCGGTCGTGACCATCGGGGCCCCCAGTCGTCAGGTCGACCTCGAAACGGGCACAGCGTCGCCAGTATCGCGGTCCGGCTCGCGGCCGCCGTCGCGGCGCGCCGAGTGCGACTACATGTCGCGGCAGCGAGTCAGCGGGCGTCCTCCCCGCGGGACTTCAAGATCGCAGCGCGGCGAGCCAGCCGGTGGGTCCGGCGTATCTCGGCCTCAGCGAATCGACGCCGGTCTTCTTCGGTCTCGGGCAGCACCGGCGGTACCTGTCGCGGCTCTCCGTTGGGGTCGAGGCCGACGAAGACCAGATAGGCGGTAGCGACCCGCTTGGCGGCCCGGACCTCGTTCCACGGCTCGGCGACGACCCTGACGCCGACTTCCAGTGAGGTACGGCCCGTCCAGTTGACCCGGCCCTGGGCGTGCACGAGATCACCGACGTGTACGGGCTCCAAGAAGGCCATCTCGTCCATCGACGCCGTGACCGCGGGCCCGCCGGAATGCCGCTGTGCTACGGCGCCGGCGACGTCGTCGACCAACTTCATGATCACGCCGCCGTGCACGGTACCGAGCAGGTTGGTGTCGAGCGTGGTCATGATCCGCGACAGCGTCGTCTCGGCGGCCGACGTCGGGCGTCCCGGCAAGCTGTCCAGCACACCAGGACCGTACGGTAATCGGCCACGTTGGGCACCGAACGTGCTCCGGGTACCGTTTCGAAGGTGAGTGTGCAAAACCCGCCCAATCCGGCGCCGGCCGGACCACCCAACGTGACGAGCTACACCGCCGGCCGGGTTCCGGGCGTGTCCTACCGCGACGGGTTGGCCCGCAGCCCGGTCGAACAGGAGAAGGCTCCATCAGTGCAGGCGCCCGGGAAGCCGGCCGGATCCCCGTCGCCGAATCCGACCCGGGTCGCTCGCCAGCCGGCCCCACCCCGCGGTCGTCCGCCGGCGGCACGACGGAGCGGCGCCGCCCGCGTTGCCCGCTGGATCGGGGGAATCTTCGTCGTCCTCCTCGCGGCGTTGGTCGTGCTTGGGGTCATCGCGTGGTCGAGAATCGACAAGGTCGCCGCCATCCCCGCCGATCATGGCGCGGCAGTGTCCGCAGGCCGGGTGTACCTGCTGGTCGGATCGGACAGTCGGGAAGACCTCAGCGCGGAGGAGCGAGCCGAGCTGGGTACCGGTTCCGCGGAGGGGCAGCGCACGGACACGATCATGCTGTTGCACGTGCCCACCACTGGTCGCCCCGCCCTCATCAGCGTGCCCCGCGACTCGGTCGTCGACATTCCCGGCCACGGCGAGGAACGGGTCAACGCCGCGTTCGCCTTCGGCGGCGCGCCGCTTCTCGTCCAGACGCTGGAGAACGAGACCGGCGTCGCGATCGACGACTATGTCGAGATCGGGTTCGGCGGGTTCGCCTCGGTCGTCGACGCGCTCGGCGGGGTCGAGATGTGCCTACCCGAGCCGGCTCAGGACGACAAGGCCCATATCGACCTGCCCGCCGGCTGCCAGATGCTGGACGGGGTGAACGCCCTGGGGTATGCGCGAGCGCGTGAACTCGATGCAACCGCAGATCTCGGCCGGGTGCAGCGACAGCGGGAGCTGATCGGCTCCATCGCCGGCACCGCACTGTCGCCGGCGACCCTGATCAACCCCGTGACCCTTACCCGCACCGCTCTGGCCGGCGGCGACGCGTTGGTCATCGACGAGCAGACCGGTCCGATCGACCTGGCTCGGTTCGCCTTGGGCATGCGCCGGGTTACGTCCGGGGCGGGCGACACCTTGACGGTGCCCCTCGGCCGGGTCGGAAACACCGTCGATTGGGACGACGAGCAGGCCGGTCAGCTCTGGGCCGCCCTGCAGAACGGCACGGAGGTTCCACGAGCCGTGGTCGAGGCGGGGTCTGGCTAGGGCCGGCCCAGGCCCTGGTAGGTCCACCCGGCAGTACGCCAGGCCGTCGGATCGAGGCGGTTGCGGCCGTCGACGACATTTCTCGACGCGACGACCGCGCCGAGCACCTCGGGGTCGATCTCGCGATACTCCGGCCATTCGGTGAGGTGCAACACCAGGTCGGCATCGCGGCAGGCTGCGATCGCGGTCTCCGCGTAGCCCAACGTCGGAAACAGCCGGCGAGCGTTGTCGATGGCCTTGGGATCGTGCACGGTGATGTGAGCCCCTTGCAGATGCAGCCGGCCAGCAACGGTCAAGGCCGGGGAGTCGCGCACGTCGTCTGAGTTGGGCTTGAACGCCGCACCCAGGATCGCCACGCGCTTGCCGGCGACGACACCGCCCAGCATCTGCCGGGCGATCTCCGCGACGCGTTCGCGGCGCCGCAGATTCACCGCGTCGACCTCGGCGAGGAACGCCAGCGACTGGCCCGCACCGATCTCCCCGGCGCGGGCGATGAATGCCCGGATGTCCTTGGGTAGGCACCCTCCGCCGAAGCCGACTCCGGCGTTGAGGAACCGACGGCCGATGCGAGGGTCGTGCCCAAGCGCCTCGGCCAATTGGGTGATGTCGGCGCCGGTTATCTCACAGATCTCGGCCATGGCATTGATGAAAGAGATCTTGGTGGCAAGAAACGCGTTGGCCGATGCCTTCACCAGTTCCGCGGTCTGAAAGTCGGTGACCACCACGGGGACGTCTGCCGCGATCACCGGTGCGTAGATCGCCCGCAGCGTCCGCTCCGCGCCCTCGGACCGCACGCCGAATACCAGCCGATCCGGGTGCAGGGTGTCCTCGATCGCGAACCCCTCCCGCAGGAACTCCGGGTTCAAGGCCAGCTCCGCGCCAGCTCCGACCGGCGCAACCTCAGCGAGCCGGGCAGCGAGTCGGCCCGCTGTTCCGACCGGAACGGTTGACTTCCCGACGACGAGGCAGGGCCGCCGCAGGACCGCGGCAAGCGTGTCAACCGCCGCCTCGAGATATGTCAGGTCCGCGGCCAGGCCGTCGTGGCGCTGCGGGGTGCTGACGCAGACGAAATGCACGTCGGCATGGGCCGCGTCGGTCATCTCCGTGGAGAACCTCAGCCGTCCACCATCGACGTGCTTGCGGAGCAACGGGTCGAGGTCGGGTTCGTAGAAGGGTGCATGCCCCTCCTGCAACGCAGCGACCTTGGTCGCGTCGACGTCGATTCCGACGACCGAATACCCGAGTTCGGCCATACCCACCGCATGAACGGCGCCGAGGTAGCCGGTCCCGATCACCGAGATCTGCGTGCTCACATGAATCCTCGAAGTGCGGGGCCGGGATGCGGATGAGGGTACCTGGGGGATCAGACCTGGCGATCCACTCCGGCCCGCGCCATACGATCGACGCCATGGACGCCGGCTTCGATCTCTACCGGTTGAGCGAGGAACACGAGGCCATTCGCGACGCCGTCCGAGCCGTCTGCGCCGACAAGGTAGCCCCGCACGCGGCCGAGGTCGACGAGACAGCGCAGTTCCCGCAGTCTTCCTACGATGCGCTGCGGGCTTCGGATTTTCATGCACCGCACATTCCGGAGGAGTACGGCGGGGCAGGCGCCGACGCGCTCGCGACCTGCATCGTCGTCGAGGAGGTCGCACGAGCGTGCGCGGCGTCGTCGCTCATTCCTGCGGTCAACAAACTTGGTACGACGCCACTGCTGCTGGTGGGATCCGACGACATCAAGGCGCGCTATCTGCCGCCGGTGGCCCGTGGTGAGGCCCTGTTCGCGTATGCCCTGTCCGAGCGCGAGGCCGGTTCGGATCCGGTCTCCATGCGGACGCGGGCAGTGCCCGACGGCGACGACTGGGTCCTGTCGGGCCAGAAGTCGTGGATCACCAATGCCGGGGTGAGTGACTACTACACCGTCATGGCCGTGACAGATCCCGACGCCGAACGCGGTCGCGGGATCACTGCGTTCGTGGTCGAAGCCGCCGATGACGGCTTCGCCCTGGGTGCACCGGAGCGCAAGCTGGGGATCAGAGGGTCTCCCACGCGCGAGCTATTGTTCGACGGCTGCCGTCTGCCGGGCGATCGCGTCATCGGTACACCAGGCGGTGGCCTGCCGATCGCCTTGCGGACGCTCGACCACACGCGGGTCACGATCGGCGCCCAGGCCGTGGGCATCGCCGCAGGGGCGTTGGACCTCGCCACGGCGTATGCCAAGGATCGGCAGCAATTCGGCACCGCCATCGCCCAGTTCCAGGGGGTGCAGTTCATGCTCGCCGACATGGCCATGGGTCTCGAGGCCGCTCGCCAGCTCGTGTATCGGGCCGCCGCGGCCAGCGAGCGGGACGAGCAGGCCCTCACCTTCCTGGGCGCGGCCGCAAAGTGCTTCGCGTCGGACACTGCCATGCAGATCACCACCGACGCCGTCCAGCTGCTCGGTGGCTACGGGTACACCCGCGACTATCCGGCCGAGCGAATGATGCGCGATGCCAAGATCACCCAGATCTACGAAGGCACCAATCAGATCCAGCGGGTGGTCATGGCCCGAGAGCTGCTCGGTGGAGGGCTTCCGTGACGACGTGGCGGGACCCCGACGTGATCAGGCGGCTGATGACTACGCCGGCAACCTGGGCGGTCGTCGGGCTGTCCGCCAACACCGAGCGCACCGCATACCGCATCGGGCGGTACCTGCGCGACCGACTCGGCATGACCATCGTTCCGGTCAACCTTCGGGGTGAGGACACCCTCGGTGAGCAGGGATACCGCCGGCTCGCCGACGTCCCCGGGCCGGTCCAGGTCGTCGACTGCTTCGTCAACAGCTCCCGGGTGGGCGATGTGGTCGACGACGCGATCGCCGAGAAGGATCGGTTGGGCATCGAGGCCGTCTGGCTCCAGCTCGGCGTCATCGACGAGGCCGCTGCCCAACGCGCCCGCGCCGCCGGCTTGGACGTCGTCATGAACACCTGCCCCGCCATGGAAGCCCCCGGCCCCGCCCACTAAGCCCGATTTGTCACTCCTTCACGGTAACCTCGCGGCCGAGATAATCCGCTCCCGGCGCCTAGCGCGGTCTTGGCGGCCATCTCGGCCGCGAGGTGGGGATCGGCAGGCCACACTACGACGGCCGGTTCGGCCCGGTAGCACAGTTGCCACCGGGTATGGCGAGGGCCAGTCGCATGCAGCCGGTTCCACCGGCCCTACGCCCGGCACATCTTTCCACCAGCGAATCGGCTCCGACCTCGGCGGATTGTCACGGAGCAGGGCCTGAAACCGGCCGCGAGCTCTGCTCGGCGCCGACGACCCAATTCCCACGTGAACCGGGCAAGATCGAGACCGAGCCGGCGCAGGTACCACTCGCGCTCGTTTTGTGCAGCAATCACCGCGATGCGTCCGGCCGGTTGTCGTATTTGATCGCTCCGTCACCCTCGAATGCCGACCAGTGAAATGGCCAAAGACCGTCGACGCCGAAATCTCGGTTCTCTCGTCCCCACCCATGCATTGCAAACGGGCATCGGCAAGGCCAATTCGATACAGGTGAATCGGCCCAGCGTTTCCAAGGCGTCTCCGCATTCGGGTTGGCTGATCAGCAACCCATCCGGCCTGGCCGACTCCTTTCCAGCGCTGCATGCCCTGCACCGCCTCGGCCAGATCAGCGCCGGACCGCACGGCAGCATCGGCAACAATCGAGGGCGTCCGGCAGGGGCGACGTTCTGGCGACCTCGAGCGCCGTCCATGCTCTGCTGACCACCCTCCTCGAACCGGTCCGCCAACGGTGGCGTTTCGGCAGGTTGGCCGGCCAGGATGCGCCCGTATGGCGTTACCTTCGACCCGCTCGGGCCGATCTTCGGTTCGACGGCGACGGAAGCAAAGGCGGTCTACCCGATATCGGCAATCTCCACGTGGCGGCAGCCGACCAACCGGTGAGGAACGCAGTCGCGCATGAGGCAAAGAAAGCCCGCGCCCGTACATGTGCCGCTCCCAGGCATCGAGTTCGTGGTAGTCCGCGGCAGAGACATAGATGCCATGCCAAACCCGGGTGAGTAGGTCAGCAGCGATCAACCGCGGAGCCGCCCATTGCAGATCCGCCGACCCGCGCGCCTGCGCCAACTGGAACATCCCGTGGTCGGCCCGCAGCAGCTCGGGCGCGACGTCCTCGGGAAGAGCAGTCAAGTAACTTCGGCACGCGCCGATGCTGCGTTCGGCGAGTCTGCTGGTTCCCATGGCCACCTACCCCGGTGTGGACGGATGCGCGCCGACGAGGTCGCTGTGGATAATCTGTCCTCACGGACTGAGATCGAGTCCGCGCAATACGATCTCGAAGCCCGCTCTTGGCGGGACATCATTGAAGCCGAAGGGGGCCGGCGCGGCGCGGCAGCTGGGGACGTCAGTCGAGCCGATCGCGCAAGGCCTGGCCCTTGCGGCGGGCGGTGGCCTCGAGGTCGGTCCGGAAGGCGTCGAGTCGAGCGCGGAGGTCGACGTCCGACGTGGCCAGGATGCGAGCCGCCAGCAAGCCGGCGTTTCGCGCTCCGCCGACGGAGACCGTCGCAACGGGCACTCCAGCTGGCATCTGCGCGATGGAGAGCAGGGAGTCCAAACCGTCCAGGTGCTGGAGCGGCACCGGCACCCCGATCACCGGGAGCGAGGTGACCGACGCGAGCATGCCAGGCAGATGTGCCGCACCGCCGGCACCCGCGACGAGGACGCGCAGACCACGCTCGGCCGCGGCCTTTCCGTAATCGAGCATCGCCTGCGGCATTCGGTGTGCGGATACCACGCCGACCTCGTGCGGCACTCCCAGTTCCACGAGCACAGCACCGGCGTCGGACATCACCGACCAGTCGGAGTCAGAGCCCATGACGATTCCGACCTGCGGATCGCCGTCGCCGACCGTGTGCACCAGGTCACTCATCGATGTCCCCCTGCAAGTGGGCGGCTGCCCGCCGGGCACGCTCACGCAGATCATCGACGTCCTCGCCCGCGACCGTCACATGCCCGACCTTCCGGCCGGGCCGGACGGTCTTGCCGTACCAATGAATCTTGAGCGCGGGGTCTTCGGCCAGGCGGTGGCGATACGCGGCGTAGACGTCGGCTTGGTTCCCGCCGAATACGTTGACCATGACTGTGAAGGGCGTCAGTGCGGCCGGAGATCCCAACGGGAGGTCTAGCACCGCGCGAAGATGATTCTCGAACTGGCTGGTGACAGCCCCGTCGATGGTCCAGTGCGCCGAGTTGTGCGGCCGCATGGCCAGCTCGTTGACCAGCAGGCGGCCGTCCCGAGTTTCGAACAGCTCGACGGCGAGAACGCCGACGACATCGAGCTCGGCGGCAATGGTGAGCGCCATGCGTTGCGCTTGGAATCCCGAGCTGCTCCGAAAGCTCAGGCGCCGGTGCCACGACCTCGCGGCAGATCCCGTCCCGTTGAACGGATTCGACGACCGGGTAGGCAACGGCTTGCCCCGACGGCGTCCGGGCCACGACCGCGGCCAGCTCACGGCGGAAGTCGATCAGCTCTTCGGCGAGGACCGGCACCCGGGCGAGGAACGGCTCGCCCGCCTCGTCGACGGATCGGGCGATCCACACCCCCTTGCCGTCGTATCCGCCTCTCGTCGTCTTGAGCACGAGCGCTGTTGTCAGGTCGGACAAGTCCCCTGCCGGCTGCAAGGCGACACCGGACCCGGACAACTCGGAGCCCAGCGAGAGTTCGGCAGCGAACGCTGCCGCGTCCCCCGGCCCGGAAACGATCCGGTGCCGCGGAACTGGGACGCCCTCGGCCGTCAGACGCTCCCGCATGACGCCCTTGTCCTGGGCGTGGAGGAGCGCTTGGGCTCCCGGCCGGATGACGACACCCGCCGTTTCCAGAGCACGCAGATGCGACGGCGGCACATGTTCGTGGTCGAAGGTGACGACGTCGCATTGTTTGGCGAACGCCCGCAGGTCGTCGAGCGAGGTCTCGTCGCCGATCGTCGTCGAGGGGACGACCTGTGCTGCTGCGTCGTCGGGTCGACCGGTCAACACTGCGAGCTGCACCCCGAGCGCGATCGCCGCAGGCTGGGTCATCCGGGCCAGCTGACCACCGCCGACCACGCCGACCACCGGCCAGCCCCGGAGACCCGTCACGGGTCGAAAGGCTAGCGAGGCGCGAGCGGAGCGCCGGCCTAGGCGGCGGTACGGGTCCGCGGCCCGGCCCGGAGCACCTGCGACGGCAGCTCGTGCCCGACGAGCCGCTCAGCCTGCGCCGCGACGTCGATCAGCGCCGCCAGGTCGACGCCGGTGGCCACGCCCATGTCCTCGAGCATGTGCACCAGTTCCTCCGTCGCGATGTTTCCCGAGGCGCCCGGGGCGTACGGACAACCGCCCAGGCCGCCCACGGATGCGTCGAAGTCGTCGACGCCGAGTTGCAGCGCTGCCAGCACGTTGGCCAGGCCGGTGCCGCGGGTGTTGTGGAAATGCAGCCCCAGCGCCAGGTCTGGCTGAGTCACCCTGGTCTCCTCGACCAGGCTGGTGACCCTGGTCGGTGTCGCCATACCCGTCGTGTCCCCGTACGCGATCGTGTCCGCGCCTGCCGACAAAGCGCGTTCGACGACGTACAGCACTCGAGCGATCGGCACGTCGCCCTCGTACGGGCAGCCCCATGCCGTGGCCACGATCACCTGCAAAGTGGCGCCGTAGGCATGCACGAGGTCGACGATTGCGGGGAGCTCGGCGAGCGACTGGTCGGTGGATCGGTTGATGTTGCGGCGGTTGTGCGTGTCCGAGGCCGAGATGACGACCTCGATTTCACCGAACCCTCCGTCCAGGCCGCGCTGAGCGCCCCGCAGGTTGGGCACCAGGGCGGAGTAGCGGACATCGGGATTGCGGTCGATCTGGGCCCATACCTGTGTGGCATCCGCCATTTGTGGGATGGCGTCGGGATGGACGAACGAGACCGCCTCGATGCGGCGAACCCCGGTCCGGGACAGGGCATCGATCAGTGCCACCTTGCCGTCGGTCGGGACCGGATCCTCGTTCTGCAGCCCATCCCGTGGGCCGACTTCACGCAGGCTGATCCGCTGCGGAAGCTCGCTCATCGGTCCTCACTCCCCCGGCCAGTCCGGGTCACGCTTCTCGTTGAACGCTGCAACGCCTTCGGTTCTATCCCCACTGAACGCAGTGGCCCGCCAACCCGCATCCTCGATCTCCAAGCCGGCCGCGAACGGTACGTCCAGGCCCAACCGCATCACCTTCTTGGCGTTGCGAACACCGACGGGCGAGTTGCGCGAAATCTGCGTCGCGATCTCCATGGCGGTGGCCCGGTCGGTTCCGGCCGGTACGAGTCGGTCCGCCAGGCCGAGCCGGTGGGCCTCGCTGGCGTCGATCCTGCGGGCTGTGAACACCAGGTCCGCGGCTCGCCCCCAGCCGACTCGGCGGGCCAACAACTGGGTCCCACCACCACCGGGAATGACACCGACTGACACTTCCGGCAGTCCGAACACCGCCGTCTCGTCGGCCACGATGAGATCGCATGCCAGAGCCAGCTCACAGCCACCGCCGAGCGCATATCCGTGAACAGCCGCGAGCACGGGCACCGGCAGGTCCAGGACGGCGCGGTAGGCCGAGCGCGCAACAGGCCGTTGCCGACGAAGTTCGTCGTCGGTGAGCGCGTTGCGTTCCTTGAGGTCCGCGCCGACGCAGAACGCCTTCTCCGACGACGACGAGAGCACCACTGCCCGCACACCTGCATCGGCGACAATGGCCGCCACCGTTGCGGCGATATCGCGCGCCATCGCCGTAGAGATTGCATTGAGCGCTTCGGGGCGGTCGAGAACCATCTCCGCGACGTGCGGCGCGCCAGCAGGTCGCAGCCGCACGCCGGGCTGCGGGCTGGCGCTCACCGACGGCCCGGATCGTCGAGTCGCCAGTCGTATGGCTGGTCGCCGGGCAGCGGCCGGGTCAGTCGGTCGGCAGGCTCGTCGTCGGCCGGCTCCGATGTGCGCTCCGAAGCTTGCCGTGGTGCCGACCAGCCATGCGCCTCGCGAACCAGCTCACTCATCTCCAGCTGCACGTCATGCACCCGGGGCACATCCCGCAGGATGATCGTGCCTTGCTCGCTCGCGGCCGACACGTTGAGCGAGCCGCAGCGCAGCATCCGATCGAGGATGTCCTGGCTGTAGGCGACGTCGTTGATCCGGCCGAGCGGAATGTCGCGACCTCGGCGGTTGACGACGCCCTGCCGGGTGATCAGCCGCTCACTGGTGACCGTATAGGTGGTGCTCAGCCACACCAGGAACGGCCACACCGACCAACGGCCGACGACGCCCAGGCCCGCCGCCAGGAGCAGCCATCGGCCGGCCGACCCTCCGGTTCCTTCGTCGGGCAGGACACCCATCGCGAAACCGGCCGCTGCCGCGGTGGCGAAAAGCACGAGCACGGGGACGACCAGGGCCTTGGCGTGCGTCCGCATATGCAGCACGACGTCCTCGCCCTCGCCGAGGAGCCGCTGCGGGAACGCCATGCCCGCCAGCCTAGACATGCCTCGGCTAAGGTGGACGGACCGACGGACACCGTCCCCGCCCCGGGCCGACTTCGTCGGCCCTACGCCCACCACTCCCCGGCCGGTTTCCATCGGCCCGTCTCCAGCTACGACAGCCGCAGGTGCGTGACCTCGCCGGCGCCGACGGCGACGTCGCCAGAGCGCGTTCGCACGACCAGCCGACCCGCGAGGTCGATGTCCACGGCGCGGCCCACGATTGGCGGCTGGCCGGGCAGCTCGGCCCGAACGTCGCGGCCTAGGGTGTCGCATCGGTCACGGTAGGAGGCTGCTAACCATGGACGGGGGTCACCGCCTCCGTCGCGCCAATCGCCGTACCTGTCGCCGATGACGTCGAGCAGAGTGGCCAGCAGGGTGGCTTTGGATATGTCGGCGAAACCTGCGGCAAGCAGCGACGTCGCACCGGCCGGGGCCGCCGACACGTTCAGTCCGACGCCGACGACTGCGGCCGCGCCGGACGCCCCATCGACCCGCTCGACCAGGATTCCAGCCAGCTTCGCCGGGCCGACCAGAACGTCGTTCGGCCACTTCAGGGCCGTGTTGATGCCTGGATAGACCTGCAGCGCCTCGACGATGGCGACGCCTGCGAGGAGCGGAAGCCAGGGCCACTGGTGTCCGGGCACCGCGGCCGGCCGGAGTAGGAGCGAAACCGCCAACCCGGTGCCCGGCGGCGCATGCCAGGTGCGACCATGGCGCCCGCGTCCGGCGGTCTGGTGATCGGCGACTAGGACTGCACCCTCCGGTTCGCTCGCCTTGGCCAACTTCACCAGGTCGGCATTGGTAGACCCGGTCTCGGGGACGCGTCGCACCCGCCAGCTGATCACCGCATCATCCACGCGTTGATCCGGTTCAGTCTCAGCCGGTGTTCTGCAGACCAGCGGCGATCCCGTTGACGGTGATCTGTAGCAGCCGCCGCATCTCGGTGTCGTCCTTCGTGCCTTCACGCAGAGCGCGGAGCGCCCGAACCTGCAGGTGCGAAAGCGCATCGACGTAGGGGTTGCGCAGCGCTACGGCGCGGCCCAGGACACGGCGATCTTCGAGCAGCCGAGTGTGCCCGGTCACCGCCAGCACCTGTTCGGTAGTCCGTGCGTGTTCGTCGAGCACCTTTTCGGTGAGGTCCGGCCGGCCGCCGAGCTCCAGGTAGCGGTACGCAATCCGGCGGTCGGTCTTGGCAAGGGACATCTCGGCGTTCTCGAGCATGACGGTGAACAACGGCCACGATTGGTAGGCCCGGCGCAGCAGCGGCAGGTCCGCCACGGCGGCGAGCCCCGTGCCGAGCCCGTACCACCCCGGCAGGTTGACCCGGGTCTGGGCCCAGGAGAACACCCACGGGATCGCCCGCAGATCCTCCAGAGACGACGCGGACACGCCGCGACGAGCCGGCCGGGAGCCCAGCCGGAGCGCGCCGATCTCCTCCAGCGGTGTCACCTGCGCGAACCAGTCCGCGAACCCGTCGGCCCGCACCAGGTCGTGATACGCCTCCTTGGCCGCCTTGTCGAGCACGGTTGCCAGGTCGGCGAACTCCTCGGCAGCCTCCCGGACCCGCTCCTCGACGGCTGGGGTCGACGCGAGGAGGATGGCGGCGGCAACTTGCTCGATGTGCCGGCGCGCGATGACGGGGTCTCCGTATCGGGCGAAGATCACCTCCCCCTGCTCGGTGACCTTGAACCGACCGGCGACCGAGCCCGGGGCCTGGGCCAGCACGGCCCGGTTGGCTGGGCCGCCGCCGCGTCCAAGCGCTCCGCCGCGACCGTGGAACAAGGTCAGCCGGATGGCGTGCCGGCTGGCCCAGCCCGCCAGCCGGGCCTGAGCGTCGTAGAGCGCGAGCGTGGCTGATACCGGTCCGACGTCTTTCGCGGAGTCGGAGTAGCCGAGCATCACCTCCAGCCGTCTTCCGGTCGCCGAGAGCCGACGCCTGGTCTCCGGCAGTGCGATGACGCCGTCGAGGACCTCGATGCACCGGGCCAGGTCCTCGCCGGTCTCGAACAGCGGGACGACGTCCAGAACGAACTCATCCCTGCCGGGGTTTCCGGCAAGGGCGTGGCGGGCCAGCTCATAGACCGCTTCGACATCGTCTGCCGACCGGGTGAATGACACGACGTACCGACGGCACGCGTCGGCCCCGAACCGCTGCTGTAGCTCGGCCATGACCCGCAGCGAGGCGAGCACCTCCTCGGTCGCCGGAGACAACTCACCGTCGCCTCGGATCTCCGCGAGCGCTGTCGTATGCACACTGCTGTGCTGACGGATCTCGAGCTCGGCCAGATGGAAGCCGAAGGACTCCACCTGCCAGATCAGATGCTGCAGTTCGCCGTACGCCTGCCGGACCGCTCCCGCTGCCGCCAAGCTCAGCTGGATGGCGTGCAGGTCCGCCATCACATCAGCGGCCGAGGCGTATGAGAGGTCAGCCTCGTGCCGGCGGCTTGCGGCAACTCGCCGTCCGACCAGCAACAAGGCGACTCGGTGTAGCTCACCTGGTGACCGGGTGAGCAGCTCGCCGACCAAATCGGGGTGTTCGGACCGGGCGTCGTCGACGATCCGGCGAACGGCCGGCGAAACCGGTGTCGTCGTCGAGTCCACGGTCAGGCTGCGCCCGATCCGGGCGGCGGCGCGCTCGATACCGCGAAGCACGTGCTCGGACTGTATTGACATCGCCTCGCGGGTGACGTCGCTCGTTACGTATGGGTTGCCATCGCGGTCTGCGCCGATCCAGGAACCCAGCCGGATGAATGCCGGCACTCGAGGCGCGTGCACCGCCGCGTCTGACCCGGTCAAGGCTGTCTCGGCGCGGCGGTACACCTGCGGCAACACCTGGAAAAGCACCTCGTCGAACACCGTCATGGCGGTACGAACCTCGTCCAGGGGTCCGGGCCGATCGGCCCGCAGTTGCGCGGTTCGCCAGAGAATGTCGATCTCCTCCAGCAGTCGACGTTGCGTCTCTGCCGCTTCCGAAGCACCGAGTCGGGCGTCATCTCGACGCTCGAGGAGCTGTGCGACCCGGCGTATTCCGGTGACGACAGCGCGGCGACGTGCTTCCGTGGGGTGCGCAGTCAGAACAGGGCGGAACTCCAGGCCGGTGAGGAGTGCCTGCGCCTGTGCCGCCCCATGCAGCCGAGCCACTTCGTCGACGGCCGCACCAACAGTTCCTGACAGCGGTCGATCGGACTGATCGGCTGCCCGCAGGGCTCTGGCCCGGTGCCGCTCTTCGGCAACGTTGACGAGGTGGAAGTAGACGGTGAACGCCCGGGCGACCTCCTCGGCCCGCTCGACCGGCCATGAGACCACCAGCCGCTCGATCAGTTTGGTGGCCTCCTCGGCGACGCCCTCGTCGTCGCCGTGTGCCGCGATCGCCAGCTCCCGGAGCCGCTCGACGTCGGCGAGCAGCGCTGCGCCACCGTACTCCCGCAAGATCGTTCCGAGAGCGTCGCCGAGGAGCCGGACGTCGGCACGGAGCGCTTCGGGCATGTCGAAGCGGGCGGCTGCACGCGAGCCCGTCGGGCCGGCGGCGCTGTGGTTCGCGGGCGGCGAAGCCTCCAGCGGGTTCGAAGACACCTGAGCCAGGGTAGTGACGAACCGGGGTCTAGCCTGCGATGCATGACCGCCACGAACGAGGGCGTCGACATCCACTCCAGCGCGGGCAAGCTCACCGACTTGCGACGGCGCTTGGACGATGCGATTCACGCCGGGTCGGCGCGGGCCGTTGAGAAACAGCACGCCCGGGGCAAGATGACCGCGCGAGAGCGGATCGCGCTGCTTCTCGACGAGGGTTCGTTCGTGGAGTTCGACGAGCTGGCTCGGCACCGATCGACCATGTTCGGCATGGAGAACAACCGTCCGTACGGCGACGGCGTGGTCACCGGCTTCGGGACGGTCAACGGCCGCGAGATCACCGTCTTCGCGCAGGATTTCACCGTCTTCGGCGGCAGCCTTGGGCAAGTCTTCGGCGAGAAGATCGTCAAGGTCATGGACTTCGCACTCAAGACCGGATGTCCGATGGTCGGAATCAACGACTCCGGTGGTGCGCGCATCCAGGAGGGTGTGGTCTCCCTCGGGCTGTACGGCGAGATCTTTCGCCGCAATGTGCTCGCTTCGGGTGTGATCCCGCAGATCTCGCTGATCATGGGCCCGTGCGCCGGTGGCGCGGTGTACTCGCCGGCGATCACAGATTTCACCGTCATGGTCGACGGCACTTCGCATATGTTCATCACCGGCCCGGACGTGATCAAGACCGTCACCGGCGAGGACATCGCGTTCGAGGACCTCGGTGGTGGCCGCACCCACAACACCAAGAGCGGCAACGCGCATTACCTGGCCTCGGACGAGACCGACGCGATCGACTACGTCCGGGCTCTGCTTTCGTATCTGCCACAGAACAACCTCGACGATCCCCCCGCGTTCGCCGCCGACGCGGACCTCGCGGTCACTGCGCCCGACGAAGCGCTGGACACCCTCATTCCCGACAGCGCCAACCAGCCCTACGACATGCACCAAGTGGTCGCCGGCGTGGTCGACGAGGGCGATTTCCTCGAGGTCCAGGCGCTCTTCGCGCCGAACATCATCGTGGGTTTCGGCCGGGTCGAGGGACGTTCGGTCGGTGTCGTCGCCAACCAGCCGATGCATTTCGCCGGGACATTGGACATCGACGCCTCGGAGAAGGCCGCCCGGTTCGTCCGGACCTGCGATGCGTTCAACATCCCAGTGTTGACCTTCGTCGACGTGCCCGGCTTC
Organism: uncultured Actinomycetota bacterium; assembly: GCA_963819885.1. Taxonomy (GTDB): domain Bacteria; phylum Actinomycetota; class Actinomycetes; order Jiangellales; family Jiangellaceae; genus JACVRX01. Next base: position 36,025 of record CAWFXV010000026.1, on the reverse strand, counting down.
CTGCCTGGCGCTGACCAGGAGTGGAACGGCATCATCCGTCGAGGCGCGAAGCTGATCTACGCATATGCCGAGGCGACGGTCCCGCTCGTGACGGTGATCACCCGGAAGGCGTACGGCGGTGCGTACGACGTCATGGGGTCCAAGCACCTCGGCGCGGACATCAATCTGGCCTGGCCTTCTGCGCAGATCGCCGTGATGGGCGCCCAGGGAGCAGTGAACATCCTCTACCGGCGTGAGCTGGCCGAGGCGGCCGACGCGGACGCTCGGCGGGCGGAACTCGTCACCGAATACGAAGACACCCTGGCCAACCCCTACACCGCGGCCGAGCGCGGCTATGTCGACGGGGTGATCCCTCCGTCGCGGACGCGGGTCGCGGTGACTCAGGCACTGCGCGCTCTGCGCACGAAGCGGGAGACCCTGCCGCCCAAGAAGCACGGCAATATCCCTCTGTAGCTTGTCTAGAAAGCTGCCACTTGAGGTAGTCTTGCATGCCACTGAGCATCAAGAGCGACGAGGCTGACCGACTGGCCCGAGAGCTCGCCGCCACCACCGGGGAGTCCCTGACCGAAGCGGTGCTGGTTTCCCTGCGGGACCGGCTGGAGCGCGAACGCGCCCGCCGCCGACCGGCGATTGCCAGCAGGTTGCGCGCCCTTTCGGCCGAGCTGCGAGCAGTGCCCGTCCACGACGTCCGAAGCGCCGACGAGATCATCGGCTACGAAGAGCACGGCCTGCCCCGGTGACCGTCGACGAGACACGCGGGTTTCGCCGGCACCCTCGTGGTCGACACGTCCGCACCTATTGCCATTCTCACCGGCGAGGCGGACGCCGAGTGGCTGACGTCCGCCCTCGAAAACGCAACCGGCCGCCTCATGCCGACGCCGACCTACCTCGAGCTGGGCATCGTCCTGGAAAGCCGGTTCGGGTCTGCCGGTACCGGTTCGGCCGGCCGGTTCGTCCGGGACTCGGAGATCACGTTGATCGACCTGGATCACGTGATGGCCGAACGCGCGCTCGAGGGCTGGCGCCGATACGGCCGTGGCCGCCATCCCGCTGCACTAAACCTCGGTGACTGTTACGTGTACGGGCTGGCCAGCGAGCTGGCCGCGCCCGTCCTGTGCACCGGGCAGGACTTTGCCCAGACCGACGTTGCCGTGCTCCGCCCGCTCGGCAGCTGATTGTCGTCAGGGGACCGCCATCGCTGCCGTTTCTTCGCTCCTTGTTGTCGCCGTCTCCAGCCATATTCCTTTCGATGTTCGCCTATGCAAGCCTTATCAGTCGACCAAAGATACCGACGCGAATCCGACGCCACGCCTATGGTGAGGCCGTGACCCAAGAGCCGGTGCTGCGGGTGGAGCACGGAGAGCCGACTGAAGAGGAGTTGGCCGCGTTGATCGCTGCAGTATCTGCGACGGTCGAGGCTCGCCGGGCGGAGCCCGAGGTTCGGCCATCGAGTTGGTCGGCGTACTGGCGATCGGTCGGAACGAAACCGCCGCCCGGCCGCTCCACCTGGCGGCAGAGCGCCCTGCCACGCTGAAAGCCCTGCTGGACGAGCCCGCATTGCCCCACCGGCGGACCGGCGGAAACGCGTATCTGCCGCCGTCGACCGGTTTCTTGCTCTCGCCGCAGGTGATCGAGCCTCAATGCCTGTGGTCTAGGGTCGACGTTCGTGGCTGACGGCTCCCGCAACGTCGACGTGATCGCCGAGAACTACGTCGAGACATACGCGGCTCTCGACCCGTTCATCGCCACGTACGCCGGAATCCCCGGTCACGACGCGGAGACGACCGACCTGTCCCCCGCCGGTTTCGCGGAGCGAGTCGATCTGGCCCGGCGCACGCTTCGCGAGCTGGACACTGCCACCGCGCGGGACGAGCGGGAGCGGGTGGCCGGCGCGGCGATGCAGGAGCGGTTGGCCCTCGAGATCGAGATGCACGATGTCGGCTTGGATCGCTCGCTGAACGTCCTCGAGACGCCATGGCACTGGACCCGTCAGGTGTACGACCTGATGCCGCTGGAAACCGAAGAGCATTGGCGCAACGTCGCCGCGCGGTTGCGCGACCTGCCGGGGGCGGTCATGGCTTACCGGCAGACGATCGAAGCCGATATCGCTGCGGGGCTGCCGCCACGACGACGGCAGGTTGTCGCCGTCGCCGAGCAGGCCAGGCGCAATGCCGCCGGCTTCTTCACCGAGCTGGTCGCGCCCGGTCCGGAAGAGTTGAGAGCGGAACTCGACGCCAGGGCGGCGACGGCGGCGCAGTCATTTCAGGAATTCGCGCGCTTCCTGACCGACGAGGTCGCCCCCGTCGCGACAGATCACGACCCGATCGGCCGCGAGAAATACGCCATCGCGAGCCGATACTTCCTCGGTGCGGCGATCGATCTCGACGAAACCTACGCCTGGGGCCTGGAGGAGCTGAACCGGATCGAGGCGGAGGCGACCGAGGTTGCAGCGGCGATCGTCCCCACCGGCGACCATCGTGGACGCCGTGGCCGCCCTCGAGGCCGACCCCGCACGACGCATCCATGGCACCACCGGCCTGCAGAAGTGGATGCAGGAGCTGTCCGACCGGACCATCGCCGAGGTTGCCGACGTGCACTTCGACATCCCCGACCCGATCCGTGAGCTGGAGTGCCGGATCGCCCCGACGAAGGACGGTGGCATCTACTACACCGCGCCAAGCGAGGATTTCTCCCGGCCCGGACGCATGTGGTGGTCGGTTCCAGAAGGCATCGAGAGCTTCTCGACCTGGAAGGAAACCACGACCGTCTTCCATGAAGGGGTGCCGGGTCACCATCTGCAAGTGGCGCAGGTGGTCTACCGCCGCGAGGTGCTCAATCGCTGGCAACGGCTGCTGTGCTGGGTGTCCGGTCACGGCGAGGGCTGGGCGCTCTACGCCGAGCGGCTGATGGCCGACCTCGGCTTCCTCGACGACCCCGGCGACCGGCTCGGCATGCTGGATGCCCAGGCCTTCCGGGCCGCCCGCGTCGTGGTGGACATCGGTGTTCATCTCGAGCTCGACGTCCCGGACCAGCTCGTGGCCAGGGACGCGTTGGCACCCGGGCCGTGGACTCCGGAGTCTGCCTATACGTTCCTGCGCCGACACACCCGGCTGCCAGATGAGAATCTCCGCTTCGAGCTCGACCGATACCTGGGTTGGCCCGGGCAGGCGCCGGCGTACAAAGTCGGCGAGCGCATCTGGCTTGCCGCCCGTGACGACGTCAGGCGGCGAAAGGGCGATGCCTTCGACCTGAAGGAGTTCCACCGAGCCGCGCTGGATCTCGGTGCGCTCGGCTTGGACCCGCTGCGGGACGCCCTGGCTCGGCTCTGATCTGCGTTGATCATTGCGGAGGGGTAGGTTTTGCCCGATTCAGCGCGGCCATCTCGCCATGATCGACGCGGTGTGCACCCCACAAGCCTGGTGCTGGCGTCCAGCTCACTGGCTCGACTGCGCCTTCTCCGCGCTGCCGGGATCGAGCCGGTCGTGAAGCCGTCAGGCATCGACGAGGATGCCGTCCTGCAGCTAGTCCGAGCCGACCGCGGCCCGCTGACACCAGCGGACGAGGCGCTCGTCCTGGCCCGGGCGAAGTCCGAGGCGGTCGCGGAACAGACACCGGGTTTCCTTGTACTCGGCTGTGACTCCGTCCTCGAACTCGACGGCACCGCCTACGGAAAGCCGGCAAGCCCGGACGAGGCGGCGCAGCGGTGGCGGCTGATGCGCGGGCGGTCCGGCGCACTGCACACCGGGCACTGGGTGGTCGACCGCCGCCCGACGGCTTCTGTCAGTTGCGGCGACGTTGCTTCGACCACCGTCCACTTCGCCAACATCACCGACACCGAGATCGCGGCGTATGTCGCCACCGGCGAGCCCCTCGACGTGGCCGGGGCGTTCACCATCGACGGTCTCGGCGGCGCTTTCGTCGACCGCATCGAAGGCGACCCGGCCAACGTGGTCGGACTGTCCCTCCCGACGCTGCGGCGATTGCTGGCCGACCTGGGTGTGCCATGGACCGGCCTCTGGGGGCGCTGCCCTTGATCGATTGTTCAAGGGTTGCGCAACATGCCGGGCGTGTCGTGCCACCGTTGAACATTCTGTGCGGAACAGGCGGCCAGATCGCAGCTCAGACCGGCGGAATGCCGTGCCGACGGTCTGAGAACGAACGGTCTCGGGTGGCAGCGGCCGCGAGTCGGGCGACGAGCTCGTCGCGCAGGGCCTCGGGCTCGACAACCGCATCGATCACGAGATCGGAGGCCAGCCGCAGGACGTCGATATCTGCTTCGTACTCCTCGCGAAGGCCGGCGACGTACGCCGCCCGTTGCTGCTCGTCCTCGATCGCAGCGATCTTGTTGAAATAGACCGCGTTGACCGCGGCCTCCGGGCCCATGACCGCGATCTTCGCCGTCGGCAAGGCCAGGCAGGCATCCGGGCCGAATCCGGGCCCGCACATCGCGTACAAGCCGGCGCCGTAGGCCTTGCGCACGATCACCGAGACCGTCGGCACGGTTGCCTCCGCGACTGCCGTGATCATCTTCGCGCCATGCCGGATGATGCCTTGTTTTTCGACCTCAGAGCCGATCATGAACCCGGGCACGTCGGCCAGGTAGACCAGCGGGATGTTGAACGCGTCGCACAGCCAGATGAACCGCGCTGCCTTGTCCGCAGAGTCGACGAAGAGCACGCCGCCCTTCACCGCCGGCTGGTTGGCGACGACGCCGACGACCTGCCCTTCGAGCAGCGCGAAGCCCGTCACGAGTTCCGCGGCGAACAACGGCTTGATCTCGAAGAACGAATCCTCGTCGAACAGCGCCTCGACCACGTTTCGGATGTCGTAACCCACCGACTCCTCGACGGGGACGAGGTCTCGGGAGAACTCTCGCACGGGGGGTGCGGCGGAGTACGACGGTGGCGCCGCCCGCCACGAACCGGGCAGGTACGAGAAGTAGGTCTTGGCCAGCTCGATGGCCTCGGGGTCATCGGCAGCGAGGTTGTCACCGCAGCCGGATACGGAGACGTGCATCCGGGCACCGCCCATTTCCTCCAGAGTGACCTTCTCACCGACCACCATCTCGGCCATCCGAGGGGAGCCGAGGTACATCGACGCGTTGCCCTCGACCATGAACACCACGTCGCAGAACGACGGGATGTACGCGCCGCCGGCAGCGCTCGGACCGAACAGGCAGCAGATCTGCGGAACCTTGCCCGACAGGGCGACCTGGTTGTTGAAGATCCGCCCGGCACCCCGCCGGCCCGGGAAGAGGTCGACCTGGTCGGTGATCCGGGCGCCGGCGCTGTCAATGAACCAGAACACCGGCAACTCGTCGCGAAGTGCGACCTCGGTGATTCGCACGATCTTCTCGACCGTTCGCGCTCCCCACGATCCCGCCTTCACGGTTGGATCGTTCGCGACCACCAGCGCAGCGCGGCCGCCGACCAAGCCGCGACCGGTGACGACGCCGTCTGCCGGAAGGCCGGTGGCTCGCGCGTTCGCCAGCTGTCCGTCTTCGACGAAGGTGCCTTCGTCGAAGAGCAGGGCCAGCCGGTCCCGAACGTAGAGCTTGCCCTGCGTCGCAAGCTTTGCCGCTGCTTGCTCGGTGGGGGCGAGCGTCGCCTCGCGCGCGGTGGCGATGTCCTTGAAGTGGTCGTGAGTGGCCACGAGTTTCGAACCTACTCGACGGGAAGGCCGAGGCTGCGCCCGATCACCAGGCGCTGCACCTCGCTGGTGCCCTCGCCGATCTCGAGCACTTTGGCGTCGCGGTAGAACCGGGCGACTGGGTACTCCTCCATGAAGCCGTAACCGCCGTGCACCTGCGTCGCGATTCGCGTGGCTGTCACCGCCGACTCGGTCGCATAGAGCTTGGCGACCGCCGCCGCCTGCTTGATCTCGGAGTGCGGCCGCCCAGCGTCACGGAGGGCGGCCGCCCGATAGGTCAGCTGGCGGGCTGCGTCGACCATCACCTTCAGGTCGGCGATCTGGAAGGCGACGCCTTGTTTGCTGCCGATCGGCACCCCGAACGCCCGTCGGTCGGTGGCGTATGCCACCGACTGGTCGAGCATCGCCTGGATACATCCGACGGCGAGGGCGGCGATCGCGATCCGGCCGTCGTCCAGAGTGGCCAGGAATTGGGCAAAGCCGCGGCCCCTCTCGCCGAGCAGGTGGTCGGCCGGGACGTGGCAGTCGACGAATGTGAGCGGGCGGGTATCCGAGGCGTGCCAGCCGAGCTTGTCGTACGCGGGCTCGACGGTGAACCCGGGAGTTCCGGACGGCACGATGATCGTCGACACTTCGGCCCGACCATCCGGCAGCGTGCCGGTTCTGGCCGTCACTGTCACGCTGGACGTGATGGGGGTTCCCGAGTTGGTGATGAACTGCTTGGCACCGTCGATGACCCATTCGTCGCCGTCGACCACGGCTCGGGTAGCCGTCGCACCGGCGTCGGACCCTGCGCCCGGCTCGGTCAGCCCGAACGCGGAAAGCGCCCGGCCCGTGACCAGATCGGGCAGCCAGCGCTGCTTCTGCTCGTCGGTCCCGTAGGCCAGGATCGGGTTGATGCCGAGTCCGACTGCGGCCTCGAGGGTGATGCCCATCGACTGGTCGACCCGGCCGATCTCCTCGATGGCGACGCAAAGGCTGGTGAAGTCGCCGCCACCGCCGCCGTACTCTTCCGGCGCGGTGAGCCCGAACACCCCGAGCTCACCCATCGCTGGAATGACCTCGACCGGAAAATGATGCTCTTGATCCCAACGGGCGGCATGCGGGGCGATCTCGGCCTCGGCGAACTCGCGGACGACCTTTCGGAACGTCTCATGGTCGGGAGACAACTCGAAGCTCATCCGTCGCCCTCCAGCCAGGCATTCGGCGCTCCCGGAATGACCACGTTCACCACCCCTGCGGGTACGTCACCAGGCCTATAAGCCTGGTGACGTACCTACTCGCCTGGTGATGGACGACCGACAGCTTGACGTTTACGTTAAGGTAAGCCAAGTCGGTGGTGTTGCGCAACCTGCACCGGAAGGGACAACCACCCCGAATGGGCTACCCGAACCTGGACGATCGCCGAACTGGCCCGGGAGTTCGGCGTCACCGCCCGCACCCTGCGCTTCTACGAGGAACACGGCCTGCTCGAACCCGAGCGCCGGGGCATGCAGCGCGTTTTCCACAGCGGGGACCGGGTCCGCCTCGAGCTGGTATTGCGCGGCAAGCGGCTGGGCTTCCCCCTCGACGAGATCAAGAAGATCGTCGGCATGTACGACGCCGACACCGGTGAGACCGGTCAGCTCACCTACCTGCTCGAGCAGATCACGGTTCGCCGCTCGGAACTGGAGCAACGCCGCTCCGACATCGAGCGCACGCTCGCGGAGCTGGACGATCTCGAGCGTCGGTGCCGCGACGACCTGCTGCGGCTAGGCTCCCCGGCAGCCGACGAAGGAGTGCGGGCGTGACGGCCATCACGAAGGTGCTCGTCGCCAACCGGGGCGAGATCGCCGTGCGAGTGGCCAGGGCCTGCCGTGACTCCGGCATCGGCAGTGTGGCCGTTTATGCCGACTCCGACCGTGATGCTCTGCACGTGCGGGTGGCCGACGAGGCTTATGCCCTGCACGGTCAGACCAGCGCCGAGACGTACCTCGTCGTCGACAAGCTGCTCGACGTCGCCGCCCGGTCGCAGGCCGATGCTGTCCATCCCGGTTATGGCTTCCTGGCGGAGAATGCCGCGTTCGCGCAGGCCGTGATCAACGCCGGTCTGACCTGGGTCGGCCCGCCGCCGGCAGCGATCGACGCGCTGGGGGACAAGGTCAGCGCCCGCCACATTGCCCAACGCGCTGGCGCGCCGCTGGTTGCCGGGACGGCCGATCCAGTTGCCGGCGTGGACGAGGTCGTCACGTTCGCTGAGGAGCACGGGTTGCCGATCGCGATCAAGGCGGCTTTCGGCGGCGGCGGCCGAGGTCTGAAGGTCGCCCGGGCGATGGCCGAGATCCCGCAGTTGTTCGACTCCGCGGTCCGGGAAGCAGTGGCAGCATTTGGCCGCGGTGAGTGCTTCGTCGAGCGCTACCTTGATCGGCCGCGGCACGTCGAGACCCAGTGCCTGGCCGACCAGCACGGCAACGTCGTCGTCGTCTCCACCCGCGACTGCTCGCTGCAACGCCGGCACCAGAAGCTGGTCGAGGAGGCGCCTGCGCCGTTCCTCTCGGACCAGCAAAACGCGCAGCTCTATGCCGCCTCCAAAGCGATCTTGACGGAGGCCGGCTACGTCGGCGCCGGTACCTGCGAGTTCCTGGTCGGCCAGGACGGCACCATCTCGTTCCTGGAGGTCAACACCCGGCTGCAGGTGGAGCACCCGGTCACCGAGGAAGTCACCGGGATCGACCTGGTCCGGGAAATGTTCCGGGTCGCCGCCGGCGAACCGCTCGGCTACGGCGACCCACCAATCCGGGGCCACTCGATCGAGTTCCGCATCAACGGCGAGGACCCGGGGCGGAATTTCCTGCCCACACCAGGTCCGGTGACGGTGTTCCGACCGCCCAGTGGGCCCGGGGTTCGCCTTGATTCCGGCGTCGAAGCAGGCAGCGTGATCGGGCAGAACTTCGACTCCCTCTTGGCGAAGCTGATCGTGACCGGGTCCGACCGGCAACAGGCGCTGCAACGGTCCCGCCGCGCGCTCGCCGAGTTCGAGGTCCAGGGCCTGGCCACGGTGATCCCGTTCCATCGGGCGGTCGTCGACGATCCGGCCTTTGCGCCATCCGGGCCGCTGACTCCGTTTGCCGTGCACACCCGCTGGATCGAGACCGAGTTCGACAATCGCATCCCGCCGTATCCCGGCGGCGGTGTTACCGGCGAGGGTGAGGCGCGGCGGGAGAGCGTCGTGATCGAGGTCAGTGGAAAGCGGTTCGAGGTGTCGCTGCCGGCTGGGCTCGGGACCGTCGGCGAGGCTTCCGGTCGCGGCGCCGGGGCAAGACCGCCGCGACGGTCGGCGGCCGGTAGAGCCGGTCATGTCGCCGGCGGCGATGCTCTGACCTCGCCCATGCAGGGGACGATCGTCAAGGTGGTCGTCGAGGAAGGCCAGCAGGTCGAAGCCGGCGAGCTGGTGGTCGTTCTCGAGGCCATGAAGATGGAACAGCCGATCAACGCGCACAAGGCGGGCATCGTCACCGGCCTGGCCGCGGAGGTTGGTGCAACGGTCGCCAACGGCGCAGTCCTCTGTGAGATCAAGGACTGATCCGAGACTGGTCTTGACCAATGTGCGCTGGTTCCAGAGCACATCGGCGAGGTCCGGACCGGCGAACGACGCCCGTACGGATACCGACGATCTGAACCGCACCCGGCATCACCTGGGCATGGATCCCGCCGAGCCGGGATGCCACCTCAACGGGGTCCGGGGCGGGCTTGTCCAGGTACTGCTGGCGCAACCGCCACCGCATCGCCTGCGCCGGTGTGACCTCGGCCGCCGAATTCATGGGCGACATCACAACATGACATCCCGACCGTGTCTGTTCCGGCTGGCGGGGGGATGATGGAGGCATGTCCACCGTGTACGACCAGGCCGCCCAGGCGTTCCAATCCGGAGAGCGGCTCTACATCGACGACGAGGCGCTGACCGAGTTCGCCGAGCGACGGCATCGAGATCGACGACGCCGCGCAGGACGCCGTCCGGGACCGGCTCGAAGGGTCGCCGACACGCCGATCTTCCTCGCGGTCATGCCCTCGGCGGCCCGTACGACGCCGGTCAACGACCTTGGCCAGGCGACAGGCGAGCATGGCACGTACGTCGTACTGCTCTCTCCCGACGGTCGGCGTTGATGCGGCGTCGGACACCATGCCGTCCAGGCGATGCAGCCCAGTGGCCGCTCAGGCGAGCGACGCTGCGGCAGGGCGACTTCGAAGAGTTCGGTAACCAACTCGTCGACGGGCTGGAGGACGTCGAGGCCGGCGGTTCTGGCGGGACAGACGGCGCATCCGACGGTGAGTCCAACGGCGGATCCGGCTGGATCCCGCTCGGCATCATCGCGGCTGTCGGCGGGGGCGGTTTCCTGCTGTACCGGCGGAACAAGCGCAACAAGGAGCGCGCGGATCTCGAACCGGTCCGAGCCGCCATCGACGAAGACGTCACGGCCTACGGCGAGGAGCTGGCCGAACTTGACCTCGACGTCCGCACACCCGGTGCCGCGCCCGCCGAGGCCCAGCAGGAGTATGCCCGCGCACTCGATCTCTACGAGAACGCGAAGACCGCGGCTGCGAAGGTGGAGCGGCCGGGCGACTTGCAACCGGTGACATCCACCCTCGACGAGGGACGTTGGCTGCTCGCCTGTGTCCGGGCCCGGCTCGCCGGCGAGGAGCCGCCGCAGCGCAGGCTGCCGTGCTTCTTCGACCCGCGGCACGGCCCGTCGGTCGAAGACGTTCAATGGGCACCGCCCGGTGGTGCCGTGCGTGACGTCCCGGCTTGCGCCGCCGACGCGACCAGGATCAAGGGCGGCCTGGATCCAGACGTTCGGCTGGTGCCCGTCGGCGCCAACGGCGAGCGCCGCCCGTACTGGGATGCGGGACCGGCGTGGGGCGGCTGGGCCGGTGGGTACTACGGCGGCTTCCTCCCCGGCATTCTGTGGGGCACCTTGCTCGGCTCGTCGATGGGCGGCTGGGGCGCCGGCGGCTATGACGCCGGCGGCGGTGGCGGGTTCGACGGAGGCGGGGGCGGCGGATTCGACGGCGGCGGCTGGGGTGGCGGCGGATTCGACGGTGGCGGCTTCGGCGGCGGCTTCGACGGAGGCGGCGGCTGGTAGGCGTCAGGTGCGCCGGTGCAGCCGTCGTGCAGCCTCGGCGACCGAGCCGGACAGCGACGGGTAGACCGTGAACGCGTGTGCCATCTCGTCGACCGTCAGCGACCCTTCGATCGCCAGCGAGATGGGATGGATGAGCTCACTCGCGCGAGGAGCTACCACCACGCCACCGACCACAATTCCGGTCCCTGGCCGGCAGAACAGCTTCACAAAGCCGTCGCGAATCCCATGCATTTTCGCTCTGGCATTCGTCGCGAGCGGGAGCTTGACCGCGCGGGCGTCGATGTCCTTGGCATCCACCGCCGCCTGACTCCAGCCGACGGTGGCGATCTCCGGTTCGGTGAACACGTTCGCCGAGACCGCCTTGAGGTCCAGCGGAGTGACTGCGTCGCCCAACGCATGCCACATCGCGGTGCGACCCTGCATGGCCGCCACTGACGCGAGCATCAGCACCCCGGTGCAGTCCCCTGCCGCGTAAACGCCGCGACCAGTCGTGCGGGAAACCCGGTCGACCTCGACGAAGCCGCCGTCGCCAAGCTGCACGCCGCTTTCCTCGAGCCCGATCCCTTCGGTGTTCGGCACCGAGCCAACTGCCATCAGGCAGTGCGACCCCTCGACCGCCCGGCCGTCGGTCAGCGTCACGAGCACGCCATCGCCTTGCCGCGTCACCGACTCGGCCCGGGACCGGGAGAGAACCGTCAGCCCACGCCGAGTGAAAACGTCCTCGAGCACGTAGGCAGCGTCGGCGTCTTCGCCGGGCAGGACCCGGTCACGTGAGGAGACAAGGACCACGTCGGCACCGAGCGCGTTGTAGGCGCTCGCGAACTCCGCCCCGGTGACTCCGGAGCCGACGACGATCAGCCGCTCCGGAAGTTCGTCGAGGTCGTAGACCTGGGTCCAGGTGAGGATCCGCTCGCCGTCCGGCACCGCGGTCGGAAGGACTCGGGGTCGAGCTCCGGTCGAGATCAGCGCCACGTCGGCGACGAACTCGTCACTGGTCCCGTCTGGCGCCTCGACGACCACCCGGTCGCCAGGCGCGAGCCGACCGGTGCCCGACACGACCTGCACACCGGCTTTCTCCAGCGATCCGGCGATGTCACGCGACTGCGCCTCGGCCAACGCCTTGACCCGGGTGTTGACACGACCCAGGTCGACGGCGACTGCCGCATCGTCGAGAACGACACCCAGCTCGGCGGACTGGCTGACGTCGGTCATCGCTTCGGCCGTCGCCACGAGCGTCTTGCTCGGCACACAGTCGGTGAGAACCGCTGAGCCGCCCAGACCGTCGCGGTCGACCACCGTCACCTCTGCGCCGAGCTGGGCGGCGACCAATGCGGCCTCGTACCCGCCAGGACCACCGCCGAGGATCGCTATCCGCGTCACGCCCGCCATTGTCGCGGATCAAATGACAGATCGCGCCCGCGCTATGTTCCTGCCGTGACTGCTCACCGCCCGCCGATGGACCTTCGGTCTCCAGGAGTCGAGCCGAGGGCCGCCGCGGCTGCTGCCGCCACGCGGATCCGAGAGCTGACCGGCGTCGACCGGCACGACGTCGCGTTGGTGCTCGGGTCGGGCTGGGCGGGCGCGCTCGACCTGCTCGGCGAGACTCTGGCCGAGATGCCGCAGACAGATGTACCGGGCTTCCCGCCGGCGGGGGTGAAGGGCCACATCGGGGTGATCCGGTCGGTTCGCATCGGTGACAGCGACCGGCGAGCACTGTTCTTCGGAGCTCGTACCCACCTCTACGAGGGCAAGGGTGTGCGGCAGGTCGTCCACGCCGTGCGGACCGCCGCGGGGGCAGGCTGCCGGGCCATCGTCCTCACCAACGGCTGCGGAGGGCTGCGGGAGGAATGGGGGCCGGGGACGCCCGTACTCATCAGCGACCACATCAATCTCACCGCCACATCGCCACTGGAGGGTGCGACGTTCGTCGATCTCACCGACCTCTACGCGAGCCGGTTGCGAGCCATCGCGCGGCAGGTCGATCCGTCGCTGCCCGAAGGCGTGTACGTGCAGTTCTCTGGTCCGCACTACGAGACGCCGGCGGAAGTGCAGATGGCGAAACGGCTCGGTGGTGACCTGGTCGGGATGTCGACCGGCCTCGAGGCGATCGCGGCCCGGGAGGCCGGCATGGAAGTTCTGGGGATCTCGTTGGTGACCAACCTCGCGGCCGGGATCAGCCCGGTTCCGCTCAGCCACGCCGAAGTCGTCGAGGCGGGCGCCCAGGCGGCGCCGCGTATCGGCCACTTGCTCGCCGAGGTCGTGGAGAGGATCTGAGCATGCGGGTGGCCGTCACAGGCGCAGCCGGCCGGATCGGGCGGGTGGTCCACCTGGGCCTGGCCGATCTCGGCCATGACATGGTCGGAATCGACCTGGTCGACGCGCCCGGCGTTCGCCCGGTCGATGTCAGGGAGACGACCGCTCTCGTGCCCCTTCTCAAGGGCTGCGACGCCGTCGTCCATCTCGCATCGATCGCGGGGGAAACCACCTTCGAGGTAGCCCTCGACACCCACCTCCGGGTGACCCACAGCGTGTTGGAGGCGATGCTCTTCGCCGGAGTACGTCGCATCGTCTATGCCAGCAGCAACCACGCGGTCGGGTTCACACCGCGCGAGAGGATGGCAGGTGTCGCGACACGTCTCCGACCAGACACCTTCTACGGCGTCGGCAAGGCGGCCTGCGAAACGCTGTGCAGCCTCTACGTCGACCGGCACGGGATCGAGGCGGCATGCCTACGGATTGGCTCGTTCCGCGATCGGCCACGAAGCCGTCGCGAGCTGTCCACCTGGCTTTCCCACGGTGACACCGTCCGGCTGGTCGAGGCGTGTGTGACAGCGCCCGGCCTGAACTTCGCCGTCGTCTACGGAGTTTCAGACAACACCCGAGGCTGGTGGGACCTGCAACCTGCCCGCGCACTCGGTTACCAACCGCGCGACGATGCCGAGGCCTATGCCACGGCAGTGCTAGCGACCGAGGAGAGCGAGGCCGATCGCATCGAGGGTCGCCACGTCGGCGGCCCGTTTGCTGTTCCCGCTGCGGACGATGTGGAGGTGAACCATCGATGACAGATGTGCTCGACGAAGCACGCGCCTGGTTGGCCGATGACCCGGATTCCGACACCCGGGCCGAACTGGCCGGAGTGATCGAGGGCGCGGAGGCGGGAGACGCTGCGGCGCTTGCCGACCTCGGCGATCGGTTCGCCGGCCGGCTCGAGTTCGGCACAGCTGGGCTGCGTGGCGCTCTCGGTGCCGGACCGAACCGGATGAACCGAGTGGTGGTCATTCAAACGGCAGCCGGACTGGCTGCCTACCTGCGGGCACATGGCGGTTCAAGCGTCGTCGTCGGTTTCGATGCTCGGCACAAATCCGACCAGTTCGCGCGCGATACCTGCGCGGTCGTGGTCGGGGCCGGGATGCGGGCGCTCTTGCTTCCCAGGCCGCTACCGACTCCCGTATTGGCCTTCGCCATCCGTCACCTCGGCGTCGACGCGGGTGTCATGGTGACGGCCTCGCACAATCCGCCGCAGGACAACGGCTACAAGGTCTACCTCGGTGACGGGTCGCAGATCGTTCCGCCCGCCGACGTCGAGATCTCGGCCGAGATCGACGCGGTCGGACCGGTCGCTTCCATCTCGGTCGCCGAGTCGGGTTGGCAGACGCTCGACGACGCTGCGCTGGACGCCTACGTTGCGCGCGCTGCCGCAGTCGCCCGCCCGGGCGGGCCGCGCGACGTGCGGATCGTCTACACGCCCCTGCACGGCGTCGGCGGCGAGGTCATGCGGCGTGTGCTCGAGGCAGGCGGGTTTCCCGCTCCGGAGCCCGTCGCGGAGCAGGCGGCACCCGATCCGGACTTCCCGACGGTCGCGTTCCCCAACCCGGAAGAACCCGGCGCGATCGACCTGGCGATGGAGCTCGCCCAGCGCGAAGAGGCCGATCTGATCATCGCCAACGACCCCGACGCCGACCGATGTGCTGTCGCCGCTCCGACGCCGGATGGTTGGCGGATGCTGACCGGCGACGAGGTGGGCGCGTTGCTCGCCACACACCTGATCGCCCGGGATCCGGGCCTGACCGGAGTGTTCGCCTGCTCGATCGTGTCGTCGTCGTTGCTGAGCAAGATCGCGGGCCGGCACGGGCTCGGTTATGCGGAGACGCTCACCGGGTTCAAGTGGATCGGCCGGATCAAGGGCTTGCGATTCGGGTACGAGGAGGCGCTGGGCTACTGCGTCGATCCGGATGCGGTCCGGGACAAGGACGGGATCTCGGCTGCGGTACTCGTGGCCGAGCTCGCGGCGTCGCTACGATCCGAAGGCCGCGGCCTATCCGACGCGCTTGACGACATCGCCCGCGGCTACGGCCTGCACGCGACCGGCCAGCTCTCCGTGCGCGTCGATGACCTGAAGCTGATCGACGAGGCCATGCGCCGCCTGCGGACGTCACCGCCGACCGTTCTCGGTGGGCGCGCCGTCGAGGCAATCGAGGATCTGGCCGATGGGGTCGGCGGGCTGCCGCCCACGGAGGGGTTGCGGTATCTGCTCGACGCAGGCGCCCGGGTCATCGTTCGGCCGAGCGGCACCGAACCGAAGATCAAGTGCTATCTGGAGGTCGTCGTCCCGGCCGGCGACGGGGACGTCGAATCGGCCCGGGCGACCGCCGCGGAAGCCCTGCTAGCCATCAAGACCGACCTGGCCGCGGCGGCAGGTCTGCCTGGCGACGACGCCGGACCAGCACCGCTGCCATGACAGCCGCAGCAACCAGACCCGGACCGCAATGCACCGCGAGAACACCGACCAGGCTCGGACCACCCCAGTCGTCGCGGTAGCTCGTCGGGTCCGATATGTCGATCGCAAAGAGTTCCGCGATCGCTCGCACCACAAGGAATAGGCCGACGATGATGCCGACCACCCACAAGGTGCGCTTCACCACCGGCTGGCCTTCCGTCGCTCGTCCAGTTCTCCGTGATCGTAGATGTGGACCGATCGCCGTCATCACGGCCGACCCGGCGGCCGGGCGGGCTTGCAGGATCGGCCGGTCTGGTCGATCTTGAGGCATCTACGCCGGTACGACCGCTATAGCTGTCGCAAGATCACGGGAGGCTGGACCGGACCGAATCGTCGCGCATCCCAGAACCTGACCAGCCCCAACCGGCTTAGACTCCAAAGGTGACCGTCCTCGAGGCGATTGACGGTGCGCGGCTGTCCGAGATAACCGCGACCGAGACGTCTCTGCGCCGGTTCCTGCACGGCCTGCCGGGTGTCGACCAGGTTGGCGCCGAATTCCGCGCCGCAACGCTCGCTACCCGCTCGATCAAGACCACCGCGAAGCAGATCGCCATCGACCTGGCGATCTCGATGATCGACCTGACCACTCTGGAAGGCCAGGACACACCTGGCAAGGTCAGGTCGTTGTGCGCCAAGGCCGTCCGGCCCGACCCGTCTGACCCGACCGTTCCCCCCGTCGCGGCGGTATGCGTGTACCCCGACTTGGTAGAAACGGCGAAACAGGCGTTGGGCAAGAGCGGGGTCAAGGTCGCCAGTGTCGCGACGGCCTTTCCGAGCGGGCGGGCGAGCCTCGAGGTTCGCCTCCAGGACACCCGCGAGGCCGTCGCCGCCGGAGCCGACGAGATCGACATGGTGATCGACCGCGGAGCCTTCTTGTCCGGCCGATACGCCGAGGTGTTCGACGAGATCGTCGCGGTCAAGCAGGCGTGCAGCCCGGCCCATCTCAAGGTCATTCTGGAGACCGGTGAGCTCGCCACGTACGACAACGTGCGCCGGGCGTCGTGGTTGGCCATGCTGGCGGGCGCCGATTTCATCAAGACCAGCACCGGCAAGATCGCGCCGGCTGCGACGCTGCCGGTCACGCTGGTGATGCTGGAGGCGGTGCGCGACTTCCGGGACGCGACCGGTCGGCAGATCGGCGTCAAGCCCGCCGGCGGTATCCGCACCACCAAAGACGCGATCCGCTACCTGGTTCTCGTCAACGAGACCGTCGGCGACGACTGGCTGGATCCCGACTGGTTCCGGCTCGGCGCCTCCAGTCTGCTCAACGACCTGTTGATGCAGCGGCAGAAGTCGACCACCGGTCGGTACAGCGGCCCCGACTACTTCACGTTGGACTGATGGCAATGGCAAAGCTGGCGTACGCACCTGCTCCCGAGTCGCGGGCGATCGTGGACATCGCCAGCTCCTATGGGCTGTTCATCGGCGGTGAATTCGTCGACCCCATCGACGGGACGCCGTTCAAGTCCGTGAACCCCGCGACCGAGGAGGTGCTGGCCGAGGTTTCCGCCGCTGGTCCGGCCGACGTCGACGCAGCCGTCGCGGCCGCCCGCCGGGCGTACACCCGGGTCTGGTCACGGATGCCTGGACGCGACCGTGGCAAGTACCTGTTCCGGATCGCTCGGATCCTGCAGGAGCGGTCGCGTGAACTCGCCGTGCTGGAGTCGATCGACAATGGCAAGCCGATCCGGGAGTCCCGTGACGTCGACGTTCCGCTGGTCGCCGCGCACTTCTTCTACTACGCCGGCTGGGCCGACAAGCTCCCCTACGCCGGCTTCGGTCCGGACCCGAAGCCGCACGGCGTCGCTGGCCAGATCATCCCCTGGAACTTTCCGCTGCTCATGCTGGCTTGGAAGGTCGCGCCCGCCCTCGCCGCTGGAAACACGGTCGTGCTGAAACCGGCCGAGACGACGCCGTTGACTGCGCTGTTGTTCGCCGAGATCTGCCAGCAGGCCGACCTGCCACCAGGTGTCATCAACATTGTCACCGGCGCGGGCGAAACCGGTCGGGCGCTCGTCGAGCATTCCGACGTCGACAAGGTCGCATTCACCGGTTCGACCGAGGTGGGCAAGCAGATCGCCCGCAGCGTGGCCGGAACCGAGAAGAAGGTCACCCTCGAGCTCGGCGGCAAGGCAGCCAATGTCGTGTTCGACGACGCCCCGCTCGACCAAGCGGTCGAGGGGATCGTCAACGGAATCTTCTTCAACCAGGGTCATGTCTGCTGCGCCGGGTCGCGGCTGCTGGTCCAAGAGTCCGTCGCCGACGAACTGATGACCCGGCTCAAGCGTCGGCTACGCACCCTGCGGGTCGGGGACCCGCTGGACAAGAACACCGACATCGGGGCGATCAACTCCGCCGAGCAGCTCGCCCGCATCCGCGAGCTGTCCGACGTGGGCGAAGCCGAAGGTGCTGAGCGTTGGTCCCCGCCGTGCGAACTGCCCGACCGGGGGTTCTGGTTCCCACCGACGATCTTCACGGGGGTTTCCCAGGCACACCGGATCGCTCGCGAGGAGATCTTCGGACCGGTGCTGTCCGTGTTGACGTTCCGGACGCCGGCCGAGGCCGTGGAGAAGGCCAACAACACCCCGTACGGGCTGTCTGCCGGTGTCTGGACCGACAAGGGGTCGCGGATCCTCTGGATGGCCCAGCAGCTCCGCGCCGGAGTCGTGTGGGCGAACACGTTCAACCGGTTCGACCCGACCTCACCGTTCGGTGGCTACAAGGAAAGCGGCTACGGGCGTGAGGGCGGCCGGCACGGGCTCGGCGCATATCTGGCCGCGGACGGGGTACACCAGTGAGCGACCGGCTGGCGGTCAAGAAGACCTACAAGCTCGCCATCGGGGGGTCGTTCCCACGCTCGGAGAGTGGCCGGTCCTACGAGGTGCTCGATGCCAAGGGCCGGTTCCTCGCCAACGCTGCGATGGCCTCCCGCAAGGATGCCCGCGACGCCGTTGTCGCGGCCCGTAAGGCGTACCCGGGCTGGTCAGGGGCCACCGCGTACAACCGCGGCCAAGTGCTGTACCGCGTCGCTGAAATGATGGAGGGCAGGCGGGCTCAGTTCGTCGACGAAGTCGCGGCCGGCGAAGGCATCACGCGGCCGCGGGCGGAGCGGTCCGTTGACGAGGCGATCGACCGCTGGGTCTGGTATGCGGGCTGGGCGGACAAGATCGCGCAGGTCATGGGTTCCAGCAACCCCGTCGCCGGTCCGTACTTCGATTTCTCGGTGCCCGAGGCGACCGGCGTCGTCGCTGTGCTTGCGCCACAGACGTCCTCGCTACTCGGCCTGGTGTCGGTGCTCGCTCCGGTGGTCGTCAGCGGCAACACGGCGGTTGTCGTCGCATCCCAGGCGCGACCGCTTCCAGCCATCACGCTTGCCGAGGTACTCGGGACGTCCGACGTCCCAGGCGGCGTCGTCAACGTGCTGACCGGAACCACGACGGAGATTGCGCCCTGGCTTGCCTCCCACATGGACATCAACGCGATCGACCTGACCGGGATCGCCGGCGACCCAGATCAGGGTCGGGCGCTGCAGATCCAGGCTGCCGAGAACCTGAAGCGGGTCATGCGCGCTCCCGATACCCAGCCCGATTGGACCGCAGAGCCGGGCCTTGATCGACTCGCCTTTTTTCTGGAGACCAAGACGGTCTGGCATCCAGTCGGAATCTGAGTGCGGGCAAGGCACCTGCGCGCAGTTGCTTCCGAACGCTCGGCACCGACGAAGACGCATCGCTGACCCGCAGTCACCGCGACGCGGGTTCAGTTATCCACGGCCGGATACCAGGCGGTGGTAGCGGGCCATTACGCCCCATCAGGGTGGGCGGCATGACGGTACTCCCACCGGCGTCGAGGCGGTGAGGTTCCTGAGCAAGTTCCTGCAATCATCCGATCAGTCAGCTACCGTTCGGGGATGGCGTTGATCCGCCCGGACAACGTTCAGCAAGCCCGCGTTCTGCGACTGCTGCGGGATGAAGGCCCACGTTCCCGGGCCGAGCTCGGGGACGCGGTCGAGTTGTCCCGGTCCAGATTGGCGGTGGAACTCGAGCGATTAGTCCGTCTCGGACTGGTCGAGACGGGCGGGCTCGCCGCGTCCCGTGGCGGCCGGCGGTCGTCCATCGTGAAGATTGCCCGGGAAACCCGCTTCCTCGGCATCGATATCGGAGCCACCTCCATCGATGTTGCCATTACCGACGGGGAGCTTCGGGTCCTGTCCAAAGTGGCCGAGCCGATGGACATCCGGCAGGGCCCGGAGGTCGTGATCGGCTCCGTGCTGAAGCTGGTGGGAAAGCTGCGGGCTGACGACGTAGCACCGGGCTTTGTTGGGGCGGCGGTAGGCGTGCCCGGTCCGGTCAGCTTCCGGGAAGGTGTGCCAGTCTCCCCGCCAATCATGCCGGGGTGGAACCTCTTTCCGGTGCGAGACACATTTGCCGCCGAGCTCGGTTGCCCGGTGCTGGTCGACAACGACGTGAACATCATGGCGCTCGGCGAAAAGCACGCAGGCATCGCTAGGTCGGTGGACGACTTCCTGTTCGTCAAGATCGGAACCGGCATCGGCTGCGGCATCGTGGTTGGTGGCGAGGTGTACCGGGGCGTCTCGGGCAGTGCCGGCGACATTGGCCACATCCGCGTAGACGACAGCGGCCCGACCTGCTTGTGTGGCAATACCGGCTGCTTGGAAGCGTTCTTCGGCGGCGCGGCGCTCGCTCGAGACGCACTCGCCGCCGCCCGCTCCGAACGCTCCGAGGAGTTGGCCCGGCAGCTGAAGCGCACCGAAACGCTGACGGCCGCGGACGTGGCGGCAGCGGCCACGGCTGGTGATCCCATCGCAGTTGGCATGATCCGTGACGGCGGCCGGCGGGTCGGGCAGGTGCTGGCCGGCCTGGTGAGCTTCTTCAACCCGGGGCTGGTCGTGATCGGCGGTGGCGTCGCCGGCATTGGGCATGCACTGCTTGCCGAGATCCGCGCCGTCGTCTACGCCAGGTCCCTGCCGCTGGCCACGGGCAACATGCCGATCGTGCTGTCTGAGCTGGGGGGCGAAGCCGGCGTCGTCGGCGCAGCCCGGCTCATCAGCGACCAGGTGTTCTCCGCCAGGTGAGGCGCCCGACGGTGTGCCGTCGACATGCGATGTAGTTCGCCGGGTGCCCCGAAGTGCCGTCGTCGGCGGCCTTGCCCGGATCCTGACTTTGTCCTGTGGAGAGCGAATAAGTTGCTCGTTACGGCTCCATTTCGTCAGATTACCTCTAGCTTTCGCAGGAGTCCCTCGCTAGGCTCCGCCTGAGCGTGCGAACCACACCTCGGCCGCTGCGGTCAAACCCGGTACTTCGAGGAGGGCATGATGGTTCTGGACAAGGAGTTCAGTCGAAGGCAGGTACTGCGGATCGGCGCCGGCGGCGCCGTCGCCGTGGGTCTGGCGCCGCTCGGCCCGGCCGCAGTCCTCGCGGCCCCGCCCGAGGGCCAAGGCGGCCGGCTCATCCCCCCCGCCAAGGTGGGCACGATCACGTTCACGCAACGTGACGTGCCGGGCCGGATGGGCATCTCGACCGGGAATCCCGACCATGGGTTTCCTCGGCGGTGCCAACTTCCCCGAAGACCCCACGGATCTCGGTCCGCTGGTGCCACTGCCGGGCGGCTGGAAGGAGCTCCTCGAGTACCTCGCCATGGTCGGCATCGAGCAGATCGAGTTCGCCGGGTATGGCCAGAACGCCGCGAATCCCGGCGGCGCGGCGCCCAACCCGGCGCCCGGCGGCGTGACGACCCCCGAGTCGCGCGCGGCGTACCTCGCCTACGGCCGACCCTGCGAGGGCTTCCTCGACGAATCGGACTCGAGGCCATCGGCAACCACGGCTTCATCCCGAACACCTGGCCCGGCCCCAGCCCCGGCGGCGGCATGTCGACGGCCGATTACGACCGGTTCCAGACCGAGCTCGAGTTCGCCTCGATCCTCGGGATGCCCTTCATGGGCACCGGCAACGACCCGACCAGCGCCAACAACCGGAACATCGAGCCGTGGACGGTCTCCGGGGAGAAGTGGGAGGCGCTCAACACGCTCAGCCTCGCCTGGGGAATCCACCTCTACCCGCACAACCACGCCGAGGCCTACCACTTCCTCCAGGACGGCCCGATGGTCACGGTCACCCAGGACCGGGTGACCGGCGCGCCGATCCCACCGACCGTCGTTCGCGGCGAGTCGGGTAAGCGGCTCATGCAGCACTATCTCGACGTCACCGACCCCGAGCCTTGCCAACTCGAGATGGACATCTTCTGGGCCACCGTCGCCCAGCACCGGTTCCGCTGGTATTACGACTATGACGGCAACCGCGTCGAGGACATCTTCGATCCGCTCGCCCAGGTCCAGGCGCAGACGATTCGCTACCCGCTGTATCACGCCAAGGACGGCGACCGGACACGACCGGACGCAGCCGCCCGGTGTCGGCAACGGCTACATCTTCATCCCGTTCGGCGATCCTCGCAGTGACATCGACTTCGAGACCTTCTTCAAGGAGCAGGGCGCCAAGGGTTACCACAACCCGAACTACGAGCAGGACAACGCCCCGGGCGGTGCCGCCGACCCCGGCCAGTCCCTGCGGTTCTCGGCCATCAGCGCCCACAACATGAACGCCCTTCGCGGATAGTCAGCATTCGGTGATACCCAGCGGTGGCGCGCGGGTTGCGGACCCGTGCGCTGCCGCTCCCGACGAGTCGCCTTGGCGGCGGCACAGCAGCCGCCGCCGGGCGATTAGGAGGCTCCCGTGCGTAAAGCCACAGTCCTGGTGAGCCTCCTGGGGCTCATCGGATCATCCCTGTTCGCCGCTTCCACGGCCGCTTCGGCGGCGCCCGCCGAGAAGTACCGGATCTTCGTCTTCACCAGCGGAGCACCCAACTTCGCCAAAGTGGCCGCCGTTCAGGCCATCAGGGACCTCGGCAAGGACAACGGCTTCGGTGTCCAGTCCAACGGCGACCCGGCGATGTTCACGGCGGAGAACCTGGCCCGGTTCCGGGCCGTGGTTTTCCTCGACACCACCGGCAGTCCGCTCAACGCGGCTCAGGAGGCGGCCTTCGAGGACTACTTCCGCAATGGCGGCGGCTTCGTCGGCGTCGGGTCGGCCGTCGAGACCGAGCCCGACTGGCAGTTCCTGACCGACGTCCTCGGGTCCCGATCCGCAAGCAAGCTCGGCGCCCAGACCGCGACGAACAAGGTCGCGGACCGCGTGCACGACGCGAGCAAGAACCTGCCCGAATACTGGAACCTCAACGACACCTACTACAACTGGACGTCCAACGTTCGTGGCCTCAGCCACGTGCTGACCACGGTCAGCGACGCCCCCTTCAACAAGACTGGCGACGGGCCCACGATCAACGCCCTCACCGGCGGCACGATGGGCGCCGACCACCCGGTCACCTGGTGCAAGGACTACCAGGGCGGTCGCTCCTACTACACGAACCACGGTGCTTCGGCTGCGGCGTGGAACGACGCGAACCTCGCGAAGGAGCTCGTCGGCGCGATCACGTGGGCCTCAGGTCAGTCCGACCCGGTCTACAGCGACTGCGGCGCCACCGTGCTCGCGAACTACCAGCAGTCGTTCGTCGCGGCCCCACCGAACCTGAGCGAGCCGATCGGTTTCGACGTGCTCCCGGACGGAACCGGCCGCGTGATCCAGACCGACCGTCGCGGTGGCGTCCGGCTGCACGACCCGGCGACGAACTCGACCACGCTGCTCGCGACGCTTCCGGTCTATACCGTCAACGAGGACGGGGGTTACGGGCCCGAGCTCGATAACAACTTCAACACGAACAAGTGGGTCTACCTGTTCTACTCGCCGCCGACGGTCAAGGACGTGAAGCTGTCGACCGGCGAAATCGTCACCCAGACGACACCGGCGGGCGCCGCACCGAACACGGCCGCGTCCGTGACCGCCTGGGACCCCTACGTCGGGTATTTCCAGCTCTCGCGCTTCAAGTTCGTCGAGGCGAGCGGCGGCACGCCGGCGCACCTCGATCTGGCGTCCGAGCAGGAGATCCTGCGAGTCCCGAACAACCGCGGAGCCTGCTGTCACGTCGGCGGCGACATCGAGTTCGACTCGCACAACAACCTGTGGCTGGTGACCGGTGACGACACGCCATCCGGCGGCGGCAACTCCGGCGGCTTCTCGCCGTTCAACAGCCAGCTGACGAACGAGAACCAGACGATCACGGTCGCGGGCGCGACCGGCGGCACGTTCACGCTCACCTTCGACGGCCAGACGACAGCGCCGATCCCGTTCCCGCTCGTCAACGCCGACATCGAGGCCGCGCTCGAGGCGCTCTCCAACCTCGATGACGTCGCCGTCACGGGCACCGTCGCGCGGACGGTCAACTTCCGCGGCGACAAGTCCGAGCAGGGCGTCCCACAGATGACGGGCGACGCCTCGGGTCTGACCGGCACCACGCCGACGGTCACCATCGCAACCACCCAGGAGGGTGGCTGGTTCTTCGCGCCGCACGTCGACGCCCGCAGGACCGCCCAGAACACGGCGCACCTGGGCGGCAAGGTGCTGCGGATCACGGTCAAGGCGGGCGACATCTCGCCGGCCGAGGCGAACACCTTGAGCGGCGCGTACACCGTGCCGGACGGGAACTTGTTCGCGGTCGGGACGGCCGAGGACGCGTCCGGAGATCTACGCCATGGGCTTCCGGAACCCGTTCCGGATCACCCTCGACAAGAACGACGTCGCATACGTGACCGATTACTCGCCGGACTCGCAGGTTCCGCAGATCTTCCGCGGGCCGCAGGGAACGGGCCGGGTCGAGATCGTGCGCGAGCCGGCGAACTACGGCTGGCCGCTGTGCGTGAAGACTGACCTGCCGTACTACAAGTGGGACTTCAACACGTCGACTCCGCTCCCCAGCGCCGCCGCCCCCGAGCCGCACGAGTGTGACAACCCTGCCCGCGGGCCGCAGAACACGTCGCGCTGGGTCGCGAACGGTGGACCCGGCGTCGAGCCCGGGCTCGAGTACGGGCCGCCGATCACCCAGCCCGAGATCTGGTACTCGTACCGGGACAACCAGGCGCCGCCGAACGGCCCGCAAGGCACGCCGTGCTTCGCCCAGTACGGGCCCGGCGCGCCACCTAACCCGGTCGGTGTGTGCCCGCAGCTGTTCCCGGAGCTGTTCACGGGTGGCGTGGGTCCGCATGGTGCGGCGCCGTACAACTACGACCCGGACAACCCCAGCACGACCAAGTTCCCGCCGTACTTCGACGGAGCGTTCATCCTCGGCGAGTTCACGCAGGACACCATGCGTGAGGTCCGGCTCGACTCGCAGAACCGGATCTTCAAGATCAATCCGGTTCTGAACTGCGGCCCGGCCCCGACCAGCGCCACGCGGCCGTTCCTGTGCGACAACCCGATGGACATGGAGTTCGGGCCGGACGGCAACTTCTACCTGCTCACCTACGGCGACGGCTTCTTCGCCATCAACCCGGACGCCGCGATGGAACGGTTCGAGTACGTCAAGGGGCTTCGGGCCCCGGTGGCCGTGCTGACCGCTACTCCCACCGACGGCCAGGATCCACTGACCGTCAGCTTCTCCAGTGAGGGTTCGCACGATCCGGATCCGGGTGACTCGATCCGCTTCGAGTGGGACTTCAATGGCGACGGCACGGTCGACTCCGTCGACCCGAATCCGACGTTCACGTACACCACCCGTGGCGTGTTCGTCGCCAGGCTGACGGTCACCGACTCGAGCGGCAAGGTCGGCGCAGCGAACACCACGATCACGGTCGGCAACACCTCGCCAACGGTGACGCTGACGACCCCGGTCGACGGCGGGACGTTCGCCTTCGGGGACAACATTCCGTTCGCCGTGACGGTCAGTGATCCCGAGGACGGTGCGATTAACTGTGCCGAAGTCGCGGTCACCTTCGTCCTCGGGCACGACACGCACGGCCACGCCCAGACGACGATAAACGGCTGCTCCGGTGTCCTGCCGACGGACCCGGAAGACGTCTCGCACGGCGGCAACGTGTTCGGCGTGATCAGCGCGTCGTACACCGATCACGGCGGCGCCGGAGGCGTTCCGGCCCTGACAACGGTCGACCAGAACCAGATCCGCCAGAAGAAGCAGGAGGTCGAGTTCGCGGTCAACCAGTCCGGCACCAACACAGCGGCGACGACCGATGTCGGTGGCGGGCTCCAGCGCGGCGGGCTCAGCACGGGCGACTGGATCGAGCTCAACGGACCGTTCAATCTCGCTCAACATCAGTGAGATCACGTTCCGCACCTCGGGCGGCACGGCAGGCGGCAACGCCGGCACGGTCGAGATCTGGCGGGATGCCATCAATGCCGCCGGCGGCGGCTCGCT
This sequence comes from uncultured Actinomycetota bacterium, assembly GCA_963819885.1. Classification (GTDB taxonomy): domain Bacteria; phylum Actinomycetota; class Actinomycetes; order Jiangellales; family Jiangellaceae; genus JACVRX01. The sequence continues at coordinate 10,144 of CAWFXV010000026.1, read as the reverse complement.
CGTCACGAGCGTGACCATCGCGGGCACGGCCAACGCCACGACCTACGCCAGTCAGACCTTCCCGATCGCCGACACTGGGACCCACCGGTACTTCCTGGTGTTCCAGCCCGCGGCCGGCGGCCCCGGGAACAACTTCTTCAACCTGAACTGGGTCGAGTTCGTCGGCGCCGGCGTCGGCACCTAACTCGCACTCGCCGCTAACGGGCCGGGGGTCGCTTCTGCGGCCCCCGGTTCTGGCTCCGTGAAATCGACAGCTAGGAGAGCGGTTCGACCCGGATGTCGCGGAAATCCACGGTCGAGTCCGGGTCGTGGTTCTGCAGGCCGACGTAGCCCTCTAGGCCGCGGGTCGAATCCGTACTGACGAACCGGTTCACGAGCACGTCGTTCAGCCAGACCTCGTACTCGCTTCCGGTCACCCGGATGCGGTAGGAGTTCCACTGGCCGGGCGGGTTCGACGCGGACGAGCTGGGCGCGCGGAAGCCGTAGATCGCGCCGGTCGTTTGAGGGTCGCGACTGGGGTCGTCGTTGATCTGGACCTCGTACCCATGCTCGATCGCGACCCGTGGATCGTCCTGCGGATCGGGAAAGCGGAGGAATACTCCGGAGTTGTCCGTGCGGTCGGACGTCCGCCAGTCGAGCCGGAGTTCGAAGTCGCCGAAGCTCTGACGCCGAGTACCACAGCAGGCCCAAGCCACCGTGCGTTCGCAACACACCGTCTTGCAGCTCGAAGTGGCCGGGTCCGGCGTGTGACCAGCCACTCAACGAGCTGCCATCGAAGAGCACCACCTCAGCCGGCTTCGGATCGGCCGCCTCGTTCCCACCGCCATCGGAGCAGCCCGGCAGCGAAAGCACCACGGCCGTCACCAGGGTCGTGTACCACCGACCCCCCGCCCTTGACCGCCGGCGCTCACGCGCTCGTCCTCGACCCCCGCAATTCATATCCGAGGTGCCATCTACCAGTGCTCGATGCCGTGCCGCCACTCTGAAACCCCAGAGGTAGCCTAACTGGCACATCACTTGGGGTCACAAATGACAAACGCCGAGAGCGCGGACCTCGTCGTCTTGCTCGACGCGAACGGGCGGGCAACTGGCACCGCTCCGCGTTCGACTGTTCATACCTCCACGACGCCTCTGCACCTGGCGTTCTCCTGCTATCTGGTGAACCAAGATGGCGAAGTTCTGCTAACTCGCAGAGCCTTGACAAAGCAAACTTGGGCAGGCGTCTGGACGAACTCGTGTTGCGGTCACCCACGTCCGAACGAGTCGAGTTGACCATGCCGTTCGACGGCGATTGCTAGCAGAGCTCGGCATCGAGGTGCAGAACCTGGAACTCGTAATCGAGGACTTCGCCTACACGGCTACGGACGACAACGGCATCGTCGAGAACGAGGTATGCCCCGTTTTCCTCGCCTGGAACCACCACCAACTCCGGCCGCCGACGCCGGATGAAGTGATGGCCACCAAGTGGGTCCGATGGTCCAATCTCTACACGCTGGCGTCGACAGCACCGTGGGCCATCAGCCCCTGGTGCGCCCAGCAGGTGCAGATTCTGGGCCCGGACGCTCTCGTGCACAGCCCGCGACGATCTCCTCGAGACGTCTGACCGGGTAGACACCCATCCACCATCAGCGACTAACGGCCCTGGACCTCTGAAAGCGCGGTCTCCTGCCGTTTCAGCGGCTGGTGAGCCCGCCGAGCATGCGCGCGGCCGCGCTCACTCCGCGCGCAGGTCGCGGAGGTACGCATACGCCTTGCGCGCCGTCTCGGCCGGGTGCGGCTGCGTGTCACGCTCCGCGATGTAGTGGTGCGCGCCCCGCTTGTGGAGCGCTGTGAACAGGCGCTGGAAGTCGATCACGCCCTCGCCGAGATCGGTGAACCCGGCGTTGAAGAACCCACCAGCCGGGTTCGGTATCCCGTCCTTGACGTGCATAAGCGGGATGCGGGCCTCGTAGCCGGTGAGCCAAGGCAGCGGGTCGACGCCGCCGAAGACGGCCCAGAAGATGTCGAGCTCGAAGAACACCAGCTTCGGGTCGGTCTCGTCGAGCAGGATCTGGAAGAGCGATCTCGCCCGTCTGCGGATCGGTGCCGAACTCCCAGGCAGTGCGTGTGGATGTAGAAGCGCAGGCCGCGCGCCCTCGCGGCGGCGCCCCACTCGTTCGCGAGCTGCGCGAGTTCGCGGTACCGGCTCGCCGTCTGCGGCTCGCCGATCCCCGGGAGGATGCCGGTCGGGATCGTGATCGCGGCCGTCCCGGTATAACTCTGACCCAACGCCTCCGCCTCGTCGAGGATCTCCTCGACCGGGCGCGCGCCTGAAGGCGGCTGGAGCGCCGGGCCAGTGAAGTGGTGGTTTCCGATTGCGCGCAGGTGGTTCGTGTCGAGCATGGCGCGGAACTGGGCGGGCGTGCGGCCGAACAGTCCCGCGATCTCGACCTCGCGGTAGCCGATCTCCGAAAGCAGCGCGAGGGTGCCCGGGGTGTCGGCTGCCATCAGGTCGCGCACGGTGAAGAGCTGGATCCCGATGCGGTTCTGCGGCACCAGCCGCGCCTGGCTCGCGGAGGCGGCCGGCGCAGCGATCCCGGCCTGGAGCGCCGCTGCTGCGGCTGCGCTCGCTGCGAGGAAGTCGCGCCGGCTCAACCTTCGATGATCAGCCATGGCATTCCCTCTCTCCGACGGGCCTTGGCGATCGTCGCACCGTCGAGCGCGCAGCACAAGCGTGCTGGATCCGCTCACCGTCCAGGACCGCGCGTCCGGAAGTCCTCGTTGCTCGGTACGTACTTTGTTCGATCGTAGACAAAAGTCCACCCGGATCCTAGGCTGTGCTCGAACTCGACCGCTGCCGTGGGGTGCGGGGCACCCGTCGACCACAGGAGTCGAATCGATGCGAGTCGCCTTGTTCCGTCGTTCCGCCCTCGGTCTGGCCGCCGCTTTGCCGGGCGCCGCACTGGTCGCCACCACCGGTGCCACCGCCCAAGAGGCCCTCGCCGTCGCCGATCCCGAGGTCACCGGGCCAGTCCCGGTCACGTCCGCCCTCGGTGACCCGGCACATGGGTACCCGTTCCTCGCCACCGACTACGACCTCGCGGGCCACGGGTACGTCGAGGAGGAGTTCTTCCTGTCAGGTGAGGCGACCCGGTACGCCGCCAATGGCGCCACCGACGCCACCGTGCTCAGCACCGGTCATGACTACACGACCCGGATCGTGGTGCGTCGACCCGTCGATGCCGCAGGCTTCAACGGTACCGTCCTCGCCGAGTGGTACAACGTCAGCAACCAGTGGGACCAGGAGGTCGACTGGTTCCAGACCCACGAGCACCTGGTGCGCGAGGGCTATGCCTGGGTCGGCGTCTCGGCCCAGCGGGCCGGCGTCCACTCGGCCACCGGCCTGCGCGCGTGGAGTCCGGACCGGTACGGGTCCCTCGACCTCACCGACGGCGGCACGGTCACCGACGACACCCTGTCCTGGGACGTGTTCTCGCAGGCCGTCCAGGCCGTGCGTTCGCCCACCGGCGTGGCGCCGCTCGGACCGCTCGACGCGGAACGCGTGATCGCCACCGGGCACTCCCAGTCGGCTTTCCGGCTGTGGTCGTACGTGAACTCGGTCGACCCGTTGGCCGGCGTGGTCGACGCGGTGGTCCTGCACGGGGGCGGGCCGCCCATCCGGCTCGATCTCGACACGCCGGTTTTCAAGCTCAACAGCGAGACCGACGTCGCGATCAACCTGATCGGGGCGGCGCAGCGCCAGCCCGACAGCGACACCTTGCGGACCTGGGAAGTGGCGGGTGCATCGCACGGGGACTGGAAGCTGATCACCGACTACGGACGACTGCGCATCCGCGACATCGGGACCGCCCCCGGCGGCTATCCGGGCACGCCCCAGACCTGCGACCTCCCGTCCGGCTCGCGCATCCCCCAGCACATGGTGCAGTCGACGGTCTACGACCACGTCGCCGGATGGGTCGCCGACGGGACCCCGCCGCCGTCCGCCCCGCCGATCACCCTCACCGACGACATCCCGCCGACGGTCGCCCGTGACGACCTGGGCCTCGGCCTCGGCGGCATCCGACTGGCCCAGCAGGAAGCGCCGGTGCGGATCAATTCCGGACTCAACAGCGGCCCCGGCTTCTGCTTCCTCGACGGCAGCTCGGTTCCGGTCGACGACGCGACCCTAGCCCAGTGGTACCCGGACGAGGAGACCTACGTGGACGAGGTGGTCGTGGCCACTGCGGCCGCGGTCGCGGCCGGCCACCTCCACAACGGTTTCGCGCAGGACCCCGCCTGGTACACCGACGTGGTCGAGCTGGTCGAGGCACGCACAGCCGATGGCCGGCTCGAGGCAGGGGCGGCCGGCCGCATCGTGGAGCGCATCGAGCGGGCCGCCGCGGCCGCCGACGCCGGCGACCTCCAGGCGGCGCGCCGGTGGATGCGCCAGGCCGACGTGTTCGCCGATCGGCAGTTGCGTGGGGACGAGGACGCCATCGCGACGGTGTCGCGTGCCACCGCGGCGGTGATCGGGATCATCGACCTGGCCACGGACTGAGAGGAAATTCACCGATGACCACGCATTCCCGGCGGGGCTTGGGGCGGCTATCTGCCACTGTCGCGGCGGTCGGGGCGAGCGTCCTGATCGCCGTCGGTCTGGCCGCTCCGGCCAGCGCGGCTGGCGAGGCAAGACCCGAGTGGGCTGGCGGCTCGTGTGCCCTGGAGCCCGGCACGAACGAGTTGACGGTGACCTCTGGTGGCATCGAGCGTCGTGCGCTCGTCCACGTCCCCGCGGACGTCAATCCAGGCCGCAGGCTCGCCGTCGTGTTCAACCTGCACGGCAGCGGGAGCAACCCGGAGGAGCAGATGGCCCGCTCCGGCCTGGCGGCGACCGCGGAAGAGCAAGGCTTCGTCGTCGCCGCGCCGCAGGGCGGCGTGGGCAGCGGGACGAGTTGGGCGTGGAACGTCCCCCACGTCACGACGGCGCCCGGGGCCCCTGACGACCAAGCGTTCCTCAACGACCTCATCGACGTCCTCGCCCGCACGGGCTGCACCGACCCCGCCCGCATGTACGCCACCGGATACTCCGGGGGTGGTCGGATGATCTCGCAGTTCGCCTGCGACCACCCGGGCCGGTTTGCCGCGATCGCCCCGGTCGCCGGCCTACGCGCAGGCGCCCCGCTCGCCGTCCGACACGTCTCAGCCGGACACGACGACCTGCGATCCAGCCACCGGGGTTCCGGTGGTCACGTTCCATGGCACCGCGGACATCGTGAACTGGTACGACGGCGGCGGCCTCTTCCCGTACTGGGGGTACTCCGTCGCCTCCGCGGTGAGCCGGTGGGCGCAGATCAACGACTGCCAGCAGGCGCCGACGACGACGCAGCTCAGTGAGCACGTCTCCACCACGTCGTACCGGGGATGCCGGGCCAACGCAGATACGGTGCTCTACACGGTCATGGGCGGAGGGCATACCTGGCCAGGGTCCGACCCAGGGCTGTACCCGGCGGTGCTGCTCCCGGTCACCGACGAGATCGATGCCAGCACAGTGATGTGGGACTTCTTCCGCACCCGTCATTCCCAAGGCCGCGGCTGAGCACGAGGGGGCGTCGGCATGCGGTCGGATGTGCAGCGAGGGCAGTGGTCCCGCCCTACTCAGTCCGGCGTAGCAGCACCTGGCACAGCCGCTCGAGGCCTTCGAGTACCTGTTCGTCGAGTGCACCACGATGCGCCCACAGAGCCTCGGTCGCCTTCTGGAGGTACGTCTCGGCTGTGGACCGGGACGCGGCGATCGCACCCCCGGCCAGGATGATCGCGCCGGCCCGCTCGGCAGCCGCCTCGTCGAGCGGCCGGCCGAGCAGCCCGCGCAGCTCCGCGGATTCCCGAAGGGCGCGGATGACCGGCAGCGTGTACACGCCCTGTCGCAGGTCCCGCTGCGTCGGCTTGCCCACGCTCTCGTCCGACCCGGTCAAGTCGAGAATGTCGTCGACGATCTGGAACGCCATTCCCAGGTTGTGACCATAGGCGGTGAGGGCGTCCACGAGGGGCCGATCCAGCTCGGCCTCGAGCGCTCCGAGACGACACGACGTGGCCAGCAGGCAGGCCGTCTTGCCTGCGATCGCCTGCTGGTAGGCCGACTCGTTCCGCTCGACGTCGAACAGCCGCTCTGTCTCGAGCGCCTCACCCCGGCACATGGCCGCCAGAGTCCGGGAAAGGAGGCGGGCTTCCTCGGCGCCGAGGGACGACGCCGCCTCCAACGCGGTCGCCAGCAGCCAATCTCCGGCGAGGACCGCGACGGTGTTGCCCCACCGGGTGTTGACGCTTGGCAAACCCCGACGGGTCTGGGCCTGGTCGATCACGTCGTCGTGGCAGAGCGTCCCCAGGTGCAGCAGCTCCACGGCGAGGGCCGCAGTGATCGCCCGGTCTGTCCCCGCAGCGGTGCCGATGTGACGTCCCGCATGCGCGGATGCCAACGTCAACAGGGGCCGGAGCCGCTTCCCGCCGGCGGCGACCAGATGTGCCGCGGGCTCGGTGAACGACGAGTCGCCCCTCTGCGTCGTGGCGCGCAAAAGCTGCTCCACCCGCGTCAGCTCCTGGGTGATCGCCTCGACGCCGATGCAGCGGGCCAGCTCGGATCGCAAGGGCGGCCAGGAAGCCGTCGGCGCAGGGCTTTGGCCCGCCTGCCGCGCCGCGCCAGTCCCTATCGTCGGCTCCCGCCGCGAGACCTGTGCCACGACGACTACCCCTTGGCCAGCCCGGCGAGCCGCGGCAGCAGGCCGTTGACCTCAGTCGTGGCAATGCTGTCGCGGCCGAGGCTCGGGTCAGAGCAGATCAGAACCAAGCTGTCGGCTCGGGTGTCCGGCAGCGGTCCGTGGTGCCTGCCAGCGTGCGAGCCGATGGTCATGAAGTGGGGCTGGGGCGCTGTCCGCAGACAACGCCCCAGCTCATGGCTCCTATCTATGGGGTGGTGGGAATGAGGACGACCTCGTCCGACCCCGTGAGCGGCGGCAGGCCGTCGCCTGGGTCGTCGGTGTACTCGGCGACGAAGACGCCGCTGAGGTTCGCGGCGGGATCATGGCCGCCCAACGAGGTCTGGATCGTGCCGGTGCAGCCGAACGCCGTCGTCAGCGGGTGGCCGTGCTGGTCGTGACCGAGGATGTAGGTCACCTGCACGCGATCGCAGTCGACCGGCTGGTCGTCCGTCACGCTGACCTCGAACGGCACCGCATCGCCGAAGGCGAACGCGTCGCCGTCCTGCGGAGTGACGAACTCGACAACCGGTGGCGTGTTGCCGACGATGATCGTCACGTAATCGGTCCCGGAGCGCCCACCCTGGTCGGTCACCTTGAGCGTCGCGTTGAACACGCCGTTCTCGGTGAACGTGTAGGTGGGGTTGGACGCGCGCGAGTCGACCTTGCCGTCCGCGTTGAAGTCCCACTCGTAGCGGAGCTTCTGGTTCTCGGGGTCGCTCACGTCGCTCGTGAAGTTGACCGTGAGCGGAGCGAGCCCATTCGTGGTGTCGGCCTCGATGCTCACCGTCGGAGCGAAGTTGCCGGTGGCACCCAGGAAGTCGATCCGGACGAGCTCAGCGCCGGGCTGGTTCTGGCCGAAGAACCCGTTGCCGTAGTTGAGCACGTACAACGAGCCGTCCGGACCGAACTCGATGTCCATCGGGTTCTGGAGGTCGAACGATGCCAGCACATCGTTGATCTCGGCCACCTCGGTCCGGCTCGCATCGAGCCGGAACTCCTTGATGTAGTCGCGCGTCCACTCATAGAAGAGCGGGACGTTGTCATAGTACTCCGGCCACGCAGTCGGGTTGCGGCCGTGCGTCGCCTTGCGGTCGAACTGGTACGCAGGACCGGCCATCGGGCCGATGCCGCCCGGCGGGGTCGAGCCGAGCGCCGGGAACTCCGCCGACAGGGAGTAGGAGTACCAGACGTCGGGCTGCACCACCGGTGGCAGCTGAGTCAGGCCGGTGTTGTTCGGCGACTCGTTAACTGGGCTAGCGCAGTCGAAGGTCGCACCGGACGGACCGGTGGGGAAGATGAAGTCGACATACGGCAGCTCGGCGGTGGCGCAGTACGGCCAGCCGTAGTTGCCCGGCTCCCGGATGATCGTCCACCTGCCCTGGCCCGCCGGCCCCCGCAGCGGGTTCGCCGCCTGGGCATCTGGCGAGTAGTCGGCCACGTAGAGCTCGCCCTCTTCGACGTTGTACTCGATCCGGAACGGGTTACGGAAGCCCATCGCGTAAATCTCGGGCCTGGCGTTCGCGGTCCCAGGCTCGAAGAGGTTACCCGCCGGGATCGTGTAGCCGCCGCCCTCCGTCGGCGTGATCCGCAGGATCTTGCCGCGCAGGTCGTTCGTGTTCGCCGACGTGCGCTGGGCGTCGAACGCCGGGTTGCGGCCCTCGCGCTCGTCGATCGGCGTGTAGCCGTCGGACTGGAACGGGTTCGTGTCGTCCCCGGTCGAGAGGTACAGGTTGCCGTCGCCATCGAAGACGATGTCCCCGCCGACGTGGCAGCAGATGCCGCGGTCGACCGGCACGTCGAGGATCTCCTCCTCCGAGCCGAGGTCGATGGTGTCCGTGCGCTCGCCCCACTGGAAGCGCGAGAGGCGGATGACGCCCTCGAAGGGTGCAAAGTCGGCCGGCGTGCCGAACTCGGGCGCGTTGCCCTCGTTGACCGTCGGCGTCGCCGGGTCGTCGACGGGCGTGTCCAGGGGCGGCGAGTAGTACAGGTAGATCCACCCGTTCTTCTTGAAGTTCGGATCGAGCGCGATGTTCTGCAGCCCCTCCTCGTCGTGCTGGTACACCTCGAGCTGAGCCGCGAGCGTCTTCAGGCCGGTGTCCGGATCGTGCAGCCAAACATGGCCCTGGCGCGTGACGTGCAGCACGCGGCCGTCCGGAAGCACGGCCAGGTCCATCGGCTCACCAGGCGAGTCGTCGATGACCACCTTCTGGAACTGCGAGTCGGGCGGGGGCGGGGCGACCTGCGCGGCGGCTGGCAGTACGGATAACCCGCCAAGCGCCACGACCAGGCAAGCCGGTATGACCGAGATGGCTGCCTTTCGCATAGTGACGTCCTCCTCCATCGGTTAGCCAGAACCCGCCGGGTCTCCGGTGGGACGGTCTAGAAGCGGATCGCAGCGAGGAAGTCGTAGCCGACTTCGGCTGTGATCAGGGCGTCGGCTGGCAGTCGCGGTGGGCTGCCGGCATCGTCGCGCTCGACGATGTACTCGACCGCGCCGGCCTTCTTGGAGTGCTGGAAGATCCTCACAAAGTCGAGCAGGCCTTGACCGGGGTCGGTGAAGCTGCCGGCCTGGTTCATGTCCTTGACGTGGTACTGCAGGACCCGGCCCTTGTTCTGCTCGATGAGGTCTACCGGGTCGCGCGCGCCCCGAGTGACCCAGAACAGGTCCATCTCCAGGTGCACGAAGTCCGGATCGGTCTCGTCGGTCAGGACGTCGTAGGCAGTCCGCGAGGGATCGTCGGTCAGCGGGAAGAACTCCCAGTTGTGGTTGTGGTAGCCGAGCTTCACCCCGGCGTCAGCAGCCATGCGGCCGGCCTGGTTCATGTCGCGAGCGAATGCCTCCCACGGCGCGGTGGTGCGAGTCACCTCACCGGTCGCGAAGTTGATCCCGAAGAACGGATGCACGATGTAGGTCGACCCGAGGGTGTTGGCGTCGGCGAGCGAGGCACTCCAAGCGGCCGGGTTGAATGGTTGCGGGATGAGGACGTGGCCGGATGTCGACACGATGTCATTGGCGTCCAGCACCGCCTTGAAATCCGTAACGGACCGGCCGACGAAGCCCGCGTGCTCGACTCGCGTATAGCCGATCGCATGGAGCGCGGCGATCGTGCCCTCGAAGTCGATGGCGAGTTGGTTGCGGAGGGTGAACAGCTGGATGCTGATTTGGTCGAGCGGGACGCTGTTCTTGTTCTTTCGCCCGCCCTCCGCGGCGAGCGCTGGCGTGGCCAACGCCGCGGAGCTGCCCACGGCGGCAACGGCGGCAGTGGCGGCCACCCCGCGGAGGAAGTTACGGCGGTCGACGAGCGGGACTTTATCTTCAGAGCCGATGCTGTCTTCGAACTCGATACACACGCTCGATCACCTCGCCCATAGCTCCAGGTGGTCGGGTTCGGCCCCGCAGGAGCAAGCAAGGC
>CAWFXV010000025.1:0-109550 GCA_963819885.1 uncultured Actinomycetota bacterium | reverse complement strand
CACGCTGCCGATCTCCGGCGCCTCCTGAGCGATCCCAGCACGACGGCAACGGTGGAGATCACAGCCACCACCACCAGACCGAGGAGGACCAGAACAGCGGCAAGAAAGCGGGGGATGCGATGTCGGGTCATCCACTCGACGACCGGCGTGAAAAGGATGGCCAGCACAGCAGCGAACAGGAACGGTACACCAGTCGTGGGTGTACGCCACCGCCCAGACGCCAACCGCAGCCGCTCCCGTCACGCCAAGCACCAGCCAGCCGGTGCTGCCGGCGACGCGGAGCCAGCTGGGGGCTCCGGCGAACATGGAGGTCGCTGGCGCGACGTGCATCGGAGGGTTCGACGAGTCGGCGACCTGGGGGGATCGGTCGTCGTCACCGCAAGTCGCTCCCGTATCGAGCGCCCCGGTTCTGCCTGCCCACCTTCGACCTCCTCCGGGCCCCTGCCTACTGAGCTGAACACTAGGTCCATCGCCACATCCCACGGCTCTCGACACTCCCCCGCCCGCATCTCTGGATCTACGGTGAAACCCGTGGTTCCCGGCCTCCCCCACCGCGGGTGATTCGGCCGAGCCACCACGCGACGACGACCCCCAGGCCGTTAAGCGCCCAGTGCAAGCCGATCGGCGGCAGAACACTGTCCGTCCATACTCGAAGCAGGGCGAAGCCGAATCCCCCACGGCAGTGCTCACCACCGTCGCCAACACGGCGACCCAGCGCCCGCGCGTACCGGTCCCCAGAGCACCGTGAACGGCGTCGTGCGAATCGTGCATCGGTACTGCAGGCAGGATGTGCCAGAGTCCGAAGAGGACCGAGGTGACCACGATGGCCCACCCGGTTCCGTAGCGAACGGTCACCATGGCGAACAGCACGCTGCGGAAGGCGGTCTCCTCGAGCAGTACCGTGCCGAACGGGATGCGCACCAGCAGGTATGCGGCGACGTGCTGGCCGCCGGCTGCCATGAACCGACGGTCTGCGAACAAGCCTCGGGTCTTGGGCAGCGTGACCCCACCGAGATAGAGCAGAGCAACGGCCAACACGAGGACCAGCGCCCACATCAGTCCAGGGAGCACAGTCCCCGGACCGAGACCAAGATCAGCGGCGTCCAGGCCGTCGAGCCGGGCCAATGCGAGCAGGATTCCCGTGGCTAACACGCAGATCGGGACATACCACCGCCCCGGCAGACGGTTCGTGGCGATGCTCGCCGCGACCAGCACGAGCAGGATGGCGGCGAGCATCGGCTCCCAGCGCACCCGCAGTGCCGTCTGCGCGAATCACCCGCGTTGGGTGGTCCTGGTGGTATCTCCGATGGAATTGAATGCTGCCAGGTGCGCAGACCGGAGGTGTCGGGCATGGTCGTGGGCATCGGCGACATCGTAGGTGGCCGCAGTGAGCAGACCGCGTTGCTGGCCGCCGCCGCGGTCGTGCCGGGGACGTTCGCCCCGTCGCTCACCTCCCGCAGCTGGATCGACCAAGGAGTGATCACCGGATTCGCGTCGGGCGTCACGTACCTGCTGACGGTCATCACCCACGACGGCATCGAGATCGTCGCCTCCCGGTTGCCGCTGGCAGGTGCGGATCCGGCGGACCGGCAGCGGCGCGCGGTGCTGTTGACCAATCTCGCCGTCATTCCCGCCGGGCTGGCCGTGCAACGCGCCCTGAGCCGCCGGCCCGCTGAACCGACCCTTCGGGGGCTGACCCGGCAGGCCGGCTGGCGGACTGCTGTGACCGGCGTCGCGGGCGCCGCCCTGGCCGGTGCCCAGGGTGCGATGTCGGTCCTGGACCGCCGAATCGGCGCAGAGGGACGGCTGGAGCGATTTCCGATCGCCTTCCCTACCGGCCTCGCTCTTGCTCTCGCCATGGAGCAGCAACGAAACCGAGCCAGCGATGACGACCCTGCGGCCGAGCCCGACGATGAGGCAGCGGCCTCGCGGTTGCGCTCGCTGGGCGCTGCCGGCGGCATGGTTGCGATTGGCACCGTCCTCGCCTCCGGTGAGCGGCTGGCCGCTGGGGCGGCGGGATCGGCTCTCGCCGCTCGGCTGCCCGGATCGGAACAGTTGTGGCGGCTTGCCGCGCACGGCGTCACTCTCGGTGCCGTCGTCGCCGGCGGAGCGACCATGTACCACCGGATCATCGGCAAGCTCGAGGCGGGCACCACCGTCGACGACCCGATGCTAGACCGGCTCGCCGACACCTTCGGCCTCGCCCCGACGGTCAGCGGATCGGGCCAGAGCCTCGTGCCGTGGGAGACGCTGGGTCGGGAAGGCCGCCGGCACGCGGTCGCCGGCGTCCGGCCAGAACCCGTGCCCAACCGCCCGGCCGGCATGCCGGACTTGTCGATACCGGCCGTCATGAGCGAGCCGGCCCGCGCCACTCCGGTGCAGGTGTACATCGGGCTGGACAGCGCGCCAACAGCCGCCGAACGAGTGGACCTCGCTCTGGCGGAGATGGATCGGGCCGGCGCCTGGGATCGCTCGCTCATCATGCTGGTCTCACCCACCGGCACCGGCTACGTGAACTACTGCGCGACCGCGTCGGTTCAGTATCTGACCCGCGGAGACTGCGCCATCGTCACGCTGCAGTACTCCAAACGGCCGTCGCCGCTGTCCCTGGGCAGGATCAAGGTTGCCCGGGAGCAGAACCGGCTGCTGTGGCTGCGCATCGTGGAGAGGCTGCGTGACCTTCCGTCCGACCGCCGACCCCGGGTCGTCCTCTTCGGCGAGAGTCTCGGCGCGCATACCAGCCAGGACGTCTTCATCCATTGGGGCACGCTCGGTCCGCAGGCGCTGGGCATCGACCGGGCGCTGTGGATCGGCACGCCCTACGCCAGTCGATGGGCGCAGGAGGTCACGGGTCCGGCCCGCTCGGACGTGGACGCTGGGCTGGTCGCGGTTGTCAACGACTTCCGCCAGATCGAGGCCATGCCGGCCGACCGCCGTGGCCGGTTGCGGTATGTGTTGCTCAGCCACGACAACGACGGGGTCACCAAGTTCGGGACCGATCTGATCGCATCCCGACCAAGCTGGCTCGACGGCGGGCGGCCCGCTGTCGAAGACATCCCGGGCGTCAGCCCGCGCGGGATCCGGGCGTCGATGCGGTGGCGTCCCGTGGTCACCTTTGTCCAGCTGCTGGTGGACATGAAGAACGCCCAGATCCCGGGCGTGTACCGCCCGTGGGCGCACGACTACCGCCCGGATCTGCCGCGATTCGTCCGGGAGGTCTACGACCTGCCGTGCAGCGAGGAACAGCTCGCCAGCGTCGAGGCCGCAGTAGCCCAGCGCGAAACCCTGCGCGAGGAGTTCTTCGCAGGTCAGCCGTCGAGGCGTCACCGGCAGCACAGCCGGCGTGATCCGAACTCAGTCCGCCCCGTCGCCGTTCGCGAGAAACAACAGCGCCCGCCCGTAGGCCTCGTCGGGCTGAGCCGCCCGGATCGTCGTGCGGGAGCCAGCCACGTCGACGACGACCTCGTAGCCGTCCACGGGTCGGGACATGCTGACGAAAGCGCCGCCGAGCAGCTCTCGTAGCTGAGTCTCGCTGGGCAGCCACAACGCCGCATCCTGCTCGACGCTGTCAAGCGCCCACTCAACCGTTCCGTTGAACCCCAGCACCCGGCCGGTCTCGAAGTCGTGCACGTCGATCGTCATGTCCGAGAGGACGAAGACCTGGTCATCCATGTCGCGGTCGGCGATGACGAACCGATCGCCCGGCGCCGGGCTCCAGCGCACGCCTGCCGCGCGCAGCCGTTTGGCGAGCTCGACCGAGATCACCACCCCATTGTCCCCCGCGATCCAAGGGTTACACAGGTGTCCGGACAGACCCTACGAAACAAAGATTTCCGTGAAGAGATCTTCGATTCGCGGTCTACGTGGCCTAGGGTCCGATGTTGGCGCGGCGGGGGTGATCCCTCCTGTGCGCCGAATGCCGCTGGTCAATGAGGAGGCAGCGTGAGGAAGAGCATCGCGGGGCTGTTGAGCCTGGCGCTGGCGTCGACGGTATGGGTAGCCTGACGGCGCCGGCGCGCTGGCGCTCCCTGCCAGGCAGCACCGCACCGGACGACGGGGGTCCGGCGCCGAGCGCCGCCCCGGCCGTCGACGAGCTGCCCAACCCGCTGGAGGACAAGCGCCGGGAGTTGCGCGCAGAAGCCGTTGACGCAGGTGCTGAACGGCGAGGCGAAGCCCGTAAGAACGCGGCGGCAGCACCGTCGTCAAGGTCGGCGAGACGCCGGCCGTCGCCGAGACCAGCGCCCAGGGCGGCAGGCGCAGGAGACCAAGGACCAGTACGTCGAGCTGGCCGCGAGAAGACCGACAGGATCTTCGTGGTCCTCGCCGAGTTCGGCAACGAGCGGCACCCGAGCTACCCGGACCAGGACACCGACCCGGCACCCCGGGCCCGGCCGACGTTCGACGGCCCGCTGCACAACGAGATCCCCGAGCCGGACCGCAGCGGTCGACAACTCGACCGTCTGGCAGCCGGACTACAACCAGGAGCACTTCCAGGAGCTGTACTTCGGCACCGGCGCGGGCGTCGAGTCGCTGAAGACAGTACTACGAGAAGCAGTCCTCGGGCCGCTACAGCGTCGACGGCATGGTCACCGACTGGGTGAAGGTGCAGTACAACGAGGCCCGCTACGGCCGCTCAGCAACGGCTTCCCGTGCGCCAGCAACGTCTGCACGCAACACCTGGGACCTGGTCCGGGACGCCGTCAACCAGTGGGTCGCCGACCAGAAGGCGGCCGGCCGCACCGACGCGCAGATCGACGGCCGAGCTCGCGACGTTCGACCTGTGGGACCGCTACGACTTCGACGGCGACGGCAACTTCAACGAGCCCGACGGCTACATCGACCACTTCCAGATCGTGCACGCCGGCGGCGACCAGGCCGACGGCGACCCGTAGCAGGGCGAGGACGCGATCTGGAGCCACCGCTGGTACGCGTTCCAGGGCCACCGGCGCCGCGGGCCCGGCCGGCAACCTGCTCGGCGGCACCCAGATCGGCGACACCGGCCTCTGGGTCGGCGACTACACGATCCAGCCGGAGAACGGCGGCCGTCGCGTCTTCGCCACGAGTACGGCCACGACCTCGGCCTGCCGGACCACTACGACACCTCGGCGGCGGCGACAACAGCAGCGAGCAGGTGGACCCTCATGGCGCAGAGCCGGCTCGGCGGCCAAGGACGACGGCGGCATCGGCGACCCGCGCCGGCGACCTCGGCGCCTGGGACAAGCTGCAGCTCGGCTGGCTCGACTACGAGATCGTCGTGGCCGGTCAGACGCGGACGCATGGAGCTCGGCCCGCACGAGTACAACAGCGCCAAGGCCGCAGGCGCTGGTCGTCGTGCTGCCGAAGAAGGAGGTCATCACCGAGCTCGGTCGCGCCGTCCGCGGGCAGCAAGTCAGTGGTGGAGCGGCACGGGTGACGACCTCGACGCACACGATGACCCGCCAGGTCGACGCTCCCGGCCGGCACCGCGACGCTGACCTTCCAGGCCAGCTGGGACATCGAGGACTGCGGTCCGACCCGTGCGACTACGCCTACGTCGAGGTCGACGACGGCACCGGCTGGACGGCCGATCCCCGGCACGATCACCAAGCCGGCCGAGGGCAACGGCATCGACGGCGACACAGGCGACGGCTGGGTGCCGGCGACGTTCGACCTGTCGGCCTACGCCGGGCAAGACGGTCGGCCTGCGGTTCCGCTACGCCACCGACGGCGCCGCCGGCGGAACGTCGCGAACTCCCGCGGCTTCTTCGTCGACGCGATCACGGTCGACCGCCGGCGGCACGACGGTGTTCGACGACGGCGCCGAGGCCGGCGCCAACGGCTGGACGCTGGCGGCTTCACGCCGTCGGCGCGACGGTCACCAACGCTGTACGACAACTACTACATCGCCGCGCACCGCAGTACGTGTCCTACGACCAGTACCTGAAGACCGGCCCGTACAACTTCGGCTTCGCTCAACACCCGGCCGGACTGGGTCGAGCACTTCCCGTACCAGGACGGGCCTGCTGATCTGCTACTGGGACACCTCGCAGTCGCGACAACAACACCAGCGAGCACCCGGGCGAGGGTCTGATCCTGCCGATCGACGCGCACCCGCGGGCCGATCTACCGGCTCGACGGCATGCCGTGGCGCTGCCGCATCCAGATCTACGACGCGCCGTTCTGGCTGCAGAAGGCCGACTCGTTCACGCTGCACGTCAACAGCCAGCCGAGCTACATCCGTGGCCAGGACGCGCAGCCGGTGTTCGACGACCGGCGCTCGTACTGGGACTCGGCAACCCCGACCTGCAGCGTGCAGGTCCCGAACGCGGGGGTCCGCATCCGGGTTCTCGACGTCGACGGGACATCGATCAGAATCCGGCAGACCGCGACCGGGTGAGAGCTCGGTAGGGTTTGCCGCTGCGGACCGGGAGGAATATCCTCCCGGTCCGCAGTGCGTACTCGGGCGCACTGACCGAAACACGGGGGAACGATGAGCGAATCGACCAGACGAGTCGCCCGGCATGTCGCAGTCACCACCACCGCAGCGGCCCCGTCCGGACTCGGCCTCCAGCCTCGCCGTCCGACCAGCTCAAACCGATCACCCGCCGCGGCCGGCTGGTGGCGGCGGTGCAGCCCGGCGGGCTAGACCTGCTGACCGAGAACGGCCGGTTCGAGCTGCTCGGATCGTTCGACTTCGAGGCTAGCGCCGGCGACGACGTCGAGATCCTGGGCGTGCCGGCACCCCAGTCACGCGGCAGTTCGTCACCCAGCCATTGCTGGTCCGGGAGCTGCGCCGGCTGGGCTGACGCTGTCGGAATCTGCTCGATCAGGAACCTCGAGACAGGCGACGCTGCTCGGTTTGCCCAGGCTCCGATTCAGCGCCGTTGTCGGCCGGCCGGCTTGCCCGGCTCCCCGCCGGCTGTCGCCGGCGGTCCAGGTCGACTGCCGAGACGGCCTCCGCCAGGTTGCGGGAAACCGGCGGGTAGGCCGCCACCGGTTCGTCGCCGGACCAGACCACCCAGTGTTTGGCGCCGTCGACATACACGTCGAGGTAGCTACCGTGGCGCACCCGGTCGGCATGGGCCCGCGCAGTCCGCCAGGCGGCCGCGTTCAGCCGGCCACGCTCCACGGCCGGCTTGACCACGGGCCAGAGCTGGCGGCCGATTTCGACCAGGGCGGCGGCGCCGCCGATCTTGGCCAGGCCGCTCTTGGCCCGGTCGACGGTTCCCATGTCACGCGCTCACGAAGACGTGCGATGCGGTCTCCGGCGTGAGCTCCACCGTCTCGCCCGCCGATCCAGCCACCAGTCTTGTGTCGTCATGGCGCACCTGAACCGTTCGGCCGGGAACCACTCCGGCCCGGCGCAGCTCGGCCATGAGCTTCTCGTCTGTCTGCAGTGGCTCGCCGATCCGTCGGACTGTCACCTCGATATCGGCGCCAGCACCGACCACGCCGTGCAGCGGACGCACTCCGGCCTGGAAATCCTCGACCGTGATCGGGCGGCCGAGCTCAGCCAGCCCGGGGATGGGGTTGCCGTAGGGCGACTCCGTCGGATCGTGCAACAGGTCGACCAGCCGCCGCTCGACCGCCTCCGAGACGACGTGCTCCCACCGACAGGCCTCGACGTGGACCAGCTCCCAATCCAGGCCGATCACGTCGACCAGGAGGCGCTCGACGAGGCGGTGCTTGCGCATGACTCGCATCGCCAGCAACCGGCCCTGCTCGGTGAACTCGAGGTGACGATCGGTGTCGAGGTGCAGTAGGCCGTCGCGCTCCATCCGGGCGACGGTCTGGCTCACGGTGGGGCCGGACTGGTGCAGCCGCTCGCCGATGCGGGCTCGGAGGGGGACGATCCCCTCCTCCTCCAGCTCGTAGATCGTCTTCAGGTACATCTCGGTCGTGTCGATGAGCTCGCTCATCGGACCACATCCCGTCGTGTCGTCATCCGGTCAAAGCCTATCCCGGCCATGCCTGATCGCTGGGCGACAGACCGCCCGGCCGGCCGAGCCCGTGGCAGACTCTGCCGGTGTGCTGACCGTCAGCGTCCTGAGTCTTAAAGGTGGGGTCGGCAAGACCTCGGTGGTGCTCGGCCTGACCGGCGCAGCCCGCGCTCGTGGGCTGTCCACGCTGGTCGTCGACCTCGACCCGCAGGCCAACGCGACGACGGTCCTCGATCCGGCCGAGGTGCGCTTCACCGCCAGCGACGTGCTTGCCGACGCTCGGGCCGGAATCATGGCCGAGGCGATCACTGCGACCGGATGGGGACCCGGGGTCTCCGTCGTGGCGAGCGAGCCGTCGCTCGAACACCGCAACCACCCCGCCGACGGCAGCGCACGGGAGCACCGCCTACGGGCCGCCATGAAGGGCATCCGCGGCGTCGAGCTGGTGCTGGTCGACTGTCCGCCGAGCTTGGGCGAGCTGTCGAAGAATGCCCTGGCGGCAAGTGACCTCGCGCTCGCCGTCACCGAGCCGACGATGTTCGCGCTGACCGGCACCCAACAGGCTCTGGCAGCGGTCGACGTGGTCCGCCGCGGGTTCAACCTGCGGCTGCGGCCGGCGGGGATCGTGGTGAACCGCTATCGGCCACGGTCGGCGGAACATCGGTTCCGCCTGGATGAACTGCTTGCGGCGTACCGCGACCTGGTCCTGGACCCGGTGCTGCCGGAACGATCGGCCATCGGCGCCGCTGAAGGCAGCTGCGTGCCCATCCAGGCATGGCCCTCACCAGGAGCGCGCGAGATTGCCCGGATCTTCTCGACCTATCTCGATCATCTGCTGACTGCGGCCAGCTCCGACGGGCCGCTGACCAAGGGGGCCAGCCGACGATGACCGCCACCCCGCTTCCCCGCCCAGCCTTACGGCGTGCTGATGACGGCACCGTCCACCCAGCCGCCGCGAACCTGTCCTCGTTGGCCGTCGACGTCTCAGCGGCCGCGAAAGATCGTCGAAGGGGCAAGAAGAAGGACAAGGTCAAAGACAAGGACAAGGCCGAGGAGACAGTCGTGCTGACCGTCACCCTGCCGAAGCGGACGCGCCGGCAGCTGCGGCGAAAGGCGGAGACCTACGGGTGGACCGCGGAGGAGGCGGCTGCTCACGTGCTGCGGGTCTGGGCTGACGGTTGATCCACGTCATGGCACGCTTGGTCTCCGTCGGCCCCGTCCCTGGTCAAGGAACTGCGATGCGCCCGTCCCGATCTCGTGCCGCTGCCGCGATCGTGCTGACCTTGCTGCTCACCGGGTGCGGCGGCGAAGCCCAGGAGGCGCTGCAAGAGGTCGAAGGCGCGGCAACGGACCTGCGCGAGGAGGTGGAGTCGGGAGTCGATTCGGCGCAGGAGCAGCTAGAGCAGCTGCAGGACGTGGGCGCCGACACACGCACCCAGGTCGAGGAGGCCCTGTCGTCTGCGGAGTCGGCTGCGCAGGAGGCCGGCGACGCGCTGGAACAGACCGGCAACGACGCCGAGGCCGAGGCCCAGGAGCGGCTCGAGGCCGCGCGGCAGCGGCTCGAGGAGGCAGAAGCGGAGCTCGAGGCCGCCAAGGAAGCTGTGCCCGAGCAGCTCAGCGGAGCTCTGGACGAGGTCGAGCAGCAATTGGTCGATCTCCGGGAACGCATCGAAGCCGAGCTCTGATCGGCGTCATAGCCGCGATGGACCTCATGATCGTTTGACACCAACACTGACCACCAACCGACAGGCCGGGCTGATCGTTCTCTGCCGTCATTCCTCGCCGTTCCTCGGCCGGTGGCGTACCGTCTGGCCAGGAGAAGATATGGCCATGATGGCCCTGAATCCAAGGAGTGACGATGGCCGCCGAGAAGCCGAACCTCTACGTCCTGCACGGGTATGGTCTACAGGTCACCCTTTCCACGACGAGCCTGAACGGCCAGCCGCTGCTGACCTATAACGACGCTACCCAGGCAAAGCAGTTCGCGGGCGACGAAATCACGTTCGAAAACACCACCTTCGGCGAACTGGCCAGCGTCGTACTCACCAGCACCCCTGACCTCGGCAGCACAACCTTCTCCCTCGTATCGCCAGCTGCGATCCTCTCCGGCCGCGGGTCCCAGCCCATCAGCACCGTCGGGATCACGGCTGTGCACCGCACGACCATCGCCGGGCCCCTGCCTGGTCAGTCGACCACTTACGAGGTAGTCCGCCTGCGGGGGACTGCCGACCACGTCGAATTCTAACTTGGGGCGCACAACATTCGAAATTCGCGCGCTCCCCATACCCTGAAATTCCTGCCGTAGGCCGTGATCTTCTCGCAGGTCCAGGAGGGTGCGGCCGGCGCCTACGTCATTGGATGAACGAGCTACGACGAAAGCGGCCAGGCCGGCGCCAACCAGGGTCCCAACGAGCGTACCGATGATGGGCAGATCGATGGCAAAGCCGCCGCCGAACCCGGCAGCGACGCTCCCGGTCATCAAACCGGCCGCACGTATCCTTGGTCCGCGCCATCGATCGAATCCCGATGTTTGAGCTTCGGAATCAGGCGAACGCTCGGCTCGTCTGCTGGCGGCCAGGAAAGCGATCAGCAATGCTGGCCTGAGAATATTGCTGACGTTCTGGATGGTGTTCCCCGGAGCTAGATTGCCGGACTCGATGACATCCATGACATGGACGACGGTCGCCCCTACGGCAAAGACAGTCGCCGCGATGACGGTGGCCTCACGGAAGCCGTCGCGCCGACCCATGGCGACAATGCCAAGGATGCCGACTGCCAGGTTGGCAAAGCCAACCTCGAGCTGGAAGGGATTACCGGTTGGCCAGCCGATGGACTCCGCGACCGAGTCCGAAATGAAGAAGTGACCGAAGAATCCACCGATTCCGCTTCCGGCGACACCGATCCCGAAGAGATACAGCAGGAAGATTTCCAACCTGCGCTCGCGGGGTCGACTACTCCTGTCCAGACCGACATGGCCGGCAGCGATGATGACCGGCAAGATGGAGAAGATGAAGACGCGGACCGCAACACCGTCCATACATTCTCAATCCCTCAAGACATCGCTCGGTTCGGGCCAAGTACCCACCACCAACGGCGAGCGACGAGGCGTCGGCCGGCGAGACGTTCACGGGACGGCTTGGCCTCGTCGACCAGCCTCTGGTGGGCGACCGCGGCGATGAGTTCGGCGTGACGTTGGTCAGCCAGTCGGTAGGCGATGTCTGGATGCATGGTGTCCTCCTCGGGATGTTGACTTCCGGCGGCGTGCAGCTTCGTAGTCCATACCCCAAGCCTGGCCAACTCACGTGCGTGGCAACAGCATCGGTCGGTGGGACTTGTCGTCCACCGACCGGTGGACTCGGCCGTTGCTCCGGAGCCGATCCGGCGCGGGGCCGGTTGAGGACACGGCCGCGGCTATTCGGGTGGGAACGTGGCGGCGAACGCGTCGAGCTGGCCGCTGTCCGCCCTGCGAATGGCAGACCTGATCACCGGGCCGAGCAGCCGCACGGGACCGGTGATCCGGCAGTCGGCCACCAGGCTGACGCGGGTGCTCTCGCCGTGCCGGCGCACACGCGTAGACGTAATCTGCGGTCACCCCGCCCTGGATGGACCTCAGGGTGATGCTGCGTCCAGGATCCAGAGCGGCATCTGCCCGGTGCGCTCCTTGCCCCGAGTGGTGAAGACCAGTGTCGTGCCAGTGGCGGTCGGGCCGTCGACACGCATCGCGTCCACGCCCGACATCCACCGCGCCGCAAAGTCCCAGTCGATCAGCCGCGCCCACACCGCGTCGACCGGATGGTCGATGGTGGTCTCGGCGGTGAATATTTCAGTCATCTCCGCCTCCGGATCGGTCCGTTATGCCCCCACGGTGCGCTCCCCGAGGCGCCGATGGATTGGACGAACTTCACCTCGCTTCGGGCACGAAGCCGGCCGAGGTGGCGGCCTCGGTACGGTCGTACGTCGAGCGTTGGGCGGCGAGATACTGCGACGGCGTCACCCCGGTGTGGCGCTTGAAGTCCCGGATCAGGTGCGCCTGGTCGGACCACCCCAGCTCCGCAGCCCTGTCCGCCCACCCCACCGACCCGTGGACGTCGATGGCCTCAAGCAGCCGGCGCATCCGCAGAATCCGAGCCAGCGTGCGTGGGCTGAGACCGACCTGCTCGGTGAACTGTCGGTCCAGGTGACCGTGGCTCACGCCGAGCTCCGTCGCGATGTCAGTAACCGGCCGGGCAGGATCCGCCGAGAGCTGCCGGACCGCAGCCTCGCACCGCGCGAACGCGGTGGGGTCGAACGGTTCCGCCGTTGCCAGGGTCGCCTCGACGGCATCGAGGGCCTCCGCCGGTGTCCGGCAGGTCGTCAGGTCGCGCCGCAGGGCGGCGGCCCTCGGCCATGCCTCCAGCAGGTCCACAACCCGACCCCGCAGCGGGGCCGGCGCCAGCCCGAGAGCGGGCCGGCAGCCGACCGGGGTGGTGACGATCCCGACGCAGTACGTCTCGCCCAGCGGCTCGTTGACGATCGGCCGATCGTGCGGACCGATGAGGAAGCCCGTGTCGGCGACCAGAGCGGTGCCCTCGCCGACCCGGGGTCTGCCGGATGGGGTCGCCGAGGACGACAGCCGCAACGGTCGACCCGGTAGGAGCGATACGCTCTCGGACCCCGGCGATCCGACCACGCGCGAACCAACCCACTCGACGAAGCGGCCCGTCTCACCGCCGACCCGGCGCGGCACGTACTCGAACACGGCTCGACCGTACTGACCTCACACCTTCTTCATGGGGAAGATCAAGCGATCAAGGCGATGCCCATCGCGAGAAGCCAGAGGGACCAGGCGACGTAAAGGACGGGGATCGCTGCTCCGGCGAGTCTCCATCCTCGCTCCTCATCGGGCCCGAGGAACTCCCCCGAGCCGACCACCAACCCCAGGCCGATGATGATCCCGGGCCAACCCAGCCACGTGGGCAGCGCCGCTGCCTGAATGATACCGAGCCCGATCAACACCGACCAGATGCCGGTGAACAGGTAGCCCAGGTGTTCCCCGACGCCGACGCCGAGGTATAGGTGCAACGCCCGGAACACGGCGACGGAGACCTCGCGCTGCTCGGGCCCGAGAGTCGGATCCCCATAGGAGCGCGCGAGCGCGGGCACGACGTACACCCAGCGCAGCAGCCCGAGCATCTGAACCAGGCCGGCGAGCACACCGAACGTTGTCGCGACGAGGACGACGTCGCCCAGCCCGAGCACCTGCCCGAGCAGCACCGCCGCCAGGATCAGCAGCACCCCCGACAGCATGAACGTCCACCACAGGAGGATCAGCCCCGACCCACCAGCACGGAATCGCTCGAGGATCTCACCCGCGGGCCGGCGCAGGATGTCCGGATAGTCGAACCGCTTGCCCAGCAGCGCGAAGGTGGTGTTGAACCAGATTGGGGCGACGATGAGCACCACCCCGGCAGCGACCTCCACGTTCACCCGGGGGTGGGGTCGCGCAGCCGGGGCGGGTGAGTACCCACACAGGCACCTAGAGCACGGTCGGTGTCGCCGCGCGCGCCAGACCTGGATTGGCCCAACGGTCATCAGGATCCACCCTATTCCGTCACACCGTCCATCCCAACCCCAGCACCTCCCTATCCAACAGGCCGCCATCGACCAGCCCGAGACAGCCACCATTGCGCGACTCCAATGCCGAGTCCGGTCACCGCTCCGACCAGCGCAAGATCACCGACCGTGTCGCCATAACCGAAGATCGCGTACGCGAGCCGAGCCAACGCAGCCACAGCGGTGCAGCAATCCAGCGACATCTCCCGCCCGGCGGAGGCCAGCCACTGCGCGGCCCCGATTACGACGCCCGCCACCGCGCCAGCCAAGACAGCCGTCCACACGGCGTCGACGGGTCCCGCTTAGACCGCGCGCGGCGAGTCCGGCGAGCGGAAACGCGAGCGAGGTTGCGGTCCATGCGAGAAGGTCTCTGCCGTTCAGCTCACGAGCCATTTGAGCGCGGAGCATAGCCGAGTCGTGATATGGAGCACGAGCATGGAACCGATCCACAACGGGCCGATGGCCGGCAGGACAGTCCTGGTCACCGGCGCACCGCAGGCATCGGCAAGGCGACCGCCCTGGGCCTGGCCACAATGGGTGCGCACGTCGCGATCATCGGCCGGGACCGGCACGCACCGAGGCCGCGGCCGGCGAAATCCGCGCCGCCGGCGGTGGGCAGGTGGACGCGTTGGTCGCGGACCTGTCTTCCCAGTCGGAGGTGCGGCGGCTGGCTGACGAGGTACTCCAGCGCCTTGCCCGCATCGATGTGCTGGTCAACAACGTCGGCGGGTACTGGAATACCCGGCATGTCACCGTTGACGGGCTCGAGCGCACCTTCGCCCTCAACCATCTCGCGCCGTTCCTGCTCACCAACCTGCTCCTGGACCGGCTGAAGCACAGCGCCCCGGCCCGCGTGGTCACGGTCTCTTCCCACGCGCATACCGCGGGGCGAATCGACTTCGACGACCTCCAGGGCGAACGGTCCTACTCCGGCGCACGGGCCTACGACCAGTCCAAGCTCGCCAACGTCCTGTTCACCTACGAGCTGGCCAGGAGACTGCGGGCCACCCCGTCACCGCCAATGCGCTGCATCCCGGCGTGGTGAGCACATCCTTCGGCGCCGAGGACCCGAGCAGCGTGCAGCGACTGTTCGTGCCATTCATGCGCCCGTTCATGAAGACTCCGGCCCAAGGCGCCGCCACGTCAATCCACCTGGCTTCCGCCCCGATCTCGAGCAGGTAACCGGCCGCTACTTCGCCAACAGCAAACCCAAGAGATCCTCCCAGCGCAGCTACGACGAGGCCGCTGCGGCACGGCTCTGGCAAGTGAGCGCCGACCTGGTCGCCCTGACCGCGGCTGGCTGAACCACTCAACATGCCACTTCCGACGACAATCTCGACCTTGTTGACTCTCCAGCTGCGGGCACGCCGTTGCTGTCCGGGAGCGGGTGGACGGACCCGCTTTCTGCGCGCACGACTGCTGCGAGCGCCGAATCCGAGGTTGCCAATGGCAGTTTCGCGGTGAGTGCTGCGGCTGCCGCAAGGCAGTCGCCGAGGCTGACAGCGCAGCGTTCGCGGTGGTAGTGCCGGGCGCGCAGCCGACCTGCCAGCAGTCCCTGGTCGGCTGTCACCGGCGTGATCTCCATGCCGGCGTTGGCCAGCAGGGCGAGATCGGCGTGCACATCGTCGGCGTCGCGCCCGAACACTCGGACCAACTGGTCGAGTACCTCGGCGGCGTTGGCCGCGGAGAGAACGGTGGCAGACTCCAGCACCCCTTCGACTTCTGTGGCGCACCGTTCATCGCGCAGGTACCCGATCACGGCATAGGCGTCGAGTACCGTCAACGGGCGCGGCCCTTGCGCTCATTTCCGCGGCTGGCCTCGCTGTCCCGTTCCGCCTTGCGGGCCTGCTCAGAGGTGGGGCCGGGTCCGGCGTGCGCGCCACGGAGCGCGGCGATGGTGTCGTCGGGGATGGGCCGCACGATGGCGTAGTCACCTTGATCGATGACCAGCACCGACCCGGCATGCCAGCGGTGCCGCAGCTCGGCCGGCAGGGAGACCTGCCCGTTGCGGGTTACCTTGGCTCGCGTTGCTCCCATGAACGCATACTACAAAGCCTTGTCCGTGTTGTATAGACGCCGCTGATCATCATGCGCCGTCGGGGTCGCCGATCGGCTCAGATCACCAGCATCTCCAGGACGACCGGACGATCCGCTCATCGGCAAAATGAGGGCGTATTCTCCAGCGCCTACGACCGGCTACGGCGGCTCATGATCATTGCCATCTTGGCAGCCACGCTCCAACGAAGCACCTCTCGGGGCGAGTCCAGGAGCGCGGGCAGTTTCTAACAGAACTTCTAACGAGCGCATTGGAACAAGACGGTACCGTGCGGTACGAGCGCGACATAGCCGCACGTCGAAGATGCCGCTGACCTGCACGAACGAATCTAGATCAGACCACGCCAGCACAAGTCGGTACGTGGGAAGGGCGACTCATAATCCGTCAGGTCGTGTGTTCGACTCCCACCCGCCCCACGCCATGACAGCCCCACGCCATGACGTGATCTCGCTGCTGATCTGCGTCTTTGCGGTCCGTGTGACAGGGAGGCACCTCCCGTGGGTGGCGGTGCGCGAGCCCCGAGGCCGTGCTTGCTCAGGTCTGACGATCTTCGTCGGGTCCTGAGGATTCTGGTCCCGTGGCGGCAGGACGGGAGAAACCATCGGGCCACGCGCAGATACATACGCGGTTGCCGGCGCGGTCGGCGAGCGTCCAATGCTCAGGGGAATCGTCAACGATCCGGCCGCCCGCGGCGAGCGCGGTCGCAAGGCGCTCCTCGACCTGCTCGCGAGCAACGGACACGTCGACATGCATCGCGTGTCGCAGTGGCTTCGCCGGGTCAAGGTCCTGCATCCAGACCGTCGATCCGTGGCCGAGTGGGTCAACGGCGTTGTCGTCGGCCACCCCGGCGTACCCAAGGACAGCGCGCCAGAAGCCAACATCGACCGCATCTGGCCGCCCCGCGATGGCGAGCTGCACCTCTTGGGCACAGGTGCGGTCGACGACGGCTCCGTGCGCCCGCGCCACCGCCGAGACCGCTCGAGCGAGGTGGACGTGCTGTTGCTCCAGCTGCCAGATGTCGCGGGTCAACCGCACGGTGAGCTGGTCGTCGGCGATGGTCATCAGCACCCCCGCGCCTTGGAACCCAGAGACGTGCGCCACCGCCTCGGCAAGCCGTAACGCCTCGACGAGCGACGAGACGCGGAACACCGCCATCGCCCCACCGTGCAACACCACCCAGTCCTCGACATCCTCCGCGGCGAGGAACTCCTGCCATCCCTGTTTGCTCATGTCCGCCTCCGACGCGGAAGGGTAGCCACCCTTACTGCGTTCCGCGATCACGCAGGTGTGGCCGTCATGCCGACAACGGACAAGCGGATGAGTTCCCCACCGATCGTGTCGACGGCAGCGTCAAACCACCCAGCTTTGCCGCCAGCCGCTGCAGGGATTCAGTGATGCGACGTTCAGCGCGTCCAACCTGGTGTCGATCAGGTCCATCTGCCCGCTCAAGCTGGCGTGGAAGGAAGGGGAGATCGCACCACGCGCTCGGTGTTCGCCGTGGTGGCCGCGTTGCGGCACTGTGTATCACCTAAATTGGTCTCCGGATGCCCGCACCGAGGTCGATCGTTACCGGTCGTGAGTCGTGCTGATCGTTCCGGCCAGCCGGCCTATTCCAGATCGAGCTAACACGTTACGGAGACCTAATGAAGGCGATCGTGCAGGAGCGTTTCGGCCCGCCCGACACTCTGCAGTTGGTGGATATCGACTGGCCCGAGATGGGCGCCGACGACGTGCTGGTTCGGGTCCACGCCGCTGCGCTCAACCCGTATGACTGGCACATGCTGCGAGGCGACCCGTACATCGCGCGGCTGATGGGTGGAGTCGGGCTGACCAAGCCGAAGAACCGGGTGGCCGGGATCGACGCCGCGGGCCGGGTCGAGGCGATCGGTGCGAACGTGCGCGGGCTGCGGCCCGGTGACGAGGTGCTCGGCTTCTGCCCGGGTGCGTTCGCCGAGTACGCGCGCGCCGAGGCGGACAAGGTGGTGCCCAAGCCGACAGGCCTGACATTCGAGCAGGCGGCGGCGGTCCCGATGGCGGCGTCGACTGCTCTGCGCGGGATTCGGGATGTGGGCGAGGTGCGGGCCGGGCATCGGGTGCTGGTGAACGGAGCCGCCGGTGGCGTCGGGACGTACGCCGTGCAGATCGCGGCGGTACTGGGCGCGGAGGTCACCGGGGTGTGCAGCACCGGCAACGTCGATCTGGTGCGTTCGATCGGCGCCGAACATGTCGTCGATTACACAGGGGAGGACTTCACCGACAAGCAGGCGCGCTACGACGTGATCATCGACAACGTGGGCAACCAGCCGCTGAGCCGGCTGCGCCGGGCGCTGACCTCGACGGGGATCCTCGTGCTCAACGCGGGCGGCTCACCTGGCCGGGTAGTCGGGGCGGTTGGCTCCATTCTTCGGGCCGTCGCGGTCAACGCGTTCGTCCGACAGCGGCTCCGGCTGCTGCCGACCAGGCAGAACCGGGAGGAGCTGCTCACCCTCACCGGCCTCATCGAGGACCGGAAGCTCACACCGATCGTCGACCGGACGTATCCGCTGGCCGAGACCGCCGAGGGCCTGCGCCACGTCGAGCGCGGACACGCACGCGGCAAAATCGTCATCACCGTGGCGTGAGCCGGCCGGCGGATAAGGCCACAGCCGAACAGGTGCTCAATCAGGCGTGTGGGCCGACCGTCACGCTGCCCAGCGTCAGCGTGGGCTTGGCCTCCATCACCGCGCCCATCAGTTCGACGTCGTCGTCGAGTTGCCGCCGATGTGTCGCGGTCAGTTGGCGCAGCGGTTCGACGGTGATGGCGAGCTTCCCGCCGGAGCGTCGCTGGTGCCACACGCCACCGACCACACCATCGACGAGCAGCACCGGATAGTTGCCCGCCTGCCCCGCCGGGGTGAGCGCGCGGGTCGCGGCCGCGCCAGGGTACAGCCGCTCCCGAGGCTGACCAGCGACGACGAACGCGTCGAAGTAGGGCAGCAGGAGGATCCCTTGGTGCGGCTGCTGCGGTGTCCCGGTGTCGCCGGCCATCGTCCATACCGGTACGCCGTCAAGGTCGATGCGGTCCAGTTCGCCGGCCAGCTCGTCGAACAGCTCGACGGCCCGCCGCGATGGGATGCTGAGCCATTTGGCGAAGTGCTGGGGCGACGCTGGGCCGTAGGCATATAGGTAGCGCGCAACGAGAGTGCGCAGGGCCGCGTTGCCGTCGTCGGGGCGGAAGCCGGGCAGCCAGCGATGCGGGTTGGTGTAGGTCACCTTGCGCCCCCGGTTTGGTCCGAAGCAGAGCATCCCCCGGTGGGCGGCCGTGCTCGTGAGCTGGCGCCAGCGCGGCCACCTGTCCTGGAATGCCTCCATCGTCCGCTCGCCGGCCCACGGGCCGGTACGATCCACGATCGCTTCGGTCAACTCGTCGACGGTCAGTTCTGTCTCCGCCAGCGCGTCGCCGATGGCTGCGATGACCTCGTCGGCCTCATCGCGGGTGAATCGCACCGGTTCGGGATGCGTCGGCACTGACGATGGCAGGGCCGACAGCGCTCCGGTCCACATCGGCAGATCGACGGTGGACAGCAGATGCACTGTGCCGCGTGGACCAAACGTCTTGACCAGGGTGCGATCCTCCCAGAGAGCGCGCTGCACGTCGGAGCGGGTTGCCCCGGCGATGCGCCGTCCGATCGAGAGTTCGGCGGCGCTGAGGACTTGGGCATGCGCTCCGCACAGCACGGCCGCGATGTCGGCAGGGCCCAGGTTCGTAGCCGGCTCGGACAACGCGTGGCGGACCATCCGCCGGGCTGTGACGCCACTCCAGGTCAGCGAGCCTGGGGTCGTGTGCTTCGACGTCACGGACGCACATTCTGCTCGGCTAGGCCGACATCGATCAGTTCCGGATGGTGGATCGGGCGCTTCACCTGGCCGGGTTGGAGGCGGACAAGGATCCGCAGATGGCCGAGTCGGAGCGGGCGTCCCGCGAGCTGCGCCGAGACCTGGTTGTCTTCCACGGCTCCTCGACCGTCGACAGCACGGTCAATGGATCGCTGACGGCCTTCGATGCTCCGGTGACGATCTCGGGCCGAGTGAACGCAGACGTGATGGGCCGCTGCGCCGGCCAGGGGCGGCGCCATCCAGGCCTGGTCTCACCGCGTCCATCTGTAGACCTTCTTCAGGAGGATCAGGCGATCAGCGCGATGCCCATCGCGAGCAGCCAAACCGACCAGGCGACGTAAAGCACGGGAATCGCGGCTCCTGCGAAGCTCCATCCTCGCTCCTCATTGGGACCGAGGAACTCCGCCGAGCCGACCATCAATCCCAGCGCCGATGATGATCCCGGGCCAGCCGAGCCACGTGGGCAGCTCCACTCCCTGAACGATGCCGACGCCGATCAGCACGGACCAGATGCCCGTGAACAGGTAGCCAAGGTGTTCGCCGACGCCGACGCCGAGGTATTGGTGCAGGGCTCTGAACACGGCGGCGGAGACTTCGCGCTGCTCAGGCTCGAGAGTCGGATCTGTGTAGGCGCGCGCGAGAGCAGGGACGACGTACACCCAGCGCAGAAGCCCGAGCATCTGAACCAGGCCGGCGAGCACGCCGAAGGTCGTCGCGACGAGGACGACGTCACCCAGCCCGAGCACCTGCCCGAGCAGGACGGCCGCGACGATCAGCAGCACTCCCGACAGCATGAATGTCCACCACAGGAGGATCAGCCCCGACCCACCAGCACGGAATCGGTCGAGGATCTCCGGCGTGGGTCGGCGCAGGATGTCGGGGTAGTCGAACCGCTTTCCCAGAAGGGCGAAGGTGGTGTTGAACCAGATTGGGGCGACGATGAGCACGACCCCAGCAACGACCTCGACGTTCACGCGGCAGTAGGGTCGCGCAGGCCGGGGCGGACGAGTACCCACAGCACGGCTCCTAGGAGCACGGTCAGTGTTGCCGCGCCGGCCAGACCTGGATTGGCCCAACGGTCGTCAGGATTCACCCCGATCGCCGTCGTCACCGTCCACCCCAACGCCCATGCGGCGCCGGTCGCCGGTATCCACACCAGGCTGCCATTGACGAGGCCGCGAAGCAGCCACCATTGCGCGGTCCCGATGCCGAGCCCGGTCACAGCGCCGATCACCGCAAGGTCACCGACCGAATCGCCATAGCCGAAAATCGCGTACCCGAGGCCGAGGCCAACGGCAAGGCCGACGGCGGTGGCAGCGATCCAGCGAACATCCGCGCCCATTCGGCGGAGGGCCAGCCACTGAGCCACCCCGATTACGACGCCCGCCACCACGCCAGCAAAGACGGCTGCCCATACGGAGTCGACGGGTCCCGCTAGACCACGCGCGGCAAGTCCGGCCAGTGGAAACGCGAGCAAGGTCGCGGTCCATGCGAGAAGGTCTCTGCCGTTCAGCTCGCGAGCCATTTGAGCGCGGAGCATAGCCGAGTCGTGATATGAGCACGAACATGGAACCGATCCATAGCGGGCCGATGGCCGGCAGGACAGTGCTGGTCACCGGTGGCACCGCAGGCATCGGCAAGGCGACGGCCCTGGGCCTGGCCACGATGGGTGCGCGCGTCGCGATCGTCGGCCGCGACCGTGGACGCACCGAAGGCGCGGCCGGCGAGATCCGCGCCGCCGGCGGTGGGCAAGTGGACGCGTTGGTCGCCGACCTGTCTTCCCAGTCGGAGGTGCGGCGGCTGGCTGACCAGGTACGCGAGCGCCTTGCCCGCATCGATGTGCTGGTCAACAACGCCGGCGGGTACTGGGACACCCGGCACGTCACCGTTGACGGGCTCGAGCGCACTTTCGCCGTCAACCATCTCGCGCCGTTCCTGCTCACCAACCTGCTCCTGGACCGGCTGAAGCACAGCGCCCCAGCCCGCGTGGTCACGGTCTCTTCCCACGCGCATGCCGAGGGGCGAATCGACTTCGACGACCTCCAGGGTGAACGGTCCTACTCCGGCGCACGGGCCTACAACCAATCCAAGCTGGCCAATGTTCTGTTCACTTACGAGCTGGCCAGGAGGCTGCACGCCACCCCGGTCACGGCCAATGCGCTGCATCCCGGCGTGGTGAACACATCGTTCGGAGCCGATGACCCCAGCCGCGTGCAGCGACTGTTCGTCCCATTCATGCGCCCGTTCATGAAGACTCCGGCCCAAGGCGCCGCCACGTCAATCCACCTGGCTTCCGCACCCGATCTCGAGCAGGTAACCGGCCGCTACTTCGTCAACAGCCAACCCAAGAGATCCTCCAAGCCCAGCTACGACGAGGCCTCGGCGGCACGGCTCTGGCAAGTGAGCTCCGATCTGGTCGGCCTAACCGCGGCTGGCTGAACCACCTTCAACATGCCACTTCCGACGACAATCTCGACCTTGCTGACTCTCCAGCTGCGGGCACCTTCGGACAATACCTAGCAAGGCGCGTCGGAGCCCCACCGAAGCCGGGCGCCGCGCTGTGCGGGTCGAGTCGGGGAATCACCCGGCGACCGCGGCTTGGCCTCGCTTGCTGCGGCCGGCTAGGAACCCGTGCCCGGTGCGTCAGGTCCGCTATCTAACTCAGCTAGAAGCGGAGACGGCTTGAATCCCTTGACGATGAGGTAGATCCCGAACGACAACTCCCAGATGAACTCCGGAATCGTCGCGATGGCCTGCGCCGTGGATCCGCGCTCGATGACGTCGAACATCACGGCAATTCCCGAGAGGACCACCAGTGGACCTCCGATGAGCCCGAGCATCGCCATGCCTCGTGGCACCAAGCCGGACCGATACATCAGGTAGCCCAGGATCAATCCGTTCGCGACGCCGGCGAAGAAGCCTGGCCCGATCAGGAACGCCCGATGATAGATCGCGACGAAAACCTCGCCGAGAGCGGCGTCCGTGCCAGCCGTGCCCTCCTGCCGCATGAACAAGAATGCGAGAAGGCTGGTGATCCCGATGGCGATGAATGTGCCCTCGACGAGGCGCGCTGCGACGTAGCCCAGAGCGAGGCCTTCGCTGTACCGCCTGTAAACCGCGTACGGCACTACGGCGGTGCCGACGTTGGCTAATGACGAGCGGTTCGTGCGGTTCGAAGAGACCCGGGTAGGTCGTGCAGCGGCAGCCCCGGTCGGGTCGATAGCAACCACCCTGCGGAGCCGGCCGGCGCGCTCCAGCACGCAGGAGAGTGCCTGCTTCCCGCGCAGCCGGGTCCGGCTCGTCTACGAGACAGTCGGCTCGCACGTCGGCGTGAACGGCCAGATCGCTGGCGGGATGACCGTTGCCCGAATGCGATCGCTCGGCGAATCCGCATCGACATCGAGTAGTGAGCCTTCCCGCCCACTTTGACTTTCGGGCACCCTGAGCCCATGGAAGAACGCCGCCCGCCCAAGGTCCACACGCAGTCCGATGCCCAGTCCGATGCGCCGTCCTACGCGATGCAGGTGCTGACGACCGAGCACTGGAGCCTGCTCGCCACCAGAAGCCAGGGCTTTAACGAGGCCTTCGCCCGCGCCGGATTGTTCCTGACCATCCTGACCGGCTCGGTCGTCGCGCTGGCCCTGGTTGCCCAGGCGTCGGAGTTCGACGAGCGGTTCACCACCTTCGCCCTGGTGCTGATGCCGGTGGTGCTGTTCATCGGTCTGTCGACGTTGGTCCGACTCGTCCAGAACAACTTCGAAGACGTTCAATGGGTGCTCGGCATGAACCGCATCCGACACGCCTACCTTGAACGAGAACCCGACCTGGCGCCGTACTTCGTGACCTCCCCCTATGACGACGAGACCGGAGTGCTGACCACCCTGGGCGCGAACCCGTGGCGGGAGCAGATGCGCGGCACGCACGCATTCGTGACGACCCCCGGGATGCTCGCTGTCGTGAACGCCACGCTCGCCGGTGTGATCGCCGCCATGGCCGCCTCGGTCGTGGGAACCGGACCGGGCTTTGCGGCCGGGGCCGGCGTGCTCGGCTTCCTCATCTGCTATGCCGCGCTCCACCGGTACACACTGAGGCAGATCAAGTTGTTCCGCCGATGGAACCACCCGCGATTCCCGACACCGCAATAGTGACGGCGTCAACAGCGGCCACGAGCGCTGGATCCGGTCGGCCGGGCTCGGCGGCCAGTTGACTCGACGAGCCCGACAAGCACTTGCTAGCCACTGCACTTGTCTTAGGAAGCGGGTGCATTGCCTCGCGGCCGGCCATGCGGTGGACTAGGGTCGCGCGGCATGGTTGAGCGTCGCTCGCTGAATGGCATGGATTTTCTTGTGTGGGTCGCGACCTTGGTCGCGTTCCCACTGGCTGGGCTCGCGGCGAGGGCCGTCGCGGGGCCGGTCGACGCGGTGTGGACGGCTGCGCTGGCTGGTGCGATCGCTGGCGCGGTAATCGGGGCGGCCCAATGGTTGGCACTTCGACGGATCGGAGCCGATGTTCGATGGATCGTTGCGACCGCGGTGGGTCTGGCAGTGGGCCTGGCGGTCGCGTTCGCGATCTTCGGCTACGGGGATTCCGTCGGGGACCTCGCGGTCGTCGGTGCGGTGAGCGGGCTAGGCATTGGGATCGCGCAGTGGTGGCTACTCCGGCCTCTCGTCGCCGGCGGTCTGGTGTGGCTGTGGGTACCGGCGACCGCCGTCAGCTGGGCGCTGGGTTGGACCGTGACGACGGCGATCGGTGTGGACCCGGATGACCGATGGGCCGTGCCCGGGTTGTCCGGCGCAGCGACCTTGACTGTGCTGCTGGGTGGCGTCCTGTGGTTTCTTGCCCGCTCCGGTCTACAAGAGCGCACGTCCGGGTGAACGTCGAGGTCGTTGCGGGATCCTGCTGCTCGTCGCGCCCTTGGACCCAAGGTGCCGCCACGTCAATCCAACTGGCTTGCGCGCCCGATCTCGAGCAGGTGACCGGCCGCTACTTCGTCAACAGCAAACCCAAGAGATCCTCCCAGCGCAGCTACGACGAGGCCGCGGCGGCACGGCTCTGGCAGGTGAGTGCTGACCTGGTTGGGCTGACCGCGGGTGAATGAACCGCGGTCGGTCAGGCGTCCTTCTTCTGGAATAGCAGCCAGGCCAGTCCGAGGATCAACGCGACGAAGATGGCGAAGATCCCCCCGGAGACCCAC
Source organism: uncultured Actinomycetota bacterium (assembly GCA_963819885.1). Taxonomy (GTDB): domain Bacteria; phylum Actinomycetota; class Actinomycetes; order Jiangellales; family Jiangellaceae; genus JACVRX01. The sequence continues at coordinate 84,913 of CAWFXV010000025.1, read as the reverse complement.
CGGCTGAAGAAGTCGTAATCCGGCGCACCGGGGCCGAAGTCGGGCGTCTCCATTGCCATCATCAGCCCACCAGCTGTGAACGGCAGGAACTTCACGATTGGCACCAGCCAATCCAGAGCCGGCACGTTCGACAGGCCCAAAATGAGACCTTCGACGACCAACGGGAAGACCAGCAGGATGACCAATGCAGTCGGCACGCCTCGGAACAGCAGTCCGAGCGCCAAGCCGAGCACCGTGTAGAAGATCGCGTACACGACGTACCCAGGCAGTGCCTGGTTGAGCGGATCCGCACCGAGATTTGGCGCCTCCCTCCAGAACAGCAGCCCGATCACGTAGTTGATGGCCACCGAGAGTGCAACCGCGAAGATCGCCGCGAGGACGACCAGGACGATCTTGGCGGTGAGCAGTGTCGAACGTTGCGGGATGGCCATCAGCGTTGGCTGGATGGTGCCGTGCCGATACTCGTGACCGGTGGCGAATACCCCGATGATGGCCACGAAGATCGGGACAAAGGGGATCGCGAACGAGCCGCCGCCGGTGAGGATGTTGCCGACCGTCACGACACCGAGCCGGTCCGGGTCGTTGCGAGTCGCCACCGCGATGATCAACGCGACAACCCCGGAGAGCAGGACGGCCAGGCCGATCAGCCAGTACGTCGACCGCAGCGTACGGATCCGGATCCACTCGAAGCGCAGCGCGTCGATCACCCGCCACCTCCATGCCGGTCATCGGGTGCTTGGGCGGCGGCCTCCGGAGCGACCTCGTCGGCCGGTGCGGTCACCGATGCCACGAACTCATGGGCGACGAACTCCTCGGCCTCTCCGGTCGCGGACATGAACGCCTGCTCCAGCGAGGCGCTCTGCGTCGCCAGCTCGTGCAGGACGATGCCCTCCCGGTGAGCCAGTTCGCCGACGGCCGCGGCGTCTGCGCCGGAGACCACAAGGGCTCCGTCCGGAAGTGGCTCGATTTCGGCGCCTTCGCGGCGTAGGGTCTCGATGAAGGTGTCGGCAGCAGGTGTGCGGACCAGGACCGTGGTTTGGGTGAACTTCTTCACGAAATCGTCGACCGGGCCGTTGTCGATCATCTTGCCGAGGCCGATGACGACCAGTTCGTCGGCCATCAGTGACATCTCGGCCAGCAGGTGGCTGGAGACAAAGACCGTGCGGCCCTGACCGGCCAGCGACTTCAGCACGTCACGCAGCCAGTGAATGCCGTGCGGGTCCAGGCCGTTGGCGGGCTCGTCAAGGATGAGCATCCTCGGATCGCCGAGCAGCGCCTGCGCCAGCCCGAGGCGCTGCGCCATCCCGAGCGAGAAGCCCCTCGGCTTCTTGTTCTTCACCTCGGCCAACCCGACGATGTCGAACACCTCGTCGACCCGCGACGTCGGTATTCGGTTCGCCGCAGCGAGCATCCGCAAGTGGTTGCGGGCCGTCCGGGTCGGATGGAACGCCTTCGCCTCCAGCACCGCACCGATCTCCCGCATCGGATCGCGAATATCCCGGAAGCGCTTACCGTCGAAGCGAGTCTCGCCCGCGCCGTGGTCCAGGTCGAGCATCAGGCGCATCGTCGTCGACTTACCAGCGCCGTTCGGCCCCAAGAAACCAGTGACGACTCCAGGCCGGACATCAAAGGACAGGTCATCGACCGCGACCTTGTCCCCATAACGCTTACGCAGCCCGTGAGCCGTGATCATTACCAACTCCCGGTCAGTACGATCGGACAGAAATGAGGCTAGTGGTCTCCGCGGTGAAGCAAGGAGAAGTTTGCGTGAAGGCGATCGTCCAGGACGCCTATGGCTCGGCCGATGTTCTCGAGCTCAGGGATATCGACAAGCCCGAGATCGGAGATGACGAGGTGCTGGTCCGCGTTCACGCAGCGGGCGTGGATCGGGGCGTTTGGCACCTGATGACCGGCCGGGCCTACCTGATCCGGCTAGCGGGTTACGGGGTCCGCAAGCCCAAGAACCCGATACGAGGCCGTGAGGTAGCCGGAAGGGTCGAGGCGATCGGCAAGGACGTGACCAGGTTCCGGCCAGGCGACGAGGTGATGGGAACTAGCGAGGGCTCCTTCGCCGAGTACGCGCGTGCTCGAGAGGACAAGTTGGCGCCAAAGCCGGCGAACCTCAGCTTCGTGCAGGCGGCCGCCGTTCCCATCTCCGCGTCCACCGCCCTGCAGGCAGTTCGCGACAAGGGCCAGGTACAGCCTGGGCAGAAGGTGCTGATCATCGGCGCGTCGGGCGGCGTGGGCACGTTCGCAGTGCAGCTGGCAAAGGCCTTCGGAGCGGACGTCACCGGCGTGTGCAGCACGGCAAAGGTAGACCTGGTCCGCTCCATCGGCGCGGATCAGGTCATTGACTACACCCGGGAGGATTTCGCCGATGGGAGACAGCGCTACGACCTGATCCTCGACATCGGGGGTAACCGTTCGATATCGCACCTCCGGCGTGCGCTCACCCCCGAGGGGATTCTGGTCCTCGTCGGCGGTGAAGGCGGAGGTCAGTGGCTCGGCGGTATGGAGCGTCAGGTTCGGGCGCTCGCGATCTCACCATTCGTGAGCCAGAAACTGCGGATGTTCGTCGCTCGGGAGCACTACGAGGAACTGCTGGTCCTGACCGAACTCATCGAGGCGGGCAAGGTGATGCCGGTCATCGACCGGACCTATCCGTTGAGCGAAACCGCCGACGCCGTCCGGTATCTCGAAAAGGGCAACGCCCGCGGGAAAGTCGTCATCACCGTTTGAAGCGTGGACGACCCTTCGCATGTCGGTCCGCACGGCCATGTCGCGGCAGGCCACCCTGTCATTCGCTCGAGCGGTCTCAACACCCCTCAATTCGGCACATGACGACGCCAGTGTGGTTGGCCCACCCGACGAGCGATCCAAGTAGCTCGCAGGGTCGACCCGTCGACGGGCTCGTGACTGTATTCGTCGGTGACGGCCAACTCTGCGAAGCCTGCGTCGACCAGCGCCGTGCGGACCTGCGCGTCGGTGAAGAAGTACTGGCGGTGGCGCTCCGTGAACGCGTCGCCATCACTGGTCCGGGTGACATCGATCGTTGTGTCGCACGTTCGTGCGCAGGGGTCTACCACGCTGCTGATCACGAAATGATGACCGTCCGCGTCGCCGGTCACGACTGGGTTGGACTCGGTGAAGTCCATCATGGTGTCGGTGTGGAGGTCGAAGACGAGCCAGCCGCCGATTCGGAGTCGGCGGGATATGGCGAAGAGCGTCGCGCGCAGCTGGGCTGGGGTGAGGTAGTTCAGTCCGTCGAAGGTGGAAATCGCCGCGTCGAAGACGCCATCGATGGTCAGGTCCGGAAGCGTCTGCTGGATCAGGACCACCCGCGCGCCGAGAAGATGCCGGGCGCGGGCCAGCATCATGGCGGAGCCGTCCACACCGACGACGCGATAGCCGAGTGCGACGAGCTCGCGGGCCATCAGGCCGGTGCCGCAGCAGACGTCCATTACGGCGCGCACACCGGTCTCGTCTGAGTCCCAGAGCTCGTGGAGGTATGTGGCCCAGCGGCCATGGCAGGGATCCACGACGATCTCGTCGTAGATCCCTGCCAGCCGTGAATACGCGCCAGCTGCAGTCATACGGACCGCCGGCACGGCCTCCGGTCAGATGCCAAGGATCTTGGCCTTGGCAGCCGTGAACTCGTCGTCGGAGAGCACCCCCTGGCTGTGCAGCTGCGCGAGCTCCTGCAGCTTGGCCATCGACTCGTCCTGCGGCGGGGCGGGCGCGGGCTCAGGCGGCGGGGCCTGCTGCGGCGCAGCCTGCTCTTGCTGGACGTCGGCCGGCTGGTCGTACCTCTGGGCCTGACGGCGTGCAACTCGACCCGACACCGCTGTAGCTGTGCCGGCGACAACTGCCGTCCGGGCTGCCATTCGTAGGAGTCCCATTTGGAAGCCTCTCTGGTTCTTGGTAGGCGCTGGTGTCTAACCTGCGGTGAGAACGGTCTCGACCACGTCGGCCGGGATGCGGATTTGGTCGATGACGACGGCGTCAGCCGCACGGCAGGCATCGACCAGCTTCGCCGCCCAGACGTTCTCGAATGCGATCAGCAACGTTGAGCTGTTCGGTGCAAGGTCGTCGCTGACCTCCTCTGCGTCCTCCGCGCCGAGCGCGCCCGGTTGGCTGATATCGATGGCGAGGAAACTTGGACCCGTCTCTGGGTCCAGATCCATTGCCTCGATTGTGGTGACGTTGCCGTCCGCGTCTTTCATGACGAAGAGCAGATCGATCACGCGGATAGTGCCAGTGTCGACGAGCTCCATCAGGGCGGGAGCTATCCGACCTGTGAACTTGTTGCCCGGGAATCCGACGATGACCACGTCGACAGGGCCGACTCCCATGGTGCCTCCTCGTTGTAGACGCTCTCTCGGCTCAGGCATGCCGCCCGGCCGGGTAAATCGCTTTCAGGCACTAGCTTTGAGTGAATTGCCACACAAGGTAGCGGTCAGAGTCCGGCCTGCCTCGGCGCGACCATCGGCCATGACCGCTTGGAGGGCGGTTTGACCGGCTTCGTGCAGGCAGCGACCGGCTTGACCCTGCTCGGCCTAGGCATCGCGGTAGCGGTCGGTGCCTGACGGCCGGCGCCCGGCCAACGACCTGACGGGCACAAAGGTCGTGAGTTCCAATGCGAGCGGCCTGCTCCCGATCTGATCGCAGACAGGCGACGACGCTCGCCGGCTACCAGTGCGCTATCGGCGGGGCCTGGACGAAGCCGATCTTCGTCGCCGAGACAGCGCCGGACTATCGCATCACGTGCCGAGGTGTCTACGGTGCAGGGAACAACCGTCAACAGGGGGTCTCTGATGAGTGCTCGCACGCGGATGATCGGCGGATTGACAGTTGTCCTGGTCGGGGCGGGCATGCTCGCTGTCCCAGGTGGTGCCACGGCCGCTCCTGGGGGTTCGGGCGGGCCGAGGTTCACCGCGGGGGCCGCCGGCGCGGGTGATGCCTATTTCCCGTACGCGGGCAACGGCGGCTACGACGCCCAGCACTACGACCTCGACATCAGGTACACACCGCCGGCACCCGCCCCGGCGCCGCTCGTCGGCCAGCTGGCTGGAGTCGCGACCATCGACCTCGTGGCCACGCAGGACCTGGACCGCTTCAACCTCGACCTGCGCGGCATGGGGGTGCAAGCGATCACGATCAACGGAAAGAACGCCAGCGAAGTGACCCCACCTGCTCCCGGGGCTGAGGTGGAAGGCGCAGCGTACTGGCAGGTACAAGACGATGCCGCCCGCGTGTGGGAGCTCACGATCCAGCCCCGGCCCAAGATCAAGAAAGGGCAGGGAGCGCAGATCGTCGTCGCGTACGGTGGCCAGACCACCCGGCCGGAGGACATCGAGGGCGCTCTCTACGGCTGGGTGACGCAACGTGACGGCGCAATGGTGGTCGGTGAGCCCGAGGGCTCGATGACCTGGTACCCAGTCAGCGACCATCAGACCGACAAGGCAACATACAGCTTCGAGATCACCGTGCCGGAGGGGAAGGTCGCGGTCGCCAACGGGCTGCCCGCACAGGACCCGATCACGGCGAACGGCTGGACCACCTGGTACTGGGATGCCCCGGACCCGCAGGCCAGCTACTTGACCACCGCCTCAGTGGGTGACTATGAACTGCGCTTTTCCGAGACGGATGACGGACTGCCGATCATCGACGCTGTCGACGACAACCTGACGCCGGCCAATGCCACGACTACGGATGCCAGTCTTGCCCTGCAACCGGACATGATCGCTTTTCTCGAGGACACGTTCGTGCCGTACCCGTTCAATTCTTTCGGCTCGATCGTGGACGACAACAGCGTCGGTTATGCGCTCGAGACGCAGACCCGGCCCGTGTACTCAAATGTCGCCCGCGAGGCCACTGTCCTGCACGAGCTCGCCCACCAGTGGTTCGGGAACACCGTGAGCCCAGAGCGTTGGCAGGACATCTGGCTCAACGAGGGCTGGGCGACGTACGCCGAGTGGCTGTGGAGCGAACACACGGGCGGCGACTCCGCGCAGACGAGCTTCGACGCTCATCATGGACATCCCCGCCGACGATGAGTTCTGGGATCTTGCCATTGCGGATCCCGGGCCGTTGGGGTTGTTCCTTGCCCCGATCTATGACCGTGGAGCAGCCACGCTGCATGCCCTGAGGGTCAAGATCGGCGACGAGGCGTTCTTCGCAGCCGCCCAGGAGTGGCTGGTGCGCTACGACGATTCCACCGGCACCACGGAAGACTTCGAGGCGACCTACGAGGAGGTCTCCGGCCAGGATCTTGACTCGTTCTTCGACGTGTGGCTCCGGACGCCGATTAAGCCGACGACCTGGTGAGTCCAGGGCCGGCGCCCCTTAGCGCGCGGATCAGCTCGTCCAGCCTTTGGCCAAGTCTCCCTCCCACGCCGAGGAACAGCAGCGCGGGAACCCGGCTGGACGGAGACCGGGCGGCTTAGTCGCGGTCTGACTTCAGCTGTTTGGAGAAGTAGGTGAGTGCCTTCTTGGTTTTGGTTTCCTGCTCGCCGGTGAGGTCGACACCGCGCTGGGTGAGGAACGCCCTGGTTTCGGCCGCAACGTCGAACGCCTCCGACGGGGCGCATTTGGTGGACAGCTCGAGGATCATGGAGTTGTCCGGGTAGAACCACAGCTCGGCGACGAGTCTGCGGGCGTATCCCTCGGGGGCGAATTTCAGTTTGAGCACGGTGATTGGGCCCAGGATCGACAGGTCGTTCAGTGCGAGCCCGTCGGGTGCGTGCGCGGTGTACAGCGCCCGTTGCTCCTTGGAGTAGAGCCTGCTGACCGGTAGCTTTCCGAACACCGCATCCCGGACCTCGGGGGTCTTCAGCGCGCGTTTCATCGATCCGGAGCAGACGAACCCGCCCGGCATCGCATCGACCTCGACGCCGAAGTTGGGCGAGCGGCGCAACTGTTCGGGGAGCTGGTCCGGGACCACCGGGCGCAGCTTGACCACGGTGTCGTCGCCCTTGCGCTGAACCCGGCGAGCGCGGACCACGACCCCGGCCTTGTTCAGCGTCAGCTCCGGGGTGTCGAAGAAGTACACCTGCCGGATCTGGGCGTCGAGGGGATCCACCCCCAGCGCCGCCGCCCCCCGGCTGCGGTCGGACACCGGCACGGTCAACTTCAGCTCGACGCTGTCCGCGCCTTTGGCCAACGCGATCAGCTCGGCCAGATCCTCATCGGACAACATGCGAGCCCTTCTTGCTGTGGCCATGATTGCTCCTTCCACCCTCGGGGCTATTCGGTTCACGTCAGTACGCGGCGTCATGGTCCAGGCATTCGGTGAAAATTGCGGCGTATCCAACCTTGGGTCGCGATACAACACTGCCTGCCTGGTGAGGCCGGAGCCTCACTCACACCGGGTGAAGTTTCGACACAAGCGGCACCCGCACCGACGGCCCTGGACAGGTCTGCCCAGAGCTACCGACCGAACCGGCTACGAAGCTGGTCCCTGCCGACAGTGCAGGTGTACTGCGCGGACCGACTTGCGCCCACCCGCCCCACGACATCTCCACCGTCAGGAGGGCACGGACCGCGGTTCCAGGATCACGACCGCAGTCTCGGACGACCGCAGCGCCGCATAGGCGTCCAGCTGCCTGTCAACGTCGCGCCATCTGGCCCACAGGCGTGATCGTTCCTCTCCCTCGGCAGCGCGTGCCCTCACCGGCACGGGACCCCTTGATCAGATCGACCGTCGCGTCGGGATGCGCTTGCAGGTTGAGCCACCAGGCTGGCTCCCCATCGGCCCAGCCGTTCATGGCCAGGGTGACCAGATTTGGCCCATCCTCGAAGTAGCCGACGATCACGCTGCGCTGCTGGCCGGTGCGGCGCCCGGTTGTCGTCAGACCGCGCCGTGCCCCAGCGGCCGGGCTTCGGACGCCACAGCCCCACCCGGCCACCGCTCATCCGGCATACCGCGCGGTGCGCGGACCAGAAGAGGCGGATGAACCAGCGAGGCGGCAGGCGTGGCGCCCGCTGCCGGTCATCGGACACGTGGTCTCCCTCCTCGTCTCTCCAGCGCCGAGCGTAACGAGCCCGTAGAACACCGAGTCCATGATCGCCATGGGACGCTGGCGCGGGGCCCGATCGAGCAGGTGTGAGCGTTGTGGGCAGTCGGTCGGGCAGATGGACGCCTCCTCGCGACCGACATGGAGACTGGAAGCACCCGAGAATCGAACGACACTCGCCACGCCAGCCCTTTGTCAGCGACCAGACAACCAGCCCAGGAGGCCCTCTAGTGCGCAAGATCAAGTCGTACTTCTTCATCTCGCTCGATGGCGTCGTCGAGTCGCCCGACAAGTGGCACTTCCCGTATTTCGATGACGAGATGGGGGCCGCGGTCGGTGCCGGCTACGCCACGGCCGACGCCTTGCTGATGGGCCGCGTCCTCTACGACGACTGGGCCGCGTACTGGCCCGAGCACATCGACGAGCCGTTCGGCGACGTCATGAACTCGATCAAGAAGTACGTCGTCTCCAACAGCCTGCAGGCAGCGGACTGGCAGAACTCGGAGATCATCAGCGGCGACGTGGGCCAGAAGCTGACCGCCATCAAGGCCCAGGACGGTGGCGACATCGCCATGTCCGGCAGCCCAACAACCGTCCGCTGGCTGCTGCGCGAGGGCCATCTTGACGAGCTCAACCTGCTTGTGCACCCGATCGTTGTTGGCGACGGCCTGGCTCGGCTCTTTCCGCAGGACGAGCCGACCATCCACCTCGAACTCATGAGCGCCCAAACGTTCACGACCGGCGTGCTGAACCTCAGCTACGTCCCGGCCAAGGACTGATACGCCTACATCCCCGGATTGGCATCGATGCGCGGACCCCCCGCCATATCGTTGAGTTCCTGACAGTGCTCAGAAGTGCTGACTGAGAAGCTCAGGTGATCGAGTGGGTGCATACGAGGATGTCTTCCGGCTCAGTACGACTGATCCCGAGGCGTTCTGGCTCGGTGCCGCCGAGGCGATCGACTGGCTCGTCGCCCCGACCACCGCGCTCGACGCGTCGCGTCCACCGTTCTATCGCTGGTTTCCCGATGGGGAGCTCAACGTATGCCACAACGCGCTCGACCGGCATGTCGCAGCCGGGCGCGGCGCACAAGCTGCGCTGATCTACGACTCTCCGGTTACGGACACCAAGCGCACGTACACCTACGCGCAGCTATGCGATGAGGTCGCCCAATTCGCGGGCGTCCTCGCCGGGCTCGACGTCAGCCATGGCGACCGCGTGGTGATCTACATGCCGATGGTCCCCGAGGCGGCCGTCGCGATGCTCGCCTGCGCCCGGATCGGCGCGGTCCATTCGGTGGTGTTCGGCGGTTTCGCCCCGAAGGAGCTCGCCGTCCGGATCGACGACGCCGCACCGAAGGTGATCGTTTCAGCGTCCTGCGGCATCGAGGGCAAGCGGGTCATCGAGTACAAGCCGCTGCTGGACAAGGCGATCGAGATGGCTGCGCACAAGCCGACGCGATGTGTGATCCTGCAGCGCCCACAGGCTCGCGCCTCAATGGGCCCTATTGACGTCGACTGGGTGGCCGCAACGGATGCCACGACCCCGGCCGACTGTGTGCCAGTACAGGCCACCGACCCGCTCTACATCCTCTACACGTCTGGCACGACCGGGAAGCCCAAGGGCGTGGTGCGCGATTGCGGTGGATACGCGGTGGCATTGCGCTGGTCGATGCCCAACGTCTACGACGTCGATGCCGGCGAGACGATCTTCACGGCGTCCGACGTCGGCTGGGTCGTCGGACACTCCTACATCGTCTACGCGCCGCTGCTCGCCGGCGCGACAACCGTCCTCTACGAGGGCAAGCCGATCGGGACACCGGACGCCGGTCAGTTCTGGCGGGTCGTGGCCGAGCATGGCGTCAAGAGCATGTTCACCGCGCCGACGGCCTTCCGGGCGATCAAGAAGGAGGACCCGAAGGGCGATTTCGTCGCCAGGTACGACCTCTCGACCATGAAGTATCTGTTCCTCGCCGGTGAACGGCTCGACCCGGAGACCTATCGCTGGGCCTCGGACCTGCTGGGCATCCCCGTGATCGACCACTGGTGGCAGACCGAGACGGGCTGGCCGATCGTCGCGAACCCAGCCGGCATCGAGCTGCTCCCGATCAAGCCGGGCTCGCCGACCCGCCCTCTACCCGGCTGGGACGTTCAGGTGCTCGACATCCACGGCATGCAGGTCGACGCCGGCACCGACGGCCCGATCGTCGTCAAACTGCCGATGCCGCCCGGGTCCCTGCCCACGCTCTGGCAGGACGACGAGCGGTTCGTGCAGTCCTACACCTCGGCATTCGAGGGCTACTACCTCACCGGCGACGGCGGCCGGATCGACGCCGATGGCTACGTGTTCGTCATGGGCCGCACCGACGATGTGATCAATGTGGCCGGGCACCGGCTTTCCACCGGCGGCATGGAGGAGGTTCTCGCCGCCCACCCCGATGTCGCCGAGTGCGCCGTGATCGGAGTGGCCGACCCGATCAAGGGGCAGATCCCGCGCGGGTTCGTCGTGCTCAAGGCCGGCGCCGAGCGGGACCAGGCAGAGCTCGCCGCCGAGCTGATGCAGATGGTGCGCGACCAGATCGGTGCCATCGCCTCGCTCAAGGACGTCGCCGTGGTAGCCGCACTACCCAAGACCCGGTCGGGGAAGATCCTGCGCAAGACCATGCGTGGGATCGCCGACGGTGCCGACGAGCCGGTCCCGTCCACTATCGACGACGCCTCAGTCCTGGACGCATTGCGCCCGGTGCTGCGCTCGGGATAGCCACAACAGCTCCTCCGACTGCTCGATTCGAGAAGCTCTTGGCTCGTAACGAATATGGGCCGGGTGCGGATTAGCCGGAGATTCCGGTCTCGGCTGCGAGATCCCGTTCAGCCTCGGCCCGCTGGCGCTCCTCATTGGTGAGTCGGGTGCCGAGATGGCCGTTCTCGACGAGCGTGGCGAGGGTGTCCATGATGACTCGGGCGCCGAGTTGGGAGGTTCCGTCGGCGACGTCGTACGGGGGAGCGATCTCGACGAGGTCCATTCCGACGAGGCCTTCTCGGGCCACCATCCGTACCGCCTTGAGCGCTTCCCGTGGGGTCATGCCGCCGGGCTCGGGCGTGCCGGTGCCGGGCGCGTATCCGGGATCGATGACGTCGATGTCGAAGGACAGGTAGACGGCGTCGGCATCCTTCCAGGCGATCTCCAGGGCGATGTCCATGGCCCGCTGGATTCCGAGCTCCTCGACGTCGAACATGGTGATGACGGTGGTGTCGATCTCTTCGGCGACCTGGACCCCCGAATGGTTGCCGATCCACCCGCCGATGCCGATCTGCACAAGGTTGGTCGGCGGGACGTTGGGCAGCTTGGTGGCGTGCGACCAATGGGTGGTGTGCATCCGCTCGTCCATTGTCGTCACGGCGGTGTCGATGTGCCGGTCGAAGTGGACGATGCCGAGCTTGCCGTCGACGTGCTTGGCCAGCGCCTTCGCGTCGGGATAACCGATGCTGTGGTCCCCGCCGATGATCACCGGGAACGCGCCGGCGTCGAGGATGTGAGAGACGCCGAGGTCGATCTGGTCGAACGTCTTCTCGATGTTGGATGGGATCACGAAGATGTCCCCGGCGTCGCCGATCGTGATCTCCTCGAGCAAGTCCATACCGATGTCGGGGCTGTAGGAGTCGTAGAGTGCGGAGATCCGACGGACCGCCTGCGGGCCGAAGCGGGCACCGCTGCGGTACGTGGTGCCCATGTCGAACGGTGCTCCCACCACGGCTACGTCGTAGGAACCGATGTCGCGGATGTTCTCCACATATGGCGACTTCAGGAAGGTGTTGATCCCCGCGAACATCGGGTCCAGCCCGCGCGAGAACAGCGAGATGTTCCGGTCGTTGATCGACGGCGCCGCATCCAGGCCCAAGTCCAGGCTCCGCTCGACCAGCTCGCGCCGCTTGACCTCCGGAACGTCCTTCAGCCGACGCCGTGCCCGCATCCCAGACAGCCGCGACCGGACACGGCCGATGTCCTCGCCGCCCCTGCCCTCGCCGGAACCCTTGTCACCCATCGCGCCTCCCTCGTTTCGCGCGGCCCGACGCTGGCCGGTTCCGTGCCGCCGGTGTGATCGCGCATCTGCAGACGCGGGTGCAAGGTCGAGACCGCGAAAGCCTGTATGAGTCCATGATCACGCCTAGAAGGACGATGATGTCGGGAACGCGCGATGACACCGCAAGGAAGGGGAACGGGATGCGGTTCCGGTCGCGGCAGGCGGCAGGAGGACAGGTCTTCGCCGTCTCCGGAGTAAACACAGTCTCGTTCGCCATCCTTGCCGGTGACAGCACGAAGGATGGCCTGCTGGGCTTCGCTGTGGAGCGGACGGACAAGGCAACTGGCCGGCAACAGTTCATGCCAGGGTTCAAGGTATTCGCGTCGCTCATACCCGAGCCACAGGAAGGGTTACGGGTCAGCACATTTGATCACCCGGTCCAAAGCTTCGTATGGGACGATTTCACCGCGCAGCCCGACAACGAGTACGCCTATCGGTTCCACCCGATCAAGGGCAGGCCCGGCGATCTCGACCGCGGCAGCCGGCCGTTGTCGATCAGGGTCCGCACCGAACCGTTGGTCAGCTCATCCGCGCACGACGTGTTCTTCAACCGTGGTGTGGCCAGCAGCCAGGCCTACCAACGGCGGTTCGGCACCGCTGCGATCGAAACGCTCGAGCCGCAGAGACGTGCGGAGGCGCTGGCCTGGTTGAGCCGGGATCTCGACGAGGCAATCCTGCGGTTCATCGATTCCAGCCAGCCCGGTGATCTGCTCCTTGGCTGCTTCTATGAATTCCGTTACCCCCCGGTGGCTGCCGCGTTCAAGGCCGCGATCGGCCGGGGTGTCGACGTCAGGATCATCGTCGACGCCAAGGTCAACGAACGCACCGACGGGGACGGCGATTTCTTCGAGAGCTTTCCTCGTGAGGAGAACCTCAGGCTCATCGCCGCTTCGGGCATCGGAGATCACGTCAGACTGCGGCAGGCGCGGCAGTCGAACATCCAGCACAACAAGTTCCTTGTTCGTCTGACTGGGGGAAACCAGCCCACGGAGGTGTGGACCGGTTCAACCAACTTGTCGACCGGCGGGATCCACGGCCAAACCAACGTGGGGCACTGGCTGCGCGATGCAGCGATCGCCACCCAGTTCGTCCGGTATTGGGAGCTGCTCGCACAGGACCCTGGCGGAATGGTCTCGGACAGCCCGACGGTCAAGGCACGCAAGAACAAGGCATTCAAGTCCGAGGTGCAGAGGTTGTCACCCGTCCCGGCCGACCTCACCAAGGTTCTGCCCGGGGCCACCGCCGTGTTCAGTCCCCGACCCGGCAAGACGGTGCTGGACTCCTACGCCCAACTCCTTGACTCGGCGCAACACGAGGCCTGCATCACTCTTGCCTTCGGGGTCGGCCAAGTATTCAAGGACGTCCTGAGGGACAACACCCCTCGGGATCACCTTGTGTTCATGCTTCTTGAGAAGAAGGACGCTCCGCGACCAGGCAGTACGGCCTCCTTCGTGCGAATCAACGCCTCGAACAACGTCTACAAGGCATGGGGCTCGTTCCTGCGCAGTCCCGTATACCAGTGGGCCCTCGAGACAAACGCGCTGCAACTCGGGCTGAACAAACACGTCAGCTATATCCATTCCAAGTTCATGCTGATCGATCCTCTGAGCGCCGATTCCATCGTCGTCACGGGATCAGCCAATTTCAGCCCCCCGTCGACTGATCAAAACGACGAGAACATGCTGATCATCCGCGGAGACCATCGAGTCTCCGACATCTACTTCACCGAGTTCAACCGCCTGTTCAACCACTACTACTTCCGCAGCATCACTGAACTGCTCCGCCGCACCCGTCAACGCAGGCAGGCCAGCCTGTTCCTGGCCGAGACGGCCGCCTGGCAAGCCAAATACGCACGTGGCACGTTCCGCGCCAAGCGGCTGAAGCTGTATGAAGCTATGGCGGGTTTCCGGACGCTCTAGGTACAGCCCGGCGGCCAAAGATGGGTGCCCGCTACGGCGTGAGGCGGTTCAGATCGCGCGGAAACAGCGTCGTCTCGCGGATGTTGCGAGCACCGACCAGTCGGGCAACCCAGCGCTCCAATCCGAGCGCGAAACCGCCGTGCGGTGGCATGCCGTACTTGAAGGCCTGGAGATATCCCTCGAACGGCGCAGTATCACCGGCGAGAGCCGCCACGTAGTCCTCGTACCGGTGTAGTCGTTGCCCACCCGTGACGATTTCCAGCCCTCGGAACAGTAGGTCGAATGAATTCGAGTACTCCGGCCGACCCGGCTCGGGATGGGTGTAGAACGGTCGCTTCGCCATCGGATAGCCGGTGACGAAAACGAGTTCGCCGCGCTCCTCACCGAGCCGCCGCTCGTCCGCGGGTGCGAGATCGACGTCGCTGACTCCGGTGTCGGCGAAATGCACCCACGGAATTTCGGCCGGGACGTCGGGTAACTCGAGCTCGAGAAACTCGACAGCCGGCCTCGCCCGCTCCCGGATCGCCTCTACCATCCCAGCGATGACCGCACGTACGACCGACATCACGTCGAAGTGATCGTTGATGAAGCCGAGCTCGGCGTCGAGTGAGGTGTATTCGGCCAGATGTCGTGCGGTGTCGTGCGGTTCGGCCCGAAAGACCGGCCCAGTTTCGTAGACGCGTTCGAAGACGCCGACCAGGATCTGTTTGTAGAGCTGCGGACTTTGCGCGAGGTATGCGCGCCTGCCGAAGTAGTCGAGACCGAAGACGTTGGCGCCGCTTTCGGTCGCGGCGGCGACGATCTTCGGTGTCGAGATCTCGGTGAACCCGAGCTGATCGAGCGCGGCGCGGAACCCGTGCAGCGATGCCGCCGCGAGTTCGAACTGTGCCCGCTGTTTCGGATGGCGGAGTGTCAACGGCGCAAAATCGAGAATCGTGGGGAGCGTCGCCGTTAGCGTCGGGCGGCGCAACTCGACGGGCGGCGGCTCCGCAGGCTGGGACAGGATACGGAAGGTCGGCTCGCGAACCTCGACCCCGCCGGGCGCCTGCGCTGCTGCGACTGCCTCCCCCTCCACCTCCACCACCGTCTCGGGCACGAGCTCG
Organism: uncultured Actinomycetota bacterium; assembly: GCA_963819885.1. Taxonomy (GTDB): domain Bacteria; phylum Actinomycetota; class Actinomycetes; order Jiangellales; family Jiangellaceae; genus JACVRX01. The sequence continues at coordinate 69,795 of CAWFXV010000025.1, read as the reverse complement.
AGCGATTCGGAAAGGACTACTTGCGACAAACCGGCGCGGTCGCGCAGGACGACGAACGACAAGGCGCCGAGATCTCGCTTGGCGTGCACCCATCCGGCCAGCGCGACGTGTTCGCCGACGTGCGCCGGCAGCTCCGTCGAAAGGACTCGCATCGGGATCCTCTCAGCGCGACCGCTCATGCGTCGACCACGGTGCCCTGGTGGTACAGGGTCTTCCAGCCCTCGTCGGCGCTTCCCTGCCACACGGTCAACCGCCGGGTCAGCCTGTCGCCCTGACCCCACAGCGTGTAGGTCAACAAGTAGGTCTTCGGTGCGACCTCCCATACGTGGAAATCGCGCATCTCCCACCGTTCGACCTCGAACTCGTCTTGATCGCTGCTCTCGTAGCGTTCCTTCAGGATCGTCCAGACGTACTCGCGGCTATACCGACGGCCGGAAGCTCCCGTCTCCCAGAAGTCGTCGGCTGTCTCGCGCTCGAAGTCCGCACGACTGTTGACGAGTTCGCGGCGATGGAACAGTGGTTCCCGCTGTGCTAGCTCACGCAAGACGCCAAGCAGGCGGTCTTCGGTCACCAGGCTGGGTTCGGATTGGGTCTTATCCATGACCAAAGCAACCCTCCGTGACGTTGTCCCGCCGTTCACCACCAGGCTTGTGGGTACAGCACCAGGCTTACAAGCCTGGTGCTGTATCGACAGCCATGGTGAACGTGGTCATTTTCAGGCTCGGGCATCGTTGCCCGAAGCGTGGCACTGAGCTCACTGGATTGACCCCGCGACCGCGAGTGCCTGCTCCAAATCGACAGCCGCCTCCAGCCGGTAGGTCACGCCGTCGCGTACCCACACCAGCGTTGGTGCCGCCAATCGTGGCCGGTCCTCATGGACAACGCCGTCGGGGCCACGCACCAGAATCTGGTGAGGGGAGGTGAAATAGAGGCCGGGCCAACGACCGTCCACGGTGACTTGGGTCACCGGCTCGCCGGCATCGATGAGCTTGTCGAAGTATGGCGTGGCGGTGCCGGCGTATTGGCTGACGAGCAGCCCGACCGTCGTGTCGACGGCTGCCGGGAATCCGACGGTGGGCCGGTAGACGACGCTGACCGACTCCAAGCCGCGTTCACCCTTGACGTAGATCGCGTCCGGTTCTCCCAGGCCCGGCGCACGTGGCAGCACCACCGGAAAGGACACCCGCTGGTTGGCTTCATCGAGTGTCACGGGTTCGCCGAGATCGAGGGCGGCGTCCACCGTCGGCCGAGGGCTGGGAGCGGCGCTGGGAACGGTCCGTACATTCACGCCGGCAAAGCCGAACAGGTCGGCGACGGCATCGCGCGTTGCCGGCACGCTGAGCAACGGCCGCAATCGCCAAGATCACGACGATCGTTGCCGCCGCGAGCCGGCGTAACGGCCTGGTGAGGCCGAAACGTCGCCGCCACCCAGTCGGCCGGGTCATCACCTTGCCCGACTCGAGGTGCTCCCGCACGCGGCTGGCATAGTCCGGCGACGCAGGCACGTCGAGCTGTTGGGAAAGCCGACGGAACTCCGCCTCGAGATCTCGAGGCTGGCCGATGACGTCCCTGTGTTCGTCAGACACCGCGTCGCTCCGCTTTCATGATCTCGGGCTCGATCGTCGGCCCGAGCACGGCTTGGAGGGCGGCCAAGCCCCTGGAAAGCCGTGACTTGACCGTGCCCCTCGGAATCCGGAGCACCTGCGCGGTCTCGGTCTCGGTCAGATCCAGCAGGTAGCGGCAGGTGATCACGTCGCGCTGATGTCGCGGCAGATCGACCAACGCATCTCGGAGCGAGCGGATCGTCTCGTGCTCCTCGGCAACCTGCTCTGGCGTCCGAGCCGGTGAGGACGGCTCTTCCCCGACCAACGGAAGGGGCACCGTGCGATGCCTGGCGTACCAGCGCCACCGGTTACGCGCCTCGTTGACGACGATCTTGAGAAGCCACGGCCGAAACGGCTCCGTCACGCGGAATCGACCCAGTGCAAGGTATGCCTTCACGAACGCCTCTTGCACCACGTCGGCGGTGTCGTCCCCGGCGCCCAGCGCGAACGCGGTCCGGTGGGCGACTGCCTGGTAGCGCTCGACCAACTGCCCATAACTCGCCACGTCACCGTTTCGCGCTGCCTCGATGAGCGCGGCGTCGGTCGCCGCTGCTTCGGCCACCGGCGCCTCACTCACCTACGTCGGCACGTGCTGATCGGTTCCACCGATGGTAGGGACAGTGCCGGCGGCGTCAGCATCGCCACGGGAGAAACGTGGCCACACCGTGATGCCGAAGACGGAACCTCTCGCGCCCGCGGTGCGTAGTAGGCACGATCCACCAGCGCCGGACTCGCCAGACCCGAGGTGCACCCGTGCCCGACATCACCCGTCGTGATGCTCTACTGGTCACGGTCGGATTCGGTGCTGGTGGTGCCCTGGCATCGGCGATCTGGGCGGGCGCCCTCGACTCGGAGGACCAGCCGGACGGCCCGACGGCGGAGGAAGAAACGCCCTCGTCGGCTCCGACGACTTCGGAGTCGTCGCCGCGGGAACTGGCCGCGGTCGACACGATCCCCGACGGCGGAGCGCTCGACGTGTCCGCGGCTGTTGGTGAACCCGCGTACCTCACTCGTACCGGCGACTCGGTCCGGGCAATGTCGGCAACCTGCACGCACGCGAGTTGTGTGGTCGCCTGGCATGCCGGCAGCCGCCGCTTCCAGTGCCCTTGCCATGGCGGTGCGTACGACGCAGAGGGCAGCGTCGTCAGCGGGCCACCACCACGACCACTGACTGAGCTGCCGATCGTCGTCGAAGCAGGCACGGTGTTCCTGGAACAGTGACATGACCGATGCCAGACCGGGAGGGCTGACCGCCGCCACTTTCTGCAGGCGATGGGGGGCCGGCGATGCCGGCGCCGAGCACCAGGACGGTCACACAGGCCCGCGGAGCAGGAGCTCATGCAGTTCGAGATCGCGGCCGACGATGCGCAACCACTCGTTGTGGTCGTGGAAGGGACTGCAGACACGGGCACAGTCGTCGCCATCTCGGCCGGGAGCTTTTGTCCCTGATCCGAACCAGCGAGGATCACCTGATGGAGCCGGAGAACGAATCGAGATCGTGGCGCAGAGGGCTGGGCATCAGCGCAGGTCTCGACGCCTCGCTCGTTCGCGACCTCGCGATCCGCTGTGCCCAACTCGGGTACGACTCGCTGTGGTCGAACGACGAGCCGTCAGCTCCTGGGCTGGAGACCATCGTTCAGTTAGCTGCGGCTGCGCCGCAACTCGAGCTCGGTGTCGGGGTGCTTCCGCTGGATCGATATGAACCGTCGGGAATTGCGGCGGAGATCGACCGTCTGGACCTCGACCCAGGCAAGCTCTGGATTGGGATCGGAGCCGGCCAGATGACGTCGCCAATCGACGCGATCCGGCGAGCCGTCGCGGCATTGCGTGAACTCCTACCGGAGCAGACGCGCATCGTCATCGCCGCCATGCGGCCACGTCTGTGCCGGCTTGGTGGTGAGATCGCCGACGGAGTCCTGCTCAACTGGATGCTGCCTCGGCAAGCGGCGCAGGCCCGCCAATGGGTGTGGGACGGGGCCGACGCCGCAGGACGCGTGGCGCCCGTCGTCGCGTCATACGTCCGGGTCGCCGTTGGCCCAGGCTCGTTGAAACGGCTCCGCGACGAGGAAAGCCGCTATCGCAACATCAACGAGAATCATCGCCAGCATTTCGAGGCGATGAATGTGCCGGTCGGAAGCGTCGGAGTTGCCGCGATGACGCGGTTCGAGGTGATCGACGGTCTTGCGCCGTACCACTCCGCGCTCGACCTGCCCATTGTTCGAGTGCTCGCGGAGCGAGATGCGACTGCACTCACCGCGGTTGCGCTGGCCGCTGCTCCATGAGGTTGGGCGTCGGCGGGAATTTCGACGAGTCAGGGCAGCATGTCGGTCGATTCGGGGGGCAGGCGATCGTTCGATGGTGCCTGCGGCGTAACGAGGCTCGGCCCGTACCAGATCCAGCCGGCCATCAATGCCGTGCACAGTGCTGCGGCCTCCAAGGCCGACACGGATTGGTGGCAGATCTTGCAGCTGTACGACCAGCTGAATGCGGCCGAGCGGAGCTATCTCCGGCGCAGTCAGCAGGCGCTGATGTGATCTGCGGGGGTTTGGTGTCGTTATTGCGGCAGTGATCTCCCGTTGATCAAGAATGGTGATTTCCACAGTTCCGGTATTCGAGACTGCTTGTGCACAGATTCGGCGGCGGCTTTCTTTGGCTCGTTGTTTGTCGGGGCCGGTTCCTTATCTTCTGGCGGTATGTCCACTCAGTCGTTCACCGAGACCGGTCACCCGGTGACCGCCGCGCTGGGCGATATCGCCGCCGCGGTGGACGCCACGGTGGGCGGGGATGTGTGGGCGCTGTCCGATGACGATCTCGCTGAGGCGCTGACCCGGTTGGAGGCGCTGGCGGCCCGGCAGGCCGAACTCGGTTTGCGGCTGGTCCGCGAGGCCGACGCCCGGGATCTGGCCCGCCGCCTGGGCGCCCCATCCACCACCGCGTGGCTGCGGCACCGTCTACGGCTGCGGCCGGCCGAAGCCAGGTCGCGGGTGGAGCTGGCGAACCGGTGCGACCCGCCCGCGGAGAAACCGATCGACTGGGCCGCCGACCCTGCCACGGGACAGGGTGGGTCGTGGTCGATGCCGGCCACCGCCGCGGCGCTGGCCGAGGGCGCGGTCTCGGCCGAACACGCCAAGGTGGTAGCGAACACCATGGCCGCGCATGCCGACCTGCCTGGATGCGGAGCAGGTGCAGGCCGCCGAGCGTGAGCTGGCGGGTTGGGCCCGCCAGTACGACCCGGCCGAGGTAGCCAGCCTGGGCAAGGCGCTGGTGCATCTGCTGGATGCGGACACCTTGGAAGAGCGCGAGCAGCGGGCTTATGACCGGCGCGAACTGCACTTGAATGACCTGGGTGACGGCTCCACCCGGATCCGCGGGCAGCTGGACACCGAATCCGCCGCGATCGTCCGGGCCGCCCTGGACCCGCTGGCCGCGCCGATGCCGGCCACCGAGGAGAACGGCAAGGATCGGCGTTCCGCTGGCCAACGGCGGGCTGATGCGCTGGTCGAGTTGGCCCGCCGCGCCCTCGACGGCGGGAACCTACCCGAAGGGCACACGGTCCGCCCGCACATGACGCGTGATTCTGGACCTGGACACCCTGCTCGCCGAAGCCGGCGAGCGTGGAATACACCCCGCGGTGCTCACCTTCGGCGGGCCGATGTCGGCCGCCACCGCCCGGCGGCTGGGCTGCGACGCCGATATCACCCGGATCATCACCGACCCGGCCGGCATGCCGCTGGACGTCGGCCGGGCGAAGCGGACCGTCACCCCGGCCCAGTGGGCCGCCCTGGCCGTCCGCGACGGCGGCTGCGCCTTCCCCGGCTGCACCCGACCCGCCGCCTGGTGTGCCGCGCATCACATCGTGCATTGGGCCGACGGCGGACCCACCAACCTGACCAACCTGGTCCTGCTCTGCGACCACCACCACAGAGCCGTCCACCACGATGGCTGGGACGTACACTGATCGCCGAGGACGGGCGACCCGAATTCATACCCCCAGCCTGGATCGACCCGGACCGACAACCCCGCCGCAACAACCAACCCCGATACCACCAACGCGTGGGGCCTAATCGGTCACGCCAGTAGCGGCCGGTCGGCGCGAGCAGGCGGAATGGCCGACGGAGCCAAGCCTCGGGGGACGGCACAGCTCCTCATAGGCCAGGCGGCCGAAGCTGTCGACGAGCAGGACGGTCGTATCGCCGCCGTCGATTCGGGCCACTTGTCGGCCGGGACTTCTCGACGTACAATTTGCTGTACGTACGACTTCCTGTACGGAAACAGGCCCGGAGGTTGTGATGCGGACCATGACATACACCGAGTCGCGCGCCCGCTACGCCGAGACGCTGACTGCTGTGGTCGAGGATAGGGAAGAGGTCGTAATCACCCGCGCCGGGCATGAGCCCGTGGTGATCGTTTCGCTCGACGACTACCAATCGCTCAAGGAGACGGCTTACCTGCTGCGGAGTCCGGAGAATGCCCGCCGGCTCCTCTCGGCCATCGACCGCCTCGAGAGCGGTGGCGGCGTCGTGCACGACCTGGTGGAGTGAAACTCGTCTGGGACGAGAGAGCCTGGGCCGACTACATCTGGTGGCAGACCCAGGACCGCAAGCTGCTCAGGCGGGTCAACGCGCTGATTCAGGACATCGCCCGCAACGGGAATGAAGGCATCGGCAAGCCCGAACCGCTGAAGCACGGGTTCCAGGGTTACTGGTCGCGACGCATAACCGATGAGCACCGCCTCGTCTACAAGGTCATCGAAGACGAGATTCGAGTTGCACAGTGCCGTTACCACTACCGATGACTGCGCGGTCGTGCCACTGACCGTGGTCATCGGAACGCCGAGATGACCTTGGCAAATCGCTCGACGGGAGTGGCGTCGGTGAGATCAGGCAGGCGGACCATGACCTCCTTGGCGCCGGCTTCGGCCAGCTCGCGGAACCGGCCGATGTGATCGTCGACTGTGCCGGCATTGACGGTCCCCGCATACCGCGCGGGGTCCTGACGCCGCGGGCGCAGGCGTTCGACGAGCCCGGCCACCTCGGTGTCGTCGGTCCCGACGAGTGCCGTCGAGAGGTGAGTCAACGCGACCTCCGCGGGGTCACGTCCGACGTCCAGGCAGTGAGTACGGAGCACCTCGGCCTTGTGCCGGACGGCTGTCGCATCGCCGAAAACGTTCGCCGCGTCGGCGTATCGCGCCGCTAGCCGCAACGTTCGCCGCTCACCGCCGCCGCCGACCAGAATCGGCAGCCGTTCTTGCAGCGGCCGCGGATAACACGTCGTGTCCGGCAGGCTGATGGCCTGACCCTCGAACGGCGGATTTCCCGGCCCCCACAGCAGCGGCAGAACCTGCAGGGCGTCCTCGAGCAGGGCGTAACGCTGAGCCGTCGTCGGGAACTGCCATCCGTAGGCGACGTGCTCCTCCTTGAACCAGGCCAGCCCCAGCCCGCAGATCGCTCGGCCGCCGCTGAGCACGTCCAACGTGGCGACGATCTTGCCCAGGTGCCCGACGTTCCGATAGGTGATGCCCGTGACCAGCGCGCCCAGCCGAACGCGTTCGGTGCATGCGGCGAGATAGCCGAGCGTCGTGTAGCTCTCCAGGAAGTCGTCCCACGCTCTGCCGACCTGCGGGATCTGCCGGAAGTGGTCCATCACGTAGATCGCATCAAAGCCGGCCGCCTCGGCGGCTGTCGCGATCTGAGCGATCCGTTCGGCTGTCGCCGCCGTTCCACCGTCGAAGGTGAAGGTGCCGAGGTGAAGGCCGAAGCGCAGCCCAGTCGGTCGTTCCAACTGACGCCGAGCGGCCGGTGCGGCTGACACAAACGCTTCGGGAACGACCCGGACCGGCTCGGGTTCGACCACGGCGTCGAATCCTTCGCCAACCAATAGATCACGAGCGGCAGCCCAGGAGCGAAGCTGACCGGACAGGACGTCGGCAGGAATCCGCTTGGCCCGCTGCCGGTTGCGTTGCCGGCACTCTTCTGGCGACGTGTCGAAAGCGACCGCGAAGCACGGCAGGTCGTACTTGCGGGCCAGCGCGAGCCACCCCGCTCGGCGCTCGGCGTCGAGGCCGAGCGTGTCGATCACGGTGGTCAGCCGCCGGGCCAACCGTCGGCGGACGATCTCGTCGAGCAGCACAAACGCGTCGGTGCTCGCCGCGATGTCGTCCTCACCAGTTCCGACCAATGCCCGAAGCCGGTCGCTCGACACGACGGCGTCGGTCGGGAAGTGGGTGGCAGCCCACGTCGACTTGCCGGACGCGCCCGGGCCGACCAACACGACGACGCAGGGCGAGGGCAGGTGCAACGCCTCGGACACCTGCCCAGTCTGCCCGTGGATTCGGTAGAAATGTCGTCATGCCGGACGTTGTGGTGGTCGGGGGCGGGGCAATGGGCTCGGCAACCGTGTGGCAGCTGGCCCGGCGGGGAGCCGACGTCATCCTGCTCGAGCAGTTCGGCCCTGGGCACACCCGCGGCAGCTCGCACGGCAGCTCACGGATCGTTCGGCTGTCCTACGCCGACCCGTTCTATGTCGACCTCGCCGCAGCCGCGTACGAACGGTGGGACGAGCTCGAGGCCGACGCCGGTGAGCAGCTGCTGACCTGGACCGGCGTCGTCGATCACGGCGAACCCGCACCCGTCCAGACCATGGCCGAGCTGCTGAGCCAGCGCGGACACGCCACTGAGCTGCTCGAACCCGCGGCAGCCATGCAGCGATGGCCCGGGCTGCGCTTCGAGTCGCCGGTCTTGTTTCATCCGCGCGGCGGCCGGGCGCACGCGGACCGGGCAGTGGCCGCACTCAAGCGGGTTGCTGTCCAGTACGGGGCCGACATCCGTCACGACATCCGGGTCGAGGCGATCGTGCCCACCCACGACAGCGTCGAGATCCGAACCGCCGACGACGTCGTGCGGGCGAATAGCGTCGTTGTCGCGACCGGAGCATGGTCGGCGGCACTGCTGGCCGACGTGATGCCCCTGCCGAGATTGACTGTGACCAGGGAGCAACCGGCGCACTTCCCGCCACGTGACCCGACGACGCCGTGGCCGAGCTTCATCCATCATCGCGCCGATGCAACAACCCGCGGCACCGCCACGCCACGAGGGACCTATGGGCTGAGCAGCGCCGACGGCGTCAAGGTCGGTATTCACGCCGTGGGCCCAGTCGTTCATCCGGACGAGGTCGGCGAAGGCGTCGACCAACAGCGGCTGGGGGAGTTACAGAGCTACGTCGCAGAGTGGATCCCCGGTGTCGACGCCGAACGGCCGTCAGCAGTAGTCCCATGCCTGTATGACCTCACCGACAGCAGCGACTTCATCGTCGACAGGGTCGGGCCGGTGACGATCGTTGCCGGCTTTTCCGGTCACGGGTTCAAGTTCACGCCACAGATCGGGCACCTCGTGGCCGATCTGGTGCTCGACAATGCTCCTACTCCGCGCCGGTTCGGTCTGAACCGTCCCCGCGGCGATCACCGATGACCTGCCAGCCGCCGAAGACGACCAGGTGAGCCAGGTCTAGCCGCGCAACCGGAGCGCAATCACGGCTCCGATGTACGACACGCCGCCGAGCGCGCCGAGCCAGCTGTAAGGCAGGCCGTCCTGGCCTCGGGCAATCTCGACGACGAATGCGCCGATGACGGTGATCAACACCACGCCGCCGGCGAGCGCGGTCGCCTTCAGGTCGATCGAGGTGATCCGCTCGTCGCGTCCGTCCATCAGCCCCTTCAGGGTCTCGCTCCGTCTGGCGGCAATGACGAGCCCACCGGTGAACAGCAGCATGATCGCGAACATCTCGAGGCCCAGGACGGGATTGCCGCTGATCCAGGCCGCGATCAGGTAGGCGATTCCGATCGTCAGGCCGACCAGGGGAGCGGCCCACCGGCGCAGGTTCCTGTCAGGACTCATCTCTTGCCTCGCTGTCGACATGGAAGATCTCCTCTACTGAATGCTGGAAGTACCGAGCGAGTGCGATGGCCAGCGGCAACGACGGGGTGTACCGGTCTGTCTCGATCGAGTTGATCGTCTGCCGGGACACCCCCATCGCGTCCGCCAGGGCGGCCTGGGACAAGCCGCTGGCTGCCCGCAAAGCGCGCACGCGGTTGCGCATCAGGCGCCCTGGGTGTCAAGCATGCTTGTCATATGTCAAGCATGCTTGACTTCCGTGGAGATGTCAAGCGGGCTTTCCACCTGGATCAAATACCTGAGGTGTCTCACTGGCGCTGGCGGCCCGGGGGCGTGGCGCCGATGCCGCGAGCCGGGACGGGGCGAACCGCCATCAGAACCCGATCCGGGCCGTCCAACGGGTCGATAACGGTATCTCCGTTGCCGCCAACTGCTCTTGGCCAACCAATATTGAGTCGGTACGCTCTCGGCGCAGCCGAACGGCCTGAGGCAGGTCAGCCACGTCAGGCCGAGCGGCATCACATGACGAGGGGTGGACATGGCAAGCAAGCGAAAGGGCTCCAGCTGGATTGCGCTGCTCGCGGCGCTCGGCCTGTTGATGGGAGCGTGTGGCGGCGACGACGACGAAGGCACGGCCGAACCGACCGGGACGGAAAGCCCGGCCGAGGACGGCGGGGGCAGCATCTGGGTGCTCCTCCCCGACACCGAGTCGTCGGACCGCTGGGAGGAAGACGACCGGCGGTACTTCACCGAGAACTTCGAGGCAGAAGGCCTTGTCGACGGCGAGGACTTCACGATCGTGAACGCTGAGGGCGACGCGGCCACGCAGCAGTCCCAAGCCGAACAGGCGATCAACGACGGCGCGAGCGTGATCGTGCTCACGAGCCTTGATACCGGCTCGGGCGCGACGATCATCGACCAGGCCACCGAGGCAGGTGTCCAAGTCATCGAGTACGACCGGTTCAACACCGGAGGTGCCGGCGGGGCTGCCTACGTCAGCTTCGACAACGTGGCGGTTGGCGCGGCGATGGCCGAGGCCGTCGAGCCGGTGATCGACGGGCTCGGGCTCCCCGCCCCCGTGCGCGTCGTCGAACTGAACGGTGGCGAGGAGGACAACAACTCGTTCCTGTTCAAGTCGGGGTACCACGCCACGGTCGAGGAGCGCGTCGCCGCCGGCGACTGGGCGCTGGTCGCCGACCAGCACGTCCCCGGGTGGGACAACCAAGAGGCTCTGACGATCATGGAGCAGATTCTCGTTGACCAGAACAACGGTGTAGACGCCGTGTTCGCTGCGAACGACGGGCTCGCGGCCTCGGCGGCCAACGCCATCGAAGCTGCCGGCATCGGGCCGCTGCCGATCAGCGGTCAGGACGCAACCGCGGAGGGGATGCAGAACGTCCTGCTCGGCAGACAGACCATGAGCGTCTACAAGCCGATCCAGAACGAGGCGGGTCTCGCTTCCGCAGTCGCCCTCGCGCTGCGAGCCGGTGAGGACATCCTCACCACGCAGTTCGAGTACGACTACGAGCTCATCGGCATCGACGCCGCGACGGGGCAGCCGACCGATACACCGGAAGGTGATGGCGTGGTGCCCTACTTCGGCCTCGTGCCCATTGGCGTCACCGAGGAGAACTTGGCGGACACGGTCATCGCGGATGGCTTCCGCACCGTAGAGGAGATCTGCACCGGAGATGTCGCCGCGACGACCTGGTGCACGGAGAACGCGGGCTGAGCCGGGTCCGACCGATCGTCAGGCGGCCGGGACGCGTCGTGGCACGCGTCCCGGCCGCCGGGCGCAGACAAGGAGGCGGTGTCGTCGATGGCTGGTGAATCGCAGCTCGCCTGCACCGGGATCTCGAAGGCCTTCGGGGCGGTGCAGGCGCTGTACAACGTCGACTTCGAGGTCCGCCGCGGTGAGGTTATGGGGCTCGTCGGCGACAACGGCGCAGGCAAGTCCACGTTGATCAAGGGGATCGCTGGGATCTACCCGTTCGACGAAGGTGATGTTCGCTTCGAAGGCGACAGCGTACGGATCCACAGTCCGCGCGATGCCGCACGGCTCGGCATCGAGGTCGTGTACCAGGACCTGGCCCTGGCGGACAATCTGGACGTCGTCGGCAACATGTTCCTGGGGCGTGAGCGTGTGCGCAGCGGACTCGTTCTCGACGAGCCCAGCATGGAGCGTGCAGCGGCCGAGACGCTCGCGAGTCTGTCGGTCACGACGCTGCGATCGGTCCGCCAGCGTGTGATCGGGCTGTCCGGAGGGCAGCGGCAGGCGGTGGCCGTGGCCAAGTCCGTGATGTGGAATTCGAAGCTGGTGATCCTGGACGAGCCTACGGCCGCACTCGGCGTGGCGCAGACCCGGCAGGTGCTGGACCTGGTCCGGCGGCTGGCGGAACAGAACCTCGGTGTCGTGATCATCTCTCACAACTTGCATGACGTGTTCGAGTGCGCGGACCGGATCACGGTGCTGCGGCTCGGACAGCGGGTGGCACTCCTGGAGCGAGCCGAGACCACCCAGCAGGAGGTGGTCCATGCCATCACGGCGGGGGCCCTCCAGCACGTGCCGGGGATGGCGGATTCCAGCGCGGTGGAGGCCTGATGGCTGAGAACACGCAGCAGCCTCAACCCGACAGCGCTCCAGCGCCCACGGGTGAAGTCCTGACGATCGGCCCCACGTCCGTATCCGATCAGACGGTGGCTGATTACGCACAGCTGTGGTGGCAGCGAGTGCGGGGCGGCGAGCTCGGTTCCTTGCCGATCATCGTGGCCCTCGTCGTCATCGCGATCGTGTTCGGGCTCTTGGACGATGCCTTCCTTACCGAGCGCAACTTCACCAACCTGCTGCTCCAGATGGCGGCGGTGGCGACGCTCGCGATCGGGACCGTCTTCGTCCTGTTGATCGGCGAGATCGACCTATCCGTCGCTTACGTGAGCGCCGTCGGAGGGGTTGTCATGACCCTCCTGATCCGGACGGACAACCCGGGCTGGCCATGGTGGCTCGCAATCCTCGCGGCCGTCACGGTGACCACGGTCATCGGCCTGCTGCAGTCGATCGTCATCACGAAAGCCGGAGTGCCGTCGTTCGTGGTCACCCTCGCCGGGTTGCTGATCTGGTCGGGGGTCGTGCTCATCCTCATGACCCAGGTCACGTCCACCGGGACGATCAGGATCTCGGACGAGAGAATCGTGGGCCTGGCCAACGACTTCCTCTCCGACGCCGGCGGGTACATCCTGGGAGCGCTGGTAGTCGGGGGGTTCGCGTTATCCCAGGCCTTGACCGCTCGATCACGTCGCGCCGGAGGCCTGGAAGCCAAGCCGACGTTGATCATCGCGTTGCAGGTCGTCGGCCTTGCAGTCGTGACGTTTGCCGCCGTCTACTACGCGAACCTCGACCGCGGCGTCCCGACGGCGACGGTGATCCTCGGTGTCTTCCTCGTGTTTTGGTCGTTCGTCGCCGCTCGAACGCGGTTCGGGCGGCATGTGTACGCGGTAGGCGGCAACCCCGAGGCCGCCCGGCGGGCCGGTATCAGCGTCGATCGGATCCGGATGCTCGTGTTCATGATCAACGGCTTCATGGTTGGTGTGGGTGGGGTCATGCTCGCCTCGCGGCTCCGCTCGGTCGCCACCAGCTCGGGTGGAGGCGACCTGCTCCTCAGCGTGATCGCGGCGGCAGTGATCGGCGGCACCAGCCTGTTCGGCGGCACGGGCCGGGTGGTCGCGGCGCTCCTCGGGGCGACCGTCATCGCTTCGATCAACAGCGGGATGAATCTGCTCGGCCTGCCGCAGGGCACGCGGTTCGTGATCACCGGTCTGGTCCTGCTGGGCGCGGTGCTTGTCGACGCCTTGTCCAAGCGTGCCCGGGCGGCCCGTGGCCTGGCCTGACGTCGAAGGGTTTGACGGGCCCTCGGATGCGCACTGGGCTGGTCACGCGTCTTACGCCGTCCATAGTGATGCTGGGCCTCCTCGCGGCCGCCTGCTCCACCGATGGCACCGAGCACGGGCCCGAGCGGGCCCGCGCGCCAGCCGGGACAGCCTCTCGGCTTCACGGACGCCGCTGCCGACGTGGGTTTGGATTTCGAGCACTCGGCGTTCCATTGGGACGTCACGCCCGACGTCGGCGTGATGCTCGGAGGTGGCGTGTGCTGGCTCGACTACGACGGTGACGGCTGGATGGATCTGTTTGCCGTGAACTCGTACTCGCAGGCTGAGGCCGGCCGCTGGCAGAACGATGGCGGGCTGCCGCGGAGCGCGCTCTTCCACAACGAGGAAGGCACCTTCACGAATGTCAGCGCCGGGTCCGGAGCCGACGTGGCGATCCGAGGCAACGGCTGCGTGGCCGCCGACTTCGACATGGATGGACGCACGGACCTGTACGTCACCGGGTCGGAGGCGAGCGTCCTGCTCTGGAACGAGGGGGAGGGCCGGTTCTCCGATGGCACGACGGATGCCGGGGTTGAGGCCTTCGGCTGGCGGGCGGGCGCCGCCGTCGGCGACGTGAATGCCGACGGTTGGCCCGATCTGTTCGTGGCCGGCTACGTGGATCTGGCGAATCCCGTCCCGCAAGCGACACTCGGCTTCCCGAACACCTACCTCGGCGTCCGGGACCTGCTCTACCTGAGCCAGGGTCCTGCGGACGACGGCGACGTGACCTTCCGGGAGGTGGGCGTCGACGCAGGGCTCGAGGTGGCCTCGTTCGAGTACGGGCTGGGCGCGGTGCTCACCGACGCCGATCACGACAGCGACCTCGACCTCTACGTCGCCAACGACACCAAACCCAACCGCCTCTACGACAACGTGCCGTGGCCGGGTGGGATCGAGGCCGACCCGGCTGGCCTTGGGTTCCGGTTCGAAGAACTCGCCGGCAAGGCCGGCGTCGCCGATCCAGGAGCGGGGATGGGTGTCGCGGCCGGCGACGACGACGGCGACGGCCGCCAGGACCTGATGGTGACGAACGCACGGTCACAAGTGCACGCGATGTTCCGCGGCCAGTTCTCCGACGTGGTCGACCCCTCGTTCCGGGACGTGCGGACCGCCGTCGGGGTCGACCTGAGCGGGTCCACCGGCTGGGGCGTGTCATGGGGAGACCTCGACCTCGACACGGACCTCGATCTCGTCCTGGTCAATGGCGGCATCCCCATCACGAACCTCCAGGCGGATGCGCAGCAAATCAGAGCCTTCGAGAACCTCACCGCGCAGGGCGAGCCCGGTCTCTACGGTGACCTCACCACCGTCGGCCTCGCCGAGGTGGGTCACCTGAACGCCCGAGGCAGCGCTGCGGCCGACTTCGACAACGACGGTGACCTGGACGTCGCGATCAACTCGATCGGCGGACCACTGGTTCTGCTGGAGAACACCGGCACCGAAGGGACCTGGCTCGAAGTGTCGCTCGGGAGATTCGCACCGGGAGCACAGGTATCGGTTCGGTTGCCGGGCGGAACGGAACTGACCCGGGAGATCCAGGCGGGGAGCAGCTACCTGTCCTCCGCAGACTCGCGGACCCATTTCGGTCTGGGAGACGCCACGGTGGTGGATCGCGTGGTGGTCCGGTGGCCTGACGGTCAGGAGACCTCCGTCGACGATGTCGACGCCGGCCAAGCGGTCACGATGGAAGCGCCGTGATGCGAGCCCGGTCGGTATTCGCGTTCGTGGCGGTCGGCACACTCGTGGCCACGGCCGGCGTCGTGATCGTGAACCAGAGCGCTGCCGAGCCCTACAGCATCGACGGCTGCCAGCGAGCCGACGCGGACGGGCACTCGGTCGCGCGAGTGTGGGACGACGCGCTGCTCGACGCGATCCGCCGTGACGTGCCGGCGCCGACCGTCCATGCTCGCAACCTCTTCCACGCGTCGGCCGCGATGTGGGACGCGTGGGCGGCGTACGACCCCACCGCGCAGGGCTACTTCGTGACCGAGAAGCACCAGGCTGACGACGTCCAGGCAGCCCGGGAGACCGCGATCAGCTTCGCCGCATACCGGGTGCTGCTGTGGCGGTACTCGAAGGCAGCGGGCTTGCAAGAGACGTTCGAAGAGCTCACCCGCACGATGGAGTCACTCTGTTACCGGAACGACTACGTCGAAACCGAAGGTGACTCGCCGGCCGCGCTCGGGAACCGGATTGCCGCAGCCGTGATCGAGCATGGGAAGTCCGACGGCTCGCTCGAGCCGCAGCGCTACATCGACACCGACTACCGGCCCGCCAACCCGCCGCTCGTCGTCAGTGAGTCAGGCGCCACGATGACCGATCCGAATCTCTGGCAGCCGCTGGCCCTCGCGCAATTCGTGGCCCAGAACGGCCTCCCGATTCCTGGCAACGTGCAGCGTTTCGTCGGGCCGCACTGGGGCCAGGTCCGCACGTTCGCGCTCCCGCATTCCGCACAGGGCACGCCGATCGACCCGGGGGCCCCACCGCAGCTCGAGACGGACGAGGAATTCAAGCAGACCGCCGTCGAGATCATCGCGTATAGCAGCCAGCTCGACCCGAGCGACGGTGTGACGATCGACATCGGTCCTGGGGCCTTCGGGGACAACACGCTCGGTACGAACGATGGCAACGGATACGCGGAGAACCCGGTCACCGGCGAGGCCTACGAGACCAACGTCGTGCTCCGCGGTGACTTCGACCGTGTCCTGGCCCAGTTCTGGGCCGACGGGCCAGCCTCGGAGACCCCGCCGGGTCATTGGAACACCATCGCGAACGAGGTCTCCGATACGCCGGGTTTCGAGCACCGGATGGGCGGGCAGGGACCGGTCCTGGACCGGCTCGAGTGGGACGTGAAGCTCTACTTCGCCATCAACGGCGCGGTCCACGATGCGGCCGTGGCGGCGTGGGGCGTGAAGGGGTTCTACGACTCGGCCCGTCCGATCTCGATGATCCGGTACATGGGCGGCCTGGGCCAGTCCAGCGATGCCGACCTTCCCGCGTACGACCCGGATGGCCTCCCGCTGGCCCCCGGACTGATCGAGGTCGTCACGGCTGCATCGAGTGTCCCCGGCGAGCGGCACGAAGCGCTCGCCGATCACGTCGACGAGATCGCGATCCGTGCCTGGCGCGGGAACCCGGACGATCCGGCCACGCAGACGGCCGGGGTGGGCTGGATCCTGGCGGTCGACTGGGTGCCGTATCAGCTCGCGACCTTCGTGACACCGGCCTTCGCGGGCTACGTCTCAGGTCACAGCACGTTCAGCCGCGCAGCTGCCGAAGTGATGACCGCGTTCACGGGCAGTCCCTACTTCCCGGGCGGGCTGGCCGAGTGGACCATCCCTGCCGGCGAACTCCAGGTCGAGCTCGGGCCCACCGAGGACGTCACGCTGCAGTGGGCCAGCTACTTCGACGCGGCCGATCAGGCGGGGCTTTCACGACTGTTCGGCGGAATTCACATCAGCCCCGACGACTTCGAAGGTCGCACGATGGGTTCGATCTGTGGCAAAGACGCCTGGGCGCTTGCCCAGCGGTACTACGCGGGCACCGTGAGCTGAGACCGGCGAAGCCCGGGTCGCGGACCGCTGCTATCCGCTCGGGAATCTAGGCGAGGACGGTCCGGACGAGCCGGACGACTTCGTCGGCGCACCCCCACGACAAGGTGACGCCCGCTCCGCCGTGGCCGTAGTTGTGGATGCACGGCCTGGCGTCAGGTAACTCGGCCGTCTCGAGCCTTATCGAGGGGCGCCCGGGTCTCAGGCCCACCTTGTGTGAGAGCACCCGGGCCCCGCGCAAGCGCGGTTCGAGCCTGCTGCAGCGATGCAGGATGCCGCGCGCGATCTCCGGGTCGGGCTCGAGGCCGTCGGCACCAACCTCCGCAGTTCCGCCCAGGATGCAGTCGGCCGAGCGCGGCACGATGTAGGTGATGCCGTCGGGGTTGCCCTCATCGAGGAGCACTTGGTCGATACCGGGGTTGTGGACACAGACGACCTGACCGCGGATCGGCGTGACCGAGGAGTCGGGGGCCAAGCCCTTTGCTCCAACACCGGCGCAATGGACGATCACCCGTTCATCGCTCGCTACGTCGGCCAGCACACCGACATCCCGCTGCTCGATCACGCCGCCGCCCGCCTGAAAGCGCCGCATCAGATAGGTGAGGTAGATCGGCATCTCAACGACCGGCGTCGTGAAGACGAAGCCGTCGACGAACCCAGCCGGCAGCTCGGTGGCGTCGCAGTGCCGGATTTGTCTGACGGCGTGCATCCACCACGGGTCCGGCTCCCCAGTGCGGAACAGCTCCTTGACCTCCCGCATCCGGATACCGGTCGACTGAGACGCGGCCAACTCCTCGAATACGTCGAATGTCTGAGCTCCCCAATCCAGGACGCGGTCCTGCGGATACGCGCGGTACGGATACCAGATGGCGGCCGCGACATTCGACGTCGTCTCTAGTGGCAAGTCACGCGCGACAATGCGGACCGTCAGGCCGGCCTCCTGCAGGCGCACGGCTGTGGTGAGGCCGATGACCCCGCAGCCGACGACGGCAACGTCCACAGCAGGTACCTCCATTCGAGCAGCCAATCCCTGCCAGTCTCGTGGACTCACCGCAGATACAGGCGTGGCACGCTGGGCGGTCACACCTGGCACGATGGACCGCTGTTCAGCGGGATGATATGCCCCAGTTTGTGGAACGGCTCAGCGTGCCACGCACTCGTCGGCAACTCAGGTCGGCAACTCAGGTCGGCAACCGGGGGAACCAGCCACCACCGAGAACCGTCCAAGGCGCATGCAGATCGGGTGGAAAGCGTCTCTCGTCGTCGCGAGCCTGACCGGGTCGGTGCTTGCGCTGAGTGCCTGCACGGGCGCGGGGGCCGGGCAACCACCGCTCGGCCAGGTTGCCGCGGCCTACCAGCTGGTGCGGTACGACTCGTGCGACGACGCCTTGGAGCAGCTCAAGCAGGCGGCAGCGGAGTTCGTGACGCCGTACGGGCTCGGTGAAGGGCTGGCTTACGCGGAAGGCCTGGTGCCGCAAGCAGCGGCCGACGCCGGCGCCCGCTCGGCCACCGGCGGCGACGAAGCCGCCAGCGGCGAAGCCGCGCCGCCGGCGTATTCGACGACCAACATCCATGAGGCCGGTGTCGACGAGCCCGATCTGGTCAAAACCGACGGCCGCCGCATCGTCTCAGTGCTGGATGGCACGCTTGCGAGTGATCGAGGTCGAGTCCAACAGAGCCGCTCGGATCACTGAGGTTCTCGGACTCCGCCGGTGGGTGGTATCGCGGACCCAGCTGCTGCTGGACGGCGATCGGGTGCTCGTCGTGATGAGCTCCGCTGAGCGTCGCGTCCAACGGGACAACTCATGCGCCGCCGCGGCCGCGGAAGCTCAGTTGCCGAAGGAAGCAGGCTGGTCCTTGTCGACCTCTCCGGCCAGCCTCGCATTGTCAGCGACACTCGATCTCGACGGCACTTCGTCGACGCGCGTCAGGTCGACTCGGTCGCACGCATTGTCGTGCGGTCCGGGCCGCGGCTGGCGATGGACTATCCATCCGGTCCGACCAAGCCGGGTGCTCGAGGACAGCGCCCTGGCCGCGAACCGCGAGGTTCTTGCCCAATCGACGATCGAGGACTGGCTGCCCCGGTATGGGCTGAGCGAAGGAGGCGACCGCAGCGAGGGCTCACTCGTCGACTGCGCCGATGTCAGTCACCCCCGGACGTACTCCGGCACCTCGATGCTCACGGTGCTCACGCTCGATCTCACCGCAGCATTGCGGCCGGACAACTCGGTGGCCGTCGTCGCCGACGGGCAAACGGTCTACGGCACCGGGTCAAGCGTGTACATCGCCGACGACCACACGGGTTTCCCGATGCCGGTCGACATGAGGGCCGGCCTCTTTCGCGACGTGGAGCCGACCACAGAGATCCACAAGTTCGACATCACGGGGGGAGGCAAGGCTCAGTACGTCGCTTCCGGGTCGGTTGACGGACGGCTGCTGAACCAGTACTCCCTCTCCGAACACGAGGGGTATCTGCGGGTCGCGACCACCCTTGACCAGTGGTCCGGCGTGACGGCCCCCGATCCCGTTCCGCAGTCCGAAAGCCGCGTGACGGTGCTCTCCCAGCGTGGCGACGGGCTGCAGGTCGTCGGCAGCGTCGGCGGGCTGGGCCAGGGCGAGCAGATCTACGCGGTGCGGTTCATCGGACCGCTCGGATACGTCGTGACGTTTCGGCAGGTGGACCCTCTCTACACCCTGGATCTCAGCGATCCGAGGTCACCGCGAGTCGTCGGAGAGCTCAAGGTCCCTGGGTATTCGTCCTACTTGCATCCGCTCGACGCGGACCGGCTGATCGGCATCGGGCAGGACGCCGACGCGCAGGGCATGGTGCGCGGCACCCAGGTGTCGTTGTTCGACGTCGGCGACCCGGCGGCACCGGCCCGGCTCGATACCTTTCCGATGCCGGGTGGGTGGTCCGACGCCGAGCACGACCCGCACGCATTCCTGTACTGGCCGGACGAACAGCTCGTCGTCATCCCGGTGTGGTGGGACGGCGGAATCTGGCCAGAGGCCGCGCCGAACGATGCCCAGCCGTCTATCGCCCCTGCTGGTGGCGCCGTCGTTCTCCGAATCGACGGTGACTCGCTCGTCGAGGTCGGCGCGCTGAGCCACGGTGGTTCCGGCGCTGAATCGGGCGACTACTCGGCCGACCCGACGATCCGCCGGTCATTGGTGATCGGCGACACACTGTGGACGTTGTCGGCGAGCGGAGCACTCGCGAGCGATCTCGACGACCTCGACCAGCAGGCCTGGGTGCCGTTCATCGCCTGATGAATCGGCACCGATCAAGCAATCGGCGGAACTCTGTGCGTCGTCGCTACCTCGACCAGGCGTCGCAGAGCCGGATTCTTCAGGTCGGCGTGGGTGCGGATCTTGACGTGGCGCATCAGTCGGCCGGTGCCTTCGAATAAGCCGCGTCCGGCGTGCTGCGGCCAAGACCACCTCGACCGTCTGCGGCAACACGTCGAAGATCAACGCTCGGCTGGCCAGGGCCAGCTCACGTATCTGCTTCGGTGAGCTGGCGACCATCTCCTCGAATACCGACGAGTCGCCGGTGACGATCCCCGCGGCGGCCATCTGGTCTCCTGGTGGGGTCAGCTGTTCGTGCGCTTGGCGAACGCGCGGCTGAGCAGCTCGCGAAGGTCAGTGCTCAGGTCGGACTCAGTGCGGATCTTCACGTGCCGGTGCACTTTGCCGGTGCCCTCCAGTAGCCCGGTCGGATCATCGAGGGACGCACCGCCAAAGACGCCGAGATTGACGCCTTCTCGAACCAAGCTGATCGTGAAGACAAGTCCCTTGTAGCCGCTGTCGAATCCGTAACCGAACTCATTGCCCTCTGCCGTCTCGACCGCGTCGGGAAAGATCTCCAGGACAAGGTCTCGGCTCGCCAAGGCGAGCGACCGTACTGCGCCGTCCCGGCCGGTCAAGAAGTCGTCTACCTGCTCAGCCGACAGTCTCACATCGACGACTCTGCCACTACCGGCATTGCTGCACTCGCGCACCTCAGAGCGTCGCCGCGCCTTCGCTCGCGCGATCACACCACCAGCCGAGCTCGGCGTCATCTCCGAGCGCTTTCTCCCAGCCGAAGATCACCATGCTGCCGAGCAGGCATATCCCGAGTTGCCGTTCGAACCACTCGGCAGTCTCGACTCCGTGCCGTTCGAGCGCGCTGCGGAATACCTCGATCGCGTTTTCCTTGCTGTGCGGCAGCCTGGCTCGGTTGAGCGAGAGATACCACGCGAGCTCATAACACGGCGGTGCCTCGCCGGGATAGGTCCAGTCGATCAGGACGGTGCGTCCATCGGCCGCGGTACCGACGTTGCCGAGCTTCCAATCTCCGTGCACGAACGTGCTCGGAGTCTGCAGCGCCGCAGTAACCAGCGGACTCGGATCGCGCCGAAGATCTTCCACGACATCCAGCACAGGCCGGGGCACGCGTTCGGCGAACCTTGCCCACCCGTCGTGCGCCAGCCGGGGGACCGGCTCGGGCCAGCCACGCTCTGCCTCCACCGCGAGGCAAGCCGGGTTGAACCAGGTCCAGCGATTCACCAGCGGCATCAGCCCGACGTCGTCGCTCCACCCGAGCAGCTGTGCGCACAGCGCGGCCAGGTCATCGAGGTAGGTCAGGTGACGGCTCAGGCTCAGCGGCTCGTCGCCGGCCGGCACCAGGTCCGCGGACAGGTCCCGCATGAGGATCGCCCCGCCCCAGCCATTGCGGCCGAGCCCACCCGCGACACCGACCACGCCGTGATCGATCCGGTCGGGCAGGACGTCCATCAGTCCCGCCGCCCAGACCTGCACGGGGTGGCAGCCGATGTCGCCGCCGAACCGCATCGTCCAGTCGTCGTCGACATGAACGTGCTTGAGCACGTGTGGTTCGCCGTCCACGACGACCTGCTCAAGGGCCGAGCCCGACTTCGAGTCACTGTGCCGGAACGGCCGCCGGTCGGTTGCGTTGGCGAGTAGCTCGTCCAGAGACGTCGCGACCGGTCGCGGCGTCAGCAACGGCACGGTCACACCAGCAGCATGCCGGGCCTGCGGCTCAGCGTCACGTCGCCGCTTGCTCAACCAGCGACGTCGGCTCCTTGTACGTCCGTCCAGCCGGGTCGTGAAGAGCCCGATTGACATGTGACCATCTGGTCACATATTGTCGAGTCATGACCGACGACGACCGGGTGTTCAAGGCACTCGCCGACCCGACTCGTCGATTCCTGCTCGACCGGCTCTTCGCGCGTGACGGCCGCACGCTCACCGAGCTCGAGTCCGAGTTGGAGATGACCCGCTTCGGCGCCATGAAGCACCTGCGGGTGCTCGAGGACGCGGGTCTGGTCGTCACGCGCCGCTCGGGCCGGGAGAAGCTGCATTTCCTGAACCCGGTGCCGATCCGGCTGATCCACGACCGGTGGATCGACAAGTACAAGGAGCGACGGGTGTCCGCGCTCGTCGGACTCAAGACCGAGCTGGAGGACCAGAGATGAGCACCGAGACGAGTACCAGCACAACAACGCAGGTGTACCGGATCTACATCAAGGCCTCGGCAGAGGCGATCTGGGATGCATTGACCAAGCCGGAGTGGACCGAACGGTACGGCTATGGCGGACGGGTCGAGTACGACTTGCGTCCAGGTGGAACCTACCGGGCCATTGCCGACGCCGAAATGCAGAAGGCGGGCATGCCCGAGGTCGTTGTCGACGGTGAGGTCATCGAGGCAGACCCACCACGCAAGCTCGTGCAGACCTGGCGGGCCGGCTGGGATCAGGAGCCACCCACCCGGCTGACCTACGAGATCACGGAGGGGGAGGATGGCGTCACGAGCCTGACGGTGACCCACCAGCTTGACGGAGCACCGAACACGGCGGCGATGGTCGCCGGCTCGGTCGAGGGTGCTGGAGGCGGCTGGGCCGACGTGCTCAGCGACCTGAAGACCCTGCTCGAGACCGGCCAGCCGCTGCACGGCTGAACTCACCGGTGGGCCCTGCTGAGAACGCAGGGCCCACCGGCGCGTTTGGCCGTCTTGGGTAAGACAGGTGCGTAGCGCATCCGTAGCGCATCCGTAGCCAAATCCCAATATTGTGCTATGTTAGCCACATGACTGAGGTGATCGGCCAGCGGGAGCTTCGCAACGAGAACGCGGAGATCATGCGCCGGGTCGAGGCTGGTGAGAGCTTTACCGTCACGCGCCACGGTAAGGCCATTGCCGACCTCATACCGCACCAGGCCGGGGAAGGCCGTCCACGGAAGACTCTCGGCGAGGTGCAGGCCGAGTTCCGACGCCTCCCGCCGATCGACGTGGACCGTTGGTATGCCGACCGTGCCGCCGCGGACGCTCTCTTCGGAAGCGACGACCTCGATGATGTCGACGCCTCTACTCGTCAGGACAGAGCAGGCCGAGGCGGCACCGGATGACGACGCAAGAACGCGTCCTGCTGGACACCTCGGTGGTCATCGACCTCGAGCGGATCGAACTGGGCGGTTACGCGTCGGCGGATCACGCGGTCAGTGCGGTGACCATCGCCGAGCTGGGTTACGGCCTCAACACCGATGATCCGGTTGCTCGATACGCGCGGTCCGAGCGGTACCACGCCGTAGTCGAAGCGTTTGAGATCTGGCCGTTCGACCTCGCCGCGGCAAAGACCTACGGACCCCTGGCCGGACTCGTCCGAGCTTCTGGACGTAGTCCGCGCCTGCGCCGCCTCGACCTTCAGATTGCAGCGACCGCCGTGGCCCACGCTGCCCTGCTGCTCACCCGAAATCCTCGCGACTTCGCTGGCTTGGCTCGCATGCTCGATGTCATTGCGGTCTGACCTCTGTCAGCTGGCCCACGCCAGCACGGGCTCATGCCGCTGCGGATCGCGCAACTCGGCGAGCGCCTTCTTCTCCAGCTGGCGTACCCGCTCCCGAGTGAGGCCGACTCGGTCGGCCACCTCCTGCAGCGTGTGCGGTTGGCCGTCCTCGAGCCCGAACCTGAGCTTGATGATGGTCGCCTCGCGCGGGGTCAGGGTGGCGACGAGCTCATTCAGCGACGCGGTGAGTGCCCGCTGCTCGGCAATATCGGCGGCCTGCAGGACGTCACTGTCCTCGATCAGGTCGCCGAGGGTCGTCTCGCCGTCGTCGCCGACAGGAGTGTCGAGACTGACCGAGTCGCGGGCGACCCGGCGCAGTTCCACAACCCGGTCGACGGACAAGCCCGCCTGTTCGGCGACTTCGGCCACCGTCGGCTCGCGGCCGAGCATCCGGTTGAGGTCACGATCAATGCGGTTGATCTTGGAAACCGTCTCGGCGACATGTGCCGGCAGCCGCACGGTGCGGCTCTGCTCGGACAGGCCCCGCTCGATCGCCTGGCGGATCCACCACATGGCGTAGGTGGAGAACTTGAAGCCCTTGGCGTAGTCGAACTTCTCCACTGCCCGGATCAGCCCAAGATTGCCTTCTTGCACCACGTCGAGAAACGGCAGCCCGCGCCGGGCGTGCTTGCGCGCGGCCGACACGACCAGTCGCAGGTTGGCCCGGATCATGTGGTCCTTGGCCGCCCTGCCTTCCTCCGCAACGGCAGCCAGCTCGCGGCGTCGAGCTTCGGTCAGGCGCCGTTCGCCGTCATCGGCGGCACGAAGTAGCTCCGTCGCGTACAGCCCGGCCTCGATGCGCTTGGCCAGCGCGACCTCCTCATCGGCGGTCAGCAACGGGGTGGATCCGATCTGGGCAAGGTACTGACCCACCAGGTCAGGCTCGTCGTCATGCCGGGCCCGACGCCGGGTGGGCGGGTCGTGCGTTGTGCGTGCCATGAGCCCCCCTCCGAGGTCATGTCCGAGCGGGTCGGACACCCCGACCCGACATCTGAGTTAACGATCCAGCGAGCGGGACAATTCCGGCGCGGGGTTGGTCGTGCGGGTCGTCAGCGGCCGAGATCGGCCAGCACAGCGTCGGTGAACGCCGGCCATGCCTCGATCGCCCACTGCCCGAAGCCACGATCGGTCAAGACCACGCATGCGGCGCGGGCCTGCGGGTCGACCCACAGGAACGTTCCGCTCTGCCCGAAGTGGCCGAACGTCTCCGGCGAGCTCGCCGACCCGGTCCAGTGCGGGGCCTTGTGGTCACGAATCTCGAAGCCGAGGCCCCAGTCATTGGGCTCCTGCCGGCCGAAGCCGGGCAGCACACCGCGCAAGCCCGGGAACACCACCCGGCACGCCTCGGCCATCGTCGTCGGGTCGACCAGCGTCGGCCGCTGGAGCTCGGCGGAAAACCGAGCCAGGTCGGCGACGGTGGATTCGATCCCGGCGGCCGGGGATCCGACCAACCGCGTCGACCCCATCCCGAGCGGGCTCAGTACACCGTCGGTCACGTACTCGGCGAACGGAATGCCCGACCGCTCCGCCAACGTGTTCGCCAGGATCTCGAACCCCGCGTTGGAGTAGATCCGGCGCTTGCCGGGTTGCGCCACGACAATGTCACTGTCAAAAGCGACGCCCGAGGCATGCGCCAGCAGATGACGGATCGTGGCGCCGGGTGGCCCGGCCGGATCGTCGAGCTCGGCTGCACCCTCGGTCAGGGCCACCAGTGCCGCATACGCGGTGATGAGCTTGGTTACCGACGCGAGTGGGAAGACGCGCACGAGGTCACCGTGGCCGCCGACGACATCGCCGGTGCCGGCCACCACGGCCGTCGCCACGTTCTGGACCGGCCAGCGATCCACCAGCCGCAGACTCTGCACCTGTCGGACACTAGTCGGGTCCCTGCCGTGCGGTTTCTTGCGCGTCGTCTGGTGCGCCGCGATCCCGTCAGGCAGAATGATCCGCGTCAACCGGTCCGACGCGGGCCCGAGGCCGCTGGGGAAGGCGTCCCTCGACCCGCCAGGAGGACCCGGTGACGACACGTGGCGTCCTGTACGTCCACGCGGCGACGTCGGCGTTGTGCCCACACATCGAGTGGGCAGTGGCCGGCGCACTTGGCGTACCCGTCAACATGCAATGGACCCGTCAGCCAGCGTCGCCGGGGACGTATCGGTGTGAGCTGTCGTGGCAGGGGCAGCCGGGCACAGCCGCGACGCTGGCGTCCGCACTGCGCGGCTGGCTGCACCTGCGCTACGAGGTCACGGAAGAGCCGAGCCCGGGTTATGAGGGGGCGCGCTACTCCTACACGCCGGCGTTGGGCGTCTTTCACGCCGTCACCGGCGTGCACGGCGACATCATGATCCCCGAGGAGCGGATCAAGTCCGCGGTGGCGAAGGCGGCGCTGGGCGAGACCGACCTGGTCGAGGAGCTCAGGCGCTTGGTGGGCGGCCCGTGGGACGACGAGCTCGAGCCGTTTCGCTACGCGGGCGACGGTGCGCCCGTCCGCTGGCTGCACCAGGTGGTGTGATCGTGACTTTGTCCAGATTGTGGAATCGGGTCTCAAAATTGATTGACCCGTTCCTCTTCCGTGTTCAGCCTGGCGACGGTATGGTCACGAGCGGATAACAACCACAGACGTGGCCGCTCCGGCACCGGTGACTCCCCGGCCCGGTGATCCGGGCGAACACAGCGGCCGCACCACGGAGCGCCCCGGCCCCCCTGCAGGCCGGGGCGCTGGTGCGTGTGGAGGCGGATTCAGAGCGGGATGTTGCCGTGCTGGCCGCGACGGGCTCGAGCGTCGGCGATCGCCCGGGCGAGAGCCGAGCGGGTCGCCGAGGGCTCCACGACCTCGTCCACGACACCGATCTCCATGGCCCGGTTCAACCCGCCCGCGATGCGTTCGTGCTCCTCGGCGAGCTCCGCTTCGACCTGCGCCCGTAGGTCAGGGGCTAGCTCGGCGAGCCGTCGCCGGTGCAGGATTCGCACGGCCGCCACCGCGCCCATGACGGCGACTTCCGCCGAGGGCCAGGCAAACACCCTGGTCGCGCCAAGTGCCCTGGCGTTCATCGCGATGTAGGCACCGCCGTACGCCTTGCGCGTGACCAGCGTCACCCGCGGCACTGTCGCCTCGGCGAACGCGTGCAGCAGCTTGGCGCCCCGGCGTACGACCCCGTCCCATTCCTGCCCGACGCCGGGCAGGTAACCCGGAACGTCGACGACGACGACGAGGGGAACCCCGAATGCATCGCACATGCGCACGAACCGTGCCGCTTTCTCGGCGGAAGTGGAGTCCAGGCAGCCGCCGAGCCGCAGCGGGTTGTTGGCGACGACACCAACGGTTCGCCCACCGAGGCGGCCGAGAGTGGTCGTCATGTTCGGCGCCCACCGCGGATGCAGCTCGAGCGATGAGTCGTCATCCAGCAGGCCGGCGATCAGCGGGTGGACGTCGTAAGCCCGCCTCGCCGACTCCGGCAGGCAGGTCCCGAGGTCGCGGTCTTCGACCGAGTCGGCCGACACCGTCCCCTGATTGCCGAGCAGTGCTGCCAGCCGGCGGGCTTCATCCAACGCCTCCCGTTCCGTCGCTGTGACGACGTGGACGACGCCGGAGCGTCGGCCGTGCGGTTCCGGGCCGCCAAGACGCAGCATGTCGACGTCTTCGCCCGTCACCGATCGCACGACGTCGGGCCCGGTCACGAAGACCCGGCCGTCCGGACCGAGCACGACGACGTCGGTCAGCGCCGGCCCGTAGGCGGCCCCGCCGGCAGCCGGCCCCAGCACGACCGAGATCTGCGGAATCCGGCCAGAAGCCCGGGTCATGATCGCGAAGATGCGGCCCACGGCGTGCAGCGACAGCACACCTTCGGCCAGCCGCGCGCCGCCGGAGTGCCAGAGGCCGATGATCGGCACGTCGTCGGCAAGGGCTCGTTCGTAGGCGTCGACGACGACCTGGCAGCCGTCGTTACCCATCGCGCCACCCATGACGGTGGCGTCGGAGCAAAAGGCGACCACCGCGGTGCCGTTCACCAGCCCGGTCGCTGCCAGCATGCCGCTGCTGTCGTCCGGGCTCAGCAGCGTGACCGAACCCCGGTCGAAGAACGCGGCCAGTCGGTGGTTCGGGTTTCGCGGATCGTCCTCGCGCGCGGGCTTGGCGGTCGCGGGAGCTGGGCTGGTTACCGTCATCACACGCTCCGAAAGGCCAGGGCGACGTTGTGACCGCCGAAGCCGAACGAGTTGTTCAGCGCGGCTAGCGGCCCGTCGCCAAGGGCGCGAGGTTGGCCCGAGATCACGTCGAGGTCCACCTCGTCGTCGAGGTCGTCGACGTTGATCGTGGGCGGAGCGACGCGGTGATGCAGCGCGAGTATCGCCGCGATGGATTCAACCGCGCCCGCTCCACCGAGCAGGTGCCCGGTCATCGACTTGGTCGAGGTGACCGCCACTTCACCCGTGGCATCCCCGAAGGCGGTGCGAATCGCTATCGCCTCGGCGAGGTCGCCGGCCGGGGTCGAGGTGGCGTGTGCATTGACATGGGTGACGTCGGAGGTGTCCAGGCCGGCGTTGGCGAGAGCAAAGCGCATTGCCTTGACGGCTCCGGCGCCGGACGGATCGGGCTGGGCAATGTGGTGCGAGTCCGCACTCATCCCCGCGCCGGCCAGTTCCGCATACACCCGCGCCCCGCGAGCCTGCGCGCGTTCGGCGGATTCGAGCACGACCATGCCGGAGCCCTCGCCGAGTACGAAACCGTCGCGGCCCTTGTCATAGGGCCGGCTTGCGCGCTCGGGCTCGTCGTTGCGCTTGGACAGCGCCATCATGTTGGCGAACGCCGCCATCGGCAGTGGATGGATGGCTGCTTCGGTGCCGCCGGCCACCACGATGTCGGCGCGTCCGGACCTGATCATGTCCATGCCGTAGGCGAGCGCCTCCGCCCCGGATGCGCATGCACTGACCGGGGTGTGCACACCCGCTTGGGCGCCGACATCCATTCCGACATACGCTGCCGGGCTGTTCGGCATGAGCATCGGGATCGCGAGCGGCGAGACCCGGCGGGGCCCGGATTCAAGCAGCACGTCGTAGCCGGATAGCAGTGTTGTCAAACCGCCGATGCCCGAGGCACAGACCACCCCTAGCCGGTCCGGATCGATCCCGTTGTCCGGTGCCAGCCCCTCGAAGCCGGCGTCGGACCACGCTTCTTGGGCGGCGATCACCGCGAACTGTGCGGAGCGGTCCAGGCGGCGGGCGCGCACCCGGGGGATGATCTCGCTCGGCTCGACGGCAACTCGTGCCGCGATGCGCACTGGCAATTGGGCGGCCCAGTCCTCGGTCAGGACCCTGACGCCGGAGCGGCCGGCAAGAAACGACTCCCAGGTGGTCGCGACGTCCCCCCCGACCGGCGTGGTGGCGCCCAGCCCGGTGACGACGACACGGGTCCTGGCAGCGGTCATCGCCTCAGGCACCTGCCCGCTCGATGAAGGCGACGGCGTCGCCGACGGTCGCGAGGTTCTTGACCTGGTCGTCGGGGATCTTGACGCCGAACTTCTCCTCGGCCGCCACGACCACCTCGACCATGCCCAGCGAATCCATGCCGAGGTCGTCGGTGAAGGACTTGTCCAGTTGCACGTCTGCCGCGGGGACGCCGGCGACCTCGTTCACGATGTCGGCGAGGTCGCTGCGGATCTCCTCGGTGCTTGCCATGTGTCTCTCCTCAGGTGCGGTGTGTGGTGCAGGGCGGTTGGGCTGACGACGTTGTCAGGGGATACGGACCACCTGGGCGGCGTAGACGAGGCCGGCGCCGAAGCCGATGAGCAGGGCCAGATCGCCGCTGCGCGCCTGCCCGGTCTCGAGTAGCCGTTCTATGGCCAGCGGGATGGACGCAGCGGAGGTGTTTCCCTGCTCGACGATGTCACGGGCGGTGACGACCGTCTCGGGAAGCTTCATGGCGCGGGCCATCGCGTCGGTGATACGCATGTTGGCCTGGTGCGGCACGAACACGTCCAGGTCGGCAGGGGTGATGCCCGCGGCGTCGATCGCCTCCCGTGCCACCTTGGCCATCTCGAACGATGCCCACCGGAACACCGAATTGCCCTGCATGACCAGGTGCGGGATCCGCGGGCCCTCCGGGGCGAACATCGCCTCGCGCCACTCCTCCCGCTGCCGGATCAGGTCGAGGTGCTGGCCGTCCGAGCCCCAGACGACCGGCCCGATGGCCGGCTCGTCAGACGGTCCGACAACGGCGGCACCGGCGCCGTCGGCGAAGATGAATGCGGTCGACCGGTCGGTCTGGTCGGTCAGGTCGGACAGCCGCTCGACCCCGATCACCAGCACATGCTCGGCCGTGCCGCCGCGCACCATGTCTGCGCCGAGTGACAAGCCGTAGCAGAAGCCGGCGCAGGCAGCGGAGATATCGAATGCTGCCGCCCGCGCGGTTCCCAGCTTGTAGGCGATCTCGGCCGCCGCCGAGGGGGTCTGGTAGAGGTGTGTCACGGTCGACACGACCACGCAGCCGATCTGGTCCGGTGTGAGGCCGGCATGCGCTAGTGCCTTGCCCGACGCCGCAAGACTCATCGCGACGACGGTTTCCTCCTCGTTGGCCCACCGCCGGCTGGCGATACCGGACCGGGTCCGGATCCACTCATCGGAGGAGTCGATCTTCTCGACGATCTCGGCATTCGGCACCAGCCGGGCGGGCCGGTAGCCGCCGATACCGAGGATGCGAGCGTGGCCGACCCGACGGCTGGTCCGGATCGGTTTGCGCGCGGTCGCCTCCGTCATACGCTCGCCACCTCCTGGGGAGCGGCTGGATGGAGCCGAACCAACGGCTGGCCTGGGGCGACCGGATCACCGTCTTCGACCAGCCACTCGATGACCCGGCCGCCGTGGGTGGCCGGCACCTCGAGAGAGTCGCGCAGTGAGCTGACCCGCCCGACTGTGTCGCCCGCGTCGAGTTGCGCGCCGACCTCGATGCCCGCCGTCGTGAACACACCCTTGATCGGCGCGACGACGAGCCGCCAAGTTGGGCTGGCGTCAATGGGGCTGGCTTGGCCGTGTTTGTCGACGAAGGATCGGGCGTCGTCGAGCTGGTCTGGAGTCCGCAGGGCGAATGTCTCCACATCGGGCAAAGCACGTTTGGCCAGCCCGGTCAGCGTGCCTGCCGGTGGAACCTCGAGCAGGCCGGTGATCCCGATCTCCTGCATCGTCTGCTGACACAGGTCCCAGCGGACCGGGTTGGAGACTTGTTCGACCAGCCGGGCGAGAACCTCCCGGCCGTCGTGGACGACGCGCCCGTCGCGATTTGACAGCAACGGGCTGCGCGGGTCGTGGGTGCTGATGGACTGCGCGTGTCGGCGCAGGACGTCGACCGCCGCGGCCATGTGGATGGTGTGGAAGGCCCCGGCGACCGACAGGGGGCGCAGCCGGGCACCAGCCGGCGGCTCGGCCGCGAGCGCATCGAGTTGCTCGAGCGTTCCCGCAGCGACGACCTGACCCGCACCGTTGACGTTGGCAGGCGTCAAGCCGTGCTTGTCCAGGATTGCCAGAACGTCGTCGGGATCGCCGCCGATTACCGCCGTCATCCCAGTCGGAGTGTTCTTCGCGGCCTCGGCCATCGCTCGGCCCCGCTCGCGGACGAAGACCATCGCCTGCTCAGCGGTGATGACCCGCGTACCGGCGGCCGCGGTGATCTCTCCCACGCTGTGCCCGGCCGCCGCGCCGACCTTGCTGAAACCGTCGGCCGGGTGCGGGAACAAAGCCAGCGCGCTGAGCATGCCGGCAGCCACGAGCAGTGGCTGCGCGATGGCGGTGTCGCGAATCGTTTCTGCGTCAGCCTCCGCACCGTAGTGAGCGAGATCGAGTCCGGCCACGGCGGACAGCCAGTCGATCCGGGTGGCGAAGGTCGGATCCTCTAACCACGGCGCGAGAAAGCCCGGAGCCTGGGCCCCTTGACCCGGAGCGACGACGGCGAGCACTCTTCCACGATCCCCGCTACTGCCCCGTAGGACCGTCCGCGCCGGTCACAACGTCGTCTCACCAACATTGGCGGGTTCCCACAAGCGAAGGGCTCACCCATTCGATGACGGAAAGAGCCGGCCGAGGGTGAGGGCGAGCCGCAGCGTAAAGGCGTCGCGCGGGTTCGTCGGGGTGAGGCCACACAGGTCGACCACCCGGCGTAACCGGTATCGCACCGTGTTCGGATGCACGTACAGGACCCTGGCCGCGGCCTCCACGGAGCTGCCGTTCTCCAGGTACGCCGCGAGGGTCTCGATCACGACCGGACCGGATTGGGCGATCGGCTCGAACACGTCGACGACGAGGGCCCGGCGGGCGTGGCCGTCACCAGCCAGAGCCCGTTCGGGCAACAGCGCGTCGGCGGAGACCGGTCGGGGAGCGTCGGGCCAGGCCGACGCGGCGCGCAGACCGGAGATGGCTGCGCGGGTGGACGCCGCTGCGGCCGCCAGGTCGGGCACGAGCGGGCCGGCAACCAACGGCCCGGGTCCGAAGTGATCGGCCACGGAGGCCGCCGCTTGCTGTGGATCGGCGACGCCGCCGAGCACGGCAACCAGCCGGTCGCCCTGCACGCCGGTGAGCACGTCATAGCCTGCCTGCCGGGCAGTGCGGCGAAGGGCCGCCATGACCGGTTCGGTCTCACCTGCCGGGGTGCGGCCGACAGCAACGGTGACTCCGCTGTGCGCGCTCCAGCCCAGGGCGGCTGCGCGTGAGCGCACATCTTCGTCGGTCTCACCGCGCAGCAGCGAGTCGACGACGAGCGCTTCCAGTCGTGCATCCCATGCGCCTCGCGCTTCGGCGGCCCGGGCATAGACCTCGGCCGCCGCGAAGGCAACCTCCCGCGAATATCTCAGCACCGCTTCGCGGACCGTGGGGACGTCCTGCTGCTCGACCAGATTGGTGACGGCCTCCTCGACCACGTCGATGGCCACCCGCACCATTTCGACGGTCTGCTCGAGGGTGATCGCCCGAGTCAATTCCCGCGGCGCGGTGCCAAAGACGTCGACCGTGACCCTTGGGCGGCTCTGCCGGGGCTCGCGAAACCAGTCGAGGAAGGCTGCGATCCCCGCCTGGATGATCAAGCCGACCCAGGAGCGCTCGTCCGGTGGCATCGCCCGGTACCAAGAAAGCCGCTCCTCCATCCGGGCAATCGATGCCGTCGCGAACGTGCCGGAGGCCCGCTCGAGCTGGCGGGCGATCCGGGCGTGCATCTCGGCCTGGGTCGCGTTGTCGACTTCGGTCCGATTACCTGCCTGGGCCGCGGCCTGCACCCCGGCCCGCGTGCTGGTCGCCATGCCGGGCAGCGTACGCGCGAATCGATGCTTGGACACCCACCGAGTTGTCACAGGACTACAAGCGGGCCATCAGCAGGCGAGTACGTACATCACCACCCTGGCAGGCCTGGTGATGTATCGGCAGGGGTGGTGAACGTGGTCATTCCGGAAAGGTCGGTCAGGTCTCGCCGCCAGCTTCCTCGGCAGTGGTCGCTGTGACGTCGTCGATCCGGTAGGTCTCGTGCGCCTGCTTGACCGTCTCCCACGGCATTTCGCCGCGCCGGGCGAGCAGAGTGAGCACACCGATGACGATCGACTGGGCGTCGATCTTGAAGTGACGCCGCAACGCGGCTCTGGTGTCGGAGAGGCCGAACCCGTCGGTTCCCAGCGACAGGAACTCCTGCGGCACGAACGGCGCGATCTGGTCTTGCACCCCACGGATGTAATCGCTGACCGCGACAACCGGTCCGGGCGCCTCGCCCAGCCGCTGCGTGACATACGGGACGCGGGGCGGGCCATCGGGGTTCATCAGGTTCCACTCGTCGGTGGTGACGGCATCACGGCGCAGTTCGTTCCACGACGTCGCCGACCACACGTCCGCGGCGACCCGCCATTCGTCGGCCAGCCGCTGCTGTGCCTCCAAGGCCCAGTTCAGCGCGACGCCGGAGGCGAGGATCTGTGCCCGAGGAGTGTCCTCGCCCTCGCCGAGTTCCGACGCCTTGTACCGGTACAGGCCCTTGAGCAGACCCTCGACGTCGAGATTCTCCGGTTCGGCCGGCTGCACATAGGGCTCGTTGTAGATGGTCAGGTAGTAGAAGACGTTCTCGGGTTCGTCGCCGTACATCCGGCGCAAGCCGTCGCGCATGATGTACCCCAACTCGAAGGCGTAGGCGGCGTCGTAGTGGATCGCCGCCGGGTTGGTGGCGGCGAGCATCACCGAGTGACCGTCTTCGTGCTGCAGACCTTCGCCGTTGAGGGTCGTCCGGCCCGCGGTGGCACCCAGGACGAACCCGCGGGTCATCTGATCGGCGGCGGCCCAGAACGCGTCTCCCGTGCGCTGGAAGCCGAACATCGAGTAGAAGATGTAGACCGGGATCATCGGTAGGCCATGGGTCGCGTACGACGTGCCCACCGCGGTCCACGAGGCCACCGAGCCGGCTTCGGTGATGCCCTCGTGCAGGATGTGCCCCTTCTTGTCCTCCCGGTAGGAGAGGAACAGCTCACGGTCGACCGGCGTGTAGTTCTGGCCGTGCGGCGAGTAGATCTTCAGCGTCGGAAACAGGGAGTCGAGCCCGAACGTGCGCGCTTCGTCGGGAATCACCGGCACGATCCGCGGGCCGATCTCGGGGTCTTTCAATAGCTCCTTCAGCAGCCGGACCAGCGCCATCGTGGTGGCCACGGACTGCTTGCCCGAGCCACGCCGGGTCAGGTCGTAGACCTTGTCGTCCGGCAGCACGAGTGGGCTGGACTTGCCGTGGCGCTCGGGCAGGAAGCCGCCGAGTTGCCGCCGTCGCTCGATCAAGTAGGCGTACTCGGCGGACTCGGTGCCGGGGTGGTAGTACGGCGGGAGCTTGGCGTCGAGGGCGTCGTCGGCGACGTCGATCTGCAGCCGGTCCCGGAACCCCTTGAGATCGTCGAGAGTCAACTTCTTCATCTGGTGAGTCGCGTTACGGCCCTCGAAGTGCGAACCCAGGGTCCAGCCCTTGATCGTCTTCGCCAGGATCAACGTCGGCTGGCCGGTGTGTGCGGCAGCGGCCGCGTACGCGGCGTACAGCTTGCGGTAGTCGTGCCCGCCGCGCTTGAGCCCCCAGATCTGGTCGTCGGTCATGCTCTCGACCAGCTTTGCGGTGCGCGGGTCGCGGCCGAAGAAATGCTCACGCACGTATGAGCCGGACTCGGCCTTGTAGGTCTGGTAGTCGCCGTCGGGCGTCACGTTCATGAGGTTGACCAGTGCGCCGTCGGTGTCCGCAGCCAGTAGCGGGTCCCACTCCCGGCCCCAGATCACCTTGATGACGTTCCAGCCTGCTCCGCGGAACAGGGCCTCCATCTCCTGGATGATCTTTCCGTTTCCGCGGACGGGGCCGTCGAGGCGCTGCAGGTTGCAGTTGATGACGAAGACGAGGTTGTCCAGTTCCTCCCTGGCCGCGAGTCCGATGGCCCCGATGCTTTCCGGCTCGTCCATCTCGCCGTCGCCAAGGAAGGCCCACACCCGCTGCTGGCTGGTGTCCTTGAGGCCGCGGTTGTGCAGGTAGCGGTTGAACCGCGCCTGGTAGATGGCGTTGATCGGTCCGAGGCCCATCGAGACGGTGGGGAACTCCCAGAAGTCGGGCATCAGCCGCGGGTGCGGGTAGGACGGCAAACCGCCGCCGAACCCGGCGTGGGAGAGCTCCTGCCGGAAACCGTCGAGCTGGTTTTCCGTCAGCCGGCCCTCGAGGTAGGCCCGGGCGTAGATGCCGGGCGAGGCGTGGCCTTGGAAGAAGATCTGGTCTCCTCCGCCGGGGTCGTTCTTGCCCCGGAAGAAGTGGTTGAAGCCGACTTCGTAGAGGCTCGCGGAGGACGCGTACGTGGAGATGTGGCCGCCGACCCCGATCCCCGGCCGCTGGGCGCGGTGCACCATGATCGCGGCGTTCCAGCGCATGTAGGCGCGGAGCCGTCGCTCGACGTGCTCGTCGCCGGGAAACCACGGCTCGGCTTCGGGCGGGATCGTGTTGATGTAGTCGGTGCTGATCAGGCTGGGGACTCCCACCTGCCGCTCGCGGGCGCGCTGCAGGAGGGCGAGCATGACGTAGCGCGCTCGGTTGCGACCGCGCTCGTCGACTACCGCGTCGAGCGAATCGAGCCATTCCCGGGTCTCGTCCGGGTCGATGTCCGGCAGCTGACTGGGCAAGCCGTTGCTGATGATCGGGGAGCGGTCTGCGGCCACGACAATCCTTAGGGTTCAGGACGCTCGCGCTGGCGTCTGCGTCGGCTTTGACGGTCGGCGTCTCTATCCTCTACCGCCAGGCGCAATGCGTCACGTCGGGGCTTTTTCTTCCGGTCCCGGCGGGGCAGGCTTGGATGTGTTGTCAACGAGTAGGAGGTGACCTCATGCAGGCGCAGGTGGGCGACCGCCTTCATGTCCACGGCAGGACGGTCGGAAACGTCGATCGTGTTGGCGAGATCTTGGAGGTCCGTGGCGGCGACGGTAACCCCCCGTACCTCGTCCGGTTCGACGATGGGCACGAGGGCCTGGTCTTTCCCGGCGCGGACGCGACGGTCGAGCCGGCATCCACGTCGGGCTGAGGCTCTCGAACGCATCGCTGGCGGCATCGAGGGAGCAGTTCGCTTGCGCTCGGGGCTGCCACTTCGGTGGACTACGCCCACGAAGTCCGCCGACGGCGGGCAGGCGAGGAACGGGAGGAACACCGGTGGGCCAGACCGCGGGCCACTCCGACCAGCGCAACGAGTCGGCGCACCGACTCGGGCTGCAGTCCGGGCAGGTGGTCCAGGAACTCGGCTGGGACGAGGACTGCGACGACGACCTGCGTGCCGAAATCGAGGATGTCACCGGGTCGGAGCTGCTGGATGCCGGCATCGGTGAGGTCGCCGACCTCGTCGTGCTGTGGTGGCGCCAGGGCGACGGCGACCTAGTCGACGCCCTGGTGGATGCCAAGACCGACCTGACCGAGGGCGGGAGCGTGTGGCTGCTGACGCCCAAGGTTGGGCGAGGCGGATACGTCGACCCCAGCGACGTGTCCGACGCCGCGCCAACTGCCGGCCTGTCGACCACCACAACTGTGTCAGCCGCCCCGGACTGGTCCGGGGTGAAGCTCGTCGCGCCGAAGAGTCCGCGCGCAGCACGCCGATAGGCCATCTCTGGATCTTTTCCATCGACTTGACGAAACGGAGCATGCGGTGCCCTGCTACCGCTGCGGAGCACGTCAGAGCGATCCGGACCACGGCGCCAGTCCCTGGCGGCGAGGAGTCCGTGGAACCGAGCAGGTACTGATCTGCCCGCAGTGCCAGATTGCGGCCGACTGGACGACCGACCTGGACCGATGCCGACGATGTGGTTCGACCGCGCTGGTTCGCAGACTCGGTCAGACGGTGTGCCGGGACTGCGATTCCATCCCGATCACTGACTCGCCGGTCGCCGGGTCTGACCCCCTGCCCGCGCCGTCATCGCCAGCTGGCAGTGCTGACGACTTCCTCGCCGTCGAAGTGGCCGCAGCCATCGATCGAGTCCTGGGGCGGCAGCCGGCCGCTTCATCGGCCGGATCGTCAGCCACCTCCCGCGAGGTACCCTGAGCCTCCCTGCTGGGGGCGCATAGCTCAGCGGGAGAGCACCCGCCTTACAAGCGGGGGGTCACAGGTTCGATCCCTGTTGCGCCCACCACCTGCGGAAACGCGTGTCATGGCTTGAGGATAACGTGCGGACAACGCATAATCTAGCCCGTGGCGGATGAGTTCGGCGGGCTGCTCGACAGCTTCACCCTCGCGCTCGAGGCCGAGGGCAAGTCCCCGAAAACGGTGGAGAACTACTCGCGGGCCGTGGTCGCGTTCGCCCGCTGGCTGCACGCGCACGACCTGGCCGACGACGTGACCACCGTGCGCGCCGACGACGTGCGCGGCTGGCTGGTCAGCCTCAAGGGCAACGTGTCGCCGTCGACGGAGTACCGCAACTACTCCGGGTGCCGCCAGTTCTTCGGCTGGAGCGTCCGCGAGGGCGAACTCGACGTGTCGCCGATGGGAAACGTGCGGCCACCGAAGGTCCCGGAGCCACGCACCGAGATGCTGACTGCGGAGCAGATGCGAGCCCTGCTTGCCGGTTGTGCCGGTCGGGACTTCGTGTCCCGTCGAGACAGGGCCGTCATCATGCTGCTGGCCGATACCGGGATGCGCCGCGCCGAGCTGGCCGCACTGAGACTCGATGACGTAGACCTGCGGACCAGGGTGGCGTTCGTGACCGGCAAGGGCCGAAGGCCGCGAACCGTGCCCTTCGGTGCCCGTACAGCACAGGCTCTCGACCGGTACGGACGGGTGCGGCGGCTTAGTCCGCTGGCCGAGCTGCCGGCGCTGTGGCTGGCCGAGAAGGGTCGCGGGGTGCTGACCCCGGATGGCATCCGGCAGATGCTCGAACGGCGCGGGAAGGGCATCGGCGTCCGGGTGCACGCGCACATGTTCCGGCACGGGTTCGCCGATGCCTGGCTGAAAGCCGGCGGCGCTGAGGGCGACCTGCAGGAACTGGCCGGCTGGAAGTCCGCGCAGATGGTCCGCCGGTATGCGGCCGCCAACCGGGCCGAACGGGCTCGAGCGAACTACCGACGGATCTCACCCATGGACGCGCTGTGAGGGGGCTCTGGCGCACCTGCCGCATCGACACGTGTGGCAAGAGGATTGCGCGGGTTGACCCGGTGCCAGTGCTCGACAACGGCATCATCGAGTGGCGGCTGCTGGAGATGGCACCAGGGGCGAAGGTGGTGTGGCACAACCTCGTCACCGGTCAGCGTTCACTGGTATGCCCGCGCGGTCATCGGGCCAGCTGGCTCATGATCGCGCCTGATACCTTGTCCCCAACTTCATAGGCCACGCCCCGGCTCCTAGAGCCTTCTGATCCTCCCCGTCGCGGGCACGGGAGGGGATCGAAGCGTGCCCGATGGCCAGACCTGCCGGCCACCCCGACAATTCACTGCTCGGCACCCTGGCGAACCACGAACGCTGGGCGACTGTCGAGGACCGCACTGCCGCCACCGCACCCGCCCGGAAGAAGTTCCGGGACCAGTTCCTCGACCAGGCGCGCGAACGCTTCGGCGACCTGCCGGCCGACGAGCTCGCCTTCCGTGCCGAGCATCTGCGCAAAGCGTTCTATGTACGGCTCGCGCTCAAGTCCGCGCAGGCTCGCCGGGCTCGCAAGATTGCTCGAGGTGCGGCGTGACCGGGCACAGCCCACCGGGCAAGCGAAGGGCCCCGGTGGTCACCCCGGAGCCCGACTCGCTGCTGCCGACCGCATTCCCGACGTTCGACCCCGTCAGGGTACCGCGATCGGCCACCGAGCCGGTCTATGTCGTTCATGTTCAGTGCGGCCAACTGGGCTGGCGTCGCCTCTACCTCACCACCGAGTCCGCGTGGGCGTACGCGGGCAGGATGACCCGGCTGGGGCACCAGGCCGAGATCGCCACCGCGACCCTGATCGGGGGTGCGTTGTGAACCGCGACATCACTTGGCGAGAGTGGGAGAAGGACTGGCACGCGAGGAAGCTTGTCGAACTTGGCCCAAAGCCTGGTCCCGAGGTTGACTGGTCAAACCCGATCGAGAGACAGGCCTACAGACGGGGGGACGGCAAGTGGGCAGCAAGGCGCGAGTGGGAGCGCAAGTACGGGGGGGCGCATGACGCCTGGCTGAAGCACACGGGGCGTTGGGTCTCGTTTAGCCCCGTCGTTTCTACTCCGGTAGCGAACGGGGCGGTGGTCCTCACCCCGGCCATGAACATCCCCGAGTCTTGGCGTCCGGTCGATCTCGGGCCGGTGCTCGCCGGCACGCACGTCCGCGCAGAGCCGGACATCGGGCTCGCTCGTACCGATGGGCTGCACCTGCTCTACCCGGGCAAGGAGCACACGATCATCGGAGAGATGGAGTCGGGCAAGTCCTGGTTCGCCGCCGGCTGCGTCGCGGCCGAGCTGACGAAGGGCAAGCATGTGGTCTACGTCCACTTCGAGGAATCCGACGCCACCGACACCATCGAACGACTGAAGGCACTCGGGGTACCAGTCGAGACGATCCGGGCTCGGTTCCGATTCGTCGGCCCGGAGGAGCGAGTCACAGCCGAAGCCCTGGCGGCGCTGCTCACCCCCGCGCCCAGCCTGGTCGTGTTCGACGGGGTGAACGAGGCGATGAGCCTGCACGGCTGGAAGGACGACGGGGAGGGTGCGGCCACGTACCGCCGACAGCTGGTGAAGCCCTGCACCAAGGTCGGCGCTGCCGTGCTCTCCTGCGACCACGTCCCGAAGGACAAGACGGTGCGCGGGCGTGAGGCGTTCGGGTCGGTGCATAAGGGCAACGGGCTCACCGGCGTGCTGATCCTGCTGGAGAATGTCGAGGCGTTCGGGCGCAGCCGGAGCGGCGCGTCAAAGGTGTTCACCACGAAGGACCGGCCGGGGTACCTGCGCCAGCACGGTCAGGAGTCCGGCCTCCCCGGCAAGACGTACATGGGAATGCTGAAAGTGGACGACACCAAGAAGTGGCACGAGTATCTGGACCTGGCGCTGCTGGCCCCGAAGGAGAAGCCGGAGGGCGAGGGCGCGGAGCCGGTCAGCCGGGACGACGCAGACGATGCGAAGGTTCGGGCTGCCATCGAGAGGCTCGAGGCAAAGGATCAGAAGCCGACCAGGCGGAAGATCGAGGCGATCACCGGGATCAGCAAGGAGCGGACGGGCAATGCGCTAGTGCGGCTCGTGCTGCGCCCAGACGGAGGGGTCACCGTCACCGAGGAGGGGCAGGCTCACATCTACGCGACCGTCCCCGTCCCCGTCCCCGAAGATCATTCTTCTAGCCCTGATCAGGGTGACTCGTGACCGTCCCCGGTGACCGTCCCCTAATAGGGCGGGGGACGGTACACCTAGGTAGACGGGTCACTCAGACGACCGTCCCTGGGGACGGTGGGGGACGGTCGGGGACGGTGGGGGTAAATGGAGCCCAGGAGCCGCGCAGCATGAATCTTGGCCAAGATCACTGCGAACCACTGCGACGACGCCGCCGAGCACGTCACCGAAACCCGAGCCGGCCAGCTCTGCCCGCGTTGCCTGGCTCACTGGCTCAGCCGCGATGCCCTACCGCCGAAGCCTCGACGGGTTGGCCGTTCGTTGACGAGCCCAGCAGCGAGGCGCAGCCGTGACCCGACCGAAGGCCACAAGCCTCCACGGAGCAGATCGGGCGCAACCCGGCATCTGCTCCGTGGAGCATGGTCGATCAGACCGGGTGCGGTTCGTGGTGGTTCTGGCGAACGAGGACAACCCCACCGGCAGCGAGGACAGCAGCTCCGAGGGCAGACAGTCCGACGGTGTCCCACGGGGAACTCGTGGTGAGGGCAGAGGCGGACGCCGCGTTGAGACGACCACCCAGGTGAGGTCGGTGTACTTGTTCTTGTGTGTACTGCTGCTCTTGGCGTAGCGGCTGCTCGGCCTGTGTGGGCTCGGCGGACGCCACGGCTGCGGCGAAGGGTATGAGCCCAGCGGTGCTGACGGCGGTGGCAGCGGCGATGCGCTTCATGCGGTTCATTGGGGACCCCCATCACTGTGGCCTGGATGTTCCAGGACCATCACCACAAGAGAGTCGATC
The DNA here is from genome assembly GCA_963819885.1 of uncultured Actinomycetota bacterium. Classification (GTDB taxonomy): domain Bacteria; phylum Actinomycetota; class Actinomycetes; order Jiangellales; family Jiangellaceae; genus JACVRX01. Next base: position 28,418 of record CAWFXV010000025.1, on the reverse strand, counting down.
CACCGCCATGAAATACACGGGGGCTCGTTAGATGCGCATCTGCTGAGAGGATCACCGGTTCGACCACGGATCGAGTCAGGAGCGTGCGGTAGCCCTCGCGGCACAATGGCCGGCGACGCGCCGATGCGGGAGCGGAAGCGATGGCGGCGCTGAGCGCCCCGGCTGCCGTGGCTGCTCTGCTGGGCGCGGATGAGGCACAGCCGTGACCAATCCGTACATCCTCCGTGACGGCAGCGTTGACGACCTGCTGCACACTGGCCCGGTGTCGGATCGGTACCACGACGAGGAACGACACCGAGCTGCGCTCGCCGAGGAACAGCGCCGCGCACGCCTGACTGTCGCTGCGCACGCTCGTGACCCGGCGGACTGCCGACTGTTGCTGCTGGTGCTGGGGCTGCTGAACGAAGAGTGACGACTGTCGTCAGTTTGATCTTCATTTTCCCTTGCCGACTCAAGCCCAGACATCGGGGTTCTTCTGTCTATTGCTTCCCGGAAGGGGTGGGGGACCCCGGTAGGCTGCCGCACATGCCGGCAAGCAAAGCCAAAGCGCTTCCCGCGAACGCAAACGTCGACTTCCTCGCCAAGCGAATCCAAACGACAGTCGACGCGCTCCAAACCGGTCCCGCCGACTCGGCGCTGATAGGGCTGGCGCTCGTGCTGGCGCGCAGCATCGATGAGATGGACGCCGAGACCCGTGGCCGGATGCTGGGTCAGACGAGCGGCGCGTTGCTGCACGTGTTGCGAGAGCTTCGCGTACACGCGCCGGTGCCCCGGATGCCGAACAAGTGGGACGAGATGCGCCCCGGTGCCCTGGCAGCGAGGGGAATCGGTGGGCGTTGACGCTCAGCCGTCCAGCCCACCCAAACAAACAGGAGCCGCAGTGATGTTCGCAACCAGGACGAGGAAGCCGCCGGATACACCATTCCCGCACACATCGGACTGCAAGACGCCGGCCCGTAGCCCCGAGTGGTGGTCAGAACCCGGAACCGGCGGGTTGTGGAAACGAGTGTGTTGCTTCACCGACACCTGGCGTGACACCGACACCGGGCTCGACCCGAACAGCAGGGCAGCCGAGCCGAGCTGGGAGGCGCACGAGCACGGACCCGGCTGTGAGGCGACCAGGGTTCAGCAAGTCATCCGGACCGAGCGTCGTGAAGGCAATGCGGGCTGGCGGACGACGTGCCTGTCATGCGGATGGATCAACATCTACTACTGGCAGCCCGACAGGGTGGACGCCAAGGGCAAGCCCGTAGTCCGCGAGGGTTCCGTGCGGTACGTGTACCCGCTGAAGCGCGCACCCGGCACCGCAGCGGCATAGGGACCGCCCCCCGACGCCCGGCTCGGCCGGTCACGGGTCACGTCCAGGCGGCCGGCGCGTCCACTTTGTTCCGTCCCACCATCGCAATTCGTGGCGGCCGCCGGGGTCCTTGGCCCACTGCGCCGGCGACAAGGGTCCAGGCCCGCATGCGCTTCGATGTCATACGCTCTCGCCGGTGAAAAACTGGCCTGCGCTGCTCGTCGCCGGATTAGCGTTGCTCTTCACCGTCGGAAGCTTCTGGTGGCTGAACGCTCGACGTGGACGCATCGAGAGCTACGCACCGCAATCGTTCGCTGCGACCTTCATGTTCCATACCAGGACCACTCTCATCCGGCTGCCGCTCGTGCTCTACAACACGGGCGCGAGCCCCCTCGTCGTCCAGGACCTGCGGCTGCGGTTCCCACGAGAGGACGACGCGCTTGCCGGGTTTCCGTGGCGCACGTCACGCAAAAGCATCAAGCCTGAACCGGACGACGTTGAGGACTTCCCTGCCGTGTTCGCGGTGCCCGGCCGTACCGCGCAACAGCTGTTTATCGAATTCGGCGGGCCATTCCCCGGCGTCGTTCCCCGAGGGCGCGACTACCTGGTGCGGGTCGAAGCGAAGCTAAGCCACAAGAGCGAGCCGGGTTGGACGGAGTTGGTGACCTTTACTCTGCGCGCTGGTCGCGTAGCGCACCCTGGTTCGTACATCGCCTACAGCAACGGACCGGCACCATACACACCTAACGAGCTAGAGGAATCGCGAGAAGCAGCCGATGCCCTGGTACGTCAGCTTGGCCTGACTCCTTAAGTCCGCTAGATGACAGGCGTGTGACGGAGGGACTTTGGTGGTGGCTGAGTCGAGCGATTCGCCGCGTACTGAGCAACCGGGAAGTCGGGGTGACCACCGACGGTCCAAGCCCGGACCAGGGTCGCGCTCACCACTCCTGTGGGCCGATTCTGAAGGGGTAAGCCCGATTCGGGGTCCAGTCACGGGCGAAAGCGGGCACGTTCGGTCAGGTAGAGGCCCGCGCCAACCTCAGCCAGCGACATTTCCGGGATTACGCACGCCCTGGTGACGCCGCCCATGAACTCGTCCACCATCGAGTCCGGCGGTAGCCCCTGACCGCCGTCGCCCTTGTTGCGGGCACCGGTCAGCATGTCCGCTGCTGCGGCCCACCGCTGGTCAGCAGTCATCTCCGCGTTCCACTCGTGGCACGTGGTGCTGGAGTAGGACTTGGGCCAGGTCTGCTCGTACTTGTCGTCATCGGTCTGCCTTTCGCCAGCCGATCCGGCGGCGGGGATGTCACTAGGCGGCGGTGCTGCCCCATCGGTGAGGACGGCGTACAGCGAGCCGATCAGGGCGAACGCGCAGAGCGCGACGAAGTAACGCCATCTCCACAGAGTGGCCCACGGGTCTGTGCTTCGGGTGTCGCTCAATGTCATCACGGGTCTGATCGCCTAGGACCGGCGTCAGGCACTTGCCGCCCCGAGCAGGATCATCCAGAACCCGAACAGGGCCAGCCCCAGGTACCCGAGGATCAATCCGGTGATGGCGGCACTGTCGCCGGCTTCCCCGGTGCGGCGGATCTGCTTGCGTGCGATGTGACCGGCCGCGATCGCGACCACCGACCCGAGCCAGAAGATCCACAGGATGCCGAAAACGAGCGAGACAACGGCGGCCATGTTGGTGCGACGCGGGAGCACATGGCTCGCGGTGTGCGGCCCGATGACCGCCAGCTCATCGCCGTGAGCGGTCACGGTCGGCGTGGTGGTGCGCTCAGTCCACGCCGAGGTCCACGCCGCGCCGTCCCAATACCGCTGCCGCCCAACCAGGGTGTGACATGGGTCTGGGTCCGGGTACCAGCCGGACGGAATATGGCCGACGGTCCCCGGGCTCATCGCGGCCACCGCTCAGCCGCGCTGTCTTGCTCGGCGATGCGCCGCTCGAGCTCACCCGGTGGCAGCGAGTCGAGGTAGGCGATGGCCTCCTCGAACGCCACGGACTGCTCAGCGGACGGGATCTGGTCACTCATCGGTTCCCTCTCGAAAGAATGTTGTCGCGCGATCGGCGCTACGTAGCTGGGGCGGAAGCGGTGCCCATCGGATCTCCAACGGGCCGCCAAACCGCCCTGCGGATGACACCAACCAGAGACATACCAAGGGGCCAGGCTGCCCGCTAATGCTGGTGAAGGTTGCATTGTTCGTTATCGCTATCGTTCTGTTGGTCGCCTAACCTTTCTGTGTGGCCCGAATCTTCCGCTTGGACAAAGAGAAGCTGTTCAAGGACAAGTTCCGGTACACACCACATGACCCACCGCCACCCGCTCCGCCGATATGTGGCTGGGCCGGTTGTCCATACCAGGGATTGATTGGACGGCCCTTGGCATCTTTGGGCCAATTGTCACTCATGATTCCCCACCATCTGCGAACAAGCATTGCAGCATTCACAAGGATCTAAACCGCTAGGTAGAAGAATCCCACGAGCCCGAAGACTGCAATGCTCGTCCAAAGGGAACAGATTCATGACCAGTCCTGCGCACCGCCGAATTCTTTCAGACCCTCCGGACTGCACCAAATGCCGTTTTCGTCCGTGTAGCCACGATCACCGCAATTGGCACCAAACGCCTGTTCATTAGACCCGGGAGTCGACTCCATGAACAGCCGGTCACATGCGTACCCGCCGTCCTCGGCACACTCGTTGTAGAGATCACTGGCCTCGATAGGGTCACTGACTTCGCCAGAATCGCTGACTTCGCCAGGGTCGACAACAGGATCGCCGATCGAGAGGCCCAGCGAAATAGCCAACACGATGCCCACCAGTGCAGTCACTCCCGTGGCAATCGCGAGTGTCTGGAAGGCTTCGTGCTTGCGGTTCTGGTAGAGCATCCGACCACCCATGAGCACACCCACTATGGGCAGCACCATGATCAGCTGGGTCGGGATGTACTGGAAACCGCTCACCCGAATCACCAGGCCGAATGCGATCAGGCCCGCCATCAGGAGGAAGAACTCCTTGGGCTTGATGTGGCGATCCCAGCCGGCACGCCAGCTGTCATCTTTCTTCTGTTCCGTATCTGTCACGGCTTCTCCTTTTCTCGTTGGCAGACTCATTCAGCACGAACATGCCAAGTCCGTGGACCGGGTTGGATGCCCGGTTTCGTCCGGTCAGAAGGCTGCCATCAAGAGGACAGAGAGGAGCGTGCGCCACTCCCAGCCGCCGTGCCACGCCTTGCAAGGGCGTAAAACAGTCGAGTCTTCGGCTGACGGCCGTCGTGGCGTGGTCATGAGCCAGCCTGAAGACGGGCCATGGAGGCTTTCGTAAGCGCCGTCTGAAGATCGTTGAAAACGCTGAGATCGTCCGGCACGCCGGAGATGTCGAGGTCGACGGAGAGTACTGCATCAACTGTGAGGTCTGGGTTGATGCCAAGCGCCGGGGCGACCCTCAGGAAGGACTCCTGCTCATGCCAACCAAACGCGTAGAGCCGAACTCTGCTGCCGTCGAACTCACACGTACCCCATGCCCTTGCGTGCGGCGTGTCCTTGTCGGCAGCCACCCAGTCCGTGCAGCCGATCTCGACCGCAAGGTCAGCCAATACCGCCGGGAAGTCGGGAAGAGGCGGCGGAACATACGGAGGAGGCGACGGCGTATACGTATTCTCAACCGGTGCACTGGTTGGCACCGGGTTCTCAACGGGTGGTGTTTGGGCCGGCGGGGCTGTCGGTTCGGGTGCTGCCACGCGAGCCGAATTGTCAGTAGCGCACGCCGTCATCAGCGACGCCATGGCGACGAGGGTGAGCACGGCGCCGGCGAGAACGGCCCTGGTGCGCATCAATTCGGGGTTTCCTTAGTGGGGTACGAGGAGTTATGCGAGTCGCTGCACGCAACACCCCTGAGGGCCCCTGTGCCCCAGGGATGTCGCGCACGCGATGGCGCCGTCTAACAAGGTGAGACGGCGCCAATGGTCGGTGGATGCCCGGCAACCCGACGCATCCGAACCAAGACGATACGCTATCAGAGATCTATGGGGTCACCAAATTACCTCTATGGACGCCCAGTGGACTTGTTCGCTACGCTCCAGTCTCATGGCCCGCCCCTACGGAGACCCCGTGGAAATCGTCACCGGGCCCATCCCGGCGCAGTCTCCGTTCATCCCCGGTGACGCGAAGATCGTGGTGGGGGCGGTCGCCCCGGCGTCCCCCGACCCGATCCCGATCGTGCTGCTACCGGGCTTCGAGTACCGGATGCGCGAGTGGCGGCACCCGAACACCCACGAGATCCACTGGCGGCTCGAACGGAGAAAATCCGCCCAGCACGGCGACGACGACGACTAACCCACCCAACCCCAAGCCCTGACACTTTCACCGACTCGACGCGGGACCGCCGGCGAGCCCCGACTACCTGCGCTTCACGTCGGAGGCGTCGAGCCACACGGCGGTGAACCGGTAGCGCGGGTCGGGTAGGCGAATGTAAGCGAGTTGGCCGGTCCAACCCAGCGCGACTGTTTCGATGTGTTCCTCGCCGTCGTGTTCCCAGCTCTCAGATCTACCAGTTATTTGTGTTTGGACTCTTTGCCTACGTGTCCGAACACGGCTAGGGAGTCAGTCCCGTCAGTCTTCGCGACGCTGCATGCGGCGTTGGTGACGACGTATCACGCCCAGCCCGAACCAGACCAATGCGCCGAACAGCGCCACGATGATGGTGTATAGCCACAACGGCCAGGTGAAGCTCCAGAATAGGAAGTCGATCATGACATCCTGCCGGTTCTGGATGATGAAGATGAGCAGTACGGCCAGGCCGGAGAGCGAGGCGATCGCCCCGCCGCCGAGTCGGCGACCCTGCTGTTCCACTTCACCTTGTTGACTCATCACAATCTCCTAAGGGTGGGCGATGCCGTGCGGCTCGGGCGCGATGCCATGAAGCCGCCATACGAGACTCCCACAGCCGAAGGAGCGACGTCAGTGCTTCACTACGTCTTCAGGAATCGGCGGACGTCCTCGGCTCGGAGCCACGCCAACTCGTAGTGGTGGGCTTCCGCCTGGCCGTCGTCCTCGACCCAGTGGACGAGGACGTGGGTGTCGGTCCACCGGTTCGCTGTGCCCGGCCACCATTCCCCGCCGTCGGGTCGGACGAGGCGGATCACGACCGGGATGCTGCCCATCGGCCGCTGCGGGATGCTCGGCGGCTGCTCCACGTTGAGTACCGGCCTCGCCACCCTCCCAGTGTCGAACAGATGTTCGGATTGGTCTAGAGAGTGTTAGTCGGCCAAGCGCGGCAGGAACGAGATGTCGACGAGGTAACGCTCGGGCCGCGTTGGGTCGACATAGACGTCGAGGGTCTTGCGATTCTCGAGATGAGGTGTGGGATCGAACCAGATCGGCTCGGAGGTCAGCACACGCACCTCGTCCCTGGTGGCGTCGTGAACGTCGACCTCCAGGCGGAAAGGCGAGCGGCCCTGAATCTCGAACGAGTCGGTGACGACTCGTGGCGACTCGCCGTTCATGTGGCGCCCGTGAGCGCGCAGCCACTCGGCGTCGGCCACGCTCATCAGGCGCGTACGTCTGCGGATGTACCAGGCTGAATAGATAAAACAAGGGCCAAGAATCGCCGAGACGGCCGGCGGTAGCCAAACGTGGAATATGCCACTCAGCTTCGCGTCGTACGGATCGTCTGGGTCGTAGAGAACCTCAACCTGATCGCCCGGCGACTCAGACGGCGGAGAGGAGCCGGAGGAGGAGACGAACTCGATCGTCTCGCCCTCGGCTGTCATGAAGAGCACGACCGGATAGAAGATGACCGTCCCCTCGGAGTCCGTTTCGCCGGACAGGTCGACGACCGTGCCGGTAGCCTGCTCCGCTTCGGCCAGGAACTGCACGGTGCGCACGAAGATCACCGCGCCAACGATGAGGATCACGACGCCGACCGCCAGAAACAATCGCCAGAACCAGCGCGCCATGAACTCCGGGTTCACCCCCGCGCTCCTCCCCCCGGGCCGACGCGGTCGAAACCGATCCGCCAGCCGCCTTCTCGCTGCCGGCGGCCGCCTCCGTATCGGGTACGGCACAGTATTGCGCTACCTGCGAGTTTGTGTCAGAGCGATTCTCAGCAGATCATCAGGAATGCCGAACGGCCCCCAAGCACTCCGGGTGCCGAGGGGCCGCTGTCGGGGATCAGGGTGGCGTTACTACACACCTCCCTGCTGGTCGTAGTCGGCGAATGCGTCCCTGATCCTGCCCATCGCCTCGATCGGCGGTAGGGAAGTATCGAACGCCAGCCGGCGCACGGCGCCGACCAGGGTCAACAGTTCGGCCCTGCCGTGGCGGCCGGGCTCTTGCGGTGGGAAGGTTGTGGACACGGCGGGGCTCCGTCCCGTCGAGGTTCCCCGGCTTCGCGCCCAACGCACAGCCGGGGGACGGCCTGAGTTATCGCGGTGACTGACGGCCCTCGGTGACCGCCCGCAGGTTTGACGGGCGGTCCGAAAAGGATCGTGAAACGGCCGTTTGGTGACCCGATAACTTCGCCGCTACGGTGCGGCTAAACACGGTGAAACCGCAGGTCAGGACAACGTTCAGGCGTTGTCGCCTTACAAGCGGGGGGTCACAGGTTCGATCCCTGTTGCGCCCACCACCTGCGGAAACGCGTGAGCGCCCGCGACTGGGTGCTGTGCCCACGCTGCGGGCGTCGTGTTTTTCCGGGCCCACGGCCCTAAAGGCCCTACCTGGATGCTCAACCGCAGACTGGATGCCGGCCAGACCTGGCATCTCGAGCTCGCTCCCGGCGCTCGCACGGTGGCGGAGGCCCAATGGGCTATTTCGAGGACATTCTCGAGCGTTCGGCGCAACTCGGCGGCGAGGTCGACAAGCCGCTTCAACTGGCCCGGCAGTGGTTGGCGAAGGCCGACGCGTTGAGCAAGCAATTCGGAGCGCGCGTGCGGCCGAAGAAGCCGAGTTTGCGAAGGCGATCGAGGCGACCGCGGCCAGCGGGAAATTGCCGGCGCCGAATGGGTTTTATTGGGCGTTCGACAGTCCGGCGTCCAAGATGATTGTGACCTCGGTGAGTCTCTGTCATCAGAACGCGGCTACGGCGGGCGCGCCGCGGGACCGAAGATCTTCGTGGCGCTGCAGGCGCGAATTGCTGCCGTCGTCGACGAGTCGGTGCGGCTAACCAAGACGCTGCCCGATCACGTCGTCGACGAGCGGACCGCCGCGCGGACCGGCGCGGATTGCTACGCCACCTGGCAGCGGTTGCAGGCGCTGATCAACGACTGGGAAGCCGGCCACGAGCTCAACCGGACGATGCAGAGCGCCAACTGGCTCGACGGCCCGGTGCACGCGACCGACCGCACCTTCGTGTGGACGTTCCAGGCCTATCGGTTGTCGCACAGGCTGCCCACCATCAAGGCCCGGTGTCGCCGGAGCAGCACTTGGCGGCGGCCGTGGCCGTTGGCGCCGAGCCCGGCCTGTATTCGTGGGCCGATGCGACGGCCCGGGCGAGGGCTTTGGACCGGCGCGAGTACCGACCAATGGAGGTGCTGACGCGGCACGATTCGTTGGGGAATCCGGTGGCGTCGCAGTCCAGCGAGCCGCTGCCGATGAACCAGGCGGACTATGCAGTGAACACCAAGACACTCATCGGCGGCTGACCGTGGAGGGCGAGTTGCACTACCGGCGGACCGGCGGTCGGCTGCACGTTCGGTCCGGTGGCGATCGTCGGCTGTTCGGGTCTGTGTTGCGCTGGAACACGGCGACCCGGCTGAGCAACGGCACCTCGGAATGGTTCAACCGCGACCGTGAACCGCCGCCCCTGCGGCCGGCCGTGCTGACGATCACGCATGGCGGGGCACGGGCCGGCCAGGTTATCGAGTGGCAGTCGAGTCTGCTCGGCCTCGACGCGATGTTGCTCGCCGATTAGGCGGCGACCGGGGATGGGCTGCTCGACCTGGTCGACTGGTGGGCGAGGTGCCGCTGTCACCGGCATTCGTGGGCAGCGGGAAACGGCACAGCACCGGCGTCCAGTGGCGGAAGCTGTCCGTGTCGGAGCTTGCGGTTGTCGCCGAGGGCGAATTGCCGTGGAGCCGGCTGCGCCGGTGGGCGCCATGAGCACGGTCCCGGTGGGCGTCAACTCGTCAGCGAACCCACGAGAAGGCGGGAGGCCGTCTCCCTTTCCGCGCATGCGCGGGCCGCAGATCCGCCTGCGCCCACCGGGACCGCGAAAGTGCCCGCGCTAGGTCTTCAGGAATCGGCCGACGTCCTCGGCTCGCAGCCACGCCAGCTCGTAGCGGTGGTCTTGCGCCTGGCCGTCCTCAACCCAATGGACGAGGACGTGCGTGTCGGTCCACCGGTTCGCGGTGGCCGGCCACCACTCCTCGCCGTCGGGGCCGACGGGGCGCACCACGACCGGGATCCTGCCCATCGGCCGCTGCGGGACGTTCGGCGGCTTCTCCACGTTGAGCACCGGCCTAGCCACCCATCCAGTGTCGAACGGATGTTCGCTCGGCGGTAGTTGTCCGCCTGTTCTGTCCCGCCGACCGCGGATCACGAGGACAATGCGGTCGTGGCCCGAGTTTGGCGCTGTCGGCTGTGGTTGGCGGCCGTGATTCTGGCTGTGATCACGGCGTGCAGCGGTTCGCCGAACGGCTCCGGTTCGGGAGAAACACCGGCGGGACAGCAGACCTCCAGCAGTCCGGAGCAGCTCGCGGCGGTCTTCGACCAGCTGGTCGAAGGCGACATCGGTGCGGGCTCGTACAAAGACCTCAGAGCGGTGCTGGTGTTGGTCGGCGGGCGGCCGCTGGTGGAGCGCTACTACGACAGTTCCACCGAAGCTACGAGCAATGTGGCTTCGGTGACCAAGAGTGTCATGTCGATCCTGGTGGGGGTCGCCATCGACGAAGGTGTTCTGGGCGGCGTTGACCAGACGCTTTCGGAGTTGTTGCCCGAGTACGCGGCGATCATGGCGCCGGATGTTGCCGGGGTCACGTTGGAGCAGGTCCTGACGATGACGGCCGGGTTGCCCGAGGATCCTCGAGCCGCGCGACTCGCCGTACTACCTGACCGAGGATTGGGTGGCCGCCATTCTGTCCGGCGGGCTGGAACAGCCGCCGGGTGAGGGTTTCGCATATGCGAGTGCGGGCTCGCATCTGCTGTCCGCGATCCTGGTCGAGGCGACCGGACAGTCGGTGCTCGACTACGCGCGGGACAAATTGTTCAACCCGCTCGGCATCAGCACCGATCCGGCCGCCGAGCCGCTGGCCGTCGAGGAGAACCTGCCGGTCTACGAGGCGGCGTCGTTCGCGTGGCCGGTCGACCCGCAAGGTGTTCACCTGGGAGACGCATTTCTGAAGATCAGCGCCCCGGACATGGCCAAGATCGGGCAGCTCATGCTCGCCGGCGGGCGTTGGGACGAGAAGCAGATCGTCCCGGCGCAATGGGTGACCGAGTCAACCCAAGCCCATGTCGCCACCGGAGGATACGGCGTCGGAGGCGATGACTACGGGTACCACTGGTGGGTTACCACCGCTGACGGGCACGACGCGTTCGTCGCGGCCGGCTTCGGCGGTCAGCTCATCGAGGTCGTGCCCGACCTCGACCTCGTCGTCGTCGTCTCCTGCACGATCCCGGAAGGCCCTGTGCGCCTCGACGCGTCTTCGTTCCGGGGGCTGGTGAACGCGGTGGTTGCTCCTGCCATCGCGCCATAGCTACACGCGACCGTGGCGTAGATGTCGCCGCTGAGTGAGCAACAGAAAACCTCCGCCGGTGGAACTCATACGATGTGTCGAAGTCGCCCTCGTGCCACAGGTCCTCTTTTGAGTACCCGACGGTCACCTCATCGAAGGTGGACCCGCCGGCGTCGGGGCCGTGTTTGCCGCGGTAGCTGTTGCGGAATCCGCACCCGGGCGGGCACGGCGTGATCCACGAGGGCCGGTCGGTTTCGGGGTGCTGTTGCTCTCGGCGGGCCTCCGTCTCGTCGAGGTCCCGGCCGGCGCTGAGATCGTCGCGCCGGGACCACTGGCGACCGTGGACTGGACGCGGCAAGGCGGTGCGTCGCCGGACAAGTGGAACAGCGTGCCCGCGGGTCGCCGCCTGGTCGCAGCCGGCGACGTCTCGTCGCCCACCCCGAGGATCACGTCCTCGGTGTATTCTCCGCACGCCACGCCAAAGTGAGCTTCGGGGGAGGATCGCGATGCCGGATCGGGAGTCGGAGACTCGGCAATGCCCATTCTGCAAGGAAGAGGTTAAAGCGGCCGCCGTCCGGTGCAAGCATTGCCTAGCCGCGATTCAGCCGACAACGCCCGACCACGAAGGCGTCTGTCCGTTCTGTAAGGAAGAGATCGACGTCGAGGCCATCAGGTGCAGGCATTGCAAGGCCGATCTCGCCCCGAGTGGGCGACGACTGCGTCGTGTGCCTCGACGTCAGATGTCTGCTCCGACCGCATTCGTCTCACGAGGGGTACGGCCGCGAGGGGTGCGGTCACGCCAGACTCTCCGTCCAAGATCGACCGATGAAGGGTGTGCCGACTTCGATATCGATGACGAGGGAACATGGTGTTTCCTGGAGTCCAGCGAGCACTACTGTATTTACGAGCTGTGTGATCCCGCTCCCGTCAGTCCTTACACCATCTTCGAGTAGCGTGCCGCCGGCCTAACGGTGGTCGACGTCGATGACCAGGACGGGCCGGCTGGTCGCCGAAAGTACGGGTTAGCGACGCCGAACGTCCGCGACGTCCAGCCAAATCGAGGTGAACCGGTGGCGCGGGTCCGGTAGGCGAATGTAGGCGTGTTCGGCGGGCCAGCCCAGCGCGACGGTCTCGGATTGCTCCTCATGCACTCCCGCGACACGGAAAAGGCAGCCCCACTCTCAGGTGTGTCATGTATCAGCCGTGCTGGCTGGCTCCTCTTCCAATCATCAACACCAGTGATCGACCCCTGCCTACTGGGAAAGGGAGGGTTTGTCGTGACCACGGAACGAGAATCCAGAGGCGGCTTCCTGGGCTTCCTTAGCACCATCCCGGGGATCCTCACCGCCGTCGCTGCACTGATCACAGCCGTGGGAACCGTCGCCGGTGTCTACCTCACCAGCGCCACCGCTTCAGCACCGGAGGAACCGGGACCCGTGGCGAGTTCGGAACCGGCCCCAGAACCCGAGCCGGAACCGGCCCCGGAACCCGAGCCGGAGCCGGCCCCGGAACCCGAGCCGGAGCCGGCCCCGGAACCTGAGCCGGAACCCGAGCCCGGAACCCGATCCTTACTACGACTGCCTTGCTGGTGTCCTCGAAGCCTGCGGCGAGGTGCTCGACATCCTTGATGCGGATTGTTTGGCGGGCGACCCACTCAGCTGTGACTGGCTGTTCCTCGCCAGCCCGACCGATTCTGTCTACTGGTGGGACGGCGGCACATGCGGTTGGTACTTCGAAGATCTCAGCTACGCCGGCTTCTGTAGCGAGTCATGACTGGCCCGCGCGACGGCCTGGGCGCCGACCACCTCCGAGAGCCATGGACTCGGAGGTGGTGGGCCGACCGGCCAGGATTCTGGTTCTTGGTGGCTGCGGTCTTTGCAGGCAACGGGCTGTTCTCGGTTTGGCAGCACGACTGGCGGCTCGCAATATTGCAGTTTGGGACCGCCCTACTTGCCGGAAGGGTGGCCTACCTGGCAGGTGCCGCGTCTGGGGTTCACGGCGGGCACGCATCCGGGAAGGATCGTGGCGCTGAAGCGACGCAAAGCGGTCTGATCGACGGTCCGGGTGTGCCGCCTGGTCGCGAGTGAGTCCACGTCAGGTCGCTCAGAAATTCGCAGGTCGAGCGCATTGGCGACGACGCGCTCTGGTGGCGGGTAAGTCCGAATCTGTGGCTGTCCCGGTGTCATCGACCAAGCGCCGCCGTGTGCTGCGATCCCTGTTGCGTCTACTACACCTGTGGCCTCAGCGAAACGACCATTCCACGGTGACGGTGACCGCCAACTGCTGGCGCCCCGGCTCGATCGGCACCGCTGTCGAACTTTCGGCCCCGGCGAACTGCATATCGAGCGCGCCATACTCGGGAACGGTCTCGGTGACGCTCACGACCTGGCCGAGCCGTCGGCCGGCCTCGGCGGCATAAATCTCGGCCTTGGCCTCGGCATCTGCGAAAGCCTTCCGACGGGCCGCCGCCAGCAGATCGTCGTCGTCCTCTACCTCGAAGGAAATCCCGAACAGCTGGGCCGCATTTCCGCCCGCCTCGATGCCGGCCGCAATGATCGTTCCGGCGTCGGAGATGGTCCGAATCCTCGCTGTGAGTCCCTCGTTCACGGCATACCCAGTGATCCTTCCTTGCTTGCCGTACGTGGGATGGATGCCCGCGGTGGACGTCTGGATGTCGGCCTTGGCCACGCCTGCGTCGACCAGCGCATCCTGCATGCGGGTCATCGCGGCGTTGGCGAGATTGAGCGCCTCGTCGACAGTGGCGGCGTTGGCCCCGACTCCGAAGTCTGCGCGCAACGTGTCGGGCACACCGAGCACCTCACCAGTTGCGCTGACCAGCACGCCGTCACGGGCACCTTCAACAGGCTGCGTCGCGGCGGCAGCGCTCGCCGAGGCGATCACAGCACGGTTGCCCAGCAGCCACGACGACAGTGCAACAAGCATGACCAGGGCGAGAAGCAGCACCATGGTGGAACGTGACCGGGTCATCGTTGCGACCCCCTTTCAGTTGATGTCGCTTGGACGCGGTGTCATCGCGGGCGGTTCCGAGCGGCAGGCATGGTCGGCAGTGCCTGCTGCGGGCGTACTGGATGCCCAGGTCCACGTCGTCGGCCGGCAGACGGCGGATAAGGTCCAGCAGTGCCGACCGTTGCCGATGTCGTGTCGACGCTCGACCGGCTGTACGACCCGGCGCGAGCAGAGTCGTGGGACGCCGTGGGTCTGGTTTGCGGCGACCCCGACGTCGAGGTCCGCCGGATCCTGTTTGCCGTCGATCCGGTTGATGTCGTGGCTGAGGAAGCCGTGGGCTGGGGAGCAGAGCTGCTGGTCGCCCACCACCCGCTGTATTTGCACCCGGTGCACGGAGTGGCAGCAACGACGCCGAAGGGCCGCCTGGTGCATCGCCTCGTCAGCGCGGGCATCGCCTTGCACGTCGTTCACACCAATGCCGACAGCGCCGATCCTGGTGTGTCCGACGCACTGGGCTGGGCGCTCGGCCTCGACGACCTGCGCCCGCTCGATCCGCAGCCAGTCGAAGCCGTCGACAAGTTGGTGGTCTTCGTTCCCGAGCCCGACGCCGACCGACTCGTCGATGCGCTCGCCACGGCGGGCGCAGGCACGATCGGCGCGTATCAGCGGTGCGCCTGGACGACATCCGGTATCGGTACGTTCCGACCTGGGCCTGAGGCCGACCCGGCCATTGGGTCGGTTGGCTCTATCGAGCGGGTCGCCGAGACGCGGGTGGAAATGGTGCTGCCGAGAGCCGCTCGGTCAGCGGTGACTGCCGCACTCGAAGCAGTACATCCGTACGAAGAGCCCGCTTACGACATCTACGAACTGGCGCAGCGGCTCGGAACGACCGGCCTCGGCAGGATTGGATCTCTGACCCGGCCGGAGTCATTCGAAACGTTTGTCGAGCGGGTCGCACGGGCGCTGCCTGCAACCGCGGCCGGCGTGCGCGGCGCAGGGGACCCAGATATGCCAGTTCGGACGGTCGCGGTATGCGGCGGTGCAGGCGACTCGCTGCTCGACGCGATCCGCGGCGCGGGTGTCGACGCGTACGTTACGGCCGACCTACGCCATCATCCGACCGCGGAGGTGCGTGAGCACGGGTCTCCGGCACTGGTCGACGTGGCCCACTGGGCGAGCGAATGGCCGTGGCTTGCCGACGCAGCGCATCGACTCGAGGAAACTTTGGCAGCCTCCGGCGCTACGGTGGTCACTCGGGTTTCGGTGATCCCGACGGATCCGTGGACATTGCACATCGCATCGGAGTCACGATCACCCCGCGAGGAGGCGAGGCACCCCTGAACGCCGATCCGGCCGCCCAGCGCCAGCTGCTCGATCTGCAGGCGGCCGACCTCGAACTCGACCAGCTCGCCCACCGGCGGGAATCACTGCCCGAGGCCGCCGAGGCAATGGACCTCGCGCTCGCGCACTCCCGGCTGCGCGACCAGGATGTGGCCATCGCGACGGAGATCGCCGACCTCGAACGCGAGCAGTCACGTGCTGACGCCGACGTCGAACAGGTGCGCCAGCGCAAGGACAGAGACCGCGAGCGGCTCGATGCCGGCCAGGTGTCATCGGCCAAGGAGCTGGAGAGCCTGCAAAGCGAAATCGCCTCGCTCGAGCGACGGCAGGGGGTCCTCGAGGAGGCCGAGTTGGACGTCATGGAGCGGCTGGAAGACGCCCAAGGACGGGCAGCGCGCGTCTCGGCCGACCGAGCGGAGATCGAACGACGTGGGCGCGAGGTACAGGGTGCCCGCGACGATGCCTGGGCAGCGATCGACGGCTCTGTGCAGATTCTTCGGCGGCAGCGAGAACTGATCGCCGCTGACATCCCGGCCGACCTGCTGGCCCTCTACGAGAAGACCCGGGCCGACCGCGGTGGCGTCGGCGCAGTCGAGATACGACAGCGTCGATGCGAGGGGTGCCGGATCACCATCGATCCGGCCGACCTGGTCCGGATCCGCGCGGCGGCGCCCGAGGCGGTCTTGAGGTGCGAGGAGTGCCGGCGAATTCAGGTGCGCACGGCCGAGTCGGGGCTGTGACCGGTCGCCGGCTGGTCGTCGAGGCCGACGGCGGTTCACGGGGCAATCCCGGCCCGGCGGCCTACGGTGCGGTCGTCCGAGACGCCGAAACCGGCGAAGTGCTCGCTGAGGTAGCACAGACCCTGGGCGTGCGGACCAACAATGTCGCCGAGTACCGCGGCTTGATCGCCGGCCTGAAAGCGGCAGCAGGTATCGACCCGGCTGCCGTCGTCGAGGCGCGGCTGGACTCCAAGCTCGTCATCGAGCAGATGTCCGGGCGGTGGAAGATCAAGAATTCTGCATTGCAGCCGCTGGCGCTGGAGGCGAACCGAGTGCTGCCGCCGGAGCGGGTCACCTACACGTGGGTGCCGCGGGCCCGGAACGCGCACGCCGACCGGCTACTCAACGCCGCACTCGACGCGGAGGCGGAGGGCAGATCGCCGTCGACAGGTCCAACCGAGGAGGAACTGCCGGAGCCGAGCGACCCGCCTAGTCGGCTGGCTGCCTGGGCGCCCGAACTCGGCGCTCCGACGACTCTGCAGCTTCTCCGCCACGGCCGGACCACGATGACTGCGGCACGCCAGTTCAGCGGGTCGGGCTTCGACGGCCCAGCGTTGGACGAGGAGGGGCGGCAACAAGCCGTCCGGGCGGCCCGGGCGCTGGCCGAGACCGGCGCGGTCGTGGTCGTGACCTCGCCGATGCGGCGTGCCCGGGAGACTGCTGAGATCGTCGCCCGCGAGTTGGATGTGCCGGTCCAGGTTGACGACGGCTGGCGCGAGGTCGACTTCGGCGCCTGGGAAGGATTGACGTTTGCTCAGGCCGGCGAACGTTTCCCGACCGAGCTGGCCGACTGGCTGAGTTCACCCGACGCCGCTCCGCCGGGCGGAGAGCCGGTCGAGGCCATGGTGGCGCGGGTCGCCGCTGCTCGGGACCGAGCGTTGTCGCAATTCCCGGGTCAGGCCGTCATCGTCGTCACCCACTCCCTTCCCATCCGGGCCGTGGTGCGCCTCAGCCTGGACGCCCCGCCGCATTCGCTGTTCAGGCTGCAGCCGGCGCCGGCGTCGATCACCGAGCTGCGGATCTACGCCGACGGCACGATCTCGATGGTGGGGTTCGGCCGGGTGCCGTAAGCACCTGACCCGCGAACTCGATCGACCGTCGTAGGGTGCGGCTCATGCCACGCCGACAACTGCACCTGGCCGATCACGCCGACCGGCTGCAGGCGGCCCTGGACGCCATCCACCTGGAACTGGAAGTGCCGAGCGGGTTCTCGGCAGCGGCGACGGCTGAAGCCGAGCAGGCGGCCTCCGGACATCCGATGGCGGGAGACGACCTCACCGACATCCCGTTCGTGACGATCGATCCGCCGAACTCGATGGACCTCGATCAGGCCGTACACATCTCGCGAGACCGCGACGGATACCGGGTGCGATACGCGATCGCCGACGTCGCGGCGTTCGTTCGTCCCGGTGGTGTCATCGACGTGGAAGCACATCGTCGCGGAGTGACGTTCTACGGTCCCGATCGGCGCACGCCGCTGCATCCGCTCGAGCTCTCCGAGGGCGCAGCGAGCTTGCTGCCCAACCTTGAGCGGCCGGCATTGGTGTGGGACCTGCGGCTGGACTCGTCGGGATCGCTGACGTCGACCCGGCTTACTCGCTCGCGGATCCGCAGCCGAGCCAAGCTCTCCTATGCCGGCGTGCAGCGGGATCTCGACAATGGCACCGCTGGGGACATGCTCTCGCTTCTTCCCGAGGTGGGCCGGTTGCGGCAAGAGCACGAGCGGGCTCGAGGCGGAGTCTCGCTTCCGGTTCCGCAGCAGGAGATCGTCTCGAAGGACGGCGGCTTCGAGCTCCGATACGAGGCGCCGCTTCCGGTGGAGGGCTGGAACGCGCAGTTGTCGCTGTTGACTGGTATGGCGGCAGCGGCGGTGATGCGCGAGGGCCGGGTGGGGATCTTTCGGACCTTGCCCGAGGCGCGTCCGGACGATGTCGCGCGGCTGCGCCGTACGGCCAAGGCGCTGCATATCCGCTGGCCCGAGGAGACGTCCTACGCCGCCCTGATCCGATCCCTCGACCCCTTACCGCCCGCGCACGCAGCCTTTCTCAACCAGGCCGCGACACTGTTTCGCGGGGCTGGCTACGACCCGTTCGACGGAGGCGTGCCCGCGAGGGCCGGACATGCCGCGATCGGGGCGGAGTACGCCCATGTCACGGCGCCGCTGCGGCGACTCGTCGACCGGTTCGGGCTCGAGGCATGTGTCGCCCTTCTGGAGGGCGCCGAGATACCCGACTGGGTGCGGGAAGGGCTGCCGGGTCTGCCCGAGGTCATGGCCGACACCGGCCGCCGAGCCGGCGCCTACGAGGCCGCCTGCGTGGCGCTTGTCGAAGCGGCCGTGCTGACGGGGCGGGAGAACGAGATCTTCCCCGGTGTCGTCGTCGACATCTCCCGCAAGGACGGCCGCGGCGAAGTCGTCATCGCCGAGCCCGCGGTTCGCGGGCGGGTCCGTGGCGACGACCTGCCACTGGGGGAGGAGATCACCGTCCGGCTGGTCGAGGCCTCCATCGAGGCCCGCAAGATCGCATTCGCGCTCGCCTGAGCGAACGGTCGCGCGTCACCCAGCCAAGCTGCACTGTCTCGTGCACATAGACAACAAGCGTGACCTCAGCATGCCGTCGAACCGAGGCCGGTGGGAGACACGGCTCCGGCGACTTGGGGTACTACCAGTTCACCGGTATCAGGTCGGGTCCCAGGATGTGCCCGTGCTGCGCGGCGTCGTGATGAGTCACATCATGCGAGAAGTGCGCGCCGTACCAAACGACAACGTCATGATCTGATACGGATTCGCCGTTAATCCAGCTGTCGATGCCAGCCTCATATGGCGGTCCGACAGCGACCACGCCGTCATCGATCTCATTTCCGTGGTACCGCAGGATCCACACGTCGCCGCGCCCGAACGGCGCGTCGGGCATGGCCGCCGCGAGACCATCGTCGAGCTGCGGAATGATGTCGTAGCCCTCGCGACTCTTCGTGTTCTCGACGCGCCACCGCCGGGCGCGATCGGGGTCGCGCGGTCGGCGTATCTCGAACGATTTCGTGTGCCACTTCCGGCCGCCGAACAGCGGCGGGTCGTTGAATTCGCGCACTCGGTTATGGCCCGCAGTGCGAATGTCGAAGTCGAGTCGCCAGTAGACATGGTGGTGGTGGACATTGCAAACGCAGGGGTGCTCGACCGCAGCGAAGCCGAACCGGGGTCGGATAGTGCCATTGAGCCCGAACCGCCACTGAGTGATGTAGCGGTACCAACCGGCCTCCATCTCACTGACGAATACAACTTCGTTGGACGAGATGTAGATGCCGGTGCCGAGGAAGTTACCCATATCCGATCCGGTGTCCATGATCGTAAGCGCGGGCCCGGAGCTCAACCGGAAGCCCGGCGCAACGTCTACGCCCTGCGCCTGGATCATGCCCTCCTGGTATTGCCAATCGCGATACGGACCGCACGCATCGGCGGTGTATTTCACGTTCAGGATCGGGACGTGGGCCCGGTACAGCACCCGCTTGCCCTTGTAGTCGACATAGCGGAGTTCAATGCCCGAGCCGTTGGTTCCGCTGGACGCCGCAGGGCGCACGGCGAGAAAGCGCCACAATGTCTGGCCCCCTTGGGCCACTGTGACCCATACCTGGCCTGCCGTGCCCTTGCTCGCGGACGACTGATTGGCGTCGAGCGGCACACCGCACAGACCGTGGGCGCGGATGGCGCCCGGCGCGTCGTCGATGCTGACGATCTCGCGGTCGGCAATATCTACAGCGACGACCGCATGTGACTCGGCGGCATCGCGTGACAAGAGCCCGACAGCGATCCGACGCCGAATCCGTCCGTCTGGAAGCTCGTCGAGGTGCAAGGCGGGGATTGGCTGATAAGGCTCGAGGTTTCCTGCTGCCAAGGCGGCTCCCATTGAGGCGTCTCGACGGACGAGCTTCATTGCGGCGGCGAACTCCACAGCCGACGGTGGTGGTGGTAGCGCCGATTCGGTCAGCGACAGGCGCCGCAGGTCCTCGATACTCCCTTCGGCGATGACTGTGCGATGGTTCGTATCGTCGTAGATAGTCGCGCGGAACCGGTCAGGCGGACGCGGCCGTCTCGGCTTGTCGTCCAGATCGTCGAGCGCCTCGACGTACAGCAGTCGCGCTCGACTCCGACCGAGGAACTTCCGCACCCGAGCCTGTGCGAAGACTCGCTGACCGATCTCATTCAGCTCTTCAGACGTCGGGCCGAACGGTGTGACGTTCACCTCGATCTCGGACTCGGACATGCTGTCAACTCGATCGCTGGTCATTGTTGCCGCCCATTTCTATGCGTCTGCGCTGCGCGTTGGAGGCTTGATACTTCTTCGGCGGGTCTGACGTTGGCCATATGATGCCTCCCAGAGGTTTCATGCACAGAGCCTCGCGGGGTGTGCCTCGACGTATGACCGGGACCCACCAGTATCGCGGCTCCGTCTGGTTGCCGTTGGACAACGACTTTTCACCGGACACCGGAACTGAGTCGATGAACGCCAACGTGTCCGCCCCCTATGTTGATCGGCCGTGCCGGGTTCCATTTACTCTGGCAGAGCAAAAGAGATTCGTCAGGGAAATCCGTGTTAAGTCAGCCTTCCCGCATCAAGCTGCGCCAGCCACCGGCACGGTTTCGGCGGCGCATGCCACAGCGGATCCACCCTGACTGGACGCTGCCACCATGGATCCCTGGACCGAGACCGAGGTCGACTCCCACGACATCACGGCTCTCGGGTCGCCTACGACTGACCGCTGATCGGCACTACTACTCAGTGATCGCCACGTCGAAGCGCAGTGTGTTGGAGCCTTTCGGTAACCGTGACGATGCGATCGACGGTGCCCAGCGGTGGCACACGAAGCAGACACACTCCATTGACAGCGCGCTCTCATGCCCGTGTCCGCGTCAACCAATCGCGGCGAAATGACGCACCTGACGATCCGCAACATCTTTCCATCGCGTCCGCCTCCGATCCCGAGACCGACGGCTCGATGTCCGACCGGTGAGCGATGTATCACAAGGGTTTCCGTGCACTCCTTAGCGGTATGGAGAATCTATTTCGCTTGATGCTCGTGCGGCCCGCCGTGAGCCAGGACCCGGAGCAGCCGTCTATTCAACTTGATCAGGAGTCCGGCTACCAGGACGCGCTGCGTGCTGCGGTCGCCTCCGGCGCAGGCAGGCAGGCGATCGAGGATGCGTCGGCCCAGTTCGCTGCCTCCGATGACTTCGTGCAGAGCGTCGACGAGGCTCCGCTCGGCCAACAGCTCGACGAGCTCGCGGACCGCCTCGACGACCTCGAGGCGAAAGGCGGCCTGTCGTGGCAGAAGATCCGAACGACTGTCCAGGATGTCTTCGGTAGTCCCCCAGCCGATGTCGTGGATTCAGAGCCCTACCGAGAGACCGTGCGCCGGCTCCGCGACAGCTTGATCGCGATCAAGGTGCTGCAGCAGTTGCACGGCAGCCCGATCGAGGGGTTGGCCCGCCAGCTGCTGACGGCCGAGCTGATCGCCGACATCGCGGCCAAGCCCAAGCCAGATCCGGCAGCGCGCCGCAGGCGCCGTTCCTTCCGCCTGCCTGTCGAGCTGGGGCTGAACTCCCGGCTGTCCACTCGCGAGGCCCAGGAGGAGCTGCAGAAGCAGCGCCACGAGCTTCTCGAGGAACGACAGAAGCGGATCGGCGAGTTGCTCACCGAGCACGAGGCGCTGCGTGGGGCCGTGGCCGAGCTGGCGTCTCTGGACTCGGTAAACTTCCGCGCCTCCGAGATCGTCGCGAGCGACGCCACAACCGCGCCCGACGTCGCGACGCTGACCACCGCGGTCAGCAGCGCTGCCACGTACACCCAGCTCCTCCGCGAGCAACACGTGAGCACCGAGCCTGGACCCGTCGTGCGGGAGGACGCCGAGCCCGACGCAGCTGCCAGGGCCGAGCTCCCGTGGCTCGACACGCCGTTCGCCGAGCTGGCCCAGGCTCTCGTGCATGCGCCGGACGTCGTCCTGCCCGCGCGGGCCGGCTTCGAGCCGACCGATCTCTCCGAGGTCGGGTTCGTGCTCAAGCCGACGACGGCGGAACGGCTCTCGGGTGCGACCCAGGCGGTGCTGCAGAGCCGCGGCATTGACCTCGCCACCACGCCGCTCGACAAGATCACCCATCGGCTTCAGGGTGACGTGGCGACCACGGTCAGCGAGCTCGAGGCGGTCGCCGGGCATCCCGAGAAGCGCTCGTTCATGCGTCTCGGCGACGCGCTGATCTCGGTCTCCACACCGATCACTGCAGGTTGGGGCGCCTTGGGTACCGGGGGCGTACTCGGCTTCCCGACGCTGCCGATGACCGGCAGCGTGCCGGAGACCAAGGGCGTGGTCGCGCCGGCCGGCATCGCTGACCTCCTCCTGGTCAGGCAGCAGCTCACCGGATACGAGGCGGTCGACGTCGCGCATATCGAGAACGTGCTGAAGGGTGAGCTCAAGTCGCGCGAGCACACCCGCCGCGAGGAGAGCGAGATCATCACGCTCACCGAGACCGAGACCAGCACCAGCGAGGAGCACGAGCTGGAGAGCACCGACCGTTTCGAAATGACCCGCGAGGCCAGCCAGACCATCAAGGAGGACGTCGCCCTCAAGGCTGGCCTCAGCATTTCCGGCAGCTATGGCCCGACCGTCGAGTTCGCGGCCAGCGCCGAGGGGTCGTTCTCGCGATCCAAGGAGGAGGCGACGAAGGCGGCCAGCACGTTCTCGCAGGACGTCACCGAGCGGAGCTCACGCAAGATCGCAGAGCGGAAGCTGCAGCGCACTACGGTGCGCACGCTGACCGAGACGATCGAGAAGAACGTCCACGAGCTGAACAACACGACGGGCACCGGCCACATCTCTGGCGTCTACCAGTGGGTCAGCAAGGTCTACCAGGCCCAGATGTTCAACTACGGCCTGCGCGTGATGTTCGACTTCATGATCCCCGAACCCGCGGTTTTCCTCATCGCTGCCCTCGACCAGACCCACAACAGCGCGCTGACCCTCACCAAGCCGCCGGACTTCAACCTGACGCCCAGCCAGATCACCGAGAGCAACTACGCCTACTGGGTCAAGGTGTGCGGAGCCACAGACGTCGCCCCGCCGCCGGAGATCTACCGCACCAAGTCGGCCGACTTCAAGGGCGGCGGCGGCGACAGCAAGACCAATTACAACCACTCCGCTCAGATAGCCATCGACGACGGCTACCGCGCGGTGTTCGGCAGCGTCGGTATGGTCTGCAACATCTGGGAGCCGGACTTCAGCGTCGACGTCGTCCTCGGGCGGCGCACCCAGCGCTTGACCAACGGCCAATGGCTCTGGACGACCACCCTGGACGACGAGCGCGACTCGATCCCGCTCGCGATCGACAGCTTCCATGTCTCGCAGGTCGCCGTCGCCATCGAGGTCAAGTGCCAGCGCACCGACCGCGCTCTCGAAAAGTGGCGGCTGGAGACCCACGCCAAGCTGCGCACCGCACACCAGGCGCAAGTGTCCGACTACGAGGAGAAGCTCGCTCAGCTCAAGCTGCAGGCAGGCGTCGCGATCCGTGGCCGCAACCCCGCGACCAACCAAGTGATGATCCGCCGGGAGCTGCAGAAGAACTGCCTCAGTATCCTCACCGACCAGCACTTCGACTTGTTCGACGCTGTCGTGGACTCGCCGGTCAACGGGCTGCCGCAGATCGACGTCCCCGAGGCGGCCGCCGAGGGCGCGTACGTCCGCTTCTTCGAGCAGGCCTTCGAATGGGAGCATATGTCGTGGGTCACCTACCCCTACTTTTGGGGCAGCAAGGACCAATGGGACGAGCGGCTCGGCTACGACGACCCCGACCCTGCGTTCACCGACTTCCTGCAGGCCGGGTTCTGCCGGGCGACGGTGCCGGCCAGGCGCGGCTTCGAGGGCGCGATCGACCACTTCCTCACGTTCGGCGAGATCTGGAACGGCGGTCCGCTGCCGACGATCTCCAGCCCGCTCTATCTGCCGATCGCCGACGAGATCGCCGAGCAGCTCGACCGGCCGGGCGACGAGGTGCCGCAGGGCGACCCCTGGACGGTGCGCGTGCCGACCAACCTGGTGAAGCTGCGCGCCGACGACGCATTGCCCGTCTGGGAGCAGAACGCCAACGGGGAGTGGGTTGAGGCCGGCGGGGCCTGACGGGCCCCCGGCGGACGAGGATCAGCGATGGGTGACATCTCACGGCACCGGGACATCTTCCTGTTCACTCGGGAGTCGGTGCCGGCTCCGGTCCTGGACGGTGCCCGACTGACGCAGGACGACCTGACCTACCTCGAGCTGGGCAACTACCTGACCGACGTCTCGCAGTTCCGCGACCCGGTGACCTACATCTTCGCCAAGCGGCGGGTCTGGCACGACAAGGTCATCCCGAAGACGCGCGACAAGTTGGCGCTCGCGCGTGGGCTGCTCGCACTCGGCTCCATTGCCGCGCTCCTGGGGTCGCAGGCCGTCAAGGAAATCACGTCGGGCACGCTCGAGGACATCGCCGAGGGCACGGGTATCACCCTGGGGACCCTGGCGGGGATCCTGGCAGCCCTCCCGTCGGACACCTATGCCGACCTCGGCGGCGCCGACACCTGGATCGACACCCTTCTCGGCACCCCGATCGAACGCACGCCGCTGGCGAAGACCCCGGGAGCGAAGGGCAAGCGGGACGAGAAGCACTATGGCTACATGGGCGAGTTCTTCCGGCTCTTCATCGAGGGTGCCACGCACTTCCTGTTCGCCCAAGACATCCAGAGGCGAAGCACCGGCACGTGGGGGTCGATCACGCCCATCCCGGCCCACCGGGTGAGCGAGGTCTATGGCGAGTTCTTCACGCAGTACTTCCCCCACGAGCACACCGACCAGCCGCCGTACGTCTGGGATGCGAGCAAGCGACCCGGCAACGCCCTGTACCGACCCAGCCGGCGGCAGGCGAATCTGCGCGACGGCGACGTCGGCGTGATGAACGCGGTCGACGTGCACTACGTGGCCTACCTCGCCGAGGGGCTGACCGGCGTCGAGGACGACTGGCGGGCGCTCGGGCGGGACGACAAGGCGGGGCGGCAGCGGCTGCTGGTGCGCATCGGCAAGCTGCTGCACGGGGTCGAGGACTGGTTCTTCCACTCCAATGTCGTCGAGCTGCTCGAGCTGCGGAGCTTCCGGCCCGCGCAGCTGGAGGGCGAGAGTGACGAGGAGGAGTTCCTCAAGGGGTTCGTGGCGGCCGTCGCCAAGAAGCGTCCGGAGTTCGTGGCCGCCGACGTGACGGAACGGCTGCGCCTGCAGCGTCGGCTCTACCGGCGCCTCCGCTTCCCGGCGTACGACCCGGGCACCAAGATGCAGAGCGCGGGCCGGCTCAGCAAGGACCGGATGTCGACCCCGAGCCTGCGGCACGCCTACCCTGCGTTCCCGTCGTCGCAAGACACCGCCCACACCCTGCTGCACCCCCTGGAGAACCTCGAGCACAAGGCCGCCGGCGAGCCCGGCGAGCTGCCCGAGTGGGTCACGAGCGTGCTGGAGGCGCGCGGCGTCGAGCTCCCCGAAACGCTCGCCGGCCTGGCCAGACCGCTCGTGATGGCCGCGATCGTGCGAGAGCTGCGGGACTGGGTACCGCTGGTCCTCACCCTGCTCAGCGAAGACGAGCGGCGGCGGCTGGTCGCCAACGTGGCACCGGAGCACTGGCCGCTCGCCCCGGGCGCGTCCAAGCCGCCGCGCGAGGGCGAGGAGACCGAGGCCGACCTCCAGGCCAAGCGCCACGCGAAGGCGCTGGAGCCCCACCCGACGCCGGACGGCCGCACCGAGAACAACTACGAGCAGCTAGTCCGGTATCTCGTTGAGCGCGGTCACCTGAACACGCGGGGCCAGCAGGCGCTGGTCGCCGCCTTCGCGATCGACCGCAAGGCCGAACAGCTGCCGACGGACGGACCCGGCTGCGGCGGCTTCCTCATCCAGTTCGCCGTCGAGTTGCAGCAGCTCCTCGACGCGGGCGACGCCGCGACCGAGGCGTTGAACAAGCGCTCCGACTCGGTCTATGGCCAAGCCTCCGACAACGGCGCCTTCAACGAGATCGTCGGCTCGCACTCGCTGATGTCGAAGGACACGCTGACGTCCGTGCCGTTCTTCGACGATGCGCGGGTGCTCGCAAGCGTCGCTTCGTCGTCGGTTTTCACGATCTTGCTGCAGCAGGTCGCGGCGCCGGTCGCGGATCGGCGGCTGGCCTGGGAGAAGGTCTTGCACCACCTGATCCGCTTCCCACCGTCGAACGGGGGCTGGGAGCGCCGCGCCCTGGCAATGTTCAGCGAGAAGCAGCTGATCCCCAGCTTCTCCGACCTGCCCGAGCTTGCGCGACTGGTCGAGCAGTCCATGCGGTCCGTGGCACCGACGGCCGCGCCACGGCAGTCGAAAAGCGAGGAGCTCGAGGAGCGCTACCTGCGGCTCGAGGGCGAATTGTCCAACTATCGCTACCCCTGAGGCGGTCACTGTTCTGACGCCGGAGCGCGAGCCGGTCAACCAGCGGCCCACGGCTGCCGGTTCAATTCCAGGATCGGCAGCTGGTCGCCGTGGTTGGCCATGAGCCGTTCCTGGCGCCGCTTGGGACCGGGTTCCACAACCTGCGGCCTTCTACGCATCCCTGCTGATCCGGCATGGGGAGAGCGTCGTGGTCGTGCAGGCGAGGCTCGGCCACGCGAGCGCAGCGCAGACGTTGGACACCGACTCGCCCGTGCGGCCAGACAGTGACGACCGCACTCGCGCCGAGGTGAGTGCGTTCTTCCTGCAGACTCTGCGCGAACTGACGAAGTGGGCCTATGACATAACGGCAGGTCACGGCCATGTGGGCGACGACGGGCTGGCCTGTATGCCGGAACATGACTCCGGACATTTCCGTGACCTGCGGGAACGCCGAAAGTGCGCCTGAGCTGCACAAACATCTAACGCGACGGAACACAGCCGCGAGTCGTCGTCCAAAGGTCGGCTGACGGGACCCCGAGGATCGGTCCAGGTGCTGTGAGAGCCGATTAGTGGGTACAGATCGCAGGATAGGCCCGTGGGAGCCTGACCCGGTTTCCCGGACACGGTTGGTGTGGTGATCATGGCCGGGGACCTCCTGGGTGTTCGGTGGGGACTGGCGGACCTGATACGTCGGCTCGTCGTGGCGGGTGGCAGTGACGCGGACGACGACGTTGCCGCGCTTGGGGTCGGTGTCGACGATGCGGTGGGCCTGTGTGCGCATCCGATGACCTGACCTGCCGGTAGGGGCCTTGGAAGGCCCCTACGCGACGTCCCAGTGGTATTTGGTGTCCCACCGCCAGGAGGCCCACACCGCGGCACCGAGGCAGATGGCTCCGAACAGGACGGGGACTGCTCTTGGGTTCACGCTTGCTGCTGGGCGCGAACGGTTTCACGGTCCGGGCTGGTCGCCATGGTCGCCATGGTCGCCGACGGTGCGGTGCGGGGCCAGGTCCAGGCGTACCGCAGGATGAGGGCGAGAACGATCACTTCCAGTGCGACGCCAAGGCCGTAGAAGTACGTCCAGGACTCGCCCACCGCGTTGAATGCCGAGACGGGGACGTAGACCGAGGCCACGATGAGGTTCATGATGCGGTTCGCCCGGGCGGGCAGCGTCATCGACAGCACGACCATGAGGATCGGGATGGCCATGAGGGTCAGCGCCGTGGTCACAAAGGTCTGGGTGATGTCGAACTCCCAGACGATGCCGGCGAGGATGTCATCGATGACGCCGGGCCTGAAGAAGGCGAGAATGTCCACGTAGACGTACAGGAACATGAAGCTTGTCCACGCTGCGGCGAGCTTGGCTCTCACCGGGATCCGCTGGTCTTCCAGTGTGGTGGTGGTGGGTTGACGTGTTCTCATCATGGGCTCCGTTGTTGTGGTGAGGATCGGTAGGTCCACGATCGCTGAGCCCGGCGGCGGGCACATCGGCCCGGAGGCTGGAGTTCGCCTGGCCGATGGCATGGTCTCTCTCTCGTGCTTTCGGCTGATCCGCCGCTGCCGCGCTGTCCCTACGCTGGACAGATGGTGACGAAGGCGCTGCGCTCGTTGTGGAATGAGCCTCGACCGGCGAACCCCCGCGGCGGGTGTGGCGGGACGGGGCGCTCGTCGCGGTGCTCCTGGCGTGGTCGGTGGTGGAGGCGGTGCTCCGCGAGGACCTAACGTCGCGCCCGCTGGTGCTCGCCGCCGTGTTTGTGGTCCTTGCTCCCTTGTGGTGGCGCCGCACTCACCCCCTGGGGGCGGTCGCGATCTCCTTCGGCACACTGACGGCTGTCGACGTCGTGAACGGCCCCGGAGTTTCCGGAGACTGTGGTGTGTCCCGGGGCGGTTCACTCCGTCCTCTGGTCAGGG
>CAWFXV010000024.1:0-321473 GCA_963819885.1 uncultured Actinomycetota bacterium | reverse complement strand
ACGAGCTGGCCTGTAAGCCGGATTCTGTGCGCCCGGCGAAACCGGACCGGCGACCATCCATCTAGGACCGCCGTTACCGACGGCCTCGTGCGGTCTACCCGGGAGCTCGGGTGGGCCGCCCTCGAACGCTCCCTGTCTGACCTTGCTCCAGGTGGGGTTTGCCGAGCCGCCCGGGTCACCCCGGGCGCTGGTGGTCTCTTACACCACCGTTTCACCCTTGCCGGGTGCCGAAGCACCTGGCGGTCTGCTTTCTGTGGCACTGTCCCGCGGGTCGCCCCGGGTGGGCGTTACCCACCACCTTGCCCTGTGGAGTCCGGACTTTCCTCGGCGAAACCCGGAGGTGCCGCCGCGGCCGCCCGGCCAACTCGTCCGTGATCCATTCTACGCGCGTGCGCCTTCGTTATTCCGGGGAGCCTTCGACGGCGAGAATCGCCGCCCCGATGATTCCCGCATCATTGCGCAGCTCGGCCGGCACGATCGGCGTCTGCAGGTCCAGCAGTGGCAGGAACTTGTCGGCTTTCTTGCTCACGCCGCCGCCGACGACGAACAGCTCGGGGGAGAGGATGAACTCGAGGTGCGAGTAGTACTTCTGCAGTCGCTTCGCCCACTTGGACCAGGAGAGATGGTTCTCCTCGCGCGCCGACGCAGCGGCGTAGACCTCAGCCTCCTTGCCTCCGGGGAGATAGATGTGACCGAACTCCGTGTTCGGCAGCAAGGCCCCGTCGAGCAAAACGGCGCTGCCGATGCCGGTCCCCAAGGTGGTGATGACCACCGTTCCGTCGATGCCGTTCGCGGCACCGAACCGACCCTCGGCAACGCCTGCAGCGTCGGCATCGTTGACAACGACGGCGGGCTGGCCGGTTCGTCGCCGAAGCTCCGAGGCGAGATCGACCCCGATCCAGGACTTGTCGAGATTCGCCGCCGAGCGGATCACGCCATGGTGGACGACTCCCGGGAAAGCACACCCGAACGGCGCATCCCAGTCGAACTTCGACAGCACCTCCAGGACGACGTCGATGACGTTCTCCGGATTGGACACTTCCGGTGTTTCGATCCGCACCCGCTCGGCAGCGAACTCCCCTTGTGGTAGATCGACCGGCGCGCCCTTGATGCCGCTGCCGCCGATGTCGATTCCGAAGCCCCGCCTGGTGCCGCCTTTGGCCATGGGAACAGCATTCCCGACGACCGCGACCACAACCAGCACATCTGGGAGCTGTTGTCCGGGCTCACACGGGGGGCGGGCATGCTGGTGTCGTGCAGGACGCATCGCCGGCTCTGGTGGCGTGCTCCCACGGCACCCGCGACCATGCCGGCCGGCAAGCCGTGGCCGAGCTCCAAGCCGCGGTGGCAGCCGCGCAAGCGGGGCTGCGCATGGTCGAGGCATACGTCGACGTTCAACAGCCCGAGTTGTCCGACGTGTTACGCGATATCGGGTCGGCCGTGGTCGTGCCGGTGCTGCTCTCCTCCGGCTATCACGTCCACGTCGACATCGCTGCGGCGGTCGCCGCGGCCGGACCCAGGGTTCGTATGGCCGCGGCGTTGGGTCCAGACCCGGTACTGGTTGATGTGCTCTTTGAGCGCCTCGACGCCGCTGTCGTCTCCCAGGGCCAGGCAGTAGTGCTGGCCGCCGCAGGTTCCTCGGACCCGAGAGCGGTTGCCGATGTTGAGCGCATGGCGAGCGACCTTGCCGAGCGGCTCGGCCAGACGGTTGTCCCGGCATACGCCTCGGCAGCCGAGCCGCGCGTGGACGCAGCTGTCGCGCGGCTGCAGAGCGAAGGCCGCCGGGTGGCGATCGCCACCTACCTGTTGGCCCCTGGGTTCTTCCACGACCAGCTTCGCGACGCCGGCGCCGACGTCGTCACTCCACCGCTGCTGCCTCATCCGGCGATTGCCGAGCTGGTGCTCCGCCGATACCGGGAAGTGGCGACATCAGCCGCTCCGCAAGGCGTCGCGCGAGCGGGATCATGAGTCAGTTTGGCGCTCGTAGCGCCGCAGATGTCGCAAGATCGTCGGAACGGCAGCCGGAGCCGGCGGGTTCAGGGGAGGGTGAGAATCTCGACGCCGCTGTCGGTGACGAGCACGGTGTGCTCGAACTGAGCCGACCGGCGGCCATCTCTGGTGAGGACGGTCCAGCCGTCGTCCCACATGCGCCACTCGTGGGTGCCCAGATTGAGCATCGGCTCGATGGTGAACGTCATGCCTGGCTCGAGCACCGTCGTCGCGGACGGGTCGTCGTAGTGCGGGACGACCAGACCGGAATGGAACGCGGTGCCGATACCGTGACCGGTGAAGTCGCGCACCACGCCGTACCCGAACCGTCTCGCGTATGACTCGATGACGCGGCCGATGACGTTGAGGGGCCGACCGGGTGCGACTGCACGCACACCTCGCAGCATCGCCTCCTGAGTCCGTTCGACCAGCAGCCGCGATTCCTCGTCGACGTTCCCGACCAGGTAGGTCGCATCGGTGTCGCCGTGGACTCCGTCGAAGTAAGCGGTGATGTCGATGTTGACGATGTCGCCGTCGTGCAGGACGGTCGAGTCCGGGATGCCGTGGCAGATCACCTCGTTGACGCTCGTGCACAACGACTTCGGGAATGCTGGCCCGCGGCCGGAGCCGGGATAACCGAGGGTGGATGGGTAGGCGCCGTGGTCGCATAGGAACTCGTGTCCGACCCGGTCGAGGTCATCGGTCGCGACACCAGGCTGGATGTGGCGCGCCACCTCCACCATGGCCTGGGCGGCGAGCCGGCCGGCGATTCGCATTCGCTTGATCGTGTCCAGATCCTTGGCCTCAGCGGATCCATCCCGGTCAGCACGGACCCGGCCGACGTACTCCGGTCGCGCGATCTGGGGTGGAACCTCCCGCGTGGGCGAGACCTGGCCGGGGACGACGAGTGGCATGGTGGGGAGTCTATGGAGCGACGAGGAGCCCGAGCGAGGAACGAGCGAGGGTCCGAGTGCGACCATCAAGATCGTGGGGTACGAGGATCGGGAGAGGAGGCGACTCGGTGAGCGAGGCGTATTACTGGTGTCTCGACCACGAGCAGGTGGAAGAGGAAGACGGCTGCCCGAACTACCGCCGGATGGGACCCTACGCGACGAAGCAGGAGGCTGAGGGCGCTTTGGATCGTGCCCGTGCGCGGACTGCGGAGTGGGACGCGCGAGAGCAGGCCGAGGACGCCTGGGGCGAGGACGGGTCCGCTCAGCGGTAGGAGTGCTCGTCGTCGGGGAACGAACCGGAGACGACGTCGGACGCGAACGCCTTGGTCGCCTCCAGCAGGGTGCCGCGGAGATGGCCGTAGGTCTTGACGAACTTGGGCAGGCGGCCGGTGCGCAGGCCCGCCATGTCCTGCCAGACCAGCACTTGAGCGTCGCAGTCAGGCCCCGCTCCGATGCCGATCGTGGGGACAGACAACGCGCTGGTGACTTCTCGCGCCACCTCACTCGTGACCATTTCCAGCACCACGGAGAATGCCCCAGCGCGCTCGAGAGCCTTGGCCGCTCCGAGCACCCGCGGGCCGTCCTCGCCACGGCCCTGGACCCGGTAACCACCCAACGCGTTGACGCTTTGCGGGGTGAAGCCGACATGGCCCATGACCGGGATGCCCGCATCGACGATCCTCCGCACCGCGGGCGCCACCGGTACTCCGCCTTCGAGCTTGACCGCTTGGACGCCGGCCTCCTTCATGAACCGGATAGCCGTTTCGAGCGCCTGTTCGGGGCCGAGCTGGTACGAACCGAACGGTAGGTCGCCGACGATGAGTGCCCGCCGGGTGGATCGCACGACAGCCCGGGCCAGCGGGATGAGCTCGTTGACGGTGACCGGAAGGGTGTCGGCGTGTCCGTAGACGTTGTTGGCCGCCGAATCGCCGACCAGCAGCACGGGAATGCCGGCTTCGTCGAATATCTCGGCGGTGTACATGTCGTACGAGGTGAGCATGGGCCAGCGCTCCGAGCGCTGTTTGGCCATTTTCAGGTCGCGGATCGTCACGCGACGCGAGAGCTGTCCGCCGTAGAGTGGCGCCGACTCCTGGGTCATCGGAACTCCTCATGTCTCGAGGCCTCGGACAGGTCCCCTGACACCACCGATCCTCGCACGTTCCGCCGTCATCGCGACCTGTCGGGCGTCGACACACGTCGATCCAGGGGTACTGCGGTCGCTACGGAGGGAGGGCTAGCCTGGGCCGGAATTGACGCTCGACCGATCGGAGTTCGCCCATGCCGGACACGTGGATCCGTAATGCCGTCACAGAAGCGCTCGGGGTGTTCGCGCTGTGCTTCATCGGCATCATGGCCATCGACAGCGCAGCCGATCTCACCGGCATCGCCTTGGCGCACGGCCTCGCGATTGCGGTGATGGTCGCGGCGCTTGGGCACGTGTCGGGTGGGCATTTCAACCCCGCCATCACCCTGGGTCTGTTTCTCGGCCGCAAGATTGACCTACCGATGGCGGGTGTGTACTGGGCGGCGCAGCTGCTCGGCGGGGTCATCGCGTCAGTGGTGGTGCTGCTGACCTTAAACCGTGAGGCGGTGGCCATCGGAACGCCGACCTTGGCTCCCGACATAAACGTCCTCGTCGGCATCGTGCTTGAGATGATCGCCACTTTCTTCCTGGTTCTTGTGGTGTACGGCACCGTCGTCGATCGGCGCGCGCCGGCGTCGGTGTACCCGTTCGCGATCGGCCTGACCATCACCGCTGGCATCCTGGCCATCGGCGCATTCACAGGCGGTGCCCTCAACCCTGCACGCGGTTTCGGCCCGGCGCTGGTGGGCGGCGTGTGGGGCGGCACCCTGGCCTGGCTGATCGGGCCGCTCCTCGGTGGTGTGGCGGCGTGGGCGCTGCACACCCACGTGCTCATGCCGCGGGAGGAACCGGAGTCGATCGCCGAGTCCGGCCGCCGCGAAGGCGTCTGACGGCCAGCAGTCGACTGTTCACCCGCGATCAGGTGACGCCGGGCGCCTTCTCGAACCCAGGGTGCATCAGCGGCCAGCTCAGCGGGCGGGTTCCTGCCACGAACTGGTGATGGGAACCCGGCGGTCGCGGCCGAAGTTGCGGGCAGTGATCTTCGGGCCGGGTGGATACTGCCGGCGCTTGTACTCGGCGGCATCGACCATTTTGATGACCCGGCGGACCAGTTCGGAATCGAAGCCAGCGGCAACCAGGTCGGCCGAGCCGCGGTCTTGTTCGACGTAGTCGTCGAGCACGTCGTCCAGGACGGCGTAGTCGGGTAGCGAGTCGGCGTCGAGCTGGCCGGGGCGCAACTCGGCGCTCGGCGGCTTGTCGATCGACCCCTGTGGGATTGGCGGTATCTTGCCGCTTTCCTGCGCGGCTGCGTTCCGCCACCGGGCCAGTTCCCAGACCAGCGTCTTGGGCACGTCCTTCAGCGGTGCGTAGCCGCCGACGGCGTCGCCGTAGATCGTGGAGTAGCCGACTGCGAGTTCGCTCTTGTTGCCCGTCGCGAGAACAAGATGCCCGTATTGGTTGGACAGACCCATCAGCGTGACTCCCCGTACCCGTGCCTGCAGATTTTCCTCGGCCAGGCCGGTGAGCTCCATGTTGTGGAGAAACGCCCTCACCATGGAAGCAATCGGGATCGTCGAGAACCGCAGTCCGGTGCGTTCGGCGAGGTCCCGCGCGTCGGACTTGGAGTGTTCGGACGAGTAGGTACTGGGCATCGACACCCCGTACACGTTCTGGGCGCCGATCGCGTCGCAGGCGATCGCGGCGACCAGCGCCGAGTCGATTCCGCCGGACAAGCCGAACACCACAGACCGAAAGCCGTTCTTGCGCACGTAGTCGCGCAGGCCGGTGACGACTGCGGCGTAGACCTCACCCTGGTCGGAGATCCGCGGCGCCACTCCGGCCGGCTCGGGTGTGTACGGCGCCAGCCACTCCGTCGACAGCACGCTCCGTCGCACCAGGTAGTCCGCCGCGTACTCATGAGCTATCTCGCCGACTGCGGGTCCGGCGGCCGTCGCCGCCGGAAGCTCCAGGTCGACGGTCAGGCAGCCGTCCTCGAACTGCGGCGCCCGAGCCAGGACTGCTCCGTCAGCACCGACCACGAGCGAGTCGCCGTCGAAGACCAGCTCGTCCTGGCCGCCGACCATGTTGACGTAGGCGAGGACGCAACCCGCCTGGGCGGCGCGTCGCCGGCACAGATCGAGGCGGACGTCGTCCTTGTTGCGCTCGTAGGGCGAACCATTGACCACGACGAGCAGGCCGGCACCCGCCGCCCGGGTCGCAGCGACCGGTCCGCCCTCTTGCCAGAGGTCCTCGCAGATCGCCAACGCCACGTCGATCCCGTGCAGCCGCACGATGCTTAGATGGTCGCCCGGGACGAAGTGCCGGAACTCGTCGAAGACTCCGTAGTTCGGCAGGTGGTGCTTCGCCTGGGTGGTGATCACCCGTCCCTGGTGCAGGAGGGCGACGGTGTTCTGCGGTGATCCCTTGGGCCGGCCGAGCCGCTGCGTGTGGGCTGCGTCATCGTCACGGTCCAGATACCCGACGACGACCGCAACTTCGCCGAGCCCTTCTGCTGCGAGCCGAGCGGCCAACGTTGACAGAGTCCGGCGGGAAGCCTCGACGAAGGATCCACGGAGCGCGAGGTCTTCGACGGGGTATCCGGTCAGGCCCATCTCCGGGAACGCCACCAGATGTGCGCCGCGGTCCGCGGCGTGTGCGGTGAACCGCACCACCAGGTCGGCGTTGGCCTCCAGCGCCCCGACGGTGGGGTTGACCTGAGCAAGGGCGATACGGATCTGCGGCACGTCCTGAGCGTACGGCTGCCGCGACCGGCCATGCGGCCTGCTGCGTGCGGCGAGCCAGCGAGCGGCCTACCGTTGTCGGCATGCCAATAGAACGGCCACCGTGTCCAGTGTGCGGGACAACCCCTAAACCGATCCTCTACGGCTACGCGACACCCCTGCCCGGAGAGTTAAACGAGTACGTGCTGGCCGGCTGTGTGATCGACGCCGACGCCCCGAAATGGTCCTGTCCCCAGTGTGGTCACCGGTTCGGCCGGCTCGGCGACGAAGACGAGACGTTGAGCGCCGAGCCGCGCTTCATCGACAACCCGTGGGACTGGTTCACCGACAAGGTCTCCGACGTCCGGGACGCCGTCGACAACGCGTTCGACCGCCGCGACTCGCGCTAGCCCCCGTCGGAATGACCACGTTCACCACCCGTGCCCATAGGTCAGCAGGCCAGCATGCCTCGTGATGTCCCGGCAAGCCTGGTGATGGGCGGCTGACGCGCGGCCCGGGGGGGTGGAAACCCGCACGTAACCTGGCTCGGCCAGACTCGGCGTCATGGACAAGCAACAAGAGTTCGTCCTCCGCACCCTCGAAGAGCGAGATATCCGGTTCGTCCGACTGTGGTTCACCGACGTGCTCGGCTTCCTCAAGTCGGTGGCGGTGGCGCCGGCCGAACTCGAAGCTGCCTTCGCCGAGGGGATCGGGTTCGACGGATCGGCGATCGAAGGCTTCGCGCGGGTGTACGAGGCGGACATGCTCGCCCGGCCGGATCCGTCGACGTTCCAGGTGTTGCCCTGGCGCGCGGACTCGCACGGGACCGCACGGATGTTCTGCGACATCCTGATGCCCGACGGCTCACCGTCCTATGCAGATCCCCGGCACGTGCTCAAGCGGACGCTCGGCCGAGCCGCTGAGCTGGGCTTCACCTTCTATACACACCCGGAGATCGAGTTCTTCCTGTTCAAGGAGCCGCCGAAGCGGGGAGCCGAGCCCGAGCCCGTCGACGCCAGCGGGTTCTTCGACCACACACCGCACGGAATCGCGCACGACTTCCGGCGCGAAGCGATCACGATGCTGGAGGATATGGGCATCTCGGTCGAGTTCAGTCATCACGAGGGGGCGCCTGGCCAGCAGGAGATCGACCTGCGTTATGCCGACGCGCTGACCACGGCAGACAACCTGATGACCTTCCGGGTGGTCGTCAAGGAGGTCGCGCTCTCCCAAGGCGTCTACGCCTCGTTCATGCCCAAGCCGTTCACCCAGCATCCCGGTTCGGGCATGCACACCCACCTGTCGCTCTTCGAGGGTGACAGCAACGTGTTCCACGAGGCCGGCGCGCAGTACCAGCTGTCCAAGACCGGCCGGTCATTCATCGCCGGGCTGCTCGAACACGCCCCCGAGCTGACGGCAGTCACCAACCAATGGGTCAACTCGTACAAGCGGCTGGCCGGTGGCGGTGAAGCACCGGCCTACGTGTGCTGGGGGCACAACAATCGGTCAGCCCTGGTGCGGGTTCCGATGTACAAGCCGGGGAAAGGCCAGTCCACCCGGGCCGAGTTCCGTGCGCTGGACTCTGCCTGCAACCCGTACCTCGCCTACGCGGTGTTGCTCGCTGCGGGGCTCAAAGGCATTGCCGAGGGGTACGACCTGCCACCCGGCGCCGAAGACGACGTGTGGGCCCTCACCGAGCGGGAACGCCGGGCAGTCGGCATCAACCCGCTGCCCTCGTCTTTGGACGAGGCGATCCGGGTGATGGAGGGTTCCGAGCTCGTGGCGCAGACGCTCGGTGAGCACGTGTTCGAGTTCTTCCTACGCAACAAGCGCGCCGAATGGGACGACTACCGTCGCCAGGTCACCGCATACGAGCGGGACCGTATGCTGCCCGTGTTGTGAGCACTCTGCTCGTCATCGAGCACGAGCCCGGCTGCCCGCTCGACCGGTTCGAGCGTTGGCTCACCGGGCTCGATCTCGTGGTGGTCCGGCCATACAAGGGTGAGGACGTGCCGTCGTCGCCGGCGGACGGACTGCTCGTGCTGGGCGGTTCCATGTCGGCACATGACGACGACATCGCGCCCTGGCTTCCCGCAACCCGCGAGTTGCTGTCTGGGGCGGTGTCGGCCGGCGCGCCGACGCTTGGCATCTGCCTGGGAGCGCAGCTACTGGCGGTTGCCTGCGGCGGAACGGTGGACGTGGGTGCGGCGCCTGGCCGAGAGTGCGGCGTCATCGACGTCTGCTGGCGAGCGGAGGCCGCCTCGGACGTGCTGTGCGCCGGGCTGCCTGACCCGTTCCCGGGCCCCAGCCTGCACGCTGATGCCGTGACCCGGCTGCCCGCCGGCGCGACGTGGCTGGCGGGGTCGGACATGTACCGGCACCAGGCCTTCCGGGTGGGGGCACGGGCCTGGGGTGTGCAGTTCCACCCGGAGGTGTCGCTGCCGACGTTCCGCGGCTGGGCGGAGGACCTGCCCGAAGTCGACACCCGCGCGGTCACGGCTGAGCTGGCCGAGCGTGACGACGACGTGGCGTCGGCCGGGGCCATCCTGGCCCACCGATTCGCCGAAGTGGTGGCCGGCTCGCGCAGGTAGGTTCGCACCGTGGACTCGACCGGGCGGTCGCCGAGCAGGGTGGGGTGGCTGGCCCGGGCCGGATTCGCCGACGCTGCCTCAGCGGCCCGGGAGCTGGACCGGACCGGCCTGGCCGACGTCGCATTGGACGACACGTTACTGGCGGCAGTAGGACGTTCCGCCGACCCGGACCGCGCCCTGGTGACGCTGGGCCGATTGCTCGACGCCGTCGACGACCGGACGGAACTCGTCGCGGCGTTGTCCGGCGACGAACGACTGCTGGGGCGGCTTGCGGCCGTGTTGGGTCTGTCCACGGCACTGGCCGACTACCTGGTTCGCCATCCGGAGCAGTGGCGCGACCTGGTCGCCCTCGAACCGGACCGCCGTCCCGATGCAGGAGAGCTGCGAGCCACCATGCTTCGTGCGGTCGGCGCCGACCCTGCCGACGCAGATACCCGTGGCCTCGGGCGCGCAGCTCGACGCGCTGCGGGTCGCGTACCGACGCCAGGTGTTGCAGATTGCGGCGCTCGACCTGGCGGATGGTCTCGACCTGACGGCCGTCTCGGCCGAGCTGGCGGATCTGGCGGCGGCGACTCTGGACGCCGGCCTGGCCATCGCCCGGGCCGGCATGCCGCCGGACACCGCGTCGTGCCGGCTGGCCGTGATCGGGATGGGCAAATGCGGCGGCCGCGAGCTGAACTACGTCTCCGACGTGGACGTGATCTTCGTCGCGGAGCCGGCGGCCGACGCTGACGAGGCCGCCGCCATGCGCGCCGCGACCGAGCTGGCCTCCTCGATGATGCGCGCCTGCTCCGACCACACTGCCGAGGGCACCATCTGGCCGGTCGATGCCGCGTTGCGGCCAGAAGGGCGGTCCGGCCGGCTGGTTCGTACCGTGGCCAGCCACGTCGCCTATTACCGGACCTGGGCCAAGACGTGGGAGTTTCAAGCGCTGCTCAAGGCCCGACCGATAGCAGGCGACATGCGGCTCGGTGCGGCATACCTGGACCAGGTGCGGCCGCTGATTTGGAGCGCGGCCGACCGCGATGGGTTCGTCGACGACGTCCGGGCGATGCGCCGGCGGATCGTCGAGCACATTCGCCCCGGCGAAGCCGATCGCCAGCTCAAGCTCGGCCCGGGCGGGCTGCGCGACGTGGAGTTCGCTGTCCAGCTGCTCCAGCTCGTGCACGGGCGTGCCGACGAATCGCTGCGGTCCGGGACCACGCTCACAGCGCTGGCCGACCTCACTGCTGGCGGCTACGTCGGCCGTGACGACGGCGCAGTGCTGGACGAGGCGTACCGGTTCCTGCGCACGCTCGAGCACCGCATCCAGCTCGAGCGGCTCCGCCGGACCCACGTCGTCCCTCAGTCCGACGACGAGCTGCGCCGGCTCGGTCGTTCGCTGGGCATGCGCGAGCCGGTCCGCGAGCTCCTCGAGACCTGGCGACGGAACGCCTGGGAGGTCCGTCGGCTGCACGAGAAGCTGTTCTATCGCCCGCTTCTGACCGCCGTGGCGCGGCTGCCGGGCGACGAGGCCCGACTGACCCCCGATGCGGCCCGCCAACGGCTGGAGGCGCTCGGGTACGCTGACCCGGCCGGTGCGCTGCGCCATCTCGAAGCTCTGACCAGCGGCGTGACGCGTCGCGCGGCGATCCAGCGGACGTTGCTGCCGGTCATGCTGGGCTGGTTTGCCGACGCGGCGGAACCGGATGCGGGGCTGGCTGGGTTCCGGCGGGTGAGTGACGCACTCGGGGAGACCCCGTGGTATCTGCGGCTGCTGCGGGACGAAGGCGCGGCGGCCGAGCGGATGGCCAAGGTGCTCGCATCGAGCCGGTTTGCGACCGAGCTCCTGGTGCGAGCGCCGGACGCGGTCACCATGTTCGGCGACGATGCCGAGCTGGTGCCGCGAAGCCGCGAGCCCCTCGAGGCCGAGGTGCTCGCCGGTGTCACCCGGCACGACGATCCCGTAGCGGCCGCCGAGACGGTCCGGGCCATGCGCCGTCGTGAGCTGGTGCGGGTGGCGACCGCCGACCTCGTCGGCCTGCTGCCCACCGAACGGGTCGGGGAGGCGTTGACCGCCGTCGCGGAAGCCACTCTCGCCGGGGCGCTTGAGGCGGCGGTGCGCGCGATCGAGGCGGAGCGTCGTGAACCGTTGGTGACCCAGGTCGCCGTCATCTCGATGGGCCGCCTGGGCGGTCACGAGATGGGATATGCGTCCGATGCGGACGTGTTGTTCGTGCACGAACCACTCGACGGGGCCGACGACCAGGACGCGACGGGGGACGCCTTGGCGGTCGCCAACGAGATGCGCCGGCTGATGGCACTGCCCTCACCCGAGCCGGCGTTGCCCCTCGACGCCGACCTTCGGCCGGAGGGCCGGCAGGGACCGCTGGTGCGCACGATCGCCGCCTACGCCTCCCATTACGAACGTCGCAGCGAGGTGTGGGAACGGCAGGCATTGCTCCGAGCCGCGCCGCTGGCCGGTCCGCCTGCGCTGCTCGAGCGGTTCTTCCACGTGGCCGACCCGATCCGCTGGCCGGCCGACGAACTGACCGACCCGCAGGTGCGCGAGGTGCGCCGGATCAAGGCCCGGGTCGAGTCCGAGCGGCTGCCGCGCGGCGCCGATCCGTCCACCCATCTCAAGCTCGGCCCTGGCGGACTGTCCGACGTGGAGTGGACCATCCAGCTGCTGCAGCTCAGGCATGCCGCAACGATCGAGGGTCTTCGCACCACGCGGACCCCAGACGCGCTCGAGGCCGCCGCTGACGCGGGCCTGCTCACGGCCGGTGATCGATCTGTGCTGCTGGCAGCCTGGCGGATGGCGACGTCGATTCGCAACGCTGTCGTGCTGGTGACAGGCCGACAGTCGGACGCCTTGCCGCGTGATCCGCGTACGTTGGCCGCCGTGTCCCGCGTTCTGGGATACCGCCCGGGGGAGGTGGCCGCGTTCGTCGAGGAATACCGGCGGGTCGCCCGCCACTCCCGAGCCGTCGTCGAGCGGGTTTTCTACGGTGACGGCTGACCAGTCGCGGGTGCGTCGATCAGCTCCCGCAGCCACCCCGGCACGGCTTCGCGATACTCGCCGCGCTCGGCCGGCGGTATGGCGCTCAGCGCTCGCTCCCAGGACCGCGCCCGGTTGACGGGCGCGACGGAGACCGCATGGGCTGCCAGCTCGACGAGCTCGGCTCGGCTGAACTGGCCGGTCCAGGGCTCGAGGTACGCGTCGCGCAGCCGCTGCAGGACCGGAGCGTCGGAGGCGACCTGGTATCTCGCACCGAGTGCGGACATCGTCACCAGCAGTGACGCGAACGGGTGGGTCACACTGGCATCTCCCCAGTCGAAGATCGCGTACCGGTCGTCCTGGACGAAGATGTTGCCGTCGTGCAGGTCGCCGTGGTCGATGGTCGGCGCAATCCCACTTGCGGCGAGGATGTCGCACCGCGCCGCGAGAGCAGGCCTGAACCGGCGCAGCTGGGCGAACTCCTCCGGGCTGAGTCCGTCCGGCTCCTCGACGAAGAGGACCTCGGTCTTGTCCAGCAGTTCGGAGAATAATTCCGGCAGGCGTTCCGGCCGCTCGTTCGGAACACCTCCAGCGGTCAGCTCACCCACTCGAACCGTGAGCTGCTGCTGGAGATCGGCGTATGCCGGGAGAACCCGCTCCCAGTGTCCGAGCACGGCGTCGTCGGAAAAGCTCCGCAGGATCGGTCCACCGTCCGGGAGCAGCGACCATCCTCGGTCGAGATCAGTCGCGATGGGTGTCAACACGACGTCAGCTGCGTGGCGGGCGAGGACGTTGGCGAGAGCCGGTTCGTAGACGGTCTGAGCTCGGTTGGCCTTGAACCAGACCGCGCTGCCGTCGGTCGGGACCTGGATCACGATCGACCAGGGCCGCACGCGCGGCTCGCCCATCTGCCCGACGCTGCGCAGGCCGGCGCGATCGAGTTGCTCGACGATCCACTCCCGTGCCCGGCGGCCGGGCGGTTCGTCATGATGCCCGTCGGACTCCGACGACATGCGGCCGGAGTGTAGGTCAGCCTTCGCCCGCCTCGGCCATGGAACGAGGTGGTCGGACGGTGACCGAGTGCGTCGACACCATCCAGGTCATCAACCGCACGGGCTGCACCCTAGCCTCCGTTGATCATGGCGCCGGTCGCTGCCGACGAGACACCGGAAGGCAAATCTGACAACGTGTCCGAAGACATCGCTGGCGAAGGAGCGACCTGCCGTGATCGTCGTCGTGGGCGAGAGCCTGATCGACATGGTGCCCGCCGGGAACGGGTCATTCAGAGCCGTTCCCGGCGGTGGGCCGTTCAACGTCGCCCGCACGATCGCGCGGCTGGGGGAGACCTGCGCCTACCTCGGCTCGCTGTCCACTGACGGGTTCGGACAGCTGCTACGCGAGAACCTGGTCGAATCGCACGTCGACGACTCATCGGCGCCGTCGACCGATTCGCCGACGACACTTGCCCTCGCCTGGCTCGACGAGGCCGGCGCAGCCTCGTACTTGTTCTACGTCGATGGAACGTCCGCGGCCGAGCTGAGCGCCAACCAGGCCCGGGCTGTGGTCGCGGAGAAGGCGCCGCGGATCCTGTACGTCGGAACGCTCGGCCTGGTGCTGGAACCGGTGGCGTCCTCGGTGGAAACCGTGGTAGCCAGCCTGCCTGAGGACATCTTGCTCGTCGTCGACCCGAACTGCCGCCCGACCATCCTCGAAACTCATCCGGCCGCTCGCGGCCGGCTGGAGCGCATCCTCCGACGCGCCGATGTCGTCAAGGTCAGCACCGACGATGCTGAGTACCTGTACCCGAACCGGGACGCGCCTGCCGCCGCCGAGGAGATCCTGGGTCATGGCCCTCAGGTAGTGCTGCTGACCGACGGCGCCAACGACGTGCGGATCGTCACCGGCTCGGACCAGCTGCGAGTC
Source organism: uncultured Actinomycetota bacterium (assembly GCA_963819885.1). GTDB lineage: Bacteria > Actinomycetota > Actinomycetes > Jiangellales > Jiangellaceae > JACVRX01. The sequence continues at coordinate 307,233 of CAWFXV010000024.1, read as the reverse complement.
GCGGTGCCCCGCGTGGCGATCGCGGACACGATCGGTGCTGGCGACTCGTTCTGCGGCGGGTTCGTCGCGTGGTGGCACCAACGCGAACTCGGCCGGGCCGAACTCTCCAATCGTTCCCTGCTGACGGCGGCGACCGAATTCGCGACGGCCGTCTCTGCGGTCACTTGCCAGCGCGTCGGGGCCGACCCGCCGTGGGCCCACGAACTCGCCGATGCCGGCTGGCCGTGAGGTCGGCGTCGATCCAGGCGGTGGCGTCCATCGGGTTGTCGATGGCGCTGGAACTACCGCTGACCGCGAAGCCGAGCTCGGCGATCACGTTGGCGACCGGTGGGTTGGAGGTCGCAAGGTCGAGCCCTTAGGGTTCCCTGCTGGCGGAGCTTCGTTCGCTGACACGCAGCGGATTTTATGCAAGCATCCTTGCTCTCCTGGACGGGAGCACCTGCTATGTCTGATTTCCCACAACCTCCGCAGTCTCCTTCCCCTTACCAGCCTCCTCCTGGCGTCCAACAGGCTCCGCGGAATGGCTTGGGGATCGCCGCTTTGATTCTCGGGATCATCGGAGCGGTCGCCGGCATTATCCCCTTTTTCTTTTGGGTCGCCGCGATCCTCGGGATCATCGGCCTGATTCTCGGCTTCGTCGGTCGTGGCCGCGTCAAGCGAGGGGAAGCCACCAACGCCACGATGGCGCTGTGGGGAATCATCACCAGCGCGATCGCGGTGGTCGTATCGATCATCGGCGCGGTGGTCCTGGTCGGTCTGTTCGCGAATCTGGACGAGGAACTATCGGTGGGAACCGATAACACAGCTTCGCCGGCGGCCGAGAACACGGTTACACCACCGGTCGAGACCTCCGCGCCGGCGACGGATGAGGAGACGGCGCCGACCGTACCGACCGTGCCCGAAGAGGTCGATGTCTACAAGCTCGAGGTGGGCGACTGTATGGTCCAAGTCCCGGAGGGGGACGTCTTAACCGTCCCGGTCGTTCCATGCTCGGAGCCCCACGGCGAGGAGATATTCGCCGCTGTGAGCCTTCCCGAGGGGGACTTTCCCGGCGACGATGCGATACTCGCGCAGGCAGACGAATTCTGCTTCGGGGAGTTCGAGAACTTTGTCGGGCTGTCATATGAGGAATCAGTGCTTGATTTCACTTACTTCCACCCGAACGAGGAGAGCTGGCTCGACGGCGACCGCGTGGTCCTTTGCGCTATCTATGACCCGGGCGAGGAGGTCAGCGGGAGCCTCCGCGGCGTCGAGCGCTAGGGCAGCATCATCGCCGCCGACCACTGAGCTCGAGAAGGACTTGTGGATCGGCCCGCGGATCCGGGTCGCCGACGAGTCCACACGAGCCGTCGTCGCAGGGGTTCTGACAGCTCGTGCGGACTCTTTGCGGACCAGCCGATCTTCGTCCGAGCAAATCCGCAGGTCAGGAGCCTAGTTGTGCCTAGATGTCGAAGTACAGCTCGAACTCGTGCGGATGCGGACGTAGCCGGATGGGGTCGATCTCGTTGCTGCGCTTGAAGTCGATCCAGGTCTCGACGAGGTCATCGGTGAAGACTCCGCCTTCGTACAAGTACTCGTGATCATCCTCGAGAGCGACAAGTACCTCAGAAAGCGAAGCCGGCACCTGCTGCACTGCCGCGTGCTCCTCCGGCGGCAGTTCGTACAAGTCTTTGTCGATCGGATCCGGCGGCTCGATCTTGTTCCGGACGCCGTCCAGGCCGGCCATAAGCATCGCGGAGAATGCCAGGTACGGGTTGCACGCCGGGTCCGGGACACGGTACTCGATGCGCTTTGCCTTGGGCGAGGTGCCCGTCACCGGAATCCGCACTGCGGCCGAACGGTTCCGCTGCGAGTAGACCAGGTTGACCGGCGCCTCGAAGCCCGGAACTAGCCGGTGGTAGGAGTTGACGGTCGGGTTGGTGAAGGCCGCTAGCGAGGGCGCATGCGCGAGAAGTCCGCCGATGTACCACCGGGCCAGATCGGACAATCCCGCATAGCCGAGCTCGTCGAAGAACAGGGGAGAGCCGTTCTTCCACACGCTCTGGTGGCAGTGCATCCCGGAGCCGTTGTCGCCGAAGAGTGGCTTCGGCATGAAGGTCAACGTCCGACCGTTTTGCCATGCGACGTTCTTGAGGATGTACTTGTAGAGCATTAGCTTGTCGGCCGCGTGCAGCAGCGAGTCGTAGTTGTAGTTGATCTCCGCCTGGCCGGCCGTGCCGACCTCGTGGTGGGCCTTCTCCACTTGGATGTTGACCGCCAGCAGTGTGGTCACCATGGCGTCGCGCAGGTCGGCGAAGTGATCGGTGGGTGGTACGGGGAAGTAACCGCCCTTGTAGCGCGGCTTGTAGCCCCGGTTGCCGCCGACTTCCTCGCGACCGGTGTTCCATGCACCTTCGATCGAGTCGATGTAGTAGTAACCAGCGTTGGTCTTGGTCTCGAAGCGGACATCGTCGAACACGTAGAACTCGGCTTCCGGTCCGAAGTACGCAGTGTCGCCGATTCCGCTGGTGTTCAGATATCCCTCGGCCTTCGCAGCAATGTTTCTCGGGTCGCGGCTATAGGGCTCGTCGGTGAACGGGTCGACGATCGAGAAGTTCATGGCCAGCGTCTTGACCGCGCGAAACGGGTCGATGAATGCGGTGTTCGGATCCGGCAGCAGCTTCATGTCCGACTCGTGGATCGCCTGGAATCCCCGGATGGAGGACCCGTCGAACATGAGCCCGCCCTCGACGGCGTCGGTGTCGAAGGAGCTGGCGGGGACGGTGAAGTGCTGCATGACGCCCGGCAAGTCGCAGAACCGTACGTCGATGAGCTCGACGCCCTCGTCCCGGACGTAGCCCAGCAGCTCGTCGGCGTTGTTGAACATCCAGCCTCCTCGGCCCGGCATCGCGCAGCCGGGACCTCGTCGTGTTTCGTACGCCGGTCGGCGTCGACCGGATCAGCTCGCATTCGGACGTTACGGCGACGCCGTTTCTCGGCCGTGTCCCAGATGTTTCACCCGTGTTACGCAGCGTCAGGACCCTACCTCAGCCGCGGTGACCAGTCAGCGCGGCGGCATCTGAGCACGTGGGACCTTGACGTTGCGCGGCAATGGTCCTTTCGGCATCGGTACCGACTGCGTGCCCAGAGCGCGTAGCCGCGACCGAAGTTCGGTCACCTCGGCTGGGCGAAGACTGCGGGGCAGCTTCATCACATGCTTCGCGACGCGGCGAAGCGGAACCTGATCCGGCTCGGTGCCAACGGCGATGTCGTGGACCGGTGCCTCGCCTACGACGCGGGCGTGCCGGCGCTTTTCCTGGGTCAGCAGGTTGGCGACCCGGTTTGCCGACGTGCCTTCCCCGACGAGCACGACTCCGGGCCGCCCGACGGCGCGGTGAACGACGTCCTGGTACTTGTTGGTTGCGACCACGGGCGTGACGTCCCAGCCGCGACGCAGCGTGCCCAGTGCGGCCATCGCCGCTCCTGGCTGGCCCTCGATCTGCAGGTACGCTGCCCGCTCCGCCCTCCGCCCGAAGACCACGGCACCCGCCAGCAGGGCCATCGGCAGCCCGATGATCGGCCATAGCCAGATGGGCTTCACCAGCACGCCGACGCCCACCATGATCACGATGACGGCCAGGACGACGGCGGCGCAGATCCATCCGATGCGTGGGTCGGTCTTCTTGGCCATCCGGTAGGTCTGCCGGATCTGGGCGAGCCGGCCCTGCTTGGAGCCGGCGGCACTCTTCTCGTCGCTGCTCTTGCGGGCCATGCCCGTTAGGGTACGGCTCCGCGCCAGCGGTCTCGACGGCGGTGTTCGGCGGGCCTAGCCCGTCGCGACCGTCGATCGACGCGCCGCCACAGCCTGCCGGTACAGCCGCCCGGCCCGGTACGACGACCGCACCAATGGGCCGGACATGACACCGGCGAACCCGAGCTCCTCGGCTTCTTCCTGAAGCGCGGTGAACTCCTCTGGCTTGACCCAGCGTTCGACCGGGTGGTGCCGAGGGGACGGGCGCAGGTACTGCGTGATCGTCACGAGTTCGCACCCTGCGTCGCGCAGATCGCGAAGCGCTTGGGAGATCTCGTCCCGGGTCTCGCCCAGGCCGAGGATGAGGTTGGACTTGGTGACCATGGCGGCGGCCCGCGCCGTGGCGAGTACCTGTAGCGACCGCTCATACCCGAACGCGGGGCGGATGCGCCTGAAGATCCGCGGGACGGTTTCGACGTTGTGAGCGAACACCTCGGGTGCGGCATCGAACACCTGCTGGAGGAGCTCAGGCTTGCCCGAGAAATCCGGTGTGAGGATCTCAACGCCGGTGCCGGGATTGAGCCGGTGGATGGCCCGGACCGTCTCGGCATACAGCCAGGCCCCCTCGTCGTCGAGGTCGTCGCGTGCGACGCCGGTGACGGTGGCATAGCGCAGGCCCATCGCCTGCACCGACTCCGCCACCCGGCGCGGCTCGTCGCGGTCGAGTGGTTCGGGCCGGCCGGTGTCGATCTGGCAGAAGTCGCAACGACGGGTGCACTGATCGCCGCCGATGAGGAAGGTCGCCTCGCGGTCCTCCCAGCACTGGAAGATGTTCGGGCAGCCGGCCTCCTGGCACACGGTGTGGAGGCCTTCTCGCTTGACCAGTGCGTGCAGCTCCCGGTACTCGGGGCCCATGCGAGCCGTCGTCTTGATCCACGCCGGCTTCTTCTCGATGGGCGTCTCGCTGTTGCGCACCTCCAGGCGCAAAAGTCGGCGGCCTTCCGCAGCGACGCTCACCGCGTCAGCCTACCCGGCACCAACGCCGGTCGATGCGACCGCGAGGGGCGGTGCCAGCAGGTCCGGCAGGTGGCGCTCGACCAATGGCAGTGTCTCCGCCACCGTCACCGGGCGGCCCAGCTCAGCGGACAACGACGTGACACCGGCGTCGGCGATGCCGCAGGGGACGATCCGCGAGAACCAGGCCAAGTCGCAATCGCAGTTGAGCGCGAACCCGTGCATGGTCGTGCCTTGGGCGACTCGGAGGCCGACCGCGGCCACCTTGCGATCTGGTCCACGCTCGTCGGCGCCGACCCACACGCCGCTTCGGCCCGGCGCCTCGATCCGGCCGGTCGCGAGCCCGAGCTCAGCACACACGTCGATCAGAACCTGCTCGACCTGACGCACGAAGGCGACGACATCGACCGGCTCGGCAAGGCGCACGATCGGATATCCCACGACCTGTCCGGGGCCGTGCCAGGTGATCTTGCCGCCGCGGTCGACGTCGATCACCGGAGCTCCGGCCGCAGCGGACGGGCGTTCGGATGGCGCAGTCCGCTTACCGGCCGTGTAGACGGGCTCGTGCTCGAGCAGCATCACGGTGTCGGGAATCTCTCCGGCCACCCTGGCGGCATGAAGCCGCCGCTGCTCGGCCCACGCTGCCTCGTACGGCTGCAGGCCGTCGTAGTGGATCACGTCGGGCGAGCTCACTTCTTCACCCTACGCGTCGAGTTCGACGGCAACCGTTCACAGCCGGCATCGTCGGGTGGGGCGGCATTTGCGACGATAGGGGGATGGAGTTCCCCGCGCACGTGCCGGGCTACACCGTCGATTGGCCACTTGGCGCCGACGGGACCGTGTGGGCCGGGCGCGAGGACATCACCGGGGACCGGGTCGCACTGCGGCTCTTGCCGCTGGAAGATCCCGCCGCACGGGAGCGAGCGCGCCGCGAGGTTGCGCTGCTCACAGCCGTCGACCACCCGCACATCCTGCCGTTGCTCGGAGTCGTGGACGTCTCTGGAGCGCTGGTTCTCGTGCTGGAGCACGCCGACGGCGGCAGCCTGGACGACCTGCTGGCAAGTCGAGGGACGCTGCCCGCGGGTGAGGTCGTGACCACCTGCGCGCCGATCGCGCAGGCGCTGGCCGAGCTCCATGCCCGGGGTCTGGTGCATGGTCACGTCACACCCGCGAACGTGTTGTTCTCCGCCGACGGCCGACCCATGCTCGCCAACCTTGGAACCGGCACGCTCGGCGCCGGACAGTCGGCCGAGTCCGCCGGAATGGCCGCACCAGAAGTGTTGGCCGGCTACCCGCCTCAGCCGGGTTCGGACGTCTTCGGGCTGGCCGCGGTCGCCGTCCGGGCGCTGACCGGATACCTCCCTCAACAGGCGGCGATCCTGCCTGGAATCCCCCCCGCAACGCAGAGCGCGTTCGCCCAGTCGATGCATCCCGACCCGACTCGGCGCCCGAGCGCGGAGTCGCTGGCCAACGCGCTGTTCGTGCTCGCCGACCCCGAACCCGTGACGCTGAGCCAGTCACCCGCCCCGGTGGCGGTTCCGACCGTTGAGGTCGTGACTCCAGAGCCGCCGCCGACGCGAACCAGGCGGGCGGCTCGGCGGGCTGCGTCCGTCGCAGCGGCGACACCGCCCGCTGCTGCGGCCACGGGATCTGCGCCGGCCGCGACCATCGACGCACCGCCGGCACCCCCGGCTGCCGAGCCGGAGCCGCGGCGCCGGCGACGCCGCCTGCGCCGGGTTGATCTCGCCCGTATCGCGATGGTGGTGGCGATCCCGGTCATCCTCGCCGGGGCGGTGTTTGTGGGCTTGCAGCTGTGGGGCGGCGACGGTGATCCGGAAACTCTTCCCGAGGCCGACCGGCTCACCTCTCCTGGGGAGGCGGCCATCCCGGTGGACTTGTGCGGCGGCCCGCAGCCAGCCCCCACCGAAGCGCCACCTGAGGTCAGCGACTGGACCCAGGTCGTACAAAGCCTGTACGCCCTGCGCGCCGAGGCGTTCAACGAAGTCAATGCCGAAGCGCTGTGTGAGGTATACGCACCGACCAGCCAGGTGCTCGCCGACGACGCCGAGCTGCTCCAGATGTATGCGGAATCGGGAGTGCACACGCAGGGTCTGGCCTTCGAAGTCGTCACTGCCGAGTTGATCACGCAGGAGGGCGGACGGGTCGTTCTGCAGATCACCGACCGGCTGCCGCCTTATGAGCTCGTCGACTCCGAGGGTGCTGTGCAGGCGGAAAAGGACGGCTTGGCGGAAGCGACGTGGCAAGCGGAACTCGTTCCCGCGCCGGACGCCTCTGGCTGGCGGTTCGGCTGAGGCGGCGGTTTGTCGTCATTTCAGCGCGGCCGCGATGACCGACGGCGCATTCGGGTGCTGGTGCTCGAAACCGGCCTCCACCAACCGCGCCGGCACGACGCGCAGGCTGTCTACGGCCCGTTCGGCTGACTGACCCAAGCCGATTCGGAGGGCGAACTCCGGCAGCGGAAGGACCGCGGGCCGGCCGACTGCCTTCGCCAGGATCCGGGTGAACTCGGCATTGGTGACCGGGTCGGGCGCAGTGAGGTTGTACGGCCCGGAGCAGCCGGGAGTCTCCATCAGAAACCGCATGGCGGCAACCGTGTCGGCTAGCGAGATGTAGCTCCAATACTGCTCGCCTCCGGCGAGCGGTCCGCCGAGGCCGAGCCGGAACAGCGGCAGCATCTCAGCCAGCGCTCCACCCAGCCGCGTCATCACGATCCCCGTCCGGGTATGACAGACGGCGATGTCAGCCGCGGCGGCGATTGCCGCTGCCGCTTCCCAGTCCCAGGCCACACTGGCCAGCAAGCCGCCTTCGCCAGGTGGTTCGTCCTCGTCGATGACCTGTGAGCCGTGACCGTCCCCGTACACATGGATTCCCGACTGGGAGACGAGTACCCTCGGTCGCTCGCTCAGCTGTACCAGCGCGCGGACCAGCGTGATCGTCGCACCGACCCGGCTGTCCCGGATCGTTTTCTTGTACGAGCGTGTCCAGCGATGGTCGCCAGTTCCCGCGCCCGCGAGGTTGACCACCGCCTCCACACCCTCCAGCCGAGCAGGGTCGAGCTGGCCAGCTACGGGATTCCACGAGATCTCATCCGGGGACTCAGCCGGCCGACGCACCAGCCGCAGCACTTCGTGGCCGTCTGCCGCCAGGGAGGAGCGCAGCGCCGTTCCGATCAGACCGCTGGAACCGGTGATGGCGACCTTCATGACACTCTCTTCCCCCGACCGGGGTGAGTTAGATGCCGAGATCACCTTCGAATTGGCCGCGTTCCAGACGCTGCTTGACGGTCGTCAGGTACCGAGCAGCGTCGGCCCCGTCGACCAGCCGGTGGTCGTAGGTGAGCGCGAGATAGACCATCGAGCGGATCGCGATGCTGTCGGCGCCGGTGTCATCGGCGGCGACCGTGGGTCGTTTGACGACGGCGCCGGTGCCAAGAATCGCGACCTGCGGCTGGTTGATGATCGGGGTGTCGAACAGCGCTCCCCGGCTGCCGGTGTTCGTGAGGGTGAACGTGCCGCCGGACAGTTCGTCGGGCGAGATCTTGTTGCCGCGGGTGCGTTCGGCCAGGTCTGCGATCTTGCGAGCCAGACCAGCGATGTTGAGGTCGCCCGCGCCATGGATCACGGGCACGAGCAGGCCGCGTTCGGTGTCGACCGCGACGCCGAGGTGCTCCGCGTCGAGATAGGTGACCTCGTTCTTGTCCATGTCAACGGTCGCATTGAGCTTCGGGTGCGCCTTCAGGGCTTCGACCGCGGCCTTCGCGAAGAACGGCAGGAAGGACAGCTTCACGCCCTCCCGGGCTTCGAACGACGCTTTGGCCTTCTGTCGCAGCCGAGCGATCGCGGTGACGTCGACCTCCACGACCGTCGTGAGCTGGGCGGAGGTTTGCAGCGACTCGACCATCCGCTTGGCGATGACCGCTCGCATCCGCGACATCTTCTCCGTGCTGCCGCGCAACGGTGATGGCGCGGCGGCGCCCGGAGCTGCCACAGCCGGAGCCGCCGGAGCCGACGGGGCTGCGGCGGGTGCCTCGGCAGCCTTGCGGGCTTGCTCGGCGGCGGCGAGCACGTCCTGCTTTCGGATCCGCCCGCCCACGCCGGTCCCGGACAGGGTGGTCAGGTCGACACTGTGCTCGGCGGCGAGCTTGCGAACCAGAGGTGTGACATACGGTGATCCGTCGCCACCGGCTGCGGGTGCCGCCGTGGGTGCAGCCGCGGTCGGGGCGGCCGCTATGGGCGCGGGCGGTGTCGTCGCCGGGGCAGGCGGGGGAGCCGACGGCGCGTCCTGCTTGGCCTTCTCCTCCGACTGTGCGTCGGCCGTTGCCAGAGTCGCCGCCTCGGCCTCGAGCGGAGTCTCCGCCTTGGCTGCGGCGTCCTCCGGCCTGATCGCGGGCGTGGTTCCAGCCGGCTGCGCAGCGGGTTCTGCGGACGCCCCGTCGGCAGCGCCGATGACCGCGAGCTCGGTGCCCACCTCGACGGTCTCGTCCTCGGCCACCTTGATCTCGAGCAGCGTCCCGGAGGCCGGCGACGGGATCTCGGTGTCCACTTTGTCGGTGGAGATCTCCAGGAGTGGCTCGTCGGTCTGGACCTGGTCCCCGACCTGCTTGAGCCAACGCGTGACGGTCCCTTCGGTCACACTCTCGCCCAGCGCGGGCAGAGTCACCGACGTGCCGCCGGCACTCCCGCCGGTCGGCTGCGCTGGCTGCGCGGCCTCTTGCGGCTCCGGTTCCGGCTGGGCTGCCTGCGCGGTGGCCTCCGTCTGGCCTGGTTCCTCTGCCGGCGGCTCGGCTGCCGTTTCGCCGGTCCCGGCATCCTGCTGCTCGGCACCGCCCTCGCTCGGTTCCCCGATGACCGCGAGCTCGGTGCCCACCTCGACCGTCTCGTCCTCGGCGACCTTGATCTCCAGCAGCGTCCCGGACGCGGGAGCGGGGATCTCGGTGTCGACCTTGTCCGTGGACACCTCGAGCAGTGGTTCGTCGGCCTGGACCTGTTCACCTGGCTGCTTGAGCCAGCGGGTCACGGTGCCTTCGGTGACGCTCTCGCCGAGTGCGGGCAAGGTGACAGAGGTCGCCATTGGTCTGTCCTCTCCGAGTTCTCGACGCAGAGTACCGATCAGCCGTGGACGTGTAGTGGTTTACCCGCGAGGGCCAGGTGTGCTTCGCCGAGCGCCTCGCCTTGGGTCGGATGCGCGTGGATCAGCTGCGCGACCTCTGACGGCAATGCCTCCCAGTTGTAGATCAGCTGCGCCTCGGCGATCAGCTCGCCGACCCTGCTGCCGACCATGTGGGCGCCGAGAACCGGTCCGTTCTTCTCCCGGACCAGCTTGACGAAACCCTGGGTCTTGAGGATCTGGCTGCGGCCGTTGCCGCCCAGGTCGTAGTGGAACGTCTCGACCTGGTCCGCACCGAGTCGTTCGTTGGCTTGCGCCTCGGTGAGGCCGACGGAGGCGACCTCGGGCTCGCTGTAGGTCACCCGTGGGATCCCGTCGTCCTCGACCGGAACGGGGTTCAGGCCGGCGAAATCCTCGGCGAGGAAGATCCCGTGCGCGAATCCCCGGTGAGCGAGCTGGAGGCCGGGTACCAGATCGCCGATCGCGTAGACACCCTCGATGTTGGTCCGCAGCCGCTCGTCGGTCGGGATGAAGCCGCGTTCCAGCGTGACACCCACCTCGTCGAAACCGAGCCCGTCGGTGACGGCGCCGCGGCCTACGGCGACGAGCAGGAGATCGGCCTCGATCGGGTCGCCGCTTTCGACCGTGACCCTGACCCCGCCGTCGGTCCGGTCGACCGACTTGAAGGGGGTGTTCGTCCGGAACGCGATGCCGCGCTTGCGGAAGGCCCGCTCGACCGCCTTGGAGCACGCCTCGTCCTCGACCGGCACCAGCCGTGGCAGCGCCTCGATGATCGTCACCTCGGCTCCGAAGGAGCGCCACACGCTGGCGAATTCGACGCCGATCACACCTCCGCCGAGCACCACCGCTGAGCCGGGCACCCGGTCCATCGTCAGGGCTTCGTAACTGGTGATGACGCGCTCGCCGTCGATGTCGAGGCCGGGCAGCGACTTGGCGTACGAGCCGGTGGCGAGGACGATGCGCCGCCCCTCGTAACGGGTGCCGCCGACGTTGACGGCATTGGGAGCGACCAACCGTCCCTCACCCTGGACGAGAGTGATGCCATTCGCCTTGACCAGCCCTTGCAGCCCCTTGTACAGGCGGCTGACAACGCTGTCCTTGTAAGCGTTGACTCCGGGCATGTCGATGCCCTCGAGAGAGACATTGACGCCGAACTGCGAGCTCTCCCGGGCAGCGTCGGCGATCTCTGCAGCGTGCAGCAGTGCCTTGGTCGGGATACACCCGTAGTGCAGACAGGTGCCGCCGACCTTGTCCTTCTCGACGAGGGCCACGGCCATTCCCAACTCGGCGGCGCGGAATGCACAGGCGTAACCTCCGCTGCCTCCGCCGAGGATCACGACGTCGAAGTTGTTCGCCACGGTGCGCTCCTCGAGGGTCGTCGAGACCATCACACTGCACGGTCTGGCAGCATCCTTCCACCCGGTGACCTGGGAAGGACAACCGTCGGAGCAACGAGGAGCCCGAGCGAGGAACGAGCGAGGGTCCGAGTGCGACCATCAAGGCGGAGCAACGAGGAGCCCGAGCGAGGAACGAGCGAGGGTCCGAGTGCGACCATCAAGGCGGAGCAACGAGGAGCCCGAGCGAGGAACCAGCGAGGGTCCGAGTGCGACCATCAAGGCGCGGCCAATGGCAGACTGCGCAGATTGCGGTACCCGACGGAGATGGAGGCGGGCGTGGGGTGGTTAAGGCGGAGGCGTCGAAGCGCCGCCGGCAGCCTCGACCGCGCGGCCGACAGCTCCGACACGGCGCACCTGGAAGAGTTCGCGCGGACCCGAAACGGTGTGGAGGCCTACGTCGAACCGCCCACCACGATGACCGCCACAACCGTCGTATTCGTCGCCCACGACGGAGAGTGGACCCGCCGTCGGGTCAAGGACGCGCAGGCCGCTCACGACCTGGCCCGCAAGTTGGCGATCCCGGCTTACGACGCGCAGGTCGTCGGCTATCCGCAACGGATGCGCGACTGGAACCGCCGCCACGACGGTGCATAGCCAGCTGCCCCTCCGGAAATGACGTGGTCATTCCGGAGGGCGGGGAACCAGCACGTTCAAGCAGGTCACACCGGCTTCGAGTTTCTCGAACTCGCTGATGTCGACGACGACCGGTGACCATCCGATGCTGCTCAGCCAAGCGGCCGTCGACGGCGCCGACGCGGCGATCAGCACCTGGTCGTCGCCGAGCGGGACCACATGGCAGCCCGCCTCCTCGTCGACGGCGTGTACGGCCGGTAAGACGGAGGTGTCGATTCGATCAGGAAGGGCAACCAGAGTCCCGTCGGACAGTGCCGTGACTGCTGACTTCAGGTGGAGCACGCCGGTCAGCTGGACGGGAACGACCTTGCCGCCACGCAACCCGAGGTGACGACCGAGTTGCTCGATTCCGTCGGTGTTGGTACGTCCTCCGGACCCGACATAGACGGTAGAACCAATCTGCAGAACGTCACCGCCGTCCAGCGTGCCGGGTTCGACGATGCGCACGACCTCCAACCCGAGGTCGCGCAGCACGGCTTCGGTGCCATCGATCTCGCCCCGCCGCTCGGCCGGGCCGGGCCGGGTGAGGATGGCCAACCCGTCGAAGATCACGACGGTGTCCTCGACGAACACCGAGTCCGGATGCTCCGGAGCCGGCTCGATGACCTGCACCGCCCAGCCAGCTGTTGCGAGCGCGTCGCAATACGCCTTGTGCTGGCGCCGTGCAAGCGTCAGGTCAACCGGCCTGCGTTGGACATGCGTGACGATTCCTTCGGCGAGCCGATCGCTCGGCTGCCGGACGAGGGCGACGCCTCGGGTCATGGGCTCTCACCGATCGACATCGCGCCGCTCGCGACGTCCTCGACGATTTGCACCAGCGTCCGGACGCCGAAACCGGTGCCACCTTTCGGGGTGTAGCCATAGGGCGAGTCGTCGTTGAAGGCGGTGCCAGCGATGTCCAGGTGTACCCAGTCGAGGCCGTCCCGGACGAACTCTTGGAGGAAAACCCCAGCCGCGAGCGCGCCTCCCGACTTCGCTCCGACGTTCGCGATGTCGGCGATCGGTGAGTCGAGCTTCTCCCGCAACTCATCGGGTAGCGGAAGCGGCCACATCTGTTCGCCGGCCCGCTCGGACACCTCGTGCACCTGGCGAAGAAGGCGATCGCCGTTGGCCATTATCCCGGAGACCCGCGTTCCCAACGCGATGACACAAGCACCAGTCAGGGTCGCGATGTCGACGATCAGGTCCGGGTTGTCCTCGCCCGCCCGGACCAGTCCGTCAGCGAGGATCAGCCGGCCCTCGGCGTCGGTGTTGAGCACCTCCACGGTCTTGCCGCCTCTGATCGTCAGCACGTCCGACGGACGTTGGGCTTTTCCGGACGGCATGTTCTCCGCCATCGGGGCGTATGCCGTCACGGCGATCCGTGGAGCAAGCTTGGCGACCGCGACGACGGCGGCAACCACGGCCGCAGCGCCACTCATGTCCGACTTCATTTTCGGCATGGCGTCGGGCGGCTTCAGGGACAGACCGCCGGAGTCGAAGGTGATCCCTTTGCCGACCAGCGCCACGTGCTTCTTCGCGCGGAACGGCCGGTAGGCCATGCGCACCAGCCGCGGAGGGTTCGCGGAACCCTGCCCCACGCCGACGATGCCGCCGTAACCTCCGGCGGCGAGTGCGTTCTCGTCCAGCACGTCGACGTCGAGCTTGAGACCCTTGGCATACCGTTTGGCGGCCTCGGCGAAGGCTTGTGGTGTCAGGTCACGGGCTGGTGTGTTGACCCAACTCCGGGCCTGGTTGACCGCCGCCGCGACGACTTGGGCGCGCGCGACCGCCGCCTTGACTTCCTTCGCTTTGGCGGATGCACTGATGATCGTCGCGGTCGCGAGAGGCGGCGTGGTGCCGCTGGACTTGTACCCGTCGAAGGTGTAGCTGCCGAGCAGTATCCCGTCGGCGACGGCGGCCGCGTCGGCCGGACTCGTGATCGGGAGTGCGAAAGCTGCTGAGCGGCTGCCCCGCAGGGCTCGTGCGGCGGCACCCGCAGCCCGTCGCAGCGACTCTTCGTGGGCGGGCGTGCCCTCATCGGCTCGCCGGCCCATACCGACCGCGACCACGACGGTGGCCTTGGCCGTCGTCGTCGCCATCTTCGTGACCTCGTCGCGCTTGCCGGTGGCTCCGAGTGCCTTGAGCATCACGGCCAGTGACCCTCCGACCGCACGGTCGATTCGAGCCCCGGCGGCCAGCACCCGCACCGCGTCGCGGTCGGCGGCGATCCCGACGACGACTGCGTCTGCGTCGATCGCCATGGGATCCGCAGTCGACAATGCGATGGTGGTCACGGCTCTCCTGCCCGGTCGAGGTCGGCTTTAGGGCGCGATGGCATGTCGCACCGACCGTAGAGTGCCGTCGTGACGACCCGTGAGCGGACCCCTCTGTACGACCGGCAGGCAGTGCTCGGCGCGAGGTTCGCCGAGTTCAGCGGATGGGAGATGCCGCTGCAGTTCTCGGGCATCGTGGAGGAACACACCGCGGTGCGGGAGCGCGTCGGCATCTTCGACGTTAGTCATCTGGGCAAGGCGACCGTGACCGGCCCGGGCGCACGGGCTTTCGTCGATTCTTGTTTGACCAATGCGCTGGCCAAGATCGGACCCGGCCAAGCCCAGTACACCTTGTGCTGCGACGAACGGACCGGCGGTGTCGTCGACGACCTGATCGCATACCTGCGCTCGGACGAGGACCTCCTCCTCATCCCGAATGCCGCAAACTGCGCCGAGATCGTTCGACGTCTGACTGACGCAGCTCCGACCGATGTCCAGGTGAGCAACGCGCACAAGGACTACGCCATCCTCGCCGTGCAGGGCCAGTTCAGCGACGAGACGCTCGGCGCGATCGGCCTGCCCACTGGCCATGACTACATGGCTTTCGACACGGCAACCTGGCAGGACGTGCCAATGACGGTCTGTCGCACCGGTTACACGGGGGAGCGAGGGTACGAGTTGGTGGTGCCGTGGGCCGAGGCCGGACCTGTGTGGGATGCGCTGCTGACCGCGGGTGCGCCGCACGGGATCTTGCCCTGCGGCTTGGGCGCGCGCGACACGCTACGGACCGAGATGGGCTACCCGCTGCACGGCCAGGATCTCTCATTGGACATCACGCCAGTTCAAGCAGGTGCGGCCTGGGCCGTCGGCTGGGACAAGCCGGCGTTCTGGGGGCGCGATGTGCTGCTGGCCGAACGTGCGGACGGCCCTGCGCGCCGGCTCCGCGGGATCCGCTCGCTGGGCCGTGGGATTCCGCGGCCTGGAATGGACGTGTCAGCCGACGGTCAGCGGGTCGGGACCGTCACCTCGGGGACGTTCTCGCCGACATTGCGCAGGGGAATCGGACTGGCGCTGCTGGCATCCGAGATCGCCCTGGGCGCGTTGGTGTCGGTCGACGTCAGGGGGCGGCTCGAGGAGTTCGAGGTCGTCAAGGCGCCCTTCGTGCAGCCGTCGACCCGGGAATAGTGAGCCGGGTCGGTCGTCGTCACCTGTCCGCGGCGGCCGCCAGCATCGTGGCGGCTGCCTGCAGCTGTGGTACGGCAAGGATTGCGCCGGTGCCGTCGTCGAGGCTGATGGCATAGTCGAGCAGCGGCCGGAGCCGCATTTTGGCCAGCGCAGCTGCTTGACCTGGGTCGGGCGATGCATGCCCCGCAACCACCCAGCGCGTGGTCCCGCCGGCCACTCGATGGGCTGCCAAGGCGGCCGCGGTTGCGACCAACCCGTCCAGTGCGACGGGAGTGCGCCGAATGGCAGCCTGCACGACGAGACCCGCCAACGCCGCCAGCGACGCGCCGCCGACTGGCGAGAGCAGATCTAGGACGTCGCCGCCATCGGTGAGAGAACGCCGGCCGACTCGTGCACCGTCGCGGACCGCGGCACACCGCCTCATCCACTCTCGGTCGTCGATGCCCGTCCCCCGACCGACGACGGAGGCGACCTCCGTTCCGGTCAGGACTGCCACCGCGATCGCGGCCGGCACGGCCAACGTGGAGCCGATCCCGGCCAGCACGATGAGATCGGTCCCACTGTCGACCTCGTCATCAGCGATCGCGACGCCGGCCTCGAACGCTCGCTCCACGTCTCGGCGTTCGACGGATTTCCCGCGCGCGACGTCGTCATCAGAGTCGACACCAGCACCAGGAGTCGGAACCTCGAGGCGAAGAGTGGCCGGGCTGACCGGCAGGAGCGGGGATATCTCCGCAGCGGCCGACTGGGCGTCGGCCATGGCGACGATCCGGATCCGATCCAGTGGGCGGGTCGGGCACTGACCTTGAACTCCGGCGAGCCATTCGGCCAGCGTCCCGAAGCGCCCGAACGCACCCGACGGAGCCAGTTCGGCCAGCCGGACCCGAGCCGCAGCGCGGGCGTCGTCGTCGGGCCGCGGCACGCGGGTAGCGAGCTCGGACAGGTCGAGGGACATGCGCTGCCTCCGGCGACGGGTCGTCGCGAGAACCATAGGAGCAACGAGAAACCCGAGCGAGGAACGAGCGAGGTTTCGAGTGCGACCAATCGGAAGGGAAGCGCGAGGGTGCGCTCCAGGTCGTGAAGATCGTCGTGCAGTACGGAAGTAGTCGCGTGGACTTGGCCGATATGCACGGCGATCTTCACGACGAACGGAAGTCGTGATGGGACCGTCCCCGTCGCCCCCGCGATCGGGGACGGTCCCGCCCCCCACACGCGGTGTCGGCCCGCCCCCCGGACGCTTGTCGCGCTGGCCGAACATCCCGCGCTAGACAGGACGGGCCGATCCCGAGGTCATGACGCGGGTGCGGCTAGATCTTTTCGGCTTCTCGAAATGCGGCGTTCGCCCGGAAGCTGGCCCGCCGGGCGGCCCGTCGAAGTGCGGCAAGGACCGGTCGTCCGGCGAGGAGGCACCAAGTCGCGGTCAGCGGCCGCCGACCCAGCCCCACCGGCATGCAGAGGACGTGGCAGGCGGGACGCCGCCCACCACGCCGGAGACCGGCAGAGCCGTCACGCAGCCTTCGAACCGCGGAACCGGACGGCCGCGGCGACGCCAACGACGACCACGATGCCCAGGCCGACGAGTAGGCCGACCGGAACCGCGTTGTCCTCGTCCTGGTCCGCGGGTAGTGGCTCCTCCTCGGCAGCCGGCTCGTCGTCGTCGACGGCGGGGAGGGCTAGTTCGACCTGCTCTTCGGGACCGGTGGGAGCCGGCGTCGCGACCGGACCGCCGCAGCCGGTCGCCGGATAACCGGCGATGCCACAGGTCAGGCCGCCTTGTTCGATCCGTACATCGCCAGCGGTGCGAAGCAGGATGTCCGACCCGTTCGCCCAGTCGGGAACGACCGCGCACACGCCGCGAGCCGCGGGCGGCTCGGAGCCGTCCTCCGAGTCCGCCTGGGTGCCGAAGTCGAGCACCACGGCGACGCGCTTCTCCCCGTCGCCGGCCACCGCTTCGCCGCAGATCAGGTCGAAGTCACCGTCCGCACGCGGGGCGCGCGGTTCCAATCCGGCGACCGCATACCGCCAGCCCTCCACCGAACCGTCGGTAGGCGTTACCTCGGCCGGCCCAGCGGTGGTAATAGCCCATGCCCCGTCGGTCCATTGGTAATACCCCCAGAAGCGGTAGACATCGCCCTGGGCATGGGCAGCGCTCGGCATGATCGCCGCCAGCACGATGACGGCCACAGCCGTAAGCGCGGCGCGAACGAGACGGTGGTAGTGCATGGACTGACCCTTTCGGTGAGCGGTCCGGTGACGAGGACGGACCACTCACCGGTGCCGCAGTCAGTTTGCCGCAGTCCCGGGTCGACGACACGGCCCCGCCCCGCCGGCCTCGACGGATCGTGGAGCCGCTCGTGCCTGAGGGCGATCCGGCTTGCCGCGACGAACTGGACACGGAACCTCGGGGGGCGCCGTGCGCGGCCTACGGTTGCGGGTCAGCGTCGGCATCCGACCGACTTTCCCCGGCCTGGCACGTGTAGCAGATCGAGAGTTCCACGCGGGCGAGCCAGCGTCAAAACGCCATGTCGGGGCGGACGGGCAGCCGTCTCGTGGGTCGTGAAGATCGCCGTGAGAACTCGCCACGCTCAGCGGGCTGCACGGAACAACACGACAATCTTCACGACGCCGACGAGTAGCCTGCACGAGGCAGGACGGCGAGGAGGGGCGATGGCATGGACCTGGCGATACCTGCGGGACGACGGAACCGTGGTGCCGCCAGCGGAGGTGTCCGGCGGCGGTGACGGGAGTGGCTTCCTCACCCAATCCGAGGCGGAGTCGTGGCTGGGCGAGCGGTGGCGTGCCCTTGCCGACGCCGGAGTCGATGCCGTGACGCTGCTCGAGGAGAGCCGCGAGGTGTACGGCCCGATGAGCCTGCATCCGCCGGACTGACCTCCGGATCTGCGCTGGGTCAGCTCGTCAGGGTGAGGTCCTTGGCAAAGCTGCGCGAGAGGGCCTGGTCCGCGTAGAAGCCAATCCCTTCAACCGGCTGGTACCCGCTCGACTCGTAGAGGGCAATCGCCTCCGGCTGGCGTAGGCCCGTCTCCAGGACGATCCGCCGGTAGCCGACGGCGGCTGCGCGTGCTTCGAGCTCGGCGAGCAGCCGACGCGCATAGCCGACGCCGCGGCGATCCTCGACCACGTACATGCGCTTGATCTCGGCGACCTGTTCGCTGTGGCGGCGGAAACCGCCGGACGCCACGGGTTCGCCGTCGGCAAATCCGACGACGAACACTCCGCCCGGAGGTGCGAACTCGGCCGGATCGACCGGAGCTTCGTCTGCACCGCCGTAACGCTCCACGTATTCCTGCTGAAGCTCGGCCTCCAGCGCCCGAACGACAGCGTCGGTGTACGCAAGCGGCCGGACGGTGTATCCGTCGGGCTCGATGCGGGGATCGGGATCCCTCGTCACACCGGCGTCCCTGGCTTCACGGTCGGCTTCGGCAGCCGGAGTCGGCGCATCTGGGTGGCCCGAGCGATGGTGTAGAACCCGTGCCGCCGTTGGTCGTCTGGGAACCGCCGGCGAACCTCGCGTTTGACTCGGACAGCGATAACTGCGAGATCGATCATGACCAGCACCAGCGTGCCCAGCCAGAGCAGCGTGGACAACAACTGGATCTGCGGGGACCTGACCAGGCTCAGCAGCAGCACGATGAGGATCGTCGGCAGGAAGAACTCCGCCAGCGTGCGACGCGAGTCGACGTAATCGCGCACGAATCGGCGTTCGGGCCCTTTGTCGCGTGGCGAGAGGTATCGTTCGTCGCCGGCCATCATCGCCTGACGGGCCCGGCCGCGTTCGGACCGGACATGCTCGCGCTGACGGCGCACCGACTCGCGGCGGGTGAGCGCCGGGCGCACCCGCTCCTTGCGTGCCTGTTCGGCTTCCTTGCGGGTTGGCGTGGGTCGGCCTTTGCCGACGGTCCGGGAGCCGTTCACCGTCTCGGTCGGGCTGGTCGTCGCGTCGAGTTCGTCACTGGGTTCGGTGGTGCTTCGGCGACGGAACACGTATCACAGCGTAGGCCCTGCCGACTGCCCGCCTGCCGGGCAGGACGCCGACGCCGTAGGGTGGACAGAGCACCGCTGTACATGACCGCGCATTCGAGAAGGGGCGACCGGTCCAGATGGGGATCCTCCAGCGCATGTCCATGATTTTCCGGGCCAAGGCAGACCGGGCGCTCGACCGTGCCGAGGACCCCCGGGAGACTCTCGACTACTCGTACAACAAGCAGCGGGAGCTGCTGGTGAAGGTGCGCCGCGGGGTCGCCGACGTCGCCACCAGCCGCAAGCGCATCGAGGTTCAGCTCTCGCAGCTGACGTCCCAGGCGGGCAAGCTGCAGGAGCAGGCTCAGCGGGCGCTGTCGCTGGGACGTGAGGACCTGGCCCGCGAGGCGCTGACTCGGCGCTCCGGCCTGGAGACCCAGATGGGCGACCTCCAGACCCAGCACGACGCACTGCAGGCCGAGGAGGAGAAGCTCACCCTCGCTGCCCAGCGGCTGCAGGCGAAGGTCGAAGCGTTCCGCACCAAGAAGGAGACGATCAAGGCCAGCTACACCGCGGCCGAGGCGCAGACCCGAATCGGCGAGGCATTCAGCGGCATCTCCGAGGAGATGAGCGATGTCGGCATGGCAGTACAGCGAGCCGAGGACAAGACGGCGGTGATGCAGGCCAGAGCCGGTGCGATCGACGAGCTGTTGGCCTCGGGTGCGCTCGACGACCCGACCGGAATCGCGAAGGACGACATCACCGCCGAGCTGGACCGGCTGGCCTCTACCAGTGACGTCGAGCTCGAGCTGGCCAGGATGAAGCGCGAGCTCACCGCCGGTTCAGCGGAGGAGGCGCCGCGCGAGCTCGAAGGGCAACCGGACGCCGTCGCCCAGCCGCCGGCCGAGCCAGTTGCCGAGCCGATTGCAGAAGCGCCGTCCCCGACTCGCCAGGAGGAGGGCCGGGCGTGATCGTCAGGATCATGGGCGAGGGTCAACTCGAAATCGACGACTCCCGGCTGCCGGAGCTCAACGCACTCGACGATGCGCTGTCTGCGGCGATCGAGGGCGGCGACGACAACGAGTTCCGCAGTGCACTCTCCGCGCTGCTCGCCGCCGTACGATCGCGTGGCACGGCAGTGGCCGATGACCTGCTGGTCGACAGCGACCTGGTACTGCCCTACGAAGACGCGCACGTCGACGAGGTGCGTGCGCTGCTCTCCGGTGAGGGCTTGATCCCCGGCTGAGATGCCACCTGGCCGGGTCTTCGGGAATGACCACGTTCATCACCCCTGTCGGTACATCACCATGCCTGCGGGCCTGGTGTCAGTGACTCGCCTGGTGGTGGAACCGCCACCGGCGGCAAACTCGTTGTCAGAGTAGGCGAGCAATCGAGAGGAGCAACGGTGGCGCGAAGCAGGTTCCGTCCTGACCGCGGGTTGTCGGTCCGGATGGGGCTGACGATGGTCCTGCTCGCGTTGCTGTACGTCGTCCTGATCGTCGCCATCGGCTACTTCACCGACGCCCTCTGGCTGGGCATCGTCATCGGGCTGGGTGTCCTGTGGGCGCAGTGGTACTTCTCGGACAAGCTGGCTCTGTCCGCGATGCGCGCCCGTGAGGTGTCGCCGGCGGAGGCTCCGCAACTGCACGCGATCGTCGACCGGCTGTGCGCCCTGGCCAACATGCCCAAGCCGCGGGTCGCGATCGCCGATACGGAGCTACCCAATGCCTTCGCGGCCGGGCGAAGCCCGGATCGGGCGGTGCTTTGTGCCACCACGGGGCTGATGCGACGGCTCGACGAGCGCGAGCTCGAGGCGGTCTTGTCTCATGAGCTCTCTCACGTGGCGCATCGCGACGTCACCGTCATGACCATCGCGTCCGTCGTCGGGGTCCTGGCCGGCTTCATGACCCGAGCGCTCGTCTTCGGCGGCATCGGCCGGCAGCGCGACGGCAATGCCGCGGCCGTAGCACTGGCAGCGACGGCGATCGCTGTCGTGGTCTATGCCGTGAGCTTCCTGCTCACCCGCCTGTTGTCCCGCTACCGCGAACTCGCGGCCGACCGGGCTGGTGCGATCCTCACCGGCCAGCCCTCTGTACTCGCTCAAGCCCTGACCAAGATCTCCGGGGACATGGGCCGAATCCCAGCCCGTGATCTGCGGGCGGCAGAGCCGTACAACGCGTTCTTCGTCGTGCCGGCCCTGACCGGCAAGATGGACCTCGGCGCGCTGTTCGCGTCGCACCCGCCGCTGGAGAAGCGCCTCGAGCAGCTGGCCAAGATCTCCGTCGAGCTCGGCCGGGGTTGAGGGTGGGCCTTTTCGACTCGCTGCTCGGCCGGAGCAAGCAGGCTCAGCCCAACCTGGATGCGCTGTTCTCGCTACCAGGTGCTGCACTCACCTTGGAGGCGGCGGCCGACATCCACCCCACCGGCACAGGCGCAGTGTGCTTTCGGGAAGCCGAAGGCGCACCGTTCGGGCGAGTCAAGGCCGAGATCACGGCATTGCTCGGCGGAGCCGAGCCCACGGAGGTCCACGACAGCTACGGCTATACCTGGCTGGTCGTCCGCAGAACGCCTGATGACATCCCAGCGCTGGTCACCGACCTGCACGCGGTCAACTCCAGTCTCGAGTCGGCCGGATTCGGCCCAGCCCTGCTGTGCTCGACGATCGGGCTGCGCACGACCTCGGAGCAGCCGGTCGCATTGGTGTACCTCTACAAACGGGGGACGTTCTACCCGTTTGCGCCGCTCGACGCCGCCGGCCAGCGGCGTGACTCCGCCTTGGAGCTGCAAGTCCGCGCTCTGGTGGCATCGGACCTGCCCATCGAAACCGACGTCACCCGATGGTTTCCGATCTGGGGAGCCCCGGGACTCTAGCTACCCTCTCCCGGCCGCGACGATGCCGACTGTCGGCAGCTTTGCTAGTCCTTGACCGCCTCCGGCCCTGGCAACGCCAGCATCCGGTCGAGGGCGACCCGGGCCCAATGAGCGGTGTCGGGATCGACCTCGATCCGGTTCACTACCCGCCCGTCGACCAGATTCTCCATCGCCCAGACCAGGTGTGGCAGGTCGATTCGGTTCATCGTGGCGCAGAAGCAGACCGTCTTGTCGAGGAATACCACGGTCTTGTCGGGATGCTGCTGAACCAGTCGTTTGACCAGGTTGAGCTCGGTCCCGACGGCCCACGATGTGCCGGCCGGCGCGGCGGCGATGGTGTTGATGATGAACTCGGTCGATCCGACGTAGTCGGCGCCCAGCACCACCTCGTGCAGGCACTCGGGATGCGCGATGACCTGCACCTCAGGAATCCGCCGGCGAACATCAGCGACGGACTCCGCGGTGAAGCGACCATGAACCGAGCAGTGTCCGCGCCAGAGCAGCATGGTCGCGTCTCGCAGCTGCTGGTCGGTCACGCCGAAGTCGGGCCGGTGTGGGTCGACGACGACGCAGTCGTCGAGGCTCAACCCCATCTGCAGCACCGCGGTGTTGCGGCCGAGGTGCTGATCGGGAAGGAACAGCACCTTCTCGCCGTGATCGAACGCCCATTGCATGGCACGTTCGGCATTACTTGAAGTACAGACCGCACCGCCGTTACGCCCACAGAACGACTTGATGTCGGCCGATGAGTTCATGTACGTGATCGGCACGGTCGCGCCGACGACGCCGGCGTCTTCGAGTCGCTCCCATGCCTCCTCGACCTGGATCAACCGGGCCATGTCGGCCATCGAGCACCCCGCAGCCAGGTCGGGCAGGATCACCTGCTGATGGTCGGCAGTGAGGATGTCGGCCGACTCGGCCATGAAGTGGACTCCGCAGAAGACGACGAACTCGGCCTCGGGCCGGGCAGCCGCGTCGCGGGCGAGCTTGAACGAGTCGCCGGTCACGTCGGCGAACTGGATCACCTCGTCGCGCTGGTAGTGGTGGCCGAGCACGAAAGCTCGCTCACCGAGCGCGGCACGAGCGCGCTGGGCGCGACCGACCAGGCCCGGGTCGCTCGCCGGCGGCAGATCGCCGGGGCATTCGACCCCGCGCTCGCTGTGCGGGTCGGCTCCTCGGCCAAGGAGAAGCAGCGGAACCGTCTGGGTGGTCACACCATCAATTGTCTCAGATCACGTATCGCGGAAGATTCCACCGCTGCAGCGTGGAACTTCTTCCACGATCACGGTTGTCCACAGGGGCTCGGCGAAGCTGGCCGCCAACCGGACATCGTCATGGTCTATGTCCGCCGACAACGCGCGACGCCTGGCCGGTCTGGTCGAGACCCAGGCCGGCGCCGTTTCGCGTGCGCAGTTGCTGGCCAACGGTGTGACCGATTCGCAGCTAGAGGCACAGCTAAGCGCCCGCCGCTGGCAGCGGATCTACCCGGGTGTCTACGTGACGTTCACCGGTCCGTTGCCAGAGCTGACTCAGATCTGGGGTGCCGTTCTGTACGCCGGTGACGGCGCAGTCGCGTCCCATCGAACCGCAGCTTGGCTGCTGGGCATCGAGGATGCGTTTCCCTCGGTGGTCGAGATTTCCGTGCCCGTCGACCGGCGCGTTCAGCGCCAACCCGGGCTGGTCGTACACCGCAGCGGCGATCTGAGCCGGCGGACGCACCCCGCCCGCCGCCCCCCGCAGACTCGGATAGAGGACACCGTGCTCGACCTGGTCGAACAAGAGGAGCGTGTCGACGATGTCGTCGGGTGGATCACCTGCGCCTGCCAGCGCCGACGAACCACTGCAGGCCGCATCGGTGTAGCGGCGGGGTCGCGACGGCGGATGCGGTGGCGGAAGCTGGTGGCGGAGGTGTTGACCGACGTCTGCCATGGTGTGCTGTCGCCGCTGGAGCGGAGATGGCGGCATCGCGTGGAGCGCGCGCATGGCCTGCCCGCTGGGCAATACAACTGCGCCGAAGCCGACGGATCGAAGCGTCGGTATCGCGATGTGCGCTATGCGCGCTGGCGGGTTGTGGTCGAGCTGGACGGCCGAGCGGCCCACCCTGACGAGTCGGCACATCGGGATCGGCAGCGGGACAACAGCGTGGTCGTGACCGGCCGGGCACCGCTGCAGTACGGCTGGCGCGAGGTGGCATCCGATCCGTGCGGCTGTGCAGCCCAGACCGCGAAGATTCTGCGCCAGCACGGCTGGACCGGGTCGGTACGGCGGTGCGGATCGCGCTGCAGTGCGGATTCGTGGTGATCGCGGAAGATTCCGCTGTCAGGGCATGGATTTTCTTCCGCAATCAGCCGATCAGCCGAGGACGGCGGCCGGCAGGTAGGGGGCCGGGGGCCGCATGTGGCGCAGGGCGAAGAATCCGCTGACGTGCAAGCCGAGCCCGGCAGCAAGACCGACGTCGACGGCCCAGTCCTGCTCGGCCGAGAGCCGGGCGATCTCGATCGGCCGCTGCGGCGCCGCCCGCGCGAGCACCGCCCACAGCAGCCGCCGGGCGACCTCGCGCGTGGTAGCGCCCACCGCGACAGGTGAGCCGTCGCGGTGAAACGCGTATCCCGATCCCGTAGCGATGTCACAGACCAGCAGACTTGCACGATCTATCAACGGCCCGTGGTCTGGGCCGCGGGCCGCACCGCGAACCTGCCGATCCACCGATTCGACGAGCGACCGGTCGACCTCCGTCGCCTCGCGTACGCCGTCGACGATCGGCAGTGCCGAGCGGTCGACCTGGCCGGTCAGCCGCATCGTGGGGTGAAGTGCGAAGCCGGCCATCCGCACCCAACGTGCGTTCGTCGGGTCGTCGTTGAGTACCCCCATCCCGCGAAGGCAGCCTTGGCTGTACACAAGCGCGGCCTGGAGCAGGTTCGGCCCGATGGCAGCCGCTGACGAGTCGACGGCCAAGGCCGCCAGACACCACAGCAGGTCACGCCTGGTCGACAGGACCACGCCGGCGACAGCTCCGTCGTCGGCTACCCAGCACCCCGCCGGATCGTGCTCGAGCAGGTGAGCGACGACAACCGGGTCGGCCTGGCAGAGGCTGGCCGCCTCGGCGGCGTCCTCGGCTCGCAGCGGCCGGATTCGCATGGGGCAGACTCTGCCGCATGCGGGTGCTGGTGGCTCCTGACCAGTTCGCCGGGACGCTGACCGCTGTCGAGGCCGCCGACGCCATCGCCGAGGGTTGGCGGCGTACCACGTCGGACGAGATCACGATCGTGCCGATGGCCGACGGCGGATCGGGCTTCGTCGACGTGCTGCACAACGCCATCGGCGGCGAGATCCTGGCCGTGATCGTGCGTGGACCGCTGGGAAGCCGCGTGCCGGCCACGCTGCTGGTGGCAGACGGGACGGCATACATCGAGGCCGCGCAGGCGTGTGGCCTGTCTCTGTTGCCGAGCGTAGGAACCGGGCCAGCCCGGGGGGTCGTCGAAGGGGCGTCCACCTATGGCGTCGGCCAGTTGGTCGTGGAGGCGATTGCGGCGGATGCCCGCAGAATCGTCGTGGGCCTCGGGGGGACCGGCACCAACGACGGCGGCGCCGGCCTACTTGCTGCGCTGGGGGCCACCAGCGAACCTGCCGGCGCCCTCACCGCTGGTGTGTCCGGGCTGGCCGCGCTTGGCGCCGTCGATCTGAGCCCGGCGCAGGCACTGCTCGGCGGCGTCGAATTGATCGCAGCGACCGACGTCGAGAACCCGCTGCTCGGCCTGCGGGGCACGACCAACGTCTTCGGGCCCCGGATGGGCATGGCTGCCGATCGGCTGGTCGACGTCGACGGTGCACTGACCAGGTTTGCGCATCTCGCCGGGCGTGAGCCGGCCGACGCGAACGGTGCAGGTGCAGCGGGCGGGCTCGGTTACGGCCTGATGCTGGTCGGTGCGCAGCGTGAGCCAGCCTTCTCTCTGGTCGCCGATGCGGTGGGCCTCCGGCCGGCAGTCCAACGCGCGGACTTGGTGCTGACCGGTGAAGGGAAGCTCGACTGGCAGTCCATGTCGGGCACGGTCGTTGCCGGCGTCGCCGCTATCGCTGGCCAGAGCTTGCGGCCGTGTGTGGCGATTGCGGCTGAGGTGCAGGTGGGGAACCGAGAGTTGCGGGCCAACGGCATCGAGTCGGCATACTCGCTAGCGGAGATCATGGGAACGGAGGCGGCGATGAGCGATCCGGCCCAGAGCCTCGCCACGGTATCGGCGCGCGTGGCACGGACGTGGAGTCGACGCTGAGCATGTGCGACGATGGGGAAGTACGGAATGCCCGGCACCGTCCGGGTGTTCGAGTGGAAGACCGGTCCCGAGACTCCAGGAGCAGATCGATATGACGGTTCAGGAAGAGACCACGCAGACCGTGGTTCTCACCGAGGGCGCCGCCACCAAGGTCAAGAACCTGCTGGAGCAGGAGGGTCGCGACGACTTGGCGTTGCGCGTCGCCGTGCAGCCCGGCGGCTGCTCGGGCCTGCGCTACCAGCTGTTCTTCGACGAGCGTTCCCTGGATGGCGACCAGGTCATCGACTTCGGCGGCGTCAACGTGGTCGTCGACCGGATGAGCTCGCCCTACCTGACTGGCGCGACCATCGACTTCGTCGACACCATCGAGAAGCAGGGCTTCACCATCGACAACCCCAACGCCACCGGCTCCTGCGCCTGCGGCGACTCCTTCCACTAAACCGACCCGCGACGGCGAGGCCGAGTAGAGAGAACGCCAAGCCTGTGCTGGGCGATGGCGTCTGGGGTGTGGCCGGGCGTTGAGGCCGACGAAGTCGGCCGACGGGCGTAGACGCCATCGCCCAGCGCAGGCTCCCAGGCGCCACCACCTAGACTCGCCGCCGTGAACATCGCCGTCACCGGGTCGATCGCCACCGATCACCTGATGACTTTCACCGGGCGGTTCGCTGACTCGATGGTGGTGGACCAGCTCGACAAGATCTCGCTGTCGTTCCTCGCCGATGACCTGCAGGTGCGTCGGGGCGGCATCGGAGCCAATATCTGTTTCGGGATGGCCAACCTGGGCCTGTCGCCGGTGCTGGTGGGTGCCGTGGGTGAGGACTTCGCCGAATACCGGTCCTGGCTGGAACGCCACCGGATCGACTGTCAGAGCGTCCATTGCTCACAGGTCCGACACACGGCCCGATTCGTCTGCACCACCGACGACGATCACGCCCAGATCGCGACGTTTTACGCCGGGGCGATGAGCGAGGCCCGCGACATCGAGCTGAAGCCGATCGCGGACCGGGTCGGCGGCTTGAACCTGGTCGTGATCAGCCCCAACGATCCGGAAGCGATGCTGCGGCACACTGACGAATGCCGCATTCGCGGTTACCCGTTCGTCGCCGACCCATCCCAGCAACTGGCCTGGATGGACGGCCCGGCCATCCGGCTGCTGGTCGACGGCGCGGCGTACCTGTTCAGCAACGAGTACGAGGCGGCCCTGCTGGAGAAGAAAACCGGGTGGAGCGCTGATGAGGTACTGGCGCGCGTCGATGTCCGCGTCACCACATTGGGTCGGCACGGCGCGCGGATCGAGCAGGTCGGCCAACCCGAGATCCAGGTGCCTGCCGCAGGTGAGCCGACGGCGGTCGATCCCACCGGGGTGGGCGACGCGTTCCGGGCGGGCTTCATCACGTCGGTGGCTTGGGGGCTGCCGCTCGCCCGGTCAGCCCAGGTCGGCGCCCTGCTCGCGACATACGTGCTCGAAACCGTCGGAACCCAGGAGTACGAGCTCAGCCGGGCTGATGTGCTACGGCGGCTGGAGAAGGCCTATGGCCAGGACGCCGTCGCCGACGTCGCGCCGCACCTGATCACACCACGCCCATAGAGAGCCCATAGCGAGTAGGCCGAGGGGACGGCGAGGATGGCTGACAACGAGTCCAAGTCCCAACGTCGCCTCAGCACCCGCCGCCTCGAGGCCTTCAGTGACGGCGTGTTCGCGATCGCGATCACGCTCCTCGTGCTTGACATCACCGTGCCAGCAGGCTCCGAGGACGATCTCCTGACCGCTGTGGTGGATCAGTGGCCGTCTTATCTCGCCTACGTGGTCAGCTTCGCGACCATCGGCGTGGCGTGGTTGGAGCACAACGCGATCACGGACTACATGGACTACGCCGACGCCATGGTCGTGCGAGTGAACTTGCTGTTGCTGCTGCTGGTCTCGTTCCTGCCCTTCCCCACCCGGCTGATCGCGGAGTACTTCGGCGAACGGGACGCCGAGCGTGTCGCCGCGACGATCTACGGGCTGAACCTGCTGCTCATCGCGGTGCTGCTCTTCCTGATGTGGCGTTACGTGGTCAGCGAAGGCCACGTCCGGCGTGATGTCAGCAACGAGGAGATCGCCGTCCTGACTCGGCATCTCACGCCCGGGTTCGCCGGCTATGTCGCCCTGCTGATCCTGGGCTTGTTCTTCCCGACGGCCGCGGTAGTCGGTTATCTCGGCGTGGCTGTGTACCTGCTGGTCCCGTTCGGCATTTTCCGCTACCGGTCCTAGCGATACCCATGGCAGCGGTGTCTCGGGGTGTGAGATCAGCCCAAGGCCAGCCCTTCGACGGAGCCCGATGGCTTGGGGTCTGGTAGTCGCATCATGCGGAATGAGTTGAACAGTCCGACGAGACCGGCGAGGAGCGGAACGAGCAGTGCCACTTGAAGGGCAAGGGGTCTCGCGTCGGTGTTGATGCGGATGATCTCGTCCTGAATCTCCTCGGGTTGGCCGACGAGCAGCTCTTCGAGCTGGGTGTTGCTCATCACCTCCGCGTCGTCCTCCAGCGCCTGTGCGACGTGCTGCTGCTCGGCTGGGGGGAGCACGGTGCTCGCTTGTGCCATGTTGGTGAACGTGATGGACAGTGTTGCCAGCATGATCGCGCCGGCGAACGCCAAGCCGAACGACAGCCCGAACGACCCTGCCGCCGAGTTGACGCCGGCAGCCTCGCTGACCCGCTCCTCCGAGATCGGGGCCAGCGTGTAGTTGTTGAGTTGGGAAACCATCAAGCCCAACCCTGATCCCGCAATCACCAGTGGGGCGACGAGGTACCAGCCGGAGTCGGCGCGGGGAACGATCGGGATGAGGACCACCACTCCTAGCGTGAGGAGCAAGAATCCCCACCGGATGATGCTGCTGGCGCGCCGCTTACCCTGCCTTCTTCCCGGCAAGTATCGCCATTCCGAACATGCTGAGCGAGAGCGGAGCGAGTGAAAGCCCCGCCTGCATGGCGTTGTATTCGAGCACCATCTGCAAGTAGATCGGCAGCGCGATCATCATGCCGCCCAAGGCGATCTGCTGGAGCATCTGGTCGGAGATCCCGAACTTGAAGATCTTGGATTTGAACAGATCTGGGTCGAGCAGCGTCGGCTTTTCTTGTCGCTTGCGCCGCACCAGCCAGTAGGCCAGCACTGCCATCGCGATGGCACCGATCGCCAGCAGCGCAGCGACGGATTCGCCGCCTTCCTGCCACGCCAGGATGCCGAGAACGATGCCCCCCATGCCCAGGACGGAGAGCACCGCACCCACGATGTCTACGCGCCGAGGACCTGTATATGGCACGTCGCGGACGAGCCGGATGCCGGACAGCACGATCGCGATGATGACGACCTCGAGCAGGAACGCGATTCGCCACGACAGATATGTGGTGATGAACCCGCCGAGCAGCGGTCCGACTGCAGCGGCAATCGCGGCTGCGGCCCCGACCAGAGCGTAGGCCTTCTTCTGGGCCGCTCCCTCGAAGTTGCCGTGGATGAGGGACTGCATGGCGGGGAGCAGGAGCGACGCGCCGAGCCCTCCGACGATTGCCCAGAAGATGATGATCGCGGTCAGGCCCTGGGCCAGTGCCATGGCCAGGGCGCCGACCGCGTAAGCGAGCAGACCCAGCACGTATGCCCGCTTGCGCCCGATGAGATCGCCGACCTTGCTGCCGATCAGGATGAACGCCGCGGATACCAGCGCTTCGAGCGCGATCGCGGACTGGACGCTACTGACGGTCGTGTCGAGATCGTGAACCACCGCTGAGATCGAGACGTTCATCAGCGATGTGTCGACGACCAGCACGAACATCGCCATGGCCAGCAGGATGGCGAGCCGTCGAGTGCCCGCTACCTCCTGGGGGACGCTGGTATTCCCTCCGTCGGTCATACGAATGGCGTTACCCGCTCTGGACCGAGTCGCCGATGTCGGCGATGGCGCCCAAGGCTTCGCCGAGGGCGATTGGCCAGGAAGCCAGCAAGAGCACGACGGGAGCGCCGATGAAGATCACACCCATCGTGGCCCAGAAGCCGTCGACATCGATCGCCCAGGAGATCACGCCGAAGGTGGCGAGGATCATGCCCACGATGCCGATGACCTTGAGTACGGCCGGCCCACGTCCCGGGGGTCGACGCGTAGTTCGTTGATGATCCGCTGCCGGCGGTCATCGCCTCCTACCTCTGTGATTGTGGTGTTCATCAGCTGTCTCCATGGTCAAAAGGCGCGACGTGTCGAAGGTAGAGGATTCGCGACCCGTTGGGCGCTTCCTGATCGACTCGAAAGTTGGGCCGCTCGGATGTGTCTTCACCGGTCGGCGGCGCAGGCATCCCAACGATGTACCGTGATGGCTACCGGACCTCGTTGGCGTGGAGGCGGTCATCGACAAGGACCGGGCCAATGCGTTCGCGTGTCATCGGCATCCCTGGACCACATTCCGGCAATCCTCGTCGGCGCGTCGGGCGCCCGGGTCGCCGTCCACGAGACCAGGCTGATGTCCCAGTGAACCCTGGCACCCGGGGTAACAGGAGAGAGACTCGATGAGCATCAGCGAGAAGCCGGCCGCGGCCGCCGCCGAGGCCACGCCTCCGTACCTGCAGCCCACGGCGGAGGTCGTCCACGACCTGGACACCGACGTGACGTCGGGACTTTCTGTGCAGGGAGCGGCGGACCGCCTGACAACCCACGGGCCGAACCAGATCACGGCCGAGAAGCCGCCCTCCGCGGTCGCGATCGCCCTCGCGCAGCTGCGTGACCCGATGAACATCATGCTGGTCGCGGTCACCGTGGTCAGCCTGCTCATCGGTCAGGTGTCCACCGCATTGCTGGTGGCGGTCCTGGTATTGCTGAACGTCGCACTGGGCACCCGGCAGGAGCTCAAGGCCCGAGCCAGCGTCGACGCCCTCGCGAAGCTGCAGGTTCCCCAGAGCCGCGTACTGCGTGGCGGCAACGTGACGCTGGTCGCTGCCGTCGACGTGGTGCCCGGCGACGTGGTGCAGGTCGAGGCCGGCGACATCGTCCCTGCCGACGGCCGGATCGTCGCGTCCGCCACGCTCGAGACGCAGGAAGCGGCGCTCACCGGCGAGAGCGCGCCGGTGAGCAAGGACGCCGCGGTGCTTCCCGGCCCGGAGGTGGCAGTCGGCGACCGGTCCAACATGCTCTTCCAGAACACGTCGGTCACCCGGGGAACCGGAACCATGGTGGTCACCGCTACCGGGATGCAGACCCAGATGGGTCAGATCGCGACGATGCTCACCTCGGTCAAGCGAACCCGGTCCCCGCTGCAGAAGGAGCTCGACTCGCTGACCCGTGTGCTCGGGATCATCGCCTGGACTGCTGTCGCATTCATTGTCGTCGTCGGGTTGATCCGTGACCTGCCGATCGAGGACGTGCTGCTTCTCGGCACGGCGATGGCGATCTCGGCAATCCCGACCGGGCTCCCGACGTTCGTCCAGGCGATGCTCTCCTACGGCGCGAAGCAGCTCGCCGAGGCCAAAGCGGTAGTGAAGAACCTCACCGACGTCGAGACCCTGGGCGCCACCAGCGCGATCAACACCGACAAGACCGGCACGCTCACCATGAACCAGATGATGGTGTCCACCATCTACGCCGGTGGCTCGTGGTTCACCGTGGACGGCGAGGGCTACCGCAAGTCCGGTGCCATCCGGTCGGTCGCCGGTCGTCCGGTGCCAGACTTCACCCGGCTGGCCTACGGCCTGGTCCTGGACAGCGACGCCACCGTCAGTGACGACGGGGCGGTGGTCGGTGACCCGACCGAGGCCGCTCTGGTCGTCCTGGCGGCCAAGCTCGGTGTCGACGCGGACGAAACCAGGCGTTCCTACCCACGTCTCGCTGCGGTTCCCTTCGACTCCGAGTACAAGTTCATGGCGACCTTCCACCGGGTCCAGGTCGACGGGGCCGACTACCTGATCGAGCTCGTCAAGGGCGGACCGGACGTGGTGCTGGCTCGGTGTACCCAGGCCGGCGGGCCGCTGAGCGGCACCCAAGTGCCCATCGAGCAGGAGCGCCCCGGCATCGAGGCCGCGAACCGGCAGATGGGCGAGAAGGGCCTTCGCGTCCTCGCTTTCGCCGCACGGGTGCTCGACGACGCCGATGAACGCGCGATTGCGCAGGACCCGATGACGTTCACCCAGGACCTCAGCTTTGTGGGCATGGCTCGGCATCATCGACCCGTTGCGCACGGAGGCGAAGGGCGCGGTGCAGACGGCACTCGGAGCTGGGATCGACGTCCGCATGATCACCGGCGACCACGCGGTCACCGCCCACGCGATCGGCGAGACCCTCGGCCTCGGCGCCGGAGCCCTGAGCGGCACGGAGCTGCAGGCCATGTCCGACGACGAGCTGCGCGCGCGCCTGCCAGAGCTGCACGTCTTCGGCCGGGTGTCGCCGGAGGACAAGCTCCGGCTTGCCCAGGTCATGCAGGGCGAGGGCATGATCGTCGCGATGACCGGAGACGCCGTCAACGACGCGGCGGCGCTCAAGCAGGCGGACATCGGCGTGGCGATGGGCAGCGGCAGCGAGGTCTCCAAGCAGGCCGCGCGAATGATCCTCACCGACGACAATTTCGGTACCCTCGTGCACGCCGTCGAGCTGGGCCGGACCATCTACAGCAAGATCGTCTCCTACATCCGATACCAGATGACCCAGTTGCTAGCGCTGGTGCTGCTGTTCGTCACCGCAACCGTGTTCGACATCAATGACGGTGTTGCGATGACGCCGCTGATGGTGCTTTTCCTCAACTTCTTCATCGCCATCTTCCCGGTGATCGTCATCATGTTGGACCCGGGTGACCCGGATGTGATGAAGCGCCCGCCCCGGGACCCGAAGGTTCCAATCACCAACCCGGCCGCGATCACCCGATGGGTCCTCTACGGTGCCGTCCTCTTCCTCGCGGCGCTGGTGCCGCTCGTGTTCGGCCCGGACACCTTGAGCACAGACGTGCCCAGCGCCTCGATGACCATGTGCTTCGTCGTCCTCGGCATCGGCACGATCCTCAGCGGGCTGGTCATGCGCAGGGACCCGACCAGCGGACTGGTGCCGCCCGATCCTGTCGGCCGTGAAGTGGCTCGCCATCCCGGTTGCCCTGGTCGTGCTGGCCACCGAGCTGCCCTTCCTGCAGCGCGGCCTGCTCACCCAGCCGCTGAGCGGACTGCAGTGGCTGGCCTGCATCGGCCTGGCACTAGTTGTTCCCGTTGTGGTCGAGGTCGACAAATGGGTGCGCCGACGCCGGCACCAGCGGCCGGCCGAGTTTGCGCCGGAGGTCGCGGTCAACCCGGCACGTGCCGTCTCCACTGTACGGTGACGCAGCCGGGCGGCAGCCCAAGCCTGGTCGGGAGCACGCGTGGCCAAGACCGAGCTGATCGACTCTGAACAGGAGGGCAGTCGGCGCGATCACTTCTGTACCATGCGCCATGCCGGCTTCTAGCGCTGTCGTAGATCGGTCTCGGGTCAGCGGCGCTGTTTTGCCGCTGTTGGCGATCACTCAGTTCTTGATGACCGTCGACTCGACGGTCATGAATGTCTCGATCAGTGCGTTGGTCGAGGATCTGGACACGACGGTGACGGCCATCCAGGCGGTGATCACTTCCTACACGCTGGTGATGGCGGCCTCGATGATCACCGGTGGCAAGCTTGGGGACATTCTCGGCCGCCGGCGGGCGCTGCGAATCGGGCTGGTGGTGTACGCCGCCGGTTCGGGATTGACCGCCATCTCGCCGAATGTTGTCGTGCTGTTCCTCGGCTGGTCGGTCTTGGAGGGTTTGGGCGCCGCCTTGATCATGCCGACTGTCACGGCGCTGGTGGCGGGGAACTTCACGGGCAGCAGCGGGCGCGGGCCTACGGCGCGATCGCCGCCTCGGCGGCGGTTGCGGTCGCGGCCGGTCCGATCATCGGCGGGTTCGTCACGGCGCAACTTCAGTTGGCGTTGGGTCTTCGCTGCCGAGGTCCTCATCGCCATCGGCATCTTGATCGGCACGGCCAGGATTCCGGACGTGGTGGTGGAGGAGCGTCCGAAACTGGACGGCGTCGGCGCGCTGCTGTCCGCGGCGGGCCTGGCGATGATCGTGCTGGGTGTGCTGCAGTCGTCGTCGTGGGGCTGGGTTAGGCCGCGGATCCCGGACGGCCCGGACGCGACCCCACAGATTGCCGGCATCTCGCTGACCGCCTGGCTCATCCTGGCTGGCCTGTTCGCGCTGTGGATGTTGACGGAGTGGCTGGACCACCGGAAGACCCGCGGGCAGGCACCGCTGTTCGATCCGGTGCTGCTGGACAACCGGCAGCTTCGTGGTGGGCTGTCGGTGCTGCTCACCCAGTACCTGGTGTCCAGCGGCCTGTTCTTCACCGTCCCGCTGTTCTTGACGATCGTGCTCGGCCTGGACGCGTTCGAGACCGGCATCAAGATGCTGCCGCTGTCACTGGCGCTCATCGTGGTCGCGCCCGCGGTGCCGCGCTTCGCGCCGAATGCCAGCCCGCGGCGGGTCGCCCGGCTCGGCCTGCTCCTGCTGGCCGGAGCCGCGCTGCTGCTGGCCTTCCTGCTCGGCGAGTACCCGGCCGATGCCGGCATCGTCACCGTGCCGTTCCTGCTGCTCGGCGCCGGACTCGGCCTGCTCGCCTCACAACTGGGCAACGTGATCGTGTCCTCGGAGCCGGTCGAGCGCAGCGGCGAGGTCGGCGGGCTGCAGTACACCGCGCAGAATCTCGGCGCGTCGCTGGGAACGGCACTGATCGGTGCCGTCGTCATCGGAACGCTCGCCACCCAGCTGCTCCAAGGCGTCGAGGAATCACCCGCCGTTAGCGATGCAGTGGAAGAAGGCAGCCGGCATTCGACTCGAAGCCGGCGTCGAGTTCATGTCCGACGCGCAACTCGAGGCGGTCCTCGCCGAAACACCGATTCCGCCGGAGGAGCAGCAAGCCATCGTCACCGCCAACTCCGAGGCCCGCATCGACGCCCTGCAGTTCGGCATGCTGGCCGTCGCCCTGGTCGCCCTGGTCGGGCTCTTCCCCACCAGGCGGCTCCCGAGCAAGTCGCTCGAGAGCGCTGAAATCACCGCGGATCCGGCGCCACCTGCCGCCAATCCGTGAGATTCGGGCACCTGGCTACTGCCGGGTCATGGCGACGCGCAGCCGCTCCTCGGGTCCGATCAGGTGGTCCACGTCTTCGGCGGCGGCGTCGATGTCCAGCTGCACCCAGCGGACTCGGCCGGTGAACCCGCTGTCCTTGGGCCCGTAGTCGTCGCTGACCGGCGTAGCGCTGTCGCTCCCGACGTCGGTCGTCTCGTCGGCGGAGAACAGCATCGGGACAGTGCCGTCCACTCGGCCCTCACCGACCTTTTCGCCGTCGACATAGAGGACCACCGCGCCGCCCTTCCCGAGCCCGCCGCCGTCGTAGGTGAACTCCATCCGCACCTGGTGCTCACCGGCGGGGATCGGATCTGATCCGTAGACCTTGAACCGCTGCAGACCAAACAGGTTGTAGCAGTAGGCGGGTTTGCCGTCCGTAGCGTAGAGGGAAAAGCCGCCGAACGCCCCGCCCTGGGCGACGATCACACCGTTCGCTCCGGCCTCGGGAACCTCGATCTGGGCAGTGACGGCGTGCGACTTGTTCTTCAGCGCGACCACGGAATTCTCCGACAGCCGGCCCATGCCGCCGAACAGCAGCTGGGAGTTCCCTTGGACCAGCTGGGGGCGACCGGCGAGGTCGGGGTTGAACCGCTCGAACCGGCGGTCATCGAGCGGGAGGACGTTGTACTTCCCGGCCTCGATCAGGAACAGTCGCTGCAACTCGGCCAGCTTCTCCGGCTGCTCCTTCGCCAGGTCGTGCGCCTGAGTCCAGTCGTCGGGGCCGTAGAGTTCCCAGACGTCGTCGTCGAAGGCGGGCATCTCGGTTGATACCCACGGGATGCTGTGCCGGGTGACGGCAGTCCAGCCTTCGTGGTAGATGCCTCGGTTGCAGAACATTTCGAAGTACTGCGTGGTGTGCCGGTCGTCAGCCCCGGCGTCGTCGAACGAGTACGCCATCGAGACACCCTGCAGCGGGACCTG
Organism: uncultured Actinomycetota bacterium; assembly: GCA_963819885.1. Taxonomy (GTDB): domain Bacteria; phylum Actinomycetota; class Actinomycetes; order Jiangellales; family Jiangellaceae; genus JACVRX01. The sequence goes on along the minus strand of CAWFXV010000024.1, from coordinate 270,697 downwards.
CTGGACGCCGTTGACGCTCACCGGTTCGGGCAGCCCGGCGGCCTCGAGCACCGTCGGGGCCATGTCGATGACGTGGTGGAACTGCGAACGGACTTCATCCCGCGCCGAGAATCCGTTCGGCCAGTGCACGATCGTCCCGTTGCGAGTGCCGCCCCAGTGCGACGCGATCTGCTTGGTCCACTGGTAAGGCGTGTCCATCGCGTGCGCCCAGCCGACGGCGTAATGGTTGTAGGCCGCCGGAGTGCCGAAGTCGTCGATCCGTGAAGCCATGAACTCGACCGTCTCGAGACCGGCCGCGCCGTTGAGGATGACGAGTTCGTTGAAGCAGCCGTTCGGCGTCCCCTCGGCCGAGGCTCCGTTGTCGCCGATGATGTAGTAGATCAGTGTGTCGGGCAGGATCTCCAGGTCGGCGAGTGAGTCGATCAGCCGGCCGACGTGGTGGTCGGTGTGCTCCAGAAAGCCGGCATAGACCTCCATCTGGCGGGCGAGCACCGGCTTGAGGTCGTCGGGCATGTCGTCCCAGGCGGGAATCTCTTCCGGCCGCGCCGTGAGCTCGGCTTCTGCGGGGATGATCCCGAGCTCCTTCTGCCGGGCGAACGTCTGCTCGCGCAAGGCGTCCCAGCCGTCGTCGAACTGGCCCTGGTACCGCGCCGACCATTCGGCAGGAACGTGGTGCGGGGCGTGAGTGGCGCCGGGTGCGTAGTAGATGAAGAACGGCTTGTCCGGCGTCAGCGCCTTCTGCTGGCGGATCCAGTCGATCGCCTGGTCGGTCATGTCCTCGGTGAAGTGGTAGCCCTCCTCCGGTGTGCGGTCCGGCTCGACGGGCACCGTGTCCCGGTAGATCGCCGGGGCGTACTGGTTGGTCTCGCCGCCGATGAAGCCGTAGAAGTGTTCGAAGCCGGAGCCGGTCGGCCACTGGTTGAACGGGCCCATCGGGCTGGTCTCCCAGACCGGTACCTCGTGGCACTTGCCGAACTGCGCGGTCGAGTAGCCGTTGAGCCGGAGGGTCTCCGCGAGCGGTGCGGCTGTGTTCGGGCGGATCGAGTTGTACCCGGGAGCCGAGGTGGCGATCTCGGTGATGCCGCCCATGCCGACCGAGTGGTGGTTGCGGCCGGTCAGCAGCGCCTGCCGGGTGGGCGAGCAGAGTGCGGTGGTGTGGAAGCGGTTGTACTTCAAGCCGTTCGCCGCGAGCCGTTCGGCGGTCGGGGTCGCGCACGGGCCACCGAAGGCGCTCGGCGCGCCGAAGCCGCAGTCGTCGATCAGGACGACGAGCACGTTCGGCGCCTGCTCCGGCGGCCTCAGCGGCTCGATCGGCGGAAACGACGTCGCCGGGTCCTTGGCGTCGTAGGTGATCAAGCCCGCGTACGGCCGATCCGGGATCGGCAATGAGGCACGGGACGGCTCCGGCTTGTTGCCCATCGGTCAATTCCCTTCGCCAGCACAGGACGCCCGTGCGCAGAGGTTCGGTTCGACGTGATCCACGATGTCGCCGGGCGATGCCAACCACAATCACCCCGTCCGGGTGGTTCTGGCCGGCGGCCGGTCATCGACGACGGACCAGGAAGCACGGGATCCCGTCAACCTGTTCTCCCGCGCCGACATAGTCGTGCTCGCGAAGACGACACCAGGCGGGGATGTCGGTTGCCGCCGCCGGATCGTCGGCCACGACCGCGACCACGCGCCCGACGCCGACGGCTTCGATTTGCCGGGCCAGCTCGATGACCGGCAGCGGACAGCGCATCCCGCGACAGTCGAGCACCAGGTCCGGGATCACAGTCGATCTACTCCCGCGGTAGCCCGGACTCGTTGCACGACGCCCGGCAGTACGGTGAGGAAACGGTCGACCTCGGCCGGCGACGTGGTCCGGGTCAATGAAATGCGCACGTTGCCGTGGGTAAGGACGCCCATCGCCGCCAGTACATGACTCGGACGCAACGTGCTGGCCGTGCAGGAGGATCCACTGGACACGGCGAACCCCTCCCGATCCAGCTCGGTCAGCAATACCTCGCCATCGACGTAGAGGCAGGAGAACGTCACCACATGCGGCAACCGCTCGGTCGGGTGCCCGACGACCTCGACATCGGGCACGAGCAGCGGCACCTGGGCCCGGATCCGTTCGATCAGGTCGTGGTGAGTGGCCGCAAGCGATTCCGCCTCATCGCTTCGGGCCTGCAGAGCCGCCGCCGCTGCCAGCGCCCCCGGGACGTCCTCGAATCCCGGCACCCGACCCGACCCCCGCTCGTCGTGTGGTGTAGGCAGTCGCCAGCGGGTGCCGCGCCGGATCGCGAGCACACCAACTCCCGCCGGACCGCCCCACTTGTGCGCGCTCGCTGCCAACAACGCCCAACCCCCGGGGACCGGCATTCGACCGACGACCTGGGCGGCATCGACCAGGAGCGGTACCCCGTGGTCGGCACACGAGGCGGCGACCTCAGCCACCGGCTGGACGGTTCCCACCTCGTGATTCGCCGCCTGAAGGCACGCCAGTGCTGTGTCGTTCGACAGCGCGGCCGAGAACACGTCGGCATCGACGCGACCGGTTCGGTCAACCGGAACGTGGATGACGTGGCCGCCGGCCCTCTGCTGTGCCTCGGCCGCAAAGAGCACGCTCGAGTGCTCGACAGCAGACACCACCAACCGCTTGCCGACCCGCCGACGGCCAATCGTGGTACCGAGCACGGCGAGGTGAATTGCCTGGGTACCAGAGGTCGTGAACGAGACCTCGTCCGCACGGGCACCAACCAGCGACGCGACGACCTCACGGGCGTTGTCCAGCAGCAGTCTGGCCCGCCGCGCGCTGCCGTAGAGCCGGGCCGGATCGGCCCATCCATCCTCGAGCGCGGCGAGCAGCACCTCACGCGCGGCCGGGTGCAGCGGTTCGGTGGACGCAGCGTCGAAGTATCCGTCCACGCCACTCACGCTAATCGCGATCCTCGCCCGCTGTCGGTCCTCCCCAGCCGCTAGGGTGACATTCGCAGGACACGCTTGCCCTCCGCGCCCCCGGCCGACGTGCTGGCGCAGGTGCGGGGAGCTGGATGGAAGGGTGCCTCGTGGGTCAGCACCGCAGCGATCGGCCGGCCGCGCGAAAGGCCGTCATCGGCCTCGTCCTGACGGTGGCCGTGCTCGCGCTGACCGGCTGCGCGGCCGAGCTGGTCGATCAGTGGGGCCGAGGCGGCCTGCCCGAGCCGGCCACGGAGGAGACGCCGCTGGTCGGAAACCTGTGGACCGGCACGTGGATCGCCGCGCTGGCCGTCGGCGTCCTGGTGTGGGGCTTGATCCTGTGGGCGGCGTTTGCCTATCGCCGCCGCAGCGACGCCTTGCCGCCGCAGACTCGGTACAACCTGCCCATCGAGTTCCTCTACACGGTGGCGCCGTTCACAGTGATCGCGGCGTTGTTTTTCTTCACGGTCCAGAACCAGGACGAGCTGCTGGACGTCACTGAGGAGCCCGATCTCACCGTCGGCGTCGTCGGCCAGCAGTGGGCGTGGACGTTCAACTACCTCGACGACGACGTCTATGCCACCGGAACGACGACCGATCCCACGACCTTGTACCTGCCGGTCAACCAGACCGTGCGGTTCGAGCTCGAGTCGCCTGATGTCGTCCATTCGTTCTGGGTGCCGTCGTTCTATATGAAGATGGACGTCATCCCGGGCCGAACCAACGTGTTCCAGGTGACACCGAACCGGGAGGGCCGTTTCGCCGGCAAATGCGCCGAACTCTGTGGGGCGTATCACTCACGGATGCTGTTCAACGTCGAGGTTGTCTCGCAGAATGAGTTCGAAGACCATCTTGACACCCTTCGCGATCTCGGCCAGACCGGCGAAGTCGACGCTCCGCTCCGTGGGTCGTTCTCGACCGAGCCGTTCAGCCCGACCGGGAGTGACCAGTGACTACTTACCTCGAGCGGACAGCGACCGAGGTCCGCGAACCGGTTGTCCGAGCCAGGAAGCCGGGCAGTCTTGTCATCCGGTGGATCACCTCCACCGACCACAAGGTCATCGGTTACCTGTACCTGATGACCTCGTTCGGGTTCTTTCTCATCGGCGGCGTCATGGCGCTGCTGATCCGGGCCCAGCTGTTCACGCCTCAGTCGGGTCTGGTCACCGACGGGTTCTACAACCAACTGTTCACGATGCACGGCACGATCATGCTGCTGCTGTTCGCCACGCCGCTGTTCATCGGCTTCGCCAACGTGATCATGCCGCTGCAGATCGGCTCGCCTGACGTCGCATTTCCGCGGCTGAACATGTTCAGCTACTACCTGTTCCTGTTCGGCGGGCTCATCGCGTTCTCGGGCTTCATCACCCCGGGCGGCGCGGCCGACTTCGGCTGGACGGTCTACGGCCCGCTGAACAACTCGATCTACACCCCGCAGGTCGGTGGCGACCTGTGGGTGATGGGGCTGGCACTGGCTGGTTTCGGCACCATCCTCGGCGGCGTCAACTTCATCACGACGATCATCTGCATGCGAGCCCCCGGCATGACGATGTTCCGGATGCCGATCTTCACGTGGAACATCCTGGTCACCAGCATTCTGGTGATAATGGTCTTCCCGCTGCTCGCTGCGGTCCTGTTCGCACTCTTTGCCGACCGGAACTTCGGCACCCACATATTCGACCCGTCGAGCGGCGGTGCCGTCCTTTTCCAGCATCTGTTCTGGTTCTTCGGGCACCCTGAGGTCTACATCATCGCGCTGCCGTTCTTCGGCATCATCACCGAAATACTCCCCGTGTTCAGCCGTAAGCCGATCTTCGGGTACAAGAGCCTGATCGGCGCCACGATCGCCATCGCAGCGCTCTCGATGGCCGTGTGGGCACACCACATGTTCGTGACCGGCGCGGTCAACCTGCCGTTCTTCTCGATCATGACCATGCTCATCGCGATCCCGACCGGGGTGAAGTTCTTCAACTGGATCGGCACACTCTGGGGTGGCTCGATCACGTTCGAGACGCCGATGTTGTGGGCCCTTGGGTTCCTCGTGACGTTCCTGTTCGGTGGACTGACCGGAATCATCCTGGCCTCGCCACCGTTGGACTTCCAAGTCTCCGATTCGTACTTCGTGGTGGCCCACTTCCATTACGTCGTCTTCGGCACGGTCGTGTTCGCGATGTTCGCCGGCTTCTATTTCTGGTGGCCGAAGATGACCGGCCGGATGCTCGATGAGCGGCTCGGAAAGATCCACTTCTGGATGCTGTTCATCGGGTTCCACACCACCTTCCTGGTCCAGCACTGGCTCGGCGTGGAGGGTATGCCCCGGCGATACTCCAGTTACCTTCCTGGGGACGGCTTCACGTTCCTGAACCAGGTCTCGACGGTCGGAGCCTTCCTGCTCGGCGCCTCGACACTGCCGTTCCTGTGGAACGTCTGGAAGACCTTCCATGCACCGAAGGTCGCCGTCGACGACCCGTGGGGGTGGGGCGCCTCACTGGAATGGGCAACCTCCTGCCCGCCGCCGCGGCACAACTTCACCTCGATCCCGCGCATCCGCAGCGAGCGGCCCGCCTTCGACTTCAAGTACCCCGAGGTCGCCGCGATTGCGGAGAAGAAGCCCGCTGACGCCGGTGTGTTGCAAGAGGCCCTCGGCGCGGCCGACACCCAGGAGCGCCCGGCATGAGGGTGGAAGGGGTCATCTTCACGATCCTCACGGTGTTCTTCATCATCGTGACGCCGATCTACTGGTACCTGTCTGGAGACCCGACCGGCACCACAGCGCTGGTCCTCACCTTCGGGCTGTCCGCGCTGGTGGCGTTCTACCTCCTCTACACCTCGCGAAAGGTCTATCCGCGGCCGGAGGACCGCCTCGACGGCGAGATCGAGGAGATGGCGGGGGAGTACGGGTTCTTCAGCCCTCATTCGTGGTGGCCGCTAGCGTGCGCCGGTGCGGGGGCGATCAGCTTCCTCGGACTGGTATTTGCCTGGTGGCTGTTCATCATCGGTGTTGCGCTAGGCGCCATGGCGGTGATCGGCTTGGTCTTCGAGTACTACCGGGGTGAGTTCGCGCACTGACCACGGCCTGGTCATGCCGCCGCTGCGGACTCGCCCATGACGATCTCGGCGACGGCGTGCCAGCCGTCTGCGGTACTTGTCGGTGTCGTCACGATCAATCCCAGGCGCTGCGCGTTCGCCGGTAGAAGCTCGTCGTCGGCGAATACGATCTCGGAGTTCAATATCGGCGCGTCCGGATGGCTGACCTCGAGGTGAATATGCGCCGGCGGTGGGTTTGCCTCACCTCGGTAGTGAGCCGGCCGCACCGTGTTGACCTGGAAGTTGCCCCGGGCGTCGGTCTGGACACTGCCGCCGAGGTAGCAGCACAGCATGTTGTCGGTACCGTGCCCCGGTCCATATTCACCGTTGGCATCTGTCTGATACATGGTCACAGTGGCGCCGGCCAGTGGCGAGCAGTCATGGGCATAGACGGTGCCCACCACCACCAACGGCTCGCCGCCGGCCATGGTCGTCGCGGTGATTCCGTTGATCGGTCCAAACGTCACCGTGGCGTCATCGTCGACGACCACAACGCTGGCGTCGGAACACCGCTGATTCCCACGCGTCGTCGTGGGCACCGGTTCGCTCGGGCTGCTGGATTCGTCGAGTGTCGTGGGCTCGGGGTTGCTCGCGCCGCTCGGTTCGTTCGACGGGTCGGCCTCGCAGGCGGTGAACAGCGACACAGTGAGCACGGCCGCCACGAAGCCAAGTCGGACCCGCGCTGGCACAGTCGTGAGCCTAAGGTTCCGGAAGTGGGTTGGACAGGCAGGTCGAGTCGACGTCGCGTGCGCGCTGCCGGGTGGGGGCGGGAACCTCGCGGTTGCGAGCCGTGGCGAGGACGGACCCGACCAGGATGAGGGCGAAGCCGACCAGGATGGCGACGGTAATGGCTTCGTCCAGGACGACTGCCCCCAGCACCAGGGCGACGGCAGGGTTCACGTAGGTGATCACGACCGCGCGAGCGGGCCCGACTTCGGCGATTAACTGGAAGAAGACGACGAAGGCGATCGCTGTACACACGACCGCCAGGGCAATCACCGACAGCCACGCCTGTGCAGACACCGGGCCACTGGGCCATTGGCTCCCGCCGAACGGTAGGTAGATCACCGCCGTGATCGCGAGCGAGGCTGCCACGACCCCTAGGCCGGGCAGGCCGGACAGGTGGCGGGACAAGATCAACGGACCCAGCGCGTAGCAGAACGCAACGACCATGATGGCTGCTACCGACCAGAGGTCGCCTGCGCCGACGTCGAAGCCCACCAATGCGGCGACGCCGGCGAAACCGATGAGCAGGCCGGCCACCCGCCGTCCCTCGATCCGCTCGTGTCCGGTACGCCACACCAGGACTGCGCCAACCAACGGCACGGCGGCGACCAACAGGCCGGTCAGCGAGCTGGACAGCCGCAGTTCGGCATAGCTGAGCAGCAGCCACGGAATGCAGATCTCGATCACCGTGTAGACCAGTAGCGGACGCCAGAACGGTAGGAGCGGGCGCAGATGGCCGTACATGGCCGCGATCGGCACCAGCAGCGCAGCCGCTAGGACCGTGCGGGCCAGCACCAGAGCGGCAGGAGAGAACTCCGCGACGGCGACCTTGATCAGCAGGTAGGGGATGCCCCAGATGACGCCCATCGCGATGAACAGCACCCAGCCACGTCGCGACACCGGTCAAACCCCTTCCGACGGCTGATTGCCCGTCTCATGGTAAGGAGTGGATCGGCGGTTCGAGTCCGCGAGCCGGAGGCCTGAGTTCGTGGCGAATACTGCTCGCGCGACTCGTGGATCTGTCGTTTCACTGGCCCGACGTTGTGCCTCCCGGCGCGGCAGACTGAGAGAATGCAGCCCTGGGCGGCGGAGATCGTGGTCGACAAAGCACTCGCCCGGCGGTTACTGGGGCAGTTCCGAGAGCTCGAGTTATCTTCCCTGCGGCTGCTTGCCACTGGCTGGGATCGGACGGTGTGGCTGGTCAACGAGATGTGGGCCGTTGGCTTCCCTCGGCGCCCCATCGTCGTCCCTGGGATCGAGCGAGAGCTCGTGTGGCTGCCTCGTCTCGCGCCACTGCTACCCGTACCGATACCGGAACCGCGTTTTGTCGGTGAGCCGAGCGAAGAGTTTCCGTGGCCGTTCTTCGGCGCACGGTTCATTCCGGGGGTGGAACCGTGGGAGGTGCCGCTCAGTGACTCGGCACGCCTGGCCGTGGCTCTCGAGCTGGCGGGTTTTCTTCGCCGCCTTCACGACGAGGAGCTCCTTGGCTTAGGCGCCGAGCTCCCAGTCGACGGAAACGCCCGTGCCGACATGACCCGACGTGTGCCGATGACCCGCCTCGCTATCGCCCAGGCCGAGGACTTCGGGCTGTGGAAACCGCCCGTATCCGTCGCGGCACTGCTCGACGAGGCCGAGCAGCTCCGCCCCTCTCGGCGCCTCGCCGTCTGCCACGGCGACGTGCATGTCCGCCAACTGCTTGTTGCGAACGGCCGATTGAGCGGCGTCATCGACTGGGTCGACCTGTGCCGCTCCGATCCGGCGATCGACCTCAGCCTCCTCTGGAGCTTTCTCGAGCCCGGGCAACGTGCCGACTTCCTGGCGGTCTACGGAGCGCTTGACCCCCATCAGCTGCTGCGCGCCCGCATCCTGGCGCTCAACTTGTGCGCAGTCCTGGCTGCATACGGCCATGCCGAGGGGCATCCGAAGCTCGTTGCCGAGTGCGTAGCCGGGCTGGAACGCGCAGCAACCGATTGAGGCTGGCGGCGGCGATCCGCGAACGCACCACTCCGGCGTCGAGGCCCTGGAGTCAGTGATCCCGGCCGGTGACCTCACTGGGCTGCCCGGCGTGCTGGTCGCCGGACGCTTCGAGCGCCTCGTGTTCTTCGCCCTGGCCGTCGGCATGGCCGTCGCCGTGCCCGTCATGATGTGCCAGCTCGAGTTCGCGCGTCGTCGGCTTTTGCACCACGTCGCCGAAGTAGAACGACGAGATCCGCGATCGCACCTTCTCGATCCGCCGACGGGGTGCGGGAATCCCGTTCTCGTCGGTCTCGGGCTCGAGCTGGACGGGGACCTGACGCCGGTGCGCGGTGAGCGAGTAGGCGGCCTCGTGGGAAATCGGGGCGTGCAGTTCGGAGTACTCCCCGTCCGGGCTGACCATGATCACTCCAGATTCACGGCCATGCATGACCTTGTCCCGGTCGCGGCGTTGCAGCCCCAGGCACATCCGCTTCGTCACCCAGAACATGATCGGCGGCAGCAGGATCACCGCGAACCGCATGAACCAGGTGATCCAGTTGACCGGTATCTCGAAGATCGTCGCGAAGAAGTCGTTGCCGCCGGCGATCCACAGCAGGACGTAGAAAGTGATGAACGCCACGCCGATCCCGGTGCGGACGGGCTGGTTGCGCGGCCGGTCCAGGATGTGGTGCTCGCGCCAGTCGCCGGTGACCCACTGCTCGAGCCAGGGGTAGAGGAGCAACGGGGTCAGTATCAGCCCGGGCAGCACCAGGGCCGGGATGAGCACGTTCCAACTCAGCGTGAACCCGAACAGCCTGGTTTCCCAGTTGGGCATGATCCGCAGTGCGCCGTCGAGGAACCCCACGTACCAGTCCGGTTGAGTGCCGGCGCTGACCAGTGCGGTGTCGTACGGCCCCCAGAGCCAGACCGGGTTGATCTGGATGGTCGCCGACATCAGCACGATCAGGCCGAAGACGACGAAGAAGAACCCGCCCGCCTTGGCCACATAGATCGGCAGCAGCGGAAAACCGACGACGTTGTTCTCGGTCCGCCCGGGTCCGCCCCACTGGGTGTGCTTCTGGTACCAGATCAGTATCAGATGCACCGTGACCAGGGCGAGGATGAGCCCCGGCACGAGCAGGATGTGGATCGGGTAGAGCCGCGAGATGATGTCGTCGCCGGGATACTCGCCGCCGAAGAGGAAGAACGACATGTACGTCCCGACGACCGGGGTGGCGAGCATGCCGCCTTCGATGATCCGCACGCCGGTTCCGCTGAGCAGGTCGTCAGGCAGGGAGTAGCCGCTGAAGCCCGCCGCGACACCGAGCACCAGGAGTAGCACGCCGATCACCCAGTTGATCTCGCGTGGCTTGCGGAACGCGCCGGTGAAGAAGATGCGCAGCATGTGCACCGACATCGCGGCCAGGAACAGCAGCGCCGCCCAGTGGTGGATCTGGCGCATCAGCAGGCCGCCGCGCACCTCGAAGGACAGGTCCAGCGTGGACGCGAAACGCCTCCGACATCTTCACGCCGTTGAGCGGAACGTAGGCACCGTCGTAGAAGACATGGGCCGACGACGGCTTGAACCACAGGGTCAGGAAGACCCCTGAGAGCAACAAGACGATGAAGCTGTACAGCGCGATCTCGCCGAGCAGGAACGTCCAATGGTCTGGGAAGACCTTGCGGAGGTTGCGCCGGAGCCAGTTGTTGGTGGTGATGCGCTGGTCGACGAAGTCGACCACCTTGCCCGCACCATCGACGACGACACTCATCCCCGCTCCCAGTAGCTCGGGCCCACCGGCTCGGTGAAGTCGCTCTGTGAGACCAAGTATCCCTCGTCGTCGACGGTGAGGGGTAGTTGCGGCAGGTTTCGTGCCGCCGGACCGAAGATGACCTTGCCGTTGTCGGCGACGTCGAACATGGACTGGTGGCATGGGCAGAGCAAGTTGTGCGTGGTCTGCTCGTAGAGGTTGATCGGGCAGCCCACATGGGTGCAGATCTTGGAGTACGCGAGGATGCCCTCGACGCTCCAGTTCTCCCGGCCCGGGGCCGCGTTGATCTCCTCTGGCAGCATCCGGACCACGATGACCGGTGACTTGGCCCTGGCATTGAGCCGCTCGGGCCCCTCCTCGGGTAGGTCTTCGAAGGTCTCGGGCATCGCGTTGACCAGCGACCCGATCTCCAGGTCCGAGGGCCGCAGCGGCCTGGGCTCGGGCGCGTCGGTCATCACTCGGACGTCGGCCGCCCACAGCGTCTGGTTCTTCTTGTTGCCGGGCAGCGGGCCGAGGTCGCGCAGGAGCACCACCGCGGGCAGCGGGAGGAGGAGCATCGTGCCGATCAGCGAGTTGCGGATCAGCTTGCGGCGGCCGAACCCACTGTCCTCGGCGCCCTGCTCGAATTCGGCCAGCGTTGCGGCCCTGACCTCGTCGGTGCTGCGCAACTCGTGCCGCTCGTGCACCACCTCCTGGTCCGGCATCAGCTTCTTGGCCCAGTGGATGGCTCCGGCGCCAATCAGGAACAGTGCGAGTCCAAGAGTCAAGCCGAGGGCGAGATTCGAGGTGCGGACGGATGAGACGACGTCGTCGGTGCCCTCGATGGGCACGAACACAAAGGCAATGACGAAGCCGATCACCAGCAGCGCGGACAGCCCGAACATGCCGGCGACTTGACGCTCGGCCCGCCGTTCGAGTTTGGGATTGACGTCGGCAAGCCGCTCGATGGGAGGTTCGACGCCGGGGTCGGGGACGGGCTCGGCCACGGTGTCCGGAACGGGGTGGCCGGTCGGCTCGGGCCGCTCGACGTCGTCGCCGGGAAACTCGACGTCGGCACCGCCACGCTCACCGCCGGGAACATGCTGCCCCGTGTGCTCGGACATCTGTGCCCTTTCCTCGGTGCTCATGATGCCTTGCTCATGATGCCTTGCTCATGATGCCTTGGTCCCGATCCAGACAGCCGCACCGATGAGTCCGCCGATGCCGACGAGCCACCCCCACAGTCCCTCGGGCACCGGCCCGCCGCGCCCTATACCCAAACCGCCGGGGTTCTCCTCCTCGCCCACCGAGTCCAGGAACGCCATGATGTCCCGCTTCTCCTCCGGGGAGAGCGTGTCGTCGTTGAACACCGGCATGGACTGTGGACCGGTGATCATGGCTTCGTAGATGATCTTGGGCTCCAGGCCGGTGATGCTCGGCGCGTACTTACCGTATGACAGCGCCCCGCCTTGACCGGTCGTGTTGTGGCAGGCCGAACAGTTGATCCGGAACAACTCACCGCCGCGGCCGACGTCGCCAGCGGAGATGTCGAGGACCTCTTCGTCGGGAATCTCCGGCCCGGGAGCCAGCGAAGCGACGTACGCGGCGAGTTGGGCAATCTCCTCCTCGGTGTAGGCGACTTCCTTCACCGGAGCCTGGGCACCAGGAGCGGCCATCGGCATCCGACCGGTGCTCACCTGGAAGTCGACCGCAGCGGCACCGACGCCGATCAACGACGGGCCGATCACGGTGCCGTCGTCGCGAACCTGACCTTCTCCGCCCAGGCCGTGGCAGGAGGAGCAACCGATTGCGAACAGTTTCTTGCCCTCTTCGACTTCGGCCGAGGTCGAGGTCTGGACCTGGGCCCTGCTCTCGGGCGCGAACGCGGCGTAGATGGCGCCCAGCACGAACAGCGCGAGCAGTAGGACCACGACGGGGGCGAGGGGGTGCCGGCGGCGGGCGGAGATCGCGGACACGTCGCTCCTCGTCACTTGATCACGTAGATGGTCAGGAAGAGCGCGATCCAGACGACGTCGACGAAGTGCCAGTAGTAGGAGACGACGATCGCACTGGTGGCCTGTTCATGGGTGAAGCGGCGGGCTACGAACGTCCGGCCCAGCACCAGCAGGAAGGCGATGAGACCGCCGGTGACGTGCAGACCGTGGAATCCGGTGGCCAGGTAGAAGATCGAGCCGTAGGGGTCGCTGGACAGCGTCAGCCCCTCCTGTTGGACCAGGTTGGCGTACTCGTACACCTGGCCGGCGATGAAGACCGCGCCCATGACGAAGGTCAGAACGAACCACTCGCGCAGGCCCCACGACCGCACGTTGAGTGCACTGCCGGAGCGCCCGACCTGGCCGCGCTCGGCCCGCAGCACCCCCATTTGGCAGGTCACCGACGAGAGCACCAGGATGATCGTGTTCACGGTGGAGTACGGGATGTTGAGCAGTCCGGACTGTTCCTCCCACAGCTCCGGCGCGGCCGACCGGAGGGTGAAATAGACGGCGAACAACGCCGCGAAGAACATCAACTCACTGGACAGCCAGACGATCGTGCCGACCGAGACCAAGTTGGGACGCTCCGGCGCCGGGACGGGGGCGCTGGTTACGACGGTCGTAGCCACGGTCGCCATTATGTCGAGCAGCGCCGACGAGCACACCCCGACCCGGCATTGAAGTTTCGGCGGCGTGTTGCTCGGTCCGAGGTGATCCGGTGACTGCTTACCTGTGGGCCCTGCCATGACGGGACCGGTACCATCCGCGCAGAGCCTGACGCACACTGTGCCGGCCCTCGCGGAGGACACCAGATGAGCACGTCCGAGCCGACGATGACGGTTCTCGTCTACAGCGACGACCGCACCACCCGGGAGAGAGTCAAGGCGGCTTTGGGCCGGCGGCCTGCCGCTGACCTCCCCAAGGCCGAGTTCCTCGAGTGCGCGACCGCCCCCGCGGTGATCAAGGCACTCGACGCCAGGTTGGCGGATGTCGTCGTGCTGGACGGCGAGGCGGTGCCTACCGGCGGGCTGGGCCTGGCTCGGCAGCTCAAAGACGAGATTTACAGGTGCCCGCCCATTCTGGTGCTGATCGGACGACCCCAGGACGCGTGGCTCGCGACCTGGTCGCGCGCCGAGGCGGCCGTGGCACACCCGCTCGACCCCGTGGCCGTCGCGACGGCGGTGGCGCGGCTCATGCGCGAGCGGATGGGCGCGCTGCCCGCGATATCGTGACCACGTCGCAGACCTGGCCAGCCGTTCTGTCCGCGCTCCTCGATCGGCACGATCTGCCTGCGGACGCGACCGAGTGGGCCATGAGCGAAATCATGGACGGATCAGCCACACCGGCTCAGATTGCCGGGTTCGTCGTGGCGCTGCGCTCGAAGGGCGAGACCGTTGACGAGGTCGACGGTCTGGTCCGGGCGATGTACTTGCGCGCAACGCCGATCAGCGTTCCCGCCCCGGCCGTCGATGTCGTCGGGACCGGCGGAGACCGCGCGCACACGGTGAACATTTCCACCATGGCCGCACTCGTCGCGGCAGGTGCCGGCGCACGGGTGGTCAAGCACGGGAACCGGGCCGCGTCCTCAGCGTGCGGCGCGGCGGACCTGTTGGAGGAGCTGGGAATCCGGCTGGACCTGCCGGCAGTCCGGGTAGCGGAGATCGTCGCCGAGGTCGGGATCACCTTCTGCTTCGCGCCGGTGTTTCATCCTGCGCTCCGACATGCGGCTGTCCCGCGCCGTGAGCTCGGTATCCCGACGACGTTCAACTTCCTGGGGCCGCTTGCCAACCCGGCGAAACCGTCCGCGCAGGCGGTGGGGGTAGCTGATGCCCGGATGGCCGGGATTCTGGCTGGCGTACTCGCCGGCCGCGGGGTGTCTGCTCTGGTATTCCGCGGCGACGACGGCCTGGACGAACTGACCACGACGACGACGTCCCGCGTGTGGTTGGTCCGCGATGGTCAGGTTCACGAGGAGCGGCTCGACCCGGCAGACCTTGACGTTCCCACAGCACCAGCAGACTCGTTGCGCGGCGGTGACGCGAGCCACAATGCGGATGTCACGCGACGCTTCCTCGAGGGGGAGAAGGGACCTGTGCGTGATGCGGTCCTGCTCAACGCCGCGGCGGCGCTGGTCGCCTACGACGGTGTGGGGGAGTCTCTCGTCGACGAACTGCGTCTGGCCACCGACCGTGCCGCCGACGCCGTGGACACTGGTGCTGCCGCTGACGTTCTCAGCCGCTGGGTCACCGCCTGCTCCCGCTGACCACTGCCGCAGGCATGATCGCTGAGACGTTCGAGGCGTGGCTGGATGTGCCGGCCATTACCTACCTCGCGGCCCAGATGTCCACCAACGGGCCGATCAAGCGCTGTTGACGAACATCTGGTCCGCGAGGATGGAACGTCGGGATCCCCGCAGGTGCAGCTGGACACGGGTGCATACGATCGAATGCGTTCTAGCGGGCGGGTCGCGGGCGACGGCTGAGCTGCACGTAGCTCGACGAAGCTGACTTGTCCCTGCACAACGGGGAGGACCGGTGGTGATGATCACGTTCGTGGAGGCGCTTGCCGTGCTGGCGGTTGTGCTGATGATCGCCTTCACGATGTACGGCCTGATCCGCGGCAGCAGTAAGCCGGAAGTCACAACGGACGAGGGCACATCGCGATGGGTTGCCACCCACTACTCGGTAGACACAGTGACTCGGGTCGTCGTCCGCAAAGTCAGGGCGGACGGTAGGGATGTGCTCGATGAGCACGTCTTGGTAGAGATCCCTGACAGCGACGCGGACTTCGACGCGAAGTTCATCGACGCCATGGCACAAGCTCGGGCCCGGGCTGCGCTGTTCGAGTTGGAATCCGACTAGTTCGGCGGAGCAGGAGCGGCGGCTGCGCGAGGCGTACTCCGGTTAGCGGCGTGACGTAGGGACGGTGTCAGTCCGCGTCCTCTGCGCCGAGTGCGAAGGCGGCCTCGAGGTCGTGCTTGGAGTACGTGCGAAACGCGATGTGGGTCTCGGTCCTCAGGACGCCCGGCACCTTGTTGAGCCGGTCGGCGACGACGTCAGCCACGTCGTGGTGCTCGCGCACCCGGACCATCGTCACCAGGTCGATCTCGCCGGTGACCGAATAGACCTCGCTGACCGAGTCCAGACTGGCGATTTCCTCGGCGACCTCGGGGATTCGCGCGACGTCGGCCTGTACGAACACGATCGCGGTGATCACTGGGCCTCCCAGCCGGATGGGGTTGAGTCGCGGCTGAGACTACAAGGGGCGGTGCGGCACAACGTCGTACGGACTGACCGGCCGCGGTGGCTCCTTTCCCCGGCCGAGCGCGAGACCGAACAATAAACCGACGACGAATCCGGCCACGTGCGACACGTACGCGACGTCGCCCCCTGCGACCCCGGTGCCGAAGCTGTAGAACGCCTGGATCACGAACCACGAACCCAGTACCACCCACGCCGGCAGCGGCAGCGGGATGAACAGCAAGAACGGCACCAGGCTGATCACTCGGGCCCGCGGATACCACGCCAAGTAGGCCCCGAGCACCCCGGCGATGGCTCCCGAAGCGCCGACGAGCGTCGAGCGGGCGTCGACGTCGGTGAGGGCGAAGGCGTAGGTGGCGGCGATCCCGCACACGAGGAAGAACAACAGGTATCGCACGTGCCCGAGCCGGTCTTCGACGTTGTTGCCGAATACGAACAGGAACAGCATGTTGCCGAGCAGATGCGCCCACCCCCCGTGCAGGAACATCGCCGTGACGGCCGAGAGGATCGGCAGCTTCTCGTAGGCAGGCTCTACTAACTGGCAGGCCGGTGCGCCGGTGGCGTCGATGACGGCGGGCCCGACCACGAGCGGCAGCTGCTCGCCGCTCATCAGCTCACGAGGAATGGCGGCCCAGCGGTCGAAGAACTCCTGTACCGAGCACGCTGCCTCGGCCGCGGAGTCCCCGAGGCCACCGAGGACCAGCGGGCTGATCAGGAACGCGGCGGCATTGAGCGCGATGAGGACGCGAGTGACATACGGGGTTCGGCGGGTCGGGTTCCGGTCATGGATCGGGATGACCACCTGAGGATTATTCCGTGGCTGGTGTCGGCGCCAGCCGGCGGTCGGCGAGATGGATGTCAGCGCTGCGGTCGCAACGCGCGCCGGTCGTCGAACGGGCGGGCGGCGCGGTCGGCGGCCTCGGCGGCACGCACCAGCCCGGCGAGACTGCCCGCCCCACCGGCGGGCAGTGCCCAAATGCCGTCGATCTCGACCAGTCGGGTGCCGGGGGTCTCCAGCCAGCGCAGGACGCACTCGGTCTCTTCGACCGTCGCCGCCGGCAACGGGGGAGGAGCGGCGACGACGGTCTCGGCGGTGGCCACCAGCGCCGCGAGCGCCGGCCCAGGATGTTGTCCCGCCGGTGTGGTCGCCGCACCAGCGAGCCGGCCGAACCGGGCGACGTGCAGCTCCCAACCGCCCGTCTCGAGCCGGCGGGCCGCGACCAGATGTGGGACCGCCGCCAGGGCAGCGATGCGTTGAGACCGCGCGGCCGTGCGGACGAAGGCCGCCATGCGGTCGCGGTGGACGGCGGCCTCCTCGTAGCGGTGATGACCGGCGAGGCGCTCGATCCTGGCCGTCAATCGGTCGACGATCTGGCGGGAGTCGGCGGTGAACGCCACCTGCACGGCCTCGACGTGGCGACCGTATTCGGCCACGGACTCACGGCCTTCGCAGGGCGCCCCACACCGGCCCATCTCCGCGAGCGCACAGGCATGCTTCGGCCGGGTTGGCGAGAGGTGGTCGGTGCACTGCCTGATCGGTACCGCTTCGTGTACGGCGGTCATGGCCGCTTCGGCCAGGCGCCGTGACCCGAACGGGCCCAGATATGTGCCCTGGTCGGCCTTCACCTCTCGAACCAGCGACAGCCGCGGGAACGGCTCGACCGTCAGCTTGAGCCAGGTGACACGTTCGGGAAAGCGGGACCGACGGTTGTAGCGCGGCTTGCGCTCGGCGATGAGCCGCAGCTCCCGGACCTCGGCTTCGAGTGGCGTGGCGCAGGTGATGCCGGTGACCGTTTCCGCGATGGCCACCATCTCGGTCATCCGCCGACGGGTCTCCGAGGCGGTGAAGTAGGTACGGACTCTGGTCCGCATGTCTTTGCTCTTGCCGACGTACAACGTCGCGCCCCGGCCGTCGAGGAACACGTACACGCCAGGGGCATGCGGCAGGCTCTCGGCGAGGAATCGCTTGCGCCGCTGGGCAGGGGTGACGGTGCTCTGCCAGGTCGCCAACTCCTCCACGGTGTGGACGCCGACGTTGCCCAGCCGTTCGAGCAGGCCGTGCAGGACGTCGACGGTCGCCCTGGCGTCATCCAGCGCCCGGTGGGTGGGCATGGTCGAGGCCCGGAACAGCCGGGCGAGGGTCGCCAGCCGGCAGTCGTGAGCCTCGTCGCGTGCAAGCACCCGGCGTGCCAGCCGAGCGGTGTCGAGCACTTGCAGAGTCGGCCAGGCCCGGCCAGTGAAGTCGCACGCGGCTTTGAGGAAGCCGACGTCGAATGGTGCATTGTGCGCCACCAGAACGCTGCCGCGGGAGAACTCGAGGAACGCCGGCAGCACCGAGTCGACCGGTGGGGCGGAGGCGACCATCGCGTCGGTGATACCGGTGAGAACGGCGACGAACGGCGGGATCGACATGGCCGGGCGGACCAGGGTCTGGAATTCGCCCAGAACCTCGCCGGCGCAGACCTTGACTGCCCCTACCTCGGTGATCGCGTTCGCCGCCGGCGACCCGCCGGTCGTCTCGAGGTCGACGACGACGAATGTCGTCGCGATGAGCGGGGTGCCGAGCTCGTCCAGCGTGCCCTGGACGGCGACTACCGGCGTGCCCATGCCGATGACGCTAGGCAGGCCGACCGACAGGCCAGGCGACGACGCGCCGCTCGGTCGGCGATCAGCCGCAGTTACTCTCGAGCGGGGCCCGAGCCGAACGTCAACAGGAGATGACCGTGGTGGTACCGGCGCTGTCGTCGACGACCCGGTGGCGGTGTGCGCAATGCGGCAACCTCACCCGGTTCGACGTCGTCCGATCCATGCGGGTCCGCGAGTTCGTCCACCTCGACCTCGCCGGGTCGCCACGGGTCGAGGAGACCGAGGTTCTGGGCGAGAAAGTCGAGCAGGTCCGGTGCCGCTGGTGCGCCGCCACCGACTCGATCGAGGTTGTCCAGCGTCTGGACCAAGCTCCCGGGCAAGCTCCCGGGCAAGCTCCCGGGCAAGCTGTCGAGGGCACGTGAGCTCCCTACCTCAACCGGTTCGGCAGCGGGTCGTGTCGCTGGCATCTGACGTCCTCGGCGGCTTGGAACCGGAGCAGGTTCCGGCATCGCTTCGACAGGTCGCGCGGTTCACAGCGGCCAAGCGGGCTCGCCTCGGGGGCTCGGCCATCGCCGCGGTCGTGGAGGCCGATCCCGGCTTCCGGATTCGGGTGCTCGACGCCGCACGGACGGCGCATCCTGGTCTCGTCGAGGCGCTGGCTGCAGGGCCGCCGCCGGCCGCCGATCCAGTCGATGTCGCGGTTGTCGCATACCTGCTCCACGCCGACGGCTGGGACGAGGTCGTGGCCTCCGCCGCAGCGGAGATCCGTCGAGTCGGGGCGGAGGAGGAAGCCGCTCGAACCGACGTCACGACGGTGCGGCTGCGCGAACAGCTCACTGCTGCTCGCGCCGAAGCGCGCGAAGACCGGGAGCGGTCCAAGGCCGAGATCGACCGCCTCAAGGCCGAAAACGCGGCCTTGCGCCGACAGTCGAACCAGGCCAGAGACGAGGCAGCCCGCGCTACGGAGGCCGGCCAAGCCACGGCAGCCGAGGCGGCCCGATTGGTCGAGCTCGCAGATTCAGCCAGGGCGTCCACCGAGGCCGAGGCCCGGCGGTTGCGGGGGCGGCTGGCGGACGTCGAAGAGGCCTTGAGCAGCACCCGCCGGGCTGGTCGAGAGGGGCGCTCCCTCGAGACCGCGCGGCTGGGCCTGCTGCTGGACACATTGGCGGACGCCGCCGCTGGCCTGCGCCGTGAACTCGCCTTGCCGGTGTCGGGCGTCAGACCTGCGGACACCGTCGACGCTGCGGAGCCGACAGCGGCGTCCGTGCAGTCGCGCCCTGACGACAGTGCGTCGCTCGAGGACCTGCTGGTGTTGCCGCGGTGTCACCTCGTCGTCGACGGATACAACGTCACCAAGGGCGCGTGGGCATCGATGCCGCTGGAGGCGCAGCGCACCCGCTTGGTCCAACGCCTGGCCGCCCTGAGCGCTCGGACCGGAGCGGAGGTGACCTGCGTATTCGACGGCGCTGATGTCTCCGTCCCCCCGCCCGTGACCCCCGCACAAGGCGTGCGAGTGCGGTTCAGCCGGCATGGTCAAAGCGCCGACGAGCTGATTCGGCGGTTGGTCGCCGCGGAGCCGCCCGGGCGCGCAGTGATCGTGGTGTCCTCCGACCGGGAGGTTGCAGACGGTGTCCGAAGCAGCGGGGCCCGAGCGGTCGACTCCGAGGTCCTGGTGCCCCTTCTGGGCTGACGGCGCACTCTGTCAGTGCCTGCCCGTAGCGTCCAGTTCGGTGACGGCGAACACACCACGTGAAGGGCTGCTGATGCTCATCGACTGTGACCGCTGCGAGGTTCGCGGCCTGGCCTGCTCGGACTGTGTCGTCTCGGTGCTGCTCGGCGAGCCCCCACACGCGGCCGAACTCGACGGGGCCGAACAACGAGCCATCGACGTGCTGGCCGAAGCGGGCCTGGTGCCGCCGCTGCGGCTCGTGGTAAGAGCTGGAACAGACGAGGAACCTGGTGAAACACCCGGGCTGGACTTGCCCGGCGTCCGCTCGGCTGGCTAGCCTGCGACCCGGTGCCTGCTTCCCCCTGCCGGCCGAAGGGCCGACGAGCAGGTGCCCCGCCGAGTTCGGCCTCGGTCCGCGTACCTGCGGAGTGAGGCCGTAGCCGGGGACCCAGGTTCCCGGGGTGAATCGGACCCGCCTTGTTGGCAGGTCCGTAGGGTGACTTCCCACCCGAACCCGTCAGCTCACCCGGTAGGCGGTGCGGAAGAAAGGGAAACGCGTGCCCCTGCGCGGCCGCCACAGCTGTACTCGTCATGCCCTCGTTGTCGCCACCGCCGCCATTGTCGGTCTCGTCGGCGTGGCGCTGGCTCCGGCCGGAGTTGCCGACCCCACTCCCACCCTCGCTGAGGTCCGCACCCTCGTCGACGAGCTCAATCACAAGGCCGAACAGACCACCGAGCGCTACCACGCGGCCACCGACGAGCTCGCGGAGGTCAAGCGCAGCCTGGCCAAGGCAGAGGCAGCAGTCGCAAGCCAGCAGGCAAAGGTCGACGACCTCGTCGCCGAGATGGGTGGGTTCGCAGCCGCCACGTACCGAGCGGGCGGCATCGACCCGACGGTGAATGCACTCGTGGCCGACGACCCCGCGGAGTTCCTGGCCAAGGCGTCGGCGATCGACGCATACACTCACCAGCGTTCTGAGCAGCTCGATGCCGTCGCCGCCGAGCAACAGCGGCTCGAACAAAGTCGGCTGCTCGCCGACGAGGAGCTCAGCCGCCTGCACGCCGTCGAGGCCGACCTTGCCCAGCAGCAGGCCACCCTCGACGAGTACCTTGCCGACGCCCAGAAGCTGCTCGACAGCTTAGAAGCCGAGGAACGAGCCCAGCTCGAGGCCGAACGCGTCGCGCGTGAACGTGCGGCCGCGGCGGAACGGGCCAGTCGAGGCGGCGGCAGCGAGACGTTCCCCGACGTCCCTGCTTCCGGCAAGGGCAAGATCGCCGTCGACTTCGCGCTGGCTCAGCTCGGCGAGCCCTATAGCTACGGTGCCGAGGGCCCGAACGCCTGGGACTGCTCCGGGCTGACCATGATGGCTTGGGCGCAGGCGGGGGTTTCGCTGCCGAGGTCGTCCGGCGCTCAGATCGGCGTGGGGACCCGGGTCTCGCTCAGCCAGCTGGAGCCCGGTGACCTGGTGTTCTTCTACAGTCCGATCAGCCACGTCGGCATCGCCCTGGGGAACGGGCAGGTGGTCCATGCCACCCATCCAGGTGACGTCGTGAGTGTCGATCCGATCTCCTACATGCCGTTCTCCGGAGCCACCCGACCCGGCTGACCGGGATGCCCGTGACCTTACGATCGGTGGATGAGCCGCCAGGTCGCCGTGCTAGGCCTTGCGGCGGCTGCGTTGGGTGTCCTGGTCGGGTCGGTTCCGGTCGCCGGCTCGGCCGCGCCGGTTGCCGAGGTTCAACCCGAGATCGAGCAGATCCTCGCTCGGCGCGAACAGGCCGTGCGATCGGCCGATGCCGACGCATGGCGCGCGACCGTCGCCGAACCCGCAGACACACAAATGGCCCTGTTCGAGTCGCTGGAGCGGCTGAACCTCGACGCGTGGTCGGAACAGCTGACCAGCCTCGAGCGGGCATCGGATCACTCCTGGCGGGCGGCGGTCCAGGTTCGATACCGGCTTGTGGGGGAGCGGACCGACGCGGTGGTCGGCGCCGTACTGGACCTGACGGCGAACCTGCTGGTAGCCGGCTCCACCACGACTCCGATGCCTCCGTGGGAAATCGCCGGTGCGGCGACGGTGTCTGGACCGAACGCCCTCGTGGTGGGCGCCGGCCCCGCTGACCGGCTGGACACCTATGCCGCCGAACTGGAGCACGCGGCCGCATCGGTCGGCAGATTGTTGAGCCAACCGCCGCCACGGGTGGTCTTGGTGATTCCCGAGACCTGGGAGCAGGCCGGTCGCATGGACCCAACGGGTGTCAGAGCCGGCATGGCAGCGGTGACGAGTGTGGCGGGTCGGCCAGGAACGGCAGGCGGCCCGGTGCGGGTCTTGGCCGACGCAGAGGTCCTTACCCGGCTGGACCCCGCGACACGCACCGCTGTGTTCGGACACGAGGCCTTCCATGTCGCCACCCTGGGCCTGGCAGCGGCTCCTCGCTGGCTATCCGAGGGCCTGGCCGACTACGCGGGGTATCGCGAGGCGGGGGCCGACGTCGGCCGTGCGGTCGACGGCGCCGTTCGGCAGGTCCGGGAGGAGGGCGCTCCGCCCGGACTGCCTGACGACGACGCATTCGACGACCCGAGCCGGGCGACCATGGCGTACGAAGGCGCTCACCTGGCCGTGCGTCTGCTCGTCTCCGAGTACGGCGCTGCCGACGTCGTCGCTGTCTACCGAGCGGTCGGTGCCGGGAATTCAGCCGGGATCGACGCTGCCTTGGGCCAGATTCTCGGCACCGACCAGGCCGCCTTGACCAGAGCATGGCGGGCGGAGCTGACCTCCCTTGCTGCCCGCTGACGGGGCCGGTGGGCCGGGAGTTGCCGGCGCTTTGCCCTGGGTCGTCACAGGGGTGCTGCTGGCTGGGTTCGCCGTCGCGGTTGTTGTGACAACCCCGTGGGATCCACTCGGTGGTGTCAGCGCGGTCGAAGCCGATCTCGGCCGTGACTTCGCCGTCGCCGAAAAGTCGGCGGCCGACGACTACCAGAGCAGAATCCGCCCGCCCTCCTACCTGGGACTCGCGGTCGGGTTGGGCGTGACCATCGTGCTGGGAATGACGACGCTGGGCGCTCGCATAGTGACTGCGGCCGCCCGGCCGGCCGGCGGTGGCTGGATCTGGCAGGTACTACTCGGTGGACTCGCCGTTCTCCTCATCGTCCGGCTGTCGACGATCGCCTTCTCGGCCTGGGCCGAATCCGTCCGGCGAGCGGCCGGCTTGTCGACGCGATCATGGGCAGGTTGGGCCTCCGACATCGCCAAATCCTTCGGCCTGCAGGTTGCCGGCACATTGCTCTCGCTGCTGGTTCTCGTCGCGCTGGCTCGGGCCTTCCCGCGGTGGTGGTGGGCGATCGGTGCCGTGAGCGCAGCGGCCCTGGTGGTTGCGCTCGCATTCGTGTACCCGCTGGTCATCGAGCCGGTCTTCAACAAGTTCACCGCGCTGCCTGACGGTGAATTGCGAACGTCCCTACTGGCAATGGCGGAACAGGACGGCGTCTCGATCGACGACGTTCTCGAAGCGGACGCCTCGCGCCGGACCACCACCCTGAACGCGTATGTCTCAGGGCTCGGCGCGACGCGACGGATCGTCGTCTACGACACCCTGGTCGCGCAGTCTCCACCGGACCAGGTGCGCAACGTGGTCGCCCACGAGCTCGGCCACGCCGCGGAGCAGGACGTCCGCGACGGCACGCTGCTCGCGGCACTGGCTGCGGCAGCGGGTGTGTGCGCGCTGGGCGGGCTGCTGGCTTGGCCCTGGCTGCTCGGCCGGGCTGGAGCCGACGGTCCGCACGACCCGCGGGTTCTTGCGCTCGTCCTCGCGATCGCCGCCGTCGTGGGCCTGGCGACGGCGCCGGTTCAGGCCGCGGTGAGCCGCCGCGTGGAGACCCGGGCCGACATCCATGCCCTGGACCTGACTCGGGATCCGCAGACCTTCGCCGAGATGCAACGGGCCCTCGCGCTCGCGTCGAAGGCAGACCTCGATCCACCCGCAATCCTGTTCGGGATGTTCGCAAGCCACCCGACCACGCCTCAGCGGATTGCGGTCGCCCGGACCTGGGCACAACTTCATGACGCGCCGGAACCGGCCGACCTCGCGCCTGTGGCAGGCTCGGGCCGATGAGCCGCACCCTGGTCGTCACCAACGACTTTCCTACCCGGCAGGGAGGAATCGAGTCGTTCGTGTACGCCTTGGCCGATCGGCTGCCCGTCGGCGAAGTCGTGGTGTATACGGCTTCGATGCCGGGCGACGAAGAGTTCGACGAACTCCTGCCATTCCCGGTGGTGCGCGACAAGTCCTCGATGCTGCTGCCCACACCAATGGTGTCGCGGCGGGTCGCCGCCGTCCTGCGGGCCGAAGGGTGCGACTCGGTGCTCTTCGGCGCGGCCGCTCCGCTGGGGCTACTCGCTGAGGGCTTGCGGTCGGCAGGTGCCAAGCGCGTCGTCGGGCTGACCCACGGCCACGAGACCTGGTGGGCCAGAGTTCCTGCGGCCCGGCAGGCACTACGTCGGATCGGGGACGGGTGCGACGTCTTGACCTACGTCTCGGAGTTCTGCCGCAGGCGTGTCGCGTCCGCGCTCTCCCGGGACGTGGCGGAGCGGATGGTGCGGCTCGCCCCGGGCGTCGATACCACCGTGTTCCGTCCCGGCGTCGGCGGGGCGGCCATCCGCGAGCGGCTGCGGATCGAGCCGGGCCGTCCGGTGCTGGTGTCGGTTTCGAGATTCGTCGACCGCAAGGGGCAGGATGCGCTGATCAAGGCGATGCCATGGCTGCTGCATTCGATCCCCGACGCTCTGCTTCTCCTGGTCGGGGATGGCCCGACCCGGCCCCGGCTGGAACGCCTGGTACGAGAGAAGAGTGTCGGTGAGTCGGTCGTGTTCGCCGGCGCGGTTGCCTGGTCAGAGGCACCGGGGTGGTTCGACGTCGGTGATGTGTTCGCGATGCCATGCAGGACCCGCAAAGGCGGCCTCGAGCCCGAGGCCCTCGGAATCGTCTTCCTCGAGGCTCAGGCCTGCGGACACCCCGTTCTGGTCGGAGACAGTGGCGGCGCGCCGGAGACGGTCATCCACGGCGAGACCGGCTACGTCGTCGATCCGGGCGACCCGGTCGGCATAGCTGCACATGCCGCCGACCTGCTGGCCGACCGGGACCAGGCGCGGCTGATGGGGGAAAAGGGTCGAGCCTGGGTCGAACGGGAGTGGAGCTGGGAGGCGTCGGTATCCACTCTGGATGACCTGCTCGACCTCAGCGCGCCGCCGCCGCCATGAATCAGTCCGTTTGGTGCTCAGTGATCAGGACAGCAGCCCGACAGGTAGTCTCCGCCTCGCCACCGACGACGGGAACCACTGATGGCCGAGCAGACCACATCGAGCATCAGCATCGCGGCTTCTGCCGCGGAGGTGATGGCCGTGATCGCTGATCTCGACGCATACCCGGAGTGGACCGCCTCGGTCCGCGAGGTGGAGGTTCTCACCGTATTCGAGGACGACGACAGGCCGGCCGAAGCGCGTTTCGTCCTCGACGCCGGGGCGATCAAAGACACGTACACACTGGCCTACGAGTGGGACGACGACGAGCAGGTGCGCTGGACGCTGGTCAAGGGTGGTCTGCTACGCGCGTTGGACGGGTCATACACGCTCACGGAGGCGCCGGACGGGCATACCGATGTCATCTATCAGCTGACCGTCGACGTGGCGATCCCGATGCTCGGCATGATGAAGCGGAAGGCCGAGAAGGTGATCATCGACACCGCGCTGAAGGAGCTCAAGAAGCGCGTGGAGGGCTGAGGTGGGCCACACGATCGGGGTCGACGTCGGCGGCACCAAGATCGCGGGAGGGCTGGTCGACGAAGCCGGTGTCATCGTCGAGCGCACCCGACGCGACACGCCTTCGACGGACCCAGCTGCGATTGTCCGCGACATCGTCGCTGTGGTCGACGAGCTCCGCGGCGGCGGCGACGTCGAAGCGGTCGGCATCGGCTCGGCCGGCTTCATCGACGTCGAGCGGTCTACGGTGCTGTTCTCGCCGAACCTCGCCTGGCGGGACGTGCCAGTCCGTCACCAAGTGTCGTCCGCGACCGGGCTGCCCGCTGTAGTGGAGAACGACGCCAACGCCGCCGCGTGGGGAGAGTTCCGGTTCGGCGCCGCTGAGGACGTCGTCGACGACATGGTCTGCGTGACCGTCGGCACCGGCATCGGTGGCGGTGTCGTCGTGGAAGGGCGGCTTTATCGAGGTTCGCACGGCGTCGGAGCCGAGCTCGGTCACGTGCGGATGGTCCCTGACGGGCATCTGTGCGGGTGCGGCAACCGGGGGTGTGTCGAGCAGTATGCGAGTGGCCGTGCCTTGGTACGCGAGGCGCGGGCGTTGGCAGATTCAGACTCGGTCTTCGCCGAGCGGTTGCTCGAGATGGCCGACGGCGACCCGGCGCTGATCACCGGCCCGATGGTGACTCGGGCCGCTCAGGAGGGCGATGAGCCTTCCCGCGAGCTGATCGCCGACCTCGGTCGATGGCTGGGAGAGGCGCTCGCGTCGTTCGCCGCCATCCTGGATCCGGCGGTGTTCGTCATCGGCGGTGGCGTGTCCGAGGCCGGCGAGCTCCTGTTGGCACCGACCGTCGCGGCGTATCGCCGGAACCTCACCGGCCGCGGCCACCGGCCCGTAGCGGAGATCAGGATCGCAACGCTCGGCAACGACGCCGGGATCATCGGCGCCGCCGATCTTGCCCGCTTCTAGGCCCGCCCGCCGGCGGACGTCAGTCCGATCTGCGGATGCCGGTCGCCGACGGCGAGCGCGGCCAGGCCGTCGAGCCGGTCCAGAGCGGCCGGCGGCAGCGTCAGGCTCGCAGCGGCGACGTTCTCCTCCAGCCAGCGGATCCGTTTCGTCCCGGGGATCGGAACCACCGGCAGTCCCGAGGCCTGTTGCCGATGATGGACCCAAGCGAGGGCCACTTGCGCCGGTGTGACACCGAGGTCGGCAGCCACCTGCCGGACCCGCTCGACAAGCGCCAGATTGGCTTCTATCGCCGACGCCGCGAGCCGCGGCTGCGATCGACGGATGTCCTCTGCGGGTAGCTGGTCGATGTCGCCCAGCGTGCCGGTGAGAAATCCTCTTCCGAGCGGAGAGTACGGCACGAAGCCCACCCCGAGCTTCCGACAGGTGGGGACCACGGACCCCTCGACGTCGCGACTCCACAGCGACCATTCCGACTGCACCGCGGCAATCGGGTGCACCCCGACGGCCCGCGCCAGCTCGCTCGCGGTGACTTCGCACAGGCCGAGGTGGCGCACCTTGCCCGCGGCGACCAGTTCGGCCATGGCGCCGACGGTCTCCTCGATCGGCACTGTGACATCGACCCGGTGCTGGTAATAGAGGTCGATGACGTCGGTGCCGAGCCGGCGCAGACTCGCCTCGCACGCTTGCCGGACGTAGCGGGCGTCGCCCCGGACCGCGGGCGGACCGGATGGAGCCGCGGCCGGGACGAGCCCGAACTTCGTTGCCACTACGACCTGGTCACGAAGCTCAGCGAGCAGCTTCGCGAGCAGCATCTCGTTCGCGCCGGCAGCGTAGTAGTCCGCGGTGTCCCAGAAGTCGACCCCGATCTCGAGAGCGCGCCGGAGGACGGCGAGCGACTCGGTCTCGTCCCCAGGGCCGTAGCCATGGCTCATGCCCATGCAGCCGAGCCCCTGCGCGGAAACGGTCGGACCGGTCGATCCCAACGTGGTCCTATCCATGGGTCGCACGGTATCTAGGCTGGTTCGCCGTGGTGAGTCTGCGGGTGGTCAGCTACAACGTCCGGTCACTACGCGACGACAGGGACGCCGTGGTCCGGGTGATCCGCGAAGTTGCCGCGGATGTCCTGTGCGTACAGGAAGCACCCCGACGGCTGCGCTGGCGCGGGCGGTGCGCGGCACTTGCCCGCGACACCGGTCTGCTCTACGTCGGCGGCGGTGGGACGACCGGAGGTTCGATGATGCTCGCATCGTTGCGGGTCGACGTCCGTAGCACGCTCGAGTACCGGTTCAGCCGAACGCCGGGGCTGCATCAGCGGGGAGCGGTCGCTGCCGCCGTGGAGCTCGGCGGAGCCACGGCAGTCGTGGCCAGCGTGCACCTCGGACTCGATGAACCCGAGCGGCTTCGGCATCGGGCCGAACTGGTCGGCCTGGTCGATCGGTTCGACTGCCGTGTGACGGTGCTCGCGGGCGACATCAACGAACGCTCGGACAGGCCGACGTGGCGTGCCATCGCCGACGAGTTCGCCGATGCCGGCGTCGCCGACGACACCCCGACCTTCTCCACCCGAGATCCGCGCAGGCGCATCGACGGTGTGTTCGTCCGTGGACCGGCGCGAGTGACCTCCTATGGCGTCATCGACGGTACGGATGTCCGTGCGGCGAGTGACCACCGGCCGGTCGTCGTCGATCTGGAGATGGAGCCCGTAGCGGCGCAGCAGTAGAACGAGGTCAAACGACGGCGCCGTCGTCGGGATCATGGGGATCATGGCCACGCAAGCGCATCACGAGTGTGACGAAGCCGGCGACCAGGGCAATGACCGCCAGCGTCGTGGCCCATGACGGCAGCCGCCAGCCCAGCGCGACCGCTACGACGAGAAAGACGGGAGCTCCCAGAACCCCTGCCCAGGCCAGCCTGGATACACCGTCACCGCGGGGTAACGGGGGCGGGGGTGGTGGCACGAAGTGGTCTTCGGCGTCCGCTGGCGGTCGGGATGGCTCGGCGCCGGACGAGCTGGTGAGCGCGGGATCCTCGCTGCCGAGCCCGGTTTCCTCGGGCACCTGCCATCGTGGGTCCTCATCCGGCGAAGCATGGAAGGACTCGACCAGATCGGCCCAGACCTGTTCGTCATCACCAGACATGGCTAACCGCCATCCTGCGCGGCGGGTGCGAGTCGGCGCATCAGGTCCAGCGAACCAGCGAAAACCTGCTCGGCGTCGTGGTCGAGGGTTGCCACGTGAAAACTGTCGCGTAAGGCGACGACCGTGACGTCGGTCGACGTCACCCCCGAGCGGATGAGTCCGAGGCTCGTCGAGTCGACGATGTGGTCCTGGTCGCTGCGGTAGATCAACAGCGGTTGACGCACGCGCGAAAGGTCCGCCACGACCAGTCGCCACAGCTGGGTCAGTGAGTACAGGGCGCGCAACGGGGTTCGGTCATAGGCAATCTCGTCCTGGCCAGGCTTGGCGATGTCGCCAGACAGTGCCGGGAACGATGCCACTACGTGGTGCAATGCCGGAAGCGCGAAAAGCCGCTTGTCACTGCTGGCGATGGCCGGGTTCACCAGAACCAGACCGCTGACGGCGTCGGCGTGAACTTCGGCCAGGCGCAGCGCCAGGCAGCCGCCCATCGACAGCCCACCCACGAATACCTGGTCACAGCGGTCGGCCAGGGTGAGCAGGGCCCGCTCGACTGCGGCAAACCAGTCCGGCCAGCGGAGGGTGTTGAGCTCCTGCCAGGTCGTGCCGTGGCCGGGCAGGAGCGGCACATCAACAGTCAGCCCGGCGGCCGCGAGGTATTCAGCCCACGGTCGAAGCGAAGCGGGCGACCCGGTCAGGCCGTGACAGAGCAGCGCGCCGGTCGGCCCGCCGTCGTGGCGGTACGGCTCGGCTCCCGGGACAATCGGCATTGCCGGCTCCTCGCTGGTGATGGTCGGCCAACGGCATCGTCGCACGGCTGGTCCGAGCCCGGGGATCGCCGGCCGCGGTCCAGTAATGTTCGGCCGTGTTCTACTGGTTCCTCAAGCGGGTCATTCTCGGCCCGTTGCTGCGGTTGGTATACCGGCCGTGGGCGGAGGGCCTGGACCACGTCCCGGCCCACGGGCCGGCGATCGTCGCGAGCAACCATCTGTCCTTCTCCGACTCGCTGTTCATGCCGCTCGTCGTGCCCAGGCGGGTGACCTTCCTCGCCAAGAGCGACTACTTCACCGGAAATGGCCTGAAGGGCTGGTTGACGCGGGTGTTCTTTCGGGGCGTCGGGCAGGTGCCGGTCGATCGGTCCGGCGGCCGGGCCAGCGAGGCGGCACTGCGAGCCGGCCTCAAGGTCTTACAGCGCGGCGAACTACTCGGGATATATCCAGAGGGCACCCGCTCACCCGACGGGCGGCTCTACCGAGGCAAGACCGGTGTCGCCCGACTGGCGCTCGAAGCGAAGGTCCCAGTCGTCCCGGTAGCCATGATCGACACCGACAAGATGCAGCCGCCCGGCCGGTTGATCCCGAGGGTCATGCGTCCCGGAGTCCGCTTCGGCGAGGCACTGGACTTCGGTCGCTACGAGGGCATGGAGGAGGATCGTTACGTTCTACGATCGGTCACCGACGAGATCGTCTACGCGCTGATGGAACTGTCCGGCCAGGAATACGTGGACATCGATGCCCAACGCGCCAAGGCCGAGATCGCGGCCGCCAAGAAGCAGCACAAGAACCATCGTGAGCCCACCTGACCCGCCGGGGCGGACTCTGGACCAGTTGTGAAGATCGTCGTGAAGATCTCGCCGCCGCCACCGCGGGCTAATCCCATCACGACGATCTTCACGATCGTGATCTGAGAACGAGTCAGCCGCTGGGCTGGCCGATATCGGCGAGGAGCTCGCTGAACCAGCCGACTGTGGGGTCGAAGCGCTTACCACCCTTGATCCGGTCGAACTCGATCGCGCGCAGCTCGTCGCCGTGGTCTTCGTCCTGCCCGACCACCCCGCCCTCGCCGCGCAGTGCGCAGTCGACCGCATGCTCGACACACAGCCGGATCAGCTCGAGGTCCTGTGCGTTGGCGGCAGCCGAGCGGCTGAAATATCCGCTCTTCTGGATCATCACCTTCTCCGCGCCGAGTTGCTCGGCGAACTGCTTGCCGAACCACGCTCCAGGGTTGACCTTGTCGAGCTGGACGTGCCCGAACGGGTCGCGCTCAACCTGCTCGCCCGTTGCCTCCATCTCGGCCACGATCGACTCCACGCCGGCACCTTCGGAAATGAACAGGTTGACGCACCCGGTCTCGTCCATGGTCGCGCGCAGCCGGCTCGCTTCGGCCTCGATGTCCAGTTCGACCTCAGGGACGTACACCCCATGGACGTCCCAACGGCGGCGGTCCAGGCCGATCTGCGGGTTCCAGTCCTGGTCGGCGAGCCATTCCCGGTATGCCTGCGCGGTGGCCGCCGTGAGCCAGCCGCAGTTGCGGCCCATGACCTCGTGCACGATGAGCATCCGGGGATTCGACGAATGTTCGGCGATGATGTTGCGCGCGAACAGAGCGCCCTGGTCGGCCGCCGTCCAGGCGCCGAGGCTCTGCTTGATGGGCACGACGTCGTTGTCGATGGTCTTCGGCAGCCCGACGACCGTCAGGTGGTAACCGTGGCGCTCCAGGTAGGCCGCCAGATCCGCGGCCGTGGTGTTGGTGTCGTCGCCGCCGATCGTGTGCAGGACATCGATGCCATCGTGGGTGAGCTGGTCGGCCGCAACGGCCAGCGGGTCCTGGCCGCTTCCGACCAGTCCGCGCTTGACCAGGTCGTCGACGTTGGTGAGCTTGACCCTGCTGTTGCCGATGGGGCTCCCGCCGAAACGCTGCAAGAGGTGCGCGCCCGCGCGGACCTCCGGCGTGACCGGGATCGACCGGCCGGCGAGTAAACCCGCATAGCCGTCGGGATAGGCGATGAGCTCGACCTCGGGAGCGATCTCGGTGTATCGCTCGATGAGTCCGCCGACGGCTGCCGACAGGCACGGCGCGATCCCGCCAGCCGTGAGCATCGCGATCTTTCGCACGGCCATCGCCATGACCCCTTCGTCGGTCGGGTCGAATCGCAGTCACCCTACCCAGGCAGCGCCTGCCGACCGGCCTAGTCTTGCCCGGTGACCGTTCCCACCGACGAGGCGCTGTTCGGCGAGCTAGCCAACGTACTGATCCGGTTCCCGGCAGCCCAGCAGCCGAATTGGGCCGACTCCGGCGCTGTCGATGCGGCGGTTCGCCAGCTCCGCCTGCTTCCGCCCCTCGTCTTCGCCGGCGAGTGCGACCAGCTGCGGGATCGGCTCGCCGCTGTGTCCCGAGGTGAGGCCTTCCTGCTGCAGGGCGGAGACTGCGCCGAGGCCTTCGACGGCGTCACGGCCAACAACGTCCGAAACAAGCTCAAGACATTGCTGCAGATGGCGGTCGTGCTGACGTACGCGGCGAGCGTTCCCATCGTGAAGGTGGGCCGCATCGCCGGGCAGTACGCCAAGCCGAGGTCCCGGCCGGCTGAGACCCGCGGCGAGATCACGCTGCCGGCGTACCGCGGCGACATGGTCAACGGGTTCGAGTTCACCGATGACGCCCGGCTCCCGGATCCGGCCCGGATGGTGCGCGCCTACCACGCCGCCGCGGCGACGCTGAACCTCACCCGCGCGTTCATCGGCGGTGGGTACGCCGATCTGCGCGAGGTGCACGCCTGGAACACCGACTTCGTCCGGACGTCACCGGCCGGGCAGCGGTATGAACGCATGGCTGGCGAGATCGAGAAGGCACTGTCGTTCATGCGCGCGATCGGCGCGGATCCGGAGCAGCTGCACACGGTGGAGCTGTTCGCGAGCCATGAGGCACTGTTGCTCGACTACGAGACGGCACTGACCCGCATCGACTCGCGCAACGGGCTGCCATACGCCGTGTCCGGGCATCTCCTCTGGGTGGGGGAGCGGACCCGTGATCCCGGCGGCGCACACGTGGAGTTCGCAGCGCGAATCCGCAACCCGGTCGCCGTGAAGCTCGGCCCGACCGCGTCGCCCGAGGACGTGCTGGCCCTGGCCGAGCGGCTCGACCCCGACCGCGAGCCGGGTCGGCTGTCCTTCGTCAGCCGGATGGGCGCTCGCCGTGTCCGCGATGTGCTGCCGCCATTGGTCGAGAAGGCGACCGCGAGCGGACTGGCGGTGTCGTGGATCTGCGACCCGATGCACGGCAACACCTACGAGGCGCCGAGCGGGCACAAGACCCGCCGGTTCGACGACGTCGTCGAGGAGGTCCGGGGCTTCTTCGAGGTCCATCGTTCCCTCGGCACCGTGCCGGGTGGACTCCACGTGGAGCTCACCGGGGACGACGTCACCGAATGCGTGGGCGGCGGCGACCCGATTCACGAAGACGGTCTCGCCGACCGCTACGAGACTTTCTGCGACCCCCGATTGAACCGCAGCCAGTCGCTGGAGCTGGCCTTCCTGGTCGCCGAGCTGCTCGAAGAGCGCGCGGGATGACTACGTTGTGACCGAAATGGCTTCTCGCGTCTGCCGTCATGACGGTATGACGTCACGATGGCGCGGATGGCTCGCATCGCCATCACCGTCGGCGATCCTCCGCCTGCCGGGCCCATCACCAGGGATGTCGACGACGACTACCTCGTCCGGCTGGCCCGAGCTTCGGGGGCCGACGCCGTGATCTCCGGTGACGACGACCTGCTCAGCGCGGACATTCCCGACGTGGTGCTGGCGCCGGCCGAGCTAGTTCGGCGACTGTCGAAGCGCTGATCGAGCTTGCTCTCCTACAGTCGGTGCCGTGGCCATCGATCTGCGCAGCGACACGGTCACCCGGCCGACACCAGGGATGCTCGCGGCGATGGCCTCAGCGGAGACCGGCGACGACGTCTATGCCGAGGACCCGACGGTCCGCGAGCTGGAGGAACGGGTCGCCTCGATGCTGGGTCACGAGGCGGGACTGTTCACCGTGACCGGCTCGCTCGCGAACATGCTCGGGATCCGAACCTGGGTGGGGCCGGGCCAGGAGTTGTTGTGCGAAGCCCAGGCGCACGTCGTCCGGGCGGAGCTGGGTGGGCACGCGGCCTGGCACGGGGTGACCACGCGAACCTGGTCCGATCCGAGAGGGCACGTCGACCTCGACGCTGTGGGGGCGATGCTCGCTCCCGACGCCGGGCCGTATCTCGTCTCGAGCGCTGCCGTCGCCGCCGAGAACACACACAATTTCGCCGGGGGCACGGTGCAGCCGCTGGCAGATCTCCGGGCGCTGCGTGACCTCGTCGACGGCACCGGAGTCCGGCTCCACCTCGACGGAGCACGGCTGTGGAATGCGCACGTCGCATCCGGGACGCCACTGGCGGTCTTCGGAGGACTGTTCGACACCGTGTCCGTCTGCCTGTCGAAAGGGCTCGGCGCGCCGATCGGCTCAGTTCTCGTCGGCCCACAGGAGTCGATCGGCCAGGCCCGGCAGTGGCGCAAGCGGATGGGAGCAGGTTGGCGGCAGGCCGGCGTGCTCGCCGCGGCCGGCAACTACGCGCTCGACCATCACGTCGAACGGCTCGCCGACGACCACGCGAACGCCAGGACCATCGCGGGGCTACTCGCCGAGGCCGGGGTGGTCGATCCCGACAGCGTGGAGACGAATATCGTCATGCTGGACCTGGCCGCGGCCAGGCTCGGCGCGAGCGAGCTCGTCGAGACCGTTCGTGCCGAGGGCGTGCTGGCCGCGGCGATCGGACCACGGACAGTCCGGCTGATCACCCACCTGGACGTGACAGCCGACGACTGTCGCAAGGCCGCAGAAACGCTGGCCAGACTGCTCGATGCATAGCCGGCCTTGACGGCACCCGCTCTCCTAGCTCACTATTCCTACCAACTTACCGGGAATGAGCGTGGGGGAGCGGCCGATGACTGGCCTGGTTCTGATCGGTCTGGTCGGCTTGGCGGCCCAGTTCGTCGACGGCAGCTTGGGCATGGCATACGGGGTGACCTCCACGACCCTGCTGCTGGCCATCGGCGCCAACCCTGCGGCGGCATCGGCCACCGTTCACCTGGCGGAGATCGGCACCACGGCTGTTTCAGGGATTTCGCACTGGCGGTTCGACAACGTGGACTGGAAGGTCGTCCGGCGCATCGCCGTTCCCGGCGCGATCGGGGCCTTCGGCGGCGCGACGTTCCTGTCCTGGCTGTCGACGGAGACCGCCGCTCCCGTGATGTCGGCGATCCTGCTCACCCTGGGTCTGTACATCCTGATCAGGTTCACCTTCCGCGGGCTGTCGACGGAGCATCTGGGCAAGCCTCTGCGCAGACGCTTTCTCGGCCCGCTGGGTCTGTTCGCCGGATTCGTGGACGCAACCGGCGGCGGGGGCTGGGGACCGGTCGGCACTCCAGCACTACTCGCGAGCGGGCGGATGGAGCCCCGTAAGGTCATCGGCTCGATCGACACCAGCGAGTTCATCGTGGCCGTCGCCGCCAGCATCGGCTTCCTGATCGGGCTCGGCGCGCAGAACATCGACTTCTCCTGGGTGGCCGTACTCCTGCTGGGTGGCGTGCTCGCCGCTCCGCTCGCCGCCTGGCTGGTCCGCCGGGTACCCGGTCGGGTGCTCGGATCGGCGGTTGGCGGCATGATCGTCTTGACGAACGTCAGGACGATCTTGCGCAGCGACTCGGTAGACGCCTCGGACGGCGCGCGGGTCGTCGCCTATGTCGTCATCGTGCTGGTGTGGGCCGCCGCCATGGCGTACTCGATCCGCGAATATCTGGCCGAACGCCGCGACCTCCGCGTCGACACAGTGGCCGAGCCGGCTGCGTCCGCCGTCGCGCGGTGACCTGGCAGCCCGCGTCAGGTGACGACTGACGACCGCATCGTGCTGAGCCGGTCCGCTGGACGTCGGCCCAGCAGCGGGGGCAAGCGGCGGACGGCCGAGGCCAGCTGACGCAGGTCATCGCCGACCAGGGCTTGGGGCCCGTCGACGAGTGCTTCCTCCGGCGAGGGATGAACGTCGACGATGATGCCGTCGGCGCCAGCCGCCATCGCTGCGCGTGCCAGAGGGAGAACCAGGTCGCGTCGTCCGCCGGAATGAGACGGGTCCACGATGACCGGCAGGTGCGAGAGCTGTTGGACGACCGGCACGGCGGAGATGTCCAGAGTGTTGCGGGTCGACGTCTCGAACGTGCGGATCCCGCGTTCGCACAGCACGATGTCCAGGTTGCCGCGTTGGGCGATGTACTCGGCTGCCATCAGCCACTCTTCGATGGTCGCCTGCATGCCCCGCTTGAGCAGGACCGGAAGCTGCGCGCGCCCGACCGCTTGCAACAACGCATAGTTGTGCATGTTCCGCGTGCCCAGCTGGAGCATGTCGGCGTACGAGGCGACCAACGCAACGTCGTGGGCGTCGAGCACTTCGGTGACGATTGGCAGCCCGGTCGTCTCTCTGACCTCGGCCAGGATGCGCAGGCCCTGCTCACCCAAGCCCTGGAAGGCATAGGGAGATGTGCGGGGCTTGAAGGCGCCGCCACGCAGCAGGGTCGCCCCCGCCGCTTTCGCCATCTCGGCGGCCTCGCGCGTTTGCTGCGCCGACTCGACGGCACACGGCCCGGCGATGAGTGTGAACGTGTCGGGGCCGATCGGCACGCCGATCTCCGGCCCGCCGACGACAACCGTGGTCCGGCCCGGTTCGTTGTGCAGGCTCACCAGCTTGTACGGCGACGAAACCCGGATGACGTCGGCGACGCCGGCCATTGCGCGCAGGTTCATCGCCCGGAACTCATCCACGTCGCCCACCAGCCCGATGATCGTGCGGCTGACTCCCCGACTCACGAACGCCTCGCCGCCCGCTGAACGCACCCGGCCGGCAACGGCGTCGACGTCAGCGTCGGAGGCGCCCGGTTGCATGACCACCACCACGGGGACCACCTCACTGACGATGAGCTTCGACCCTAGGGCGGCGGGTCCGCTGATCGGACGACCATTCCGACCACCAAGACGCTTTGTTACGAACAGGTCACCCAACCGCGTCGAAACCGAGAGAAGCAGGGCGACACCTGCCGTCGACGCGGATCAACGGCCGCGCTGAAGCTTGATCGTGCTGCCGAGTTCGCGGAGCTCGCCGGCTCGCGGACTCTGAGCCTTGACCTCACGGCCGAGTGCCGGGCCGTTGATCTCGACGTCGAATCCGAGTGCCCCCAGCAGGAAGCGAGCTGCGCCGACATCCATCCCGACGACATTGGGCACCGGGATCTTCAACTGCCCGCTGGCGGCGACCTGCAGCCGGATCTCGTCGCCGCGGTGGCCAGTTCCGCTCGCTGGGTCCTGCGCGATGACCGTTCCGGGCGCGAGGTCGGAGTCGGATACCTCATCGGCTACGACGGCGAAGCCCGCGTCGGTGAGAGCTTTCTCGGCTTCCGCGAACGGCCGACCGGTGAAGTCCTCGATCTCGATCGGCTCCTGGCCCTTGCTGACCTCGAATGACACCGTCATGTCCCGACGCAGCTCGTCACCGGGTGGGGCACTTTGGGAGACCACGACGTCTGCAGGTATCTCGTCGTGAAAGATCTCCCCGATCTCACCGACGGGAATTCCGGCCGCCCCCAATGCCTCCTCTGCCTCGGTGCGGGTCAGCCCCCCGAGGTCGGGTACCACGTATCGCTCCGGCCCCTTCGAGACGTAGAGCTCGATCGTGCCTTCGTGCAGGATTCGCTCGCCCGGGCCGGGAACGGTGTCCGCGACGTTGCCGGGGGCGATCACCTCGGAGAAGCGGGGCTCGGCCTCGACGACCGTCAGCCCTTCTCGCTCCGCGGCGGTGCGAGCCTCCTCGACGGTGAGATCGATCAGCGAGGGCGTCGAGGTATAACGACCGGCGCCGTACCACCAGGCACCGACGGCGAGTCCAGCAGCGAGCAACAACACCGTGGCCAGCAGAATCGGCCCTCGCCAGCGGCGACGAGGCTCGACCCGGCGGTGCTCGGGCCGAGGAGCTGATCCCGGGTCCTGCGGCTGGCGACGCAGCGGTCCGACCACGTGACCGTTCGCGCCCGGGACCAGGCCGGTGCCCGCCGCCGTCGCCTCCGAAGAGTGCACGATCGACGTCATCGCCTCGGCGAGTGAGACACCGGCGGACTCCCTGGGCTCGAGTCCAGCCAGCATCGAATCCAGGGCAGAATCGCCCCCCGCGTGGGCACGGCGGACCTCGGCCAGGAACTCGCCGGCGTCAGCGAACCGATGCAGTGGTTCGCGTGCCGTAGCCCGGCGCACCAGCGTGTCGAGTCGCGCGGAAACTGCGGGCTCGACGAGCGACGGAGCCGGGACGTCGACCTCGATGTGGCTCCGGACGACGACGAAGTCGGTTGCTCCCGTGTGCGGACGCCGCCCGGTGAGCAGCTCGTAGAGCATGATGCCGGTCGAGTAAACGTCCGACCGTGGGGTCGCCGACTCTCCCAGAGCCTGTTCCGGCGAGATGTAGTTGACCGTCCCGAGCAGCAGCCCGCGCGTGGCGTTCGAGGCATCGGTCAGCGCTCGCGCCAGGCCGAAGTCGGCGACCTTGACCCGGCCGTCGTGACCGACCAGGACGTTCTCGGGCTTCATGTCCCGGTGCACGATGCCGGCGCTGTGGGCGGCGTCCAGCGCTGCCAGCACGGGATCGATGACGTCCAGCGAGTGCTCGGGGGACAGTCGACCCTGCTCGAGCAGCAGCTTCCGGAGGGTGCGCCCCTCGACATACTCCATGGCGAGATAGACCGTGCCGTCGTCATCGCCCTGGTCATACACGGCCACGATCGCGGGATGAGAGAGCCGGGCGGCCGAGCGTGCCTCGGCGATGAACCGGACGACGAACTCGTCGTCGGCGGCAAGATCGGGATGCATGACCTTGAGCGCCACGACTCGGTCCAGTCTGGTGTCCACCGCCCGGTAAACCGTGGCCATGCCACCGCGGGCCACGATCGCCTCCACCTGGTAACGACCGTCGAGAAGACGGCCGACCAGAGGCGCGGAGACGTGCAGGTCCACGATGGGAGTGTACGGAGGCCATCTCCCAGCCCCCGGTTCCCGCACCGGAATGACCACGTTCACCACCCGTGCCCGTACATCACCAGGCATGCCCGCCTGGTGATGTACGAGTTCGCCTGGTGGTGGGACAGGGTCAATGCACCCGAACCGTGGCGGCGATGATCAGCTCAGCCAGCGCGTCGCGAGCTTCGCCGACGACGGGCGCATCGGCCAGGGCCGCCGTCGCCGATGCGACCAGATCCTCGACGAGGAGCTCCACCCGTTCGAGAGCACCGGTCTCGACGATGATCCCGCGCAAGACTTCGACACCGGCTTCGTCCAGCAATGGGTCGCCGAGCAATGTCTCCACGGCCTCGACGTGCGTCGGCGACGCGCTCTCGAGAGCGAAGGCCACCAGAAGCGTCCGTTTTCCCTCGCGTAGGTCGTCTCCGGCCGGCTTTCCTGTTCGCTCGGGATCGCCGAAGACGCCGAGCACGTCGTCGCGGAGCTGGAACGCCTCACCGAGCGGGAGCCCATAGGCGGAGTACGACGCCACCAACGGTCGGGAGGCACCCGCAAGGCCGGCACCCAGCAGCAGCGGTTGCTCCACCGAGTACCTGGCACTTTTGTGCTTGATCACTCTTCGGGCCCGCGCAGCTTGCCCGGCCGGGTCGCGCGCGCCGGAAGCCTGCTCGAGTACGTCAAGGAACTGGCCGCCGATGAGCTCGGTCCGCATCCGGTCGAACACTGGCCGGCCCCGCCGCAGCGCGGCTTCGGACAGACCGCAGGTATTCAGCAGCTCGTCGCTCCAGCCCAGACACAGGTCACCCAGCAAGACGGCAGCGGCGTTGCCGAACCGGGACGGATCTCCCTGCCAGCGGTTCTGTTCGTGGACCCCGGCGAACCGCCGGTGAACCGACGGCCTACCGCGGCGGGTGTCGGAACGATCGATCAGGTCATCGTGGATCAACGCAGCGGCGTGGAAGAACTCCAGGCACGCCGCGGCATGGACGATGGCCTCCTCGTCGGCAGCGCCGGCGCCGCGCCAGCCCCAGTAGCAGAACGCCGGCCGGAGCCGTTTGCCGCCAGCCAGCAGATCTGCCGCGGCGTCGATCAGAGGCAACAGATCGCGACTCTGCGCCCCGAGCACCGCGCGCTGCCGGCGGAGGTGCTCGTCGAGCACCCGCTCTACCCGGGGCCGAAGCGGGCGAATCGCGTCGCTCCCGGTGGCCTGCACGAGCAGAGACCCTACGCGCGGCGAACAGGCCCGGAATTCGAGACCCGACGGCTTCCGCATGCGCGTCCCTCTAGCCTGGGCAGGTGACCCGTGGCCTCCCGTCGATGATGCCCGGTGGTGCGAGCACCATCCGGGAACTGCTCTCGGCGGGAGGGCGCTCGTACTCGTTCGAGTTCTTCCCGCCGAAGACCGAGCAGGGCGAGGCGTTGTTCTGGCGGGCCATCCGCGAGCTGGAGTCGTTGGGGCCGACCTTCGTCTCGGTGACCTACGGCGCCGGTGGCTCGACCCGCGACACCACCGTGCGGGTAACCGAACGCATCGCGACGGATACCACGCTGACCGCGGTCGGTCATCTGACGGCTGTCAACCATTCGGTCGCCGAGCTGCGGCGGGTGATCGGGCAGTATGCCGGTGCGGGAATCCGCAACATCCTGGCGCTGCGTGGCGATCCGCCCGGCAACCCGCAGGCCGACTGGGTTCGCCACCCGGAAGGCTTCGAATACGCCCACGAGCTGGTCCGGATGATCCGCTCCGTGGGTGACTTCTGCGTGGGTGTCGCGGCATTTCCAGAGAAGCACCCACGCTCTCCCGACCTTGACACCGACGTCAGATTCCTGGTCGACAAGTTTCGAGCCGGTGCCGACTTCGCCGTCACCCAGATGTTCTTTCATGTCGACGACTACCTCCGGCTGCGTGATCGAGTAGGCGCGGCTGGCGGTGAGGCGCCGATCCTGCCGGGGATCATGCCGGTCACGAACGTGCGCCAGATCGAGAAGTTCGCGATCCTGTCCGGTGCGGACTTCCCCTCCGATCTGGCCGAGCGCCTGTACGCCGTGGAAGACGACCCGGAGGCGGTGCGTGCCATCGGCGTCGAGGTCGCGACCGAGATGTGCGCACGCCTGCTCCAAGAAGGCGTCCAAGGGCTCCACTTCATCACCTTGAATCGTTCGACGGCCACGCGCGAGATCTACCGAGCCCTCGGCCTGCACGGTCGTGAGCTCGACCGCGACCCGCAGGCTGGTCGCGACCGACCGGTGGCCGTCGCAGCGCCCGATCGGGCATAGTCGCCACGTGACGGACAGCAGTGACCTTGACGGCGTCGTCGTCGCGGGTGCCGGTACAGCCGCAGCCCCACCGGACATCGTGCGGATCGACCTGGCCGCCGAAGCCATCGCCGACACCGTGCGAGAGGCGCTCAACGACGCGACGGTGGGCCTGGCCAGGATCCGCTCGACGCTGCGCGACGCCGGCGTGCCGACCGCCGATCTCCGTACGACGGACACGTCGGTCCACGTCGACCACGGCCCACGAGGCGAGGGTCCGCAGCGTTTCGTTGCCCGTCTCGGTCTGTCGGCGACGGTGCGCGATGTCGGCTCAGCCGGGTCGATCGTGCAGAACGCGTTTGACGAGGCCGGGGAGACGGCTCGGCTGTCCGGCCTCTTCTTCGAACACTCCGACCCGTCCGGCCTGCTCTCGGCGGCCCGGGAGGCGGCATTCGCCGACGCCCTGGCCAAGGCCCAGCAGTTTGCCGAGCTTGCCGGCCGGGAGCTCGGTGCTGTCGTCTGCGGTGGACGACACCGCCGGCGGCGGGCCGATCCCGCTGCCGCGCATGGCGATGGTCGATGCCGATGGCTGCAGTTCAATGTCGAAGGCGGGCAGCAAGAGGTGTCGGCCACCGTGGTCGTCCGCTGGTCGTGGGCCTGAGGTCTGCCGCACGGCAGCATTTCAGGTCGCCCGGCCGATCAAATCGGCCGTCATGGTCGCCGACCGGCCCACGAAGGGCAGCCCCGGCCCCGGGTGGGTCGCCGCACCCGCCAGGTAGAGCCCGCTGATCGACGAACGATTGCCCGGCCTGCGCCACGTCGAAGGCAGCCCGGTGAGCATGAGCCCGCCGACCGCGCCACCAGGGACGCGGGTCTCGTGCTCCCGATCGA
Source organism: uncultured Actinomycetota bacterium (assembly GCA_963819885.1). Lineage (GTDB taxonomy): Bacteria > Actinomycetota > Actinomycetes > Jiangellales > Jiangellaceae > JACVRX01. Next base: position 228,871 of record CAWFXV010000024.1, on the reverse strand, counting down.
CCGGTGTGCGGATGACGCGCCAGAGCACCCGTTCGCGAACGTCGTGCCCGTACTGCGCCAACACGTCGAGAAGCCGGTCGGCGAACGAGGTCGCGAAGCCGTCGGTCGCCCAGTCGACGGCGCCGGGCGTATTTCGGCCGTGGCGTGGAACGCGTGCGTGTACGGTCCATCCCTCGCCGTGAGCCGGTCGCATCGATGGGTCATCCGGGACGCAGACGTGCAGGGTCGGCTGTGGTGGTGATCCTGTCCGGGCAGCCCTTATCCAGTCGAGCTCGGCCTCCCTGTCCTCGGGGACCAACACTGTGTGGTGGGCGAGGTTCGGCGTGCGGTCTCGCAGCGCCAGCAGCAGCGTGAAAATCGACGGTGGCGGCGCGGTCTGCGCCAACCGCCGCCGTTCGCTGCGTGCCGGGGCGTCGACGAGTTCGCTGTAGAGATGCTCCGGATGTGTCGCGGCGACGACGAGGTCTGCTGACACCGTCTCGCCGTCCGCCAGCCGCACTCCACTGACGCTGCCGTCGCTCACCAGCACCTGACCGACTGGACAGGCGGTGCGGACGACAGCGCCGCACCGGGTGGCGCGCTCGGCGAGTGCCTCGGCGAGGCGATACATCCCACCAGCGACGTACCACGTGCCGAAGGCGTGCTCGAGGTATGGAAGGACGGCGAGCACGGCCGGTGCCTGCCGTGGATCGGATCCGGTCCAGGTGGCCTGGGTTTCCGCGAGTGCGCGCAACCGTGAGTCCGGCAGGACCCGCTCCATCCAGGTCCGCAACGAGGATCCGGCGCCGATCGCACGAAGTCGGGCTGGTCTTGCCGAGAACGCTGCGGTGTGCCGGAAGGTGAGGGGCCGGTCGAGCACAGACCCGCGGATGGCCCGCCAGATCTGTTCACCGTGTCGTAGTAGCGCCGTCCATTGCGGTCCGGCATGGGCGCCAAGGGCGTCGTCGAGACTGGCGATGGTCCCTGCCCGGCTGGCGTTGGACAGGTCGACCTCCAGCCCGTCGGCGAAACGAAAGCGCTGGCTGGGCTCGACCGGCACCAGTTCGAGCTCGCGCTCGAGCGGACGGCCGGTCACTCGAAACAGATCGCGAAAGACCGCGGGGAGGGTCAGTGTGGGTTCACCTGTGTCGAACCGGTAGCCGTCGCGAGCGTATGTCCCCAATGCGCCGCCGACGGTCGACGCCTGCTCCAGAACCGTGACGTCGTGGCCGAGGTCCGCGAGGCGCGCGGCCGAGGCCAGCCCCGCAACACCGGCTCCGACGACGGCGACTCGAGCCACGACGGCGGAGCCTAGCCGCCGTCGGATCGTCGCTCGGGTCAGGTGCTGACGTCGGCGAAATACCGGTCCCGCAGCCGATTCCAGCCGCGACGGATTCGCTTCAGCAACCAGATCGCCAGCCCCAGCATGATCGCCAACAGCAGCAACGCAATCCCGGCGGCGAGCCACGGGTACTCGGTGGCGAGTAGCAACACCCCGGCGATGGAGAGGTCTTCGGCGGCACTGACGCCGACGTTGGACGCCGGCTCCGGCGAGGTGTTGACGGCCAGCCGCAGCCCCGCCTTGGCGGCGTGCGACAGCAGGGCGAGCCCTCCAGCGAGGGTTGCGGTCAGCGCCTGTTCCAGGGTCGAGGCGTCGCCGGCGATGAGTAGACCGAGCACACCGGCGATGACGGGCCGGACGACCGTATGCACCGAGTCCCAGAGGCTGTCGACGTAGGCCACCTTGTCGGCCACGAATTCGATCGCGGTGAGAATCCCGACCAGGATCAGCACGTCCGTGCGCTGCAGCGCCTCCGGAGTGTCGGCGAGTCCCAGTCGACCGACCAGGCCGATGATCAGAACGGTGCCGTACGCGCTGATGCCCGACGCCCACCCGCCAGAGATGGCGTAGGCGATCGACTCCATCGCTCACCCTCTCGTGGGCTGCTGCGGCAGCAGCGGGCTCGTGAAGTAAGCCTCAGGCACAGCCTAGGACTCGGTGTTGACGCACTGTCGGTCCGGCGGTGTACTGTGGGTACCGGATCGAACACATGTTCGAGTCCTCGTGGCGGCCAGCCTGTGGCGCGGCCCTCGACCCCCGCACCCAGGCGGCCGTCACGGTAAGGAGATCGCGGCCGTCAGTGAGGAGTTCGTGGTGACTTCGACGCCAGTCTACCGGCTGCGCCCCAGCCGGACCGGGCATGCGGTACTCGACCTGCTCGACCAATCCCGCGGCTGCCTGGCCGAAGCTGCCTCGTCGACGACGGCACCGCAGCGTTATGCCGCTGCTCACCTGGCGGCCCTGCGCGCTGGGGCTGCCGTGCTGGCGGCGCGGGCCCGCTCCGATGCCAACGGCACCGGCGGGGCGCGACGAGGCCGAAGCCGCGGCCCGCGCAGTGTCTGGGCGGTCCTCGCCGGCCTGGCGCCGGAACTTTCCGAGTGGGCCGGGTGCTTCGCCGCCGGTGCGGCCAAGCGAGCCGCCGCCGAGGCGGGCCTGCCGCACGCGGTCACCGCTCGGGAGGCTGATGACCTGTTGCGCGACGCCGAGGCCTTCCTGGCCCTGGTGTGCGCACTCCTCGGCCTGCCACACCAGGAGCCGCTGTCCGGTGCCGTCGCACGACTGGCGGGATAGTCGCCAGGCGGGGATGCTGAAGGGGTACTCGAGCGTTGTCACCACAACAAGACTGCTCTCGACACTTGGAGTGCCGCCATGCTCGACCCGAAGGGCTTGTACGAGCTCGTCGGAGACCTGCCGGAGCTGGATAGCCCTGTGCTCCTGTACTCGCTGGACGGCTTCATGGATGCCGGCGCCGCTGGCAAGGGGCTGGTCGACAACCTGCTGACCACACTCGAGCACAGCACCGTTGCCCGCTTCGACGCCGACCTGCTGGTGGACTACCGGGCCCGGCGTCCGGAGCTGTTGTTCGTGGAAGACCACTTCGAGAGATATGCGGCGCCCGAACTCGCGCTACGGCTCGCCCACGACGTCGATGGCACGGCATTCCTGCTGTTGACCGGCCCGGAGCCGGACGTCCAATGGGAGCGTTTCGCGGCAGCCGTCGTCGGGCTCGTCGAGCGGTTCGGGGTGAGGTTGACGATCGGAGTTCACGGCATCCCGATGGCCGTGCCGCACACCCGTCCACTCGGCGTCACCGCACACGCCACCCGACGGGAGCTGGTGACTGTCGTCAACCCGTGGCGCGGGGAGATCCGGCTCCCGTCGAGCATGTCCTCGCTGCTCGAGCTTCGTCTGGGTGAGGCGGGGCACGACGCCATGGGCTTCGTCGCGCACGTGCCGCACTATCTCGCCGAGGCCGACTATCCAGACGCATCGCTCGTCCTGCTCCGGTCCATTGCCGCCGCGACCGGGCTGGCACTGCCGGCCGATGCGCTTGCCGAGGCGGCCGGGGTGACCCGCAAGCTCGTACAGGAGCAGGTCGACCAATCCGAGGAGGTCGGCCGGGTGGTGCGCGCGCTGGAGACTCAGTTCGACGCCTTCGTCGGCGGCACTGACCGTGGCAGCTTGCTCGCTGACCAAGCCGCCATGCCGAGTGCGGAGGAGATCGGCGCCCAAGTCGAGCGTTTCCTGGCCGACCTGGACGACGATGGGTCTGCTGGCGCCGGCCCGGCCGACGGAAACTGAGCACCGCCGGCCGATAACCTCACCCTGATGAGCCCCCGCACGGTCACCCTCTACCGGGTTCTGGCGTATACGACCGGCGTCGTCCTGCTGGTCTTCACGGTCGAGATCGTGCTGAAGTACGTCTTCCACGTCGAGGGCTTCGAGTTCATCGCCATCGTGCATGGCTGGATCTACCTCTTCTACTTCTTGGTCAGTGCGTACCTGGCCATCGCGCTGCGGTGGAGTTGGCGGTGGGCCGTGCCGGTTGTCCTCGCTGGGACCATTCCTTTCGCGTCCTTCGTGGCGGAGCGCAAGGTGGTCGACAAGGTCCGCGCCGAGCACCCCGAGCTCGTCAGCCCTGGCTGACGCGATCCCGTCCACGGGCCGCCGCCCGAGCCGAGGAGAACCAGAACACGGCAGCGGCGCCGGCGAAGACCCACCACAGAGCCCAGTACGAGAGATTCTGCAGCGGACTGACGTGCCGGATCGGGTCCACGACAGCGAGTTCCAGCGGTTCGGGCGCGGTCTCGGGTGGGGGTTCCTCGGAGCTGAGCACGAGATAGCCGCCGAACAAGTCGTTCGGGTCGATGTTGGTCTCTTCGGCAACCTGCTCCGGCGCGACGAAGCCGATCTGGCCGGCTGGCAGGTCGGCGTCGGGGTCGGCCGCATCTCGACTGGTCTCTGGTGGAAGCACATGCCCCGTCACCCGAACCTGGCCCGAGGGCACGACGCTGCCCGGGTCCGCGGCATCTGCCAGCCAGCCGCGGAGCACCGGCAAGTAACCGTGCGAGGTGCGCAGTACGCCTACCGTGTAGGACCCGAGCACACCTTCGTGCACCCGTGCCGGCACCCTCAGGCTGGCGTCGGGGACATACGTGCCCATGGCAGTCACGGCTCGCTCGGCCGCAGCGCCGAGGTCTCGGCCGGCGGAGGTCAGTTCAGCCAGTTCGACGGGGGCGAGGTCGCGTTGATCCTGACGAGCCTCGCTGTCGCGGTACACCCCGAGTTGCCACCACCCCAGCGTTAGGCATGCGGCCACGACAGCGACCATCGCGACGTGCAGCGCGATCCATCGGGGAGTGAGCAGGGTTAAGGGCACCTCTTGGAGGCTATAGAGTCATTCAAGGGATCAGCAGTGAGGAGGCCGGTGATGAGCCGAGTCCGACGCACGGCTGCGTTCGTCGCGCTCTGGCATTTCATCCGCGGTCAGAGCCGGCCGGGGGCACCAAGCCTGGCCACTCGGATCAACGCGTTCCCCAGGCTGGTCAGCGCCGTGCTGTCCGGCCGATGGGACGGCCTGGGTAAGGGACGGCTGGCGCTGATGGGCCTGGCGGTGCTCTACCTGCTATCGCCGGTCGACCTGGTGCCCGAGGGCTTGCTGCTCGCCATCGGCCTGGTCGACGATGTCGTCGTCGCCACCTGGCTGGCCGGTTCCGCGCTCGACGCAACCGAGCGGTTCGTCGGCTGGGAAGACACGCAGCCGAGGGTTGTCGAAAGCCACGTCATTACCGATAAGTAGCTGCCAGTCTGGTCGAAGCCCGTGCGATGCGCTGGCTGCCCGAGTCGATGGAGAGACAACAGGGATGACTCGACCTCATCCACTGACCGCAATGTCCGAGCGGCAATGGGACCTCGCCTGGCAACAACAGCAACGCGTGCTGAAAAGCCTCCCTGGCGGTCGTGGTACCTGGCTGCCCAACGTGGTCGAAGCCAGACCTTGGGGTGCGTTGCGGTGGACGTCGGGCCGTCCGGACTACGCGGCGTCGAGCGGGCAGGCCGTTGCCGAGACCTTCGCAGTGCTCCGACCGGATGTCGTCGACGCCGCGGTTCGAGACGCTGTCGTCGAAGCGCTGACGGACCGTCCGGTGGCTACCCGCGTCGCCGGCGTCGGGGTCGGCGAACACCAGGTGCGGGCCGCGACGCTGGGTGCCGTCGGTGGGTTGATCCTCACCGCCGTCGTGGCGGCCATGGCCGGAGCCGGATGGCTGGTGGTTCTCGTCGTCGCCGCGCTCGGCGCAATTCTCGGCGGTGTCGCAGGTGGAGCCGTCGCCAATCGCCAGCTGGCCCGCCGGCGGGCCGCCGTGCTGGCCGAATCGCCACACGTCCGGACAGTCACCGGACGGTACGCGCCGCCGGACTGGACCAGATTGGTCGAAGCGTCCACGCTGCTGGAGGAGCTGGCCGTCGGCCACGACCCAGAGACCGATGGCCAGAGCCAGGAAGCGGTGCAGGGTGCCTTGTGGGAGGCAGCCGGGCTGTTGCTCAGATCGTCGGACCATACCGGCGTCGAGGTGCTGGCCGACGGTGTGCAGCGGCTGGTCAGAGCTCGGCGCCCGTAACGCCTAGCCCACCTGCCGGTCGTGGATAGCGCGCACCGAATCGATCGTGTCCGCCTCGGCGGCCGACTTGTCCGGTCGGTGCCGAAGCACCCGGGCGAACCGCAGCGCCAGACCGGCCGGGTAGCGGGGGGACTGCTGCACCCCGTCGAAGGCGACCTCGACCACCAACTCTGGCCGCACTGCGACGACCCAGCTCTCGGTTGAGCCCTCGGCAAGGCCGAGCAGCGTGGTGGTCTGCCACGCCAGCATCGCGTCGGTGAGCCCTTTGAAGGTCTTGCCGAGCATGACATAGCCGTCCGGCGGGCCATGCCGGCCGGCTGGATCGCGTGCGCCGAGATGGAGGTTTGACAGGGTGCCCTGCCGCCGGCCGTGACCCCACTCGACCGCAAGCACGACCAGATCGAGGGTGTGCCGAGGTTTGACCTTGACCCAGCCGGCGCCTCGCCGACCTGCCTCGTACGGCGCGGACAACGACTTCACCACAACGCCCTCGTGGCCGCGGGCAAGGGCGGTGTCGAAGAATGCCTGAGCCGCTTCGACATCGTCGGTGACGAGCCTGGGGACGCGTTGGTCGCCGGGCACGATTCGCGCCAGCGCTTCCCACCGGCGATCACCGGGAGCGCCGAGGAGATCCTCGCCGTCGAGATGAAGGCAGTCGAACAGGAATGCCGACAGCGGGATTTCCGCTCGGGCGCTGACGACGTCGAGCCGCCGGCCGACTCGAGCGGCCGTCTGCTGAAAGGGCAGGGGACGGCCGTTGTCGGCCAGCGCGATCGCCTCGCCGTCAAGCACGGCGGAGCGGACCGGCAGGGCGCTCACGACCTGGACCAGCTCCGGCATTCGCTCGGTCACGTCGTCGAGGGTTCGGGTGAAGATCGACACGGCTGACCCATCGCGGTGGGCTTGAACGCGGATGCCGTCGAGCTTCCACTCGATCGCGGCCGGCCCGGTGCGCTCCAATGCATCGGTCAGTGTGGGCGCGGACTGTGCCAGCATCGGGCGGACCGGGGCTCCGACGACGAGTTGGAACCGACCAAGCCCGGCGCTTCCCCGCACGAGCACCGATTCGGCCACCGGCCGCAAACTGCCGGCGACGGTCACGGCACGGCGGACGTCGGCCGCCGGAACCTCGGCGGCCGTGGCGACGGCTTCGGTGAGCACGCCGTCGAGGGCCCCCTGGCGCAACTCGCCGCTGACCAGACCGGCCAGCAGTCGCTGCTCCGCCGGGGTCGCCCGCGCCATCAGCGCCCGGAACCGGTCACGGCGGGCCGTTGTGGAGCCGGTACCGCTCTCGGCGGAGATCCGTTCGAATTCGGCGTCGACTTCGCGGACTTGCAACGACGGCTGCGCGGCCGGTGCAGGCAGGTCCCGCAGTGCGGCGTATCCCAAGCCGGTCCGGCGCTGCCGCAACTCTCCGGACAGGAACGCCACGACGATCGGGACGTCGTCGCGATCTGCCCGGCGGAGGCAGTCGGCCAGCAGCCTGGTCTTGGCCAGCCGGCCCGGCGTCTGGGCCACGGCCGCCGAGGTTTGGGCCAGATCATCGAGCAGCACAACCGCCGAGTCTGCCCGACGCCACCGACATGATCGCCTGGTTCCCACCCACGACTGGGTGTTACCGCGATTCCGGAGATGGGCTCAGCTCGCGTCGGCGTCGCTGCCGAGGGTGATCTCGGCGGTCTGGGTCTCGCCGTCGCGGACGAAGGTGATAGTCACGGTGTCGCCCGGCCGTAAGGACCTGGCGGCGGCGACGAGGGACTCGCCGTCGGTGACCTGCCGGTCGTCGATCTTGGTGATGACGTCGCCCTCGGCCAGGCCCGCCTCGTCGGCTCCGCTGCCGGATTCGACCGATGCGATCAACGCACCTCGGGTCTCGCCGTCGGCCGGACCGACGCCGATCCCGATTCGCGCGTGCGTGGCTTGTCCGGTGTCGATGAGCTCCTCGGCGATGGGCTTTGCCTGGTCGATCGGGATGGCGAAGCCGAGGCCGACCGAGCCGGCGCTGGGGGTGTAGATCGCGCTGTTGATGCCGACGACTTGGCCGGACATGTTCACCAGCGGCCCCCCGGAGTTGCCGGGGTTGATGGGAGCGTCGGTCTGGATGGCATCGATCACCGCGCGGCTGTCCTGGGTCTGCCCAGCGGACACTGGTCGGCCGACCGCGGACACGATGCCCGTCGTGACCGTGCCCTCCAGCCCGAACGGGGAGCCGATTGCCACGACCTGCTGACCCACTTCCAGGTCGCCGGAGCTACCGAGTTCAGCGGCCGTGAGTCCGCTGACGTCTCGGGCCTGGATCACGGCGAGGTCGGTCACCGGATCGGTGCCGACGACCTCGGCGCTTGCTGATGTGCCGTCGTGGAAGGTGACGGTGAGGTTGCCGCCGCTCTCGACGACGTGGTTGTTGGTGAGGATCTGACCGTCGGATGAGATGACGACGCCGGTGCCCGTGCCGGTGCCGGCCTGGCTCTGCACCGAGATCGACACGACGCTGGGCAGTACCGCGGCGGCGACATCCTCGACGCTGGAGAACGACGAAACCGACTGGTTCGACTCCGATCCGGAGTTGTCCAGGCTGGCTCTGGGTTCCGGTGCTCTGGGTGGCCGGTTGGTCGTCGTCGAGCACGGTGACGACACCCGCACCTGCGACACCGCCAAGCAAACCGGCCCCGAGGGCGAGCGCGACCAGAAACGCGGTACCCCGCCGTGGCTTGGTCGCCGCGGTAGGCGGATACACCGGGCGGGTGTCGTCGACGCGCGGCGCCCACGGGTCAGGCGGCTCGGGCTGGTTGGTCGGTTGCCCGAATGCACCCGGGGTTGACCAGCCGGTGTGTTCGGTAGTGGGGGTTCTCGTCTCGTCCATGGCGACAGCTTGCCTAGTCCGGCTGAGAAGACGCTGAGAGTCAGGCATGAGCAGACGAAGAACCGGTCGCCGGCTCACGCGGCACCTCGACGGCGGCGCCGGGAATCGTCATGGTCAGCCGCGCTCCGCCGCCTGGTGAACGGTCTGCGTGCACTGTTCCGCCGTGCCGGTCGGCAGCCGCCTGCACGATGGCCAGTCCCAGGCCGGAGCCGGGTCGGCCGCGGGCCTCCACGGAGCGGTAGAACCGATCGAACACATGCGGCAGATCAGCGGCGGCGATACCGGGCCCGTTGTCACAGACCTCGATCGTGCCGTCCCGCAACGTCACGCCCACGGTGCCGCCCGGTGGGCTCCAGGTGGCCGCGTTGTCGAGCAAGTTGGTGACCGCTCGGCCGAGGAGCTGCGGGTCGCCTTCCACCGGCCACGGCTGGAGATTCTCCGACAACATGACCTCAGGTGCTCGCCGGCGGACTCTGGTCACCGCGTCGCGGACGATGTCGGCCAGGTCGAACGCCTCGCGGGTATCGGCCGGCGGATCTTCGCGGGAGAGCTCCATCAAGTCGGTCACCAGAGAGCTGAGCTCTTCCAGCTGGGCCTGCACGTCGGCCAGCAGCCCCGCCCGTTCGGCGGGATCGAGCCCACCTTCGCGGTCGCTTTGAGCCAGTAGGTCGATGTTGGTGCGCAGGCTGGTCAGCGGCGTACGCAGCTCGTGGCCCGCGTCGGCGACCAGCCGGCGCTGCTGGACCTGTGCCTCATCGAGCGCGGTGAGCATCGCATTGAACGCGTGGGCCAGCCGGGCGATCTCGTCATTGCCCTCGACCTCGATCGGGTCGAGCCGGCCTGTTGCCGCCACGTGTTCGGCTGCGGCGGTCAGACGCTCGACCGGTCGAAGGCCCATGCGTGCGATCGATGCTCCCGCCCAGGCGGCCAGCGCGATGCCCACCGCACCGGCGCCGAGCGAAACCAGGCCCAGGGTGCGCAAGACCCGGTCGACCGTCGACGTCGATTGGCCGAGCACGAGGGCATGTCCCGGGCCCGGCCGGCACGGCCACGACGCGGTACGAGTCCCCGTTCGTCGTGACGGTTCGGACGCTCTGGGTCTGCCTGCCCTGTGCGACGGCGATCTCCGGCTCGCCCCACGTCGGGTCGGCATCGTCGCCGCGGGCAACGAACGCCGCGCCGTCGGCGCGGACCAGGGAGAACCGCACGTCGGCGAGGACGATCGGTTCCGACGGCACCCGGCCCAGCTCCGTCGGGTCGCCGAGCTGGGTCGCCACTGCCTGCCGGGCCCGGTCCAGCAGGCTGTCGTCGACGCTGCGCGTCAATTGCACGCGCACGGTGATGTATGCCGCGGTGGCCGTGAGCAGCACAGCCAGCCCGACGCCGAGCGCAGCGAGCACACCGACCCTGCTCCGCAGCGGCTGCCGAGCGAGGCGGGCCCGCACACCAGTCACGGCGGGGTCTCCCGGGCGACGTAGCCGACGCCACGGACGGTGTGGATCAGCCGCGGCTCATCCTCGGCTTCGGTCTTGCGCCGCAGGTAGCCGACGTAGACCTCCAGCGAGTTGGCGGTGGTCGGGAAGTCGTAGCCCCACACCTCCTCGAGGATGCGCTCGCGAGGCAACACCTGGCGGGAATGCCGCAGCAGCAGCTCCAGCAGCGAGAACTCGGTCCGGGTGAGCCGCAACGGGCGTTCGCCGCGCATCACATCGCGGCTGACCGGGTCGAGCGACAGGTCGGCAAGGCGCAGAACCGAGCGGGATTCCGATGGGCCGATTCGACGCAACAACGCCCGCAGGCGAGCGAGCAGCTCCTCGAGAGCAAACGGCTTCGGCAGATAGTCGTCGGCACCGGCGTCGAGTCCAGCGACCCGATCGCTCACCTCGTCGCGGGCGGTGAGCATGAGGACGGGCACGTCGTCGCCGGCGGCGCGTAGGGCCCGGCAGGCCGCCAGCCCGTCCAGCCGCGGCATCATCACGTCCAGGACCACCGCATCGGGGTGGGTAGCCGCGATCATGCGCAACGCGTGCTCGCCGTCTTCGGCCAACTCGACCTGGTAGCCGTTGAACACCAGTGATCTGCGGAGCGACTCGCGCACTGCCGGGTCGTCGTCGACCACGAGGACACGCATGGTGCTCAGTGTGCCCGCGTCGGCTGAGACCAGGCTGAGAGAGTCAGCCCTGGGCGAGATTGCGCCGGCAGTGGTCGGCTCCGCCCGCGGCCGACTACGTCGGCCGTTTTACGCCCACCACACCCGAGCCGACCACTGCCGGCGCAATCACGTGCGACAAGGGGCTAGGTCGGCGTCGTCTTCGGCGAAGGTCCGAACCGGGCCGGGACCGGTGTCAGCTGTTTCGAAGCGGACCGTGACGCGCCCGCGTCCACTGCCCCAGACCCAGCCGGGGCCGTGCTGGCGGTGCACCACATCCATCCCCGCCACCCACTGACGGGGCAGGGCAACCTGCTCCGCAGCGTCTGGCTGTTCTCGTGGAGGCACCGGGTCCGGATCGGCGAACAGGTCCCGCTGCACCCAATCGGCCAATCCAGACACGCCGACTCCCAGCAGTCGAATGCCGCCGGTCGTGTCGACCTCGCGCAGCAAGCGTGTGGCTAGCCGCTCGACGACCGTCGCATCGTCGGTCGGCGCGGGTAGCGTCACCGACCTGGACAGCGTCGTGAAGTCGTATAGCCGGATCTTGACTGTGATCGTCCGCCCGGACAGGCCGGCCCGGCCGAGCCGGGCTGCGACCCTGGTGGACAATCTCCCGACGAACGCCGCCAGCAGGGCGGGATCGGCAATATCGCGGTCGAAGGTGTCCTCCACGCTGACGGACTTGGACTCGCGTTCGGCGGAAACCGGACGGGGGTCATCGGCCCTGGCCAACCGGTACAGGGAAAGACCATGCGCCTCGCCCAGCAAATCGACCAGTTCGCTCTGGGTGATCCGGTCCAGGTCGCCGACGGTCCGCACGCCGAGCCGGGTCAACCGGGATGCTGTCGCTGGCCCGACTCCCCAGAGCGCGCGGACCGGCAGTGGGCGGAGGATGTCGAGTTCAGTGCCGGGCTCGACGATCACCAGACCATCGGGTTTCGCCTGTTCGGATGCGATCTTGGCCAACAGCTTCGACGTGGCGGCACCGACGCTGGCGGTCAGGCGGGTTAGTTCGACGATGTCGCGGCGGAGACCGTCGGCGATCGCCCGCACGCCTGCGCTGGACAGGTCGCGAGGCGGTCCAGCTACCAGATCGACGAACGCCTCGTCCAGGGAAAGCGGCTCGACGAGCGGGGACAGGTCCCGCAATGCGGCCATGACGATCTCACTCGTCCCGTGATACGCCCCGAACCGGCCCGCCAGGAACGCCGCGTGCGGACAACGTCGTCGCGCCTCGGCCATCGACATCGCCGACCGCACACCGTACCTACGGGCTTCATACGACGCCGTGGATACGACGCCACGCGGACCCAGGCCTCCCACCACGACCGGCCGGCCGCGCAGTGAGGGCTTGTCCCTCTGCTCCACGGCGGCGTAGAAGGCGTCGAGGTCGAGATGGAGCACGCTGGGTTCCGTTCGCACCGTCGCGCCCACATGACCATCGTTGCAGGGGCGGGATCCGCGACTGGCGCTACGGAATCGGCTTGTGTACCCCGATCCACTCGTCGACGATCTCCCACCAGCCGAACAACCACTCGACGATGCCGTCGTCGTCGCGGGGTACTTCGGCGGCGGGCACCCGCCACCAATGCATCTTGATCTCGGTATCCATCGGCAGCCCGCGCCAGAGATCTGCCACGGTGACGAAGTGCTCGAGCCCGGTATGTGCGACGAACACGGCGTCGGCGTCGGGGGCTGCACGCAAGGCGGCCGTGACACCCCCAGGCCGTGGCGGGAGGACGTTGACCATCCGTTCGGCCCGGGAAGCGGCCTTCCGGTGGCCGCCCCGGCGCAGCCTGGCGATGGCACGCTGCCGCCGGCCCGTGGTGAAGTTGCCTCCCTCAGGGAAGATCACCAACGAGTCGTTGTGGTCAAGTCCGGTGGCCAACTCGGCGATGTGGCGCTCGGTTTCATTTCCCGCGGTGCCCGGATTCGGTGCGATGAAGCGGTTGGGCAGGCGGTTGAGCAAGACGTCGATGGCTGGATCCCACTGAAGCGTGTTCTTCAGCACGATCCGCGGCTCGCGGTCGTACCAGTTCATCAGGGCATGGACGACGAGGAACGAATCGCCCGGGCCGGCGTGCCTGGCCATGACGACCAGCGGCCGGTCGCCGTACTCCGACGGCAGCGGGCCCTCGACCGCGAACCGCACGCCCAGCACGCGTTTGGCCTCCCACTCGAGTACGCGGAGGAACCGCCGCATCAACTCGTGGTGCGCCCGTTGGGACCGCGGCGAATGGATCTCGAGTCCGGGTCCGGACCCGATCCAGAGGCCGAACGAGGCCAGCAGGACGGCGAGTTCCAGGATCGCGTACAGCGCGATGAACCAGAGGAACCGCAGCGGTCGCCAGCGTCCAGGTAGCCAAGGTGAGACGGCCGCCGCGCCCAGCAGCCACAGCGGCGCGCTCAGCAGGGCGATGGTGATCAGGATGAACAGTGCCGGCGCGATGAGTATCCGCCGCAGCCAACGGGGGGGAAGCACGTTACCAACCCGCCAGGTAGGCCGCCGCCGACTGCTGAGCTTGCTGGATGCGTTCGGCGACACGTGACGTGTCCCGATACCTCAGCGTCGACAGGTCCGCGTACTTCGGTGGTTCCGGGTCGCCCGTCGGCAGGACGTGCACGGTGACATTGTCCGGCACCGCCGCCATGTCGGCGGCGAACCGGTGCCGTCGGGCGATCTCGAACGCCACCATCGCAACCTCCCACGGCCGGCTGGGCGGCTGGAGCGGACGTTCGATTCGTCCGACATGGAGGACATAGACGGTGCGAGCCCCGAGAGCCACCGCGCGGCCGATCGGGATCGAGTGGACCAAGCCGCCGTCGAGGAAGTGCTCGCCATCGATCTCGACCGCGGGAAGGAGCCCCGGTACGGCACTGCTGGCGAGCACGGCTTCGACGACCCGGCCGCGCTCGAACCAATGCTCCGCGGCCCGCTCGATGCTCGCGGCGACGCACTGGAACGGAATGGAGAGGTCCTCGATCAGTCGGTCGTCACCCAAGATGCTCGCCAACAAGTCCCGCAGTGGTTCGCTGCTGTGCGTGTGGGTACGGGTCCGAGCCAGCGTCGAGACCTGTCGCAGGGCAGAGCCGCCGAAGATGTCGTTCCTGGACAACGAGCTCCACATCGTTTCCAGTCGATCGACGACGTGCCCGCCGGGCGCCGACGCGAATACCGCACCGTTGATGGCGCCGACGCTGGTGCCAACGATCAGATCGGGCCGCACGTCGGCGTGGACGAGGGCACGAAGCATGCCGACCTCTGATGCGCCGAGCAGCCCCCCGCCGCCGAGCACGAACGCAACCTCGGGCACAGCGTGATCGTTGCATGATGACCGTAGAGGTCCCGGTGGGGAGTAGCGTGCCGCCCAGCCGCAACGGTGTGGTGACCGGTCGAGAGGAGCGCGAGAATGCCCGCGATCGTGGTCGGATACGTCCCCAAGGCAGAGGGCAAGGCCGCGTTGCGGCGTGCTGCGGAGGAAGCCAAGCTGCGAGGTGCGCGGCTAGTGGTCATCAATTCGGCCCATGGCGGCCGCGACTTCGACGCGGACGAGGAGATCCGTTCCGAAGCAGAGCTCGACGCCGTCCGCGAGGATCTGGCCGACGCCGGCATCGAGGCGGAAGTCCGCCAGCTTGTACGAGGGCAGGACGTAGCCGACGACCTGATCGCGGTCGCCGAGGAGGTGTCGGCGGACTTCATCGTCATCGGATTGCGCCGCCGGACGCCGGTCGGCAAGCTCATCCTCGGCAGCAACGCTCAACGGATCCTGCTCGATGCACCGTGTCCGGTCCTCGCCGTCAAGGCCGAGGAGCCGTGAGCACGGAGCCGACCTTGCGGCTTGCCCAAGACGAGCAGGCCGATGAGCTGCTGGCGCGAGACCCGTTCGCGTTGGTCGTTGGGATGCTGCTGGACCAGCAGATCCCGATGGAATGGGCGTTTACCGGACCGTCGACGATAGCCGCGCGGATGGGTCTGCACGACTTGAATCCGGCGGCGGTCGCCCGTTTCGACCCGGATGAGTTCGTGGCCTTGATGACCGGCCCACCCGCCGTGCACCGGTACCCGCGGTCGATGGGCGCCCGGGTGCAGAAGCTGGCCGCGTTCGTCGTCGACCGGTACGGCGGGGATGTGTCCCGGGTGTGGACGGAGGCACGTTCTGGGGAAGAGCTGCGCCGGCGGCTGGCCGAACTACCCGGCTACGGCGACCAGAAGGCCCGGATCTTCGTCGCTCTCCTCGGCAAGCAGCTGGACGTTCGGCCAGACGGTTGGCGCGAGGCGGCCGGTGCCTACGGCGAGGCGGATTCGAGGCGGTCGATAGCGGACGTGGTCGACGCGGACTCGTTGGCCGAGGTCCGGCACTACAAGCGCGAGGCCAAGCAGGCACAGAAGGGGTGACAATGCCCCCGGGGGACGCCCAGCGGCTGTTGGACACGCTGCTCGGTCTCGACGCGCCCTTCGGGTTCGCGGTGCTGGACTCGTCGCACAGGTATCTGGCCGTCAACCAGGTCCTCGCTCGCCATCACCGCAGGTCCGTCGCCGAACATCTCGGCCGCAGGATCGAGGAGCTTGCCGTCGATGTCTCCTCGGGTGCCCGAGCCGGGCGGGTGATCGACCGGGTTTTCGACACCGGTGAGGCCGTGCACACCGACGGGGCACCTGCGCGTCCGGTGGACGAGACCGATCCGCGGCGATCGTCCTGGTATCCGGTGCGCGACGACAACGGCGTGACGACCGCAGTCGCAGTGTTCGTCGTCGACGACTCCGCGGGCCGGAAAGCCGAACAGGCGCTGCGCGACAGCCGAGCGCGTACGGGACAGCTACTGGAAGTGGCAGAGGAGCTGGCCCAGGCCGTGACGGTGAGCGAGGTGGTGGCCGCGATCGCGGCCATCGGCCGGCGCACGATCGGGGCCGATTGGTCCTATGTCGCCCTGCTTGGACCCGACGGGCTGGCCTTGGTGCCGGGCGAGAACGAGCCGAGTTGGGTGACCGAGACCCGTTCCCGATGGCCGCAAGAGGCTGCGAACCCGACGGCGGAGTCTGTCCGGACGGGACGGCCGCATTTCATCGGGTCCCGCGCCGAGCTCGGCCGGGTGTTCGCTGACCAGAGACTGCTCGGCTTCGTGGACAGCGCCGGTGAGCGGGCCTGGGCGATCGTGCCGCTGGTGGGCACGTCTGGCCGGCTGGGGGCGTTGCGTCTCTGCTACGGCGTCGAACAGGAGTTCCACGACGAGACCCGTCGATTCCTTCGTGCCGTGGCGCAGCAGTGCGCAGTAGCTCTCGAGCGCGCACGGCTGTTCGAACAGGAGCGCACGGCGGCGACGTGGCTCACCGCGGGCCTGTTGCCGACCCGCCTGCCGGGGATACCAGGGCTCGAGCTCGGCGCCCGCAGCGGGTCCGCATCGCCAACGGGTCACGTCGGAGGGGACTGGTACGACGTATTCGCCTTGCCGGATGGCTCGGTGTCTCTCGCCGTCGGCGACGTCATGGGACATGGTCTGCCAGCTGCCGCCGGAATGGGCCAACTGCGCTCGGCCCTCCGAGCGCTTGCGCTGGCCGATGCCGACCCGGCGGCCGTCTTGACCGGGCTGGATCGGCTGGTCGAACAAGGTGGCCAAGCCGAGATGGCGACCATCGCCTACGCGGTCCTGAACCCGTCCGACGGCACAGTCGTGATGGGCGATGCCGGTCACCCGCCGTTGGTACACCTGCCGATGGAAGGTCCGGCCGAACTCGTGGACCCGGGCCCCGGAACGACCCCCATCGGCGTACCGGAACAACGGTCCAGCCAGCGCGTCCAGCTCCGCCGGGGCGCGGTCGTCCTCGGCTTCACCGACGGCCTCGTCGAAGCGCGCGATCGTTCACTGGAGGACGGCACGGCGTTGCTGGTCGGCTGCGTGCAGGGCGTCCGGGATCGCCCGCTCGAGGTGATCCTCGACGCGGTGGTCACGACGATGGTGGACCCGCCCAGCGCCGACGACTGGACCGTTCTCGGGTTACGGTGGACGGGGAGCTGAGCCGCGATGCACGGGAAGCATGAGCCGTGTCAGAATGTTGTGTTGCGTGTCGTCATACGCTCATACCCCTGATCGCCCGCCATCGAGAGGTCGTTTGTGTCGTCGAGTTCGTCGCGCCCAGCGCAAGCCCGGACCCACGAGCTGCGAATGGCGCAGAACCAGAAGTCGGTCGGGGTGGACACCAAAGCAGGCGATAGCCGTCAGCCGGTGACCGCCGCCGCGGCCGCCCGGCGCTCCTCGGCCACCGCGGCTGTCGTCGACTCCGCGTCTGAGCCGCTGAGCCGGCCCCGCAAGGCCTCGGCAAACAAGCGCGTGGACCGGACCGATACCGCCGCGGACGGCAAGGTCGTCGCGGTCTCGTCGCGGAAGAAGCCCGCCAAGGCAGTGAAGCCGGCGGTGAAGGCCACCGCAAAGCCGACCGCTAAGCCGAGCGCCAAGCCGGTGACCAAGCCCGCTACCAAGCCGGTGGCCAAGCACGCGCTGGCCAAGCAGCGTCGGCCAAGAAGGCGTCGGCCAAGCAGGCGTCGGCCAAGCAGGCGTCGGCCAAGCAGGATCCGGCGAAGAAGACGTCGACGAAGAAGACACCTGCGAAGGAACCGGCGACTCCAAAGCCGGCGACGGTTTCCGCCGCGACGGCCAAGGAAGCCGAAGCCGCGCAGCCCGCCATGACCGCCGCCGAACCACCCGTCGACGTGGCCGTCGAATTCACCGAAGCAGACCTCGCCAGCCTCGAAGACGTCGAGCCCAACCCGGCTGACTTGGCAACGGTCGCCGTGCCCGAGGAGGCGGCGGCGGCGAAAGAGGAAGCCGAAGGTTTCATCTACTCCGACGCCGACGACGCCGATGAACCGGAGCAGCAAGTCTCGGTTGCCGGCGCCACGGCCGACCCGGTCAAGGACTACCTGAAGCAGATCGGCAAGGTTCCCCTGCTCAATGCGGAGCAGGAGGTGGAGCTCGCCAAGCGCATCGAGGCCGGGCTGTTCGCCGAGGAGAGACTTGCCCGTGACGTGAACGCGCTCCCGCCGAAGCTGCGCAACGAGCTGCACTGGATCGCCCAGGATGGGCGACGAGCGAAGAACCACCTGCTGGAGGCGAACCTCCGGCTCGTCGTGTCGCTCGCCAAGCGCTACACCGGCCGCGGAATGCTGTTCCTCGATCTCATCCAGGAGGGCAATCTCGGCCTGATCCGGGCAGTCGAGAAGTTCGACTACACCAAGGGCTACAAATTCTCCACGTACGCGACGTGGTGGATCAGGCAGGCGATCACCCGGGCCATGGCCGATCAGGCCAGGACCATCCGGATCCCGGTGCACATGGTCGAGGTGATAAACAAGCTCGCCCGCGTCCAGCGCCAGATGCTGCAAGACCTCGGCCGCGAGCCGACCCCGGAAGAGCTTGCCAAGGAGCTCGACATGACCCCCGAGAAGGTCGTGGAGGTCCAGAAGTACGGCCGGGAGCCGATCTCGCTGCACACCCCGCTCGGCGAGGACGGCGACAGTGAGTTCGGCGACCTGATCGAGGACTCAGAGGCGATCGTGCCGGCTGAGGCGGTGTCGTTCACCTTGTTGCAGGAGCAGCTGCACGCTGTGCTGGACACGCTCTCCGAGCGTGAGGCGGGCGTGGTGTCGATGCGATTCGGCCTCACCGACGGCCAGCCGAAGACTCTCGACGAGATCGGCAAGGTTTACGGCGTGACCCGCGAGCGCATTCGGCAGATCGAGTCGAAAACGATGAGCAAGCTGCGCCACCCGTCGCGCTCCCAGGTGCTGCGCGACTACCTCGACTGAGTGCGTGATCACAGCCCATTTAGTGTCGCTGCAGCGACAGTAAATCGACGTTGATCATGCGCGTTGCCCTCGCCACCTGCGCTGAGGTCGCGGACCTGGATCCGGACGACCGCCTCGTGATCGAACCGCTCGCCGCGCGCGGTGTGCACGCCGAACCCGTCGTCTGGGATGCGGGTGACGTCGACTGGTCGGGTTACGACCTCGTCGTCCTGCGGTCGACGTGGGACTACCCGCGACGCCGCCCGCAGTTCGTCGCCTGGGCGCATGCCGTGGAAGCGCTGGCGAACCCTGCCGACGTCGTCGAGTGGAACACCGACAAGCGGTATCTGGCTGAACTCGCGGCTGCCGGTCTCCCGGTCGTGCCGACGGCCTGGCTGGCGCCTGGCGAAGAGTGGAACCCGCCGGAGTCCGGTGAGTATGTGATCAAGCCGAGTGTCGGCGCGGGCAGTCTCGATACCGAGCGCTTCCGTGTCGACAACATCGACCAGCTCCGGCATGCCGGCATGCACATCGCCCGGCTGCACGCCGCCGAACGCGACGTCATGATCCAGCCATACCTGTCCGCTGTGGACACCAGGGGGGAGACTGCGCTGCTGTTCCTCGGCGGCAGGTATTCCCACGCCGTACGGAAGGGACCCATGCTCACCGAGGAAGACCAGGGTGGCGCTTACGGCCTCTACCGGCCCGAAGAGATCACGCCGCGGGAGCCGTCCAGGCTCGAGCGGACCGTGGCTGAGCGTGCACTGGCTGCCGTTCCGGGTGGAGTGGACCGGCTGCTCTACGCCCGAGTCGATCTGATTCCCGGCTCGGACGGCGCTCCCGTGCTGCTCGAGCTAGAACTGACCGAGCCATCGCTGTATCTGGGGCACGCCGACGGCGCACCCGAGCGGTTCGCCGACGCGATCGTGGCGTCGTTGCGGTGATCGTGGAAGATTCCACCGCCAGAACGTGTACGTCTTTCCGCGATCAAGGCTTTGGGGCGTCAGCTCGCCACGACCGCCAGCCCCCATGACGCGGCAATGAGCAGACCGGCGAGCAATTCGATCAGAATCGACAAACCGACCGCCTTGAGCGCGTGAACGGTGGATGGCCAAGCCTCGCCATGCCCGCCCAGCCGGATGCGCTCGGCCAGGAAAATGCCCAGGATGAAGCCGATGAACAGGCCCACCACGGGGATCAGGAAGAACCCGACGAAACCGAGCACCGCCCCCAAGACGATGCTTGTGCCGGGCACGCCGGCATCCCGCATGCGTTGACCCGGCAGCAGGTACTTCACGACGGTTCCAGCCAGCGCCACCACGGTCGCCAGGGCCAGCACCCCCCAGGCCAGCAGGGTCTGCTCGAACAGCGCCCAGACCAGGACAGCGGCCCACACGATCAACAGGCCGGGCACGATGAAGACCACGATCCCGACCAGACCAACGACGATTGCCGCGCCGATCAGTGCAATGCCGATGGGTTCCACAGGGGAATCGTGCCAGCAATTGGCGCCGGGCCTCGATCGTCGTCAACGCCCGTTGGTGCCGGCTCGGTGAGCTCCGATCAGGACTCAGTGCTCGTCGTGGGACGCGCTGGCCGGTGTCGCGGCCAGTTGGCCGGTCTCGTCGTGCCACTCCACGGTGAGCGGACGAAGTTTCGGTTCGTGGCGGCGGCCGTGATGGCCGCAGAACAGCAATTCGCTGCCACCTGCGAGAACGGCGCGAATATAGGCCTGAGCGCCGCAGCGGTCGCAGCGGTCGGCGGCCCGAAGGGGGCTGAGGACAGCTGTGGTCACGGTGCTCCTCTCGGCGGAAGGTCCGACGTCTGCTCCACCATGAAAACAGGCTTCGGCCCTTCCAGCTCAATCCACGGGACCAGATTCGCTATGAGCGAAGCATTCGTCGTCAGGGATTCGACGAGCGGCGCGTCCCGGCTTGGTCGTCAGGACCGCCAACTACTCTGGCAACGCCACCGCGGGAACAGGAGAACACACGTGTCCGCACAACCGGCCGAGCTGCCGCTGCGCGCCTCGTCGGAAGAGCGCGCTGCAGGGGGTTACACGGCCCGGCATCTGTCGGTGTTGGAAGGACTCGAGGCCGTCCGCAAGCGGCCCGGCATGTATGTCGGGTCCACCGACTCACGGGGGCTGATGCACTGCCTCTGGGAGATCATCGACAACGGCGTCGACGAGGCACTGGCTGGCCAGTGCACGACTATCGAGGTTCTCCTCGACCCCGACGGATCGGTGGAGGTTCGCGACAACGGGCGCGGAATCCCCGTCGACATCCACGATCGGACGGGGCTGTCCGGGGTCGAGGTCGTGTTCACCAAGCTGCACGCGGGTGGCAAGTTCGGCGGCGGGTCCTACGCCGCATCCGGCGGCTTGCACGGCGTCGGCGCCAGTGTGGTCAACGCGTTGGCTGCTCGCCTCGACGTCGAGGTCGACCGCGACGGCAAGACGTATGCGATGTCCTTCCGCCGCGGCGAACCAGGAATGTTCGCCGGCGACGGGCCCAACGCTGATTTCACCGCCTTTACCGACCGCTCCGAGCTTCGCGTCGCCGGCCGGCGCCGCAAGAACGTCAGTGGGACCAGAATCCGGTTCTGGCCCGACCGGCAGATCTTCCTTCCCGACGCCGCCTTCTCCTTCGACGAACTCCTCACCCGAGCCCGGCAGACGTCCTACCTGGTTCCCGGGCTGGAACTGGTGCTTAGCGACCAGCGGGGCGCCGAGCCGGAAGAACACCGGTTCCGCCATGCCGGCGGCATCGTCGAGTTCGCGCAGTTTCTCGCCTCGGACGCCCCCGTGAGCGACGTGATCCGGCTGCACGGCGCGGAAACGTTCACCGAGACCGTCCCGATCCTCGACGACGCCGGACACATGACCCCACGCACCGTGGAGCGGCAGTGCGAGGTCGACGTCGCGCTGCGTTGGGGGGTCGGCTACGACACTGAGCTGCGCTCGTTCGTCAACGTGATCGCTACGCCTAAGGGCGGTACCCACGTAGCTGGGTTCGAGCAGGGATTGCTCAAATCGCTGCGCGAGCAGGTTCGGGCGAACTCTCGCCGGCTCAAAGCCGGCGACGACAAGATCGAAAAAGACGATGTCTTGGAAGGCATGACTGCGCTCGTGACGGTCCGGCTCGCCGAGCCGCAGTTCGAGGGTCAGACCAAGGAGGTGCTCGGCACCAGCGCAGTCAGGGGCATCGTCGCTCGCGTTGTCGAGCGCCGGCTCACGGCGACACTCTCCAGCAGCAAGCGCGCCGACAGGGCCCAAGCCGCCGCTGTGCTGGAGAAAGTCGTTGCCGCCGCCAAGGCACGGGTCGCCGCCCGGCTGCACAAAGAGACCGCTCGGCGCAAGAACGCCCTGGAGACCAGCGCCCTGCCCACCAAACTGGTCGACTGCCGCTCCGGGGCACTGGACCGCTCTGAGCTGTTCATCGTCGAGGGCGACTCGGCCCTGGGTACGGGTAAGGCCGCTCGCGACGCGGAGTACCAGGCCCTGTTGCCGATCAGGGGCAAGATCCTCAACGTGCAGAAGGCCTCGGTGGGCGACGTGCTGCACAACGCCGAGTGCGCCGCGATACTCCAAGTCGTCGGAGCCGGCAGCGGGCGATCGTTCGATGTCACCCAGGCGCGCTACGGCAAGATCATTCTTATGGTCGACGCCGACGTCGACGGTGCCCACATCCGCACGCTGCTGATCACGCTGTTCTTCCGGTACATGCGACCATTGGTGGAAGCAGGCCGGCTCTACGCTGCCGTGCCGCCCCTGCACCGGATCGAGCTGACCAACGCCCGCAAGGGGCAGGACCGGTACATCTATACCTACACTGACGCCGAGCTGACCCGGACCCTGCGTGATCTCAACCGTAAGGGCGTTCGCTTCAAGCAGCCACCGCAGCGGTACAAGGGGCTGGGGGAGATGGATCCTCACCAGCTCGCCGAGACCACCATGGACCCCCGGCACCGCCGGTTGCGACGGATCACCGCTGGCGACGCCGAATCAGCCGATGCCGTTTTCGAGCTGCTGATGGGCAACGACGTTGCCCCGCGTAAAGATTTCATCGTCGCCGGTGCGGCCGAGCTCGACCGCGCCCGTATCGACGCCTGACCTGGACTGAGTTGGAACGGATTGCCGAGCCGCTGAGCCTGCCACCTCGTACGGTCAGCTCACCGGCGCCGATGGCGTGGGCGGGGTCTCCGATTCGGCCTTCAGGTCGGCCGCATACCGCTGGAAGATCGGCCCGAAGTCCGGCAGCTTTCGGGCGATCAACGGCAGCATGATCCCGGAGAAGACTTCCGTCAGCTGGAATCGAGTGGTGGTTCGGTCCTGGCTCGGCGTCAGCGAATAGGTTCGAACGCCCAGAACCATCGCCGGATTGCCCTCACGCCACACCATTTCCTCATTGGGAACCAGCCGGGTGACCTTGACCGTGAAGGTTCTGCCCGGCGCCTCGGGGACCTGCATTCGCACCGTGCCGCCCAGCTCGACGTCCCCCTCGATGCTGGTCAAGGTGGAGTTCCACTGCGTCATCCGGTCGACCCGCGTCAAGATCGTCCAGATCTTCTCTGGCGGCGCCTGGATGTCAGTCGAGACCGCGTACTGCAGCCGGAAGGTCGAATGCGTGTGCGCCGAGGTGATGCCGTCCGTGGGCATAGCGGCATGACGATATACCCAACGCCGGCCGGAGTCTCGGCCCCACCGTGTCCGGTGGTTCAGCTCACGCTGGGCTGGGCCCAGATGTTGATCCCGGCCTCGACAGCGTCCTGGTCGATCGCGGCCAGTTCGTCGTCGGTGAACTCGAGGTTGTCTACGGCCGCGACGTTGGCCTCGAGTTGCTCGACGCCGCTGGCGCCGATCAAGGCAGAGGTCACCCGTTCGTGGCGTAGCACCCAGGCGATGGCCAGCTGAGCCAGACTCTGGCCGCGCCTGGCCGCGAGCTCGTTCAGAGCCCGGATGTGGCGCATCGTGTCCTCAGTGAGTAGATCGGGGGACAACGAGGTTCCCCGGGCCGCTCGCGAATCGGCGGGGATGCCGTCGAGGTAGCGGTCGGTGAGCATGCCTTGGGCGAGGGGTGAGAAGGCGATGCAACCGATGCCTTCGGCAGACAGCGTCTCCAGCAGGTTCGGTTGGCCCTGTTCGACCCATCGGTTGAGCAGTGAGTACGACGGCTGGTGAATCAGCAGCGGCGTGCCGAGGCGGCGCAGGATCGCGGCCGCCTCCGCTGTCTGCTCCGCCGAGTACGACGAGATGCCGGCGTAGAGAGCCCGGCCCGATCGGACGGCGTGGTCCAGCGCGCCCATCGTCTCCTCGAGCGGCGTGTCGGGGTCGAACCGATGGCTGTAGAAGATGTCGACGTAGTCCAGACCCATCCGGGCCAAGGACTGGTCGAGGCTCGCCAACAGGTACTTTCGGGAACCCCATTCGCCATACGGGCCTGGCCACATGTCGTAGCCGGCTTTGGTCGAGATGATCAGCTCGTCCCGGTGCGGAGCGAGATCTTCGGCCATGATCCGGCCGAAGTTGATCTCGGCCGAGCCGTAGGGCGGCCCATAGTTGTTGGCCAGGTCGAAGTGCGTGATCCCGAGGTCGAACGCGCGGCGCGCGATCGCCGTCTGGGTTTCCAGGGCCGTTTCGTGGCCGAAGTTGTGCCAGAGCCCGAGCGACACGGCGGGAAGCTTCAGCCCGCTCTGGCCAACCCGCCGATAGGGCAACAATTCATAGCGGTCCGCAGCAGGGGTGTAGGTCATGCCGGGCAGTCTTGCGGATCCCTGCGCCGCGCGCCGCAGCCCGGGCCGAGTCGAGGCCTCACCCAGGCTGGACGGCGCCGGCCAGATACGAAACCGGGTGCACATCCGGCCCGTTGCACGACTCGCGCCGAGCTGGCTGCAGGTCGCGGGCCGTCACATCGACTTTCCACCGTCGTCCGTCGACGTGGACTACCCCGACCCGCCATGACCGGTCCTCGGCTGGCTCGACCGTGTCGATGTCAAGTTCGTTCAATCCGAGCAGGCCGGCTGCTTCTCGCACCGCGACCTCAGCGACCTGGCCTGGCCCATCGAATGTGCTTCGGCCGCGGTATCCAGCCAGGACCAGCTGACCGTCGCGAGCTTCGTCTAGCACGTGCGACGCGGCGTCGGCATCCATTCGACCGTGCACGATGCCGTGGGGGAGGACAGCGCAGGTGGGGGCGAACCGATGACCGCCGAGATGGGTCGTTTCCCAGACTCTGCCGGGGATCCGTTGATGCATGGCGGTGACGACCGGGCGGCCGAACGACGCGCAGCAGACGTCGCGGCGGCTGTTCGTGCAGACGAGCATCAGCGGCTCGGTCTGGGCTGTCAGCCCAGGCACAGACGCGCTGACCGCCTCGAAGTCGCCACTTCCGATACCAGACCAGGACAGGTTGCCGAGCCTACGGAAGTCATCGAGCAATCCGCCGAGCAGCCAGGTCGC
Organism: uncultured Actinomycetota bacterium; assembly: GCA_963819885.1. Taxonomy (GTDB): domain Bacteria; phylum Actinomycetota; class Actinomycetes; order Jiangellales; family Jiangellaceae; genus JACVRX01. The sequence goes on along the minus strand of CAWFXV010000024.1, from coordinate 203,675 downwards.
CCCCGGTCGGGTCGACGCAATCCACACCCGGCGTCTACCACCCCGATGATCATCGGCGTGCGGGCCCGGCCGGCGGATCAGGGCCGCCCGTGCGCCGTGGGCCGCCGCGGCGGTTTCCAAGGCTTGGCCGAACGCTGGATCCAGATGCGATTGGGTCAGTGCCTGCCGACCCCATGGGCCGGGCTGTTCGAGCACGATCCAGCACTTCGCCGCGGGAGCGGTGCCCGCGAGCGGTTCGTCGAGCGATCTGCTCAGCAGCGAGCACGCTGTCCGGGCCGGCCTGCCCTGCTGCGATTCGTCGTGACCGGAAGCCTCGGTTTCAGGCAGGTCCCGTCCCGTCACGGCGGGCAACTCTATGGCCTGCTCCGGTATTGATCTCGGCCATGTGCCAGTACGAATGACCGCCGTGCCCGTGCGTCGGCGCTGAGATGCCCGGCCTCTGGCACGCTGGGGAGAAGATCGAACCTGTACTGGAACCGACACCTAAGAAGGGCATACCGTGACAGAGACCACCGATTCCCCGTCCGCAACCTACGGGGTGCATTCCGAAGTCGGGCGGCTCCGCAAGGTCCTCGTGTGCGCGCCCGGGCTGGCCCATCGCCGGTTGACTCCGACCAATGCCGACGAGCTGTTGTTCGACGACGTGATGTGGGTCGAGAACGCCCAACGTGACCACGCCGACTTCGTCAACAAGCTGCGCGCACGCGGTGTCGACGTCCTGGAGCTGCACGACGTTTTGACACAGACCATGGCCATTCCGGACGCCAAGTCGTGGCTGCTCGATCGCAAGATCATCGCTAATCGGGTTGGGCTTGGGCTGATCGACGACACCCGTGCGTTCCTCGAATCGCTCGAGCCGCGGAAGCTCGCCGAGTACCTGATCGGTGGGCTTGCTACGGCCGACCTGCCCGAGGACTTCCGTTCCGAATACGTCGCGCTCGCCCGCGAGGCGACCGGTGCTCGCGAGTACCTGATGCCGCCCCTGCCCAATACCTTGTACACGCGCGACACGACGTGCTGGCTGTACGGCGGGGTGACCTTTAACCCGTTGTTCTGGCCGGCACGCCACGACGAGACGCTGCTCTACAAGGCGATCTACGAGTTTCATCCCGACTTTGTTGGCGCCACGGTGTGGTGGGGCGATCCCGAGCAGGACTGGGGACAGGCGACGTTCGAGGGTGGCGACGTCATGCCGATCGGCAACGGTGCGGTGTTGGTGGGTATGAGCGAACGCACGTCGCGACAGGCCATCACCCAGGTCGCTGCGGCCCTGTTCGAGAACGGTGCTGCCGAGCGCGTCGTCGTGGCCGGCATGCCCAAGCTGCGTGCGGCGATGCACCTCGACACCGTCTTTACGTTCGCGGATCGCGACATCGTGACGGTCTATCCCACCATCGTCGACAACATCCACACCTTCTCCCTGCGCCCGAGCGACTCGGGAGGAGTGGACGTCACCGACGAGGGGTCCAAGCGGTTCGTCGACGTGGTGGCCGAATCGCTTGGCCTGTCCGAACTACGGGTCATCGGCACCGGAGGCGACGTGTATGCGTCCGAGCGCCAGCAGTGGGACAGCGGCAACAACGCGGTCGCCTTCGAACCCGGCGTGGTCTTCACCTATGACCGCAACACCCACACCAACACGTTGTTGCGCAAGGCGGGCGTCGAAGTGATCACGATTGTCGGTGCCGAACTCGGCCGTGGCCGCGGTGGCGGTCACTGCATGACTTGTCCGATCATCCGAGACGCGGTCGAGTTCTGAGTCCGGCTTGCGGTGGTCGCGGCCGCCGACATGTGTCACTCTTCCGAAATGCGGAAGTACGTGCTGATGGGAGCCCAGGGGAGCGGAAAGGGCACCCAGGCGGCCGTACTGGCCCGCGATCTCGACATGACCCAGATCAGCGTCGGTGACATCTTCCGCTGGCACGTCCAGAACCACACCAAGCTGGGTGCGCAGGTTCGTCGGATCATGGCAGCGGGCGAACTCGTCGGCGACGACTTGGTCGAGAAGGTCGTGCACCAGCGGCTGGACCAGCACGACTGGAACTATGGATTCATCGTCGACGGGTTCCCGCGGAACCGACCGCAGGCCGAGTTCTTCCTGGAGCGGTACGACATCGACGCGGTAATCCACCTGGATCTGCCCGACGACGAAGTCCGGCGGCGCGTGCTGGCCCGCCGGCTGTGCAGTAACTGCCGACTGGACTACAACCTGATGGCACATCGGCCGAAGGTGGAGGGTCGGTGCGACGTATGCGGCGGGGAGTTGGTCCGGCGCGAAGACGACACCGAGGAGGCGCTTGCCTCGCGGTTACATGACTACCACGAGAAGACCGACCCAGTACTGGAGCTGTTCCGGCGCAAGGAGTTCGTGGTGACGGTCGACGCCCGACCGGACATCGCGACCGTGCAACAGGCCATTCGGACCGAGCTGAAGCTGCCGCCGTACCAACCGTCGGCCGCCTGACCGATGCCGGCGCACGGATCGCGAGCTCGAGGCAGGCACGGCGGTCGGATCGCCGCAGGTGTCGCAAGATCGCGTGATGGAGGCCTCAGGCCGGTCCACTGACTGCGGCAATGACCTGTGCCGCCGGCGCGCCCGAGCCGTCACGCCGGCCGCTCGGCTCAGGCAGTGCGACGGGAACGCCGCTGGCCGCCGCAGCGGCAGCCGGCGCAGCACCGGCCCAGGCCAGCAGCAGGACATCCTCGCCGCGAAGGAACCGATGACACCGGACGCCGCCGGTGGCCCGCCCCTTGGTGGGGTACTCCGCAACGGGAGTCACCTTGACGCTGCCGGCCTGCGTTCCCGGCAGGGAGCCCGACGAGCCGGCGACCGTGACCACGACCGACTCGGCCGACGGGCCGACGGCCCCGAAGAACACGACACGATGTCCAGCCCCGACCCGCACTCCGGCGATGCCACCGCCGGCGCGCCCCTGCGGCCGGACCGAGCCGGCCGGAAATCGCAGCAACTGCGCGTCGGAGGTCACGAAAACCAGGTCCATCTCATCGGCCGCCAGCTCGACAGCACCCACGACTCGGTCGCTGTCGTTGAGCCGGATGACCTCCCAGCTGTCCTTGTTCGACGGGTGATCCGGAGTCAACCGCTTCACCACGCCCCGCTCGGTGCCGAGCGCCAGGCCGGGCGAGTCTGCGTCGAGCGTCGCCAGGCACAAGACCTGCTCGTCGCGAGCCAGCTCGACGAACTCCTTGAGCGGAGCCCCGCCGGCCAGCGTCGGTGCCTGCGCCGTCGGTGGCAGCGCCGGTAAGTCCAGCACGGGCAGCCGGATCATCCGGCCGCGGCTGGTGACGAGGCCGACCTGTCCTCGAGCCGTTGCCAGGATCGACGACACCACGACGTCGTGCTTTGCCCGTTTGCGCGCACTCGGCAGTGGCTCCGCAGTGGTCGAACGGGCCAGTAGCCCCGTCGACGACAGGAGCACATGACAGGGGTCGTCGGCCACCTCGAGGTCGGCCGGCATGGCAACCGAGGGCTGACCCACGCTTTCCAGCAGCACGGTCCGCCGCGGAGTGGCATGGACGGCAGCGACCTCGGCGAGCTCGTCGGCGACCAGCTGACGCAGGATCGATGGGTCGTCCAGGATCGCGGTCAGCTCCGTGATCGTTGCCCGCAGCGATTCCTGTTCGCGTTCCAACTCGAGCCGGTCATACCGGGTCAAGCGGCGCAGCGGGGTGTCCAGGATGAACCGAGCCTGGATGTCGGAGAGGTCGAAGACGGCCATCAGCCGTGCGCGGGCCTCGTTTGCATCAGCCGAGGAGCGAATCACCTGGATGACCTCGTCGATGTCGAGCAGGGCCACCAACAGGCCGTCGACGAGGTGCAATCGCTCCGCGGCCTTGTTCCGCCGGTATTCCGACCGCCGCCGGACGACGTCCAAGCGGTGGGCGACGAAGACCTCCAGTAGCCGCTTGAGGCCCATCGTCTGCGGCTGACCGTCGACCAAGGCGACGTTGTTGATCGAGAACGAGTCCTCCAGCGGGGTAAGCCGGTACAGCTGGTCGAGGACGGCCTCTCCGACGAAACCGCCCTTGAGCTCGACCACGAGGCGAAGCCCGGTGTTCCGGTCGGTGTAGTCCTCGACGTCGGTCACTCCCTGGAGCTTTCTACTGCGCACGAGATCGGCGATCCGCTCGCGGACCCGCTCGGGGCCGACGTTGTAGGGCAATTCGGTGATGACGATGCCCTTCCGGCGCGGGGTGATGTTCTCGATCCGGGCAGCGGCACGAATCCGGAACGAGCCTCGCCCGGACTCGTAGGCGTCACGGATTCCGTCCAGACCGATGATTCGCCCGCCGGTCGGCAGGTCCGGCCCTGGCACGAACCGCATCAGATCGTCGAGCGTCGCGTCCGGATGGGCGAGCAGGTGACGGGCGGCCTCGACGACCTCGCCCAGGTTGTGCGGCGCCATGTTGGTCGCCATTCCCACGGCGATCCCGCTCGCCCCGTTGACCAACAGGTTCGGAAAAGCCGCTGGCAGCACCTCCGGTTGCTCGAATTGGCCGTCGTAGTTCGGGACCATGTCGACGACGTCCTCGTCGAGCGATCCGGTAAGCAGCATCGCCGGCTCGGCCAGTCGGCATTCGGTGTATCGGTAGGCCGCCGGGCCGTCGTCCAGAGATCCATAATTCCCATGCCCATCGACCAGCGGCACTCGCATGACCCACGGCTGCGCCATCCGGACCAGGGCGTCGTAGATGGCGCCGTCGCCGTGCGGGTGGAGCCGGCCCATGACGTCACCGACGACCCGGCCGCATTTGACGTGCGCCCGGTCAGGGCGCAGGCCCATCTCGCTCATCTGAAACAGGATTCGACGCTGAACTGGCTTCAGGCCGTCGCGAGCGTCCGGAATCGCCCGGGAGTAGATGACTGAGTACGCGTACTCGAGGAAGCTGCCGCGCATCTCCTCGGTCACGTCGACGTCGTGAATTCGCTCCTCGACGTCCTCGGGAGGCGGCGGGTTCAGGGTTCGGCGGGCCATGTCGGCCATTGTGTCCCGGCAGGTTCGCAGGCACCGGAACGACCCGCGCGGGCCGGCCGATCGGGCCGGACGGTAGCGGCGACGGCGGTATGGGCGCAGACTGGTCCGTGTCAGGTCCGGCCGTCCTGGGGGACATGCCATGTCGAACTTCCCGCCGCAATCGCCGGAGATGCTGCCCTTGCTGTCACGCGGCAAGCACCGAAACCCCCGCAAGGGCGCGTGCTTCATGGAGTTGGCCTCGTACCTCGCCGGTGAGCGCTGGAGTGACCATCCCGCGTGCACGCATTCGCTGCTGGCCTCCGTTGCCCGCCTCGTCAACGACCACACCACCGACGACGGACGTCCTCGGCTCGCCGAGCTGATCCCATCGGTGATCGGGCTCACCGGCGGAGACCCACATATCGACGCCCTCATCGCGCTGCGCTGCTCGACCATCGCGCTACCGGTCGCGGCGGCCGAACGGCAGCGGGTGATGGCCGTGTCGGTGTTGGTCTGCGAACGCGTCCTTGCCGAACTCGACGGGCGTCCCGCCGACAGCCTCTCCACCGAAAGCCGTATCGCCCTGGACGCAGTCCCGCAGGCCGCGCAGTGGGCAGCCCGGTTCACCAGCAATGTCCGTCCTCGGCTTGCTGCGTTCCGGCGGCATGCGGCTCCGCATGCCGTTCGCTGCGCCGTCGACGGTGCCGCACACGCCCTTGTTCCGGACCCGGACGCGATGCTGCGCACGATGCTCGTCGATTCGATCGACATCTGCGCCACCTGGACCGGGCATGGTGCCAGCCATGGCGCGCCGTCTGGCGCGGTTGTCGACGAGTCGGCGTGGGCGGATGCGTGCCGCCTCACCGCCGTCGCGAACGGCCGCTGACTGCCCGACCGCTCGGGCGCTACTGTCGCTGCCGTGCAGGCGGCTTCGGCTCCGACGTACCCGGCACACTGGGAAGCCGACGTCGTCCTCTCCGACGGAGCTACTGCGCACCTGCGGCCGATCGTGCCCGATGACGCGGACAGGTTGGTGGCGTTCTACGGACGAGTCAGCGACGAGTCGAAGTACTTCCGTTTCTTCGCGCCCTATCCGGCCCTCTCCGAAGCCGATGTCCGGCGCTTCACCCGCGTCGACTATGACGATCGCGTAGCACTGATCCTGCTCAGCGGACAGGACATGATCGCGGTCGGGCGGTACGACCGGATAGACGCCAGACAGGCAGAGGTCGCGTTCCTGGTCGAGGACGCGCACCAGGGTCGCGGAGTCGGCAGTGTGCTGCTGGAGCATCTTGCCCAGGCAGCTCGTGAGCGCGGGGTGCGGCGGTTCGTGGCTGAGGTGCTGCCGCAGAACCACCGGATGATCACGGTGTTCGCCGTGGGCGGGTACACCCTGAGCAGCCGGATCGAGGACGGCATCGTGCACGTCGAGTTCGAGATTCGGCCGACCGATGATTCGCTCGAAGTCATGGTCGCGCGGGAGCAGCGAGCCGAGGCTCGGTCCATCCGGCGGCTGCTCGAGCCCGGATCAGTTGCAGTCATCGGTGCCAGCAGGTCGCGGGGCAAGGTCGGTCAGGTGCTCGTCCGCAACCTGGTCCACGGCGGATTCACCGGCCGGGTCTATGCGGTCAACCCGGGTGCCAGCGCAGTGTCCGGCGTTCCCGCATACCCAACGGTCCGAGACGTCCCGGGAGAGGTCGACCTGGCAGTCATCGCCGTGCCTGCGGACGCGGTCTTGGATGTGGTCCGCGACTGCGCGGCCAAGGGCGTCCGCGGACTCGTCGTGGTATCCGCCGGGTTTGCCGAGACGGGACCCGACGGGCGGCGCCGGCAGTCGGAGTTGGTGCGAATCGCGCGCTCCAACGGGATGCGGGTTGTCGGCCCCAATTGCCTCGGCATCGTGAACAACGACCCGGAGTTCTCCCTCAACGCTTCCATGGCGACGGTCGTGCCCATCGCCGGCCGAGTGGGCTTCTTCTCCCAGTCGGGCGCTCTCGGGGTGGCCATTCTGGAGTCGGTCGCGACTCGTGGGTTGGGCTTGTCGACGTTCGTGTCCGCCGGCAATCGTGCCGACGTCTCCGGCAATGACCTGCTCCAGTATTGGCAGGATGATCCGGCCACGGAGGTCGTGCTGCTCTACCTGGAGTCGCTGGGCAACCCACGCAAGTTCGCCCGGCTGGCTCGACGGGTAGCGACGGTGAAGCCTGTGGTCACGGTGAAGAGCGGCCGGTCGACTCAGGGCATCCCGGTCGGTCACGCCGTGCGGCTGACGGAGGCGCCGGCGGCTTCCGTCGACGCGATGTTCCGGCAGTCCGGTGTCATCCAGGTGGACACCCTCGCGGAGATGTTCGACGTCGCCCAGGTACTCGCCTTCCAGCCGCTGCCGGTGGGCCGCCGTGTCGCCGTCGTCGGCAACTCCGACTCCCTGGGCCTGCTGGCGGCGGATGCGGCCACCAGCGCCGGCCTGGAGGTCACCGGTGATCCGGTCGACCTCGGCCCGGCCGCGTCCGCGACCGACTTCGAGCGCGCCATGGCCGGGCTGATCGACGACCCGGCGGTGGACTCGGTGATCGTGGTGTTCGCCCCGACGATCGTGTCCAGCCGCGCTGTGGTCGTCGCACGCGTGCTGGCGGCCGTCGCCGCGCGCCGCTCGAAGCCCATTGTCACGACGTTTCTCGGCAGCGGGGGAGTCCCGGAGGCGCTGCGGGTTCTCGACGCCAGCGGCGCTCCGGCCCGTGGTTCGGTTCCCTCCTACCCGTCGCCAGAGGAGGCCGCCATGGCGCTTGCCCAGGCCACCTCGTATGCGTTGTGGCGCAACCGGCCGCACGGTCTGGTCCCGGAGGTCGCCGGTTGTGACGCCGATACGGCCCGGCAGGTCATCGCCGACGCCCTTGCCGACGAGCCCGCAGGGTCGGTGCTGACAATGCCGCGACTGCGCCAATTGTTGGCGAGCTACGGCATCACGCTGCTGGAGATGGTGCCGGCGAAGACTGTCGACGATGCCGTCGAGGCCGGCGAACGGCTGGGCTGGGACGTCGTCCTGAAGGCCACGGCGCCGTATTTACGGCACCGGCCCGACCTTGCCGATGTGTGGCGCCACATCGACAACCCTGCGGAAATGCGCGACGCCTGGGCAACCATGGAGCGGACTGTCGCGCACCCGGCCGAGGCAGGTTTCGTCGTCCAGCCGATGGCCACGACCGGTGTGCCAGTAGCCGTTCGAGCAGTGGAGGACCCGCTGTTCGGGCCGGTTGTCTCCTTCGGCGTATCGGGAGTCACGACCGAGCTGCTGGGGGACCGGTCGTATCGAATTCCGCCGCTAACCGACGTGGATGCGGTCGAGATGATCCGCGAGCCCAAGTCCGCGCCGCTGCTTCTCGGGTACCACGGTGGCGTCGTGGCCGACCTCGACGCCGTTGCTGACCTCCTGCATCGCGTCTCCAAGCTCACCGACGAGCTGCCGGAAGTCACCGAGCTCGTCCTCGACCCGGTCCTGGTGGCCGAGCGCGGACTGGCGGTGGTCAGCGCGTCAGCTCGAGCAGCGCCCACTGCCGCCCGGTCGGGCTGGTATGCGCGGCGGCTGTCCTGACCTGGCGCGGCGCGGTCGGAGGTAGCAGCCGTGCAAGGATGGGTGACATGCCAGACACCGGCATCTACGAAGAACTTCGGCGGGCCATCCAGCAGGCGGGCTACTATCCGGCGCTGGTCCTCGATGCGCTGGGAACCGCGTTGGGCGGCGAGGACCCAAAGGCATTCATCGTCCATCACGAGCCACATTTCGATCGCGAGGAGATCCGGCGCCATTGCAGCGTGCTGGTGCTCACCTCGACCCGCCTCATCGTCGGACACACCGACGAATATCCCTCCGACGAGTCGCACCCACTGCCGTATGCAACAACGTCCACTGAAGCAGTACCGCTCGACCGCATCTTGTCCGTGGTGACGAGCCGGACCGTCACCTCACCGGCCTCGTACAACAGAGGCGACCCCGTCCGCGAGGTGGTGATGACCGTCGGCTGGGGGGCGATGAGCCGGGTCGACCTCGAGCCAGCGACTTGTGGGGATCCCGAGTGCGAGGCCGACCACGGGTACACCGGGTCGCTGACCGCTGATGACTTCTCCCTGCGGATCAGTGAGGCCGCCGACGGTGGCCGGCTCGTCGAGGACCTGCTCGATTTCGCCCGCACCCTGTCGGCGGCGACGGTCCGGGTACCGCGGGTACCGGTGCGCGTGCAGTGACGGCGGCGGCTTCGCCGTCGGATGGACTGGTCCTGCCCAAATACGGCGAGGCGTCCCTCGCTGAGGTGTTGCCGTCGGCTCTCGCGGCATTGGGTATTCCGGGTGAGCACGACACGCTCGGGCTGCCCCGAGGCCGGCGCTACTGCGTGCTGCTCGTCGACGGCCTGGGGTGGAACCTGCTGCGTGCTCACCCGGCACAGGCGTCGTTCCTGACCTCGCTCGCTGGGCGTCAGATCACCGCCGGTAGTCCCACGACGACGGCGACGAGCCTCACCAGCTTCGGCACCGGGCTTCCGCCAGGACGACACGGCGTGCTCGGGTACACGACCCGGATCCCGGGTCGGACGACACTGCTGAATGCCCTCAAGTGGGACCCGTCGGTCGACCCGGCCGCCTATCAGCCGCATCCGACCGTCTTCGAGCGTGCTGGCCGGGCCGGTGTGGCAGTGACCGTGGTCGGCCAGCGCCGGTTCCGCAAGTCCGGTCTGACCGTTGCGGGCTTGCGCAGCCCTGGTTTCAGCGGAGCCGACAGTGTGGGAGAGCGGGTCGCCGCGGCTGCGGTCGCCGCCGAGGCCGAGCCGTCACTCGTCTACGTCTACGACGGCGAACTGGACCTGACCGGTCACCACGCCGGCTGCGAGTCGGCTGCCTGGCGGCATCAGCTGGTGATGGTCGACCGGTTCGCCGAAGAGTTGGCCGAAGCGCTGCCGGCCGGAACCACGCTGGTCGTGACCGGCGACCACGGCATGGTCGATGTCGACTCTGCTGCCCGCGTCGACATCGACGACCTGCCCGCGCTCCGTGCAGGCGTCTCCTTGGTCGGGGGCGAGGCAAGATTCCGGCACGTATACGCCGAGCCGGGAGCCGCGGCCGACGTCGAAGCCGCCTGGACGGCGGTGCTGGGTGATCAGGCGACGGTGCTCTCCCGCGACGAGGCGATCGCGGCGCAATGGTTCGGCGCAGTGGAAGGACGGGTCGTGGACCGAATCGGCGACGTCGTCGCATCCGTGGGGGGCGACTGCGCGGTCGAAATGCGCAGCGTCTTTCCACTCGAGGCAACTCTGGTAGGGCTGCACGGAGCGCTCACCGCCGACGAGATGCTCGTGCCGCTCCTGATCAGCAGTTGACATGAACGCGGAAGATTTCACCGCCAGAACACGGAATTCCTTCCGCGATCCTGCGTGCGTCGGGTCAGATAGTCACCCAACTGGTGACGAGCTGAGGTTGTAATGCACCGCCGAAACGGCAGGCCAGGCTGATCGGTCCCGGCGGGACGGCCTCGGCCCGAAACCGGCCGAACTCGTCGGCGGTGACCGACAAGGTTCCGGCCGCATGCCGGACCTCGATCTCGGCGGGGCGAGGGCTCAGGATCTGACCGAGCAGCCGGCGCCCGATCCCCGCACCTCGTACGTGCTCGGCGACCTCGACGACCAGGGTGGCGACGTCGGAGGTGAAGGTGAGCAGCCGGGGCACCCGGGCGGCGCGCACGGCAGCGCCTTCGAGCAGCGAGTCGTTCGTGAGCTCGGCGAGCTCGGCGTCGATCGTTCGCCAGCTGAAGGTGGCTCGGGCAGCGTCGAGAAGGAACTCCGGGACCGGGTCGGTCTCGTCGAACATCGCGCGCACGTGCGCGAGAAGTTCACGGTCGGCAGGCTCGAGGTCGGACATTGTCACACTCCTCCCTCAGGTAGGCGCAGTCTGCTCATCGAGCAGGCGGCGCAGTTGGTCCAGGCATCGCCCCCGAGTCGGGCCGATGCTGCCGACCGGGATGCCAAGGGCGCGGGCCACGTCGGCATAGGACAGCCCGGGTTCGGCGACGACCAGGCGAAGCAGGGCCTGGCAGCGCTCGGACAACCGGGTGTAAGCGGCCGCGACCCACGCGCGCTCCTCACTGGCGAGCAGCGCTGTCTCGGGACCGGGGTCACCGGTGCCGTTGGCCTCACCACCACCGGTGATGTCGTCGTCGGGACGCTCACGCCGGCCAAGCCGGAGAACGCGAAGGCTCTCGTGCCGGGCCGTGGTCGACAGCCACCCGGCCAACTGCTCTGGATCGCGCAGCCGGCCGAGATGCTCGACCAACCGCAGCCACGTGGTCTGGAAGACGTCTGCGGAGTCCGCGTGGGCGAGACGATGCCCGCGCGCGACCGCCCAGACCAGTCGTGAATAGCGATCGACGAGCTGGTTCCACGCGCCCTGGTCCCCACCGGCAGCGTCCCGGACCAGGTCGCTTGTCGTTGGGTCCTCGACCACGGGATGACCCTACTGGTCGCGATGGGCCACGCCCGGGAAGTCGTTGGTGACGGATGCGGGCCCCCGAGCATGTGGCGTATCCTGCCAGCACCGTGTGCCGAACCCGCACCCGTCACCCCCCGTAGTCATCGATCTCATCGGCCCGGCCCCTCTACACCGGCCGCACGAGGGTTCGACGCCCCCGCCGCCGCCACTTGGCCGCCGAGATCCGGACGACGCGGTCCCTGCGAAAGGCCCGCTCACGGTCGGAGATCTGGCCCGCGCCACGCTCGGATGCGGCCACGACGGGTCGTCGATACGTCACGTTGACCCCCACGCCGTCCGTCCGATCACGACACGGCCGGGGGCTCCCTGACCGCGGGATGCTGGTACATCCACTCCTACAGAGCAGGCAGCCCGCCTGGTGATACTTCCGGGCCGGATCGCGTCTTGGTTCAGTCCGGCTTGCGCCGACGACCGAACATGATCTCGTCCCAGCTGGGCACGGTGGGTCGGCGAGACCGCGACGAGCTGACCCGCTCGGAACTCGCGGCTGGCTCAGCTACTCGCGGTTCGTTGGCCGGGCTCGGAGTCGACGGGGCAAAGAACGCAGCCTCTCGCGGGTCCTGGCGGGGGCGCTGCGCGGGTGGAACGCCATCGCCTTGATCGTCGATCTCGACGCGGCTGGCGATGTCGGTGAGCCGCAACCGCTCGCTGGTCGTGTCGTCGAGCCGACCCGATCCGTTCGGTCGCCGGCGCTCGCCGCGGCGCGGTCGCCGGCCGGTGACGGGAATCGGCCCAGTCGGTTCGTCGTCGGCTGGGTCCGCACCGCGTGGATCGACCTCGGTGAGCTCCAGATCAGTCAGCTCCAGATCAACCCGCCGTTCGGTGACGATCACCACCTGCGCGGGCAGATCGGGGTGATCGTCGACCTCGTCGAAGGGGTCAGAATCAGGTAGCTCATCGGTCCGGGCGCCGGCGACAACAGACAACCGGGTCGGGCCAGGCTGGCTGACCTGCGCTGGCGGCCGTTCGCCGGCAACGGCGCGAGCCTGCTCGTCGTCGGGCGCGACTGAGCGGCCAGCCGGATCGAAGGCGAATCGCGCTGCCTCGTTGTCGGCACCGTCGGGCCAGGTAGCGCTGACTTGCCATCGCCCGTCATCGCGTCGCCAGGCATCCCACTGCACCAGGTCAGGATCGACGTCGATTCCGGTGACCCAACGGGCCACGGCGTCCTCGAGGGTCGGCGTCGGGCCGTCGCCGCCGGCGCGCCGAACGGTCGCCCGGCGGGCGCGGTCGGCGACATACTCGCGTTCCGCGAGCACCGGCCCGGCGTAGCGCAGCACGCGATCCAACGGCACAGCCGCCGCCGCGGCCACCGATTCGACGCTCTCACCGCCGCGAATCCGAGCCTGGATGTCGCGGGGGCGCACCTGGCTGTCCATCTGGATCTCCAATTGCCCCAGGCGTGCGCGGTCGCCACGCATCGCGGCGTGTAGCCGTTCATCGACGGGAAGAGCCATCGGGGCGTCGTCGCCATCGGGGCGGAGGATGAGGCGGGTACCGTCATCGCTCACCGCGACCAGTCGCAGCTCCCGCATCCCGAACCTCCCGTGCACGGCTGCGCCCATCGTGACCCGCGGTGACGCCGCGACCAAGCCGCCATGCCGGGCGAGGCAGGAATCCTTCGCCAAACGTCAATCACCGAGTATCCGGTCGAGATACTCGTTGCCCATCAGCCCGGCGGGATCGACTCGGGCTTTGACCCGTCGGAAGTCAGCCAGCCGGGGACAGGCTTGGTCGAGGTACACCGGGCCGCGGGTGTGCAGCTTGCCCCAATGGGGCCGGCCACCGTAGGAGACGAACAGTTCCTCCGCGGCGTCGAACCAGCTCCGATAGTCGGTCCGCGGGTAGGCATGGCAGGCGATGTACACCGTCTCGCGGTCGTAGGCGGTCGACAACCAAACGTCGTCCGCCGGCGCGAAGCGCACCTGTACCGGGAAAGCGATCCGCCAAGGGCCCCGGGTGGTCAGTCGGCGGAACTCGCGGATGGCGGCGACGGCGACCCGCCGAGGCACCGCGTATTCCATTTCGTGAAAACGCACCCGGCGAACGCTGGTGAAGACCGACGGCGCGGCGTCGATGTATTCACGAGTCGAGATCAGCCGTGCCGCGACGGTATTCACGAACGGCGTGTAGCGGGGGGCCGCTCTGGTGAGCCGCTGGACGAGCTCGACTCCGTAGTTCTCGACGACATCGGTCCACCACGCCCTAGACGTGGACAACGGCCGGAGCGGCTCGTCCGTCCGGCTGTAGCGCTTGATCAGCACTGCATCGGTGAACGGCAACCAGTGCACGTCCACGTGCTCATTCGCGGCGTATTCGTCGAAACGCTCGAGCAGGTCCTCCAAGTGTCCGGGCTCCTCGACGGCGTGCAACCGGAAAGCACGCTCCACGCGGAAGGTCACCGACGTCACGACGCCAAGTGCTCCGAGTCCGAGCCGGCCGGCCTGGAACAGGTCGGGCTCGTGGTCCGCAGAGCATTGCACGAGCGAACCGTCGGGAAGCGCGATCTCCAGAGCGACAACCAGCGCGGACAAGCTCGCGGCGGCCCGACCGGAACCGTGCGTGCCGGTGGCGACGGCTCCGGAGACCGTCTGAGCGTCGATGTCGCCCATGTTGGCCAGACCGAGCCCGAGCCGCGCCAGGTCGGCGTTCAAGACCCGTAGTGGTGTGCCGGCCGCGACCGTCGCTGTTCCGGTACCGCTGGCGGAATCGACCTCCGTCCCGAGGAGACCGGTAAGGCGATCAAGGCGAACCTGCACGCCGTCGGTAGCTGCTATCGGACTGAAGCTGTGCCCCGCTCCCAGCGGCTTGACCCGTAGACCGTCGCGGTGCGCCGCCGACAGGACGGCGGCGACCTCGGCTGGGGACGCCGGCACTGCGATGCGTGTCGGGCGGCATGAGGTGGTCTGTGCCCAGTTGGTCCATTGTGCCGGGCGGCCGGTCACGACGGCGCGCCCTCGCGAGCCCGGTCAGGTCGACGTCGGTCGATGAAAGCACCGGTCAGGCACGCTGCAGCTGCGGAGACGCCGAATGCGATCGCGACGAGGTAGGCGGATGAGGCGCCATACCCGTCGACGATTCGTCCGGACACGGCAGCGCCGGCGGACACGCCGACATTGAGCGCGGTCGAGATCCAGGCGAAGCCCTCGGTGAGTCGACTTGACGGAGCCACCGCTTCGACCAGGGAGAAGCCGGCGATAAGGGTTGGAGAAATGGCGAGCCCGGCAGCGAACAGGACGGCGGCCAGCACCGCCACCGGGCCGACGATCGGTAACGGCAACAGCGTCACTGCCATCAGGGCCTGGCCGACGACGAAGCGTCGACGCGGACCCGATCGCACCCGGGCAGCGCCGACCACCAGACCAGACACCAGGCTGCCGAACGCGTAGATGGCGAGCAGTGGACCGGACGCCTCGATCACACCGGCCGCTTCGGCGAACGCCACCGTCACGACTTCGACGCTGCCGAAGATGCCGCCCATCAACGCGAACGTCAGCACGATCCAGGCCAATGACGCCACCGGGAGTCGATCGACTTCGACGTCGCGGGTCCGTGGCTGCGGCGGCGGCTCGGTACTCCGCTGGGCGGCGAACAACAGTCCGCCGCCGACCGTGAGCAGCAACGTGCAGGCCAGACCGGAAGCGGGGTGCACGCTCGTGGCCAGGATCGTGGCGATCACCGGCCCGAAGACGAACACCACCTCGTCGAGGACGGACTCCAGCGCGTAGGCCGTGTGCAGAAGCGGCGAGCCACTGTAGAGACGTGCCCATCTGGCCCGGACCATGGCGCCGAAGCTGGGCAGCGTCGCTCCAGCCAAACCGGCGGTGACCAGCAGCCCGGCGAGTGGCTCGCTGCCGAGCAGCACGATGAACAGCCCGAGGCTCAGCCCGTGCAACGCCAGAACCGGCCGCAGCATCCGTCCCTGGCCGAGCTGGTCGGCCAGCCGCGCCTGGAACGGTGCGGCCGCCGCCTGAGCGAGAAGGGCTGCGGCGGCGACTACACCCGCCCGCCCGTAGGAGCCGCTCTCGGCCGACACGGCGAGGACGATGCTGATACCCAGCATCGACATCGGCAGCCGGGCAACCAACCCGCTGGCCGAGAAGGCAAAGGCACCGCTCGGGCGCAATACGTCGACGTATGGCCCGAGCACGTCGTCAGCCTCGCACGCTGTGATGACAGGATCGGCGAGTGAGCATTCCCGGACGCTCCGTCGAGCCCTTCCAAGCGCTTCTGGTGGTGTCCTTCGGCGGACCGGACCGGCCAGCCGACGTCATGCCTTTCCTCGAGAACGTCACCCGTGGTCGAGGCATCTCCAGCGATCGGCTCGCTGAGGTGGCCGGCCACTACCTCGCTCGGGGAGGACGCAGCCCGATCAACGACCAGAATCGCGCCCTGGTCGCCGCGCTGCAGCACCAACTCGACCATGCAGGCATCTCGCTGCCCGTCTACTGGGGAAACCGCAACTGGCGACCGTATCTGGCCGACGAGCTGGCCAAGATGCACGAGGACGGCGTTCGCCGCGCCGTGGTCTTCGTGACGAGCGCGTACTCCTCGTACTCGGGCTGCCGGCAGTACCGGGAGGACCTTGCTACCGCGGTGACCGCAGTTGGGCCGGCGGCGCTGACATTGGATCGGCTCCGCCACTGCTTCGACCACCCGGGCTTCGTCCAGGCCAACGCTGACAGCGTGGTGGGCGCACTCGGCGACCTGCCCCGCGGTGTCGCCGAATCCGCCCAGCTGGTGTTCGTCACCCATTCGATCCCGGTCGCCATGGCAGAGAGCTCCGGTCCGGGCGGTGGTGCTTACGTGGAGCAGCACCGAGCCGTCGCGGCCGCTGTGGTCGCCGACGTCGAGCGGCGGACCGGAGTGCGGCATGGATTCGACCTGGCGTATTGCTCACGAAGCGGCGCTCCCCGGGAGGTGTGGCTCGAACCCGATGTGGACGACCACCTCAAGGCGCTTGCGCCTGAGGTCCCTGGTGTCGTTCTCGCCCCGATCGGCTTCGTGTCAGACCACATGGAAGTCGCGTTCGACCTGGACACCGAGGCGCTCAGCACGGCGCGCGAGCTGGATCTACCCGCTGCTCGCGCGGCAACGGTAGGAACGCATCCGGCATTCGTCGCCGCCGTCGTCGACCTCCTTCTGGAGCGGGCGGCGATCGAGCGTGGGGAACCGGTGGGAAGGGCGAGCATCGGCCCACCTGGGCCGTCGCATGACGTATGCCCGGCGAACTGCTGCCCGAATCCGCGGGGGCTTCGGCCGGCCTTGTGCGGAGTGCCGGCGTGACCGCAAACGCGCAGGCGCTCCTCGACCTGGCGGTCAGCGTGGCGCACGACGCCGGGCGACTCGTCCGGGATCGGCGTGCCGCTGTGAAGCGGATGGCTGTGGCGGCGACCAAGTCGTCTCCCACCGACGTGGTCACCGAGTCGGACACGGCGGCCGAGGCGCTGATCCGTGATCGGTTGTTGGGCGCGCGCCCCGACGACGGACTGCTGGGCGAGGAGGGTGGATCAGTCACCGGGCGCTCGAACGTCGTTTGGGTGGTCGACCCGATCGATGGAACTGTCAATTACCTCTACGGCTTGCCGGAGTACGCGGTGTCGATTGCGGCTCAGGTCGATGGCGTGCCGGTCGTCGGTGTCGTGCACAACCCGACCAGGGCCCAGACGTGGACGGCCATTCGCGGCGAGGGAGCCGTCCTCGACGGCCGGCAAGTCCGCGAGTCGGGCTGCGATCGGCTGGACAGCGCGTTGATCGCCACGGGATTCGGCTACGACGCGCGTCGGCGCGCGCGGCAGGCAGAAGTGCTTCGGCACGTCCTGCCGAGGGTCCGAGACATCCGCCGGGCCGGTTCCGCGTCACTCGACCTCTGCGCGGTAGCCAGTGGGCTCGTCGACGGGTTCTACGAGCGCGGCCTCGCGCCGTGGGATCTGGCCGCCGGGGGACTGATCGCCGAAGAGGCCGGCGCCGTCGTCGCCGGGATCAGCGGCCGCGCGGCTGGACCGGATCTGGTGATCGCCGCCGGACCGGCACTCTTCCCCGCCCTGCACGATCTGCTGGAGCCACTTGGCGCCGACCGCGACGCCTGATGGTCCAGGTGAAGCGCCGAGAGGGGTTGCCGAGTGGAGGCGGGCGGCGACGAGCGGCGGGGGCAGGGTTGTCGCCTCGCTAGGGAAGCGGAGGAGCGGCGGGGGATGCCGGCTCGGGTGTGGTGGGCGTAAAACGGCCGACGAAGTCGGCCGCGGGCGGAGCCGGTATCCCCCGTCGCGACGACGACCCAGCCGCGACGACCCAGCCGCGACGACCCAGCCGCGACGACCCAGCGCAACTCAGGAGCGAACGCGCCGCCCCGACCGCCACGCCTCGGCGAGCGGCACTTTGGCCCCCATCCGCAGCACCGCACCCTCGTAGACGCGACCGGCGACGACGATCAGGGCGGCGATGAGCCCGAGCATCAGCACGACGGCCAGGCCGATATCCCAGAGGGCGGCGTCGCCCCGGGCCATCCGGATCGGCATCGCCAGGGCGCTCACCGGCGGTATCAACGAGACGACCAGCGGCCCGGTTCCGCTCGCGTTGAAGAACACGTAGAAACTGGCGAAGAAGGAGACCATCGCGAGCATCGTCAACGGTGTGGTCGCGTTCTGTAGCTCCTCCTGACGGGACACCCGCGCTGCGGCGGCTGCGGACAGGCAGGCATAGGCGATATAGCCGAGCACGAACCAGCCAAGGACGAGCATGATCGGTTGCAACATCGACGCCTCGAAGGCTATGGAGCCCACGAGAGCGGCGGCGGCCACCGAAACCGCGGCGATCACGAACAGTTGGGCCAGCCCGAGGACCCCGATGCCGAGAACCTTGCCGGCGAGCAGTGTTCGCGCGGGAATTGCGGACAGGAGGACCTCGACCACCCGGCTGGACTTTTCTTCGACCACGCCGAGCGCGACCCAGAACCCGTACCCCAACAGTTGGCCGTAGAGAACCAGCGCACCGATGAACGCGATCGTTCCTCGGGTGTTTCTCTCGTCGGCCGCAGGGTCGAGGGTGACGGTCTGCAACTCCGCTGTGTCGAGTGCGGATGCGACCTGTTCTGGGTCCAGTCCGGCATCGGTGAGAGCCTGGGTGCCGACGACGGAACTGTGCGCGTTCTCCAGCACCGCCCGCAACGAGGGCGCCAGCTCTCGTTCGACGACTACCGAATCCGCATCGAGATAGGCGTCGAGATCGCCCTCGAGGATCATCTGCTCGGCCTGATCGACGTCAGCCACGTCCACGGCGACGAGGTCGAGGTCGCTGAGTTCGGCCTGGTCTTCGGCGACAGCTTGAATCGCGGGACCATCCGGTCCGACAAAGGCGATCGTGTACTCGTCGGCGCCGAAGTTGAGGGCCCTCGGGAACACGATCACCAGCACGATGATGCCGACGGTGATCGCCGTCGAGACGAAGAACGACCGGTCCCGGGCCCGTTGCATGAACTCCCGGCGAGCGACCAAGAGGACGGCCTCGCGGAAGGACAGCGCTCGCGACATCAGGCGGCGACCTCCGTACCGTCGGACGCACTCTCTTCGGAGACGACTTCGCGGAACAACTCGACCAAGGTGGGTTCTGCGGTGGTGAACTGGTGGACCGGACCGAGCCGCTGTGCGGCTGCGAGGAGAAGCTGATCGTCGGCACTGGCCGGCAGCTCGAACAGGGCCGGCCCGTTGTCGCGGCCGTGGTCGAGAACGGTGGCTCCGCGAACCGACGCGGCGAGCTGGTCGGGCCACCCGGGCGCGGCCTCGACGAGAACCCGAAATCGGCGCGAACCGGTGACGCCGCGCAACTCCGCGACGCTGCCGTCGGCGACGAGACGGCCGGCCCGGATGATCCCGACGGCGTCGCACAGCCGCTCGACGAGGTCGAGTTGGTGGCTGGAGAAAACCAGCGCGGCGCCAGCGTCGACCCGTTCGCGCAGGATGGTGGCCATAGAGTCGACACCGACCGGATCCAGGCCGCTGAACGGCTCGTCCAGCACCAGCACGGTCGGATCGTGCACCAGCGCGGCCGCGAGCTGGACCCGTTGCTGATTGCCCAGGGACAGCTGCTCGACCCGGTCTCCGGCGCGCTCGGCCAGACCGAACCGGTCCAGCAGCGCACGGGCGGATATCGCTGCCGCCGCCTCGGGAGTGCCGCGCAGCTGAGCCAGGAAGACGAGCTGCTCGAGCAGATGCATCTTCGGATAGAGCCCCCGCTCCTCGGGCATATAGCCGAACCCGCGGCGGGCGTCGGGTCCCAGCCGCCGCCCGTGCCAGCGCACTTCTCCGGCGTCGGCATCCAGCACGCCCAGCACGATGCGCATCGCGGTCGTCTTGCCGGCGCCATTTGTGCCGACGAAGCCGTACATTTGACCGGGCCGGACAGCGAGGGAGAGGTTGTCGAGAGCGACCACCTGGCCGTATCGCTTCGACAGCCGATCCAGCTCGAGCACCACGCCTCCTGTGTCGATGCGTCCGGACGGCAGCTCGACCCCAGAACGGTACCTGTCCGGACAGTCAGGAGGATCTTCAACTGGCCCGGCGGGGCGGAGCCCCGTTCCGCGCCTCGGTGAGGCAGAATTCGCGCCGCAGTTCGGGCACAACCAGGGCTCCCCATGCGTTAGCAGGGTCACGGTCCTACCGGACTGAGGAGGTGGAGTGACGAGGAACCCGAGCGAGGAACGAGCGAGGGTCCGAGTACGACCAACAATCGGAGTGACGAGGAACCCGAGCGAGGAACGAGCGAGGGTCCGAGTACGGCCATCACATAGACAACCCGCCCACGAAGGGGGCTGACGTTATGGCAACCGACTACGACGCCCCTCGAAAGACCGACGACGAGCTGTCCGAGGACTCGATCGAGGAGCTCAAGAATCGCCGGATGGACACCATCTCGAGCATGGTCGACGTCGACGAGGCAGAGCTTGCCGAGTCATTGGAACTGCCCGGTGCCGACCTGTCCAACGAGGAACTGGCCGTCCGGGTGCTGCCTCGGCAGGCCGACGAGTTCACCTGTTCCCAATGCTTCCTGGTTCACCACCGCAGCCAGCTGGCACGGGAGAACAAGGGCGTGCTGGTCTGCCGCGACTGCGCCGCCTGATCGCTAACGAACCGTGTCGCGAGCGGCCGACAGCGCCGCAACCAGCTTGTCCGGATGGCGGGTGGACACCAGCCAGTACGGCACCGGATCGGCCGGGTCGTCGACCACGACGCGGACCATCGGGCGGATATACCCGCGGATGAGAAAGAAGGCACGCGGATCTGCCTCGGGTCCGCGGGCCGTTCGGGCGGCGGCAGCGTCCAACGCGGTGATCCCGCCGACCGCCCACAGCGGCAGTCGCGCCCGGCCGGCGACGAAGCCGGCCGGCCCGACGGCCACCACCGCGCGACCGTACGCGACCAGCCCGGCGATGGAGGCGAGCAGCACACCGACCGTTACCGGCGCCGACGCCCGCAGGCCGTACACGTGCTGGACCGTGAGCCAGACCGACCCGGCAATCACGATTGGAAGCAGCCACCAGGAGGCGGGTACCCTCAGCCGCTCGCGGTACCCACTCACCCGGGCAGGGTCCCACCATCGCTTCGCCGAACCGCAGGTAGGGTCACGATTCGTGGACCGGGAAGTCGACAGGCCCGTGGCCGGTCTGGTCGATGTCCTGGTCACCCGACTGGACGACACCATCCCGCTGCCGACCTACGCACACCCGGGCGACGCTGGCGCGGACCTGGTGACGACCGTCGACTTGACACTCGGGCCCGGCGAACGGGCCATGGTGGGGACGGGAATCGCCCTGGCTCTGCCCGACGGTTATGCGGCTTTCGTTCATCCCCGATCCGGGCTGGCACATCGACTTGGCGTCAGCATCGTCAACACCCCGGGAACAGTCGACGCCGGCTACCGCGGCGAGATCACCGTCGTGCTGGTCAACCATGACCTGCGTGAGGCGGTGGTCTTCCACCGGGGGGATCGGATCGCGCAGCTGGTCATCCAACGGGTGGAGCGGGTGCGGTTCCGCGAGGTCGTCCAACTACCCGGGTCGGCTCGCGGCGCGGGCGGGTACGGGTCGACGGGCCTCACGACGTCTGGCCGTGAGGGGAGATCGTGATGGTGTTTCGACGCCGCCGCCAGCGCGGCGAGGGCGACAGCAGCCTCGAGGGGCCAATCGTCGAAGCGGAACCGCAACCGGGCGAGCAGCTGGGGAAGACACCGCGTCCGGACGGGCCGTTCGACAGTACCGAGATGGATCTGGCGGGCTCGGACGTCAACCGGGTCGATCTGGGCGGCATGTTGGTACGCCCAGGCGACGGCATGCGCCTTCAACTCCAGGTCGACGAACGCTCCGGAACGGGCACTAGCGTCATGATCGTCGACGCCGAGGCCGCGGTCGCGATGATCGCGGTGGCGGCACCCCGTACCTCCGGCCTGTGGGAGCAGACCCGCACTCAGATCGCGGCCGACGCCGCCAGCCGGGGAGGGACCGCACAGGAGGCCCCTGGACCGTTCGGCACCGAGATCCGCATGGTCGTCCCGGTGACGTCGTCGGACGGGAAGAAGGCAGTGCAGGCGTCGCGAGTCGTCGGCATCGACGGGCCGCGGTGGATGCTCCGGGCGACGTTCCTCGGCACCGCGATCACCGACGCGAAGACCTTTGCCCGATTCGTCGGTGTGGTCCGCCACACCGTCGTCGTGCGCGGCGACCGGCCGATGGCACCGGGCGATGTGATCGCCCTGCGAGCACCGCAGCGGACAGAGCCCGAACCACCGGCTCAGGACGGGTAGGCTGGTTGGACGTGAGCGATGGAAAAGCTGGCCCGCGCGGCATGTGGCGCGCGCTGACCCGCTGGGCGTCTTCGGAGAGCGAGATCGACGCAGCGGCGCTGCGCAAGGACGCCCAGGTCTCCGGCTGCGTGTCGCTGGCTCAGGTCGGCGATCGAGAGCGGGCGCGGGTCCGGGGGGTCCTGCACACTGTCACGCTGCAGCCTCGAGCGGGCGTCCCGGCGCTCGAGGCAGAGCTCTACGACGGCTCGGACGTGCTCACCTTGATCTGGCTGGGCCGTCGGCGCATCGCCGGGGTCGACTGCGGGCGAGGGCTGGTCGCAAATGGACGGGTGACGACGGTCGACGGACGCCGGGTGATGTACAACCCCGACTACGTCCTGCTGCCCGCGGGCGCGGCGTGACCAAACCCCGGCCGAGTCTTTTCGACGCGATCGCCTCGGACGAACGATTCAGGGTTCGGACGGCGCTCGGTCCAGGTGCATTCCTCGATGCCGGCCTCCCGCTGGCACTGTTCACGGTGGTCTACACGGCGTTCGGCCGGGACCTGATGCTGTCGCTTTGGGTCGCCGTCGCCGTGGGTGTCGTGCTGGCGGTCATCCGCCTGCTGCGACGCGATCCCTTGCAGAACGTGCTGGCCGGCTTCCTCGGTGTCGGCATCGCCGCATTCCTCGCGGCACGAACCGGTCGGGCTGAAGACGTCTTCCTGCCCGGCCTGCTGGTCAACCTCGGATACGGGCTGGCCTTCCTGGTTTCCATCCTGGTGCGCTGGCCGCTGCTCGGGGTATTCGTCGGCTTGGTCTCCGGACAGGGCATGTCCTGGCGGAACGACCCGGACCTCGCGCGGGCCTACGCCCGGGCGAGCACGTTGTGGGTGGGGATGTTCGCGCTGCGGCTCGTCGTCCAGGTTCCGCTGTACCTGGCCGGCGATGAACAGCTGGGCTGGCTCGCCGGGGCACGGCTGGTGATGAGCTGGCCATTGTTCCTTCTCGTCGCGTACGTATCGTGGCTGATCGTGCGGCCCGCATATCGCGCGAACGCCGAGCGGCTCGCCAGCGACGGAGCGCGCTGAGTGGAGAAGACCCGCGGGGGTCACAAGCGGCTGAGAGATCAGCCACAAGTGGCCGAAGGGATCCGAGTCGGCCGTCCTTGTATCCAGCCGTGGTCGTCGACGGCAAGGACGACGCGCGCGGTAGGACTGTGCGTGCGGCCTCGTAGATCGGTCAGGTACGGCGGAGTGTGACACCATGTGGTGTATAGTGATGTCATGGAGCGGACTCAGGTATATCTCGGTGAAGACGAGGTTGAGCTACTCGACCGGGTCGGGCGAGCGACCGGTGCGTCCCGCTCCGAACTGATCCGCCGCGCCGTGCGCAAGACCTTCGGTGAATCGACAGTGGACGAAAAGCGCAGGGCGCTTGCTGCGAGCGCGGGTTCGTGGAGCGGTCGACGCCTAACGGGCGCGGACTACGTCGACGCGCTCCGGGGCGACCTGAATGAGCGGTTGCGCAGGACTGGCGTCGAGTGAAGTCGCTGGACACCAGCGTCGCGATCGATCATCTACGTGGCGCGCAGCCGGCGGTTGAACTGTTGACTACGTTGATGGACGACGCAGAGGCCATCGCCGCTAGTGAGGTAATCCGCTTCGAGCTCCTTGCGGGCGTTCGGGACCGCGAGGTCGAAGCCCTCGAGCAGTTCTTCTCGGCGCTGACTTGGGTCCCCGTGGACGAGAGCGTCACTCGAGCCGCAGGCACCCTGGCGCGTCGGCACCGACGGGCCTTCAGCGGAATCGACGACGCCGACTACCTGATCGCTGCAACCGCGGTCCTGCTTGACGCACCACTGCTCACCACGAACGTGCGCCACTTTCCGATGCTCGAGGGTCTGCAACCCGCCTACTGACACCGAGTTCCGTCAGCGCTCGATCAGCGAGGCTTCCCTGGTCAGTTGACGGGACCGAGGACGAGCTAGTCCGCGCTCTCATCGACCCGACGGGTATGGGTTCAGCGGCTGGGTGCGGCGTGCGGCGACAGCAGGTCCTCGAGCTGCTGCTCCCGATCGGACGAGGCGACGAACAGCAGCTCGTCGTGCGCCTCGAGGGGGAGGTCGGGCAGCGGCGCGTGGACGTGCTTGCCGCGGATCACCGAGACGAGGGTCGTGTCGACCGGCCAGGCGACGTCGGCGATGGCGGTGCCGACGATGGGGGAGTCGTCCGGGAGGGTGAGTTCCACCAGATTCGCCTCGTTCTGCCGGAAGGTGAAAAGCCGGACCAAGTCCCCGACGCTGACCGCCTCCTCTACCAGAGCACTCATGATTCGCGGAGTCGACACCGAGACGTCGACCCCCCAGGACTCGTTGAACAGCCACTCGTTTTGCGGGTGGTTGACGCGAGCGACGACGCGAGGGACCCCGAACTCGGTCTTGGCCAGCAGCGACACGACGAGGTTGGCCTTGTCGTCACCCGTGGCGGCGATCACCACGTTGCAGCGCTCGAGGCCCGCCTCTTCCAACCGGGACAGCTCGCAAGCGTCGGCGAGCAGCCACTCGGCGTCTGGCACCGAGGCGGCTCGGATGGCCTTGGGCTCCCTGTCGATGAGCAGCACTTCGTGGTCGTTGTGCAGCAGTTCGGCGGCGATAGAACGTCCGACGTTCCCGGCTCCGGCGATGGCAACCCGCATCAGACTTCGACCTCCGGAGCGGTTTGGAAGATCTCGGCGATCCGTTCGGTCTCGTCCATCCGCATGATCACGTGTACGAGGTCACCCTCCTGGACGACGGTGTCCTCCTCCGGCACGATTCCCTCGCCGAACCGAGACAGGAAGGCCACCCGGGCTCCCGCCGCGGCCTCGAGCGCCGACACCGGGCGGCCGACCCACTCGCTGGTGACGTGCACCTCGGCCAGCCGGATCGTGCCGGTCGGATCGACCCACTCCGTCTCGGCGCCCTCCGGGAGTAGCCGACGCAGCATCTGGTCGGCAGTCCACCGCACCGTGGCCACCGTCGGAATTCCCAGTCGCTGGTACACCGCAGCCCGACCCGGGTCGTAGATGCGGGCGACTACGCTTTCGACGCCGAAGGTCTCCCGCGCCACACGGGCCGCGAGGATGTTGGAGTTGTCACCGCTGCTGACCGCGGCGAACGCCTCGGCCTGTTCGATCCCGGCCTCGCGAAGCACGTCGCGATCGAAGCCGATCCCGGCTACCGTCCGTCCTTCGAAACCTGCCGGTAGGCGTCGGAAGGCGTCGGAGTTCTGGTCGATCACGGCCACCGTGTGCCCCCTGGACTCCAGGATCTGCGCGAGGGACGAGCCGACCCGTCCGCAGCCCATGATGACGACGTGCACAGTGGTCCTTCCACGAGTGGTTCGCACCGGAACCGCCGATTCGGCGGTCTCTCGCCGACGTTACACGGACGACCAACGCAAGCTGGCCATAGCATTTCCGACCGTGGCAAGCGTGAGCGACATCGCGCGCCGTCTGCTGATCGGGCGCAAGCTGGCGAGCAGCCGGCTGGACCACACCCTGCTGCCCAAACGGGTGGCCCTGCCGGTCTTCGCCAGCGACCCCCTCTCGTCGGTCACGTACGCGACCCAGGAGATCCTGGTCATCCTGACGCTAGCGGGCCTGTCCTACCTGTACTTGGCGCCGTGGGTCGCCCTCGCCGTTGTGGTGCTGCTCGTCGTGGTGGTGCTCTCGTATCGCCAGCTGGTGCACGCCTACCCAACCGGTGGCGGCGACTACGAGGTCGCTGCAACCAACCTGGGTTCCAACGCCGGCCTCGTCGTTGCCAGTGCCTTGCTCGTCGACTACGTGCTGACCGTCGCGGTGTCCGTCTCGGCCGGTGTGGACAACCTCATCTCCGCGGTGCCGGCGCTGAGCGACCGGCGGGTGGGCATCGCGCTGGTCGTGGTCGTAGTCCTGGCAGCGCTGAATCTGCGTGGGATCCAGGAGAGCGGGCGCGCGTTCGCCGTGCCCACCTACCTGTTTGTCGCGGGCGTCGTGTCGATGATCCTCTGGGGCCTGGGCAGAACCGTTCTCGGCGACCCGCCGACCGCGGAGAGCGCCCAGTACGGCGTCGAAGCCGAGATGAGTGGGCTCGGTGGCATCGCGGTCGTCTTCCTAGTGCTGCGCGCGTTCGCATCCGGATGCACCGCCCTCACCGGAGTGGAGGCGATCGCGAACGGCGTTCCGGCGTTCCGGAAGCCGAAGAGCAAGAACGCAGCGACGACCCTGGCCTTGATGGGCGGGCTGTCCATCCTGATGTTCAGCGGCATCACCGCGCTGGCGTTGATCTCCGACGTCCGGTACACGGAGAACCCGTGTGACCTGATCGGTTTCGACTGCGAAACCACTCCGCAGCCAACAGTGGTCGCCCAGGTGGCGGCCGCGGTCTTCGGTGACGGGACGCTGCCCTTCTACTACATCCAGGCGGCGGCGGCGCTCATCCTGGTTTTGGCAGCGAACACGGCCTTCAACGGGTTCCCCTTGCTGGGGTCGATCCTCGCCCAGCATCGATACGCGCCACGGCAACTGCACACCCGCGGTGACCGGTTGGTGTTCAGTAACGGCATCGTGCTGCTGTCGGTATTCGCCGGCTTGCTGATCTTCGCCTTCGACGCCTCCGTCACCCGGCTGATCCAGCTGTACATCGTTGGTGTGTTCACGGCTTTCACGCTCGGTCAGACCGGCATGGTGAGGCACTGGAACGCCGTGCTCCGGGGCCCACTGTCGGTCGAGCAGAAGCGCCGCGTCCTCCGGTCCAGAGTGATCAACACGATCGGAGCGGTCCTCACCGGAACGGTGCTGATCATCGTGACCATCACCAAGTTCACTCACGGTGCATGGATCGTCTTCGTCGCGATGCCGGTGCTGTTCCTGCTCATGCGAGGAATCCGTCGTCACTACGACCAAGTCAGCGCCGAGCTGGCAGTAGGTGGGGACGAGCATCCCGATGCGGCGCTGCTGCCCTCGCGCGTGCATGCCATCGTGCTCGTGTCGACGATCCACAAGCCGACCTTGCGGGCGTTGGCCTACGCGCGGGTCGGCCGCCCAGACGTGCTGGAAGCCGTGACGGTGAACGTCGACCTCGACGAGACCAGGGCACTCACCGACGAATGGGATCGGCGCAACCTCCCGGTCCCACTGAAGGTGCTCGACTCGCCGTATCGGGAGATCACCCGGCCGATCGTCGACTACGTCAAGAACATCCGACGAGCCAGCCCGCGCGACGTCGTCACCGTGTACATACCGGAGTACATCGTGGGCCGCTGGTGGGAGCAGCTGCTGCACAACCAGAGCGCGTTGCGGCTCAAGGGCCGGCTGCTGTTCACCCCCGGCGTGATGGTGACGAGCGTCCCCTGGCAGCTGGCGTCGTCGGACGTGGCGCTCAGGAAAGACGACGGAGCAGCACCCGGCGACGTGCGTCGCGGTGAGATCGTCGCCACGCGTCGTGAATCCAAGACCAGTTGACATGCTGTCGCGATGAAACTGAGGATCTTCACCGAGCCGCAGCAAGGCGCCAGCTACGAGCAGCAGCTCCGGGTCGCCCGTGCCGGCGAGGCGTTGGGCTTCGATGCGTTCTTCCGATCAGATCACTACCTGACGCCCGACAGCGACGGGTTGCCCGGCCCGACCGACTCCTGGATCACTCTCGGCGGTCTTGCCAGGGAAACCTCGCGGATCCGGCTGGGCACTCTGGTGACGCCGGTGACTTTCCGATCACCCGGCGTGCTGGCGATTTCGGTCGCCCAGGTCGACCAGATGAGCGGCGGACGGGTCGAGCTCGGCCTCGGTGCCGGCTGGTTCGCCGAGGAGCACGCGGCGTATGCGCTGCCGTTCCCGTCCACCGCAGAGCGCTTCGGCATGCTCGAGGAGCAACTCGCCGTCGTCACCGGCCTCTGGCAGACGCCGGTTGGCCAACGGTTCGACTACACCGGGACGCACTATCGGGTCGTGAACTCGCCGGGCCTGCCGAAGCCCGCCCAGCAACCGCACCCACCAGTGGTGATGGGCGGTAGCGGGCGGCCGCGCTCAGCCCGGCTTGCTGCGGAGTACGCCGCCGAGTACAACGTGGCCTTCGCCTCGCTCGACGTAGTGTCGGTCGCCTTCCGGGGCGTCGAAGCCGCCTGCGCCGATGCTGACCGGCCGGCCGGCTCGATGCGCTATTCGGTGGCGCAGACGGTCTGCTGCGGGCGCGATGACTCCGAGGTCTCCCGACGCGCCGACGCGATCGGCCGAGACGCGGCCGAGCTTCGGGAGAACGGGCTCGGCGGGACGCCGGGCGAGCTGGTCGAGCGGATCGGTGAATACGCCGACCTCGGCGCATCCACCGTCTATCTGCAGCTGCTCGACCTCGACGACCTCGACCACCTCGAGCTGATCGCCGACACGGTGCTTCCCCAGGTGTGAAAATGAGAATGACCACGTTCACCACCCCTATGGGTACACCACCAGGCTTGTAGGCCTGGTGATGGATGTATTCGCCTGGTGGTGGGCCGAGGCCGCCACCGAGTGACGACGGCGGCGATCTGGGCAAGGATCTGGGCAGGGCGGACGAGAGGACGGTGGACACGGTGGCCACGAGCCTGGACAGCTTCGGCGCCAAGGGACAGCTGAAAGTCGGCGACGCCTCGTACGAGATCTACCGCCTGGCTGCCGCGGGAGACGCGGCGCGGCTCCCGTACAGCCTGAAGATCCTGCTGGAAAACCTGCTGCGGACCGAGGACGGCGCGAACATCACCGCCGACGACGTGCGGAGCCTGCTCGGCTGGGACGAGAACGCCGAGCCCAGCGTTGAGATCCAGTTCACACCCGCCCGAGTGATCATGCAGGACTTCACCGGTGTGCCCGCGGTCGTGGATCTCGCGACCATGCGCGAGGCGATGACCGCCCTCGGTGGGGATCCGGGCCGGATCAATCCGCTCAATCCGGCCGAGCTGGTCATCGACCACTCTGTGATAGCCGACGTCTTCGGTGCCCCGGATGCCTTCGTCCGTAACGTGGAGCTCGAGTACCAGCGCAACCGCGAGCGGTACCAGTTCCTGCGCTGGGGACAGCGGGCCTTCGAGGACTTCAAGGTGGTTCCGCCCGGCACCGGCATCGTCCATCAGGTCAATATCGAGCACCTCGCCCGGGTCGTCATGGTGCGCGACGGCGCTGCGTATCCCGACACCTGTGTCGGAACGGACAGCCACACCACCATGGTCAACGGGCTGGGGGTCGTGGGCTGGGGGGTCGGCGGCATCGAGGCCGAGGCGGCCATGCTCGGCCAGCCGGTGAGCATGCTCATCCCACGGGTCGTCGGGTTCAAGCTGTCCGGCGAACTCCCCGACGGGGCGACTGCCACCGACCTCGTGCTTACCATCACCGAGCAGCTGCGCCACCACGGCGTCGTCGGGAAGTTCGTCGAGTTCTACGGGCCCGGAGTCTCGGCCGTCCCGCTCGCCAACCGCGCGACGATCGGCAACATGAGCCCCGAATACGGGTCGACCATCGCGGTGTTCCCGCTCGACGACGAGACCATTCGCTATCTCACGCTCACCGGCCGCCCGGCCGGAGCAGGTCGCCCTGGTCGAGACCTACGCCAAGGAACAGGGGCTCTGGCACGACCCGCAGGCCGAGCCGACGTACTCCGAGCGCCTGGAGCTGGACTTGTCGACGGTCGTGCCGTCGATCGCCGGACCCAAGCGGCCCCAGGACCGGGTCTCCCTCACCGACGCGAGAGCGGCCTTCCGTACCGCGCTGCGGGACTACGTCGAGCACCACGACGACCGACCGGACACCGAGCTCGACCACGCGGTCGAGGACACCTTCCCAGCGAGCGACCCGGTCGCGGTGCACCCCGGCAACGGCGGCGAGGACTCGCACCCGCCGATCGAGAGCGCGGCCGAAGGCGCCCGAGGGCGTGCATCGGCGCCGACGCGGGTGCGGCTGGACGACGGCACCGACGCCGAGATCGACCACGGCGCCGTCGTCATCGCCGCTATCACGTCGTGCACGAACACGTCGAACCCGAGCGTGATGATCGGTGCAGCCCTGCTGGCGAAGAAGGCGGTCGACCGCGGGCTGGCGCGCAAACCATGGGTGAAGACCACGCTGGCGCCCGGCTCGAAGGTCGTCATGGACTACTACGAGCGGGCCGGCTTGACGCCGTACCTGGAGAAGCTCGGCTTCCACCTGGTGGGCTACGGCTGCACCACTTGCATCGGTAACTCCGGGCCGCTGCCCGAAGCGATCTCGGCAGCCGTCGCCGAGAAGGATCTTGCCGTCGTCGCGGTGCTGTCCGGCAACCGAAACTTCGAGGGCCGGATCAACCCTGATGTGAAGATGAACTACCTGGCGTCCCCGCCGCTCGTGGTCGCCTACGCGCTGGCCGGGACGATGGACCTCGACATCACCACGGATCCGATCGACATGGACCCGCAGGGACGACCGGTCTTCCTGCGCGACCTCTGGCCCAGTCCGGCCGAGATCGAACGGGTGGTGGAGAGCGCGATCGCCAGTGAGATGTTCACCCGCGACTACGCCGACGTCTTTGCCGGCGACGAGCAGTGGCAGTCGCTCCCGACGCCTTCGGGCGACGTGTTCGAGTGGGATCCCGACTCGACCTATGTGCGGAAGCCGCCCTATTTCGACAACATGCCGGTGACGCCGGAACCGGTGACAGACATCGCCGGCGCGCGGGTGCTCGCCAGGCTGGGCGACTCGGTGACGACCGACCACATCAGCCCGGCGGGCGCGATCAAGGCGGACTCACCGGCCGGTGAATACCTCGCCGAGCACGGAGTTGCGCGTCGTGACTTCAACTCCTACGGATCGCGGCGCGGAAATCACGAGGTGATGATCCGCGGCACGTTCGCCAACATCCGGCTGCGCAACCAGATCGCACCGGGAACCGAGGGCGGGTTCACTCGCGACTTCACCAGGGAGGACGCTGCGGTCACCACGATCTACCAGGCCTCGACGTCGTACGCCGCCGCTGGCATCCCGTTGGTCGTGCTCGCCGGCAAGGAGTACGGCTCCGGCTCGTCGCGCGACTGGGCGGCCAAGGGAACTGCCTTGCTCGGCGTCCGGGCGGTCATCGCCGAGTCGTACGAGCGAATCCACCGGTCGAACCTGATTGGCATGGGCGTCCTCCCACTGCAATACCCGTCAGGTCAGAACGCCGATTCGCTCGGCCTCACAGGGGAGGAGACCTTCGAGATCACCGGCGTCGCCGCGCTCAACGAGGGACAGACGCCCGCCAGCGTGCACGTTCAGGCCGATGACATCGAATTCGACCCAGTGTTGCGCATCGACACCCCAGGCGAGGCCGACTACTACCGGCACGGCGGGATCATGCAGTACGTCCTGCGCAGCCTGCTTTGAGCAACGAGGAGCCCGAGTGCGGAACGAACGAGGGTCCGAGTGCGACCAGACAAATGGATCCCGGCAGCGGGCTCAGACCTCGCTGGGGCGCGAAACCTCGTCGTTGACGGTCGGCTCTTCGGTCGGCGATGACCCGGCACGACGATCGGGGCTGCCCATGAGCAGGACCCCGCCGGCGAGTACGACGAGGCTCGCCACGCAAACCCACAGGCCCACCTCGTAGTCGCTCGCGCGCAGATCCTGCGGAGACAGGTCGATCGCCTGCAGCAGGATCCAGAGCACCAATGTCGCGAGTCCGACGACGCCGGCGAGGGTGATCACCAGTCGTGAGCGCAATAGTCCACCGATCACCCCGATGACCCCGGCCAGAGCCAACGGGCCCGCCATGGAGGTCCAGTACGAGCCTGCCGCCCCACTCACCTCGGTGTCGAAGAGCCGCTGCAGCGGGATCTCGGTGGGCATTTGGCCCGCGAACCAGTCGAGGTACGCGCTGGCAGCCACGCCCAACGCGCCGACAGCCCCGATCAGGGCGCCAAGGGTTCGGCGGACCCGTCGGGTGTCCGCCGGGGGACCTGCGATGTCCGT
Source organism: uncultured Actinomycetota bacterium (assembly GCA_963819885.1). Taxonomy (GTDB): domain Bacteria; phylum Actinomycetota; class Actinomycetes; order Jiangellales; family Jiangellaceae; genus JACVRX01. The sequence continues at coordinate 171,427 of CAWFXV010000024.1, read as the reverse complement.
TTCGGAAGCAAGATCGGCCACCACGTCGTCTCCTCTCCCGTTGCTCATCACCCCTACTGTGCCACTGCAGCCGAGTCGGTCCAGGAAGGCACGCGGCCAGGTGGGCCGCTGACTCGGCAACTACACTCCGGCTCATCTGTCGATCGAGGAGGGCGAGCTGGTGGGTGTTCTCGAGAACGTCCGGGGACCTCGTGACCTGCGCCGCCTCGGCGACGACGAACTAACGGCGCTCGCAGCCGAAATCCGCGACGTTCTGGTGCAGACGTGCTCCCGCACCGGTGGTCACCTCGGTCCCAACCTCGGCATGGTCGAACTGACGATCGCTCTACACCGCGTATTCAACTCACCGCGAGACCCGATCCTGTTCGACACCGGACACCAGGCCTACGTGCACAAACTGCTCACGGGCCGCCGTGACCGGTTCGCCACGCTGCGGCAGCAGGGTGGGCTCTCCGGGTACCCCAGCCGGTCGGAGAGTGAGCACGACTGGGTCGAGAACTCCCACGCCTCCACCGCGTTGTCGTATGCCGACGGCCTGGCCAAGGGGTTCGCCGTCCGTGGAGAACGCGGCCGGACGGTCGTCGCCGTCGTCGGAGACGGCGCCCTCACCGGCGGGATGGCTTGGGAGGCGTTGAACAACATCGCCGGCGGTCCCAAAGGACTGCCCGGCGAGCGACCCGCGCGTCCGGTCGTCATCGTCGTCAACGACAACGGCCGTTCCTATTCACCCACCGTGGGCGGGGTCGCCTACCACCTGGCGGGCCTGCGGACCAACCCGCGGTACGAGCAGGTGCTCGACCTGATCAGGAGGTCGCTGACCCACACACCGCTGGTCGGACCACCGCTGTTCGAGGCGCTGCACGGGATCAAGAAGGGCCTCAAGGACGTGCTGGCGCCGCAAGGGCTGTTCGAGGACTTGGGCCTGAAGTACATCGGACCGGTCGACGGGCACGACCGGGAGGCGGTTGAGCAGGCACTCGCTCGGGCCAAGCGTTTCCGCGCCCCCGTGATCGTTCACTGTGTCACCCATAAGGGGTTCGGCTACGAGCACGCGGTGCGTGACGTCGCCGACCAGATGCACAGCCCACCGGCTCCGTTCGACCCCGCAACGGGTACGGCGGCGACGCGGCCGGGCCGCACGTGGACCGAGGTGTTCAGCGGCGCGCTGGTCGGAGCCGGCCGGGAGCGGCCTGCGGTCGTGGCGATCACCGCGGCAATGCTCGGGCCCACTGGTTTGGACGCGTTCGCGCGGGAGTTCCCCGACCGGTGCTTCGACGTCGGCATCGCGGAGCAGCACGCGGTGACCTCCGCCGCCGGCCTGGCGATGGCCGGGCTGCACCCGGTCGTCGCGGTGTACGCGACATTCCTCAATCGAGCGTTCGACCAGCTGCTCATGGATGTCGCCCTGCACGAGTGCGGAGTGACGTTCGTCCTCGACCGGGCCGGTGTCACTGGTGACGACGGTCCGTCGCACAACGGCATGTGGGACCTGTCGATTCTGCAGGTCGTGCCCGGGCTGCGCGTCGCCGCCCCCCGCGACGGCGCGACGCTGGTCGAGCTGCTCGACGAAGCTCTCGACGTCGCGGATGCCCCAACGGTGGTCCGCTTCCCCAAGGGCGTCATCGGGCCCGATCTTCCCGTCGTCGATCGTGCGGGTAGCTGCGATGTGCTGGCCCGGTCCGGGCCGAGCGACGTCCTGGTGATCTCGGTCGGAGCCATGGCTGCGGTCGGCGTCGACATCGCCGAACGGCTGGCCGCCCACGGTGTGGGCGTCACGGTCGTCGACCCTCGCTGGGTCAAGCCGGTTGACCCGGCGCTGGTCACCCTGGCCCGTCGTCACCGGCTGGTCGTCACCGTCGAGGACAACGGCCGAGTCGGTGGCGTGGGCGCCGTTGTCGGCCAGGAACTCCGTGACGCCGGGATTCAGGTTCCCGTCCGCGGGTTCGGACTCCCGCAGCGTTTCCTGCCGCACGCCAAGCGTCCGGCGCTTCTGGCCGAGGTCGGGCTGACCGGGCAGGACCTTGCTCGCGAGATAGCCGGGCTGATCGCCGCCATCGATGCTCCGTCCCACGAGGACCTGGCCACGCTGCCCGACGAACCACGGTGACCGTCCGCGTGGGGCGGAAGACTCCGGACTGACGACGGCTAGGTTCGCCTTGTGACGATGTCGACGCCGCCGGCCGACGACGCGCGTGTGCCGGCCTGGCTGGACCGTCAGGCCGCCATCGCCGGTCGGCTGCTCGTCCTCGGACTGGCGATATCGGCGGCGATCTGGCTGGCGCTGCAGGTGCGGTTCATCTCGATGGCCGTGGTGCTGGGCTTCGCCGAGGTGTCCCTGCTCTGGCCGGCGGTGAAGTGGCTCCGGGCCCGGCGAGTCCCGCAGGCGATCGCCGCGATCCTGTGCGTGGTCGGCTTCCTCGCCGTTTTCATCGGGCTGCTCGCCTTCGTCGTGTCCGAGGTGGTGCAGAGCAGCCCGCGACTGGCCGATGCCGTCAGCGGCGCTTTCACGGACATCCTCGGCTGGATCCGTAGCGGCCCCTTCGGGGTGGACACCGACGCTGTCCAGAACGTGCTCGACGAGCTTCAGTCGTCGGTCGGCGACTATGTCGGCAACCTCGGCGCCGGCGTCGCCACCGGCTTGTCGGTCGTCGGCAACGTGCTGACGGTTCTGCTGATTGCCACGTTCTTCGCGATCTTCGCGCTGTCCAGCGGAGATCGGCTGTGGGCACAGTTCGCCTCGACGCTGACCGTCGATCGCCGCCGTCCGGCGACCGCGGCGTTCCAGGCGTCGATGAAGGCCGCCGGCAACTGGTTCTACGCATCGACCGTTACCGGAATCGTCGACGGGTTCTTGATCGGCCTCGGCCTGACGATTCTGGACGTACCGCTCGCCGTGCCGATCGGTGCGCTGACGTTCGTGTTGGCCTACATCCCGCTGGTCGGCGCCACTATCGCCGGAGCGGTAGCGGTCCTGGTCGCGCTGTTCACCGGTGGGTGGGTGACGGCCCTGTGGACGCTGGCGATCGTGCTCGCCGTCCAGCAGTTGGAGGGCAACGTACTCTCCCCGCTGCTGCTATCGCGGGCATTGAGCTTCCATCCGCTGATCATGTTGCTGCTGACCACCGCAGCGGCTTCGGCCTTTGGCTTGGTCGGGCTGTTCCTGGCGATACCCGTGACCGGCGTGATCACCGCGGCCGTGATGACCTACCGCCGAGTCCAGGGTGAGGCGGCCGGTGTGCCGGCTGTCGCGACCGAGAAACGCGAGTTGCCCGGGTAGGTCGCGAGAGGTTCTGGCGGGGGCCACCACTTAGTGAGCTGGCACGGGAGTCAGCGCTCGCCGGAGAGTAGCCAACGTCAAGACACCGTAGACAGTCCCCATCACCAAACCCGCGCACGACAGCGCCTTGGCGGACGGGAAATCCTCCGGATGTAGCCATGGAATGACGTAGGCCAAACCGAGGCGGACGATCACGGCCGCCGCAAAGACTCCTGCCAGGAGCGCGCCCAGCGTCACCCACGGCCACCTGCCTGCCTTTTGCCCGCGCCGCCGCAGGAGTATCCACTGAAACGTGCCGGGGAGAAGACCAAGCATGATCGTGGACACGACCACGCCTGTGATGAAGCCCAGCACTCCATGCTCCGGGCCCATACCGGTCACCGTCCCGCCCAAGACCCCGCCGATCGCACCGGCTCCCGCGCCGGCCAGCCCATAGCCCAGGGCCGTAGCCGGAGCCCACCACGCGGCTGGTAGCCGTGTACGGAGGACCAGCCACTCGGCCAGGCCCACCGATGCGCCAAGCAACGTGACGCCAATGCCTGAACTCACGGCCATAATTCGCGCCGCCGTGGCAGGGTCAGTCACGACCTCAAAGTACGGGCGCAGCCAGCTCTCCTGGCTCGCGCCAAAGACAGCGCCTCCTGTGGCGAATCCGAGCAGGTTGGCAAGAATCCACGGGCGTCCAAGACCGGTGATCGCATTGTCGGCCACGCTTCATTGTTGCCTGCGCGTGCCGACGACGGTTGAAACCGAACACCATGCGACGGCCGGAAACTCAACCGTGCCCGCGCGTGTGCCCGGGGTTGGGCGCGAAGCCATATTCGGGTCGTCGAACCTCGCCGTGAACCCATGACACACTCGCATCTCAGGCGAAGACCCGCCAGGCGTCGGGTACTTCGAACCGGGTGTAGAGGTGGACCGGATGCCCTTTCTGTTGTAGGCGATCGATCCCTCGACACGATCGATTCTCCTCGAGCAGAAAGGCATTTCGGCGTCAGACCCGCCCCACCCGCCGAGCACAGGCGGTGCCGCCAGTAGGGGAGGACCGATCGAGGAGTCGGCAACCGGTTCCGCAGGTCGGCGAGAGACGAGGAGGCATCGCTCCTCCCGTTCTGTCGTTCCGGTCACCTGATCCACAACGCGCGGCGGCGACCGGTCAGACGTTCAGCACGCTGGCGACGCCCCGCGGCAAGAACCGCCGGCCCGTCGCGCGCTCGGAGATGCCGGTGCGGTCGAGATACGGCGTGATCCCGCCGAGGTGGAACGGCCAGCCAGCGCCGAGGAGCAGGCACAGGTCCACGTCCTGTGGCTCGGCGACCACCTTGTCGTCCAGCATGAGCCGGATTTCCTGGGCGAGCGCCGTCATCACCGCCTCCCGAACCTCTTCCGCGGAGTGCGCCACGTCACCCTGCTCGAACAACGCCTTCGCCTGGTCGTCCAGATCCGACCGGCCCTGTTCGTCCCAGGACAGGAAGTGGGATCGGCCGGACCGAACCAGCCGGCGAAGGTTCTCCGAGACGGCGAACCGATCGGGAAACGCCTCGTGCATGGTCTCGGCAGCGTGCAGGGCGACGGCGGGCCCGACCAGCTGGAGGATCAGGAACGGCGACATCGGCAGACCCAGCGGTTCGGTCGCCCGGTCGGCCACTTGGACGGGCGTGCCCTCGTCGACGGCCCGGGCGATCTCAGCGATGAACCGGGTCAGAACCCGGTTGACGACGAACGCCGGCGCGTCTTTGACCAGGACGCATGACTTGTTCAGCGAACGGCCGACTGCGAAGGCGGTGGCGAGCGTAGCGTCATCCGTCCGCTCCGCCCGGACGACCTCTACCAGCGGGAGGACGGCGACCGGGTTGAAGAAATGGAAACCCACGACACGGTCCGGGTAGGTGAGGTCTGCCGCCATCTCGGTGACCGACAGCGCCGAGGTGTTGGTGGCGAGCACGCATTCCGGCGCAACGACGGTTTCGAGGTCGGCAAAGACCTGTTGCTTGACCTTCATCTCCTCGTACACGGCCTCGAGGACGAAATCGGCGTCGGCGAAGGTGCCGATGTCCGTGCTCCCGGTGACGAGCGCCGTCAGCCTGGTCGCCTGTTCGGGCGACAGGCGGCCCCTCGACCTCAACTTCTCGATCTCTCGATGGATCGAGCCGACGCCCTTGTCGACCCGCTCCTGATCCAGGTCGGTGAGCACCACCGGAACCTCGAGCCGGCGCACGAACAGCAGCCCGAGCTGGCTGGCCATCAGGCCCGCGCCGGCAATGCCCACCTTCGTCACAGTCCGGGCGAGCTCCCTTTCCGGCGCGCCCACCGGCCGCTTGGCGCGCCGCTGGACGAGATCGAAGGCGTAGACGCTGGCCCGGAACTCGTCGCTCATGATCAGCTCGCCGAGGACCTCGTCCTCAGCGGCGAATCCCTCGTCGCGACTGGCCGTTCGCGCGGCCGAGATGAGCTCGAGCGCGCGATATGGCGCGGGGGCTGCTCCGTGGACCTTTTCGTCGGCGATCTCCCTTCCCCGCGCGACCGCCGCCTCCCAGGCCTGCTCGTCGCGGTCGACACGGCGTTCTACGACGACGTCGCCGCGGACGACCTGTGCCGCCCAGCGCAACGACTGCTCGAAGAAGTCCTGCCCCTCGAACATCGCGTCGGCCATGCCCAGCTCGGCAGCCTGGGGCCCGGTGAGCATCCGGTTCTGGTTCAACGCGTTCTCGACGATGACGGTCACGGCCTGGTCGGCGCCGACGAGGTTGGGCAGTAGCCACGCCCCGCCCCACCCCGGAACCAGGCCGAGAAACGTCTCCGGGAAGGCAATTCCACCGGCAGCGGCGTGCACCGTCCGGTACGTGCAGTGCAGGGCCACCTCCAAGCCGCCGCCGAGGGTCAGGCCGTTGATGAACGCGAACGTCGGGACCTGGCCGTCGCCGAGCCGACTGAACACGCGGTGCCCGAGCCGGGCTGCCTCGACCGCTTGCTGCCGATCGGTCAGCAGCGCCACGCCCTTGAGGTCAGCGCCGGCGGCGAGGATGAACGGCTTGCCGGTGACGCAGACGGCGACGACGTCTGGCTCGGCGTAGGACGCGGTGATGGCGCGGTCGAGCTCGTGCAGGCTGGCGGGTCCCAGCGTGTTCGGTTTGGTGTGGTCGCGTCCGTTGTCGAGGGTGATCAGCGCAGCCTTGCCGGCGCCGAGTGGAAGCTCGACGAACCGGACCAGGGCTCTGGTGACGACCTCAGCCGGAAGTTCGGCGGTGGTCATCAGGCCGCCGCCTCGCTGCCGTACCGCTCGTGCTGTGGGTTCTCCCAGACGACCGTGCCGCCCATTCCGATCCCGATGCACATCGTGGTGATGCCGTACCGGACCTCGGGGTGGTCCTCGAAGGCCCGGGCGAGTTGGTTCATCAGTCGCACGCCGGACGAAGCCAGCGGGTGCCCCAGCGCGATGGCACCGCCGAACGGGTTGACTCGCGGGTCGTCGTCGGCGATGCCGTAGTGATCGAGAAATGCGAGGACTTGGACGGCGAACGCCTCGTTGATCTCGATCAGGCCGACGTCGTCCATCGACAACCCGGCCTGGGCCAGCGCCTTGTTCGTGGCCGGAACCGGCCCGACGCCCATGAACTCGGGCTCCACGCCGGCAAAGGAGTACGAGATGAGCCGCATGCGCGACGCCAGACCCAGCTCGGCCGCGATGTCGGCCGCGGCGAGCAGACAGGCGGTCGCACCGTCGTTCAGGCCCGCCGAGTTGCCCGCGGTGACCCGGCCGTGCGGTCGGAACGGCGTCTTCAGCCCGGCGAGGTCCTCGACGGTCGTGCCCGGACGTGGCGGCTCGTCTGCCGTGGCGAATCCCCACCCCTGTTCAGCGCTACGGGTGGCAACGGGTACCAGGTCCGGCTGCACCTTCCCCTCGGCGTAGGCCTTCGCCAGCTTGGCTTGACTTGCCGCGGCGAATGCGTCGGCTCGCTCCTTGGTGAGATGGGGGAACCGGTCGTGCAGGTTCTCAGCTGTCTGGCCCATGACAAGTGCGGACGGGTCGACGAGCTTTTCCGCGAGGAACCGGGGGTTCGGGTCGACGCCTTCGCCCATCGGATGGTGCCCCATGTGCTCGACCCCCGCCGCGATGACGATGTCGTACGCACCGAACGCGATGCCCGCTGCCGTTGTCGTCACTGCAGTCATGGCGCCGGCGCACATCCGGTCGATGGCGTAACCGGGGACGGATCTCGGCAGGCCGGCGAGCAGGGCGGCCGTTCGGCCGATCGTCAGGCCTTGGTCGCCGATCTGGGTGGTGGCGGCAACGGCAACCTCGTCGATCCGGTCCGGTGGCAGGCCCGGGTTGCGGCGCAGCAGCTCCCGGATGCACTTGACGACCAGGTCGTCGGCGCGGGTCTCGTAGTACATGCCCTTCGGCCCGCCCTTGCCGAACGGGGTGCGCACTCCGTCGACGAAGACGACGTCACGGAGCTCGCGGCTGGTACGCGGCACTGCACCCTCCTTGCGTTCGCGACTGATGCTACTCGTCGGTAACCACAGCCAGGTTACGCGTTGCAGTGCGTCGCCAGATCGCTTCCGCTGCCGTTCAGTCGCACGCCGAGGCGGCTTCGGACGCTGCATAAGCTGCTTCGGATAGGAGCTCGAAGTCCGACGTGTTGCTGAGGGTATTGGTCCAGGCGTCGAAGGAGTTCTTCCACTGCTCACCCAGAGCACAGTTGGCTGGAGTCAGCCAGGCATGGGCGTAGGGCCAACGCCAATCGCTGCCGGTGACCTGCAGGTTGTATCTGACGAAGTTGTCAGCAAGGCCGGGGGCCACACTCATCAATGCCTTGATCGTCACTGCCATGTGCGCCGGGTCCTGAGCCCGCGACGACCCGTTCGAGTACGTCCAGTTGCGCCAGGTTCGGTTGGCGGCTGCCACCTCGTACTGGGTGAACGCAGCAACAGACCACGAGGGATCGACGCCGAACCCGGCTTGGTGAGCGCGGAACAGCAGGTCCGCGGCGGCAGCGTTGACGTTGTTGGCGCAGTAGCCGTAGGTGTAGTCGTAAGGATGATCCGAGTAGGACATGCACGACCCAGGCTTGACGGTAACGAATGGCATCGACGAGAGCTTGGCGACCATTCGGTCCAGTGCACCGGCGACGCCGGGCACGCCGGCCTCGTGGGCGGGCAGCAACGCCAGCCCAGCCTGGTACATCGAGATCGTGTGCGCTGACCCGACGGGAGTGACTCGACCGTCACCCCAGGAGTCGAAGGGATACGGCAGTCCGAAGCCACCGTTCGGGAGCTGCACGGCTAACAGACGATCCAGGTAATGGTCTGCGTTGGCGGAGTCGAAGCCCTGTCTCTGGCCGATGGCAGCAGCGAGCAGGCCGATATCCAGCGGATTCTTACTCGTCTTCCCTGCGGCGGCGTCGGCTGCCATTGCTCGCACGATCAGCGCATCCGCCCGAGCGCCCCACGAACCCTCAGAAGCACCGTTGGCAACGCTGCCGCCGACACAGCCGAGCAGCGCCAAAGTGCACCCGCCCGTAACCCACTTCCACATTTCTCCCCCTTCAGCAGAAGCCTATGAGCCCGACTACTCTCCCGGCGGGAACTCAGCTGAACCCCCGTTGCTGATGGCCTCAGGAGGGCGCGAGGGTGCGGGTTGCTTCGCGCAGCGACAGCGGTGAGAGTCGGCTCCGGTACGACGTCGTGAACCGCCGAACCCAGTCCGGATCGGTCTTTGCGTGCTCCCGGAGTGCCCAGCCGATGCCCTTGCGCAGGAAGAAGTCGGGATCGTCGACATTGGCGAGGATGCACTCCGCCAGCAAGGCCGTGTCGGTTGCGTCGCGCGAGCCGATCTGAGCGATGACAGCGGCCCGCCGCCGCCACCGGTCCGGGTCACGGGACCAGCGACGTACTGTGGCGACGGCCTGCTCCGGATGCGCTCGCAGGAGCGGGCCGACGAGCCGGATGCTGATCTCGTCGACGTGGTCCCACCAGGCTCCGGAGACGATCATGTGATCGAAGAGCTCCAGTGAGCCCGGATGGGTGGCCCACTCGACATACCTCCGGTGCCGCGCGAGATCGGTCGCCGCATACCGCTCCTCGCGATACGTCGCGTTGTCCCACAGCAGCCGGACGGTCTCCTCCCAGGTGCGGCGATCTGAGAGCGGGTGGTCGCGCAGGACACTGCGCAGGGCGGCGACGCGCGCGGGCTTCTGCACGCCGAGATTCGGCATCGTGGACTTCATGTATGCCTGCATGGGCGCTGCCTTGGCCGGATCCGCGACAGCGGCGAGCGCGGCGCGAACGTCGTGCACCATCCGGCTCGAGGCAGCCACCGGGCCAGGCTAAATGGACACCAGCCGGGACCGCACCGGGCGACACGCGGTGAAGATCGTCATCCGGACCCAGGACGTGCGACGCGGCGATAGGGTCGATGAACACCCATGAACGGCTCCCAGGATCTTGTCGTCCTCGGCGCCGGGCCGGCCGGGCTCGCCGCCGCCTGGCGCGCTGCCCGACGAGGGCTGAAGGTCACCCTGCTAGAACGCGCGGACCGGGTGGGCGGGCTGGCCGGCTCCTTCGACGTCGCAGGACTGCGCGTCGATCACGGCTCTCACCGCCTGCATCCGTCGACGCCACCGCGGTTGATCGCCGACCTGCGGAGCCTACTTGGCGGGGACTTGCAGACCCGCCCTCGGCACGGACGGTTGCGGATCGAGGGGCGGTGGATCGGATTCCCCTTGCAAGCCGGCGAGCTCGCTCGGGGGCTGCCGCCGTCGATGGTCGCCAAAGTCGCGCGAGAGTCGATGACGGCGCCCTTTCGGCGCGCGAAGAACGACACCTACGCCGGGATCCTGAAAGCGGGTCTCGGGCCGACCCTCTACAACTCTGTGTACGCGCCATACGCGGAGAAGTTGTGGGGACTGCCCGGCAACAGGATCAGTGGCGTCCAGGCGCGCCGGCGGGTATCCGCTGACACGGCGTGGAAGATCGCGGCCCGCATCGTCGGCGGGAATCGCGGGGACGGGTCGCGGAGGTACTTCCATTACCCGCGGCGAGGCTTCGGCCAGATCGTCGAGGCGCTCGCCGATGCAGCTGCCACCGCAGGCGCGGAGATCCGGCTCGAGGCGGAGGTCGACAGCGTCCGGGTTTTCGAGAACGAGGTCGTCGTCGGAACCCAGGACGGCGACACGATCTCGGCCGGCTACGCCTTCTCGACACTTCCGCTGCCGGTACTCGCCCGGATCGCTCGGCCGGCGCCGTCCTTGGCGGACATCGAATCGGCGACCCGGCTTCGGTTTCGCGCCATGCTGCTGGTGTACGTCGTTCATCGCGGCGGTCGCTGGACGTCATTCGATGCCCACTACATCCCCGGCCGGGAGACGCCGATCACCCGGATCTCCGAGCCCGCCAACTATCGCAAGAGCGCGGACGACCCTGGCGACCGCTCCGTTTTGTGCGCCGAGATCCCGTGCGCCATGACCGACGAGGTGTGGGGACTCGACGACGAGTCGCTCGGCGATGTCGTGGACGAGGCGCTCGCCCGCACCGGATTGCCACCGGTCGACCGCATGCATGTCGAAAGCCGCCGCCTGGGTCAGGTCTATCCGGTTTACCGGCTCGGCTTCGAGGACGACCTCGCCGGTGTGGACAACTGGGCCCGGATGCTTCGCCGGGTCGTGACGTTCGGTCGGCAAGGACTGTTCGCACACGACAACACTCATCACGCGCTCGTGATGGCCTACGACGCAGTTGACGCCTTACGCGACGACGGCCGGTTCGACCGCTACGCCTGGACCGCCGCCCGGCAGCGCTTCGACCGCCACGTCGTCGAAGACTGACGCGTTCAGCTCGCGGTGCACCGCGGGAACGATCCGGCGCAGATAGCGACCCAGCCGCACGAACGACGTGCCGCTCGACCGGAAGGCGTAGCTGATCGGTACTTCCTGGTACCGGAAACCCTTGCCGAGCAGGTCCAGGGTCAGCACCTGGGCGTAGTTGTAGTCGTGGATGACTTCGGCCTCGGCAGCGGCCCGCGGGGAAAATGCCCGATAGCCGCTCTGGCCGTCGGTGATCGGCTGCCGGGTCATCCACCGCACCCACCTGGTGAGCACGAGGTTGCCCACGCGCCGATGGGGCAGCATTCGGCGGATCTGGCCGGCGAACCGCGACCCGACCACGTAGTCGGCGGAACCGGTCAGCACAGGTGCGGCAAGCAACGGGAGTTCCCTGGGGTCGTACTCGAGGTCGGCGTCGAGGTAGACGACGGCAGCGGGGGAGAGGGCACTGGCTTCGGCCAGCCCGCGGCGCACGGCGGCGCCAAGGCCCAGGTTCTGCGGCTGGGTGACAACGACTGCGCCGGCATGCCGGGCGTGTTCTGCCGAGTGGTCGGTGGAGCCGTCGTCGACGATCAGCGAGATGACGCGCCGGCCACCCACGGTCGTTGGCAGTTCGCGGACGACCTCGGCGACTGTCGCTTCCTCGTTGTGTACAGGGATCAACGCGACGACGGGGGCCTCGGCGGCGACCGGCCAGGAAGCTGGCCGGGCCGGCAAGGTGCGCGACAGCCGGAATCGCCCCCAGTAGGTGGGCGCCGGCCAGATCATTGCCTGGCCGCCGGCGACGAATGCGTAGCCGGTCTTGACGGCGTGGGTCGTCAACGCGATCGCGAACGCCGGACCGGCCGGAACGCCAACGGCGACCATGGCAGCGGTGGCCGCAGCCTCGTAGCTGCCGAGTCCGCCTGGCGTCACGGCGATCGTCTGCGCCGCGATCGTCGCGGCAGTTACGGCGACTGCGTCCCACACGGTCAGCGGAAAACCGGCGACCCTCGCGATCTCCCACACCACGGCGGCCTCGAGCGCCCACGCCACGCCGGTGGCTGCCAGGGCGCGGCCGCCGGGAAGGCGCACCGCGGATCCGGATGCGCGCAGGCGGCGCAGCCAGCCGATGCCAACTGCCGCGCCAACGAGCACCAGTCCCACTGTCACCGGCGTCCATAGACCTGCCTCGGCCAGCACAGCAGGCGCGGACGCCGCGGCGAGCACGAGGACGACGAGAACGTCGGCGGCTCTGAGGGTGACCGCCGACGCCGTCACCGGTCCGACCGGCACAGCGGTGCGCCGCAGCACGCTGGTGACCCGCATCGGCTCGCCGAGCCGCAACGGCAGGACGTGGTTGCCCAGCAGCGCGACGTGCAGTGCGGACCATGCATGCCGCCCAGGCAGTCCGGGCAGGGTGAGCTGCCAGGCCCAGGCCCGCAGCGCGAACGCGGCGCCATAAGCCACCAGCGCGATCGCCAGTCCCAGCGGATCCGCGAGCACCGCGCGGACGACCTGGCCGAGGGCATTCGCCTCGACCATGTCCATCAGGTAGAGCGCGGACCCCACCAGCACGGCAGCGCCGAGAACGAGCCCGGCGATGCGAACGGCGGGATGGGCCTTCCGTCTCATGGCGGGTAAGGCTAGCCTCTCCTTTCGTTTGGTAAGCCTTACCTCACTTAGTGGCTCGGAAAGGGCGTCGGCCGATGGCAGTCGTGGTCACCGGTGCCGCCGGCTTCGTCGGCGACGCGGTCGTGGCGCGGCTGCTGCGCGAAGGAGAGCACGTCGTCGCCGTCGATCGGCTGCCCGTGGTCCGACGAGCGTGGGTCCGCAGCATCCGAGCCGACCTCAACGACCGGGATCGGCAGGTCCTTGCCGCGCTCCAGACCGCGGACGCCGTCATCCACCTGGCCGGCTGCCCCGGCGTCCGGGACCGTCGCTCGGACATCGAGCATCGCCGTCGGCGAGACAACGTCGACGCTACGAGGGCTGTTCTTGCGGATACTCCGGCGGCGGTTCCTTTAGTCGTCGTGTCGTCGTCGTCGGTCTACGGCGGTGCACGGTTCGGCCGGGCCAGCCGCGAAGACGATCCCGTTCAGCCGATGGGTGGCTACGCGGAGAGCAAGGTCAGCGCCGAGCACGTCTGTGCCCGTCGCCTCGACACTGGTGGGCCGATCGTCGTCGCCCGTCCGTTCACAGCTGTCGGTGAGGGACAACGCCCGGACATGGCGCTCTCTCGCTGGGTCGAGGCGGCCCGCGCCGGCCGCCCATTGCGGGTGCTGGGTGGCGTGAACCGGACCCGGGACTTCACCGACGTCCGTGACCTGGCCCGTGCCTTGACGGCCCTGCTCGGCAGGTCCGGGATCGTCAACGTCGGCACCGGTCGGCCGCGCACGCTGGGCGAGGCGATCGACGCCGTGGCGGCGGCTGTCGGCGTCGATCCGGTCATCGACGTCGTACCGGCGACCGCTGACGAGGTCTCCGACACATGGGCTGATCCGAGCCGGCTCGGTGAGTTGACTGGCCTGCGACTGCACACGGACCTGGGCGAGGCTGTGGCTCGGATGGCCGGCGCGCCACGGTTGGAGCACGTCGCGTGACCAGGCTGCGGATTGCGATGACGGCCGCAGCGGTACTGACTGCCGTCGCTGCGCTGCTCGGCATCGGTGTGCGCGCCACCGACGGCGGGCACGCCGCCGTCGACGAACCGCAGTACCTCCTGACAGCGATGTCGCTGTGGGAGGACGGCGATCTCGACATCAGCGACGAGCTGGCCGACCAGCGGTATCGCGAATTCTTCGACGCCGAACTTCCGGTGCAGACCCGCGAGCTTGCCGACGGCCGGCAGCTGAGCCCGCACGATCCGCTGCTGGCGCTGATCCTCGCCGCGCCGGTAGGGCTCTTCGGTTGGGTCGGCGCCAAGGTCGCACTCTGCCTTCTTGCGGGCGGTCTCACCGCATTACTGGTGTGGGTCGCCGTGCGACGGTTCCAGGTGCCGGTCACGGTTGCCGGTGTCGGCGCCGCGTTGGCGGGCGCGTCGGCACCACTTGCCGTTTACGGGCAGCAGGTGTATCCGGAGATCCCGGCCGCACTCGCCTTGCTCGTCGGCGTCGCGCTTGCCACCGGATCGCTGCGACGGCGTGCCCTCATCGCGTTGGCCGTGGCCGTGAGCACCCTGCCGTGGCTAGGAGCGAAATACCTCCCGGTAGCGGCAGCCCTTGCGCTCGTCGTCCTCGTGCGATTGGTACGAGAGCAACGACCTCGCGCAGCAGCCTTGCTCGCCGGCGGCCTGGCGTTGTCGGGTGCCGCGTACCTGGTGACCCATCGGGTGCTCTGGGGCGGCTGGACGGTGTACGCGACCGGTGATCACTTCGCCCAGACCGGCGAGTTCTCAGTGGTCGGTGTCGAGCCAGATTACGTCGGCCGGTCGTTGCGGTTGGTCGCACTGCTGAGCGACCGGGCGTATGGGCTGGTCGCGTGGCAGCCGGCGTGGTTGCTCGCCGTGCCGGCGGTGGGTGCGTTGATCGCGATGCGGGGGAGGGCCCGGCCGGGCTTCCTCGGTGCGGCCGTCATCGCCCCGCTCCTTGTCGGCTGGGCGGTTGCTACCTGGCCGGCATTGACGATGCACGGGTTCTGGTGGCCTGGCCGCCAGGTCGTCGTGGTGCTGCCGCTTGCGGCTGTTGTGCTGCTGTGGTGGGTGGGCCGGATCGTGCCGCGACTGCAGCCGGTCGCTGCCGTTCTCGGGCTGGTGGGCGTTGCGCATTACGCCGCTCTGCTCGTCGGCGGCTGGGCGGGCCGGATCACCTGGGTCGTGTCGTTCGAGGGCGTCGACGACCCGCTCTATCAGATTCTCCGGCCGTTCTTCCCCGACTACCGGAGCACCGGCCTCGAATTCTGGTTGCTCCACAGTGCCTGGGTGGTCATTCTGCTCGTCCTGCTCGGGCTTGGCGCGCGTTCGGTGCGGCGCCGGCAAGAACCCACAAGAAGTCGATCGACTGAAAGGATCCTCGTGCCATGACACGGTCTTCGAACCCGGTGATCTTCCGGATCGCCGCCGCCACCGCCGTCCTTGTGCTCGGCCTGGCCGGCTGCGCCGACGACGGCGCGGGAACGTCAGACTCCGAGACCACCTCCCCTTCTGGTTCCGGCTCTGGCTCCGGTTCGGGCTCTGGTTCGGGTTCGGCGTCTGAATAAGCCTCAGGCCGGCGAGCTGCTGGCGAACGCCTCGCTAACGGGGCCGGCCGTGAGGCGGACCTGCCAATCCCGTGCGCCGCGCTCTCGAAATACGGCGGCGACTGCATCGGGTGTCGGGGGGTCGGGCGGCGACCACGCCGCGCGTCGCAACGTCTCCGGGGTCAGCAGGTTTTCGACCGGAAGCCCATGAGTCTCCGCCACGGTCCCGACTGCGGCCCGGGCGGCAGCCAACCGCGCGGCCGCCGCTGGGTCCCGCGACGGCCATGCTCTGGCCGGTGGGGGGCCGTCGTACCGAACAGTGAGGACGGGTAGGTCGCGGTCGGGAGTGCGCCGCGCCCGGTCGATCGCGCGGGCCCACCGCTCCGCCTCGCGGCGTTGAGCCCGCCCCCGGAACACCGGCAACGTGGCAAGCTCGGCCGAGCTCGCCGGCATGGACAACGCAGCCTCGACGATTGCGGCGTCGGGAAGCACCCGGCCCGGCGCTAGGTCTCGCCGGTTTGCCAGCCGGTCGCGCTCGCGCCAGAGCTCACGCACCGCCGCAAGACGTCGTCGATCTCGTACTCGATGAAGCCCGGACGTGCGGCGCCACGGCTCGCTCCGCGCCTCGGGCAGACTGAACACCGCAAGCGCCGAGAACTCCTGGTCGGCCCACTCCAACTTCCCGGCCGCCTTCAGTTGCTCGTGCAGTACGTCCCGCAGCTCGATCAGTAGCTCGACATCCAAAGCGGCGTACCGCAGCCACGGTTCTGGTAGCGGACGCGTTGACCAGTCCGCGGCAGCGTGGCCCTTCTCGAGGGCGAACCCGAGGACGGTCTCGACCAACGGAGCAAGTCCGACCCGCGGATAACCGAGTAACCGTCCCGCCAACTCGGTGTCGAACAGCCGGGTCGGTCGCATGCCGAGGTCGGCGAGGCAGGGCAGATCTTGGCTGGCCGCATGCAGCACCCACTCGGCGTCAGCGATGGCAGCGCCCAGGCCGGACAAGTCAGGGCAGGCCAGTGGGTCGATCAGCGCTGTGCCCGCACCGGCTCGGCGCAGTTGAACCAGATAGGCACGGTGTGTGTAGCGGTAGCCGGACGCGCGCTCGGCATCGACAGCCACCGGCCCCTGGGCCGCGGCAAACGCTGCGACGATCGTGGCGAGAGCTCGGTTGTCGGCGATGACCGTCGGCAGGCCATTGCGTGGCTCGACCAGGGGAACGGGCGGCTCGCTCACCGCTCCGGGCCGCCTCGTGGCGACGGAATCGCCACGACGCCGGCTGGTAACGGAGTCAGGCCCGCGGCGAGGGTCAGCACGTCGCCCCAAGCCAGGGCATGGAGGGACAGGTCGGGATCGAGCGGCGTCCACGATGCTCGGATCTCGATCTCTGCCGTCGGCGGTTCTCCGGCCATCGCGCCGAACGACTCCGAGGCCACCCGCGTCACCGTCCCGCTGGCCGCGGTGTAGGGCGCTGCGCGCAAGGCGAGTGCCTCCGTCAGCCAGGCCCAGCCGACCCCGAGAACGAATGGGTCGGTCGCCATCTCGGTTTCCACCGCTGCCCGGATGTAGGTCACCAGCCGGAATTGGCCGTGCCACGCTTCCTGGCCCAGCGGGTCGTGGAGGAGCACCAGACGCCCGGACGCGGCGTCGCCCGCAACTTCGGCGGTGAGTGCGAACGCGTGCGGCGCCAGGCGCTTGGGCGGCGGCGTCAGGTCGACGGCCACCTCGGCCCGCAGTCGCGCCGAGCGCAGGGTTTCAACCGCCTGCAAAAAGGCGGCGGGTATGTCGGGCTCCGTGCGATCCGGCCCGTTGCTCCGTGCCACCCCGGCAGCCTACGGCGGGGCGTCCACGCCCGGGAGGAAGGCACGCCCGTGCGAAGATCGATCTGTGACCGACGCTCCGCCGCTGCTTCGCGCCTGTCGGGGGGAGGTCCTCGATCGTCCACCCGTGTGGTTCATGCGGCAGGCCGGGCGATCGTTGCCCGAATACCGAAAGGTCCGCGACAACGTGCCGATGCTGGAGGCATGCAGTCGGGCAGAGACGATCGTCGAACTGACCCTCCAGCCGGTTCGCCGCTACGGGGTCGACGCTGCGATCCTGTTCTCCGACATCGTGGTGCCGCTTCGAGCGGTGGGGGTCGGCGTCGAGGTCGAGCCGGGAGTCGGGCCGGTGCTGGAGCAGCCCATCCGCACGCGCGGTGATCTCGATGTACTCCGGGCGCTGGAGCCCTCCGACGTCCCCTTCATCAGCGACGCTGTCGGCGCCCTGGTGGACGAACTGGGGACGACACCGCTCATCGGCTTTGCCGGCGCGCCCTTCACATTGGCCTCTTATCTGGTGGAAGGCGGTCCGTCGCGCACCCACGAGCGGACCAAGGCGCTCATGCATGCTGACCCCGATCTCTGGCACGACCTGCTGGCGAGGATCGCTGTGATTTCCGCAGAGTTTCTGCGGGTGCAAGTAGTCGCCGGGGCCAGGGTGGTGCAACTCTTCGACTCGTGGGCAGGTGCCCTGTCCGCGGCCGACTACCGGACGTTCGCGCTGCCGCACAGCGCCTCGGTGCTGACAGCCGTCGCGGAGCTGGGCACACCACGGATCCATTTCGGCGTCGGCACGGGTGAGCTGCTCTCGCTGATGGGTGCTGCCGGAGCGGAGGTCGTCGGGGTCGACTGGCGGGTGCCGCTCGACGAGGCGGCTCGACGGGTACCCGGAAAGGCGTTGCAAGGGAACCTGGATCCGGCCGTGCTCGGCGCGGGCTGGCCCGTGGTCGAACGCGAGGTCCGCCGGGTAATAGACGAGGGCCGGGCCGCGCGAGGCCACGTGTTCAACCTCGGCCACGGTGTGCTGCCCTCGACCGACCCGGATGTCCTGGCGCGAGTCGTGGAGACGGTTCACGCGGCCGATTGAGCATCGGGCGCGGCGGGAGCGACCCGGCGCCTGCGGCGGATGCCCCACCACGCCGGCACTCCCACAGCGGCCGCCACGATGGCGAATGGCAGCAGTGCTCCCACGACAGCCGCAGCCACTTGCGCAGCGTCGACGAGCGCATTCCATCCGCTGCGAAGGCCCGCCACGAAGCCGACAGGCGCTTCCTCGGCGTCCGTCCCGGCCCGAGGAACGAGACCGTCACAGTGGCCATGGCCGTCAGTTTCGCCAGCTCTTCCTGGCGGCGAAGCAGTGAGTCGAGCTCGGACTCCCGAGCCGCAAGCTCGGACTCGATCCGTCCCAGCCACCTGTTCATGACCGCCTCCAAGCAGCCGGGTGCGTGTATCGCCTCTGTGACGCGGTGACATCGACGTCGGTTGCACGCCTGAGTCACGATCCAGACACGGTTTGGAGTGCTGACAGAGTGTCCGGATGAGTGACGGCCTGCGTCGACGCCACGTCGTGGTGATCGGTGGCGGAATCAGCGGGCTGGCCGCTGCGTACCTGGTCTCCCGAGCCGGCGGCGACGCTGTCCGTGTCACCGTCGTGGAGAAGAGCCCGGTCATCGGTGGGCACCTCCGGCTCGCCGAGGTGGCCAGCGTGCCGATCGACGAAGGAGCCGAATCCCTGCTCTTTCGGCGACCGGAGGCGATCGAATTGGCGCGGACGGTTGGGCTCGGCGATGACCTGGAACACCCGGTCACGGTTGATGCCGGGCTGTGGAATCGCGATGCCCTTGTCCCGCTTCCGACGACGACGGTGCTCGGTGTGCCTTCGGTGCCGGCCGACCTTGCCGACGTGCTCGGCCCCGATGACATCGCGCGGGTTGCCGCCGAGCCGGGTGTGCCCGGTATGCCCCTGGTCGACGACGTCGCCGTCGGGACCCTGGTCTCCGCTCGGATGTGTACCGCGGTGACGCAGCGGCTGGTCGAACCGTTCCTCGGCGGCGTCTACGCCGGCTGGGCAGACGAGCTGTCGCTTCGCGCCACCATGCCCGACCTCGCCACGGCCCTGCCCCGCGCGGGCTCTCTGCTGCGAGCTGCGGCGTCGGTGCGGGAGGCAACAGCCGGATCGGCCGTTCCGGTGTTCGCGGGAATCCGCGGCGGCGTCGGTCGGCTGCCAGCGGCCGTCGCGGCGGCCTCGGGCGCGGAGATCCGGACCGGCGTGACAGTCCGTCGACTCTCCCGGGTAGCTCCCGTACTCGAGCGACCGCGGTGGGGGATGCCGGCTGGGGTGTATTCGGGCGTCGAGGCCGACGAAGTCGGCCGATGGGCGGAGCCGGCATCCCCCGCCACGGCCGCGGGCTGGGTGGCGGAGCCGGGCTGGCGCATCGAGATCGGCCCGGTGGCGGCACCGGATTTCATCGACGCCGACGCGGTAATCGTGGCCGTGCCTGCGACGCCCGCGGCGCGGATGCTGCGCGACATTGCGCCACTTGCCGCTGCGGAACTGGCGGCGGTGGAGTACGCGAGCGTCGCCATCGTTACCGTCGCGCTGCCTGCGAACGCCTTTCCGGAGCCGCCGAGCTGGTCGGGGTACCTCGTCCCCCCGATCGACGGGCACGTGACCAAGGCAGTGACGTTCTCGTCGGTCAAGTGGGGCTGGCTGGCGAAGGCCGCCGACGACTTGGTGGTCCTGCGGGCGTCGATCGGGCGGCACCGTAGACAGGCAGACCTCCAGAGTGAGGACGGCGAGCTGGTCAGGACCGTACTGGCGGAACTGACCGAGGCCGTGGGGGTCACCGCTGGGCCGGCCGACGCGCGGGTGTCGAGGTGGGGTGGTGCGCTGCCGCAGTACGCCGTCGGGCACGTCGACCGGATGGCGCGAGTGCGGGCGGCGATCGAGGCCCTACCCGGCCTGGCCGTGTGCGGCGCCGCCCATGACGGCGTCGGAGTGGCGGCTTGTGTGGCGAGTGCGCAGCGCGCATCGAACCGGATCCTGTCCGAGCTCGGTCTCGTGCCAGGATCGGAACCATGAGCGAGTCGGCCCAGCCCAAGGCGAGGGATCTCAACCAACTCGTGCGCTACACGATGTGGTCGGTGTTCCGGCTGGACGAACCGCTGGGCGACGCCGACCGGGGGCCGTTCGCCGCCGAAGTGACCGACCTGTTCGGTGAGCTGGCCGGGAAGGACGTCGTCGTGCGCGGCACTTATGACGTCGCCGGGCTGCGGGCCGACGCCGACCTGATGGTGTGGTGGCACGCGCCGGCCGCTGACGACCTGCAAGAGGCGTACCACCGATTCCGCCGAACAGCGCTCGGCCGCAGGCTCGCGCCGGTGTGGTCGCAGGCCGCGCTGCATCGGCCGGCGGAGTTCAACAAGAGCCACGTGCCGGCCTTCCTGGCTCAGGAGGAGCCGCGAACCTACGTCTGCGTCTATCCGTTCGTTCGCTCCTACGAGTGGTACCTGCTGCCCGACGAGGAGCGGCGGGCGATGCTCGCCGAACACGGGATGATGGCCCGCGACTACCCAGATGTCCGGGCCAACACGGTCGCCTCGTTCGCTCTCGGTGACTATGAATGGCTGCTGGCGTTCGAAGCCGACGAGCTGCATCGCATCGTCGACCTGATGCGGCACTTGCGGGCATCAGCAGCGCGGCGGCACGTACGAGAGGAGGTGCCGTTCTACACGGGCCGCCGCAAGCCGATCGAGGAGATCGTCGCGACGTTGCCGTAGCAGACGCCGTTGTATGCGCCGCCGGCGACCGGCCGCCGTGCTGATCTCCTACCAGGACCTGGAGTCGTTGGAAGAGACGCTGGACATACTTGCTGACCCGGAGGCGGTGAAATCCATCCGGGAGTCCGTCGCCAGCAAGGAACGTTTCACGATCGACGACATCCGCGCGGATCTCACCGCTCGGCGCGACTCTGAGCGTTGACCTATCGCCTGGAGTTCACGCCGGCCGCCCGTCGAGACATCGCTGGGTTGCCAGAGCGGATCGCTTGGGCCGTCGTCGCATTCTGTGACGGACCCCTGAGGGCCAATCCGCATCGGGTCGGCAGGGCGTTGATGGGCGATCTTGCCGGCCTCTACTCCGCTCGCCGCGGCGATTACCGCATCATCTACACGATCGACGAGGAGACCATCGTCGTCGAAGTGGCATACGTGCGGCGCCGGTCCGACCTCTACCGTCGCCGCTGCCGCCCTGTTGTCCTGCCGGCTCGCGACATCGGCACGTGCGGAATGCCGTCCTCCAGGAACTCCGGACCCGTGACCTCGAATCCAAGGCCGCGGTAGAACCCCACCAGGTTTGCCTGGGCGTCCAGGACGCATGGCCGTTCCGCGATGTGGGTCAAGGCCGCCGTCATCAACCGCCGCGCGATTCCGGCGCCGCGGGCTGCGGGAGCCACGGCGACCCGACCAATCCGCGCGGCCCCGTCGGGCTCGGTCAGAATTCGTAGGTAGCCGACTGGCGCCTTATCGTCGCCGTCGGTCAGCCAGACGTGCACCGCGTCCGGTTCGACGTCGCGGCCGTCCAGCTCGGGATACGCGCAGTGCTGCTCGACGACGAAGACGTCGACGCGCAGGCGCAGCAGCAGGTAGAGCGTCGCGGTGTCGAGCTGCTCGAAGCGCGCGGTGTGCAGCTTCATCTGTCAGGTCGTCGCGGGCTCGTCGGTCGTCTCCGGCTGCTCGACCCGTCGCAGCGCGATGCCGTTGATGCAGTACCGCAGGTCGGTCGGTGTCCCGTAGCCCTCGCCGGAGAACACGTGCCCGAGGTGCGAACCGCAGCGGGCACAACGGACCTCGGTGCGGACTGAAAGCATCGAACGGTCCTCGAGGTACTCCACCCGGTCCTCGGCCAGCGGTGCGTAGAAGGACGGCCATCCGCAGTGCGAGTCGAACTTCGTCTCGGTGCGGAACAGCTCGGCGCCGCACGCCCGGCACTGGTACGAGTACGGGCGGTCGTCGGGAGCCTCGAGCGGGCTGGTGCCCGGTCGCTCGGTGCCCGCCTCGCGCAACACGTGGTACTCCGCAGCAGAGAGCCCGGCGCGCCACTCGTCCTCGGTCTTTTGGATGTCGTAGGCCATTCCCCGACGGTATCCGGACCGCGCAACGAGATGGCTATCGACGTCTCGACAAGATCGCCCTATCTTTGCCCCGTCAACCGTTCGGCGAGATGCGTCGGGCGGTCTCTAGGAGGTCTGAATGGACGTCCTGTACCTGATCGGTCGGATCCTGTTCGTGGCCGTGTTCCTGGGCAGTTCGGTGGCCCACCTCACGGACAAGGGCAGCATGGCCGGGTATGCCGAGAGCCGTGGAGTCCGGCCGGGCCGGCCGATGGTGCTGCTGAGCGGCCTGCAGATTCTCGTCGGCGGCCTGCTGGTGCTGCTGGGCATCTGGACCGACGTCGGCGCGATCCTGCTCGCCGTGTTCACCCTGCTGACGTCGGTGCTCATCCACAACTTCTGGCGAGAAAGTGAGCCGATGGCCCGGATGAACGAGATAGTCCAGTTCCAGAAGGACATGGCGCTGTGCGGCGCGTCGCTGATCCTGCTCTACCTGGCCTGGACGGTCGAGGACCTGCCATTGACGATCACGGGCCCGCTGTTCAACCCCTGAGCTGGCAGTCTGACCGGATAGCGTGGCCACCGTGGCCACGCCAGCTATCGAGATAGAGGTCGACGGCCGGGACGTACGCGTCACGAATCCCGACAAGATCTACTTCCCCGCCGTCGGGGTCACCAAGCGCGAGCTCGTCGAGCACTACATCGGAGTGGGCCCGGCGATCCTGCGCGCGCTGTCCAACCGCCCGACCTACATGGAGCGTTTTCCCGACGGCATCGACGGCGAGCAGGTCTACCAGAAGCGGTTCCCGAAGTACGCGCCGGACTGGATACAGACGGCCAAGATCACCTTCCCGTCGGGACGGTCCGCCGACGCGCTCTGCGTGACCTCCGCCGCGGATGTCGCTTGGGCCGCCAACCTGGGCACAGTGACCTTCCACCCGTGGCACGCCCGAGCCAGCGACGTCGACCACCCCGACGAACTCCGCATCGACCTCGACCCGCAGCCGGGGACCGGCTTCGACGAGGCTCGCCGGGTCGCGCTCGACGTCGTCCGGCCGCTGCTCGCCGACCTCGGCTACGTCGGCTTTCCCAAGACGAGCGGCGGGCGCGGTGTCCACGTGTACCTGCGGATCGAGCCGCGGTGGAGATTCGTCGAGGTGCGCCGAGCCGCCATCGCCTTCGCCCGCGAGGTCGAGCGGCGCGCACCGACGCTGGTGACGACCGCGTGGTGGAAGGAGCAGCGCGGTGAGGCCGTCTTCATCGACTACAACCAGAACGCTCGGGACCGGACCATCGCGTCGGCGTGGTCCGTTCGCCGCACGCCCAAAGCCACTGTGTCGACACCGGTGACGTGGGACGAGTTGCCCGACGTCTCGCCCGACGACTTCACGGTGCGAACGGTTGCCGCCCGTTTCGCCGAGCACGGCGACCCGCACACGGGAATCGACGATGCCCACTATTCGCTCCAGCCGTTGCTGGACATGGCGGAACGCGACGAGGCGGGTGGACTCGGTGACCTGCCGTATCCGCCCAACTATCCGAAGATGCCGGGCGAGCCGAAGCGGGTCCAGCCCAGCAAGTCACGGCCGGATACCACGGGAAACGCGCCGCCCGTCGGGATGGGCCTGCCCGACCTGGACTAGCGAAAGCTTGTGGGTCCGGCGGAACCGATCCCGCAAATGTCCCGTCGAATCCATCGAGCGGGGTGGTTGACATGGGCACGTGGTGCATCGGCAAGTGCGGGGACTCCTCGCGGGTGCGGTGATCGTGAGCCTGGTCGCTGCGTGCGGCACCGCCGGCTCAAATGGTGCACCTAGCCAGACGGCGGAACTGCGGGCCGCTGGCGTCCAACGGGAGGCGCCGCCGGCTGACGCTCCCGTCGACGCGACCGTCGCGGGGATGACGGCGTTCGGATACGACCTGTTCCAAGCGAGCGCGGAACCGGACGGCAACTTCGTGATCTCTCCTCTCAGCATCGCTTATGCGTTCGCGATGGCCCGGGCCGGCGCGCGGGGCGAAACCGCCGACCAGATCGACGAAGTGTTGCGGTTTCCTCGGGACGACGTTCACGCCGCCTTCAACGCCATCACTGGCGAGCTCGTGACTGCGAGCTCGCCACCCAGCCCGTCGCCATCGGTGACGAAGACGCCGGGCCAGTCGGTGCCGCCGGTGTTGAGCATCGCCAATGCGATGTTCGTTCAAGCGGGTGTGGCTGTCGAGGACGAGTTTCTGCGGATCCTGGCGTCCCAGTACGGCACCGGCGCCCAGGCCGTGGACTTCACGTCGCCGGCGGCGATCGAGGCGATCGACGCCTGGGTGCGGGAACAGACGGCCGAGCGGATCAAGAAGCTGTTCGACGAACTGCCGCCCGAAACGAAGGCAGTGCTGGCCAACGCCGTCTATTTCAAAGGGGACTGGGCTCTCCCGTTCGCCGAATTCCCGACGACAATCGAGCCGTTTACGCGACAGGACGACGATGTCGTCCAAGCGCCGATGATGCGGCAGGAGAACGATCTGCGGTTCGCGACCAGCGAGATGTGGCAGGCGGTCGAGCTGCCCTATGCCGACAGCGATCTCGCCATGTGGGTGCTGGTGCCAACGGGGCAGACCACGCCAGTGGAGATGCTTGCCCCCGATGTGCTCTCTGACGTCGCGACCGGGCTGACCTCGGGCTGGGTCGACCTCTCAATTCCACGCTGGGACTTCGCCACCGACCTGGACCTGGTGCCGCCGCTGCAGGACCTCGGCATGGAGGTTCCCTTCGGCACAGATGCGGACTTCTCCGGGATGCTCCCGGGTGTGTGGATCGGCCAGGCCGTTCACCGCGCCAACATCACCGTCGACGAGTGGGGAACCGAGGCCGCCGCCGTTACTGGCATTGGGTTCGACGACTCAGGCCCACCGCCTCGGGACGTCACCATCCGCGCCGACCATCCGTTCGCCTTTGCCATCGTCGACACGCAGAGCCGAACACCGCTGTTCATCGGGCAGGTCGCCGATCCGACCGACACCGCCTGAGCGGACCAGCTAATCCCCCTGTTGACCGTCGTCGTCTGCTTCGCCGGCCTGGGCTTCGGCGGCCTGCTCGTCCTCGACCTCGGACTCCCAGTCCGGCTCCTCCTGGGCGACCAGGTGCAGGATCGGCACGGAGAGTTTGCGGCGGGCCCGGGTCGTCCAATCGAGATGGAGCATCTCGGCGACGAGGTGTGACCGGGTGAGGATGACCACTTCGGCGGTGTCCCGTGTTCGTACGACGGCGTTGAGGCGATCGAGTGGATTGTCGGCGGTGAGTTCGCCGTCGGCGTCCGCTCCAGTCTGCCGAAACGCTTCGACCGACTCCTCGAGGGCCCGCTCGCCGGCTTGCCTCACCTCGTGGTCAATCTCCTCCAAGTCGGCTGGGTCGAGATACATCGTCGCCGCGCCCATCATGTCGCTGGTCGCGAGCGAGCCGACAGTCGCCTCGACCCGCGACGCCGCGTCCTCGACTGGCAACAGGACGTGGTAGTGGACCGGCTCGGATGAGTCGTGGTGCAAGGCGGTGATCTGCCGAGCGTCCCATGCGGTGACGGGTTGCTCGACCAGGACGACGACGTCGTACACGGAGCACCTCCGTTGTTGGCCCGATCTATACCCGCCCGGCAGTCAGTACCTCGGCGAGGTCGAACTGCACGGGCTGCTCGAGTTGATCGTAGGTGCAGGACGACGGCTTGCGGTCCGGCCGCCAGCGGCGGAACTGCGCGGTGTGCCGGAACCGGTCACCTTCCATGTGGTCGTAGGCCACCTCGACGACCAGTTCGGGCCGCACCGGCAACCAGGACAGATCCTTCTTTGCATTCCACCGCGACACCGCACCCGGCAGGCGCCCGCCGGCATGGGCCTCCGCCTCGGCCCACGCTTCCCACGGGTGTCCCGCCGGGTCGTCCATCCGGTACGGCGCGAGTTCCTCGACTAGCTCGGCCCGCCGGGCCATCGGGAACGAGGCGGACACCCCGACATGCTGCAGTGCGCCGCTCTCGTTGTAGAGGCCCAGCAGGAGTGACCCGATGACCGGCCCGCTCTTGTGCCACCGGAAGCCGGCGACGACACAGTCCGCCGTCCGTTCATGCTTGATCTTGAACATCGTCCGCTTGTCCGGTGTGTACGGCGCATCGACCGGCTTGGCCACGACACCGTCCAGGCCGGCTCCTTCGAACACCTCGAACCACCGGTGTGCGGTTGCCATGTCGGTGGTCGCCGGTGTGACGTAGACCGGTTCTCGTGCGTCGGCCAAGGCCGCCTCGAGCCGACGCCGCCGCTCGCCGAAAGGTGTCTCCATCAGCGACTCGTCGTCGATCGCCAGCAGGTCGAAGGCGATGAACGACGCTGGCGTCTGCTCGGCGAGCAGGTTGACCCGGGAGGCGGCCGGGTGAATTCGCTGCTGGAGTGCGTCGAAGTCGAGGCGGTCGCCCCGGACGACGACGATCTCCCCGTCGACGACGCAGCGCTCGGGCAGATTGGCCGTCACGGCGGAAACGACCTCTGGGAAGTACCGAGTCATCGGCCGCTCGTTGCGGCTACCGAGCTCGACCTCGTCGCCGTCGCGGAACACGATCGTGCGGAAGCCGTCCCACTTGGGCTCGACGAACCCGACGTCCGGGATCGATGACACGGATTTCGCCAGCATCGGCGCGACGGGCGGCATCACGGGCAGGCGCATCACCCCATTGTGGCCGGTACGGACGCGCTGGGGTGCCCGATCAGTGGCCGTTGTGATGCCCGACGAGCCGCCATCCCGACGGGACGAACTCGGCTGCACGAGTCCCCAGTTGGTTGACCAGACCCAGTGGCGTGACGGCAGGAGTCAGCTTCGCCGAGATATTCCTCAGCACGCGCTCGTATCCCGCACCAGCACGGTCGATCTTGTTGACGAAGAAGAGGGTGGGCACCCGCAGTCGCTGCAACGCCCGCATCAACACCCGGGTCTGCGCCTGTACGCCCTCGACGGCCGAGACGATCAGCAGAGCGCCGTCGAGCACACTCAGCACCCGCTCTACCTCGGCGATGAAGTCCGGGTGTCCGGGTGTGTCGATCAGGTTGACCGTGACGTCGTCGATGACGAACGACACGACGGCAGACTTGATGGTGATGCCGCGTTGTCGTTCTAATGCGAGGGAGTCGGTCTGGGTTGTGCCGTCGTCGACACTGCCGATTTCGTCGATGACACCGACCGCGTGTAGCAGTCGCTCGGTCAGGGTGGTCTTACCGGCGTCGACGTGCGCCAGAATTCCCAGGTTCAACGTTGGCATGGAGCGTCATGTCCTCGAGTTGGGGAGTAAATCCAGGCGAGGTGGACATGAACGCTTGCCGCATCGCGTCTCCTAGGTCGGTCGCTATTACCTGGAGTCCAGCAGGCGAGGAGTTCGGCGGGCAACTGATTTGTCGGCGCTTACAGCCCGGGATTGCCCGTCGTCCAGCGCGTGATGAGGTTCCCGTTGTCCTCGAGGATGTGCAGCAGCCGCATCGGGACATCGGCAACCGGTGCGCCGTTGAGAGCCCGGTCCGCGGCACCGCCCCTCAGCAGCGGCGCGAACGTCAGGCAAAGATCGTCGAGCAGCCCGTCGGCGACGAGTTGGCCGAGCAGGAACGGACCACCCTCGCACAGCACCCGATTGAGGCTCCGTCGGGCAAGCACTGCGAGGGCCCGTCTCAGGTCGACCCGATCCTCGCCGACGACCTCTACTTGGGCTCGTTCGGCGAGTTGGGCGCGCCGGTCAGCCGGCGAGTGCTCAGTGGTGAACACGATCGTGGGCTCGCCGACACCGCAGAACAGCGGTCCGTCCGGATCAAGATCGAGCCGGCCACTGACGACGGCGATGGGTGGAGTGGGGCGCTGACCACGTGACGCGCGGTGTGCCTCGTACTCCGGTCTGGGCTCCTCGGGGCCGTACTGCTCCTTCCGAGCCGTCCCAGCACCGACCAGGATCACATCCGACAACGCCCGCAGCATGGCGAAGACCTGTTTGTCCGCGGCGGAGGACAGCGTGCCCGACCGTCCGTCGGATCCTTGTGCCGCGCCGTCGAGACTGGTCACCATGTTGGCTCGCACCCAGCGCACGTCGGCGGGGTATTCGTAGGCGGCGACCAGCTCGTCGCCGTCGAGCCAGCCCGGTGCCGGGTAAATGCGTTGCACGGGCGAATCCCACCAGACCCGTAGCCTGGCGCGCATGCCGGGACGCCTGGTCGACCGCCGTCCCGAGGTTTCGGCAGAGACCCTTGTCGCCCAGCTGGTGCCGCCGCCGCGCTTCCAGGCCGTCCGGTTCGAGACCTATCTGCCGGACCCGGCACAGCCGAGCCAGACCGCGGCTGTGGCAGCGGTCCGGGCATTCGCGGAGGAAACGGGGGACGGCTCGGACCGGCGGCGCGGCTGGCTGCGCCGACGAGCTGCGCCACCAGAGGATCGGCCGGGTTTGTATCTCGACGGAGGGTTCGGCGTCGGGAAGACACACCTGCTCGCATCGTTGTGGCACGCGTCGGCGCGGGCTGCCCGGCAGCGGCATTTCTGCACGTTCGTCGAGCTGACAAACTTGGCCGGAACACTCGGGTTCGCGCAAACCGTGCAGACGCTGTCGCGATCGAGGTTGATCTGCATCGACGAGTTCGAGCTCGACGATCCAGGTGACACCGTGCTGGTCGCCACCCTGTTGGGCCGGCTGGCCGACGCGGGTGTCCGGTTCGCCGCCACGAGCAACACGCTGCCGGACAGGCTGGGTGAAGGCCGCTTTGCGGCACAGGATTTTCTTCGGGAGATCCACTCGCTGTCGGCCCGGTTCGATGTCGTGCGTATCGACGGCGACGACTATCGGCATCGGGGGCTTCCAGCCGCCCCAGTTCCAGTCGGAGACGCGCAGCTCCTGGCGATGGCAAAGACGGCCGGCGGCACGGTAGACGATTTCGACGAGCTCTGCCGGCATCTCGCGTCGGTGCACCCATCCCGCTACGGACCGCTGGTCGACGGGGTCTCTCGCGTGTACCTCCAGCACCTTCGCACCGTCGACGACCAGGCCACCGCCCTTCGCCTGGTCGTCCTCGCCGACCGGCTCTATGACCGCGCGGTGCCGGTCGTCGCCAGCGGAGTGTCGCTGGACCGACTATTCGCGCCAGAACTGCTCGCGGGGGGTTATCGCAAGAAATACTTCCGGGCGGTGAGCCGCCTGGTCGCTCTAGCCCGCGACGCAACTTGACAGCCATCAGTGCATCCGGCGCCCATGTGTGATTGGCACGCTCAGCGGTTCCACAAATGGGGCGTAACGGTCTGCGTGGCAACGCTGCAGCGTGCCCTTTGCGAGGGCACAGCGTGCCAATGCATCAAGTCCGCATGTGGGGGAGGCGCTAGCCTGCGCGTGATCATCCAGCGATCGGCGCCCGCGGCCGGCAGGAGGAGCGGTGGCAAAGGCGAAGGGCAAGAAGCAGGGACGTGGCGAAGCGGCCACCGAATTGACCGAT
This sequence comes from uncultured Actinomycetota bacterium, assembly GCA_963819885.1. Classification (GTDB taxonomy): domain Bacteria; phylum Actinomycetota; class Actinomycetes; order Jiangellales; family Jiangellaceae; genus JACVRX01. The sequence goes on along the minus strand of CAWFXV010000024.1, from coordinate 141,759 downwards.
CTTCTGCGCGTTCCCGCCGGCCCGGTGGACCTGACGACGTACGACACCCGAGGGACTCCAGGGTTCACCGGGGACAAGCTCGCCGCGAAGCAGCAGTTGGCGACGATGGCTCCGACGTTGTCCGACCTGCAGGAGCGCCTGTACGCCACCGGACGCACCGGCGGCAAGCGGCGGCTGCTCTTCGTCGTCCAGGGCATGGACACCTCGGGCAAGGGCGGCGTCATGCGGCACGCGGTCGGGCTGATGGATCCGCAAGGGTTGCGGATCAAAGCGTTCAAGGCGCCAACTCCGGAGGAGAAGCGGCGTGGTTTCCTCTGGCGAGTTCGGCAGGCGCAGCCACTGCCCGGTGAGGTCGGCGTGTACGACCGCAGTCACTACGAGGACGTGCTGGTCGCACGCGTCCGCAACCTCGCGCCCGCCGCGAAGATCGACAGCCGGTACGCCGCAATCAACGACTTCGAGGCCAAGCTCGTCGCGTCGGGCTGTGCTGTGATCAAGGTGATGCTGCACATCTCGCGTGACGAGCAGAAGGCTCGTCTACTTGCTCGGCTCGACGACCCCACCAAACACTGGAAGTACAACCCAGGCGACGTCGACGATCGGGTGCTGTGGGACGACTTCCAGCAGGCCTACCAAACTGCGCTCGAGCGGTGCAACACCGACCCAGCGCCGTGGCACCTCGTCCCCGCGGATCGGAAGTGGTACCGCAACTGGGCGGTGACCCGGCTGCTCATCGAGCACATGCAGGCGATGGACTTGCAGTGGCCGACAGCGAATTTCGACGTCGAGGAGGAACGGCAGCGTCTGGTCGCTACGTAGCTGCCGCCAAGCTCACGACGTCGCCGACGACGATCACGGCCGGCGGCTGGATGTTCCGCTCCGCCGCCAGGTCGGCGATCGTTGCCAGCGTCCCGACGGTCAGCCGCTTGCCGGGTCCGTAGCCGTCCTCGACGATGGCCGTCGGCGTGGCGGGATCGCGGCCGTGCTGAACCAGTTGGTCCGCGGTGTCCCGCAGGCGGCTCACCCCCATCAGCAACAGCAGCGTGCCGTCGACCGCTGCGAGCGACGGCCAGTCCAGCCCGTCGTGCCCGCTGACGACGGTGAACTGTTTGGCCAGGCCACGATGGGTGACCGGGATTCCGACCGCCGCGGGAACGGCGACCGCGCTGCTGACCCCCGGTACAACCTCGACCGGAATGCCGGCCGCCCGGCACGCCAAGACTTCTTCGCCGCCACGGCCGAGCACGAACGGGTCGCCGCCCTTGAGCCGTACCACCCGTCGGCCCGCCGTCGCGTGCTCCACGAAGCAGGCGGTTGATCTCGTCTTGGGTCACCGGGTGGTTGCCCGGGGTCTTCCCGACGTCGACGATCTCCACATCGGCGTCGAGCTCGTCGAGCAGCGCGCGTGGCGCAAGCCGGTCGACGACGACGACGTCCGCCTCGGCGAGCAGCTGTCTTCCGCGGGTCGTGATGAGCCCGGAATCACCTGGCCCACCGCCGACGAGCGAGACCGAGCCGGCGCCGTCGCGGAGTCGGCGAACAGGAAGCGATCCGGTTTCCAGCTGCGTCTGCACGGCGTTGCGGATAGCGACGGCCCGCCGCGGATCGCCGCCGCCGGTGACTGCAACCAGAACATCGCCGACCCGGGCAACCGCCGGTGTCCACGCACTGGACCGGTCGGCGTCGTCAGCGCGGACGCACCAGACGCGGGCAACCTCTGCAGCCGCCGCAACCGCGTCGTCGGTCAGCCGGTCGCCGGTCGCTGCGTGGACGAGCCAGGCGCCATCGAGATCGCCGTCGGCATAGGCCCGTGGATGCCACTGGGCGCGGCCGTCGGCGACCAGGTCGGCCAGCGCCTCGCAGATGAACGGAGAAACGATGACGAGGTCGGCACCTGCTTCCACCAGCGGCAGCGCCCGCCTCGCGGCAACCGGACCGCCGCCGACCACCACCACCCGACGCCCGACAACGTCGAGCACCAACGGATAGGACGGTGCGCTCAACTTGGCCTCCCCGTATCGCTCACTGGAGGCTTTCCCACGCCTCCCCGCCGGAGAGACGTGGAGATCCCTCCAGTCGGCACAATCGAGGCGTGCGAGTACGTGCTCATCAATGGATCCCGCATTCGGACTTCGCCTGCCCGGCCCACCGACCCGCTCGGGAGTCGTCGCCCGCGGCTACCGGTCGGGTGCACGGGGCGCAGCCGATGGAGGCAAATCCGATCTGTCGCAGCGGGTTGACCAGGATGCCGTGTTCGGCAACGTATTCGCCGACTTGCTCGTCGGTCCAGGTTGCGAGCGGGTTGACCTTGACCTTGCGGCGTTTGGCGTCCCAGCCCACCACAGGCGTGTCGGCGCGCGAGGCGAGCTCCGCTCGGCGCACCCCGCTCGCCCAGGCGTCGTAGGGACGCAGCGCCCGGTCAAGCGGCCAGATCTTGCGGATGGCGCAGCACAGGTCGGGGTCGATTTCGTACAACCGGCCGTACTCGGCCTCGTGCTCGGGCACGCGCAACGGATGGGTGACGGTCTTGACCTCGACGGGGTAGGTGGCGGCGACCGCATCTCGGGTCCCGATGGTCTCCGCGAAGTGGTAGCCGGTGTCGAGGAACAGCACGGTGATCCCGGGGGCAGCCCGTCCCGCGACGTGCGATAGTACGCCGTCGGACATCGAGGCGGTGATGGCGAACCGGTCACCGAACGTGTCCGACGCCCAGCGCACGATCTCCTCGGCGCTGGAGTGCTCGAGGTTTCTGGCCGCGTCGAGTGCCAGCGCTTCGAGGCTCGCGGCAAGGGTCAGCGTCATGGCTGCCTTCCTGGCTGTGCGGGGCCCGCGAGCGACGCGACCTGGGGAGCAAGACCGAGCACCTTCACGGCGAAGACGCGAAGGCACGACCGGCATTCCCAGCCGCCATGCTGCTCGACCGGATGGAGGTCCTCCTCCGCGCAGAACGGGCAGTAGAAGACGGCGGCGCGGGTCTCGGTCACTGCAGGTCCTCCTCGGGAGCGCGGTTGACCCATTGGGCGAACCGCTCCTCGGGCTCGCGGGAGGCCAGAAATCGGCGGACGACACGCTCGACGTAGTCGGGCAGTTCGGCGGAGGTCACCTTCAGGCCGCGCAACTTGCGCCCGAAGCCGGCATCGAGCCCGACGCCACCGCCGAGGTGTACCTGAAACCCGTCCTGATCCCGCACGATCTGGCCCTTGAGGCCGATGTCCGCCACCTGGATTCGGGCGCACGAGTTGGGGCAGCCGTTGACGTTGAGCGTGATCGGGGTGTCGAGCTGGTCGGCGACGTCGGCGAGGCGGTTTTCCAGTTCGGCCACCGTCGCGGCCGCGAGCCCCTTCGTCTCGACGATCGCGAGCTTGCAGAACTCCAGCCCGGTGCACGCCATCGTGTAGCGGCGGAACGGGCTGGGCCGAGCCGAGAGTCCCAGGGCGTCCAAGTCCCTGACCAGCGCCTCGACCCGGTCCGACTCGACGTCGAGGATCACCAGCTTCTGGTACGGAGTGGTGCGCAGCCGCGTCGAGCCGTGTGCTTCGGCGGTGTCGGCCAGTTTGCGCAGCACGGTGCCGGATACCCGGCCGACCAGCGGCGCCACCCCGACGTAGAACCGGCCGTCGTTCTGCCGGTGCACTCCGATGTGGTCATACGGCTGCGGCGGGATCAGCGGAGATGGCCCGTCGGCGAGCCGTCTGCCGAGGTAGTCGGTCTCGAGAACCGCACGAAAACGCTCGGCCCCCCAATCGGCGACGAGGAACTTCAGCCGGGCCTTCGTGCGGAGTCGCCGATACCCGTAGTCGCGGAAGATGCCGACGACACCGGCCCATACCTCTGGCACGTCCGCCAGCGGCACCCAGGCGCCGAGCCGCTGCGCGAGCTTCGGATTGGTGGACAACCCGCCCCCGACCCACAGGTCGAACCCGGGACCGTGCTCGGGATGGACGACACCGACGAACGCGATGTCGTTCGTCTCGTGCACCACGTCGGGCAATCCGCTGATGGCCGTCTTGAACTTCCGCGGCAGGTTGGAGAACTCCGGTGAGCCGACGTAGCGGCGCTGGACCTCCTCGACTGCCCAGCTGGCGTCGAGAACTTCGGCCGCGGCGATGCCGGCGACCGGTGAGCCGAGGACGACCCGCGGGGTGTCGCCGCACGCCTCGGTCGTGGACAGGCCGACGGCCTCCAACCGCTGCCAGATCTCCGGAACGTCCTCGACCCGGATCCAGTGCAGCTGGACGTTCTGCCGGTCGGTCACGTCCGCGGTATCGCGGGCATAGGTCGTGGACACGTCGGCGATGACCCGCAGCTGGTCGGTGGTCAACTGGCCACCGTCGATTCGGATCCGCAGCATGAAGAACTCGTCGTCGAGCTCATGCGGCTCGAGCACTGCGGTGCGTCCGCCGGGGATCCCTGGCCGACGCTGGGTGTACAGGCCCCACCAGCGGAATCGCCCCCGGAGGTCTGCCGGGTCGATGCTGGCGAAGCCACGCTTGCTGTAAATGTTCTCGATTCGGGCCCGAACGTTGAGCCCGTCGTCATCCTTCTTGAATCGCTCGTTCGGGTTCAGCGGCTCGAGGTGACCCAGCGCCCACTGTCCCTCGCCGCGCCTGCGCTTCGCGGGTGCTGTAGTGGGTGCCATGTGCGAGGTCCTCGCAAGCTGAGGGGCACGCGAATGGCGACGGTGGGTTCAGCAGCTCCGACGACCCGGCCGGCGCGTCCGCGCGCCCGGCTGACAGGTCAGGGGCGCGGTCAGGCCGGCTGACAGATCATGCTGCGCACGCGGCCGAAGTCCACGTGGCGACGGGCCACGAGGTACACGCTGGTCGCGGACGACATGCGCGAGATCATGGCAGGCTGCGCGGCGGAAGGGCAGCATTTGTCCACCATCCGGACGCCTGTCTCATATCGTGGGGACCGCGGGCCTGGTGGAACGTCGCGCCGCTGCCTCGTTCGGCCCGGGCAGTTGTACGATCCGCGGCGTGGGCAGACTCCTCCCGTTCCTGGCGGTTGCCGTGCTGGTAATGCCCGCGTGCTCCGAAGTGGGCGAGCAAGTCGACCAGGCGACCAACGACACCGTGGCCCGAGCCCTCGCGGCCAACGTTCGTGACCGGCTCGCCGAGGAGGGCATCGAGCTCAAGGGCGATCCCGAATGCACCACAGACATGAACTTGGATGGCGTGGATCTGACCGGTACCGCGGAGTGCACCGGCACCACCACCGATGGCCGCAGTGCAAAAGCGACGTTCGACGGCACACTGTCGCCGGGTAGCTGCGACGGGTCGTTCGTGATCGAGGTCGACGGCGAGCAAGTCGTAGACCTGAGGGAGATCCCTGGCTGCTCGATCGAGTTCTGATCACCCGGGCGCGGGTCGGCCTCAGCCGCCGACAGGAATCAAGCCAAGCGGGATGTTGGCCAAGTAAGTGACGGATCAGGGCGAGGCGTAACCGGTCGCGGGCTCGACAGGTCGGTCTGGCGGCTGGTGCTGGCAGTCGCACCATGACGGCGCTGCCCGTGCTGCCGCGAGGCAGTCGTCGTGGCGACGGTCTTGGCATGCCGGGCAGATCACGATGGCTCCGGTGTGGCCCGAGCCAGCACGGAGGCGACATCCAGCCCGGGTGGGAGCGCGCCGAACGTGCCCTCCCGATCACGCAGGCGCGCCACGCAGAACAGGTCGGCCACGGGTGCCGGCGCGAATCGGACCAGCAACGACGCCTGGAGCAGCAGCGCCATCCGGGCCGCGAGCCGTCTCGCCTGATGCGCACCGCTGGCGGGATCGGCCGAGACCTCCCGGAGCAGCCGGTCGGTCTCGTCCAGCGCAGCGTCTAGGTTGCGGTCGCCGCCCTTGGCTGCCTCGACCTCGGCGTGCCAGGCGACGACAGCGTCGGGCTCGCGGGCGAGCACCCGCAGCACGTCCAGCGCCTGGATGTTCCCGGCACCTTCCCAGATCGAATTCAGTGGAGCTTCCCGGTAGAGGCGCGGCATGCCGCTCTCTTCGACATACCCGTTTCCACCCAGGCACTCCAGCGCCTCGGCGACGACGCTTCCAGCCCGCTTGCAGACCCAGTACTTGGCCACCGGAAGGCCGATTCGGCGTAACGCCCGCTCCTGCGGGTCGGTCCCGGCATCGACCGATGCGGCGAGCCGCATCGCCACCGCCGTGGCCGCCTCCGCTTCGACGGCCAGGTCGGCGAGGACCGCCCGCATCAGCGGAGCGTCGGACAGCAGCGCGCCGAACGCCGACCGGTGAGCCGCGTGCCAGCCGGCTTCTGCGACTGCCCGGCGCATGAGCGCCGCCGAGCCGAGGATGCAGTCCAGCCGGGTCGCGGCCACCATTTCGATGATCGTCGCAACGCCCCGACCTTCCGCACCGAGGCGCACGCCGAGTGTCTCGGCGAACTCCACCTCCGCCGACGCGTTGGCTCGGTTGCCGAGCTTGTCCTTGAGCCGCTGCAGGTGGAACGGGTTGCGGACGCCGTGGTCCAGCACCCGGGGAACGGCAAAACAGGTCAGTCCGCCGGGTGCCTGTGCAAGGACCAGGAACAGGTCGCTCATCGGTGCCGAGCAGAACCATTTGTGCCCGGTCAGCACGTACCAGCCAGCGTCAGTAGTGGGGTCTGCGCGGGTCGTGTTGGCCCGGACGTCGGAGCCTCCTTGCTTCTCCGTCATGGCCATCCCGGCCAGGCAGCCGCGCTTGTCGCCGGGAGAACGCAAACCGGGGTCGTACTCGGCCGCGGTGAGCCGCGGTTCCCAAGCAGCAGACACCGCGAGGTCGGTGCGGAGCGCCGGGACGGCCGCGTAGGTCATGGAGATCGGGCACAGGTGCGCGGATTCGACCTGGCCCCAGATCAGGAAGCCCGCTGCTCTCGTAGCGTGCGCCGCAGGCTCGCCGGACGACCACGGCGAGCCGTGCAGCCCCGATTCGACGGCGGTCGTCATCAACTGGTGCCAGGCCGGGTGAAACGTGACTTCGTCGATCCGGTTGCCGTAGCGATCGTGGGTCCGTAGCACGGGTGGGTTCGTGTCTGCCTCGACGGCGAGGCGGCGAGCCTGCGCCGAGCCGGCCAAGATCCCCAGCTCGTGCAGAGCTGGTAGAGAGGCGCCGGCGCCGAGCCGCTCCACCGACTCCATCAGCGCGGGGTCGTCGGCGAGCAGGTCGCGGCCGACCAGCGGCGGCGGCTGGTTGGTCACGACGTGCGTGCCGGCCACAGCCACACCGTATGCGCCGGCGAAAGCCGGTCGCGAACGAGACCACCTAAGCCGTACCGTGGAGACGACGCCGGATCGGCGGTCAGGACGCGACGAGGACGGGAGGTGTGCCGAGATGACCTGGTCAACCGTTTCCGCATGCCCACCCGACCGTGCGCCCCTCGACGTCTGATCCACCGGCGGCGCCGGGCCCCAGATCATGGAAGGTCCGATCGTGTCTCATCATTCGTCCCTAGCCGAGCTCGGCTGGGACAGCTCCTTCGCCGCCGCGTTCGATCAATTCACCAGCGACGGCGATCACATTCCCGCCCGAGTGAGCCGGGTCGACCGCGGCGGCGCCGACCTGCTCGGCGCCAACGGCCCGCTCCGCGCCTCCCTCGGCCGTGAGGTGCTGGCCAGCATGGCGACCAACCGCACCGCGGCCCCGACTGTCGGCGACTGGGCCGCGGTCCGGCATTGGCCCGACGACCGCACCACCATCGAGGCGGTCTTGACCCGCCGCACCTATGTCGTGCGCGACAGTGCCGACGCGACGTCGAACGCCCAGGCACTGGCGGCGAACGTCGACCTCGTGGTCGTCGTCGAGCACCTGGACCCCGAGCCCGAGATCGGCCGCATCGAGCGGTTGCTCGTGTTGGCCTGGGGGAGCGGCGCCCAGCCGCTCGTGGTTCTGACCAAGGCCGACCTGGTGCCCGATCCGGATGGCATGCGCACGGAGGTGATGGCCGCAGCCCCGGGCGTAGATGTCCTGGCGATCGACGCGAAGTCTGGGGCAGGGGCCGACGCCGTCCGCGCCTATCTCGGTCCTGGACGCACGCTCGTCCTGCTCGGCCCGTCCGGCGCCGGGAAGTCGACGCTCACCAACTCCCTCGCTGGTGTCTCGCTCATGGCGACGGGTGGCACCCGACGGGTCGACGGCAAGGGCAGGCACACCACGTCGCACCGGGAACTCGTCGTGCTGCCGACGGGAGGAGTCGTGCTCGACACGCCCGGGTTGCGTTCGGTCGGCCTTGTCGCCGACGAGGACGCGGTTGCGATCGCGTTCCCAGACGTCGAGGAGCTGGCGGCGCGGTGCCGATTCCGTGACTGTGCCCATGACACCGAGCCGGGCTGCGCGGTAGTGGCGGCCGTTGACGAGGGCGAGCTCGACGAGCGACGGCTGGAAAGTTGGCGCAAGCTCGGCCGGGAGGCGGCATTCCAGGCGCGACGAACCGACGCCCGGCTGCGAGCGCAGGAGATATCGGTGTGGAAGCAGCGGCACATGCACATGCGTCGGCACAACAAGCTCAACCCCGGCAAGAACAGCCCGTGGGCGCGCTGATCCCAATCCGACCACAATCGGCGAAAACCCAGGCCCACGGGATGACGTCAGTGTGGTGGGGGAGCAGTATGGCCCTATGACTCAACGCACTGCCCGGCGCCCTGTCCTGCCGGCGAGTCCGTTCAACGTCCTGCGCGAGGCGAAACCAGTAGAGCGCCTCACGGTCGATGATCGGCTCACCCATGATCGCCACGGCCTTGGCCGGGTGATCGGAGTCGAGTCCGAGAGCATCGTGCTCGTGGACTTCGGCTCGACGATCCGACGGGTCACGTACCCGAACACGAAGGTAACCAGGCTCTAGCCCGCGGGCTCGGCGCCCGCTGGCCGATGTGGGGTGGGCGTCTTACAGTCGCGGGGTGAGCAACCTCGAGCTTGCTCCTGAGGAGGCCGTCTGCGGCGGACGTTCGTCCGTCGCCGGGGAACCGGTCCAGGAGTTGCTGTACGGCCGCGAGGTCGTGCTGGGCACCAGAGGCATGGTGGTCACGCGCACTCTGCCGCACCGCGACCGTCGAATGGTCGGCGCTTGGTGTTTCGTGGACCAGTACGGGCCCGAGGACGTTTCTGCGTCAGCTGGCATGCGGGTACCGCCGCATCCGCATACCGGTCTGCAAACAGTGAGCTGGCTGGTCGACGGGGACGTTCTGCACCGTGACAGCCTGGGCAGCCACCAATTTCTGAAGCCCGGGCAGCTGAGCCTGATGACCGCGGGCCGAGGCATCTCGCACTCGGAAGAGTCGCCGCACCACCGCTCACCGCTTCTGCACGGGGTGCAGCTATGGGTCGCGCTACCCGAGCATGATCGGAGCGTCGATCCGCATTTCGAACACCACTCCCACCTTCCGAAACTGACCGACACGGGTGTCTCGATCACTGTGATCATGGGCTCGTTGGGCCATGCGGCGTCGGCCGCCCGGGTGTACAGCCCGCTCGTCGGAGCAGAGGCAGTATTGGCCAACGGCGTCGACGTGCAGCTGCCGCTCCGGCCGGAGTTCGAGCACGCCGTGCTGACGTTGTCCGGCATCGTCGACGTCGACGGCGTCGAACTCGTTCCTGGCCCACTGCTGTACCTCGGCACCGGCCGCTCCGACCTTGCGTTGCGAGCGCACGGTCCGAGCCGGCTTCTCCTGCTGGGCGGCGAGCCGTTCGAGGAACAGATCGTCATGTGGTGGAACTTCGTCGGGCGTAGTCACGAGGAGATCGTCGGATTCCGGACCGAGTGGGCCGCGAGCAACGAACGGTTCGGACACGTTCGCGGGTACGACGGTGACCCGCTGCCGGCCCCGCCGCTGCCCACGACGCCGCTGAAACCGCGTGGCCGGCTGCCGCACCGCTGACCGGCGTGAACCATCCCGGCATGCATCGCGTGACCTCGGGTAAGGGCCGCTAATCCGCTGCCAAGCAGCCGCAGACGCACGGCTGGCCGGGGTGCGCAGGGGCTACTCCCGGCCGGCCGTGTCTCTACACTCCGGATTCGTGAGCGAGCAGCGCGCAGTGGAAGCGCTCGCGGCTGCGGAGATTCCCTTCGACATCGTGCGTCACGGGCCGGTGCGCAGCCTCACCGAGGCTGCGGCAGCGCGAGGCGTCGAGCCGGCGGCGGTCGTGAAATCCATTGTCGTGCGCCGCGGTGACGACGACTTCCTGTTCGTGCTCGTTCCCGGCAACCGGACGATCGGGTGGCCGAAACTTCGCGCCCTGCTCGGAGTGAGCAGGCTGTCCATGCCCGACGCTGCAACGGCGAAGGACGTCACCGGATACGAGCGAGGCACGATAACGCCCTTCGGTTCGCTTCGATCATGGCCGGTGGTCGCCGACGAGCGTTTACGCGGTCGCGTGGTCTCGATCGGTGCCGGCGCTCCCGGCGTCGCGGCGACAGTCAACGGCGACGAACTCGTCCGGGGCCTTGGCGCGACAGTGGCCGACGTCACCGAACCTGAAGAGACCACTTCTGCGCCACCACGCAGGCGCGACTGATGAGATACGCACTGACGGGAGCGACTGGTTTCGTCGGCGGCAGGCTGGCGGAACTGCTTTTGCAGGCGGACCACACCGTGACTGCGTTGGTCCGCGATCCCGGGCGGGCTCGCGTGCTGGCCGACAAAGGAGTGCGGCTAGTGCGTGGCGATCTGGCCGACCAGGCAAGCCTGCGGCTGGTCGCCGACGGTGCCGACGGGCTGTTTCACGTAGCCGGGTGGTACCGGGTGGGTGCCCGCGAGGACGCGCAGGCGCGCCGCGTCAACGTCGACGGGACGCGCGGGGTCCTGGCGGCGGTACGAGAGACCGCGGTACCACGCCTGGTCTACACCAGCACCCTTGCGGTGAACTCCGACACGCGAGGGCGGACCGTCGACGAGAGTTACCACTTCTCGGGTGAGCACGTGACGGTCTACGACGCTACCAAGGCAGAGGCGCACCAGCTTGTCGCCGCGGCTGCCGCGGCTGGGGCCCCCGCGATCACTGTCATGCCGGGAGTTGTCTACGGCCCCGGCGACACCAGCCAGACCGGGGCGCTGCTGCGGAGAACCCTGCGTCGCCACCGAGTCGTCGTCTCGTCTGGCGGGCGGTTCTGCTGGGCCTTCGTGGACGACATCGCTCATGGCCATGTGCTTGCCATGGAGCGCGGCGTCGTCGGTGAGGCGTACATGCTGGCAGGCCCGCAGCGCTCGCTGGCCGAGGTGCTGTCAGCCGCCGCCGCGATCGCCCGCGGGCCGCGCCCGGTCGTCGTCCCTGCCCTCACCGTGCGGCTGATCGAGCCCGTGGCACGACTGGCCGAACGTCTCGTGCGACTCCCGAACACGTACTCCGCAGAAGGACTGCGAGCGTCGAGGGCGACCTACCTCGGCGACCCGACGAAAGCGAAGCAGGAGCTGGGCTGGTCGGTTCGATCACTCGAAGACGGCTTGGCGGAGACACTGCGCGCGGAGGACGGTCGCGGCGATGGCTGAGCCACCCACCGGAATCGTCACGTTCGTGTTCACCGACATCGAGGGCTCCACGGATCTTGTGCAAACGCTTGGCGATGGATACCGAGCCATGCAGGAGCGTCACGACGAGATCATCCAGGCTGCCATCACCGCTGAGGGTGGTCACGTGATCCGGACCGAGGGCGACGCCTTCTTCGTCACGTTCCACAATCCCATCCAGGCCCTCCGGGCGGTGGTCGCGGCCCAGCGGGACCTGGCGGGGTTCGACTGGCCGTCAGCTGAGCCCCTACACGTGCGGATGGGACTGCACACCGGACACGGTGTCCTCGGCGGGGGCGACTACATCGGGATCGACGTCGCACGGAAGCGCGGTCGGCCCAGCGGCTAGAGCTGAGCGCTGACGCTCAGTTGATCGTGATCGTGAACGCCTTCTCGGTGGTCGTGCCCCGCTCGTCCGTCACCTGCACGGTGAACATGAACGTCCCCGCCATGGTCGGCGTACCGCTGATCGTGTTCTCGCGCCTCGGCAGCTCCAGGCCCGGGGGAAGCTCGCCGGACACCACCGACCACGTGTAGCCAGGGACCCCACCGCTTGCGAACAGGTTGCCGCAGCAGTAGAACTCGCCGACGGTCCCGTTGGACAGGGTCTCAGTGGTGACGACGAGCGGCGGCGGCGGCTGGATGGTGATCGAGAAGGTCTCGGTGTCGGTCGCGCGGGTCTCGTCCTTGACCTCGATCGTGAACGTAAACGTGCCCTCGGTTTTGGGCGTGCCGAAGATCAGTCCCGTGCTGGTCGCGAAGTTGAACAGCTTCGTGCCGTCCGGGAGGCTGCCATCGACAACCTTGAACGACGGTAGCTTCTGCGAGCTCGAGCACCCCGTCACCGTGATGAACCAGGTGCCTTCGGTGCCGACGTTGCCGTCGGCGAGCGTCTCCGGGGCGATCTCGCACGGCTGCGCTTGCGCGGCCGGCGCACCGAATAGGACGAGAAACGGAATAGCGAGGAGCAGGGCAAGAACCTTTCGCATGCGTGCATCCCCATCCATAGGCGAGGTGTACTCCTCGCTACCACGTCCACTGGCGGTGTGGGGTTCAGCCGCGGGTGCCGAAGTGTGGAACCGGGCGAAGGGGCCATCAAGGCCTTCGGTTTGCCGGGGCCTTTCGAGCACTTTCCCCACGGGGAGCACGAGCGCGAGCGCGCTGGTGATGATTCCCCACAGCGCCGCCGTGCCGTTGGGTGACCTCGCCGCGCCGCGAGGATCTCCGCTGGCACGACCTCCGCCACACCGATGCCGTGCTGGCCGCCCAGACCGGTGCCATCCTCGCCGAGCTCATGGGCCGCCTCGGCCAACCACACCAGGCGTCGCCATGCGGTACCAGCACGCAGCTGCCGACCGCGGCGCTGAGATCTCCAGACGGCTATCTGAACTGGCTGGGTCTTAGGCGGCTACTAGACGATTCCCGCAGGATCGGCGTCTGGCCAGACTCGGTCCAGGTGTCCGGCGGGATGCTCTCTATGCGGCTGCCCACCCGCTGCTGGGTGTGGCTCTCTTTCGGTCTGCAGCCCGTCGGGCACCGTTGACGAGGCGTGGCTCCAGAGGGGACTGCCCTGCTCGTAGTAGCACTGCCCACCTCGCCGTCCCTATCGGCACGAGCACAGGCGGGAGCAGCACATGGAGCATGTCATCATCGGGGTCGATCCCCACAAGCTGTCGGCCACGATCGAGGTCGTCGACCAGCACGAGAAGCTCCTCGGGTCCGGCCGGTTCACCACCGACCAGGCCGGCTATGCCGCGATGCGGAAGTACGCGAAGATCTGGCCGGACCGGGTCTGGGCGGTCGAGGGCGCCAACGGCGTCGGGCGTCCGCTCGCCCAGCGGCTCCTCGAAGCCGGCGAGCAGGTGGTCGACGTGCCGGCCAAGCTCGCCGCTCGGGTCCGGCTCTTCGACACCGGCCACAACCGCAAGACCGACGCCCGCGACGCGCACTCGATCGCGGTCGTCGCGGTCCGCACCAGCAACCTGCGGGTCCTGAAGGTCGACGGCGAACTCGAGGCGTTGCGGATGCTCGCCGACCGGCGAGAAGCGCTCACCCGGCGCCGTGTTCAGACCGTCGACCGACTCCAGGCGCTGCTCGCCGAGCTGCTCCCCGGGCAGGCCAAGACGGACATCACTCCCTTGCAGGCCAAGGCGATGCTGGCCGGCGTCCGCCCTCGTGACCTCGCCGGAAAGACCCGACGCCGGATCGCCGCCGAGGAGCTCGCCGAGCTGGTCGCGGTCGACACGAAGATCAAGAAGGCGACCGCCGAGCTCAAGACCATGGTCCTGGCCCGCGGCTCACGGCTGATGGACCTCCGTGGCGTCGGGCCCGTCGTGGCCGCCCGGATCCTCGCCGACGTCGGGGACGTCACCCGGTTCGCTGACCGGAACCGGTTCGCCTCCTGGACCGGCACCGCACCCCTGGACGCCTCCTCCGGTGAGCAGAACCGGCACCGCCTCTCACGTGCCGGGAACCGGCGGATCAACCACATGATCCACATCGCCGCCGTCACCCAGACTGCGCCTCGACACCGAGGGCCGGGCCTACTACCGACGCAAGCGCGCCGACGGCAAGAAGCCGATGGAGGCGATGCGCTGCCTGAAGCGGCGGATCTCTGATGCCATCTACCGCCAGCTCGTCGCCGACGCCCAGCGCGCGGCACTCACAGACTCGACCAGCGCGGGCCCGGGAGGGCACTGCGGGGCGACTCTAGACATCCAGCGCGGTCGACCTGCCCCCGCACATCGACACTTCGGATCAGCCACTTCCCGGACCCGCGAAACCGACGCTACAACCCGCTAAGCGGAGCCGGGAAGACCACCGCCGAGAGGTCCCTCAGCAGACGCGGGTTGACAACAGAGGGGAGCCGGAATGACGCTCCGGTCGGATCGCGGCAGGAGCGGGCGTCCCGCGGAGCTGCTCTGTTCGCTCATCGCTGGGCCGACGGAGCCTCCTGACGCGACAGCTTGTCGAGGTCGCGCACGCAGAAGCCGTGGTGGGCCCACTCCTCGTTGAGGACGGTGCCGAGGCATTGCCGCACCGTCCGCCCCTTGGCGTACGGGGGCCACCCGTCGCCGTCGGGCACCGGCGCGGTCTGCGCGAGCTGCTCGGGCGTGACCTCGGCCAGCCACGCCTCGATCTCCGACGCCTGCCGGTCGCGCACGTCGAGCACCTCGTCGAGGCTCGGCCGGGCGGACCGGTCGAGCCCCTGCTCCTCCTGGTCCGGCACGAACGGTGACGCCAGTCCCATGGCCGTGAACGGCTCGGTCAGCCCGAGCACGCAGCGCCGGAACCACGAGTCGTGCACGAAGACGAGGTGACGCAGGGTCTCGACCATCGACCACTCGCCGTCGACGCCGTGATGCTCGCTGCCCTCGGGCATGGACCGGACCCGCTCGGCAGTCGTGGCCCAGTCGTCCCGCAGCTGCCGCCAGGCCTCCCGCAGGTCGGCCGGCTCGATCGGACCGGATCAGCAGCCGCACCGGGTGCCGGCGGTCGAGCTCGGCCTCGACGTACGACATGACCTCGACCCCGTTGACCACGAGGTTGGTGACCAGACCGTCGATCTCGGCGTCCTGCATGACCACGCCGACCAGCCGCGCCCTACTCAGGTCGCACTCGCGGAACACCGCCCCGGTGAGATCCTCGTCGTCGAAGCGTCGCATGCAGACAGGGTAACGAGAAGCTGTGGTCGGGTAGCAGTAGCGTGCAGGCTTGCCAGGCTTGGCCCGTACGCCAGTGGCTGGAAAGGCGCAGGACGGGTTCCGAGGTCAGCACCAACGGACCGCGGATGGAACCTCGTGCGAGCGCACGAGTTCGCCGAGATGCTGAGCAGCTCGCCCGGTCAGGACAGACATGGAGGTCGAAGCAGTGAGTGAACCTCTGGGGTATCGCCCGATTCACGTTCCACGAAGGTAAAGTCGACGACTTCAAGCGCTTATCCGAGCAGTGCATGGAGATCGTGCGGACCAAGGACAATGGGACGCTGCAGTACGACATCTACTTCAACGACGACGAGTCCGAAGCCATCGTCATCGAGAGGTACCGAGATTCTGAGGCACTGATCGAGCATCTTGCGCACCTCGGGGACGACCTGATGGCCGCGATGATGGCGACAGCATCGGTCCACGGCGAAACCCTGGGTGAGCCGAGCGCCCGCCTCCGAGCGATGATGGAAGGCACTCCGGTGCGCTTGTTCACGCCTTTCCTGTCTCTCTAGAACGCGGTCGTCGCCGAACTCTGGCGCACGCACATCAAGCAGATCCGGTGGTCTGCTACACGCCGACAGGCGGCGGAAAGACTCAGCTCTGAGGGCGTGCGGGGAGCAGTGGATGTGGTCCGATCCGGGTTGACATGCGCATGAGGTGTCGCGCACGACCTGCGCACCGTAGAGGGTGCTGTTGCGGAACTTGGAATCGGACGGATTGTGGATCCGTGCCTGTGGTTCATGGACCACCTTCGCCATCGCCGCCTCCATCCGCACCGCGACTACCGTGGGAACGGAGGGGGTATCACCGTGCGATACGACGACTCGGGCGTCCGATCGCAGCAGTGGGCGGGGTTGCGCAGCGTGTCGACGAGCGTGTGCGGCGTGCCCGTGCACTATGTCCGCGCGGATCCCGCTTCGGCCGCGCCGCCCGGCGCACCAGTGCACCTGCTCGTGCCCCCGATGACCGGTAGCGCGAGCATGTGGATCGACCTCGTTCCTCACCTGAGGCAGCTCGGCGCGGTGGTCTCCGTCGACCTCCCGGGGACGATTGCAGGCCACACCGGTGCTCCGTATCGACACGGGCCACGGCCGGACCTCGACGCGCGCTTCGTGTCGGCCTTCGTCCGACAGCTCCGCCTCGAGAACCAGGTAGTGCTGCACGGCTGGTCGATGGGTGGCCTGGTGGCGGCGCTGGCCGCGGGGCTCATGCCCAACAAGATTCGGGGAGTCGTCTTGGTGGCCCCGGCGCTGCCGTGGCGTCTGACATCGCGAGTCGAGGCGCTCGGGTGGCAGACGCTGGGACGCCTCGTCGTCGCATCCGGCCCGCCCACGACACGCATGGTGTTGCGACTGGCGGGCCGGCGCATCCTGGACGCCAAGCGAACCGCGATCAAAGACGCGGGCTCCATCTCAAGTGGCCGCACCCACCTCATCGGTGGAGACCCGAGCCGCGTCTCACGAGCGCAGGTCGACCTGTGGCTCGATGGCCTCGATGCGGCCCGCGATCACCCGGAACGGCTCGCGGGCACGGCCACGGCGTTCGCGTCAATCACCAAAGCCATGTTCATCACCCAGAGGTCGACGAACGAGGCACTCGATGCGGTGCGGGTGCCCGTACTCGTGCTGTGGGGAACAGACGATCACGTCATCGACCCCACGTCGCTCCTGCAGCACGCCCGACGGCCGGGCTGGACACCCCGACCCATCGATGACGTTGGCCACCTGCTTCCCGTCGAGGCGCCCCAAATCTACGCGCAGGCAGTCTGCCAGTGGCTCGCCGACAGTCCTGACACCCGCGGATTCGGACATCCAACGTAGTTGGGTGTCTTCCAACCCCAGCAGAACAGCCCGCGGCCAATCCTGGCCGCAAGCGGATCCCGTTGCGGGACGCCCCGGCCGGGACAGTGCGGCGGAATGACGCACCGCGGATTGCAGCAGATCCGGATGTCTGTCCTACGGGCTATGCGGTCGTCCTTCCCCAGCTGCTCGTTGACCTTGACCGAACAGGTCCGCGAACGCTCGTTCGTCAGTCTCGGCTCCCGGGAACGACCTGCCTTCGGTGTCGGCGTTCACGAGACCTTCCGGGTGAACGTGAGGTGGGTGACGCCGCTGGGGGAGGAGACCGCCTCGACGTCGTAGGCATCCTCGAGGGCCTCCAGACCGTCCCAGATGCGGACGCCGCGGCCGAGCACGATCGGGACCTGAACCAGATGCATGTGGTCGACGAGTCCGGCGGCGAGGAAGTCGCGTACGACGGTGGGGCCGCCTCCGATCCGGACGTCCTGGCCATCGGCTGCCTCGCGGGCTGTCTCGAGCGCCTCGGCCGGGGCGGCGTCGAGGAAGTGGAACGTGGTGCCGCCCTGCATCTCGATCGAGGGCCTCGGGCGGTGAGTGAGCACGAAGGTCGGTGTGTGGAAGGGCGGGTTCGGGCCCCACCAGCCCTTCCAGTCCGGGTCGTCCCGCCAGCCGGGCGGGCCGAACTTGTTGGCGCCCATGATCTCGGCGCCGATGCCGTAACTGTGGCGCTCAGCGAAGGCGTCGTCGACTCCGGCGGTTCCGCCCGCGTCCCAGAACCGGGTACCGAACATCCACTCGTGTAGACGCTCGCCCGCATGGCCGAAGGGTGCATCGGCGGACTGCGGCTCGCCGGTGGCGAAGCCGTCGAGGGAGATGGACAAGTTGTGGATCCGTGTCAGTGACATCCGCGCGCTCCTCGATTGGTGACGGCGCTTTGCAATCGGTTCTCGGGAGACCGACCAGGGCGACCGCCGATTCTCATCGGCCGCCGGGGTCGGGATGCGCGATCAACGCCGCTATCGAGTTGCTCGGCCACCCGTGGTCGATGCTAGTTCTGCGCGACGTGAGCTTCGGTCGCTCATCGGCTACTTGTTTCGGGCGCTTCGGCTACACCTCTTGCGCGGCGGTATGACACTGCCACTTCGCGGAATGATGCGTTCGATCAATCGAGAGACCACTCGTAGGTGAAGCCGGAGGGTCTTCGTGCGCAAGCTTGGACTCACGTTGCAGCATCCTGATCCTGCTCCCGAGCCATAGATCATCCATCGGGTGCACGCCATAGTTGCTCGTCGGCACCACCACCCGACCCGCGGTAAACGCGGGGGCTTCGCCTTCGCGAAAACGTTTGCAGCTCTCGCTCCAAAGGGCGCCGAAATCCACATCAGGTCAGTCCGCGCTGCACCGCAAGAATCGCGGCCGCGGTGCGGGAACGGACACCGAGTTTGGTCAGGATACTGCTGACGTGCCGGTGCACGGTCCGTTCGCTCAGGTAGAGCTCGGCTGCGATCTCAGCGTTGGTCCGACCGTCCACGATCAGCCGCAGAACCTCGATCTCCCGGGGGCTCAGCCCAGACGCACCGTCGGGCCGGTCAGCCAAGAGCTCGCGGGCGCGGTCCGCGTCCGGCCGTGCGCCAAGTCGTTCGAAGGTCGCCAGTGCCGCGCGGAGCTCCATACGAACGCCGTCCTGGTCGCCGAGTATCCGGCACGCCTCGGCGATGCGTACGCCGACCATCGCCGCCTCGTACGGCACACCCAGTTCCCGCCACCCGTTGACCGAATCCCTGAGGCGGACAAGTGCGTCAGCCGGACAGTCTTCAGCCAACGCAATCGCTCCTCGGGCCGAGGCCACAGTTGACCGTGCCGCCGTCGTGGGGAAAGCCTTAGCGATCCTCTCCATCTCGGCAACGGCGTCCTCGGCCGAATCGATTCGACCGGCGGCGAGATCAACCTCGACGGCCGCCTCGAGAAGCACTAGCCGATCGACCGCCTGTTCCCGCTCGGCCAGCACCCGGTGCAGGCCGGCATCCGCAGCCTGCACGTCGCCCTGGCTCAGCCGGTAGAGCGCGAGTCCCGGCTGGGCCACCCGCCCGAACGCAATCGCCTGTTGGTAGGCCTCCTCGACCCCTGGAGCTCCTCGCAGTCTCCGCAATTCGCCGAGTTCGTACCAGGCATGGCCGGCCACCAACTGCCCGTCGATGGCCAGGTCACGGCACGCCTGCTCGAGCTCGGCTACAGCCCGTGACCAGTCCCCGCGCAGGCGCATCAGAATCGCGCGGTAGATCCGGCAGTTCCCGAAGTAGGCGCCACCGAGTTGAGGCAGCGTGCCGAGCCACGTGTCGAGGGCGACCGACCATTCCGCTGCGCGCGCAATCTCATGCACCTCATAACAGGAGCCGATCGCGGCGCAGTACATGACGCTGGTGGCACGTGGCGAGGTGGTCCGGGCCAGGATCCGGACCATCGCCTCGTCAAGGAGAGCCAACCCGCTGTCCATCGACCCCAACTTGAGGGTCGCGCGGCCACACATCGTCGTCGCAATGGTGACCAAGTCGGCGTCGCCCCGACCCAGACCCAACTCGACTGCGCGATGCAAGAGCCCCTTGGCGGTCTCATAGTCGCCGGCTCCGAAGCACCCATACGCCTGCGGGATCAACGGCCAGCCGTACTCGCCGGACTGCCGTGCCGCCGCCAGGCTGCGGGCCCGCTCGACCCAGCCCGCCGCGATGGCGAATTCGCCTCGTGTAAAGACGTGAGCACTCCAAAGCCAGTACGCCGCGCGCGTCGCCTCGTGGATCTCGCCGGATTGCGCCCGCCGTTCGAAGCACCGGGCGAGCACATCCATCGCCTCGTCGACCCGCCCGATGACCTGCGCCGCCTCGGCCCAGCCCTCGAGATCCTCAATACCCACCGGTGTGACCCGATCAGCCGCGGAGTACTCCTCACACGCCTGAACCCACCGCGACGCGCGGTGGTGCTCGCGGGCGGCCACAAGATGGCGAGCGTGCTCGTTCATCGCCTTGCCTTCCTGCCGATCCTGCCAGTCTGGGGCCATGGGTAGGAATACTCACGACCGCCTGCGAAGTCGGCCCAATGTGCCGAAGCGAGGCAACCGCGACGGCACAGATCCTGGACTCGATGCCCGACCCGTCACCGATCCCAGGAGGACACCGTGACTACACCGTTCATCTTCATCGGCACCCACAAGATCAAGCCCGGTAAGCGCGAGGCGTTCAAGACCTACTTCGCAACGTTCTGTTCCGAGATCGTCGATCCGCAGGAGCCGCGGCTGCACTCCTTCTACGGCTACACGGCCCCAGACTCCGACGTTGTGACCGTCGTCCAGGTTCACCCGGACGCCGACTCGATGGCGACCCACATGAAAGTCGGGGTGGAGCACTTCGCCGAGGCATACGCGGAGTACCTCGAACCCGAAAGCACCTTACAGATCTACGGAACCCTCACCGCGGACCTGATCCAGGCGATCTCGGCTGCTGCGCAGACCGAAGGGGACGAAAACAGCGTGACGATCCGCGAACCCTTCACTGGATTCGACCGGCTGCCCCAAAGGTGAGGGGCCACTGCGCCGCGTGATGGGCTGATCTCCCGGCTAGGCGACAACGAGGACCGCCGGCTACTGGTGATCGAGCCAGAGTTCTCCGTGGTGATGGCGCGTGCCCGCCGGGAAGGCAACGCGCTACCGCTGGCACTCCGCGACGGCTGGGATGGCCGGCCCGCCATGCAGGCGGCGAGCGTGGCCTGTCCTCAACGCCCTCGAGGCGCAAAGGCCGCAGCTCACGTTCGGCCAGCCGATTGGCGTTGCGGGTGTCGGGGGGACTTCGCCTGCGAAGCTCCGATTCCGGAGCGTGCGCAAGCTGACGGTGACGGCCCCTTAGCAGCGGCAGCGGGTTCCGGGGAGGTCGGCGACGACGGGTGGATCACTCGTCACGTCGCAGTTGGCGGGGGCAGGCCTTCGCTTGCTGGCTGGTTGGTTGTTGCGTGGGTGTCCGATGGTGAAGCAGCGCGCCTCCACAGTAGGACGAATAGTAGAACGGTCACGATGCCGATGGTGTTGAGGATCGTGATCGACACCGTGACCAGCGGGTCGGCTGCAAAGGGAAAAATCATCATCAGGAGCATCGGAGAGATGTTGCGTACCGCCGTGGTCGCCTCGGTCGCATGCCTGATTCCCACGTCTTTGACTCGAAGACTGGAAACGAGAAGGTAGCCACACCCGAGGCCGATGAATGGGCCGGCAAGGGCCGCGATGTAGCTCTCGGTGCCCCAGGTCTGCACGAACTGATTCCAATACGCAACCAGCGTGAAGTTGAGATTAAAGAGCAGACACAGAATTGCAACTCGGACAACCCACCGTGCCAAGGGCGGCGTCAGGTCGGGCCACCAGACCCTGAAGGCGCACCCGAGAACCAGCGGCAGGAGCAAAAAGAGCAGCAGCGGCCAAGCAACATCCCAGACAGAGGTCTTGAGTTGCGCGTCAACCGCATCGATCGCGAGGGGCAACCCTAGCGGGAGGGCGATAATGGTCGCGGCAGTCAAGACCACTAACAACGTGGTGGAGATGCTGACATTCGCCTTGGCTAACCGGGCGAGGAGGGGAGCGAAAGGCATACCTGCAGACAGGGCTGCGACACAGAACCCGACCTTGATCTCTCCAGGAATGGACGAGGCTATCGTCAGCAAATAGCCGATGAACAGGAGCGGGATGATGACGAAATTGATCACCAACGCCCACACGGCAATCTTCCGATGGGCAGAGGCCTCTGCCAGCAGCTTGCCGACCGGAAGCCTGAGGCCCAACCCGAACGAGTTGAATATCACGAAGAGCACCCCAAACCCGTTGATCAGGACGCTCGTGACTGGACTGAGTCATATCGCCTCCCTTCTCACGAGCAGACGATCCACCAGGTAACGTTCCATTTGCCCCTCAGCCATGACCGCTACGGGCTGGACATCATCATGGACCCCGAACCCTCCGTCACCCCTCGCACTCAATCCCGACCGGGGCTGGGGTCTCGAGTATCGGGACTCTTCGTCCGGAAAACCTTCGGTCACTACCTGCGACAACCAACATGAGCTCACCCACCCGAAGTTGTGTCACAAGAGAACACGATGCTGGGCCGGAGATCGTCATCCGACCAGGATGAAATCTGCACCTCGGCGGCGAGCCCTCGTAGATGTTCCCCGCAGGCAACCACGCGATCACGGGCGGAGGCGGGGTGGGACCCGCAACCACGATGGGCGGTCCAGGTGCGACCGGCTGTGCTGGCAAGGGATGATCAATACCCGTGGATCCACGCAGTCGACGGCTGATCGTCACCGTCGTGTTCCTCGTGCTCGTTGGAGCCCTCGTCCTAGCATGGCTGCGGTGAGGACAAACATAAGGACTGTGTGATGACAGAGCATCCGAACGTCGAGTTGATCAGGCGCTTGATCGCGGCGCGGCTGACCATGGATGCCAAGGTCTTGCAGGACGTCCTTGGGGAGGACTTGGTCTGGCATATCCCAGGCGAAGACCAGTGGGCGGGAGACATCCGAGGACGTGATGCGCTCATAGCGTTGTGGACAGGCGTAGCGGAGGAGGGCAGCTCACTGTCGTTCGACCTCCACGATGTCCTGGCCAACGACGAGCACGCCGTCGCATTGACCAACGTGACGATGAATCGACGGGACAAGGGCTCGCTAGAGATGCGGTCCGCTTGGATCTTCCACTGCTCAGGGGGCAAGGTGACCGAGGGGTGGTTCTTCGACGAGAATCCTGCGGCGACGTCGGCGTTCTGGTCCTAACCGAAGCTGACGCACGTGTTCTCCTGCTTCGTCCACCGGGTGTGCGCCAAGGACATCGAGGCGATCGAGGCACCGAAGGCGCGGGAGCGGATGGCCGAGGGTGGACGTGGCGGGCTGGAAAGGGGTGCCGACGCTGGCACACCTTCCCATAGCAAGACCCGCGAGGTCGTGGCCGACGCCGTGGGCATGGGGTCGGAAGGGCCTCCGGCCGTGCGGCAAGACCGAAGGCCCTCCACGGGATCAGGTCACGGTGAGCTTGCGGACCGACTGCGCGGGGATCGGGGCCGCGCAGGCGAACGTCGCCGGGCACCCGCAGCGCCAGCGCGTCTCGCGGTACGCCTCGGAGTAGTCCCGGCTGGGCAGCACCTCGAAGTCGGAGCCAAGGACCCCGCTTCGCAACGGGTCCTCGTCCCGGAAAGCCGTTCGGACGGGTCTTTCGGGGCGACGATCGAGGCGGGTCGGGTCGTAGAGCACGCCGGCCGTGCTCCTCGGCCGCGACGGCGCGTACGCCGCCCTGGCAGCGTGAGCTACCGGACGCCGAACGTCCGCAATCGGGGGTACGTTGCCGGCATGTCCGACTTCACGATCAAGGCGCTCACGCCGGAGACGTTCAACGACTTCGCCGCTCTCGTCGAGCGGAACAAGGGCATGTTCGCCAGCTGCTGGTGCACCTATTTCCATCCCGACTGCGCGGAGAGAGGCCAGAGCGCCGAGGGGAACCGGGCGCTCAAGCAACGTCTGGTGGCCGACGCGATCGCGCACGCGGCGCTGGTCTACGACGGCGACCGGTCCGTCGCCTGGGCGGAGTACGGATCACCCGAGGAGCTGCCCAACATCCATCACCGCAAGGAGTACGTGGCCACTGCCGAGCGACTGCCCGACTACCGGGTCACCTGCATCCTGGTCGAGCGCGGCCTTCGCGGTCAGGGCCTGGCGGCGATCGCGCTGCGCGGAGCCGTCGAGCTGATCGCGCAGGCCGGCGGCGGCCTGGTCGAGGGCTACCCGCACGACACCGGCGGGGTCCGGAAGAAGAACTCGTCGTTCCTCTACAACGGCACCCGCACGATGTACGAGCGCGAGGGCTTTACCTACGACCGGCCCAAGGGCCAGGGCAACTGCGTGATGGTGCGCGAGGTGGCCCCGAGCACGCGCGACTGAACCGGTCCAGCGCCCGGCCGATCACCGATTGGGGATCCTCACCGGCACGGATCAGTGCCATGCGGGCCACGACCGGCACCGGCGTTTTGAACGTGTGCTCGGGCATGCGGGCGGCGCGGCTGTTGAGGATCCCTTGTCGTCCGGCCTCCCACGGCGGGGGCGGCTCGACATACTCCACCCATCCAGTGTCGAACAGATGTTCGCATGATGGAAGGGTGCGGCACGGGTATCAGGAGTCTCAGCGGTTGGCGTCAGCAAGCGTTCCGGTCGTCTGGCCGGCCGGGTCGTGGGCCGTGCAGAGGACTTCCCGGTCGCCGGCGTCCCACTCAGTCTCTTCAGGTGCCAGAAAACTGAACTCAAGAATCGATTCCTCAAAAGACAGCCCGACGAAACCCTCGAACTCCGCGATGCATATCTCTTCTGCCTGGGCGGAGATCGCCTCCACGCCAGGGTAATTCCCATCCCCCTCGGGAAGGGGCACAACGGCGTATATCTCCCCGCTGTGCGGCTCCGAGCACAGCACCGTCGGGACGCTTACGACCCCTTCGGTGGCCCGGTAATCGGTGAGGCAGTCGCCGACCTCGAGGTCGAAGACATCGACCTCTTCGGCTCCTGCCGGTGCCGTCTCCTGCGCCTGCGTCGGCGCGGAAGTCTCCACGGCCGGCGCGGTGGTGGTCGTTTCGGTGCCTTCACCCCCACCGCTACACGCGGCGAGCGTAAGCGCCGTGATGACCGCGGCTATGGCCCAGGAAGTCATGCGGTGATCTCTCCTTGGTTGGCCCGAGCCGCGGAATGCTCGCACACGGCGAGCCGCCGCGTCAGGCAAACGGACCAAATGTGCCCCCCTCGTGATCGTCGTAGCCAGCGAAGAGGTCACGGATTCTGCCCAGCGCCTCCAGCGGTGGCAAGGTGCGGTCGAATGCCAGCCAGCGCACAGCGCCGACTAGGCGCAGCAGTTCCGCCGAGGTGTGATGGCCGCTCGGTACGGTGGATTCCACGGTGTCGACCTCCCGTTAGGTCGGTGCCGAGGAGCCGTTCACCCGTCGCATGGGTGGGCGGCTCCGCTACGCGGGAAGCCAAGGACTAACTGGCATACATCTGGCACGCCAGCCGAATGAGAACGGCCCCTGACCTTGCGTTCCCGCTGGTCAGAGGCCATTTCGTCGTGGTGGGCGATACTGGGATTGAATCTGTGTCACATAGTCGTTGCGATACTGTGTGCGACCTGCACTTTCGGCCTCTGAGCTGCGGAAACACCGCTCTTTGACGCGTGACCACTGCTGCCCTCTGACGACTCTCGTGTACGGTCTGAGGACGCCTTCAACGACTGCGTCGCCGACCTGATTGCGGCCGGTAACGAATGCGCCGACGACCTGATAGCACGCTGGAACGCGGAGGGCTTCCCCGACCAGTCACAGATGGATGCCGAGGTCGCGGCCTGCTTCGAATGGTAGTGACACCGAGGGGCTCTCTCTCCAAGGTCGTGTCATCGCCGCCGGTTGGTGGTCAGGGGCGGCCCATCGGGGGCTGGCGGCGCTGGTCGAGTCACAGTGAGCGAAAAGGGCCACCCCTTGTCGACCATGCCTTCCCTGGTGTCGGCGGCGACATGTCCAATCCGCCGACGGGTGGGTTTGACGCCGCCAGCGGCCCCGGATGTCACGGCGTGGATTCGTAGTACTCGACCAAGCGGCGACGGGCCTCGACGAGGTGTCGGCCGCGGTTGCGCTGTTCGACCTGTCCGACGGCGATCCTGATTGCGGCAGGCAATCCGCGGGAATCGGCGAGATCCGCGAACTCCTTCGTCGTCATGTTGGCCTGGGCGATCAGCCCCCGGAACACCGCAGGCGGGGTGCGGATCCCGGCGGCCACCTCGGCGCCGTATTCGATCATGCGGGTGCCTCCTCGACGTACTCCAGGTTCACGCTGTAGACGCCGTCGCCGAATAATGGCCTTGGGTTGTGCTTCTCATACTTCCGTCCGGCTTCGACTGCGGCCTCGCGCGCCATGATCGAGACGATCCCCGACCCTCGGGTGCCCGCCGTCGAACGCACCTTCCGGGCGGCTTCGGCGAGAGCCCGATTCCGTCCTTCGACCCATCGTTTTGTGTCGCGCTGATGCTGTTCCCAGGCCCGATTGTGGTCGAGGAGGCGCCGCACCTCACCGGTTGTTAGGCCGCGGGCGTCGGCAACCGACAAACTCGGGCGGCCCGCCCGGTCCGGCTTGACGAGCATGCCCAGCTCGGCGGCCTCCAGCTCCACGTCGGCGGGCCGCCGGCCCATCGCGGCGGCAATCTCGGCCACCGTCACCGTCGAGGCACTCATTCAGGTCTGACCTCTCCTCGTGCGCTGTTCGACCATCTGCCCGAGCACCAGGCGCCGGGCCATCCGGGAACGTTCGGCGGCCGAGCTGCAACGGCGTGAGCAGTAGACCGCTGGCCTCCCGGCGCCGTGCTGTTCGGGCACCGGCCGATCGCACACCGGGCAGCATCTCGAGTAATTCACCACATGTTGAATTCTAGCAGCCAATGTGAACGTACAGCTCGCTGCGATCTCCGCCACCGTCGACATAATTCTTCGCCCCGAGACGCTGCACACAGTGGCAGCTCGACCGCTCCACCGGGCTAGGTGCAATTGTCTGGACGTGCCGAGATGAGTGCGTTCGGAGGGCAGCCAGGGAGCCCCACGTTCCTCAGGCTGATGATCCACCGCGCAGCGGAGGCGGTCAGGCCGGGCTCAACTGGTCCGCCGTCCGCCCGATCATCCCAAGGAACTCCGTGCCCGGCTTGTGCATCGCGTTCTTCGAGTCTCTGGATCGCATGGTCGACCTCCGTCTTACGTGCGCCCGCAGGAGAGGTCCGGCCTCACCCACCGAAGGATGAGCGTGCCGGATTGACAGTCGAGGTGGCCCCAGCCGACGGTCCGGTCGCGCGGTCACCTGCTGCGGGTGATTGCTCGCGCTGTGACCGGCTCTTATCGTGATCAGCACGATGGCCGACACCGGGGATGGCCCTTCAGCTGTGATTGAACGATCACCAGCCGCCGACGTGATCGACCGCCGCCAGGTCCGGCGACGTGCGCTCGGCTCAATCGTCCGGGTGGCACTGGTGACGGTGGTTTTGAGCATCCTGTACGTGGTGGCCCCCATCGACGAGCAGCTCGACGACGGCTCTGCCGTGATGCAGATGATCCTGGCGCTGCTGGTCGTCGCTGTCGTCGTGGGCTTGCAGATCGTTGCGGTGGCGCGGTCGCCGTACCCGCGGTTGCGTGCCGTCGAAGCCGTCGCGGTGAGCGTGCCGCTGCTCATCTTTCTGTTCGCCGGGGCGTACGTCGTGATGGCCAGCTCCGATGATTCCAGCTTCACCGAGCCCCTCAACCGCATCGACTCGATCTACTTCACCGTCACCGTCTTCGCCACAGTCGGCTTCGGCGACATCTCGGCCACGTCCGACGCAGCCAGGGTCCTAGTCACCATCCAGATGGTCGCTGACCTGGTGTTGATCGGACTGATCGCCAAGGTTCTGCTCCAAACCGTCCAACAGCGCCGCCAGCGCCTGGCAACCAGCCATCACGGCGGCGATTCCGCAGCCGAAGTGCCAAGGCGGGAAAATCCCTGAGCCGCGGCGGCCGATCCAAAGCCCTCGACCCCTGTGGCCCGCAGCTCCAGAAGCGCTGGCCTCGTAGAGGGTAGCTGCGCACTTGGACTACCGAGTCTGCCACGGGTAGACGGGTGCGCACGCCCTGAAACTGGCTGAACTCGCACCGATGAGCGGACATCCCACTTGGCGTCCCTCAGCGGCTTTCTCAGTTCAGGCGAGATGACAGTGCTGAACCGCGCCATTACCCCCGAATGGGCACCCGCTGCGAACATTCGTCGAATACGTTGCGTAGGGCAGCTTCATCCATTCCATCGCCTGTTCCGATGACGACTATCCGGGTCCGTGGGTCTCGGCCATTCCATTCATGCTCGACCGCGATGTCGATTCGCTTGCCCACGGCCTGGAGGATGACCCGTCGGCCCGGTTCCTCGGTGGTGTGGACCACGCCCTTGCATCGGTACACGCTGGCCGGCAGCTTGCTCACCGATTCCCGCAGGGCTTCCAAGGAGAGAGGCTGGTCCGTTTCGTAGCTCCACGTCTTGAAGTCCTGCACGTGATCGTGCCGATCCTCACGAACCTGATGCGCGGAGTGTGGATCGTCACAGGCACGAGAACGGCGGAGCTGGTCGGACGTAGGTGTGTCAACAAGTTGGGAGGGGTCGAACCGACCGACCGAGAGCAGAATCTCCAGGGGTACGTCACCGCCGCATGCCTGGACGAGCCGGTAGCGATGGAACCGGTTGTCGAGCCATGCCTTGATCTGGTCGATCTCCTCGGGGGTGACGAGATCGACCTTGTTGAGTATCAGCATGTCGGCGAAGGCAACCTGGCGAAGCTTCAGCTCCATCATCTCGGGCGCAGCGAATACCTGCTCCGCGTCGACGACGCACATGATGCTGTCCAACCTGATGCGGTCCCGCAGGCTTTCGTCCATGAAGGTGAGCGCGATCCCAGACGGCTCGGCCACTCCGCTGGCCTCGAGCAGGATGTATTCAGGGTGCTCGGGCCGCGTTATCACCTGCGTCACCGCAGTAAGGAGATCGTCGCGGACGTTGCAGCAGACACAACCGTTGGCGAGGCTGATGATGTCCCCATCGCCCTCAACTCCGACAACGAGGTCGGCGTCGATGTTGATCGAGCCGAAGTCGTTTACCAGTACAGCGATCCGAAGGCCGTGATCGCCTCTGAGAATGCGGTTCAGTAGCGTCGTCTTGCCCGCACCCAGGAATCCCGTCAGCACGGTGAGAGGAATAGCGGTACCGGATCGGCCGGTCGCAGCCATCACTGCTCCCTCCCAAGCCATGCCATGGTGAACGTCAGCTCGGGTCCCACTAGCTCTTGGCCTGCTCGAGAGCCTCGACAACCTTCTGCAGCTGATCCTGCTTGGCCGCGAGCCGCTCCTGCATGTGGCGAATCCTCATGGCGGTCAGCTCGCGGACATCGATCGTGAAATCCTCTGGGAAGTCGGGCTTCGGCTCGCGATACAGATCCGCCGGGTAGTACTCCTTCGGATCGATCTCCCGGTCGCGGACCGTCTGATCCAACACGTCGCCGATCATGTGCCGCGGAGTCGGGAAGGTCACTTCGAGATTCGTCGGGGTCAGGTCGAACAGGCCGGCCGCCTCTCTCGGACTCGGGCGTGACATGTTGCCAGCCTCGGGAATGATCGCCTTGCGCGTCCAGACCGCATCCTTGTTGACGTTGACGACCACTACGTCGGGAGCGCCGAACTGGAAGAGCCCGCGGTAGTGGTGCCGAATCCCGGCGACGATCTCGGGGACCAGCTCCTCGTCGTAGGAGGTGTGCGTAACCATCGCCAGGCGCGGCTGGATCTTCTCGAACATGTAGCCGACCGCGTAGTGCGGGCTGTGAGCCTGATCGATTGTGTTGTTGACCATCACCGGCGGCATGCCGAACTTCATCGCCGTCAGGTTCCCCGTGTCCGGTTGCACCTCGGTCACGAAGACATCCACCCCTTCTGCCAGCTCCATCGTGACCTCGTCGGGGCGGCCGTCCCCGGTCCACACGAACGACAACCCGTTCCAGTCAAGCCGGTAGGCCGAAGCCCCGTCCTTCGTGTGCAACCGTTGCCAATGGCGAATGGTCACGCCGTCCTTGTCGTAGCAAATGCCGTTGTCATCGCGATGATCGAACTCGTTGACCTCGACCTCGTAACCATCGCCGATCGGACAGGCATTGAAGGAGTCCGTGTGCCAGTGGGTCATCATCTTCATGCCCTCGATCATGTGCTTGATGCCGTCCTTCGGCGTGCGGCCCGACGGGCCATGCACCCGCAACGGCTTCCAGCGCCCCGTCCACGGCGCGAAGGCATACAGGTACGGGAGATCCGCGTAGTGATCGACATGAAGGTGGGTGAAGAAAATGTCGTTGACGGTCTGCAGCGGGACCGCCATCGCGATGATGTTGCGCATGCAACCGGAGCCGAAGTCGAAGAAGAACCGGTTGCCGTTGCCCAGCTCGACCATGATGCAGGTGCCGGCCTGTGAGCGGGTGACTGGAATCGGCGTACTGCCGATGAACGAGATCCGCATCTCGTCGGGACCGAGCTCCTCCTGCCCCGGGTAGTAGAGGTTGTTGCTCACGAGGTCGGGCGTCGGACGGTAATAGGGCGGAAGAGTGATCCCACCACTGGGCATGCCGCCGTAGGGATTCCCAGGAACCGCGCCTGGTGTCTCTGCCATGGCTCTTCTCGCTCTCTTGGTGTGTGTGGTCCTGCAGGTCGTGGACATGGCTAGTGGTTCAGAAGCTGGCCCGCGGGATGGGGCCGAGTCGATTCAGACCGGTGCAGTTGCCGCGAGATTCACGGGGCTCAGTATGAGCCTAGATCATCTCGATGCCGCTCACATGAAGCGCGACCCGACGAGCCGCCGGATCTGCACGCACGGATGGAGGATCATCGGCTAACTGGTCGTTTGCGATGAGGAACAGCGGCTTGTGGCCTATCACCGCACGTACTCATAGCCGCATCGTGAGCGAGGCAGGTCTTCGACATCAGCGCTGCCGCCGCGTGGAGTACGGCATTGCTCGGCGCGGCCGTCAGCCGATTAGTGGAAGCCGTGGGTCAGTGTGCTCCGAACGTCCCGAGGCGGCACGAACCCATGCCAGGTCGTCGCCCAGGTCGGCCGGTCTACCTTTCACCGTCCGCCGGGCCAGCAGCTCCTCGAGGATTGCTGCCGTGGCGGCAATGCCGGCCGGCGTCGCAATGGGGTCACGGCCCAGTGCGTCGGTGAGGTCGAAGCCGTGGACGACGGCCTCCACCACGCGGCTGGCGACGAACTCGTCCAGGCGCATCAGGGCGTAGTAACCCGACCCGATCGTGTTGGGTGGGTTGGCCCGCGATTCCTCCACGGTCTTGGAGAACGTCTCGGCCAGGACCCCGGGCATATCGCCGGGCGCCTTGCCCTCCACCATCTTGTACGCATACTCGTACACCCCGGGCGCAACCTCGGAGCGAGGAAATATGAAGAAGCTGACTCTGTCGCGGCCGGGCTGACCGGCTTGGGCGCTGTCGATCAGCATCCGGGTCAGCCCGATTGAGATGTCGAAGTGGCCGGCAAGCTCGAACACCGTCCAGCGGGGCAGTTCCGGGTCGAATGGAACAAGGTGGGTGGGCAGGGCCCACTCTTCGGCAGAAAGGCCGGCGAACGTGTCGGCGACGCCTCTCAGCTCCGTCTCCAGCAGGTCGACGGTCTCTTCATACCAGCCCATTGCCGCTCCCCCTGACCGGACTCTACTGCTGCACGTTCTCGCCATGCCAGACGTTCCGCGACGAGGGCCCCTCGCGCAGACTCGCGGGCAACGTCCGGATCTGGCTCGATCCGCATGCCCGCTTTGGCGAGCCCGATCCGCCGCAAGATCGCCCGTCCCCGGACAACGTGGGGAGAGAAAAGAGCGACTGGCCAGTCGACAAGCCTGCCGCTATCTAAAAACCCGCGTCGGCTCATCGGCGATCACCAGCGTTCCCACATCGCATGACGAATCGCAAACGATCGTTGTTGTGCTTGGTATCCACGTTTGGCACCAGCGATGACGTTGCACTTGGCGTGACTGACACCGAGGTAACCGTCACGTGTGTCGTCGTGATCCAGATGCCACGGTGTCCCCGGGGCTATCCACTCCCCGCACCTGGCACAGCACGCTTGCCCGCTGTCAACGATGGTCTTCCACCGTAGGCGCAGCCGCTTGTGCTTGTATCCGTATCCGCGCGCCGCAGCGGACAGCATGACTCAGACTGCCACGATCGCGGTGACGGCGGGTCGCCCAGCCCAGACCGCTGCCTAAAAACGCCCTTCTGCAAATCCGGAACCACAGTGAGTCCGACCGCGGACGCGCGGACGGAGCTTTGTCGGTAATGTTCTGTTCAATACCTATTTGCCATACCCTCCGTCCGCGCATGTCCGCGGTCATAGCCACTGTGGGCGCGAACGGTGATGCCTTCGTAGGCGCGATACCGGGTGCCGTCGTCCGCTTCGGGACGTGTCCGGCGCAGCACGGGAACGACCGCCATCAGCTTCTGCCCGAACGTCTGCACGCTGCCGACCCTTTGCTCGTTCTCGACGCACCATTGCTTCCACACGTCGAACAGCGAGTCGACCGGGATGTGCAGCCCGACGCCGGTCTCGCACCTGTCGCGGACGAACGCGGACATCGGCGACACCAGATCCTGCAACGCGCCGACCGCATCCTCGGACGACGCCGGTGTCGACAGCCGACCTTGCGAGGTGAGCCGGTCCAGCCCGTCGAGAGACCACGACAGGATCTCCGGCAACTCGGTCAGCAGTTCGTCGGTGAGCCGGGTGTTCTCCCGGCCCAGGAATGACTCCCGCAGGGTGAGCATCACGAACCTGGTGGCGATCGCGCCCGACGCGTCGCCGAACCGCGGCAACTCGTTGGACACCACCATCAGCCGGGTCGGAAGCTGCCCGGTCCACGGCTCGCGGAACTTACGGTCCACGGTTAGGGCGTCCTCGCCGGAGATCGACAACAACCGCTCCACCACGACGCCGGTGTTCGCGCCACCGAGCCTGGCGTCGGAGACGATGGCCAGCGGCTTACCCAACAGCGGCCACAACCCGAAGTTGGTCCCCAACGAAGCCAGCGTCGGACCGGCAACGTGACCCTTGCCGATCATGGCGATGAGAATCCGCGCGATGGTGCCCTTACCAGCTCGCCGCGGGCCGATCAACAGCAGGATCTTGTGCAGGTCGGTGCGCCCGGACAGCACGTAGCCGAACCATTCCTGCAACGCGGCCACCGACTCCGGGTCACCGGGCCACAGCTGGTCGAGGAATGCCAGCCATTTCGTCGGCTCGCGCGCGTCCGCGCTATATGCAAACGGCACCGACACGACGTTGAAAAACGCCGGAGTCAGCTTGTGCAGCTCTCGCGTGCCGGCATGCAGCAGTCCGTTGGCGCAGGCCACGATCTCACCGGCCGGCGCAGGACCATCCCGGAGCCAGGCCGGCGGATTGACCGACGCCCGCAAATGGGTGATCGCCGCGACCGCCTCCAGCACGTTTGCGATCTTGTGCCGGGTCGGCGCCCACGGCCTTGGGCCGAGTTTGGTCTCGTAGACGGCGTTCTCCAACTGCCGATAGAGCCACGAACGAATCTCGGAGGCTTCAACCTCGTGCCAGCGGGTGTCCCGCCAGCGCATCCAGTCCCCGCGCCAGAATTGCAGGGTCAGTAGACCGTCGCGGTAGAGATCGTGCACAACGACACGCGCGACCACCATCGGCTCGGTCGGCGGCGGCAACAGTTCGGTGCCATCGTCGTCGGAATTGTCATCGACGTCGTTCCCAGCGTTGTCATCGACGCCGTTCTCGTCCTCCGGCGGAATGAGCACCAGATCGGGAATCTCGAGCCCGGCGT
Source organism: uncultured Actinomycetota bacterium (assembly GCA_963819885.1). Taxonomy (GTDB): domain Bacteria; phylum Actinomycetota; class Actinomycetes; order Jiangellales; family Jiangellaceae; genus JACVRX01. The sequence goes on along the minus strand of CAWFXV010000024.1, from coordinate 108,318 downwards.
CGAGATGATCAGAGACGTCGGCACCCTTGCCGTCAACCGGCGTCTCGTAGACGTGGACCTCGACACCAGCATCGGTCAGCTCACGATGTAGACCGGCAGCCCAGGCGTAGCCCTTGTCGTCCTTGTCGCGGATCACGCGCACCGGCTGGTCGAGTCCGGCGATGAACTCGACGACGCCGTCGACCGGCCACATCGAGCCGTGCGGCGTGCACGTCGCGGCATAGCCCAGCTCCCATAGCCGATCGGCGTCCTTCTCGCCCTCGACGACGATGACCTCACCGATCTCCTTGGCCCGTTCGCCGATCTCGTCCAGCCGATACAGACAGGGCAAGGTGACATCTCCCAGGCCGAGCCGCATGAGCGGCGTCGAACCGTCCGGGCTCTCATTGCGGTACCACGGGAAAGACTTGTCGGAGTAGCGGTGGTGATCGGCGATCAGCCGTCCGGCTGTGTCCCGGTATTGGTAGCGGGTGACGTAGTGGCCGCGAGTGTTGACGTAGTTGTCTCTTGACGACTGCGCTCTTGACGACTTCGACCGTTGTCCCTTCGGCTTCCCGGCGGTCGGCGTCACGCCCTCGTCACGCAGCCAGGCCATCAGCCGGTCCCACACTTTGCCGTCGGCGCAGCCGTGACAGAACACCAGCGCTTGGCCGTCGTCGCCGGGGCTGATCACCAGCGACGGGTTCACGTCATCATGCAGACGGGCATACGAACTTCCACGATCGACCCGAGCGCTGACCCGGCGCCGGTCCGGACGGTGAGCTGGTCGACCAGCTCGTCGTACGCGATCACGGCAGCTCGCCGATGGCTTCGAGCAGAACGTCGTCGACAGCGGGGCAGCCGTCCTCGTGGACGAAGCCGAGCTGGGTGACGCCACGCGTCTTTCGGAGCCGTCTCCGCGCCGCCCGATTCAATGTTCGGCCACCGCAATGGCACTTGCCTTCGAGCGCGACGAGCCGACGCCGAGCGATGCCCTCGCGAACAAGGACCGGAGCATCATCGGGGCTCACCGGCAGCACGAAGACGACGCCGTCGCGTACGACGATCTCGGTCGTGATCGCGCTCATCACGACGCCACCACTCGGCCGGCGACTACGCTCACCTTGTCGGTGGTGGCAGCCTCGACGACGTAAGAGCGGGCCGGTTTCGCGACTGGCCCGCTTCGTCGTCCCGGCGGCGCTCCGGCCCAGGCGGTCATGCCGACACCGACTCTGGTGGGACCGGCGTCGCGAGCGCGTACACCTGGGTCATGTCGACCTTGATCAGCCGGGCGACGCGGTAGGCGCGCAGCTCACCGGAATGGATCATGCGGCGGACCGTGCGGGGGTGAACGTCGAGGAAAGCGGCAGCGGTGTCGATCGAAGCGAGCTGCGGTGCGTCAACGCGGGGCGCTCGGCGGCGCTTCGTACGCGACGGTGGATTGAGCGAGGCGGGCATGGCGACCTCCGTCAGTGCGATCCTGACGGAAGCTGGCTGCTCTCACGCCATGGGCGCCTCTGGCCGGGTGCCGTTCCGCTGCCCGGCAATGCAACCTGTCGACTCACCGCGCTACGCGTGATGGTGGGTGTCGCCCTGCCACCAAGCCACCGGTCGGTGGCTCCGGCCGCTAGACCGGCGCGCCTCGTGCCGCTCGAAGATTACATGCGGGTCGATCCCGGTCGCAAAGCGTCCTTTCGGGCGTCTCGCGAGTGACGCGTGGGTGACGCGGACCGAGCAGTGCGGAGGCGGAAAACCGCATCTGAGCTGCGGTTATGTGTGGTGGGCGATACTGGGATTGAACCAGTGACCCCTTCCGTGTCAAGGAAGTGCTCTCCCACTGAGCTAATCGCCCGTACTGGTGGTGCCGAGGTGGAGACGGGATTCGAACCCGTGTACACGGCTTTGCAGGCCGTTGCCTCGCCTCTCGGCCACTCCACCGAGGTGAGGCCCACGTGGCCTCGCTCCGAGCGGACGACGGGACTCGAACCCGCGACCCTCACCTTGGCAAGGTGATGCGCTACCAACTGCGCTACGTCCGCGCGCGACCACACCGTCGGAGGCGGGTGGCGCACAGCAGATTAGCCCATCGGTTCGGCGGCATCCAAACGTCTTGACATGCCCACACCCTCGTTCAGGGCCGCCATGGCGGAGCACGCTCGGACCGCGCTCGCAGCCGGCGCGGCGTAGCGGGTAGCGTCGCGGCACCGTGGAGATGGCGTACGACCCGGACCGGCCGCTGGCGCACTTCGGTGGACAGCTGGCGAGCGACCTGGTCGACCTGTCCCACGACCTGCGGGTGCTGGACGGCTCCGGCAGATGGGCAATCGTCATCACCTACGAGGGGGCCGTGACCTGCGCGCGGTTCGCGACCTGGCACCAAGCCCCGTTGCCGAGCGCTCCCGGGTGGATCGGTCCGCCGATAGAAAGCTGGTCGAGCTCGTTCGACTGCCGCGAATACCTGGCCGCGGTCGAGGAGATCCGCCAACGGGTCGCCGCGGGAACCGTCTACCAAGCCAATCTGTGCCGGGTGTTGTCGGCTCCGCTGGTCGGCGATCCGGACCTCCTGCCACTGGCACGCCTGCTGGCCGAGCGACACGCCGCCCCGTACGCGGGGGTGATCCGGCTACCGCACGTTGATGTGCACGTTGCGACGGCCTCGCCGGAGCTGTACCTGCGCCGCCGTGGCGACCGGGTGTGGTCCGCTCCGATCAAGGGCACGGGTCGCACCCGAGGCGACCTCACCGACAAGGACGTCGCCGAGAACATCATGATCGTGGACCTGGTGCGCAATGATCTGTCTCGCGTCTGCGGGACCGGCAGCATCGCGGTCGAGGGACTGCTGACCATCGAGGACCACCCGGGCCTGGTGCATCTCGTCTCGACGGTGACCGGTCGGTTGGCACCGCGACGCGGCTGGGCGGACCTCATCGATGCGACCTTCCCGCCCGGCTCGGTCAGCGGCGCCCCGAAGTCCACCGCGGTGCAGGCCATCGCGGACCTCGAGCCAGTGCCGCGTGGTCCGTACTGCGGGGCTGTCGGTTGGGTTGACGCGGATTCGGGCGAGGGTGTGCTCGCCGTCGGAATCAGAACCTTCTGGGCCGCCGACGGGCAGCTGCACTTCGGCACCGGTGCCGGTATCACGTGGTCATCGGACGCGCTGCGAGAGTGGAAGGAGACGGCGCTCAAGGCGGAGCGGCTCATAGGGTTGGCTGCCGCGGCGGAGAAGGGGAGCCGGTGAAGACTTGGGTCGACGGCCAGCTGGTCGACGAGGCCGATGCCGTGGTCAGCGCCTTCGATCACGGGCTGACGGTTGGCGACGGCGTGTTCGAGACGGTGAAAGTGCTCGACTCGGTGCCGTTCGCCCTCGGTCGGCACCTGGATCGGCTGGCCCGGTCCGCGGCGGGCCTTGGTCTGCGGCCGCCCGATCTCGAGCTGGTCGCCAAGGCGGGCGCTGACGTTGTCGCGCAAGCGCCATCGGGCCGGTATCGCCTGCGCATCACCTATACCGGCGGGCTTGCACAGCTGGGCTCGGGCCGCGGTGACGCCAAGCCGACGCTCGTGGTTGCCCTGGCGCCGATGGAACCCTGGCCGGATTCCACCACGGTCGCTGTCGTCCCGTGGCCACGAAACGAGCGAGGAGCGCTGGCCGGTCTGAAGACGACGTCGTACGCGGAGAACGTCGTCGCACTCGCGTACGCCAAGCGCTTCGCCGCCGGTGAGGCGCTGTTCGCCGATACGCAGGGGCGGTTGTCCGAGGGAACGGGTAGCAACGTGTTCGTCGTCCTGGGTGACAGGGTGCTCACGCCGGCCCTGACGACCGGCGCTCTGGCCGGAGTCACCAGGGCACTGGTCCTCGAATGGTCCGAAGCTACCGAAGCGGAGCTGTCCATCGACGTACTCGGGCAGGCGGACGAGGTGTTCCTCACGTCCACGACGCGGGATGTGCAGGCGGTGTCGGCGGTGATTGGCAACGACGGGGTCCGTACCTTCGGCTCGGCCCCTGGCTCCGTGACTCGCCAGATCGCGGCCACATTCGCTCGGCGCAGTAGGGAAGATCCCGAGCCCTGATCGGTGTGGCGTCAGCTCGCCGCGGCGCGACGCCGTTCCCGGTAGGCCGCGACATGCAGACGGTTGCCGCAGGTGCGGCTGTCGCAATAGCGCTTGGACCGGTTGCGGGAGAGGTCGACGAGAACCCGGCTGCAGTCGGGCGCAGCACACGTCTGAAGACGCTCGTGTTCGCCCGTCGTCACCACGACTGCTAACGCCATCGCGCCATCGATGAGGAGGTGCTCGGCCACCGCGGCGCCGGGAGTGAAGTAGTGCATGTGCCAGGCATAGTGGTCGTGGTCGGTGAGGCGGGGGGACATGGTCATGGTGCTGAACAAATCGTTCAGCAACTTTGCCGAGCCTTCGGCCCCCTCGGCCAGGAAGACCTCCCGCAACGGCGCACGGATTGCCTGAACGGCAGCAAGATCCTCGTCGGTGATTCGATGGACGTCGCTGAGGTCATGCCGGACGACGAACTCCCGCAGCGCATCCGGATCGGGGAGCATTTCTTCGCCGGTGCTGGCCGGGTCGGTATTGACCAGATCGACGATCACGTCCAGAGCGCGCTCGACGTCGTGGGCGAAACTCACGCTGTTACCTCGATCGGAGTGCCGGGCGCACAGAGAAGCAGACCGTAGCTCGCGCACCTGGTCACCGACAACATCACGAGTCGCCCAGTAGGGCTTCCAGCACGCCGTCGACGTCGAGGTGTTCATGCTCGGCACCCGGCGGCACCAGCCGCCAGGTTGCCACCAGGAACTCCTGAATCACGGCGGCCGACGCCTCGAGTAGGGCATCACCGTGCGGAGAGCGAAGGCGCAGATGCACGGCCCGGGTTCCATCCGCGTCGTGTGTCGGCCATACGACGACATCACCATCGCCGGAGCGGTGGTCAAGTCCTGACGAGAGCAAATCACGCGCGAATACCCAACGCACCGGCTCGTCGCCGCCGTCGTCGAAGAGCGCTTCGACCGCGAGCGGATCCTGTGAGCTATAGCGCAGTTCTGCGGCGAGCGGAAGCTCGGCGCCGTCGGCGCTGAGCAGGCTCAGGGCGATGGGGTAGGAGACCGTCGTGCCGTCCATGTTCGATAGTCCTTCTCGCGCGCGCTCCCGTTGGTCAAACGAGGACGTGGTGTTTGCACGGGATGCCGTGCCAGTGCCGTTCTTCCCGAACGCTACTGTCATGAAACACGAAGTAACGAACGCCACACCCCGACGGCCCACAACAGTGGTACGAGGTGTGATAAAGGCACTGGATTCGGGCACGTCTCAGGCTCGTCGCCGGTTAGAGTGACTGGGTGGTCGATGAGGACCCGGCGGGCGAAGGCCCGGTTGTGACGACCGACCGTGAGAATGCCACGGCTGACCACCCGAGTAGCTATCGCCGGTGGCGTAACCAGATCGCTCGTTACCGAGCACTGCACATCACCTGGCAGATCACCGTCCTGACGATCGGTACGGCGATCATCTGCGCCGGCCTCGCCATGCTCGTTCTGCCGGGCCCGGGGTGGGCAGCGATCTTCGTCGGCCTGGCGGTCCTCAGCACCGAATTCATGTGGGCGGAGCGGCTGCTTGCCTGGGCCAAGCGGCAGGCCAGGCGAGCGGCGAACCGCGCGCTTGACCCTCGACACCGTCGACGCAACCAAGCGATTTTGGCGCTCGTCGTCATCCTCACCGTGGCGGCCGCCTGGTGGTACATCGCGACCTACGGTGTGCCAGCTCAAATTCAATCGGCTCTGGACTGGTTCTGAGCGTCCGTTCGTCGAGTCTTGCTGTTCGGGCGCTGCGCCACCCCTGAGGTATCGTCTCGCTCGCAGCGGGCGATTAGCTCAGCGGGAGAGCACCTCGTTCACACCGAGGGGGTCACTGGTTCGATCCCAGTATCGCCCACCACACATCACCGCAGGTCAGCCGCCGCTTCCCGCCTTCATACAATCGGTCCGTGTCACCTGCGTGTCACTGCGAGAAGCCCGAAATGACGCGTTGTGACCAGGCTGGACCCACGTGTAACCTGCGAGCGGCAAGCGGCCGGCCTTGGCCGGAGCCGCCAACCCGCTGGCTTGGCGACAGGGCGCCACCCATCGTCGCCCGGGCCAACCACGCGGCCGACATCGCGGTCGCGGAGTGGCCGAGTCAGAACTGGGGCGGAGATCCCTCCGCGGGAACGGACGAGAAGAGGTTGAGCCCGAGCCGTTCGGCGAGGTACTTGGTCGCCAGCTGGCCGCGGATGCTGTTGCCGGCCGCGTCCAGAGGTGGCGAGTACGTGGCCAGCCCGCCCTTGCCGGGGGAAACCGTCACGATGCCGCCGCTGACGCCGCTCTTGCCAGGGACCCCGATCTGGTAGAGCCAGTCGCCCGTCAGCTCGTACAGGCCGGCGCTCGCCATCACTGCCAGCACTCGCCGGCACACGCCGGGTCTGAGCACAGTCTCGCCAGTCGCCGGGTTCACACCGCCGTTCGCCAAGGTGGCCGCCATAACCGCGAGGTCATGGACCGTCACCTCCAGTGAGCACTGACGGGTGTAGATGTCGGTCGCCTCGTCGGGGTCGAAGTAGAGCCGCTCGTAGCTCTTGAGGAGGTGGGCGATGCCCTGGTTGCGCATGTTGGTGGCGGACTCGGACGTGTAAACCTCCGCGCTCATGGTGAGCTGGCGTCCCGCGAACCTGGACAGCCGTTCCCGGATTGACTCCCACTTCTCCTCCGATGTGGCGCCCGGCGCGAGACTGGTGGTGGCGATCGCGCCGGCGTTCACCAGCGGGTTCATCGTCCGCGCGGCGTTGAGCTCCACGGCCATCAGCGAGTTGAACGGGAAGCCGGTGCTGTTCACGCCCAGCCGCAGCCGAGCCTCCTCGTAGCCCAGCGTGTCGCAGACGAGGCCGAACACGAACGGCTTGGCGACGCTTTGGATAGAGAACCGGGCGGCCACATCGCCGATCTCGAACGACCGGCCCCAGGGACCGACCACGGCAATCCCGAACAGATCCGGCGATGCCTCCGCCAGCACCGGGATATAGTCCGCGACGGCGCCGCTGTCGTTGCCGCGGTACCGCTCGTAGGCGTCAGTGACAAACCGCCGGATCTCCCCGTGCATGGGGAGATCGCCAGTCGACACCCGCGGTGGCGTCGTCTCCTCGTCAAACGGGAGGTCCTCGTGCATGGATAGCTTGGCCATCGGGTCTCCGATCGACGCGCGTTTGGCAGCGTACGACAGAGACGGAGCGCACTCGACCTGGGTTCGCGGCAAGTGGGCTGCCACGCCGGAGCAGGGTCGAAACGCCCGGGCGAGCACACGGGACGTGTTCAAACAGTGCATGGCCTCTGGCCACGCCAACGTCCCAACCCCGTTCATCGCCCGACAGCGTTGCCATGCCCGCTCGGTTCGACGACCCAAGGGTTCGGGTCCTTCCCCCGGCCCTAGGGTTGGACGAGGGCGTCGAGTTCGTCGAAGGTGATGCAGGAGCGTGTCATGGCGAAGTTGATCTACGCGTCGAACATGTCCCTCGACGGCTGCACCGAGGATGAGCGCGGCGCCTTCGACTGGGCTCCGCCCGACGACGACGTGTTCGTGTTCATCACCGAGCTCATGCGGTCCGCAGGCTTGTACCTCTATGGGCGGCGCATGTACGAGACCCTGGCTGTGTGGGAGACCGACGCCACCCGGGCCAACCAGTCGGACCTCATGGCCGACTACGCGAGCGCCTGGCAGGCGGCGGACAAGGTCGTCTACTCTCCTCGACCCTGGCCGCACCACGCACCGCGAACACTCGGCTCGAACGCCACTTCGACCCCAGCGCGGTACGCGAACTGAAGGCCGCCGCCAGTAGGGATCTGTTGGTCGGTGGCCCGAACCTGGCAGCCCAGGCTCTCGTCGCTGGGCTGGTCGACGAATTGGCCTTGTTCGTCTGGCCAGTCGTCCTCGGTGGGCGCACACCCGCACTGCCGACCGACATGCGCGCCGATCTGAAGCTCATCGACGAGCACCGGTTCAGCAGCGGCGTCGTCCACCTCCGCTATCGCCTTCCGTAACGACGCAGGGACCTCGCACCCTCGCGCACCTGCCCCCTACCGCCGGTTGGGTTGCGCCGTGCCGGACACGAAGATCGTCAAGAACCGCGTGCACCTGGACCTCACGACCGGCATTGACGATCGGGACGCCGAGATCGAACGCCTTCTGGCGCTCGGGGCGCAAAAAGTGAACATCGGCCAGACCGGTGCCGAGTCCTGGACCGTGCTCGCAGATGCTGAGGGAAACGAGTTCTGCGTGGTGCGCCCGAAGACGACGCTCATCCGTTGATGGCTCGCGACTTGCGGATGGTTCTCAACGACTCGCCGAGCGACGTGGAGCCACGGACTCGTCTGGCCCCACTAGCGTCTCGCGCAATCGCCTGCAGGCGGGGCCGCGGACAGCACGAGCATGGACCCACGACTGATGGGTCACGAGGAGCGGTCATGGACATACAGCAAGACCCGATCCTTGTTGTCACACCCGCCGATAGGACGCCTGGGCCAGCGACGCCGGGGTTGGCCAGGCAGCAGGCCGTCGCCACCGTCGGGACCTGGGCCGGCTTCGTCCGCACCGAGGCGGGAATGGCCTCGGGGTGGCATCACCACGGCGAGTACGAGACGGTGATATACGTCCTCAGCGGTGCACTGAAGATGGAGTTCGGCTCGAACGGCTCGAACACCGTCGAGGCCGGACCCGGCGACTTCGTCTACGTTCCGAAAGGGGCGGTGCACCGAGAGAGCAACCCCTCGATAGTGCCGGCAGACATCATCGTTGTGCGAGCCGGCAGCGGGGACTCGACGTTCAACGTCGGCGGGCCACCCTCACCCTGACAGGTCGAACACGATGGCGGCCAGATCCGGGCGAGCGTAGCCGCCCTCTGCGCGCGCCAGATGAGGGCGTCGGCGCAAGGCGCTACGGCTGCGCGTCGCCTTCGGCGTTCGAAGCTAAGCCTTTCGGCGCGGCCCTCCGCGTCGTCTTCTTGGCCGACTTCGCGACGGCGCCTTTCTTGGCCACCTTCTTAACTGGCTGTTCAGTCGGCGCCCGCTCGACGGGTCGCCGACCCTTAAGGCGCAGCCACAGCTGCCCGCGACCACCCGGCGCGGTGACCGTCCTCGTCTCCATGAACGGCTGCGCCTTGACCAAGTCGCTGAGCCTGCCGAACCCGTAGTTGCGCGAGTCGAACGAGGGGTCGGTCCGGTTCAGGTGGTTGCCGAGCGCGCTGAGAGAAGCCCAGTCCTCGTCGTCGGTGTCGACCTTGTTCATGGCTTTCGTCAGCACGCTCTGGATCGGGCGGGGCTGCTCGTCCTTCGCCGGCTCCATTGCCTGAGCAGTTGCAACGCCCTCGCGGGCGAGGACCTCGAGGAACACGAACCTCTCGCACGCCTCGACGAAAGCTTTCGGCGTCTTGCGCTGCCCGACGCCGATTACCCGCTTCCCCGACTCGCGGAGTCGGGTGGCCAGTGGGGTGAAGTCGCTGTCGCTGGAGACGATTGCAAACCCCTCGACATGCCCGGAGTACAGCAGATCCATGGCATCGATAATCAGCGCCGAGTCGGTGGCGTTCTTGCCGGAGGTGTACGCGAACTGCTGCTGCGGGGAGATTGCGTTACCGAGGAGAACCTCGCGCCAGCCGTTGAGGCGTGGGTTGGTCCAGTCGCCGTACGCCCGCTTGACGGTGATGGTCCCGTAACTCGCCAACTCCTCGAACATCTCCTTGATCAACTTCGGCGAGGTGTTGTCGGCATCGATCAGGACGGCAAGGCGCGTGCTGTCATCGGTCATGCAGGCTCCGTCTCGTCGATGCGGGGTGGCCAGCCTGCTGAACGCTGCCGACCGCCCGCACCCCAAACCGCGACACTATGCCGCCGACCGACATCCGTCACGGTGCACACCGCGGCCCACTCGGCCAGCGGCATGACAGGGCGAGCGTAGCCGCCCTCACTGCGGCATGATCGTCGGTTCCTGACGTCCCAGCGGACCGTGACAATGTCCGGCGCGACCGGGGAGACTGGCGCGCGGGGCGCGCGGACGGCCGCGGACAGCCCACCCCGCCAGCCCCAGGACGAAAGGACGTGCCGTGACGACCAAGAGTGACTTCTCCGAGGAGGAGTGGAGCCGGATCGTGCGGGCGCCGTTCGCGGCCGGTCTGGCCATCGCCCTGGCCGATCCCGGCGGTCCTATCGAGGCCGCGAAGGAGTCGATGGCGACAGTCAAGTCCGCCACGAATCCTTCCAGTCGGGAGCAACTGGTGACCGAGGTGGCCCTCGACATCCAGGCGGAGGTCCAGCAGAAGCGGAACCCGCTCAAGGGGTACCGCCCCTCGTCGGAGGGGACCGCACCGGTGGGTGAGCAGGTGCTGGTCGAGCTGAGCGCCGTCCAGGCGATTGTTGCGGCTCGGGCGACCCCCGAAGAAACCGCGGCGTTCGGCCAGTGGCTGGTCGCCTCGGCGCAAGCCGCCGCCAACGCCGCCAAGGAGGGCGGCTTCATGGGGTTCGGCGCGGAGCAGGTCAGCAGGGGCGAGAAGGAGATGCTGGACCAGGTGCGTGCGGCAGTCTCACTGGCTTGACCGGCCCGGGGCCACGGATGTGTTCGTAGTGCGTCAGGAGAGACCGACAACGACTTTGCCGAGAGCGCGTCCCTCACCGACATCAGCAAGCGCGGCGGGAACCTCGTCGAGTGCGTAGGTGCGGTGGATGTGGATCCTGATATCCCCGGTAGCGCAGAGGGCGGCAAGCGGGTGGAAGTGGGTCGGCCCCTCCTTGACGGCGAGGATCCCGATTGCGCGACCGGTGAGCCGCCCAATCAGCCAGCCGACGGTGAGCACGCGCAGCAGCGTGGGCACCGAACCACCGACGCACCGATACATGCCGCCGGGTGCCAGCGCACGCCGGTAGGCGAACACCGATCGGTGCGCGACCAGGTCCAGGATCAGGTCGTGCGGCTGGGTGGTCCGGGTGAAGTCGGCCCGGCCGTAGTCGATCACGTCATCGGCGCCGACCGACTGCATGAAGTCCAGCTTGGCGGCGTTGTCGACACCGGTGACGTGAGCACCGAGCCGCTTGGCGAGCTGAATCGCGAAGGATCCCGACCCTCCGCCGGCGCCGTTTATCAGCACCCGGCGAGCCGTCACGGCGCTCTGCGTGCCCTGCAAGGCGATCGCGCCCGCCTGCGGGATGGTCGACGCCTCAGCGAACGTGAGCTGGGCCGGCTTGTGGGCGAGTGCGGATTCCGGCGCGAGCGCGTACTCCGCGAAGCCTCCCTTGAGCTCGAGGTTGTCGCCATACACCTCGTCTCCGGTTCGGAACCGGGTCACCCTTTCCCCGACGTCGTCGACCAGGCCGGCGATGTCCGATCCGAGGGTCCGGCGAGCCGGGGAACGCAGCCCGCCGATCCGCGCGTACGCGGGCGATCCGCGCAGGCACTCCCAGTCGCTGAGGTTGACTGAGGTCGCGGCGACCTTCACCCGCACCTGGCCGACCGCGGGCGAGGGTATGGGCACGTCCTCGACCTGCAGCACATCGGGGGACCCGTACCGGTCGTAGACGACCGCCTTCACGCCCGCCCCGGGCCCCACCTGGTCATGGCCGCAAGGTAGCAAGTCGAGACGGTCGACCGGGGGCTGTCGAAGGAGCGGATTCTGGATACCGGGGAGTGACGCAACCGCGCATTCCTACCGCACTCACAAAGCCGCAGTGAGTGAGTTGGTCCGTTCCGGTGAGAGCGCGGTCAACGCAGGCCTCGATGAGCAGCCCACAAGGATCCGGCACGGTTCGCGGCGTCGGCGATGAGGCGAACCAGCTCGGGGTCGTCGGGGACGGGGAACGGGACATAGTTGCCGCGGCCGCCGCTCGTCGGGCGCCCGTATGCCTTGACGGCGAGGTGTCCATCGGGAAGCAGCCGGACGTTGAGTGTTGTCAGCCTGAACCTCTCACCGCGCCGGATGTCGGTCCACTGTTGTGATTCGGGGATCGTCACGTTGATCGCTAGCGCGGTCACCTCCACGCCCTCTCCGCTGCTCATGACAACCATGGTGCCTCAGCCAGGGGTAAGTGGCTTTGGCGCGAACCTAGCCGCGGCGACCACAGGCCAAGGCACTATTGCCGGTCGAGGACCCACATCGTGGTCTTCGTGCCGAGGAGCTGCACCGGGTGTCGGCCGCGCACCATCAGCTGTTTCGGCACCACCGTTCGGGGTAATCGGGGGACCAGCAACACCATCTGGCTCGCCGGCCGGGTGACCCGGGCGATCTCGCCGAGAACCGAGCCCAGCCAGGCCGTCGTCGAGCCCTGAAGGCGGTACTGCCGGCCGAAGGGCAGGTTCGACACGCAGGCCGCAATGGATCCGTCCGCATGGTCCAGGTTGCGGGCATCGCCAACAGTGATCGTGGCGGAAGGGACGTTTTGCCGGGCGACGTTGACCGCAGCCGAGTCGATGTCGCGACCCATCGCAGTCCAGCCGTGCGCGACCGCCTCGGCCAGGATGGTGCCGGAGCCGCAGCATGGGTCCAGCAGGGTGCCGGACGGTTCGCCGGCCAGCATGACCATCGCCGCGGCAACCGTCGGCCGCAGCGCTCCCGGTCGTTCGACCTGCCGGCCGTCGTGCTGACGCATCCGGACGTCGGTGAGTCGCAGACCGGCCACGAACTCGCCAGGGCGGTACTCAGCCATCCAGAACTCGATTTGCGCAGGATCCGCGACGCGCCATTTCGGTCGCTCGGTGGCGACGACATCGGTCACTGCACGCCGCAGGTCCGTACGGAGGAAAGAGCGTTCTTGCAAGACCCGGGCGATCACCCGAAACGTCATCGACGAGGTAAGAGGCCGGACTTCGGCGGCCCAAACGGAGAGCGCGCGCTGTGCGGCCTCGGGGCGCCATGCCCGACGCGCCAGCGAGCGCGCGTCGTCGCCTTCGGCTCGCGATGCCCGCCCAACCTCGACGAAGATGTCCTCCGTCGTCCGAAGAACGAGCACCGACGATCGATCACCTTTGCCCGTCTGGAAGAGCGTGAGATCAGAGCGGCCGTCGAAACCGGTCGCGGTGACTGCTATGCCCAGGCTCGCCGCCACGGTTCGCCGGCCAGCATGACCATCGCCGCGCAACCGTCGGCCGCAGCGCTCCCGGTCGTTCGACCTGCCGGCCGTCGTGCTGACGCATCCGGACGTCGGTGAGTCGCAGACCGGCCACGAACTCGCCAGGGCGGTACTCAGCCATCCAGAACTCGATTTGCGCAGGATCCGCGACGCGCCATTTCGGTCGCTCGGTGGCGACGACATCGGTCACTGCACGCCGCAGGTCCGTACGGAGGAAAGAGCGTTCTTGCAAGACCCGGGCGATCACCCGAAACGTCATCGACGAGGTAAGAGGCCGGACTTCGGCGGCCCAAACGGAGAGCGCGCGCTGTGCGGCCTCGGGGCGCCATGCCCGACGCGCCAGCGAGCGCGCGTCGTCGCCTTCGGCTCGCGATGCCCGCCCAACCTCGACGAAGATGTCCTCCGTCGTCCGAAGAACGAGCACCGACGATCGATCACCTTTGCCCGTCTGGAAGAGCGTGAGATCAGAGCGGCCGTCGAAACCGGTCGCGGTGACTGCTATGCCGAGGCTCGCCGCTTCCTGCTCCACGAGCGGTGCGAGGCCTGGAACGCACGTGGCGAACAAACGCGTCGTCCCAGACCTCTGTCGAACCCGCGGCCGCCTGTGTTCGGCCACCGCCCCAGGCTAGGGCCACGGCGATGGGTTCACCGGCCAATCGAGCTCGGTGACACGCCCGCCGACCACCGAGAACGCGGCGCGACCGCTCGGCAACCGATCACCGTACGGGACGTACGTTCCCGCGGGCAGCACGGGAAAGACCGCGGCGCAGACCACTTCGTCGCCGACGTGACGAGCTCGCACCACGTTGTGGACCGGATGCCCGGACGGGTCCTCCGCCCGGGCGATCTCGATCTCGTGACCGACGAGCTGCTCCGACGTGTAGACGACCAGCGCGCCGGAGTCGCCGCCGATGTCGACGAGCAGCGCGTCGGTGGTCACGACGCGGCCGGGATGTCGAAGCCGCTGAACGGTGTTCCCAGGTACGGGAACTTGTCCAGGTACGGAGTGCCCAGGTCGTCGGGAGAGACTCCGTCGTCGACAATGGCCGCGGCGCCGTCGGGTGTGAACGACGGGTTCACCAGCGGGTAGGTCGCACCCGCTACGGCGCGCAGCTCGATGGCCACGACGTCGTCGAAGACCCGCCGACCGTTCGGGAAGCCGGCCAGGTCCCCACCCAGCAAACCGAAAACACTCGGGGACTTCGACGGCGAGATTGCCACGTTGAGCCGAAGCAGGTCGGCCTGCTTCGTCCCGGTGAAGTTCTGGAAGCCCGGGATGAGTCCCGCCGGGATCCCGGTGAGCAGGATGGCCACCAGGTCTGCCCGGTCGGCGTTGATCGCCGCCAGGTTCGGGAAGACACCCGGATACAACACCGGCAGTAGGGCTGCGAGCTCGGGACGCTGGACGAACCCGACGAAGTTCTTGTCGTCGGCCGGGCGCGATGCGTTCCACTCGTCCTTGCGACCCATTGGCACAATGACCTCGTTGAACAGCGGGTTGCCCAGCCGCGAGACCTGGACGAACGGGCCGATGCCGGTGTCGTCGTCAACCTCCCGGACGAGAACCTTCTGCCGGCTGGCCGACGTATACACGCCGATCGTTGCCTTCGGATCCGCCTGGTCGGTGGGTCGGCGGCCGTTCTTGGTGAGGTCGGTGATCGGCACCTGCAGGGCGATCGTGTGGACGTTCAGTTGTGCTGTCGCATTGATCCCATTGACCGCGGGCAGTGGCAACAGGTGCAGGTTCTGGAACGGCCGCAGTGCGCCCAGGTCGAAGATCGAGCCGAGGTCCACATAGAAACCCTCGGCCCGTTGCCCGGCGAAAACCTTCTCGCCGGTCGGCAGCGTCCTGATGGCCATGTTGGCGAGGTCGACGTATTTCGGCGTCGACCGCGTGCCGACGTTGCACGGCGGGCACGGGACCCGCGATGCGAGTACTTTCGGCGACTGTCCTTCCAGCAGTTTCGTGACCGAGTAGGTCTGGCGACGGTTCCAGTCGGCATCGTCGAGGGTGTCGATCGGCCCGGTGTTGTAAAGGAACGACCGCGGGTTCCGGACAGTAGTGGTGAACCGGAACTGGTAGGTGACATCGGGCTTGGCGTCACCGTCGTTGTCGATGTGGATCTCGTAGAGGACGTCGTCGCCGAACTCGTAGAAGTTCGGTCCGCCGGCCGGGCCCTGCAACGGAATGTAGTTGCAGATGAGTGTGACCGTGTCCGGCTTGTCCGGGCTGACGAACGCATAGACGTCGGTGCTGTCGGCAACCGGATCCTTCGAGATCTCCGGTGCTTCGCGGTGGGAGGACATGCTGATGACTCCTTGAATGTCGTCGGCTCAGCGAGCCGCGGCTCGCGCCAGTCGGCGGGCCAGGGTCCGGTCGGTATGGGTGATCTCTCGGGTTCCCACGTACAAGGCGATCTCGCCGGTACGCAGGTCACGGACGCGGGCGATGACGGGCTCGGACATCTCGAGCGCCGCGTCGTCTGGGGAGTCGTCGGCGGGGACGGCTGCCGCCATACCGGGAACGGCGACGGCAGTGACGGCAACAGCACCGGCGGCCGCGCCACCGATGAACCTGCGCCTGGACAGTCCGGACATGTGGAGCTTCCCTTCCTCGTGCCCCTGCTGGGCGGGTGACCGGCTGGCGGTTTGCCAGCCGGAACGGCTCAGGCAGGGGTGGGGACCCTGGGTCGCTCGACGTGGATTCGTCGTCGGTCTTCGGCCGGATTGGTCCGCCGTCGACACCACCGACGTGACGAAAGATCAAAGGGTCGCAACGGGCACGACGCCGTCGTGCGTTTCGTGCAGCTTGTGACCACGCGATCATCGAGCGGGCCGGGTAAACGGGAGGGCTCGGCGATCGCGCCTCGGTACCATCGGCAGCATCCGTCAACGAGCCGTTGGCCGTCAGGAGCAGTTGTGCCCGAGCAGATTCGCGTGGTCGTTGCCGGCAGCGAGCGATCGGTCGACGCGGGGTCGACCGCCGGGGGACTGTTCGCCGACGAGCCTGACGTGATCGCCGCCCGGGTCGGCGGTGAGCTGGTCGACCTCAGCCGGGACGTGGCCGACGGCGACCAGGTCGAGCCGGTGCGGATCGACTCTGCGGACGGCCGGTCGATTCTGCGCCATTCCACTGCCCACGTGCTCGCACAGGCGGTCCAGAGCCTGTTCCCCGCCGCCCGGCTGGGCATTGGGCCGCCGATCGAGAATGGGTTCTATTACGACTTCGACGTCCCGGATCCGTTCCACCCCGACGACCTGAAGCGCATCGAGAAGCGGATGCAGCAGATCGTCAAGGAGCGGCAATCCTTCACCCGGCGGGCGGTGACCGAAGACCAGGCGCGAGCGGAACTGTCTGCAGAGCCGTTCAAGTTGGAGCTCATCGGCCTGAAGGGCGGGCAGGCGGCGAGTGCCGCCGACGGTGCGGAAGCCGAAGTGGGCGGCGCTGAGCTGACGATCTACGACAACCTTCGCCGTGACGGCCAGTTCGTCTGGAAGGACCTGTGCCGCGGGCCGCATGTGCCGACGACCGGACACATCCCCGCCTTCAAGCTGACCCGTGTCGCAGCCGCCTACTGGCGAGGCAGCGAGCACAACCCGCAGCTCCAACGGATCTACGGAACCGCGTGGGAGACCAAGGACGCACTCACCGCGTACCTCGACCACGTCACCGAAGCGGAGAAGCGTGACCACCGCCGCCTCGGCGCCGAGCTCGACTTGTTCTCGTTCCCGGACGAGATCGGCTCGGGTCTGGCGGTGTGGCATCCGAAAGGCGGTGTCATCCGCCGGGTCATGGAGGAGTACGCGAGGAAGCGGCACGAAGCGTCGGGTTACGAGCTCGTGTACACCCCGCACCTCACCAAGTCCGCCCTGTTCGAGACCTCGGGCCATCTGGAGTGGTACGCCGACGGGATGTACCCGCCGTTGCAGATGGACGCCGAGTACGACAGCGACGGCAAGCTCCGCAAAGCCGGGCAGGACTACTACCTCAAGCCGATGAACTGCCCGATGCACGTGATGATCTTCAAGTCGCGTGGTCGCTCGTATCGGGAGCTGCCGCTTCGGCTGTTCGAGTTCGGGACCGTCTACCGGTATGAGAAGTCCGGAGTCGTGCACGGACTCACCCGGGCCCGCGGGTTCACCCAGGACGATGCGCACATCTTCTGCACACCCGACCAGCTCGAGGGCGAACTTGCGGACCTACTCGACTTCGTGATCGGACTGCTGCGCGACTACGGGCTGACCGATTTCACCGCCGAGCTCTCGACCCGGCCGGACAAGTACGTCGGCGACCTCAGCGAGTGGGACGCCGCGGAGGCCGCCTTGGAGCAGGCGCTGCGGAAAGCGGGGCTGCCCTACCGGATCGGGGAAGGTGAGGGCACCTTCTACGCGCCCAAGATCGACGTGCACGTCACCGATGCCATCGGTAGGAGTTGGCAGCTTTCCACGCTGCAGGTCGACTTCCAGCTTCCGCCGCGCTTCGACATCGAGTACCAGGCCGCCGACGGGACCCGCCAGCGGCCGTACATGATCCATCGGGCGCTATTCGGTTCCATAGAACGCTTCTTCGGCATCCTCACCGAGCACTATGCCGGCGCGTTCCCGCCGTGGCTTGCGCCAGTGCAGGTGGTCGGCATTCCCATCACCGACCAGCATGTGGCCTACCTGGAGAAGGTCGCGGCCTCGCTTCGTGAGCACGGCATTCGGGTCGAAGTCGATTCCTCCGACGACCGCATGCAGAAGAAGATCCGTACCGCGCAGAAGCAGAAGGTGCCGTACATGCTGCTCGCCGGAGACGACGACGTAGCGAAGAGCGCCGTGTCGTTCCGCTATCGGGACGGCTCGCAGAAGAACGGCGTGCTCGTCGCCGACGCGGTTGCCGAGATCGTCGACGCCGTCGACCGACGGATTCAGGTGTGAACCCGTGCCGTCTGAAAGGAACCGCGACGCGGCTGCGGAGCGGATTCTTGCCGCTGAACCGATGGAGGTCCCTGAGGTCGGAGAGCTCCGTGCCGAGCTCGAACGGGTTCGGAGTGGGACGAGCCAGAGCCAGCCGGACGACGACCGGCTGCAGCGGCTGTGGGCGCCGTATCGGATGGCCTACATCAAGGGGGAGCCCGGAACCGGCCGTGATGATGACGTCGGCTGTCCGTTGTGCCGGATTCCGACGATGGACGACGAGACTGGCCTGATCGTCTCGCGGGGCGAGTTCGTCTACGCCGTCCTCAACCTGCATCCGTACAACCCCGGCCACGTGATGGTCGTCACCTACCGGCACGTGAGTGAGCTGGAGGACATGACCAGCGGCGAGACCGCGGAGATGTCGACGATGACCCGCGATGCGGTCGTCGCGGTCAAGGCCGCCTCCCGACCGCACGGGTTCAACGTCGGGATCAACCTCGGCGGCGTGGCCGGCGGATCGCTGTCTGAGCACGTGCACCAACACGTCGTGCCGCGGTGGAGCGGTGATGCCAACTTCGTCACCGTGCTCGGCCAGACCAAGATCATGCCGCAGCTGCTCGCCGAAACCCGCGACCTGCTCCGCGAACACTGGCCACGTTAGCCATCGCGGAAGATCCCTCGGCCAGGGCGTGGATTTTCTTCCACGATCCCCGGAATCAGCCTTCCTTGGCCATAGCTTTCGCTGCGAGGTGTTGGGGCATCGGCTCGTACCGGGCGAATGTGCGGGTGAAGGTGCCGGTGCCATGGCTCATTGCGCGCAGGTCTATCGCGTACCGGACGATCTCGGTTTGCGGCACGTCAGCGCGAACCAGGGTGCGCCCTTCGCCGACCGGCTCGGTTCCGAGCACCCGGCCCCGGCGGCTGGACAGGTCACCCATGACCCCCCCGACGTAGTCGTCGGGCACCAGGACGCCTACCTCGTCGACCGGCTCGAGCAGGTTGACACCGGCCACGGCCGCTGCGTCGCGCAGAGCCAGCCCGCCGGCAGTCTGGAAGGCCATATCGGAGGAGTCCACGCTGTGCGCCTTGCCGTCGACCAGGGTGACCTTGATGTCCACCATCGGGTAGCCCGCAGGCGTCGTGCCCTTCTCCATCTGGGCCCGAACACCCTTCTCGACCGACGGGATGAACTGCCGCGGGACAGCTCCGCCGACCACCTTGTCGACGAACTCGAAGCCGGAGCCCTCCGGGAGCGGCTCGAGCTCGACGTCGCATACGGCGTACTGGCCGTGGCCGCCGGACTGCTTCACGTGCCGGCCGTGCCCTCGCGCCGAGCCGGAGACCGTTTCGCGCAGCGGCACTCGCAGGGCGACCTGATCGACGGCGACGCCGTACCGGGTGCGGAGGCGGTCCAGCAGCACGTCGGCATGCGCCTCACCGATCGTCCAGAGGACGAGCTGGTGCGTTTCGGGGTTGTTCTCCAGCCGCAGCGTCGGATCCTCGGCCGCCAGTCGTTGCAGACCTTGGGAGAGCTTGTCCTCGTCGGCCTTGGCGTGGGCGACGATCGCGACCGGCAAGAGCGGCTCCGGCATCTCCCAGGGCCGCATGAGCAGCGGGTCGTCCTTCGCGGAGAGCGTGTCGCCCGTGGCCGCATGTGACAGCTTGGCGATCGCACAGATGTCGCCGGCGGCGCAGAACGACACCGGTCGCTGGGTCTTGCCCAGTGGCGAGGTCACCGCGCCGATTCGCTCGTCCTCGTCGTGCTCCTCGTGCCCGCGGTCGGCCAGGAAGTGCCCGGAGACGTGCACCGTCTGGTCTGGCCGCAAGGTGCCGGAGAACACCCGGACGAGACTGATCCGCCCCACGTAGGCATCCGTGGTCGTCTTGACGATCTCGGCCACCAGCGGCCCGGCCGGGTCGCAGCTGAGACCGCTGCGGGGCTTTCCGTCGACACTGGTGACCTCGGGCATCGGGTGCTCGATGGGCGAGGGGAACGCGCTGGTCACGATCTCCAGCAGCTCGGCGGTCCCCAGCCCGGTCGCTGCGCAGACCGGTATCACCGGATGGAACGAACCCTTCGCGACCGCCTGCTCGAGGTCGTCGATGAGAACCTTCTGCTCGATCTCCTCGCCGCCGAGGTATCGGTCCATGAGGCCCTCGTCCTCGGACTCCTCGATGATGCCCTCGATGAGCTCGCCGCGCGCAGCCTCGACGCGGTACGCGTCGTCTGGCGCCGGTTCGGACTCCTGGCGGGTGCCGCCGGTGTAGTCGAACAGCCGGCCGCTGAGCATGCCGATCATGCCGGTGGTCGCTCCGGCGGAGTCGACGACCGGGAGATAGAGCGGAAGGACCTTGTCGCCGAACGCCTCCTGGCAGGCGGCGAGGGTGGCTGCATAGTCCGAGCGAGGATGGTCGAGCTTGGTGAGCACGACGGCCCGCGGCATGCCGACGGCAGCGCACTCGGCCCAGAGCATGCGGGTCGAGCCGTCGATCGGCTCTGCGGTCGAGACGACGAACAACGCGCAATCGGCCGCTCGCAGCCCGGCTCGCAGATCGCCGACGAAATCTGCATAGCCCGGAGTGTCGAGCAGGTTGACTTTGACACCCTGATGGGCCAGCGGCGCCAAGGCGAGGCTGACCGAGCGCTGCTGGCGCAGCTCGGCTTCGTCGTGGTCGCTGACAGTGGTTCCGTCTTCGACCCGGCCGGCCCGGTGGATGGTCCCCGTCGCTACCAACAGAGCCTCGACCAGGGTCGTCTTCCCTGCACCTGTGTGGCCGACCAGCACGACGTTTCGCACGTTCTGTCCGTCGCGGGCCTGGTCGACCGCCGGCACTGTGCCGTCTGCCGCCCCAGGGGTCTTGTCCGCCATGCCAATCGCCTCCAGATTTCACGCCCGGAGGCCCGGCGATGCCGGTGCCACTCCGGCCTGAACCCACATTCCCTGTGCAGCCACCCTGGCCGACACATCCATACCGCACAAGAGGATGCCGGACAGTGCCCGACTGTTGGTGGGGTCCCCGGCCGCCGCGGTTAACATGGCGCGGCCTGCCGACCGAACGGAGCGCGTACCCGGCATGCTCAACCGAATCGCCCGCGCGACTGTCACGCGGCTGTTCACTCCGATAGCCCGGGGCTTGCTCCGGCTCGGAATCAGCGCCGATGCCGTGACGATCGTGGGCACACTGGGAGTATGCGTGGGTGCTCTCGCGTTCTACCCGCGCGGGGAGTTCCTCGTCGGGACGCTGGTGATCACGGCGTTTGTGTTCTCCGACAACATCGACGGAATCATGGCCCGGCTCTCTGCCACGACTGGCTCCTGGGGAGCGTTCCTGGATTCGGTGCTGGATCGGGTGGGCGACGCTGCGATCTTCATCGGATTGGCTCTGTGGTTCGCAGGCAGGGGCGACAGCCTGCGGCTGACGGCGCTCTGCCTGGCCTGCTTGGCGCTCGGGGCGATCGTCTCCTACGCCAAAGCGCGAGCCGAGGGTCTCGGGTACACGGCCGACGTCGGGCTTGCCGAGCGCGCAGACCGGTTGGTTGCCGTGCTCGTCACCACCGGTTTGGTGGGCTGGTTCGACCTACCGGTTGCCGTACTGGAGGTTGTCCTCTGGCTGCTCGCGGCGGCGAGCCTGTGGACGGTCATGCAGCGCATGCGCGCCGTGCACGCCCAGGCAATGGTCGAGCAGACATGAACGAGAGGCTGGGCGACCGGCTGACCTTGTGGGGATACACCGGCGGCTGGTCAGCAGTGCGTCATCTGCCAGATGGCGTCGCCTACGCCATGTTCCGCAGCTTCGCAGACCTGGCATGGCGCCGCCGCGGACCGAGCGTACGTCGCTTGGAGGCCAATCTGGTCCGGGCCATCGGTAGTACCGAACAGGCCATCGTCCGCGAAGCATCACGCCACGGCATGCGGTCGTATCTGCGTTATTGGTGCGATGCCTTTCGGATACCAGACTGGACCAAAGATCGGGTCGTCTCTCGGGTGCAGGTCGTGGGCGAAGACAACATGCGGGCACCGTTGGCCGACGGACGCGGCGTCGTCGCCGCGTTGCCGCACATGGCCAACTGGGATCACGGCGGGGCGTGGGCCTGCCTCACCGGTGCTCCCGTTTCGACGGTGGCCGAGCGGCTCCGGCCAGAGCAGCTGTTCGAGCGGTTCCTGGCGTACCGCGAGGGTCTCGGGATGGAGATCCTTCCCCTGACGGGCGGCACGAGCGACCCGTTCACCGCGCTGGCCGCTCGACTGCGGGAGCCTCGACTCGTGCCGCTGCTTGCCGACCGGGATCTGTCCCGGCGCGGCATCGACGTCCGGCTCTTGGGGGAGACGGCCCGGCTGCCTGCCGGTCCGGCGGCTCTCGCGCTGCGCACAGGGGCTGCGCTCGTGCCCACCAGTCTCTGGTACGAGGGCACCGAACCGGACCACCGGGTCGTCATCAGGTTTCATGACGAGGTGGCGCTGCCGGACCACCTGCGCGGAGCGGCTCGGGTTGCCTGGATGACCCAGGCCGTCGCCGATGAGTTCGGGCCTGCGATCGCTGCCCACCCGCACGACTGGCACATGCTGCAGCCCCTGTTTCTTGCGGATCTGAATTCCTCGGCAGGCCGGATCGGCATGACGTCGGAGATCGGCCTGTGAAGATCGGGGTCGTCTGCCCGTACTCCTGGGACATGCCCGGTGGAGTACAGGTGCACATCAGCGACCTGGCCGAGGAGTTGCAGCGCCGCGGCCACACCGTCTCGGTCCTGGCTGCCGCCGACGACGACACACCGGTGCCACCGTACGTAGTGTCAGCCGGCCGAGCGGTGCCCATTCACTACAACGGCTCGGTGGCTCGCCTGACGTTCGGGCCCCTGTCGGCTTCCCGGGTACGTCGCTGGCTGGCCGATGGGCGGTTCGACGTCCTGCACGTGCACGAGCCCGCGTCGCCGAGCCTCGGCCTGCTGGCCGTGTGGTGGGCCGACATGCCCGTCGTCGCCACCTTTCATCAGGCGACTCCCCGCTCGCGGGCGATGAGCGCTGCCTTCGGCATCCTTCAGTCCGCCATCGAAAAGATCTCGGCCCGGATCGCCGTCTCCGAAGAGGCCCGAACGGTTGTCGTCCAGCACCTCGGTGGCGATCCGATCGTGATTCCCAACGGGCTCTACGTCGACAAGTTCGCTGCCGGTGTCGCCCGACCGGAGTGGCAGGGCCACGCGGGCACATTGTCGTTCCTAGGTCGGCTGGACGAACCGCGCAAGGGACTGCCGGTCCTGCTCGAGGCCTGGCCGACCATCTGTCGCGAGCGGCCAGGAGTTCGGCTGCTCGTCGCCGGGCGCGGAGACGTCGACGAAATCCGCCGCACCATTCCGGCCGACTGTCGCGACGCGGTCACCTTCCTCGGTGGCGTGAGCGACGAGGACAAGGTCGCGATGTTCGCCTCGAGTGACGTGTACGTCGCCCCGCATACGGGGAACGAGTCGTTCGGGATCGTGCTCGCCGAGGCCATGGCGGCTGGAACGCCGGTGCTGGCAAGCGAGCTCGTCGCCTTCCGCACGGTTGTCGACGAGGGCCGGCTGGGCGCACTGGTTCCCGTCGGCGATGCTCCGGCCCTGGCGAAGGCCGCGCTCGAGCTGCTGGCCGACCCGGGCCGGCGGGCTGAGCTGAGCGAACGCGCCCGGATCGCCGTTCGGCGCTATGACTGGTCGACCGTCGCGGACGAGGTGCTGGCGGTCTACGAGATGGCGGTGGCCGCCGGAACCGGACATGGGCGAGGGCGCTACCGCGTCCCGGAGGATCGGTAGCCGCCGTGGAATGGCTCGTTCCGGTCATGGTGATCGTGCTCCTACTCGGGTTCTACCTGTCGTGGACCGCCGGTCGGCTCGACCGCCTGCACTGGCGGGTGGACAAGTCCCGGGCCGTTCTGGACGCGCACCTGCTGCGCCGGTCGGGAGCCGCACTCGATATCGCCGGCGGGGGTCTGCTCGACCCGGCCAGCTCGGTCCTGGTTGCTGACGCGGCATCGCGCGCGAGAACCGTGGAGGAGACCGGCCGCGAGCAGGCCGAGAGTGATCTCACCGAGGCTCTGGGTGCGGCCCTGGCAGATCCCGGCTACACCGAGTCGTTGAGATCGCGGACCGGAGCGGATGAGGCATTGGACGAGCTCGGTGCGGCCTGCCGGCGCGCAGGGCATGCCCGACGCTTCCACAACGACACGGTCCGCGCCGCACGACGGCTTCGGCGCAAGGTGCTGGTGCGGTGGCTGGGCCTGGCCGGGCACGCGCCATGGCCGGAGACCGTCGAGCTCGCCGACGAGGTGCCGCGCGGCCTCGCCCACTGAGCTGGCCGTCACCTGATCGCTGCAGATCGGCGCGTGGCCGAGACGATTTCGGGCATTGGCCGCTGCGTCGCGAAATCGTCAGTCCCCGTGAGTCGGGCCTACCATGGCAGGTGTTACCACCCAACGCTCCTGTCAAGAGGTTCACGCGTGACCGACCAGGCGACTGCGCAGACCGGAACCGCGCGGGTGAAGCGCGGCATGGCCGAGATGCTCAAGGGCGGCGTGATCATGGACGTCGTCACCCCCGATCAGGCGAAGATCGCCGAGGACGCGGGTGCCGTTGCCGTGATGGCCCTGGAGCGGGTACCGGCAGACATCCGCGCTCAGGGCGGGGTGTCCCGGATGAGCGATCCGGACATGATCGACGGGATCATCAACGCGGTGTCCATCCCGGTCATGGCCAAGGCTCGAATCGGGCATTTCGTCGAGGCACAGGTGCTGCAGAGCCTCGGCGTCGACTACGTCGACGAGTCCGAGGTGCTCACTCCGGCCGACTACGCGAACCACATCGACAAGTGGCAGTTCACCGTGCCCTTTGTGTGCGGTGCAACCAACCTGGGCGAGGCGCTGCGCCGGATCACCGAGGGCGCCGCCATGATCCGGTCCAAGGGCGAGGCGGGGACAGGGGACGTGTCGAACGCCACGACGCACATGCGGGCGATCCGCGGCGCGATCCGCCGACTGGGCTCGCTGCCCGAGGACGAGTTCTACCTGGCCGCGAAGGAACTGCAGGCGCCGCTCGAGCTGGTCCGCGAGGTCGCGGCCGTGGGCAAGCTGCCGGTGGTGTTGTTCACCGCTGGTGGCATTGCGACGCCTGCGGATGCCGCGATGATGATGCAGCTGGGCGCCGAGGGCGTCTTCGTCGGATCCGGCATCTTCAAGTCCGGTGACCCGGCTCGGCGAGCCGAGGCCATCGTCAAGGCGACGACCTTCTACGACGACCCCGACGTCATCGCGAAGGTGTCCCGGGGCCTGGGTGAGGCGATGGTCGGCATCAGTGTCGACGAAATCCCCGCCCCGCACCGGCTGGCCGACCGCGGCTGGTGAGCCGACTCCCCAGCCAGAATGACCACGTTCACCCCACTGCCCGTACATCACCAGGCACGCAGGCCTGGTGACGTACGGACAAGCCTGGTGACGGAAACGGGACCAGCGACGTGAACGACCCAGTCATCGGAGTGCTTGCCCTGCAGGGCGATGTCCGCGAGCACGTCGAGGTGCTCCGCGCTTGCGGTGCAGAAGCAGTACGGGTGCGTCGCGCAACCGAACTGGATCGGGTCGACGCGCTGATCCTTCCTGGCGGTGAGTCCACGACCATGGACAAGCTGATCCGCGCGTTCGATCTCTTCGAGCCGCTGCGGGAGCGGATCAAGCGCGGTCTGCCGGTGCTGGGCTCGTGTGCCGGCATGATCATGTTGGCTGACCGGATCCTCGATGCGCCACCGGACCAGCGGACTCTTGGCGGCCTGGATGTCACCGTCCGTCGCAACGCCTTCGGCCGCCAGGTCGAGTCGTTCGAAGCCGACATCGACTTCGCGGGTCTGGACGACGGCAAGTCACTGCACGCGGTGTTCATCCGGGCTCCCTGGGTCGAGGATGCCGGCCCGGGTGTCCAGATCCTGGCGACGATCGCCGGTGGCTCGGCCGCCGGTAGGATCGTGGCCGTCCGGCAGGGCGCACTGCTGGCAACGTCGTTCCATCCTGAGATCAGCGGCGACCCTCGTGTGCACCAGCTGTTTCTCGACCATGTCAAGGAGAGCTAGCCCATGTCCGGCCATTCCAAATGGGCCACCACCAAGCACAAGAAGGCCGTGGTCGACGCCAGACGGGGCAAGCTGTTCGCGAAGCTGATCAAGAACGTCGAGGTGGCCGCAAGAACCGGCGGCGGAGATCCAGCCGGGAATCCGACGCTGTACGACGCCATCCAGAAGGCCAAGAAGTCGTCGGTGCCGAACGACAACATCGAGCGAGCCGTCAAGCGCGGATCCGGTGCCGAGGCCGGGGGCGCCGTCTATCAGGCGGTCACCTACGAGGGATACGGTCCCGGCGGTGTCGCAATCCTCGTCGAGTGCCTGACCGACAACCGCAACCGGGCCGCGTCCGACGTGCGGATCGCGATGACCCGCAACGGCGGCTCGATGGCTGACCCGGGTTCGGTGTCGTACATGTTCAGCCGTAAGGGTGTGGTGGTCGTGCCGCGAGATCAGGAAGGTCGGCAGATCACCGAGGACGACGTCCTGGAGGCGGTGCTCGACGCCGGTGCCGACGAGGTCGAGGACCTGGGCGAAGTCTTCGAGGTCCGGTGTGACGCAGGTGACCTGATCGCTGTACGAACGGCGGTGCAGGAAGCGGGCCTGGACTACGAGTCCGCCGAGTCGTCGTGGGTTCCTTCGGTGACGGTTCCCCTCGACGAAGACGGGGCCCGCCGGATCTTCCGCCTGGTAGAGGCCCTGGAAGACAGCGACGACGTGCAGGACGTGTACGCAAACTACGACGTGTCCGACGAGGTTCTGGAGGCAGTCGGCTGAGCTGTAGCCGGAGGTACGGCGAGCGGAGCGAGCTGTGCCGTAGGCGGAAGCGAGGCCGAGGCCGACCATCCAACTGGAGGCAGTCGGCTGAGCTGTAGCCGGAGGTACGGCGAGCGGAGCGAGCTGTGCCGTAGGCGGAAGCGAGGCCGAGGCCGACCATCCAACTGGAGGCAGTCGGCTGAGCTGTAGCCAATGCCGCCCCGGGAAGGGACGCGGGTCCCGGCGCGTCGGTGCCGTTGCCGAGTCCGCGACGCCGGTAGCGTCGGGTGCGAACACGTGTTCGTACCCGAGAGGCGACGCATGCGAGTGCTCGGAGTCGACCCCGGCCTGACCCGATTCGGCCTGGGTGTGGTTGACGGCGAGCCCGGGCGGCGGCTGAGTTTGGTCGCGGTGGAGGTGGTGCACACGCCGGCTGGAGCACCATTGGGGGAGCGGCTGCTGGTCGTCGAGTCGGCGGTCGACGCGTGGGTGCGCGAGCACGGACCTGACATCGTCGCCGTCGAGCGTGTGTTCAGCCAGCACAACGTCCGCACGGTCATGGGAACGGCGCAGGCGAGTGGCGTCACGATCTTGACTGCGGTTCGGCGGGGGCTCCCGATGTGCACCTACACCCCGAGCGAGGTCAAGGCGGCGGTCACCGGTCACGGCCGCGCGGACAAGGCACAGGTCGCAGCAATGGTCACCAGGCTGCTCGGGTTGTCGCAACGGCCACATCCCGCTGACGCCAGCGATGCTCTCGCCCTGGCCATCTGTGCGGTCTGGCGCGGATCGGCACAGGCCCGGCTGCAGGCTGCCGTGGCGGCAGGAGGTCGACGTGATCGCGTATGTCCGCGGACGGGTGATGGCATCGGGTCCGGGAGAGGTGGTGGTTGACGTCGGCGGCATCGGGCTCACCGTGCAGTGCACACCGTCGACCGCAGCCGCACTGCGGGTCGGTGACGACGCCCAACTGCCTGCGATCCTGGTAGTCCGCGAGGAGTCATTGACCCTCTTTGGCTTTGCCGACGACGACGAGCGCCAGGTGTTCGAGCTGCTGCAGACGGCCAGTGGCATCGGACCACGGCTCGCCCAGGCCATGCTGACCGTCCATACCCCAAACGACCTGCGCCGAGCGGTGGCCACCGAGGATCTGGTCGCCTTGACCCGCGTGCCTGGGATCGGCAAGAAGGGCGCACAACGCATTGTCGTCGAACTGGCCGACAAACTCGGCCCGCCGACCGGCCAGATCTCCGCCACCGCAGCACAGGATCGGGCGGCACGATCCGACGGCTGGCAGGGCCAGGTTCACGCCGCGCTGTTGGGCCTGGGCTGGTCCGCGCGCGAAGCGGATTCGGCGATCGAGCAGGTCTCGCCGCTGGTGGGTGACGGCGTGGATGCCGCGGACGTGCCCACCCTGCTCAAGGCGGCGCTGCGTACGTTGGCGCGGCCATGACCGCCGGCGCGAGGGATGCCGAGTCCGCGGGTGCCGAGTCCGCGGGTGCCGAGTCCGCGGGTGCCGAGTCCGCGGGTGCCGAGCCGGTGGCGCGGTTGGTGACGCCAGACGCCGATGGTGACGAACGGGTGATCGAGGCGGCATTGCGCCCGCGCACGCTGGCCGAGTTCATCGGGCAGGAACGCTTGCGCGAGCAGGTCTCACTCATGCTCGAGGCGGCCCGGGCCCGCAGCCGGGTCGCCGACCACGTGCTGCTCTGCGGCCCGCCCGGCCTCGGCAAGACCACGATGGCAATGATCATCGCCGCGGAGATGGGCGCTCCGCTACGGATCACGAGCGGACCGGCAGTCCAGCACGCCGGAGATCTGGCCGCCATCTTGTCCTCGGTCAGCGAGGGTGACGTCGTGTTCTTCGACGAGATCCACCGGATGGCCCGGCCGGCTGAGGAGATGCTCTATACCGCGATGGAGGACTTCCGCGTCGACGTCATCGTCGGGAAGGGCCCAGGCGCCACGGCGATACCGCTGGACCTACCCCAATTCACATTAGTCGGCGCGACCACCCGTACCGGCCTGCTGCCCAGCCCGCTGCGCGACCGGTTCGGCTTCACCGGGCAGCTGGAGCTCTACGAGCCGGGTGAGCTCGAGCAGGTGTTGGTCCGCTCGGCGCGCCTGCTCGCCGTCACTGTCCGCGCGGACGGTGTTCGCGAGATCGCCAAGCGGTCGCGCGGAACGCCGCGCATCGCCAACCGGCTGCTCCGCCGGGTCCGCGACTTCGCCGAGGTGCGTGCCGACGGCGTTGTCACCGGAGCCGTAGCACGTGCCGGCCTCAAGGTGTACGAGGTCGACGAGCTCGGTCTCGACCGGCTCGACCGGGCGCTGCTCGACGCGTTGTGCCGCCGGTTCGGCGGAGGTCCGGTCGGTCTGGGCACCCTCGCCGTGGCCCTCGGCGAGGAGCGCGAGACCGTCGAGGAGGTTGCTGAGCCGTTCCTGGTGCGCGCCGGCCTGCTCGCCCGCACGCCACGGGGCCGGGTGGCGACGCCAGGCGCGTGGCGGCATCTGGATCTGGAAGTGCCGCGACGGTCGCCGTTCGGCGGTCCAGGCCCGGACGAGGGGGAGCTTGACCTGTTCACGGGCACAGGGGTTTAGACTGCCCGGGCGGCTGCCATGCGGCAGCCCAGCCTCGTCGCGTGCCGCCGAACTGGCGCACTGGAAGGACCCACCGCACCTGATGGAGACTTTGCTTCTGCCGCTCCTGCTGTTCGCCGCCTTCTATTTCATCCTGATCCGGCCGCAGCAGAAGCAGCGCCGGGAGATCGCGCAGGTCCAGTCGACTCTCGCTCCGGGTGCGCGGGTGATAACCGGTTCGGGCTTGATCGCGACCATCGTCGCTGTCGACGACGACGACGAGGTCGTGCTGGAGGTCTCACCAGGGGTCACCAACCGGTACGTCCGCCGGGCCATCATGCGCGTCGTGCCCGACCCGACCGAGGCCGCCGACGCGGACGAACCAGGCAGCGAAGACGGACTCACCGGCGGCGCGGCGAAGCCGGTGACCGACGACGTCGCGTCTCGACCGGTCACGGACCGCACGAACCGCAACGACGGACCGGGCACTTCCCCCTGACACCGATCGTTCGGAGCGGGGGGACCGACCACCGCCGCGGCGCCCTGCGAACACCAGCAGTGCACCGAACGACGCGGTGACGAGAAGGAGAACGACCGACCGTGCCATCGACCAACGCGCCACGCCCGTGGCGTTCGCTGAGCGTGCTCGGGCTGCTCCTGGTCGTGATGTACGGCACCATGGCGCTGCTCGGTGAATGGACGCCACGGCTCGGCCTCGACCTGCGCGGTGGCACCAGCATCACGCTGTCTGCCACGACTCCCGACGGCAGCGACCCGACGCCGGAGAGCATGCGCCAGGCCGTGGATATCGTCCGGGCGCGGGTCAACGGCAGTGGTGTCGCCGAGGCGGAGATCACCACCCAGGGCAGTACGAACATCGTCGTCCAGGTGCCCGGTGTCGGCGAGGATGAGCTGGTCCGGCTGGTCGGGCAGACGGCCGAGCTGCGGTTTCGGCCGGTCCGCGCAGTCATTCCCGGTGGCAGCCCGGCTCCTGCGCCGAGCGAGACCGCGACACCGACGCCAGGCGCCACAAGCTCGGCAACTCCGGCTCCGACCAGCCCTGAACCGACCGCCAGCCCCGCTCCCGGTCGGGCGCTGACCGAAGGCTTGCTAGCCCAGCCCGGACCCGGCACGACCGAGCCCGACGCCGAGTCCTCGCCTCTGCCAGCACTACCGCGCCGGCGACTGTCGCGCAACCGCCCGCGGCCGAAGGTCCGCCGAGCGCAGAGGAGCAGGCGCAGCTAGCGGCAATTGACTGCGCCGACTTGCCAGAGGGATCGCTCGACGACCCCTCGAAGTCGCTGTTCACCTGCGACGAAGGCAATGCCAACCGATTCCTGCTCGGGCCCGCCGACGTCGTCGGAACCGATGTCAGCAGCGCCACCGCCGTCATCCCGCAGGGCGACGTGTCGTTCGTCGTCAACCTCGACTTCACCGACGAGGGCGCGGACAAGTTCTTCGAGTCGACGCAGAAGCTTGCCGGCCAGACCCTCCCCAACAACGCATTCGCGATCGTGCTCGACGGGAAGGTCGTCTCCTATCCGACGGTCAACGAACCGATCCCGGGCGGCCAAGCCACGATCTCCGGCTCATTCACCCAGGCCGAGGCTCAGGCGCTCGCCACGGTGCTGAACTACGGTGCGCTGCCGCTCTCGTTCGAGACCAGCGATCTGTCGACCGTGACGCCGACCCTGGGTGAGACCCAGCTCAGGGCGGGTCTGCTGGCAGGCTTGATCGGCCTCGGGCTCGTGCTCCTCTACTCACTGTTCTATTACCGGGCGCTCGGCCTGGTGGTCTTCGCCAGCCTCGTAGTCGCCGGTCTCATCATCTACGCTGCCGTGGTTTTGCTGGGTGTGGCGATCGGATTCACCCTCACGATCGCCGGCATGGCCGGGATCATCGTGTCGATCGGCATCACCGCCGACTCGTTCGTCGTGTTCTTCGAGCGCGTGCGCGACGAGATCCGGGAAGGCCGCAGCGTGCGGATGTCTGTCGAGACCGGATGGGCGCGGGCTCGGCATACGGTGCTGGCGAGTGACGCCGTGACGTTGTTCGCCGCATTCTTCCTCTATGTGTTCTCGGTCGCCAACGTCCGCGGCTTCGCGTTCGCCCTCGGTCTCACCACCATCGTCGACCTCGTGGTCGTCTTTCTGTTCACCAAGCCGGTCGTCACGATTCTGGCCCGCAGCCGATTCTTCGGCGCGGGTCACCCGTGGTCCGGGCTCGATCCGGAACGACTCGGTGCACCGTCGCGGACCGGCCGGCCCACTGGGCGCCGGCCGGCCCCGGCACCAGTCGCGAGGGAGGCCACCCGATGACCGAAACCTCGGGCCGGCGGTCTCTCGGCAGCCGCCTCTACACCGGCGAGACCTCTCTGCCCATCGTCGCCCACGCGAGATGGTGGTACACGGCTAGCGCTGTCCTACTGGTCGTCGCGATCGGCGCCCTGGTGTTCCGCGGGCTGCACCTCGGCATCGAATTCACCGGCGGCGCAGAACTGACGGCCCGGGTCGAGCAGACCACTGACTCCATGGTCGCCGACGTGCGTGACGCCGTGATAGCGACCGGCGTCGACGACGCAGCCGAGCCGCGGGTCGTCGTCGTGAATGACGAGAGCGTCCGGGTGCAGACCGGCAGCCTGACGCCGGAAGACACAGCCGCAGTACGCGATGCCATAGGCGCTGAGCTGGGAATGGCATCCGAGGAGATCACTGCCCAGGTAATCGGGCCTTCCTGGGGCGCGCAGATCACCCGGCAGGCGCTGATCGGCTTGAGCTTCTTCATCCTCGCCGTCGGCATCTTCCTGGCCCTGATCTACGAATGGAAGATGGCCGCAGCCGCCCTGATCGCGCTGATCCACGACATCGTGGCCACGATCGGGATCTATGCCTTGGTGGGCTTCGACGTGACGCCGGCGACCGTCATCGGCTTCCTGACGATTCTCGGCTATTCCCTGTACGACACAGTCGTGATCTTCGACAAGGTACGCGAGAACACCAAGGGCATCACGGCCCAGAACCAGTACACCTACGCGGAGGCGGCCAACCTCGGGCTCAACCAAACCCTGATGCGCTCGATCAACACCGTCATCATCGCGCTGCTGCCGATCGGCTCGATTCTGTTCGTTGGTGCCGGATTGCTGGGTGCGGGCACCTTGAAGGACTTGGCGCTGGCGTTGTTCGTCGGGGTGGCGATCGGCACGTATTCGTCGATCTTCATCGCCACGCCGTTGCTCGTCGACTTCAAGAGCCGGGAGCCGACGTTGGCTGCTCTGGCCCGGCGGGTCGAGGCCAGGCGAGCAGCGAAGGTTCCGCGCGGGGATGGGACGGAGGAGGCCGTGACCGCGGCGACGGCAGCGGCGCCGGGCCGCAGTGTGCAGGTTGCCGAGAGCGGCGAACGCCGCCAGCCGCAACGGCAGACCCGGTCTCAGCGACGCGAAGGAACCGGACGTCCTCCGCGATAGCCTCCCTCGAATGAGCGATCCCGGCGAGAACGGCATGCTCTCCGGCGCCGAGCGGGAGGTCCTGCTGTCGCGAATCCGCGACATTCCGGACTGGCCGGAACCAGGAGTGGTGTTCAAGGACATCACTCCGCTGCTCCTGGACCACGCTGCATTCGCATCGATGATCTCGGCTCTCGCAGCGGCCGGCCGCGACACCGCCGGAGCTGTCGCGGTCGACACCGTCGTCGGCATCGAGGCCCGCGGGTTCATCCTGGCGGCGCCGGTCGCCCATGTCCTCGGCGTTGGGCTGGTTCCGATCCGCAAACAGGGCAAGCTGCCCTTTCGGACCCGATCGGCCAGTTACGAGCTCGAATACGGACAGGCCACGATCGAGGTCCACGACGACGCGTTCACTGTCGGCGACCGGGTCCTCATCGTCGACGACGTGCTGGCAACCGGGGGTACCGTCGAGGCCGCAGCCGGGCTCGTCACCGGCGCCGGTGCGCATGTCGTAGCCGTCAGCGTGCTGATGGAACTCGGCTTCCTGTCCGGCCGGGAGCGGCTCAGCGGACTGGACCTGCGCGCTCTGCTGCGCGTTTGAGCGCGAGCGGGCCCCTAGACTGGAGAACCAGTACGCCGCGAGGAGGGTCTTGGCAGAGGACGTTCTCCCGACCAGCAGCGCGTCGACGCCAGTCCGCGTGCGGGCGAGACTTGCCCGGCTGACCTCCCAGCGGCATCAGACCGACCCCGCCCTCGAGCCGCTGTTCCGGATCGTGCACGCAACGCACCCGAAGGCCGATTTCGGTGTGATCGAGCGGGCCTACCGAGCGGCTGCGCGGGCCCATTCGGGGCAGAAACGCAAGAGCGGCGACCCGTACATCACCCACCCGCTCGCCGTGACGACCATCCTGGCAGAGCTCGGTATGACTCCGCCGACACTCGCGGCAGCGCTGCTGCACGACACCGTCGAGGACACCGACTACCTGTTGGCGGATCTTCGCGACGAGTTCGGCGACGAGGTGGCCAAGCTCGTCGACGGCGTGACCAAGCTGGACAAGGTCAAGTACGGCCAGGCGGCGCAGGCCGAGACGGTCCGCAAGATGGTCGTGGCCATGTCCAAGGACATCCGGGTCCTTGTCATCAAGCTGGCCGATCGGCTGCACAATGCCCGCACCTGGCGTTATGTCTCCAAGGACTCCGCGCGCCGAAAGGCCCGGGAGACACTGGAGATCTATTCGCCGCTGGCCCATCGGCTCGGAATGAACACGATCAAGTGGGAACTCGAGGACCTGTCGTTCGGCACGTTGCATCCGAAGGTCTACGACGAGATCGTGCGACTGGTCGCCGAACGGGCGCCGGCCCGCGAGGAGTACCTGGACTCGGTGATCGACCTGGTCCAGGGTGACCTGCGCGGCGCCAAGCTCAAAGCAGCGGTCACCGGCCGACCCAAGCACTACTACTCCATCTACCAGAAGATGATCGTTCGGGGCCGCGACTTCGCCGACATCTACGACCTGGTGGGCATCCGGGTGCTGGTCGAGTCGGTGCGGGACTGCTACGCGGCGCTCGGGATCGTGCACGCGCGGTGGAATCCTGTCCCCGGACGGTTCAAGGACTTCATCGCGATGCCGAAGTTCAACATGTACCAGTCATTGCATACGACCGTCATCGGTCCGGCCGGTAAGCCCGTCGAACTGCAGATTCGGACCTTTGCGATGCACCGGCGGGCCGAATACGGCATCGCCGCGCATTGGAAGTACAAGGAGGACTCCAACTCCGGCATAGAAGTCGATCGCGGTCTGCTGACTGCGGGTGACCCGGACTCGCGCGGCCCGAGTGACATGGCCTGGCTGCGTCAACTGCTGGACTGGCAGAAGGAGACCGAGGATCCGGGCGAGTTCCTCGAGTCGCTCCGGTTCGAGATCACCACGAACGAGGTCTACGTATTCACCCCGCGAGGCGACGTGGTCGCGCTGCCCGCCCAAGCGACGCCGGTCGACTTCGCCTATGCCGTGCACACCGAGGTCGGACACCGCTGCATCGGGGCCCGGGTGAACGGGCGGTTGGTGCCGCTGGAGTCGACGCTCGACAACGGAGACGTCGTCGAGATCTTCACCTCGAAGGCCGCCGGGGCAGGCCCCAGCCGTGACTGGCTGACGTTCGTCACCAGCGCCAGGGCGCGGAACAAGATCAAGCAGTGGTTCTCGAAGGAACGTCGGGACGAGGCGATCGAGACCGGCAAGGACAACATCGCGAAGGCGATGCGCAAGCAGGACCTGCCGCTGCAGCGCATGCTCTCTCAGGAGACGCTGACTGTCGTCGCCACCGAGCTGCGGTATCCGGACATCACCGCGCTGTACGCCGCGGTCGGCGAAGGCCATCTGTCGGCGCAGAGCGTGGTACAAAAACTCGTCCAGACCCTCGGCGGCGAGGCGGGCACCAGCGATGACGCCGCAGAGGCTGCTACGGCCACCAGGCCGCGGCGGCGGATCCCCGGCGACCCCGGTGTTGTCGTCAAGGGCGAGAGCGACGTGTGGATCAAGCTGGCCCGCTGCTGCACGCCCGTTCCCGGGGACGAGATCATCGGCTTCGTGACCAGGGGCTCCGGTGTGTCCGTGCACCGGGGCGACTGCGTGAACGTCGCGTCGCTACAGCGTGAGCACGGCCGGATGATCGAGGTCGAGTGGGCGCCGACGGCCAACAGCCTGTTCCTCGTCGCCATCCAGGTCGAGGCTCTGGACCGCAACCGGCTGCTGTCCGATATCACCCGGGTGCTGTCCGACCAGCACGTCAACATCTTGTCGGCAACGGTCACGACGAACTCCGACCGGATCGCCAAGAGCCGGTTCACCTTCGAGATGGGCGACCCGAAGCATCTCGGCCACGTGCTGAAGGCGGTCCGAAGCGTGCAGGGCGTCTTCGACGCCTACCGGCTCACCAGCCCGCGCTCCACTCCCTGACGACGGGTGGATTAGCCGCTGAGCTCGTCGAGGGCGCGGTCCGCCTGCTCGAGCCAGGAGCGGCGGGCCGACAGGGCATCCTCGGCTGTTCTTGCCTTCTCGGCATCCCCCGCGGCCTGCGCGGCCGCGAGCTGGTTCTCCAACTCAGCGATCGATGCGCGTAGTTGGGCGACGGTGTCCTCGATCCGGGCGCGGGCCTGCGGGTTGGTGCGCCGCCACTCCTGCTGCTCGGCATCGCGCACGGCGTCCTCGACCCGGCGCAGCCGCCCCTCGATCGACCGCATGGTCTCCCTCGGCACGTGACCGGCTGCCTCCCACCGCTCGTGGACCGAACGCAGCGTCTCCCGCGCCGCTTTCCAGTCCGTGACCGGGACAAGTGCCTCGGCTTCTGCCAGCAGCGCCTGTTTCGCTTCCAGATGGGAGCGCTGCTCGGTGTTGCGTTTGGTCAAATCGTCGGATCGGGCCGCGAAGAACGTGTCCTGGGCTGCCCGAAAGCGCTGCCACAGCGTGTCGTCTGCCGGCTTGGGCGCCGGGCCGGCGGCCTTCCAGCGCGTCATCAGGTCGCGATAGCGGCGTGCGGTAGGCCCCCATTCGGTCGAGCCGGCCATGGCCTCTGCCTCGGCGACGATCTCCTCCTTGACGGCCAGAGCTTTGCCGCGCCGCTCGGCCAGTTCGGCGAAATGGGACTTTCGCCGGCGCGTGTACTGGGTGCGGGCTCCGGAGAATCGGCGCCACAGCGTGTCGTCGGTGGCGCGGTCCAGCCGCGGCAACGCCTTCCACTCCTCGAGCAGCGTTCGCAGCCGGTCGGCGCCGTGTCGCCAGTCGTCCCCTTCGGCGATGGCTTCGGCCTGGCCGACGATCTCGTCCTTGCGACTGCGAGCTTCGTCCAGCGCCTGAGCGCGTTCTGCACGACGTTCGGCGCGCCGAGCAGCCACCTGAGCGTCGATGGCGTCCAGACGTTGCGACAGCGCTGCGAGGTCACCGATCGCGTTCGCCTCGGCCAAGGCCTCGCGAAGCCGCTGAACGCCGCCATGGGTCTCGTCGGGAGCCGCAGCGCCGGAAGCCAGGCGCTGTTCCAGCAAGTCCACCTGAACGGCGAGGTCGTCGTACTTGCGGCCGAAGAAGGTGAGCGCCTGCTCGGGCTCGCCGACCTGCCAGGAGCCGATCTTGCGCTCGGAGTCGCCCATCCGTACGAACACCTCGCCGCGGTCGTCGACCCGCCCCCAGGCGTTCTGGGCAACAGTCGGCCGCGACTCCGGCTCGATGGTCATGGAATGGTCACGACTTCGTCGAGGGTCACCGGCGTCTTGGGTGCGCCGTCAGACGAGCCGTCGGCCGTACCGAGCGCGGCGATGTCGGTGATGACGTCGAGGCCTTCGGTCACCTGTCCGAACACGGTGTACCCGGGGTCCGAGGGCAGTTGCGAGTCGCCGTGCACGATGAAGAACTGGCTGCCGTTCGAGCCCGGATCATCCCCGCGGGCCATCGCGACCGTCCCCGCCGGGTAGGTCGCGCCCTCGGTGTTCTCGATGCCGAACTGGTACCCGGGCCCGCCGCTTCCCGCGCCGGTCGGGTCACCGCACTGCAGCACCTTCAAGGTGTCCGAGGTGGTGAGCCGGTGACAGGTCGTGGCGTCGAAGTAGCCGTTGGCCGCGAGGTGGGCGAACGAACCCACCGTGCACGGCGCGGCGTCGGGCAGGAGTTCGACTGTCACGGGCTTGCCACCGATGACCAGGCTGGCCGTGATTGCTTCCGTCGGCTCAGCCGGCGGCAGCCCGACGGCGGGCTCACCAGTTCCGGTGGGTGTGTAGGCGCAGGTTCCGGTGGTCGGTGCGGGCGTCTCCTGGGCGGTCGTCGTGTCGTCGCCGGCCCACGGCCACCACACAACCGCGGCGGCGACACTGGCGGCGACGAGCGCGACGATTGTGACGACAGCGACTATCTGCCGGCGCCGGCGGGTTCGCGCGGCGGCTGCGGAGCGCCGAGCTTGCTGCTTCTCCCAGCGCTGCCGCGCGAGCTGACGCCGGCGCTGGCTAGTGCTCGCCACCTGATCTCCTTGTCCAGAACAGGGTCGTTCGTCTCGTCATCGGGTGTGCCCATGCGTCGACACGTCGAAGTGCCGGGGTTGGCACAGTCTAGGCAGCGGCCTGCGCGGCAATCGTCACGAGTCCGCGTCGAATCCGAGTCAGATCAGACCGACCGGTAGCCTTCCGGCGTGCTCGTCGTCACCGTGCCGGCTGCCGCGTTTGGCACGAATTGCTATGTCGTCGCGCCGGCTGCCGGACAGGAGTGCCTGATCGTCGACCCGGGGATCGGTGTGCTCAACGGCCTCGACATCGCCCTGCGGGACCACCGTCTGCGACCGGCGGCGGTGCTGCTCACGCATGGGCACCTGGACCATGTGTACTCCGTGACACCGGTCTGCGGTTCCCGTGGCATCTCGGCCTACGTTCACGGCGACGACCGCTACCGGCTGGCCGACCCGATCTCGCTGGTGGACCCGATGGTGGTCGCCATGCTCGAGCAGCAGTTCGGGCAGAAGGCCAGCTGGGCCGAGCCCGAGGACATCCAGCCGCTGATCGACGGAGCGGAGCTCCCGCTAGCGGGTCTGCACGTGCGCGTAGACCACGCGCCTGGTCACACTGAAGGATCGGTGCTGTTCAGGCTCCCCGGCCTGCCGAGCGGTCTCGCCGAGACGTGCCTTTCTGGTGACGTGCTCTTTGCTGGAAGTATCGGGCGAACCGACCTACCGGGCGGGAACCACGCGGCGATGCTGGAGAGTCTGGCGTCGAAAATCCTGACGCTGCCAGACCGCACCGTCGTGCTGCCGGGTCATGGCCCGGCCACGACGATCGGCGCCGAGCGGAGGACCAATCCGTTCCTGCGCGACCTCCCGGAAAGAGGAGGGGAATGAGCCGGGAGTTTCACGTCCCGAGGGGAGCGTTCGACCTCGTTCCGCCGCGCAGCGAGGCCATCCTCGCCGTTCGTGACGCGATGTCGGTGCCGGTACGCCGAGCGGGTTACGGCTATGTGGAGACGCCGATCTTCGAGGAGACCGCGCTGTTCGTCCGCGGCGTCGGGGAGTCCACCGACGTCGTCACGAAAGAGATGTACTCCTTCACCACCCGCGGAGGCGACGAACTCACTCTTCGCCCAGAGGGAACCGCTCCTGTGTTGCGGGCCGTCGTCGACAGTGGTCTGCATCGTCGGGGCCTGCCGGTCAAGGTCTGGTATGCAGGCTCGTACTTCCGCTACGAAAAGCCACAGAAGGGCCGCTATCGCCACTTCTCGCAGGTCGGAGCGGAGGTCATCGGCAGCGACGATCCGGCCGCCGACGCGGAGACCATCGTGCTCGCGATGGACGCCTACCAGAGCCTTGGCCTGTCCGGCGTACGCCTGCTGATCAACTCGCTCGGCTCGGACGAGTCGCGGCCCGCGTTCCGGACCGCCCTGCAGGACTTCCTCCGCCGGCTCGACCTCGACCGCGAGACTCGTCGCCGGGTCGAGCTCAATCCGCTGCGTGTTCTGGATGACAAACGACCCGAGATCCAGGCGGCTTTGCAGGATGCGCCGGTGATCTCCGACTTCCTGTCCACCGACGACCGGACCCACCACGATGCCGTTCGGGCGATGCTGGCCGACGCCGGGGTGGCGTTCGAGGACCAGCCGAGACTGGTGCGCGGCCTCGACTACTACTCGCGCACGCTCTACGAGTTTGTGCATGACCAGCTCGGCGCGCAGTCGGCTGTGGGTGGCGGAGGCCGGTACGACGGTCTGGCCGAACTCATCGGCGGACCTCGCCTGCCCGGTGTCGGCTGGGCGCTCGGAGTGGAGCGGACGTTGCTTGCGATGGAAGCCGAAGACCTGCCCGTCCCATCGGTTCCGCGTGTGCAGGTGTTCGCGGTCCCGTTGGGTGAGGTCGCTGCGCGTCGATTGTTCACCCTGGTGTCCCAATTGCGGCGAGCCGGAGTCATCGCTGACCTGGCCATCGGTGGCCGTGGGCTCAAGGGGGCGATGAAGGCCGCCGACCGCAGTGGCGCGAGGTTTGCGGTCGTCCTCGGAGATCGCGACCTCGCGGACGGCGTGGCGCAGGTCAGGGACATGCAGACCGGCGAGCAGCACGCGACACCACTCGACGGTCTGGTTCGCGAGCTGAGCGGAAGCCTGGAAACGACAGACGGGTGACGTGGGCAGAACGAACGACCACCGCACCACGAGGTAACGAGGTATTGATCATGCCCGATGTCTCGACACTTACGCTGAACAACGGCGTCGAGCTGCCCGCGCTGGGTCTGGGGGTGTTCCAGACACCCGCTGAGGAGACCCGAGCCGCTGTCGAGGCGGCGATCACCGCCGGCTACCGGCACATCGACACCGCCGCGGCCTATGGCAACGAGCGGCAGGTCGGAGACGCCGTGGACGGCTCCGGCCTGGACCGCTCTGACATCTTTTTGGAGACCAAGATCTGGATCAGCGACTACGGCTACGACAAGACGCTGCACGGCTTCGAGAAAAGCGCCCGAAAGCTCGGAGTCGACCAGATCGATCTACTGATCCTGCACCAGCCACTGCCCTCGGATTTCGATGCGACCCTGCAGGCCTACCGCGCGCTGGAGGCGCTGCTCGCCGACGGCAAGGTGCGGGCGATCGGCGTCAGCAACTTCATGGTCGAGCACCTCACCGCGCTGCTCGACCGGACCAGCGTGGTCCCGGCCGTCAACCAGATCGAGGTTCACCCCTACTTCGCCCAGCGAGAGGTGCAGGCCCTCGGCGCCGAGCATGGCATCCTCACCCAGGCTTGGTCCCCGATCGGCGGCATCACCTTCTACCGCGACGGCCAGCACACCAGCACCCTCCAGGACCCGGTCATCGGCGGCATCGCCCAGGCCCGCGGCAAGACACCCGCGCAGGTGATGTTGCGCTGGCACCTGCAGCAGGGCCGTTCGGTTATCCCGAAGTCGACCAAGCCGCAGCGGATCGCCGAGAACATCGACGTGTTCGACTTCGAACTCTCCACCGAGGAGCTTGCTGCGATCGACGCCCTCGACACCGGCCAGCGGGGAGGCCCCGAGCCTGAGTCGATCACGTTGGAGACCATCGGGCGCCCGATCCCCGAGGACTAGTCCAAATCTGGAGAGTATGCAAGGAAAGTCCGGCGCCCTGTTGCGCACCCATCGAACGTATGTTCGAATGGGCTGTGCGTTGGGAACGGCAACAGCTAGGCGCCGAGGATACCGGAGCTCTCCCCGGATTGACCCGAATGCCCGGACTGATTCGCAGCGTGACAGCACCGGGGTTCGCGGGCGTGACCTTCCACGAGGTTCAGGCGCGGAGCGTGCTCAACGAGGTACCCGCTCGGTCGATGGTGCCGTTTCGGTGGACCGTCAATCCCTACCGTGGATGCACGCACGCGTGCCGCTACTGCCTCAGTGGTGACACCCAGGTGCTGATGGGATACGGACGGGCCAAGCGACTGTCGGCGGTCCGGGTCGGTGATCTCGTCTACGGAACCGAGGTCCGGGACGGGATCCGACACTTTGTCCGCACCGAGGTCACCGCGCACTGGCAGACGGTTCGGGCGGCCTTCCGCATCGTCCTCGGAGACGGCACCGAGCTGGTCGCCAGCGGCGATCACCGCATCCTGACCGCATCCGGGTGGCGCTGCGCGTCCGGCAAGAGTCCCGACGGCCAGCCATGGCCGCAACTGACCGTCGACCATTCGGTCATCGGGCCGGGCCGCGGGCTCGGCGGGGCGGCGAAGCTGGCCGGCTCCGCCATGCCCGACGATGCC
The DNA here is from genome assembly GCA_963819885.1 of uncultured Actinomycetota bacterium. Lineage (GTDB taxonomy): Bacteria > Actinomycetota > Actinomycetes > Jiangellales > Jiangellaceae > JACVRX01. Next base: position 66,694 of record CAWFXV010000024.1, on the reverse strand, counting down.
CACCTGCGAGTCGTCTCCGTCGAATCACTCGGTGTCGAGGTACCGATGTATGACATCACCACCGGGTCTGGCGACTTCATCGCCAACGGTGTCGTCAGTCACAACTGCTTCGCCCGCGGCAGCCATTCATGGCTCGAACTCGACACCGGCACCGGATTCGACACCGAGATCGTCGTGAAGGTCAACGCTGCCGAGGTACTGGCGCGCGAGCTCGCCCGCAGGACTTGGAGCCGCGAACACGTGGCGCTCGGGACCAACACCGATCCATACCAGCGAGCCGAAGGCCGCTACCGGTTGATGCCTGGAATCATCGAGGCGTTGGCAGCATCGGGAACTCCGTTCTCGGTCCTGACGAAGGGCACCCTGCTGAAGCGGGACCTTTCGCTCCTGGGGAAGGCCGCGACGGCGGTGCCAGTGCGCCTCGGCGTGTCGATCGCGATTCTCGACCGGACACTGCACCGGCTGGTCGAGCCGGGCACAGCCGGACCTAGGGCGCGGTTGGATCTGGTGCGATCGATCAGGGCAGCCGGCTTCGAATGCGGGGTCATGCTGGCCCCGGTTCTGCCTCTGCTGACCGATGGAGCCGACCAACTCGACGCCGCGCTCGCGAGCATCGTGGCGGCGGGAGCAACCGCGGCGACGGTGCTGCCTCTTCACCTTCGCCCTGGCGCGCGCGAGTGGTTCATGGCATGGCTCGCCAGGGATCGTCCAGAATTGGTCCCGGCCTACCAGCGCCTTTACGCGCGAGGTGCCTACCTACCATCGGGCTATCGCGACCAACTGGCCGACCGGGTGCGTCCGCTGCTGGCTCGGCACGGGCTCGACCGAAAGAGCGAAACGCGCGGCCAGCCGGCGGCGGATCCGGGCGATCAGCAGCTGGCGGACTCACAACTGACGCTGCTCTAAACCCGTTCGAGCCGCGATCAACCGGTTCCGTAGGATCGGACCGCCCGTGCGACCCGTCCGGACGAAGGACCCCCTCGTGCTTCGAACCCACCCGGCTGGAGAGCTTCGCGCCGAACACGCCGGCCAGACCGTGACGCTCGCGGGCTGGGTTGCCAAGCGGCGCGATCACGGTGGCGTGGCGTTTCTGGACCTGCGTGACGCGTCTGGCATCGCCCAGGTGGTCGTGCGCGACGAGGCCGTTGCGGCCGGACTGCGCAGCGAGTTCTGCATCCGGGTCGAGGGGAGTGTCGAGCGGCGTCCGCCCGGAAACGAGAACCCGAACCTGCCGACCGGTGAGATCGAGATCGTGGCCGCGACCATCGATGTGCTGGGCGAGTCGGCGCCGCTGCCGTTTCAGATCGACGAGGCAGCGGCGGTCGGTGAGGATGCCCGGCTGCGCTATCGGTATCTGGATTTGCGCCGACCCGGCCCGGCGGGGGCGCTGCGGCTGCGGTCCAAGGTTAACCAGGCAGCGCGCGACGCCTTGCTGGCGGAGGGGTTTGTCGAGGTGGAGACACCGACGCTGACTCGATCGACGCCCGAGGGTGCTCGTGACTTCCTGGTGCCGGCGCGGCTCCGCCCTGGTTCGTGGTACGCGCTTCCCCAGTCCCCGCAGCTGTTCAAACAGCTGCTCATGGTGGCGGGGTTCGAGCGCTACTTCCAGATTGCGCGGTGTTACCGAGACGAAGACTTCCGGGCTGACCGCCAGCCTGAGTTCACCCAGCTCGATGTCGAGATGAGTTTCGTCGACCAGGACGACGTCATGGCGCTGTCGGAGCGAGTCGTCGCGGCCGTGTGGAAGCTGGTCGGACACGACGTCTCGGCACCGATACGGCGAATGACCTACCGGGAGGCCATGGATCGCTATGGATCGGACAAACCCGATTTGCGGCTGCGGTCGGAGTTGACCGAGCTCACCGGCCACTTCGCAACCACCACGTTCCGGGTATTCCAAACCCCGTATGTCGGGGCGGTCCTACACCCCGGGGGAGCGGCGCTGTCGCGGCGTGAGCTCGACGGCTGGCAGGACTGGGCCCGGTCCAGAGGCGCCAAAGGTCTTGCATATGTGCTGGTCGGTCCAGGCGGCGAACTTTCCGGACCGGTGGCGAAGAACCTGTCCGACGCCGAGACCTCGGGTCTGGCCGGTCTGGTGGGGGCCGGGCCGGGCGACGCGATCTTCTTCGCCGCGGGTGAGCGCATCGCATCTCAGACGCTGCTCGGCGCTGCCCGGCTGGAGATAGGTCGGCGGGCCGGCATCATCGACGAGGACGCCTGGGAGTTCGTCTGGATCGTCGACTATCCACTGTTCGAGCCGGTCGAGGCCACGACGGACGTGGCTGTGGGCTCGGGCCGGTGGACCGCCGTCCACCACGCTTTCACCGCCCCGCAGGCGGAGTGGTTGGACCGCTTCGATCACGACCCGGCGCATGCCCTGTCCCAGGCATACGACCTGGTGTGCAACGGCAACGAGATCGGCGGAGGGTCCATCCGTATCCACCGCGCCGACGTCCAGCAGCGGGTCTTCGACGTGATGGGTCTGTCAGCGGCCGACGCCAAGGAGAAGTTCGGGTTCCTGCTGGACGCGTTCGCCTACGGTGCTCCGCCACACGGCGGAATCGCGTTCGGCTGGGATCGGATCGTGGCCCTGCTGGTCGGCAGCGACTCGATCCGCGACGTCATCGCGTTCCCGAAGTCCGGTGGCGGGCACGACCCTCTTACTGGTGCACCCGCACCGATCAGTGCAGAGCAGCGAAAGGAAGCCGGCGTCGACTCGGTGCCCGCCCCGCAGCAGACAGAGGACCGGCCGGTCTGAAGCGGCCGTGCCTGCTCAAGCTAGCCTCGGTGAGCGTGAGCGACGACGGCGCGCTGTTCGAGGTGAGTGGCCGCCCGGCGACCCCGCCAGGGGCGCTCGCCGGCGCCGACGCCGACTACGAGGGCGCTCCGCTCGCGGTTCGGATGCGGCCACGGACCCTCGAGGAGATCGTCGGCCAGGAGCAGCTACTCGTCGAGGGGTCTCCCCTTCGACAGCTGGTCGAGCAGGACCAGCCGATGGCATTGGTGTTGTGGGGGCCGCCGGGCACCGGCAAGACCACCATCGCCTACGTCCTGAGCCGGGCCACCCAGCGCAACTTCGTCGAGCTCTCGGCAGTAACCGCGGGGGTGAAGGACGTCCGCGCGGTGATCGACCAGGCACGGAAGGATCTCGTCCGCCGGGGTACCGGCACCGTTCTCTTTGTCGACGAGGTGCACCGGTTCTCCAAGACCCAGCAGGATGCCCTGCTGCCCGGGGTCGAGAACCGGTGGGTGTCACTGGTGGCCGCGACGACCGAGAACCCGTTCTTCGCCCTGATCAGCCCACTGCTGTCCCGCTCGCTCCTACTGACCCTCCAGCCGCTGAGCGACGCTCAGGTCGGGGTGGTCATCGACCGAGCGTTGGCCGATGAACGGGGGCTGTCCGGCGAGGTGACCCTGGCCACCGACGCCCGGGAGCACTTCGTCCGGCTCTCTGGCGGCGATGCGCGCCGAGCGTTGACTTACCTCGAATCCGCTGCCGGAGCAATCGCCGACAACACCGGCGTGATCGACCTGCCCACGGCAGAGAAGGCCGTCGACCGTGCCGCGGTGCGCTACGACCGCGCCGGTGACCAGCACTACGACGTCACCAGCGCGCTCATCAAGTCCATCAGGGGTAGCGACGTCGATGCTGCTCTGCACTACCTGGCCCGGATGGCCGAGGCGGGGGAGGACCCACGCTTCCTGGCCAGGAGATTGGTGATCTTGGCCAGCGAAGACATCGGCCTGGCCGACCCAGAAGCGCTGCAGACCGCCGTTGCGGCTGCGCAAGCTGTCCAGATCGTCGGGTGGCCGGAGGCGAGCATCACCCTGGCGCATGCGGTCATCGCCCTGGCGCTCGCGCCGAAGTCCAACAGCGTCGTGATGGCCATCGGCGCCGCGCTTGGTGACGTGCGGGCAGGGCTGGTCGGGCCGGTTCCGCCTCAGCTGCGTGACGCGCACTACAGCGGCGCCCAGCAGCTCGGTCACGGGTCGTCGTACACCTACGCGCACGACGACCCACGCGGTGTCGTCGAGCAGCAGTACGCACCGGACTCGGTTGCCGACAAGACCTATTACCGGCCCGGCATGCGTGGCGCAGAGCAGGACTACGCCGAACGCCATGTCAAGGTACGAAAGATCATCCGGGGTGAGGCGTGAGCGGTCCGAATACCCCAGATACAGGCATGCGCAGTCAACGGTAGGGTCGGGATCTTCCGACCCGCCCAGTCGAAATGGGGTCATCGACCATGTCCGCAGGCGAGATCGCCGGGCTGATCGCGGCCGTGGCGTTCGTGCTCCTCGTCGGTGTCGTCGCCGTACCCGTCCTGAAGCTCGGCAAGACGGTCGACGAGCTCACGCTCACCGTTCGCGACCTGCGTCAGGAGCACGTCGCCAAGACCAGCGTGACCGTCGACGAGACCAACGAATTGCTCGCCACCACGAACTTGCAGCTGCAGCGTGTGGACGCCATCACCTCGAACGCGCAGACGCTGACCTCGAACGCCGCCGCGATGTCATCACTGGTCGCCGCCACGCTCGGCGGGCCGGTGATCCGGGCGGCTGCGTTCAGCTACGGCGTACGCCGAGCCATCGCGGCGCGCCGGAACGGGCACCGTCGCGAGCGCCGGAGCCCGTCGTGAGACGCCTGTTCTGGGTCGCCGTCGGTGCGACCGCTGGAGTTCTGGTCGTCCGCCGCATCAACAAGATCACTCGCCGGCTGACACCGGGTTCTGGCGACGGCATTCCGGCTCGGCTCTCGCAGGCGGTCCGAGAGTTCGCCGACGACGTGCGGGCTGGGATGGACGAACGCGACATCGAACTCCGGCGTGCGCTGGGCGTCTCGACCAACGGAGGACCTGCGCCCGACGGCGACCCGGAGGCCGTCGAGGCTCTACTGCGTCCGAGTCGGGTGAGGAGCTCGCCCTGATGCAGACCGCGGAAATCCGCCGCCGCTTCCTCGACTTCTTCGCTGACCGCGAGCACTCGGTGGTGCCCAGCGCCCCGCTGGTCTCACCCGACCCGAACCTGCTCTTCGTGGTCGCGGGGATGGTGCCTTTCATCCCCTACCTCACCGGGCGGGAGGCGCCGCCGTACAAGCGCGCCGTCAGCGTGCAGAAGTGTCTGCGGACCAATGACATCGAAGAGGTGGGCAAGACCACCCGGCACGGCACCTTCTTCCAGATGAACGGGAACTTCTCCTTCGGCGACTACTTCAAGGAAGACGCGATCGAGTTCGCCTGGGAACTGGTCACGACAGCCCAAGAGAACGGCGGCTATGGCTTCGACCCGGACACCATCTGGGTGACCGTCTATCGCGAAGACGATGAGGCCGCCCAGTTGTGGAAGCAGGTCGCTGGCCTGTCAGACGAGCGGATCCAGCGCCGCGGCGTCAAGGACAACTACTGGCACACCGGCCAGCCGGGGCCGGCTGGCCCGTGCTCGGAGATCTACGTCGACCGCGGGCCTGAGCACGGTCCCGAAGGCGGCCCCGTCGTCGACGAAGACCGCTACCTGGAGATCTGGAACCTCGTGTTCATGCAGGAGGCGATCGACTCGGTCCGCAGCAAGGACGACTTCCGGATCGTGGGCGACCTGCCCAGCCGGAACATCGACACCGGCATGGGTCTGGAGCGCGTCGCCTACCTGCTGCAAGGTGTCGACAACCTCTACGAGATCGACGAGGTCTACCCGGTGCTCGAACGGGCCGCGGAGTTGTCGGGGCGGCAATACGGTACCGACGACGAAGCCGACGTGAGGCTGCGGATAGTCGCCGACCATGTCCGCAGCGGCCTGATGCTCATCAGTGAGGGAGTGACACCCTCGAACGAGGCCCGAGGCTACGTCGTGCGCCGGCTCCTTCGGCGCAGCGTCCGGATGATGCGGCTGCTCGGCATCGGCGACCCGGTGCTGCCGGAACTTCTGCCGGTGAGCATGACCGCCATGCGCGGCTCGTATCCAGAGGTAGCGCGCGACTTCAGCCGTATCGCCGAGACCGCTTATGCCGAGGAAGAGACCTTCCGGTCGACGCTTCGCACCGGCACCCAGATCTTCGACCTGGCGGCGACGGAGACCAGGCAGGCCGGCAGCAGCACACTCGCCGGTGCGACCGCGTTCCGGCTGCACGACACCTACGGGTTCCCGATCGACCTGACTCTCGAGATGGCCGCCGAGCAGGGTCTGGCGGTCGACGAGGACGAGTTCCGCCGCCTGATGACCGAGCAGCGCGACCGGGCGAAGGCCGACGCGCAGGCCCGAAGGACCGGCAAGGTCGACCTGTCCGTCTACCGCGGGCTGGCCGACGACCTCGCCGCTCCGGTCCAGTTCACCGGTTACGACGAGGTGACCTCGGAGGCCACGGTTCGCGGCCTGGTCGTCGGCGACGAGTCTGCGGTCTCGGCCCAGGAGGGTGACGAGGTCGACGTCGTCCTTGATCGAACCCCGTTTTATGCCGAGGGCGGCGGTCAGCTCGCGGACCAGGGAGTCATCGAACTCGCCGGTGGCGGACGCATCGAGGTGCTCGATGTGCAGTCGCCGATCACGGGCCTGATCGTGCACCGGGCCCGTGTGGTCGCCGGTGCGGTGAGTATCGGTGCCGACGCCGTGGGGATGGTCGACGTCGAGCGCCGTCGAGCGATCTCCCGATCACATACGGCGACACACATGGTGCACAAGGCGTTCCGGGAAGCTCTGGGCGAGACCGCGACCCAGGCCGGCTCGGAGAACGCGCCGGGACGGTTCCGGTTCGACTTCGCGGCTACCGGCGCCGTCCCCCACAGCGTCCTCGGTGACGTCGAGGCGCGGGTCAATGAGCTGCTCGTCGCGGATCTCGACGTTCGTGCCGAGGTGATGAGTCAGGAGCAGGCCATGGCCGCCGGCGCGATGGCCCTGTTCGGTGAGAAATACGGCGATCGGGTCCGAGTGGTCTCGGTCGGCGATTGGGCCCGGGAACTGTGCGGTGGAACCCATGCCCCCCGGTCCAGCCAACTCGGCCTGGTCAAGCTCCTCGGGGAGTCTTCGATCGGCAAGGGTGTCCGTCGGGTGGAGGCGCTGGTGGGCGTCGATGCGTTCCATTTCCTGGCCCGCGAGCATGTCCTGGTCGAACAGCTCACCGAGACTCTGAAGGCCCGGCCGGAGGAATTGCCTGAACGCGTCAGCGCACTCCTGGAACAGCTACGCGAGGCGCAACGAGAGCTGGCCAGGATGCGCCAGGGCAGACTGCTGGCCGGCGCGGCAGACGTCGCGCGCGAGGCTCGGGACGTCTTCGGCGTCTCCTTCGTCGGACATCACGCACCCGACGGCGCCGGCGCGGACGACCTGCGTCAGCTGGCCTTGCAGATCCGCAACGAGCTTGCCGCTGATCGCCCAGCGGTCGTCGCGGTCGCGGGAGTTGCGGACGGACGCCCTGCCGTGGTGGTGACCGTCAACGATCGTGGCCGCGACTGGAATCTGCGGGCCGGGGCACTGGCGCGCTCGGCCGCCGAGGTGCTCGGGGGCGGCGGCGGTGGCAAGGACGACGTCGCGCAAGGCGGGGGCACCGACCCTGGCCGGGTCGACGACGCGCTTGTCCAGGTCGAACACGCCGTCGGCGAGGCTGTCACGGGTGGTTCCTGAGCGTGCGGCCGGGCGTCCGGGTCGGCGTGGACGTAGGCAGCGTCCGGGTCGGCGTGGCGACATGCGACCCTGACGGGGTGCTTGCGACGCCGGTGGCGACGGTTCGCCGAGGAACCGGGGACCTGCAACGGTTGGCGGACATCGTGGCCGAGCACCACGCGATCGAGGTGGTCGTCGGTCTCCCCGTGTCGCTGTCCGGAGGCGAGGGTCCTGCGGCGGCCATGGCGCGACAGTTCGCCCGCGATCTTGCCGGCCGGGTGGCACCATGCCCGGTGCGGCTCGTCGACGAACGACTGTCCACCGTGGCAGCGACGAAAGGCCTGCGGGAGCGCGGAATCTCGGCCAAGCACAGCCGAGCGGCGATCGACCAGGCCGCGGCGGTGGTGATCCTGCAGAGCGCGCTCGACGCCGAGCGTGGCGGGCGGCCACCGGGCGAGATCGTGCGGGTGGGTGAATGAGTCACATCGGACTGCAGATGGACGGCGGCCCGCGCACTTCCCGTAGTCATCGCCGCAGGAGGCGCCGCCGGCGCCGAAGCCGGTTCGGCTCGCGACTGGCGGTCTTGCTCTCCCTGGTCGTCGTGGCCGGATTGATCGCAGCGATCTTCTTCGGTGGTCGTGCGTTGTTCGGCGACAGGTTTGCCGACGTTTTCGCGCCTCCGGAGGACTATCCCGGCCCTGGTTCGGGTGAGGTCATCGTGACCATCGAGGCGGGCTCCTCGCTGCGATGGATCGGCGCCACCTTGGCCGAGGCGAACGTGGTCGCCAGCCAGGAGGCATTTGTCGCGGCGGCGGAAGAGAACCCGGAGGCAGCCGGGATCCAGGCCGGTGAGTACACCCTGCGGGAGGAGATGAAGGCCTCCGATGCCGTCGCTGCCATGATCGGGGCTACCACGGTGATCGCCAAGGTGACGATCCCGGAGGGGTACCGGATCAGCCAGATCGTGACTCGAGTTGCCGAACAGACCGGGTTCCCGGCAGCGGAGATCCAGGCGGCGATCGACGCGGGCGGCGCATTGCCCACGTATGCCGAGGGTGCCTCCGAGGGATTCCTGTTCCCGGCCACCTACGACATCAAGCCGGAGACGACACCGGGGTCGGTCGTGACGATGATGTTCGAGCGCTTCGGCCGGGCCGCCGAAACCGTCGATCTCGAGGCTGCGGCCGCGGCCCGCGGCCTGACTCCGCGTGAGGCGGTGACCATCGCGAGCATCGTCCAACGCGAGGTCCGTCGCGACGAGGACATGGGGCGAGTCGCACAGGTGATCTACAACCGGCTGACAGGTGCCTGCCGTGAGTACGGGATACCGGCCGGACTGCTGCAGATGGACTCGACCATCCACTACGCGATCAACGACGACACGGACAGCGTCTTCACCACTGCCGAGCAGCGGAAGGTCGACTCCGTCTACAACACGTACCTCAACGCCGGCATCCCACCTGGTCCTATCGCCTCGCCCGGGGAAGCGGCGCTGGTGGCCGCTCTCAACCCGGCCGGTGGTTCAGACTGTTACTTCTCGGCGGTAGACCTCGAAACCGGGGAGACGAAATTCGCCGTCACACCGGAGGATCACGCCGCCAACGTCGCGGAGTTGCAGGCCTTCTGCCGCGAGAGCGACCTGTGCTGACCTGACCGTGATCGTCGTTCTGGCTGTGTTGGGGCTGGCTGTCGGCGCCCTGTTGCCGTCCCTCGTCGGCGCGCTGCCCGACCGCGACCCGGAACGTGGGGAGTCGACGCGCACGCCGTACCGCGTCCTCGCGACCGCACCGAGGCTGCGACCTGTCCTGTCCGGCGTGACGGCGGCGACCTGGGCGGTGCTGGCCGCGGCCCGAGGCTGGGCCCCGGACCTACCGGCGTACCTGCTGGTCGGCGCTGTCGGCGTCGCGCTTGCCTATGTCGATCTGCGGGAGCACCGGCTGCCGGATGTGCTCACTGCTGTGGCTCTTGTAGGCGGTGCCGCCTTTCTCGGCCTCGCCGCGGTGGCGACGGGCGATTGGACCGGCTACGGGCGGGCCTGGCTGATCGCCGGCGTCATGTTTGCGGCGTTTCTGGGTCTGGCGATGCTGCGCCCGGCGGACCTCGGGTTGGGCGACGTCAAGCTGGCTGGCGTCATTGGTCTGATGCTGGGCTGGCTGGGCTGGGGGGAGGCAGTCCTGGGCGCGTTCTTAGGCTTTCTGTTCGGCGGTCTGACTGGGGTGTTTCTGCTGCTGGCAGGGCGGGCCGGCCGGCGGACCACAATCCCGTTCGGCCCGTTCATGCTCCTGGGTGCGCTGGTCGCCGTTGCCGCCGGCGGAGCAGTGCTGGACGCCTACCTCGGCCGCTGACCCACGCCGGTGCTCATGCGAGGATGCGGCCATGCTGCGATGGCTCACCGCTGGGGAGTCGCACGGGCCGGCGTTGTGCGCGATCCTCGAGGGGCTTCCGGCGGGTGTCCGGGTGACAACAGGCGACCTGGTGACGGCGCTGGCTCGACGTCGCCTCGGGTACGGGCGCGGCGCGCGGATGAGCTTCGAACTCGACGAAGTCAGCTTCCTCGGTGGCGTCCGCCACGGCCGGACGATCGGCGCACCGATCGCCGTCCGCGTCGGGAACACCGAGTGGCCCAAGTGGGAACAGGTCATGGCAGCCGACCCGGTCCCGGCGGAGATGCTCGACGGCCTTGCGCGTAACGAACCGCTGACCCGACCACGGCCAGGCCACGCAGACCTCGCCGGCATGCAGAAATACGGCTTCGACGAGGCGCGGCCGGTGCTCGAACGCGCCAGCGCCCGCGAGACCGCTGCCCGGGTGGCACTGGGAACGATCGGTGCCCAGTTCTTGGCTCAGGCGTACGGGATTCACCTGGTCAGCCACACGGTGGCCGTCGGTACAGTCGCTGCGCCGGACGGGGTCGTGCCAGACCCGGATGACGTCGAGCGGCTCGACGCGGATCCCTTGCGGTGTCTCGACCAGCAGACCAGTTCCCGCATGGTCGCCGAGGTCGATGCGGCACACGCAGAAGGCGACACCCTCGGCGGCGTCGTCGAGGTGTTGGCTTACGGCCTGCCCCCGGGGCTCGGCAGCTACGTGCACTGGGACCGTCGGCTGGACTCCCGGCTGGCAGGTGCCTTGATGGGTATCCAGGCGATCAAGGCCGTCGAGATCGGCGACGGGTTGGCGACTGCACGAACCCGGGGTTCGGCGGCACACGACGAGATCATCTCGACCGAGCATGGCGTCCGGCGGTCGTCGAGCCACTCGGGCGGCACGGAAGGCGGAATGTCGACCGGTGAGCCACTGCGGGTCCGCGCCGCGATGAAGCCGATCTCGACCATCCCGCGGGCACTGCGGACCATCGACACCGCGACCGGCGAAGCGGCGACAGCACACCATCAGCGATCCGACGTCTGCGCTGTACCGGCCGCCGGTGTCGTCGCCGAGGCGATGGTGGCGCTCGTGCTGGCCGACGCCGCAGTGGAGAAGTTCGGCGGCGATTCCGTGGCGGAGACAGCCCGCAATCACCGCGCCTACCTCGATGCCTTGCCCGGCGTCCTCGCCGTCCAGTGAGCCCGCGGGTCGTCCTGGTCGGTGCGCCTGGATCCGGCAAGACGACGGTTGGCCGGCTGCTCGCCGAGCGCCTCGGCGTCGGGTTCCGGGACGTCGATGCTGACGTCGAAACCGCGGCCGGCAAGCCGATCAGGGACATCTTCGTCGACGATGGCGAGCCTGCCTTTCGCGAGCTCGAGCGTGTCGCCGTGGCGGCAGCTCTCGACGAGCACAACGGTGTCTTGGCACTCGGCGGCGGCGCCGTGCTGGACGACGGCACACGGCAGCGGCTCGCGGGGCACCACGTCGTGTTCCTCGACGTCGGATTGGCCGATGCCGCTGCGCGGATCGGGATGAACCGGGACCGCCCATTGCTGCTGGTCAACCCGCGGGCTGAGCTCAAGCGCATGCTCGACGCGCGCCGGCCGCTGTATATCGGCGTGGCGACGTCGACCGTCGACACGGCGGGGCGAGGCCCGGACGAGGTCGTCGAGGCGGTGCTCGCCGTTGTCGGCTGAGCCCCGCCGCATCCACGTCGCTGGTGAGCGGCCGTACGACGTGGTTATCGGCTACGGCCTGCTCGGTGAGTTGCCGAGCCTGCTCGGGGCTGGTGTCCAGACGGTGGCGGTGATCCATCCCCGCGCGCTGCGCGCTACCGGGGAGGCGGTAAGGGACGACCTCGCTGGCGTCGGCCTCGCGGCGCACGCCGTCGAAATCCCCGACGCGGAAGAGGCCAAGACCGCGGAAGTCGCGTCGTTTTGCTGGTCGGTTCTCGGCCGGATCGGGCTGACCCGCTCCGACGCGGTCGTCGGTGTCGGCGGCGGTGCGACGACGGACCTGGCCGGCTTCGTCGCGGCCACCTGGCTCCGTGGTGTTCGGACGGTGCTTGTCCCGACCACGTTGCTCGGCATGGTGGATGCAGCAATCGGCGGCAAGACCGGAATCAACACCGCCGAGGGCAAAAATTTGGTGGGCGCTTTCCACCCACCGGCCGGGGTGGTCTGCGATCTCGAGGCGCTGCGAACGCTGCCGACGAACGAGTTCGTGGCGGGGCTTGCGGAGGTCGTCAAGTGCGGGTTCATCGCGGACCCGGAGATCCTGCAGATCGTCGAACGAAACCCGGAATCGGCAGTGACGCCGGACGGGCCTGTCGTCCGCGAGCTGGTCGAGCGTTCGGTACGGGTCAAGGCCGATGTTGTGTCCCGTGATCTGCGAGAGGCCGGCCCCCGGGAGGTGCTGAACTACGGACACACGCTCGGCCATGCTCTCGAGCGGGTCGAGCAGTACCGCTGGAGGCACGGCGCGGCCATCTCGATCGGCATGGTCTTCGCGGCTGAGTTGGGCCGGCTGGCCGGGCGCCTGGACGACGCGACCGCCGATCGGCACCGCAGCGTGCTGTCGGCGCTTGGTCTGCCGACCACCTACGCCGCCGACGCCTGGCCACGGCTGCTGGAGGCGATGAAGGTGGACAAGAAGTCCCGCGGCAGCCGGCTGCGATTTGTGGTGCTGAGCGGATTGGCCAAGCCGTCGATCCTGGAGGCACCGGACCCGCAGCTGCTCGCCGCTGCCTACAGCGAGGTTGCCCGCTGACCCGCACCTGCCGCTCCTGTCGCACTCGATTGGCACGTTGCGCTGCTCCACAAACCAGTACAAACCGGCCGCGCCGGTGTCGGGTCAGCGTGCCATTGGCCACCGTTGAGGGTGCCAATCGCTCTGGTGGCAGCTGAATGTGTCCTACTCGGCAAGTAATCGGAGTTTCAGTAGGGTCGGCCAATGCCTGCTGAGCACGCCGAACGCCGCGCGCGGCTGGCCAGTGTTGTCGGCGAAGCCGACGCCGACGCCGCCCTGATCACGCGGCTGGTGAATGTGCGGTATCTCACCGGCCTGGCGAGCAGCAATGCGGCTCTGCTGTTGGCGGCCCACGGGACGGCCGTGCTCGCGACCGATGGTCGATACTCGACGGCGGCGGCCGCCGCTGCCTCGGATCTCGAGATCCTGCAGGAGCGCAACGTCGCCTCCGCGCTGGCGACCCGAGCGGCGGCCGACGGCGTGTTGCGGCTGGGCGTCGAGGAGCACGATGTCACGCTGGCCATGGCCGAGACGATCCGCAAGGCGGCCGAACCAGCCGAGCTCGTGCACCTGGGGCAGGCCGTCGAAACGCTGCGGACGGTGAAGAGCGAAGCGGAGCTCACGCTCATCCGCGAGGCATGTGAGATCTCCTGCCGGGCGCTCGATGATCTCTGGACCGCCGGCGGGATGCTCGGCTGCACGGAGAAACAGGTCGCCCGCGATCTCGAGAACCGCATGTACGAGCACGGTGCCGATGGCATCGCGTTCGAGACGATCGTCGCGTCCGGTCCGAACAGCGCCGTTCCTCATCATCGTCCGACCGAGCGCACTATCGGTATGGGGGAACTCCTCAAGATCGACTTCGGCGCCCTCTATCGGGGATACCACGCCGACTGCACCCGGACTGTAATGATCGGTGCCGAGCCTGCTTCGTGGCAACGCGAGATCTACGACCTGGTGGCCGACGCCCAAACTGCCGGGCGGGCGGCGCTCGGCGTCGGTACCGAGTGCAGTGCCGTCGACCGGGCGGCTCGCGACGTGATCGAGGCCGCCGGCTACGCCAAGCAGTTCAGTCATGGCACCGGGCACGGCGTCGGGTTGGAGATCCACGAAGCCCCGACTCTCGGCTCCTCGGCGACGGGTACACTTGCCGACCGCATGCCCGTGACCGTCGAGCCCGGCGTTTACCTGCCCGGACGCGGTGGCGTCCGGATCGAGGACACCCTCGTCGTCCGCGACACCGGCGGTCCGCAGCTGCTGACGACAACGACCAAGGACCTGCTCGTCCTCGACGCTTGAGCCGCCGCGGACCGGCCCGAAAGCGAAGGCAACGACAGCGGTGGCGACGACCAACGACCTCAGGAACGGCCTCGTCCTCAACATCGACGGTCAGCTGTGGTCCGTCGTGGAGTTCCAGCATGTCAAGCCCGGTAAGGGAGGCGCGTTCGTCCGCACCAAACTCAAGAACGTGCTCTCGGGCAAGGTCGTGGACAAGACCTTCAACGCCGGCGTCCGAGTCGAGACGGCCAACGTCGACCGGCGCGAGATGCAATACCTCTACCGCGACGGCAGCGACCTCGTGTTCATGGACACGTCGTCGTACGAACAGATCCATGTACCGGAAGCGACGGTGGGAGACGCGGCGCACTTCCTGCTGGAGAACCAGAACGCAATCGTCGGACTGCACGACGGCGTCCCGCTGTTCGTGGAGCTGCCTGCATCGGTCGTACTTGCCGTCGACTACACCGAACCCGGTCTACAAGGCGACCGGTCCACTGGCGGCACGAAGCCGGCCCGGCTGGAGACTGGCCACGAGATTGCCGTCCCGCTGTTCATCACGCCCGGCGAGAAGGTCAGAGTCGACACTCGCGACGGCTCGTATCTGGGCCGGGCGTGATGTCAGCCTGCCACCGGAGCTGACGTGGCTGCACGCACCAAGGCGCGGAAGCGGGCGTTGGACGTCCTGTTCGAGTCTGAGATGCAAGGTCTCGCTCCGGGGGGAACGCTGTCCACGCGGGTCGCTTCGGCGTCGCCTCCGTTGTCGGAGTACGCCATCGCGCTGGTGGAGGGCGTCGTGGCCCACGGGGAGCGCATCGACGAGCTGCTCTCCACCTACGCAGTCGGTTGGACGCTGGACCGGATGCCTGCGGTCGACCGCAACCTGCTGCGCATCGGTACGTACGAGATCCTCTACCGCGACGACGTCCCCGACGCCGTCGCCATCAGCGAGGCGGTCTCGCTGGCCCGCGAGCTGTCCACCGACGAGTCGCCCGGCTTCGTCAACGGGCTGCTTGGCCGGATCGTCGAGCTCAAGCCGACTCTGACCCGCTAACACACTGCTGAGTGGAGGGTTCTCCACCTCTCATCTCGGCGAAGACGTGGAAGTCCCTCCACTCGTGGTCCACGAGCACGGTGTCAGCCGTCACCTAGGGCCGTGCTTCGACGAAACCGGCCGCCCTGAAGTCGCCGTCGAAGGCGAACGCAGTATCGATTCGATTGCGGCGCATGTACGCGAAGCTTGTGGCGTCGACGAACGAGTACTCGCGCTCGCCATGTCGGTCGAGCCAACGCCATGCATCGTCCTCGACGTCGGTCGGGATGTGCACTACCGCGAGTGTCGGGCTGGCTCGCAGACCGGCAGTGAACTCGACGGCAGCGCGGTGGCCGTGTCGGCGGTTGAGGAAGGTCCAGGTTTCGCCGACGACATGGTTGGACGTCGTCAGGACCTTGGGTCGTGACTCCCACAGCCGCACCGCAGTCTGGTGGTGGGCGTCTGCCATCGCTGCCAGGGCCACCCAGTATGACGTATCGATAAACGTCACTGCCGTTCTCCGTAAAGCACATCGTCGACGGAAGCGGAGTCCTCGGGCGTGCCCGCGACGAATCCGATGAGGCGATCTATCGGGTCTACGGAATGCCCGCGTTCACCGATTCGCTCGCTGACGTACTGCCGGATCAGGGCGGCCTTGGACGTGCCCAGGCGGCGGGCACGCACGGCCAGGGCAGCGTCGAGTTCCTCGTCGATGTAGATCTGCAGCCGCTTCATTACTGCAGTATACATCTATCATTGCGACGTATACATCACGCTGATGCGAAAGGGGTCGAAGATCTCGGTATCGAGACAACTCGTGTCGGCCGGTGCCGCGTCGGGACGGTCGAGCCAAGCGCGCCGGATGTTGCGCGGGCATTCGTAGAAGCCAAAGACGTTGTAGCTGTGGTTCGGGACCTCGACAGCGTAGGAGTGGGTCAGCCCGGTCGTGCCGCGCTCGACTTCCTCGACCCTGAGGTACGGGTCGTATGCCCCGATCTCGATCAGAACGGGAACGTCGGAGGTGACCGGCTCGGTGATCTCAGCGGCCGCCTCGCCGACATCCCACACGTCGCAGACATCGATGTAAGGGTGATTGCGGTAGGCGACGGTATAGCCATCGGGTTCATTGGCGGCGGCGGGCGACGCCGGGTCGGCGAACGGAACCACATCGTGGCAGAGCAGCGAGTAGTACAGGGCGTGGGTCAGGCGGCCCTCGCACAGCGGCACGTAGCCGAAGCACACGCCCTCGTCGCGTGCCAGCCGGAGCACAGCCGGCGGCGGGGCGCTGATCGGGGCTCCGGACAGCGCGTAGGCGATCAGTTGCGGGATCTCAGGGAGGTTACGCCCGCCGCCACTGGCCATGAGTTGGCGAATCGTGCGGACCAGCAATGCGCCGTCCAGCCTGACCGGGATGGGCTGACCGGCCGGGTCTTCCACGTCGACCGTGGCGGGATGCGTGTCCAGCTGGGTGACCGCGGCTCGGAGTGACTCGACGAGGTCGGCGCTTGAGCCCGCGCAGGAACCGCCGCGGGTGCAGGCCGGCTGCATTGCCTGCAGAGCGTCCTCGGTACGTTCGATGGCCCGGGTCAGGTCGTCGAATCCGGGCAGGTCCGGGGAATCGAGGACGGCGGTGCGAATGCCCTCGGAGTGATTCCGCAGTGTCTCGAGAGCGATCCGCGAACCAGTGCCCGTCCCGATGAGGTTGACCTGGTCGACACCGAGTGCCTCTCGGAGGTCGGCCACGTCCGCGGCGCTTTCGGTCAGGTTGTAAGCGCCGAGGTCCACGCCGTCGGCCACCAGCCGGTCGTGGCACTCGCGTACGCCCTCGAGGAACGCGGTTCGCCAAGCCGGGTCGGACTGACGCAACCCGAGCAATGTCGGTGCTCGGGATCGCACCTCCGCACAGGTCAGGTTCGGCTCGGACAGCCCGGATCCGCGCTGGTCGAGCAGGTACACCTGGCGATGTGTCCGAGCTGCCATCGGCGCGAGGCTTCCGTAGTCGTGCCGGTTGCCGAGCTCACCGCCTACGACGATCATCGGGTCTGAGCTGAGCTCGCCCGGCGGATCGATCCGTACGACGAACAACCTGATCTGGGAACCGTCCGGCCGGTCTCGTCGCTCCGGAACGGTCAGGTATCCGCAGCTTGCCTCCTCGAGGATGACTGCAGTGACGTCACTCGGACACGGTGACTCGCTGAATGGCGAATGACTGGCAGGCTCGCTCCCCGAACAGCCGGCGGTGCCCAGCGCCAACAGGACGGCCAGCGTGGCGAGCCGCCGAGTCCGCATCAGTCGATCTTCGCAAACGGCGCGGTCTCATAGAGAACGGTCTGAGCGATCTGCTCACCCTCCTCACCTGGGAAGCACGGATCCTCAACCATGTCGATCGTCAACTCGTCGGCGTGCAACGCATAGTCATAGGTGATCTCGCACGGATCTCCGGCGACCACAGTGTCGGCGTCGATCACCCGGTACGTACCCGACCATTCCATCTCGGCCGGACCTCCGTCGTACGCCTCGAACAGCGTCCAATGACCCGCTTCGAGCTTGAGGGTGAACACGGCAGAGCCCTTGACGCCCGTTACGAAGTCCTGGACAGCTGCTTGATCGAACCCAGCTGACACGCCGGTGGCGACGACTTGCTCGACGGCCAGTTCTGGTGTCCGGTATGTACCCTCGGGCAGCTGATCGCTCGGCGTCGACTCCGCGGCTGCTGTCGGGCTAGGTTCCGGCGTCCCGGCGGTCGGAGCCGCATCCGAGCCCCCGCCACAGGACGTGAGAAGCGCGCCTAATGCGCCGACCAACAGAATTGTGCTGACTTGCCGGGCGATATCCATGTCGAGGCCTTTCCATTCCGACTGTCGACTGACCAGGACAGCCCCGAGGCACAACGTAGGTTTACTGCTCAGCCTGATCTCGCCCAGGGCTGGCTGGTCAGGAGGACCCGCCGGATCTCGCAAGCGTCGTTCATGACGTCGAACACGAGCCTGTCGGCCGTCCAACGCCAGGTATACGAACCGACCGAGAAGCAGAAGTCGTTGTAGAAGACGTTGGTGCGGAAGCCCAAGTCGGTCACGGTGTAGGAGATGCCCAGCGGGTTCTGCTCTGCTTGGAACGTGTCTGGGGCGGCAAGGTCGACCGTGCCGTCGGTATTCAGCTGCATCCGCCACCGGCCGGCGACCGACGGCGAGACACCCGCACTGTCCTCCGCACTGAGTGTGACCTCGTAACGTCCGACGATCTGCTCGGCGCCGTCGGCTGGGGATGCTTCGTCGGCTGACCGCGCCTCCAGGCCGATGCGGACTCCGATGACCGACGCCATGACGACAACGGCGGCCGCCAGGGCGAGCGATGCCTGGCGAACACGGACTCGCCGACGTCGCCTCACCAGCACCGAGTGCAGGGAACCCTCGACATCAGTGTCGAGCGGGTCCGCTGCCTGGTCGAGTCCCTCGCGCAGACGGCTGTCAAACGACATCGCCGACCTCCTCGTTCAGCATCGTCGCGAGCCGCTGCCTGGCCTTGAACAGGTGCACACGTGCGGTTGACGGTGCGCAATCGAGAAGCTCGGCGATCTCCGCGATCGGACGGTCCTCGACGTAGAACAACACCACTGCAGCCCGCTGCGTCGGCGGCAGTCGCCGCACTGCCTTTAATACGTCACCAGGCGGCTCGTCTGGCTCCAGCGTTGCCTCCACCAACCGGAAGCGCCCCTCCAGGACGCTGCGCATCCGCTCCCGTTTCGCTGTTCGGCTGGCCAGCCGGATCGCAACCCGTCGCACCCACGCGTCGGGTTGTTCGTAGCGTGACACCTTCGCCCAGTGATCGAGTAGTTTGACGAAGGCATCCTGGGCAATGTCCTCGGCACGTCCCCGGTCGTTCACGATGAGGTAGACGGTGCGGACAACGCGTCGGAACTCCGCTCTGAAGAACGCGGTGAACTCCGCCTCGGCCTCGGTTCGTGCCATCGCCCCCACCCACGAACCACTGGCCGGCCCGTCCGGGCCGGCTTCGGACCCCGGGCCAGTAGTGACCTCGACTGCACCGGCTGACGACATCATCCCTCCGGTACGAGACAGGCGTCAGCGGGCCCGAAGGTTTACCCGGACATGGCGATCACCGGACTGGTAAACCGGCACGCCGATCGGCGTCTGTTCGACGACATGAGACCTTTGACTTCGCCCATCCTGGGCATTGGCGCATTGGTGCTGTTCGCCGCCACGGCGTGCGCCGGCTCGAGCACAGCCACCGAGCCTTCGATCGCGCCGCCGACCGCCGATTCGGTTGTCGACGCCCACGTCTACCAAAGCAAGCGTTTCGTCACTCCGTTGGAGGTGACCGTGCCGGCCTGGCTACCCGCCGTCCCGGACGCAGACGAGCCAAACTTCCTCACCTGGATCGGTGAAGACGCGTCGTTCGATCGGGCCGTCCGCTTCCTCGTGCCGGTGAACGTCTACCAGCCCGGCTCCGCCGCCGCGACCCCGCCGCCGGACGGCTACCTGAGTTACCTCCGCGGACACATCAGGTACGGTGCGCAACTTGCCGACGAGACCACGACGTCCGTCGACGGCATGCCGGCCACGATCGTGACCGCGACCACGGCTGCGAGCCTCGACGGGTCGCTTGGCTGCCCAGCCGCCGATGTGCCCGCACCCGACTGTTTCGGGCTGCAGCCCGGGATGGCACTGCGGCTCGCCGTCATCGAGGTTGCCGACAAGACACTCAGTCGCGTGGGCCCGCGTGACCGCGGGCAGCGCCGACGCGGCGGAGGTGTTCGCCGACTTCGAGCGGATGCTCGCCAGCCTGCGATTCCGCTAGCGCCTCGGGGAGCCATCACCAGGCTTGTTCGTACGCCACGAGGCCTGCAAGCCTGGTGATGGATGGACAGGCATGGTGAACGTGGTCATTCCGGCGTTGTCGGAGGGGGCTTGGTAGGCTGCGCGACGATCGACGTCCTTTAAATCCCGTCCGGTGAGGCGGGGAAGGAGGTCCGCGGACATGAGCACGCCTGATCGCGATCCGGCTCAGCCGGCTCGCCGTTCTGCCGATCAGCGGCACATCCTCGACGAACGCGACATCGCCCGCGCCTTGACCCGGATCGCGCACGAGATCGTCGAGCGTAACAAGGGTGCCGACGACCTGGTCGTACTCGGCATTCCGAAGCGGGGCGTGCCACTGGCGCACCGGTTGGCGGCACAGATCGCGCAAGCCGAGGGTGCCGAGATCGCTACCGGGGCTCTCGACGCGACGATGTATCGCGACGACCTGCGGCTGCGCCCCGCCAGGGCACTCGAGCACACCGACATCCCGGCAGGGGGAGTCGACGGCAAGGTCGTCGTGCTGGTCGACGATGTGCTGTTCTCCGGGCGCACTATCCGTGCGGCGCTCACGGCGCTCGACGACGTCGGCCGGCCGCGGGCGGTCCAGCTCGCCGTCCTGGTCGATCGCGGTCACCGTGAACTGCCCATCCGCGCTGACTACGTCGGCAAGAACGTGCCAACGTCGTTGGACGAAAGCGTCCACGTCCTGCTCGACGAAGTGGACGATCACGACGCTGTGCTCGTCGTGAACGGCGAGGGAGACCGGCGATGAATCGCCATCTGCTTTCGGCGGCCGACCTCGACCGGGACGATGCGACGATCGTTCTCGACACCGCGGCTGAGATGGCCCGGCTCACCGAGGGGCGGTCGGTGAAGAAGCTGCCGACGTTGCGCGGCCGTGCCGTCGTCAATCTCTTCTTCGAGGACTCGACGAGAACCCGGACCTCGTTCGAGCTCGCAGCGAAGCGATTGTCTGCCGACGTGGTGAACTTCTCGGCGAAGGGCTCGAGCTTGTCCAAAGGCGAGAGCCTCAAGGACACCGCCCTCACCCTGGAGGCGATGGGCGCCGACGGCGTCGTCGTGCGCCATTGGGCCAGCGGGGCGCCGCACCGGCTGGCGCACTCGGGCTGGATCCGTTCCTGTGTCGTGAACGCCGGCGACGGCACCCACGAGCACCCGACCCAGGCGCTGCTCGACGCCTACACCCTCCGCCGGCACTTGGGCTCATTAGACGGCCGGCGGATCACCATCGTGGGCGACGTGCTGCACAGCCGGGTCGCGCGCAGCAACGTGCTGCTGCTCGCGACGTTGGGTGTCGACGTGACCCTGGTCGGGCCGCCGACCCTGCTCCCGGTGGGCGTCGAACACTGGCCCTGCCAGACGAGCTACGAGCTCGATTCAGCGCTGGCGAAGGCCGACGCGGTCATGATGCTTCGCGTGCAGCGGGAGAGAATGAACGCGGCGTTCTTCCCGTCTGCCCGCGAGTACAGCCGTCGCTACGGCCTGGACGCGCGGCGCTTCGCGTTGCTGCCCGACGACGCGCTAGTCCTGCACCCGGGTCCGATGAACCGAGGGATGGAAATCACGGCGGAAGTCGCGGACAGCGACCGCTCGGTGATCGTCGAGCAGGTGACCAACGGCGTCTACGTGCGGATGGCCGTGCTGTACCTGCTGCTGGCCGGAGGTGCATCGTGACCTGGATCGTCAAGGGGGCCAGCGTGCTCGGCGAGCGAACGGCCGACCTGTTACTCCGCAACGGGCGCATCGACGAGATGGGGAAGTCGTTGTCCGCGTCCGGCGCGTCTGTGCTGGACGCCGATGGACTGATCGCGCTGCCAGGCCTCGTCGACCTGCACACTCATCTGCGCGAGCCGGGGCGGGAGGACGCCGAAACCGTCGAGAGCGGCACCCAGGCCGCGGCGCTGGGTGGTTTCACGGCTGTGCACGCCATGGCCAACACCGAGCCGGTGGCCGACACGGCCGGGGTGGTGGAACAGGTCTGGCGGCTCGGCCGCGAGGCCGGCCATGCCGACGTCCGGCCGGTGGGTGCGGTGACTGCCGGCCTCGGTGGTGAGCGGCTGGCTGAGCTCGGTGCGATGGCCGACTCAGCGGCCCGGGTGAGGGTATTTTCCGACGACGGTCGGTGCGTGTCCGACGCGCTGCTCATGCGCCGGGCGTTGGAATACGTCAAGGCCTTCGACGGAGTCATCGCCCAGCACGCGCAGGAGCCGCGGCTGACCGACGGTGCGCAGATGAACGAGGGTGAGCTCGCCGGACGGCTGGGGTTGCGGGGCTGGCCCAGTGTTGCCGAGGAGGCCGTGGTCGCTCGTGACGTCCTGCTCGCCGCCCATGTCGGGTCGCATGTCCACCTGTGCCACGTATCTACGCGTGGGGCGGTCGAGATCATCCGGCTGGCGAAGGGTCGGGGTCTCCCGGTAACGGCCGAGGTCACGCCGCACCATCTGCTGCTCACCGAAGAGCTTGCCTCGACCTATGACCCGCGGTACAAGGTCAACCCGCCGCTGCGCACCGCGGAAGACGTCGCCGCGCTACAAGCCGGGCTCGCCGACGGCACCATCGACGTCGTCGCCACCGACCATGCACCGCATCCGGTCGAGGACAAGGACTGCGAGTGGGACGCCGCAGCGTTCGGGATGCTCGGTCTGGAGACTGCGCTCTCGGTGGTCCAGGCGACGATGGTCGACACCGGCAGGATCAGCTGGGCCGATGTCGTGAACCGGATGTCCACCATGCCAGCCCGGCTCGGCCGATGCGACGACGGCGACAGTGCTCAGGGTCGCCCGCTGGCCGTGGGCGAGCCGGCCAACCTGGTTTTGGTCGACCCGGCGGCAACCCGGGTGGTCGATGCTCGCGAACTGGCGTCGCTGTCGCTCAACACACCGTACGAGGGCATGCGCCTGCCCGGTCTCGTCGTCGCCACGTTCCTCCGCGGTCGGCCGACCGTTCTGGACGGGAAGCTCGCGTGAGTCGCGGCTGGGCAGTAGTCATCCTGGCCCTTCTGCTGGCCGGCGCGTATGTGGCGATGTGGCGAGGTTGGCGGCGTCGCGGGGCTGGTCAGGCAGACCTTCCGCAGCTTCCCGGTCCGCTCCCGGATGCGGAGTCGCTGGCTGGTCCGGTCGAGGCCGTATACGTCGGCACCACGACCGCCGGCGACTGGCTGGACCGGGTGGTAGTCCATACCCTCGGTCGCCGCAGCCCGGCCGCAGTCCTGGTTACCGCGGCCGGCATCACGGTCGGCCGGGGACCGGAGCCCGCCCTGCACATTCCGACGGCGGCCATCCGCGGTGTTCGCGTCGACCGGGCCGGTGCCCATCGCGTGACCCGATCCGAGCAGCTGCTCGTGGTCACCTGGTCCCACGCCGGGAGGGGGCTGGAAACCGTGCTCCGGCCCCGGCTCCGCAGCGACCTCGGCTCGCTCCACAATGCCGTCGCCGCCCTGGTATCCGACGAGGCCGCGGCATGAGGGCGCGCCCGCCGGCGCTACTCGTCCTCGAGGACGGTCGGGCCTTTGTCGGCGAGTCGTACGGAGCCGTCGGCGAGACCTTCGGCGAGGCCGTCTTCTGCACCGGAATGACCGGGTACCAAGAAACTTTGACCGATCCGTCCTATCACCGCCAGGTCGTGGTCCAGACGGCTCCGCACATCGGCAACACCGGCGTCAATGACGACGACCCCGAATCGGGCCGGATCTGGGTCGCCGGGTACGTCGTGCGCGATCCAGCTCGTCACCCATCGTCGTGGAGAGCACGGCGAAGCCTCGACGACGACCTGTCGCGCCACGCAGTGGTGGGTATCAGTGGCGTCGACACCCGAGCGCTGACCAGACATCTCCGTGAGCGCGGTGCCATGCGGGTGGGGATATCCACGGTTTCACCATCGGCTGACGCCCTGCTGGAGCGCGTGCTCGCGTCGCCTCCCATGGTCGGCAGCGACCTCAGCCCCGCTGTGACGACTCGACATCCCTACGTGGTGCCGGCTGTGGGGGAGCGACGGTTCACCGTCGTGGCCATGGACCTGGGAATCAAGGCCATGACGCCGCGGCTGATGGCGGAACGTGGGATCGAGACCCACGTCGTGCCAGTGACGTCGACGATCTCCGACATCCTCGGTCTGCACCCGGACGGACTATTCCTCTCGAACGGGCCAGGCGATCCGGCTACGGCAGATCATGCGGTCGATGTGGTGCAACAGGCGCTGGCCCGAGGCCTGCCCGTATTCGGCATCTGCTTCGGCAATCAGATACTCGGTCGAGCGCTCGGCTTCGGAACCTACAAGTTGCAGCTACGGCCACCATGGCATCAACCAGCCGGTACGAGACCGCGCGACCGGCAAGGTCGAGGTGACCGCGCACAACCACGGCTTCGCCGTCGACGCACCGCTGGACCGGCCGACGTCCACGCCTTACGGCCGGGTCCAGGTCAGCCACGTCTGCCTCAATGACGACGTCGTCGAAGGACTCGAGCTCCGCGGCGACGACGGTTCGCCGAGGGCGTTCTCCGTCCAGTACCACCCGGAAGCAGCAGCCGGCCCGCACGACGCCGGGTACCTGTTCGACCGCTTCGTCGATCTCATCCGGGCGGCTTCCTGATGCCGCGTCGATCAGACGTCGAGTCAGTGCTGGTCATCGGGTCGGGCCCGATCGTGATCGGGCAGGCCTGTGAGTTCGACTACTCGGGCACCCAGGCCTGCCGGGTACTTCGCGAGGAGGGCATCCGGATCGTCTTGGTCAACAGCAACCCAGCAACGATCATGACCGATCCGGGACTGGCGGACGCCACCTACGTCGAGCCGATCACCCCGGACTTCGTCGAGCGCGTGATCGAGACCGAGCGTCCGGACGCTCTGCTCGCCACCCTTGGCGGGCAGACCGCGCTCAACACCGCGATGGCGCTGCACGAGCGGGGCGTTCTCGACAAGTACGGCGTCGAGCTGATCGGGGCATCGGTCGAGGCGATCGAGCGTGGGGAGAACCGGGAGTCGTTCAAGCGAGTCGTCGTGTCGATCGGGGGCGAGGTCGCCCGGTCTGTGATCTGTCACTCGATCGAGGAATGCTTGTCCGCTGTCGAGGCGCTTGGCTACCCGGCAGTCCTGCGCCCGTCGTTCACCATGGGCGGCGCCGGCTCCGGGATGGCTTTCGACGAGTCTGACCTGCGCCAGATCGCGGGCGCGGGACTTGCCGCCTCGCCGACCACCGAAGTACTCCTCGAGGAGTCGGTGCTCGGCTGGAAGGAGTACGAGCTCGAGGTCATGCGTGACCGCAACGACAACGTCGTGGTCGTCTGCTCGATCGAGAACGTCGACCCGATGGGCGTGCATACCGGCGACTCGGTGACCGTCGCCCCGGCGATGACCCTCACCGACCGGGAGTATCAGCGGATGCGCGACCAGGCAATCGCGATCATCCGAGCGGTCGGCGTCGATACCGGCGGGTGCAACATCCAGTTCGCGGTCAATCCTCGGGACGGGCGGCTGTTCGTCATCGAGATGAACCCGCGGGTGTCGCGGTCGTCCGCTCTCGCCAGCAAGGCGACCGGATTCCCCATCGCGAAGATCGCGACCAAGCTGGCACTCGGATACACCCTCGACGAGATTCCCAACGACATCACCGCCGAGACGCCGGCGTCGTTCGAACCGGCCCTCGACTACGTCGTCGTGAAGGCGCCCCGGTTCGCCTTCGAGAAGTTCCCGCATGCGGACCAGACACTGACCACCCACATGAAAAGTGTCGGCGAAGCGATGGCGATCGGACGCTGCTTCACCGAGGCACTGCAGAAGGTGCTGCGGTCGTTGGAACTCCCTGACGCGCCACTGGACTTCGCCACCCCGCCCGGCGACGCCGCTGAACTGGTCGAACGGGTTCGGCGTCCGTACGACGGGCGACTCAATGACGTGGCGCAGGCGCTGCGGGCGGGCGCGACTGTCGAGGCCGTGTACGCCTCGTGCGGGATCGATCCATGGTTCCTGGACCAAATACTGCTGTTGACCGAGATCGCCGACGACGTCCGCTCCGCCGGCCGGCTGACACCGGATCTGCTGCGCCGGGCCAAGCGGCACGGCTTCTCCGACCGGCAACTCGCCGAGCTGACCGGGATGTCAGAGCCCGTCGTACGCGGAGTCCGGCATGCGTTGGGGATCCGGCCGGTCTTCAAGACCGTCGATACCTGCGCCGCGGAGTTCGCGGCTCGAACGCCGTACCACTACTCCTCGTACGACGAGGAGAGCGAGGTCGCCGTTCGCGACCGGCCAGCGGTCATCATTCTGGGCAGCGGACCCAACCGGATCGGGCAGGGCATCGAGTTCGACTACTCCTGCGTGCACGCCGTCGTTGCATTGCGGAACGCGGGCTACGAGACCGTCATGGTCAACTGCAACCCGGAGACCGTGTCGACTGACTACGACACCTCCGACCGGCTGTACTTCGAACCGCTCACCTTGGAAGACGTACTGGAGGTCGTCGAAGCGGAGCGTCAGGCCGGCCCGGTCACCGGTGTCGTCGTGCAACTCGGTGGTCAGACGCCACTCGGACTCGCGCAGGCACTCGCTGACAACGGTGTCCCCATCGTCGGTACGCCGCCGGAAGCCATCCACCTGGCCGAGGACCGCGGGGCATTCGGTCGAGTACTCGCTGCCGCGGGGCTTCCCGCGCCCAGGCACGGCACGGCGATCTCCTTCGACGAGGCGTGGCGCGTCGCTGCGGAGATCGGATACCCGGTGCTCGTACGTCCTTCTTACGTACTCGGCGGTCGCGGCATGGAAATCGTGTACGACGAGCCGTCATTGCGGGAATACATCGACCGAGCCACGAAGGCCAGCCCTGAGCATCCCGTGCTGGTCGACAAGTTCCTCGACGACGCTGTCGAGATCGATGTGGACGCTCTCTTCGACGGAGCGGAGCTCTACCTCGGCGGCATCATGGAACACATCGAGGAGGCCGGGATCCACTCCGGTGACTCTGCTTGTGCCCTTCCGCCGATCACGCTGGGTCGCGAAGAACTCGCCCGGATCCGAGCGTCCACCGAGGTGATTGCCCGCGGCGTGGGCGTCCGCGGATTGCTCAACGTGCAGTACGCCCTGGTAGGCGACCAGCTGTACGTCCTCGAGGCCAACCCCCGGGCCTCGCGGACGGTGCCGTTCGTGTCCAAGGCGACCGGCGTGGAAATGGCCAAGGCCGCCGCGCGCATCATGCTCGGGGCGAGTGTCGCGGAACTGAGGGCCGAAGGCCTACTGCCGAACCAGGGCGATTGCATCGACCGTGCTGCCGACGCTCCGGTGTCGGTCAAGGAAGCGGTGATGCCGTTCAACCGGTTCCGGACTCCCGACGGCCGATCGGTGGACACGGTGCTGGGTCCGGAGATGCGCTCGACCGGCGAGGTCATGGGCGTCGACGAGCTGTTCGGCACGGCCTTCGCAAAGTCTCAGACTGCGGCCTACGGCGGCCTGCCGACCGGCGGGCGGGTCTTCGTATCGCTGGCCAACCGGGACAAGCGGCACATGATCTTCCCGGTCAAGCGCCTTGCCGACCTGGGCTTCGAGATCATCGCCACGGCCGGAACGGCAGAGGTCCTCAGGCGCAACGGCGTGGCGGCCGAGGTGGTCGGCAAGCTGTCGTCGGGTCAGACCCCGGCCGGTGGTCCGTCGATCATCGCCCGGATTCTGGCCGGCGACGTGGCCTTGGTGATCAACACGCCGAGTGGCACGACTCCGGGTGGGAGTCCGCGCGCTGACGGCTACGAGATTCGCACGGCCGCGGTGCAGGCCAACATTCCGTGTATCACCACCGTGCAGGGTCTTGCCGCGGCGGTGCAGGGGATCGAGGCGACCCGGACCGGCAACCTCGGCGTCCGCTCTCTGCAGTCCTGGGCTGCAACTCTCCAGCCGGGCCAGCGATGACGCCGGCCGCCACAAGATCGACTGGTCGCAACAGGCGGCGACTCGCGGGCGAGTCTCGCAACGTGCGCACAGTGGATCTCGAGAGCGACGGTGGTTCGCTGTATCGAGCGCTGTTCGACGCCGTTCTGGCCCGGATCGACGCGGAGCGAGCGCACGAAGCGGGAGCGGCGGCGATCCGAGTGGCCGCGCGTGTCCCGGGCGGGGCTGCGATGCTCCGTCGGCAGTGCGTTGTGGACGACGCTCGGTTGCGGGTACGGGCACTCGGCTGCGACTTCCCGAGCCCGCTCGGCCTCGCCGCCGGGTTCGACAAGAACGCCCGGGCAGCCGACGCCTTGGCCGCGCTCGGCTTCGGATTCGTCGAGGTCGGCACCGTCACCGCGGTACCGCAGCCCGGCAACGCACGACCGCGCCTGCACCGGCTGGTCGCGGACCACGCCATCGTGAACCGGCTGGGCTTCAACAACGACGGCGCGGCGGCGGTCGCCGAGCGGCTGAGACGGTTGGCGCCTCGTCCCACGAGGCCGATCATCGGCGTCAACATCGGCAAGAGCCGAGTAGTTCCCGACGAGGACGCAGTCGTGGACTATGTCGCGAGCGCCCGTCGACTGGCGCCGTTTGCCGACTACCTGGTCGTCAATGTCAGTTCACCCAACACACCGGGCCTGCGTGACTTGCAGGCCGTCGAGAGACTGCGGCCCCTGCTGATGGCTGTCCGAGCGGCGAGCAATCTGGTAGCAAGTCGACGCGTGCCGTTGCTGGTGAAGATCGCTCCAGATCTCTCCGATGCCGACATTCTGGCCGTCGCCGACCTCGCCCTCGAGCTAGGTCTGGACGGGGTCGTGGCAACGAACACCACGACGGGCCGCTCCGGCCTGCAGTCGTCCGAGAGCGAAATCGCCGCCGCCGGCCCCGGGGGCCTGTCCGGCCAGCCGTTGTCAGAACGGTCGCTGGACGTGCTCAGGTTGCTCCGCGGGCGAGTGGGCGACGCGCTGGTCCTGGTGTCCGTGGGCGGGATCGGCTCGGCGGCGGAAGCTGCGCGGCGGCTCGACGCGGGTGCGACGCTGATCCAGGCGTACACCGGATTCGTCTATGGCGGGCCGTTATGGCCGCGCCGGGTAGCGGCGGGGCTTATCCGGCGTGCCCAAACGGGGCAGCGGCCGATGCTGCCATGACCGACGAGTCGCCCAACCGGACCTTCGGCGCGCGCCTGCACGCAGCCGTCGCGCTCCGCGGCCCGATGTGCGTCGGCATCGACCCACACCCATCCCTGCTCGAGCAATGGGAACTCGGCGACGACCCAACGGGGCTTGAACAGTTCAGCCGGACCACGGTGGAGGCCCTAGCGGACTGGGTGGCCCTGCTCAAGCCGCAGTCGGCATTCTTCGAGCGGCATGGCTCGGCCGGAATCGCGGTCCTGGAACGAGTCGTCGCGGACATTCGTGCTGCCGGCGCCCTCACGGTGATGGATGCGAAGCGTGGTGACATCGGCTCGACCGTCCAGGCCTACGCCGACGCGTACGTCGATCCGTCGTCGCCTTTGGGCTCCGATGCGGTGACGGCATCGCCATATCTCGGTTTCGAGTCCCTGCGACCGATGCTCGAAACGGC
Source organism: uncultured Actinomycetota bacterium (assembly GCA_963819885.1). Lineage (GTDB taxonomy): Bacteria > Actinomycetota > Actinomycetes > Jiangellales > Jiangellaceae > JACVRX01. The sequence continues at coordinate 37,339 of CAWFXV010000024.1, read as the reverse complement.
GCGCCGGCACGGCAACGGAGTATTCGTCCTGGCCCTGACCTCCAACCCGGAAGGTGCGCAGGTTCAGCGGGCGCGAACGGCCCAGGGCAACACCGTCGCCGGCGACGTGCTGGCAGGTGTGCGCGCCGAAAACAGCTGCGCCGTGCCGTGGGGAAGCGTCGGCGCCGTCGTCGGGGCGACGATCGAGGCAACGGAGGAGGACCTCGACGTCGGCGGGCCCGTGCTTGCTCCCGGATTCGGCGCTCAAGGTGGGACCCCAGCCGACCTTCGGCGAATATTCGGAACGGCCCTGCCGAACGTCGTGCCTGCGTCGTCGCGCGCCATCCTCGGCGAGGGGCCGGACGTGCATCGGCTTCGCGCGGCGGCGAGGCGCGCAATTGACGCATACCGCACTGTGCTGGAGGGCTGAATGTCGTGGATTTGCGGAAGTATCGGGTGCTGATGCGGGCGCATCGGCCCCCGCAGGTGCTGGAATACATTGCTGACCGGTCCCTGGACTCGCTAGGTTCCGGGTGTCCGAAGTCGAGTACAACCAGCGAGGTGACCTGTCTTGCCGCTCCCACCCCTCACTCCCGAACAGCGCGCGGCCGCGCTCGCCAAGGCCGCCGAGGCCCGCCGGGAGCGTGCCGAGGTCAAGAACCGCCTCAAGCACTCGGGAGCATCGCTCTCCGATGTGCTCAAGGAAAGCGAGTCGAACGAGACCGTCGGGAAGATGAAGGTCTCGGCTCTACTCGAGGCGTTGCCCGGTGTCGGCAAGGTCCGCGCTCGCCAGATCATGGAGCGCATCGGCATCGCAGAGACGCGGCGGGTGCGTGGGCTCGGCGCGAACCAGGTTGCCGCGCTGGAGCGTGAGTTCGGCGGCCGCGGCTGACCACGCCGAGCGGTCTCGCGGACGTCGCCGGGCGGATCGTCGTCCTGTCCGGGCCTTCCGGCGTGGGCAAGTCGACGGTGGTGCGAACCCTGCGTACACACCATCCAGAGGTCTGGATCTCGGTCTCCGCGACCACGCGATTTCCGCGGCCCGGCGAAGCCGAGGGGGTGCATTACCACTTCATCGGCCGAGCCGAGTTCGAGCGGCGGGTCGCCGCCGGTGAGTTCCTGGAGTGGGCCGAGTTCGACGACAACCTCTACGGCACGCCACTGGCGCCGGTCGTGGCTCGGCTCACCTTCGGCGAAAGCGTCCTGCTGGAGATCGACTTGCAGGGGGCCCGCCAGGTTCGGCGCCGAGTCCCGGGTGCGCGGTTGGTGTTTCTGCGGCCGCCGTCGTGGGAGGAGTTGGTCCGGCGGCTGACCGAACGCCGCACCGAACCGCCCGAGGTGGTCGAGCGCCGCCTGGCCGTCGCGAAGGAGGAACTCGCGGCGGAATCGGAGTTCGATCACGTCGTGGTGAACTCCGATGTCAAACAGGTGTGCGAGGAGTTGGTAACCTTGCTGGGTTATCGACATCAACCCCCCAGCCCGGAGGCATGAACGTGTCCGGTACCCACGGCGTGGCCGAGGGCATCACCTCTCCGCCTATCGACGAGTTGCTTGCGAAGACCGACTCCAAGTACGCCCTGGTCATCTATGCGGCCAAGCGTGCTCGGCAGATCAATGCCTATTACTCGCAGCTCGGCGAAGGGCTGCTGGAATACGTTGGACCGCTGGTCGAAACCCACGTCCAGGAGAAGCCGCTGTCGATCGCGCTCCGTGAGATCAACCAGGGGCTGCTCACGGCCGAAGCGGCCGAGCCGGAATAGACCGGGGTCGGGTCATGACGCGACCCCGGGTGATCCTCGGGGTCAGCGGCGGAATCGCCGCCTACAAGGCATGCGAGGTACTGCGCGGGCTCACCGAGAGCGGACATGACGTGCGGGTCATTCCCACCCACTCGGCTTTGCGTTTCGTCGGCGCCGCCACCTGGGCGGCATTGTCCGGCCATCCGGTATCCAGTGAGGTCTGGGATGACGTGCACGAGGTGCCGCACGTTCGCCTCGGCCAGCAGGCGGATCTGGTCGTCGTCGTGCCGGCGACGGCGGATCTACTCGCCCGGGCAGCCCACGGTCTTTCCGACGACCTGTTGACATCCATACTGCTGACGGCACGCTGCCCAGTTCTCTATGTGCCGGCCATGCACACCGAGATGTGGGAACATCCGGCGACCAGCGCCAACGTGGCCCTGCTGCGCTCTCGCGGTGCCATGGTCGTGGATCCCGCTGTCGGACGGCTCACCGGCGCAGACACCGGGCGGGGTCGGCTGCCCGATCCCGACCAGATCGTGGGCATTGCCCGCGATCTGCTGGCTGGCGTCCCGGGCGGACCCGACCTAGCCGGGCGTCACGTCGTCGTGTCTGCCGGCGGCACCCGTGAACACCTCGACCCGGTCCGGTTCATCGGCAACCGCTCGTCTGGTCGGCAGGGGTACGCGCTGGCCCGCGCCGCCGTCAGTCGCGGAGCGAAGGTCACGCTCGTGTCGGCGAACTCGGCGCTGCCCGACCCCGCGGGTGCCGACGTCGTTCGCGTCGTCTCCGCAGCCGACCTGCGGGCTGCGGTGCTCGAAGCGGCTGCTACCGCCGACGCGGTCGTCATGGCGGCAGCCGTGGCCGACTTCCGGCCGACGTCCTACACCAGCGCGAAGATCAAGAAGACGGCCGACGGCGGCGCCCCCCACATCGAGCTCGAACGCACCGACGACATCCTGGCCGAGCTGTCTCGGCATCGTCTGCGCGACGGTCAGGTCATCGTCGGGTTCGCCGCAGAAACCGGCGACACCACCGGATCAGTCCTCGAGCACGGCCAGGCCAAGCTCGCCGCCAAGGGTTGCGACCTGCTGGTCGTCAACGAGGTGGGCGTCGACCGCGGATTCGAATCCGAGGACAACGAAGCGGTCGTACTGGGTGCTGACGGTTCGTCGACGCCGATCCCGCGTGGACCGAAGGCTGTCATCGCGCACGTCGTGTGGGACCTGGTCAAGGACCGATGGGCGGACGCCTGAGCGGGCGGCCCGCAGCGATCTCGTACAGTGTCGGCACCATCGTCGATAGCCATCGCAAGGGGGACGCTCGTGGCCCGTCGGCTCTTCACGTCCGAATCCGTCACCGAAGGGCATCCGGACAAGATCTGCGACCAGATCAGCGACGCGGTCCTCGACAGCCTGCTGAAAGAGGATCCGGCCAGCCGGGTCGCCGTCGAGACCATGGTGACCACCGGTCAGGTACACGTCGCCGGGGAGGTCACCACCAGTGGGTACGCCGACATCCCGGACATCGTGCGCGACACGATCCTGGACATCGGTTATGACTCCTCGACCAAGGGCTTCGACGGACAGTCCTGCGGCGTCTCGGTCTCGATCGGCTCCCAGTCGCCGGACATCGCCCAAGGTGTCGACGAGGCGTGGGAACAGCGCTCGGACGAGCACTCGGTCGATCCGCTGGACCGGCAGGGTGCGGGGGACCAGGGGCTGATGTTCGGTTACGCCTGCGACGACACCCCGGAGCTGATGCCGCTGCCGATCACGGTGGCCCACCGGCTGGCCCAACGGCTCGCCGGGGTGCGCAAGTCGGGCCAGGTCCCGTACCTGCGCCCGGACGGCAAGACGCAGGTCACCATCGAGTACAACCACAACCGCGCGATGCGGCTGGACACCATCGTGGTCTCGACTCAGCACGCACGAGACATCGACCTCGCGACGCTGCTCACCCCGGACGTCCAGGCCGAGGTCGTCGAGCCGGTGCTCGCGACCGTGGACCTCCCGGCCGACTCCTACCGGCTGCTGGTGAACCCGACCGGGAGATTCGAGATCGGTGGGCCGATGGGCGACGCCGGACTCACCGGTCGAAAGATCATCATCGACACCTACGGCGGTATGGCCAGGCACGGCGGCGGCGCATTCAGCGGGAAGGATCCCTCCAAGGTCGACCGGTCCGGTGCGTACGCGATGCGGTGGGTCGCCAAGAACGTCGTCGCGGCGGAGCTCGCCAGCCGGTGTGAGGTCCAGATCGCCTACGCGATCGGCAAGGCACACCCGGTGGGTCTGTTCGTCGAGTGCTTCGGCACCGAGACCGTGCCGGTGGATCGCATCCAGGACGCCGTGCTCGGAGTCTTCGATCTGCGACCGGCAGCGATCATTCGCGACCTCGACCTGATGCGACCGATCTATTCTCAGACGGCGGCGTACGGCCACTTCGGCCGCGAGCTGCCCGACTTCACCTGGGAGCGCACCGACCGGGTCGAGGCACTGCAGAACGCGGTCGGTTGATCCACCGCGCGGAAGGCGGCCGCATGCTCTGCGGGCTCCGGGATCCGTGGCCGAAGAGCATGCCACGGATCCCTCTTTAGACGCCCGCTGCCGCATCCGGCCGCCCCCCGCGCTCTCGTTGGCAACGCAACCCACCCGCGCGGAGACTGACCCCCGCGCTCCCCTCTGCGTCAGGGATGTGAGGTAGAAACGCGGTCGTGACCGACCCCGCCAGCTCGGACCAGCTCGCCTTGGTTCGCGTGCCATCGAGTCGGCAGCGCAGCTCGTCGGCCCGATCCGGTGGTCGACAACTTGCCGGTCGCGCGGGTCCTAGTGGACATTCCGCTGGCCCATTTGGACCGGCCGTTCGACTACCTGGTGCCTTCCTCGCTGGCCGAGGCGGCCGAGCCGGGAGTCCGGGTCGCGGTCCGATTCGCCGGCCAAGACGTCGACGGTCTTCTCTTGGAACGGACGGCAGAAACCGCGCACGAGGGTCGGCTGGCACGGCTGCGTACGGTGCGGTCGCCGGAGCCCGTACTGGCGCCGCAGATCGCAAGGCTGGCGCGAGAGGTCGCCGACCGTTACGCGGGCACCGTGGCCGACGTGCTGCGACTGGCGATCCCACCACGGCACGCGGCGGTCGAACGGGAGCAGTCGCGCAAGGAGACCATTGGGCCTCCGGCCGCTCCGCAGCCAGCCGGCTGGGCCGAGCACGTCGATGGGGCGACGCTTGTTGCGGCGCTGTCGTCGGGCGGGGCGCCGAGGGCCGTGTGGAACCCTGGACCGGCCGCCGACTGGCCGGATCTGCTGGCTCGGTTGCTGACTGCGACGCTGTCGGCGGGTCGCGGCGCGCTGGCCGTCCTGCCCAACGCGGGTGACCTCGAGCTCGCGGACCGGGCCCTGGGTCAGGCGATCGGTCCGGACCACCACGTCGTGCTCACCGCCGACCTGGGCCCGGCCGAGCGTTACCGGCGATGGCTGGCAGTGCGCCGCGGCGTCGTTCGAGCGGTGCTCGGCACGCGCGCGGCGATGTTCGTGCCGGTGGATGACCTCGGCCTGGCAGTCGTGTGGGACGACGGCGACGATCTGCATGCCGAGCCTCGAGCCCCATATCCACACGTTCGGGAAGTCCTGCTGCTTCGCGCACTGCACGAGAACGCGGGCGTGGTGATCGGGGGGTTTGCGCGGACCGCCGAGGCCGAGCAGCTGGTCGACTCGGGCTGGGCTCGGCCGGTGGTTCCGGACCGAAGTTCGGTACGGCGGCGTGCGCCGCGGGTCACGGCGGCCGGCGCCGATCACGAACTTGCTCACGACGAGGGCGCGCGGACGGCCCGGCTCCCGTCGGTGGCGTGGCGAGTGGCTCGCGCCGGGTTGGAGCGCGGCCCGGTGCTGGTTCAGGTACCGCGGACTGGATATGTCCCGGCCTTGCTGTGCGCGCGCTGCCGGACACCGGCGCGGTGCGCCGTCTGCAGCGGACCGCTGGGTCTGGGCTCTGGCGACGGGCCACCCGTCTGCGGCTGGTGTGCCACGCCCGCGACCGCGTGGACCTGCCCCAGCTGTGCAGCCACGTCGGTGCGGGCGGCTGTCGTCGGTGCTGGCCGGACCGCGGAGGAGCTGGGCCGAGCGTTTCCCGGTATGCCGGTGCGAACCTCCGGCCGCGGTGGAGTACTCCATGACGTGCCGGCCGACCCCGCGCTTGTCGTTGCCACTCCGGGAGCCGAACCACACGCCGCCGGTGGGTACGCGGCGGCATTGCTGCTCGACGGCGATGCGCTGCTGGCGCGGCCAGGGCTGCGGTCCGCCGAGGAGGCGTTCCGTCGCTGGCTTCGGGCAGCCGCGCTGGTCAAGACCGGGCCCGACGGGGGCGCCGTTGTTGTCGTGGCCGACGCCGCCGCGCCCGCCGTGCAGGCCCTGGTGCGCTGGGACCCGGCTGGCTTGGCAGCCCGGGAGCTCTCCGACCGCGCCAACCTGGGCTTCCCGCCAGTTGCTCGCGCGATCGAGCTCACCGGCGAAACGGCCGACGTCACCGATCTCTTGCGCCTTGTCGACCTGCCCGAACAGGCGCAGGTTCTTGGACCCGTTCCCGGATCGGCCGAGGGACACCAACAGCTACTCGTGCGCGCGCCGCGCTCAGCCGCTGCCACACTGACCGCGGCCATCAAGGTTGCCCAGGGCATCCGGGCGGCGCGGCGGTCCGGCGGCCTGGTGCGTGTTCGGGTGGATCCCGTCGACCTCGGCTAGGACGATGGGCACAGCGGCAGATCCGGGCCGCGAGGGGAGCCTCGATGACCGAGGAAACAGTCGCCGCCTTGGTGGTGATCGTGGCGGTCGCGGTCATCGCTCCGTTCGTGGCCGACCGCCTGCACACCTGGATTGCGATGCCCGTCGTCGTGACGGAGATCCTGCTCGGCATCCTGGTTGGGCCCGCCGTGCTGGGCCTGGTGACGGTGACCGATGGCGATGTCATCTCGGCGTTGTCCGATCTCGGGCTGGCGTTCCTGATGTTCCTGGCTGGATACGAAATCGATTTCGCTCGGATCAAGGGTCGACCGCTGCGCCTGTCGGTGTCGGGTTGGCTGATCTCTCTCGTGCTCGGCGTAGGTGCCGGATTCCTGTTCGCCGACACCGAAGAGGCCGGCCTGGTCGTCGGACTGGCCCTGACGACGACCGCACTGGGCACGATCTTGCCGATCCTTCGCGACAGCGGTCAGGCCGCCACCCCGTTCGGAGTACGTGTTCTCGCCGTGGGCGCGGTGGGTGAATTCCTGCCGATCCTCGCCATCGCTTTCGCATTCAGCGGCGAACGGCCTACCCACACCACCATCGTCTTGGTGCTGTTCGCGGTCGTGGGCTTCCTTGCGGCCTGGGTTGCGCGGCGTCCCCGTCACCCGCGGATCTCGCGGCTTGTCACCGCGACACTGGGTACAAGCGCACAGCTCGGCGTGCGAATCTGCGTGTTCCTGGTCATCGGAATGTTCGGTCTCGCGGAATTCCTCGGGCTCGACCCGATCCTCGGCGCGTTCGTCGCCGGGATCGTCGCGCGCCTGTTTCTCGGCGCCGGATCAGGGCCCGAAGAGGAGGAGGTGTTGTCCCGGCTGGAGGGGATCGGGTTCGGATTTTTCATCCCGCTGTTCTTCGTGGTGAGTGGCGTGCAGTTCGATCTGGACGCCTTGCTGTCGAGCAGCCGGGCGCTGCTCCTGCTTCCGGCGTTCCTTGTGTTGTTCCTGGTGGTCCGCGGACTGCCGACGTGGCTTCTGCAACGGAACGAGCTCCCTGGGCGTGACCCGCTCGCCCTGGGACTGTTCGGTGCCACGGCGCTGCCGCTGGTGGTCGTGATCACCTCGATCGGGGTCGACGAGGGCGCCATCAACCCTGCTACGGCAGCCTCGCTGGTCGGCGCGGGAATGATCTCGGTCCTGCTGTTCCCGATGCTCGGGTTGAGGCTGTTGTCGGCTCAATCTGCTGCCGAAGGGGAGGTGACCGGTGAGCCGGGCCCGCCCGCGGAGAAGGAGGACTTCCTCGGCTACTGATCGGGCCACTCGCGGCGGCCCGAGGGCTGGTCGTCGAGTCCGCGAGCCGCAAGAGCTTCGCCCAAAGCGTCGGCGTGGCGCAGGCTGCGAACGACGAAGGGGACTGCGAACGATCGCGGACTCGCGGCTATCCCACGGGCCCGCTGAGCATCGCGAACCTCGCCGGCCAACTCCGCGACCACGGGAACGGCTCGGATCGCCAGCGCCAGGAGTAGCGCGACCCGCTCGGAGTCCACGCCGACATGTCGAAGTGGACGCAGCACTCGTTCCAGGACATCGAGCAGGTCGACAATCCTGGTGGTGAGCGTGACGAGGCCCGCGAGGACGACCGCCACGACCAGACGTCCGGTCACGATCACGGCCGTGATCCAGCCGGCGGTCAGTGTCTGCAGCGCGAGCAGACCGAGCACGAGCCATCGCAACGGCCGCACCTGTGTCGGTACGGCCCGGGCCAGTCCGGCCGAGGCGTACAACCCGACCGTCGCGACGGCGGCAAGGGCGACCGCCATGGGCGAGTTCAGCGTCAACGTCCCGGCGAGCAGGACCATCAGACCGGCTAGTTTTGCCGCCGCGGGCAGACGGTGCAGCCACGACCGGCCGGGTAGATACGTGTTCATCCGACCAACGCTCGGTAGTGGTCGACAGCCATTCGGGGGTTGCCGTCCGCGACCAGCCTGCCTTCGTCGAACACCAGGATGCGGTCGTAGTCGGCCACCGACTCGAGATCGTGGGTCACCAGGACCACTTGTTGCCGAAGCCGGTCGAGGATCTCCAGCACCAGTCGGGTGTTGCGGCGGTCCAGCAAGGTCGTGGGCTCGTCGCAGACCAGCACCCGCGGCTCGGTGACGAGAACCGAGCACAGGGCGAGCAACTGCTTCTGGCCGCCGGAGAGCAGGTGGGCCGGGTGGTCGGCGAAGATTTCCAGACCGAAATCGGACAGGGCCGCAAAGACCCTGCGCTGGCTCTCGGCGGCGTCGAGCTTGCGACGACGTAACCCGAGGGCGACGTCTTCGGCCACGGTGGGCATCACGATCTGAGCGTCCGGATCGGTGAACACGAACCCGACCAGGCGCCGCACCGCCGCCGGGTCGGATCTCGTCGACAGGCCGGACACGCTCACCTCGCCGTGTTGTGGCACGACCAGGCCGTTCAGCAGCCGGGCGAAGGTCGACTTTCCCGATCCGTTGGCACCGATGACCGCAATCCGTCGCTCGGTCAGAGTGGCCGACACCGACCGCAGGACCATGCGGTCGCCATAGGAGTGCGTGACGTCGCGGACCTCGATCACGTGCGGCTGGCAGCCGCCTCGGGAACATCCTCGCGGGCCAGGCGAGGGTAAGCGCGGTGCACACCGGTCGCGATCAGAGCCGCCAGACCGGCCTTGATCAGGTCGCCCGGCAAGAAGATCACGCCGCCGAGGCGGATCGCCGTCCACAGGTCGAGGTCCGTGCGCCAGGCGAGCACAGGTACGCCGATCGCGTAAACAACCAGAATGCCCCCGACCACGGCCGCGAGGAAAGCGAGCGCCGGGCGGAACCGGCCACCTCGAAACGCGATCAGCCCGGTGACGAAGGCGCCCAGCGGGAAGGCGATCAGATAGCCGCCGGTAGGGCCGGCGAACGGCGCGAGCCCGGCAGCGCCTCCGGCGAACACCGGCACGCCGACCGCACCGATCGCGAGGTAGACCAGGACAGCCAGCGCGCCGAGCCGGGCCCCTAACACCAGGCCGGCGAGCATGACACCCAGCGTCTGCAAGGTGACGGGAACCGCGCTGCCGAACAGGTAGAACGGCGCGGGCAGGCTGAGTGCCGCGATGATGCCGGCGAACACGGCGACGCGGGCGAGATCGGCTGCCGGGAGTCGTCTGGTTCGGGCCACGCGCACAGGCTAGGGGTAACCGCCGGGTAACCCGATTGTCCGACGCCAACAACGCGAGCGGCACTCACGTGTCGGGATTCAATCTCCCCACCCGGGCAGAGGGTCGGAACACTGACCACAATCGGGGTGGTGCGGCTGCCTGGTCAGAGTTGGTTCGTCGAGAAGGTGTCGCAGGCGGCGAGGTCGCCACTGCGGTAACCGGCCGCAAACCACCGCTGGCGCTGCTCACTGGACCCGTGCGTCCAGGATTCCGGGCTGACCGTGCCCTGGAATCGCTCCTGGATGTAGTCATCACCGACGGTGGCCGCCGCATTGAGCCCCTCGCTGAGGTCTTCCTCGGTGACCTCAGTGATCAGCGGTTCTCCTCCGGCCGTGTCGGTGGTGGTGGCGTGCCGGGCCCAGACACCGGCATAGCAGTCCGCTTGCAGTTCCAACCGCACCGCGCCGGAGGTCGGCCCGGACCCCGGCCGCACCTGCTGCATCTGCCCGGTCAGGTTCTGGATGTGATGGCCGTACTCATGGGCGAGAACGTAGGCCTCGGCGAAATCGCCCCCACTACCGCCGAACTGAGTTCGTAGCTGGTCGAAGAAGCCGAGGTCGAGGTACACGTTCAGATCGGCCGGGCAATAGAACGGGCCGACCTGCGACGACGCACCGCCGCAGCCGGTCTGGACCGCGCTGGTGAAGAAGTTCGTGGTCGCGGGCGAGTAGGTGGCGCCGCGGCGGGCGAACTCGTCGTCCCAGTAGTCCTGGATGGAGTTGACGTAGAAGACGAACCGGCAGTCGGCGTTCTCCTCGAGGTCGGCCCCGGTCTGACACTGGGTTTCGAGGCTGTCGATCTCTCCCTGTTGCGCCTGCACCTCGGTGGTCGGCTCGATGACACTGGACGGATCGCCGCCGGTGCACAGGGCCAGCAGCAAGATGACCAGCGCACCGATGCCGCCGCCTGCCGCCACCGTGCCACCACGGCCCATCCCGCGCCGGTCGGAGATCTGCGAGGTGTCCAGACGCGCTCGACGGTTGAACTTCACCCGTCACCCTCCCTTGCCGCCCGCGATGGCCCGGACGACGGTACCGGCCCAACTCGTAGAATGCCCCCATGATGCCCGTGGCTAACTGATCGTGCGACGACCGATCACCCCACGCCCGACCAGCCACGGAGCCCGCCGACATGATCACCGCCACCGACGTGGAAGTCCGCGCGAGCGCGCAGCTTCTGTTGGTACATGCCAGCTTCCGAATCGCGGCAGGCGACAAGGTCGGCATGGTCGGGCGGAACGGTGCCGGCAAGACGACCCTGACCCGAATTCTCGCCGGCGAGGCGCAGCCGGCCGCAGGAACGGTCACCCGAACCGGATCGGTCGGATACCTACCGCAGGATCCGCGAACGGGTGATCCCGAGGTATTGGCGCGCGACCGCATTTTGTCGGCCCGAGGGCTCGACTCCGTCGTGGCCGGCCTGCGCACAGCAGAGCTGCAGATCGCCTCCGCCGACTTCAGTGTGCACGAGCGGGGGATGAGCCGGTATGCCCGGTTGGAGAGTGAATTCCTGACCCGCGGTGGCTATGGGGCGGAGAGCCAGGCCGCGACGATCGCCGCCAGTCTCGGACTGCCGGACCGAGTCCTCGAACAGCCTTTGCGAACGTTGTCCGGCGGGCAGCGTCGGCGGGTCGAGCTGGCCCGAATCCTGTTCTCCGAAGCGGACACGTTGCTCCTCGACGAGCCAACGAACCATCTCGATGCCGATTCCATCGTGTGGCTGCGTGACTTCGTGCGGGGATTCGCCGGCGGCGTCGTCGTGATCAGCCACGACGTAGCACTGCTCGACCGGACCGTCACCCGGGTCTTTCACCTGGACGCCAACCGGGCAGCGCTCGACGTCTACAACGTGGGTTGGACGACCTACCTGCAACAACGTGAGACCGACGAGCGGCGGCGACGTCGCGAGCGGGCCAATGCCGAGAAGAAGGCCGCGGCACTCAAGGCTCAGGCGAATCGGATGCGATACAAGGCGACCAAGGCAACGGCAGCGCAGAACATGGACCGACGGGCCGAGCGGCTGCTGGCCGGGCTGGATGCCAAGCGTCGCACGGACAAGGTCGCCCGGCTCCGATTCCCGCAGCCGGCTCCCTGTGGCCGCACACCGTTGTCGGCCACCGGATTGTCGAAATCATACGGGTCACTCGAGGTGTTCACCGACATCGATCTGGCGATCGACCGCGGGAGCCGGGTCGTTGTTCTCGGTTTGAACGGAGCCGGTAAGACCACCCTGCTCCGACTGCTGAGCAGCATCGAGCCACCCGACACCGGCACGGTCGCAGCCGGACATGGTCTCAAGCTCGGCTACTACGCCCAGGAACACGAAACGTTGGACACCTCGCACTCGGTGCTGGAGAACCTGCAATCGGCCGCTCCCCACCTGCCGGAAGTCGAGGCTCGTCGGATACTCGGGTCGTTCTTGTTCTCCGGCGACGACGTGGCCAAGCCGGCCGGCGTTCTCTCTGGAGGAGAGAAGACCCGGTTGGCCCTGGCCACGCTGGTGGTTTCCAGCGCCAACGTGCTGCTGCTCGACGAGCCGACGAACAACCTGGATCCGGCGTCCAGGACGGAGGTCCTGTCCGCCCTGCGGTCCTTTGCCGGGGCGATCGTGCTCGTGACACACGACGAGGGTGCCGTCGAAGCGTTGGGACCGGAGCGGGTGGTTCTGCTTCCCGACGGCGTCGAGGACCTGTGGAGTGCCGACTACACCGATCTCATCGCACTCGCCTGAGAAATCGGATCTTGCGTTCTGCTGGCGTCAGGCCGCGATGAGTCGGATCATGGTCGTCAGTCACCACAGACGATCTTCGCGGGAGGGACGCGTGGCCGAGAAGCTGGCTAAGGGGGCGCGGATCAGCGGGGGCGTGCGCGACAAGCTCGCAACCGATCTGAAGCGGAAGTACGAGGGCGGCAAGAGCATCCGGGATCTCGCCGGCGAGACGGGCCGCTCGTACGGCTTCGTGCACCGGTTACTGTCGGAGTCCGGCGTCGAGCTGCGCGGCCGGGGCGGAGCGACTCGGGGCCGAAAGCGCAAGGCCTGATCACCGAGCACCATCGCCGGAGCAGGCGGTGTTCAGCTGAGGGCTGACGCCGGAAGAAACGCGCTGTCCAGTGCGTTTTGACCATGGCGTCGCCTGAGCTTTGGGCGACCTGTCGTTCAAGGAGGTCGCTACCCGGTGTCGATGGGTCACTTCAGCGGGTACATGGCTTCGCGTTCGTTCTCCCGCGACCGCAGCGTGGTCAGCCAGCGGCTGGCCAAGGGCACGGCTCGGCGCATCCTCCGATACGCACGTCCATACCGGCGACACATCTCCGTCTTCCTCGTGACGACGGTGATCGCCGCAGCGAGTGCCGCCGCCGTGCCGCTGCTGCTGGGGTACGTGATCGACTCCGGCGTGGTGGCCGGTCAACGCAATGTCGTCGTTATCGGCGCCCTGGCCGTCGCCGCGCTCGCGGTGCTCGACGCGGTACTGGGCCTGGTCGGACGCTGGGCGTCGGCGCGGGTGGGGGAGGGCCTCATCTATGACCTGCGCACCGAGGTGTTCGACCACGTTCAGCGCCAACCGGTGGCCTTCTTCACCCGCACCCAGACCGGTTCGCTTGTCTCACGTCTGAACTCAGATGTGATCGGCGCTCAGCAGGCGTTCACCTCCACGCTGTCGCAGGTCGTCAGCAACGCTGTCACCTTGGTGCTCGCGGCCGGTGCGATGTTCTTGCTCTCCTGGCAGATCACCCTGCTGGTGTTTGCGCTGGTCCCGCTGTTCCTCTTGCCGGCCCGGTTCGTCGGGCGTCGGCTCGCGGACATCTCACGCGAGTCCATGCAGCTCAATGCCGACATGAGCCAGACGATGACCGAGCGCTTCAACGTCGCCGGCGCGTTGCTGGTGAAGATCTTCGGGAGATACGACCGAGAGACCGCGGGATTCAGCCAGGCGGCTGGCCGAGTGCGTGACATCGGAGTGAAGCAGGCGCTGTATGCGCGGTACTTCTTCACCGGCCTGGTGCTGCTCTCCTCGCTCGCAACCGCACTGGTCTACGGCGTTGGTGGCCTGCTCGCCATCGACGGGGCGCTGCAGGTGGGCACGCTGGTCGCGCTCGCCGCCCTACTGGGCCGGCTGTACGGGCCACTGACTGCGTTGTCGAACGTGCAGGTCGACGTGATGACGGCGTTGGTCAGCTTCGAACGCGTCTTCGAAGTGCTCGATCTCGAGCCGATGGTGCGTGACCGGGCCGATGCGAGGTCGCTGCCCGCCGATACCAGCCCCATGAGCATCGAGTTCGACGACGTCCGGTTCGCCTATCCGGCCGCCGAGGATGTCTCGCTCGCCTCCCTGGAGGCCGTCGCTCGACCGGACACTGGTCAGCATGACGAGGTACTGCGAGGCATATCATTCCGCGCCGCACCTGGTGAGCTGGTCGCCCTGGTGGGGCCTTCAGGTGCTGGAAAATCCACCATCACACACCTCGTTTCACGGCTGTACGACCCGACTGACGGCGTCGTCCGGTTGGGCGGACATGATCTTCGCTCGGTGACCCAGGAGTCGGTACACGATGTCGTCGGAGTCGTCACCCAAGACGCCCACATGTTCCACGACACCATCGGCGCCAATCTGTCCTATGCCCGCCCCGATGCCACCGAGGAGGCGCTGTGGGCCGCTTTGCGGGCCGCGCAGATCGCTGACCTGGTGTCGATGCTGCCCGACGGGCTCGACACGGTCGTCGGAGATCGCGGATATCGGCTCTCCGGCGGTGAAAAGCAGCGGCTGGCCATTGCCCGACTCCTGCTCAAGGCGCCGCGAGTCGTGGTCCTCGACGAGGCGACCGCGCACCTGGACTCCGAGTCCGAGGCCGCCGTGCAGCGGGCCCTGGAGACCGCGCTGACCGGCCGCACGTCGCTGGTCATCGCGCACCGACTGTCCACGATCCGCGGTGCCGATCGGATTCTGGTCATCGACGCCGGGCGAGTCGTCGAGACCGGCGACCACGACTCATTGCTGGGTGCCGGCGGGTTGTATGCGGAGCTCTATCGCACCCAGTTCGCCCCGCAAGCCGATCTCGGATTCGCCGGAACGCCCCTCGCGCCGTAGGACGCGTCGGCTGTCACGGGGTCCGCAACGCTCCGCCGTCGACGGCCAACATGGTGCCCGTGACATACGACGCGGCCGGGGATACGAGGAATGCCGCGACCTTGGCGAACTCCGACGGGTGACCGTAGCGATGGAGCGGGATCCCGGCGACGCGCCTCGACCGGACCTGGTCAGGATCGCCTTCGAGCGCGTCGAGTTGGCGGACCCGATCCGTCTCGATCCGGCCCGGCATCAGTCCGTTGATCCGCACCCCGTGCGGACCGAGCTCGTCGGCCAGTTGCTTGGCGACCATGGCCAACCCGGGGCGGAGTCCGTTGGAGATCGCGAGACCTGACAGGGGAGCCCGAGCCGAGGTGGACAGCACCAAAACCACAGAGCCGCCGTCGTCGAGTGCGACGCCGATCGTGCGCGCCAGCCGTATCGCACCGAGGAAGACGGACTCGAACGCGGCTCGCCAGTCCTCGTCCGGCGTGTCGACGGCGCTGCCGGCCGGCGGCCCACCGACACTGAGGACCGCACCGTCGAGCCGGCCGAAGTGTTCGTGGGCAGCGATGATGAGGCGTTCGGCGGTGTCCGGGTCGGCGTTGTCGGCGGCTATCCCGGCGGCGTCGCGGCCGAGCTCGGCTGCGGCCGTGTCGACGTGTTCGGCGTGCCGTGCGGACAGCAGGACCCTGGCTCCGTCGCTCACCAGGGCTTCGGCGACTGCTCTCCCCAGCCCGCGGCTCGCTCCCGTGACGATGTAAACGCGCCCAGCCAGCCCGAGATCCATCCGGTCATCCTGCCCCATGGCTGCTGTTCCGCCACCCGATCGCCCGCCCACCGATCAATGCCGAGCAATGGGCACGCTCAGCCGTCGCAATTGGCACGCTACGCGGTTGTCAACCCGCCTGATTTGCGGCCTTCGTGGCGCAGTGCAGCGTGCCAATCGGTATCACGGGTGCGGTGGGGGCAGCCGGCGGGCAGCGGTCCACGGCATTGCCGCCGTAGCCTCGTTGCGTGCTGGTGGACACGGCAGAGGTCGAGCGCGTTGCGGCGATGATCTCTAGCGCGCCGCGGGTGACGGTCTTGACCGGAGCCGGCATCTCGACCGATTCCGGTATCCCCGACTTCCGCGGCCCCAACGGGGTGTGGACGGTCAACCCGGCGGCACAGCAGCTGTCCACCCTGGACCGTTACGTCGCGGACGCGGAAATACGCAAGCAGGCGTGGCGAAACAGACGCGCGCACGCCGCCTGGACCGCCACGCCGAATGCCGGGCACCGAGCCATCGTGAACCTGCAGCGGACCGGCCAGCTTCGGGCGCTGATTACGCAGAACGTGGACGGGTTGCATCAGCGAGCCGGATCCAACCCTGCGCTGGTCATCGAGGTCCACGGCACGATCTGGCAGGCCGCATGTCTTGCCTGCGGCGACCGGACGACGATGCGCAGCGTGCTCGCCCGGGTCGTGGCGGGCGAGGAGGATCCCCGGTGCCTGCTCTGCGGTGGGCTGCTGAAGTCGGCGACGATCTCGTTCGGTCAGTCACTGCAGCCCCAGGTGTGGCGTGCGGCCGTGGACGCCGCCCGGGATTGTGACGTCCTGCTCGCCGTCGGGACCTCTCTGCAGGTTCAGCCGGTAGCGAGCCTGTGCGATGTGGCGCTGTCGGCCGGCGCGCTACTCGTCGTCGTCAACGCAGAGCCGACTCCGTACGACGCCCGGGCAGACGGCGTGCTGCGGACCGCGATCTCGTCGGTTCTGCCGGCACTGCTGGGTGAGGTGGGGTGAAGAGCGTGCAGAGCCCGAGCTCTGTGGGCGGAGACGGCTAGGCCCTCCCTGTCGGTGGCTCGGCTACGTCGGAGAGCAGCAGCGCGGCGGTGACCAGGGGGATATGGCTCAATGCTTGGGGAAAGTTGCCGACCATCCGGTCGATGCGTGGGTCGTACTCTTCGGCCAGCAGGCCCAGATCATTACGCAGGGAGAGCAAGGCCGCGAACCGATCCCTGGCCTCGTCCCGCCGGCCGATCAAATGCAGTGCCTCGACCAGCCAGAAGCTGCAGGCAAGGAATGCCCCTTCGTCGCCAGGCAGACCGTCGACCTCGTGGTCGGTTCGGTACCGGAGGACGAGGCCGGCGTCCGTCGACAGCTCGGCGAGGACGGCGTCGACCGTCCCGACCACGCGAGGGTCGTCGGGAGGCAGGAACCCGACGATGGGGATCTGCAGCAGCGAGGCGTCCACCGCACGGCCGCCGTACGACTGCAGGAAGGTGTTGCGCTCGGCGTCGAAGCCTTTGGCGCAGACCTCGGCGTGGATCGTCGCGCGCAAGGCCCGCCACCGGTCGAGGTCGCCGGGCCGCATGCGCATGTCATATTTCGGGTCGTCCTGAACCAGCCGATCGACGGCCACCCACGCCATCACCTTCGAATGCACGAAGTGCCGACGCGGGCCGCGAATCTCCCAGATGCCCTCGTCCGGCTCCTCCCACCGCTCCTCCAGGCGACGCAGGAGATGGCCTTGCAAGGCCCACGCATGGCGTTCGAGTGGGAGACCGTGTCCGCGGGCTCGACTGAGGGTGTCGATGACCTCGCCGTAGACGTCAATTTGCAGCTGGTCGGCAGCGGCGTTGCCCACCCGAACCGGCCGCGACGACTCGTATCCGGGTAGCCAGGGAAGTTCGTTCTCGACGAGCCGCCGTTCGCCCGCCACCCCGTACATGATCTGCAGATCCGCGGGGTTGCCGCCGATCGAGCGCAACAACCAGTCTCGCCATGCCCTCGCCTCGTCGACATAACCGCTGCGGATCAATGCGTCGAGCGTGAACGCGGAGTCTCGGAGCCAGCCATACCGGTAGTCCCAGTTGCGCACACCTCCGAGGTGCTCGGGTAGCGACGTGGTGGGCGCCGCGACGATACCGCCGGTGGGTTCGTAGGTCAGTGCTTTCAAGGTGAGCAGGGATCGCAGGACGGCCTCGCGGTACGGCCCGGTGTAGGTGCACCTGCTGGCCCAGTCCAACCAGAATCGCTCGGTCCTGTCGAGCGCTTCGTCAGGTTCTGCTGCCGTGGGAGGTGGCAGGTGCGAGGGGTACCAGGTCATGACGAACGCGGTCCGTTCGCCTTCGGCGACCACCACGTCCGCGTGCGTCGTCAAGTCACGGCCGTATGTCGGCGTATCGCTGCGGAGCGCCACGGCATCGGGTCCGCAGACACCGACGATCTGTCCGTCGACCTGATGCACCCACGGGATCGACCGCCCGTAATCGAAGCGCAGCCGCAGTTCGCTGTGGACGTGAACCCGACCAGACAATCCTTCGACGATGCGGACGAGATCGTGGGCACCGTCGCTGGGCGGCATGAAGTCGGTGACCCGGACGCCACCCTGCGGCGTGTCCCACTCCTGCTCCAAGATCATGGTGTCGCCCCGGTACCGCCGACGGTCGGCATTGCCCGCTCCCGGCGGCGCCAGTCGCCAGAAACCGTGCCGCTGATCCCCGAGCAGGGCGGCGAAGCACGCGCCCGAGTCGAACCTGGGCAAGCACAGCCAGTCGATGGTGCCGTCGCGGCAGACCAACGCCGCAGTATGCAGATCACCGAGCAGACCGTGGTCTTCGATCAGGCCGGCCATGTTCCTCCCTGTGCCCCCCGGTGCCCTTCATGAACCGGAGCCGGCCGCCTGCCGCTCGCGATCGACGGCTGCCTGCTCGTCCTCGCGCCGGAACCGCGACTCCGCCCGGGCGAGAATCACGAATCCGCCGATCCCGATGCACGCGAAGAGGAACCACTGCACCGCGTAAGACAGGTGCGGTCCGGCGTCCAGCGTCGGCTCGGGCACTCGCACTGGCGCCGTCACCGGCGGTGGCTGTTCATCGACCACCTCGACCCAGGCACCGAAGACGGGATACTCAAGCGTCGCGGCAATCTCGTCGACGTCGATGTAGCGAACTGCTCCTGTCGCTATATCACCTCCCGTGCCGCGGCCTTCCTCACTGGCGCGGATCCGGCCGATGACCTCGACCTCTCCCGGTGGCGGTTCCGGAACCTCCGGGGTCCCAGACGCCGATCCGTCCTGGGGAACGAATCCCCGGTCCACGAGCAGCGCGTCGCCGCTCTCGGTGATCAGCGGCGTGAGGACATGGATCCCCGGCCGACCGTCGAGCGGGCGCAACCGAATGATCAGCTGCTCTTCCACGTCGTAGCTGCCCGTCGCCCGGATCGGCGTCCAGACCACATCCGCTTCGACCGGAACGCCAGGTTCTAGCAGAGCGTCGACCGGTACCGGATCATGCCGGGAGTTGTTCTCGATCACCGCGTTCCGAGCAGCCCGCTCTTCGTTCCGGTCCAGCTGCCAGATCCCCAGCCGGACGAATGCGACCACGAGGACGATCCCGGCGAGGACGCGCACCAGCCACCGGCGAGTAGCCAGCAACCGGAACACGTAACGACGGTAGACCGAACCCGCGTCGGGGTCGGCTGAGGGGCTTAGGCTGAACTGCACAGCGCTGCGGGCGTCGGAGGGAGGCAGCTGTGCTCGTCGATCGGTACGGCCGCATCGCGACCGACCTGCGGGTCTCGCTGACCGACCGCTGCAACCTGCGCTGCGCGTACTGCATGCCGGCCGAAGGGCTGGACTGGTTGCCATCACCCGATGTACTGACCGACGACGAGGTCGTCCGACTCGTGCGGATCTCCGTTGAACGGCTAGGCGTTCGTCAGGTTCGGTTCACCGGAGGCGAACCCCTGCTCCGCAAGGGGCTGGTCGACATCGTCCGGCGGTGCGCACGATTGCTGCCACGACCGGAGTTGTCGCTGACGACGAACGGAATCGGGCTCAGCCGGGTTGCTCAGCCCCTCGCCGAAGCCGGCCTGAACCGGATCAACGGGTCGCTGGACACCCTCGACCCGCAGCGATTCGAGGCGATCAGCCGGCGGCGCCGGCTGCGCGATGTGTTTGACGGCCTCGCTGCGGCAGCATCCGCTGGCTTGACCCCGGTCAAGATCAACGCCGTGCTCATGCGCGGAATCAACGAGGACGAGGCACCCCGGCTGCTGCGCTGGGCACTCGACCGTGGTTACGAAATGCGATTCATCGAGCAGATGCCGCTCGACCCGCAGCACGGCTGGGACCGCCGCGACATGGTGACCGCCGAGGAGATTCTCACCAGCCTGTCTGCTGAGTTCCGGCTGAATCCGCTCGGCGCGGACGAACGCGGCAGTGCTCCGGCGGAGACCTGGCTGGTGAATGG
Organism: uncultured Actinomycetota bacterium; assembly: GCA_963819885.1. Classification (GTDB taxonomy): domain Bacteria; phylum Actinomycetota; class Actinomycetes; order Jiangellales; family Jiangellaceae; genus JACVRX01. The sequence goes on along the minus strand of CAWFXV010000024.1, from coordinate 17,373 downwards.
GGGTCCGGCTCGGGTCGGGGTGATCGGTTCGGTCACCCGGCCGTTCTGCGGGGCCTGCGATCGCACCAGGCTGACCGCCGATGGTCAGGTTCGTGCTTGCCTGTTCGCGCGCACGGAGTCCGACTTGCGCGGAGCGCTACGCGACGGTGCCACTGACGCTGAGTTGGCTCGGTGCTGGCGGGTGGCCATGGCGGGCAAACTGCCTGGTCACGGCATCAACGAGCCTGGTTTTCTGCAGCCGGCCAGGCCGATGTCGGCCATCGGCGGGTAGCAGCAAGACCCCGAGCCAGGACATGTGTTCCACGGCGGGACAACGCCGAGCAGCCACGGGGGAAGCTGCCCGGCGTCGCCGTCACGACGCGCACCGACGGGGGAACACGGAACGCGCGCGGACGGAGTATTGCACGGAATCTTTGACGCGTGAAGGTTGGTCAGGCGGTGTCGTGAGCATTGCCCGAACGCCCTCGCGGGAGCGCTGGTCGGGGCTGCGGAACGACGGGAACGAGCATTCCGGGCTCGGTCCGACGCGCGGCGTTCGCGACCACCACCGCTACGTAGGGAAGCACTACCGCACCGAGGATAAACGCCCAACGGAGCCAGCCCTGAACCATGATCGCGGGCGGTATGCACGCGATTCGAACAGCCATGATGAGCAGGTACCGACGCTGGCGAACGTCGATGTCGTCGCTGTGGCCCGGTCGAGCGGTGGTGACCGACTGAACCGGATCGTCGCGGCGGTGGGCAGCGGTGCTCACTCCTTCACCGTAGGTCGCCGATGCGACTCCCGCCATAGCGGGGCGGCGAATCCCGGTGTCTGACCCGGTGTCCGGGATCATGGGCGGCGACCATGTGGGCCCCTACGGGCCCGCTCGACTGAGAGGACTGCCATGAACCGCACCTACCGGGTCACTGAGATCGTCGGGACCTCGTCAGACGGTGTCGACGCCGCGGTTGGCAACGGGATCATGCGGGCAGCTGAGACGCTGCGTCACCTCGACTGGTTCGAGGTGACCGAGATCCGCGGCCAGATCGTCGATGGCGCTGTCCAGCACTGGCAGGTCGGCATGAAAATCGGGTTCCGGCTCGAGGACTCCTGACCTGCTGGGGCTTCGCCCTCACATCCGGAAACGGCAAGCGCGCTACTCCGCCGCATGCCATCGACCGCGAACGGTAGCGTCGGCGCACGCCAACCGGCGAAGGGAGCTCGGGTGAGCCGTTCCGTACTCGTCACCGGAGGGAATCGTGGAATCGGCCTGGCCATCGCCCAGGCTTTCGCCGAGAACGGCGACGTGGTCACGATCACCTATCGCAGCGGTGAGCCTCCTAGCGGCCTGAGCGGCGTGCGCTGCGACGTGACTGACCAGGGCTCCGTCGATGCCGCCTTCGATCTAGTTCAGGAGCGGCACGGACCAGTGGAGGTCCTCGTTGCCAATGCCGGCGTCACCCGCGACACCTTGCTGTTGCGGATGAGCGACGACGACTTCCGCACCGTCGTCGACACCAACCTCACCGGCGCGTTCCGGGTCGTGCGGCGGGCGGCCCGCGGAATGCTGCGGGCCCGCAAGGGTCGCATCGTGTTGATCGGCAGCGTGGTCGGACTGCTCGGCTCACCGGGCCAGACCAACTATGCGGCTACCAAGGCGGGGCTGATCGGGATGGCCCGATCGATCGCTCGTGAGCTCGGCAGCCGGGGCATCACGGTCAATGTCGTCGCGCCCGGCTTCGTCGAGTCGGACATGACGGCGGAACTCTCCGAAGAACGCCGAGGCGAGATCCTCGCCGGGATCCCGCTGGCCCGGTACGCCTCGGCGGACGAGGTCGCCCGAGTGGTGCGCTGGGTGGCGAGCGACGAGGCGGCGTACATCACCGGAGCGGTCATCCCCGTCGACGGCGGGCTGGGAATGGGGCACTGAATGGGCATCCTCGACGGCAAGCGCATCCTTGTCACCGGTGTTCTCACCGACGCATCGATCGCCTTTCACGTGGCCCGTCTCGCTCAGGCCGAAGGCGCGGCGGTGGTCTTGACCGGCTTCGGCCGGCTGAGCCTGGTCGAGCGAGTTGCCAAGCGCTTGCCCGACCCGCCACCGGTAGTGGAACTCGATGTACAGGACGACGGGCACCTCGCCACGCTGGCCGAGCGGGTGGGCGCTCACCTTGACGGTCTGGACGGAATCGTGCACTCGATCGCATTCGCCCCGCAGAGTGCGCTGGGAGGCGGTTTCCTCGATACCTCGTTCGAGGACGTTTCCACCGCTGTGCACGTCTCCGCCTACTCGTTGAAGTCCGTGACCATGGCGAGCCTGGAGTTGATGCCACACGGCGGCTCGGTCGTCGGGCTCAATTTCGACGCCCAGGTCGCATGGCCCGGCTACGACTGGATGGGCGTGGCCAAGGCCGCACTCGAATCGACGGCCCGATACCTGGCCAAGTACCTCGGTAGTCAGAACGTACGGGTCAACCTGGTCTCCGCCGGGCCGGTCAAGACGATGGCAGCGCGGTCGATCCCCGGCTTCGACCAGTTCGAGGGCGTCTGGGATCGGCGCGCACCGCTGGGGTGGGATCTGTCTGATCCCGAGCCGGCCGCACGTGGGGTCGTCGGGCTGCTGTCGGACTGGTTCCCCAAGACCACCGGTGAGATCGTGCACGTGGACGGTGGGGTGCACGCGGTGGGGGCCTGAGATCGGCCTCTCCTTGTCGGGGTCGGGCTCTTGTGGGTCGGGCTTTGTCGGGGGTCGGGGAAATGGTTTGCCGAGGCCAGTCCGTAATGTTTGCGTTGACGTCTTGGCTGGCGTCGTCCCCGGGCTTCGTTCTTTAGCCTCCGCGAACCATTTCCCCGACCCCCTCCTGCCGTGGTCGCCGTCCGCGAATCACAACCCCGACCCTCCTAGTGTCGTCGCCCTCTAGATCCCCTCCCGTAGTCGCGCTTTGCATTCCTGTTCCCCGGCTTCTTCGGGGTGTGGTCGCCTTTCCACTGGCCCTCCCGGACCCTCCTGGGGTCGTCGCCCTGCTGAAGCCGCTCCTGTGGGCGGTCTTCGGAACACCTCCTGGCTCGTGGTGTTTGCCCTCTCACAATCAGTTCAGCGGCCCTCGTCGTGTGGTGATCGCTCTAGACTGCGCGGCGTGCCGAAGACGCTGGTGTTGGTGCGGCATGCGAAGTCGGCGTGGCCGGACGATGTCGCAGATGAAGAGCGCCCGCTGGCGAAGCGGGGACGCCGAGACGCACCGGCGGTCGGGCGATGGGTAGCCGAGAACGGTGTCACCCCGCAGGTCGTGGTCGTCTCGAGCGCACTACGGGCGGTGCAGACCGCAGAGCTGCTCACTGCGGAGCTCGAGCCGTCCCCGCGTCGTGTCGTGACCGACCAGGCCTACAACGCGCGCCCCGCAGAGTTGCTCGAGCTGATTCGCACCCTGCCGGCCGAGGCCGACACGGCGATGCTGGTCGGGCACAATCCCGGCATCGAGTCGCTGGCGACGCTGCTGGAGGAAAGCGGAAGCCCGCTGGGCGAGTTCCCGACCAGCGCTGTGTGTGTGCTGGGGTTCGACGGCGGCTGGGACTCGGTTGAGCCGGGAACCGGCCAGCTGATCGCTTTTGCCGTGCCACGCGGTTCGTGAAGATCGCCAAGCAGGGCTCGTGAAGATCGCCGTGCGGAACGATCCGCGTGGAAATCGGCGCGACGACTGCACCACGATCTTCACAACCGGTCGGGGACCAGCGTTCGAGCTGGCTGCGGTGACCACTCAGGCCGGAGGCGGCACTTGCGGCGCCGGAGTCGGCACGCCGTCGGCGGCGTCGGCCGCCTCGATGTCCTCGCGGCTGATGCCCAGCAGGTAGAGCACAGTGTCGAGGTAGGGCACATTGAGGGCGGTGTCGGCCGCATGGCGGACGAGTGGTTTCGCGTTGAAGGCGACCCCCAGACCGGCCCCGGCGATCATGTCGAGGTCATTCGCCCCGTCACCGATGGCGACTGTCTGGGAAAGCGGCACGTTGGCCTGCTCGGCGAAGCGAGCCATCGCGGCCGCCTTGCCGGCCCGATCGAGGATCGGTTCGACCAGGTCGCCGGTCAGGCGCCCCTCGGCGACCTGGACGGTGTTGGCGGCGGCGTAGTCGATTCCCAACTGCCCGACGAGATGGTCGGTGACCTGGGTGAAGCCCCCGCTGACGATAGCCAACCGGTAGTCCAGCCGCTTGAGTGTGCGCACCAGGGTTCGAGCCCCGGGTGCCAATTCGACCTGCTCGCAGATCTCGGCGAGGGCGGTGACGGGTAACCCCGCGAGGAGCCGCACCCGGTGGCGCAGAGCGTCGGCGAAGTCGAGCTCTCCGCGCATGGCCGCCGAGGTGACCTCGGCAACCTCCCTCAGCACACCCGCCCGCTGCGCAAGCATCTCGATCACTTCACCTTGGACGAGCGTCGAGTCGACATCCATCACGATGAGCCGCTTTGCCCGACGGCTCAGGCCGGCCGGCTGTACGGCGAGATCGATTCCCTGCGCTACGGCCTCGGCCGCCAACTCGCTCTGCAGAGTTGCGGGGTCGGTTCCCGAGACCTCCAGCTCGATCGATGTGACCGGATACGACGCCAGCCGTACGATCCGGTCGATGTTGGCGCCCAACTGCGCGATCCGCTGCGCGATTGCGGCGACCGGCGCCGGTCGTAACGGATCGCCGAGCACTGTGACATGGGCTCGACCGCCGGCCGGTCGCCGCTCACTGCCACCGGGAGTGATTTCGATCTCCAGCCCCAACGAACTTGCCACCTGCTGCAGGTCGGCTCGTAGGTGCGAGTCGTTTGGCACGGCCGTCACCAATACGCCGAGGATGAGCCGTCCACGGACGACGACCTGTTCGATGTCGAGGACGTCGAGGGGGTGCCGACCGAGAGCGGCGAACAACTGAGAGGTCACGCCGGTCCGATCTCGCCCAGTCACGGTCACCAGCAGCGTGGTGGAGCCAGGCGGGCGGGTCACGGACATGTCCGGCACAGGCTAGTCGGCGAGTGCGTTGCAGGCGGCAGCGAGCGCATGGCGAGCAGCGCGCTCGAGCGGGACCAGGGCCTGCTGCCGAGCGTGGGCCGACGCGGCGGTCAGGGCCTGACCCTCGTCTCGCAAAGCGATGTCGACGACGGCCAACACCCGCGCGGACCTCGCGGCCAGCGCTTGCGCGGAGGGCGGGAACGGTCGGGGGAGCGGATCGGCGGCGCGGCCGGACCGGACGTCATCGAGTAATCGGGCGACCGCGGGTCGCCAGGCGGCGACATCGAGACGGGTCAGAGTCGAGCCGGCGGCGATGAGCTCTTCGGTGAGCGCCCGCTCTAGTTCCGGAAGTCGCGGAACAGGTGGGGGCGGATGCGCAGGTCGCCAGGCCCAGCTCACCAGGTGTCCCTGGTCCCCGGGCGGACCGAACGTCTGGATGGTGGGAACCAGGGCGACCTCCGCCCCCACGCACAGCACGGCCTCGCCGGCCTCAACCGCGTCGACAGTCAGATCCCGCGGACCTGCGAGTCCCTGCGGGTCGCCTGGTCTCGGCAAGGCGACTCGCAGGGCCCGAATGCCGTGCCCCCGCAATGAACCGAGGGCGGCGCCGAGCGAGCCGACGTTGTCGCCCAGCAGCCCATCGGTCACCGTGTGTGGTTCGTCATCGCCTTGCACTCGCGCGACCACTTCGTCGAGGGTGACCTGTCCGGTCAGCCAACTCCCTGCCCATGCCGCAAGCCGCGCCGAGCGGGGCAGTCCGAGCATGTCGGTGAGCCTACGGGTCCCCCCTGCCGTAGGGTCGTCGGCGACCCAACGGAGCAACGAGGAGCCCGAGCGAGGAACGAGCGAGGGTCCGAGTGCGACCACGGAATCGACGCGCACGGAGAGCGATTCATGTCCGACGTCCTCGAGCTGGCCGATGTCTCGGTGGTGCGCTCCGGGCAGTACCTGCTGAACGAGGTCACGTGGGCCATCGCGGAAGGCGACCGGTGGGTCGTGCTCGGACCCAACGGCGCCGGCAAGACGACGCTGCTCCAGGTGGCCTCTGCGCAGATTCATCCGACCAGCGGTTATGCCGCAGTACTCGGCGAGATCCTCGGAACCGTCGACGTTTTCGAGCTCAGGCCCCGGATCGGACTGACCAGTGCAGCGCTGGCCGACCGCATCCCTCGCACCGAGGCTGTGCGCGACGTGGTCGTGACCGCCTCCTATGCCGTCGTCGGTCGCTGGCGTGAGCTCTACGAAGGCTACGACGTCGATCGTGCCGGCGGGCTGCTCGAACGGCTCGGCGTAGGTCAGCTCGCGGACCGAACCTTCGGCACCTTGTCCGAGGGCGAGCGCAAGCGAGTCCAGATCGCCCGGGCCCTGATGACCGACCCGGAGCTTCTTCTTCTCGACGAGCCGGCTGCTGGGCTCGACCTTGGCGGCAGGGAAGCGCTGGTAGCGACCCTGGGCCAGCTCGCCGCCGATCCCATGTCGCCGGCCACGGTGTTGGTCACCCATCACGTGGAGGAAATCCCAACCGGCTTCACCCACGCCCTGCTGCTGCGAGCTGGCCAGGTAGTCGCTTCGGGACCTGTCGACGAGACCATTAACGACCACACATTGAGCGCGTGCTTCGGATTGGCGCTGACGGTGAGTCACAGCGACGGCAGATGGGCCGCCAGAGCTCGCCAAAATGGGCTTGGGTGAGCGCGGGTTGGGCCCGCGGTGATCGCCTAGGCTTGCCGTGTGGGTGACGCAGCGGAGTGGCTCGGCGACAACGCTTGGGTTCTCTGGCTGGGATTTGCGCTGATCCTGGGCATCATCGAGACCACGACACTGGATCTGGTGTTCCTCATGCTCGCGGGGGGCGCACTGGCCGGCGGCCTGGCCGCGATGGCGGGTGCCCCCTTCCTGATCCAGGCGTTGGTCGCGATTGCCGCGAGTGCGGCCTTGCTCGGCGTGGTCCGACCTGTCGCGAAGCGACACTTGCGGCAGCCGGTCAACGCCCGGACCGGAGTGGCGGCGCTGGTCGGGCGCCGCGCGACCGTCGTCGAACGGGTCGACGCCCACGGTGGGCGGATCAAGCTGGCAGGCGAGATCTGGTCGGCGAAGAGTTATGACCACTCGGTGATCGAAACCGGAGCGATGGTGGACGTCGTCGAGATCCAGGGAGCGACGGCTCTCGTCTACGAGGCGGAGGGTCCGTAGGCTCCGGCGTGCCACTCACCGAGGGCTTCGTCTGGAGCGCTACGACCTGTCGGGGAAGGTTGCGGATCGATGGATGTCAGTTCGGCGATCGCGCTGATCGTCGTCTTGCTGCTCTTCACCTTTGTGCTGGTTACCCTCGCGAAATCGGTGCGAATCGTGCCACAGGCTCGAGCCGGCATCGTCGAGCGGCTCGGCCGCTACAACCGAACGCTCGACCCCGGCCTGACCGTGGTCGTGCCGTTCGTCGATCGGGTATTGCCACTGATCGACCTGCGCGAACAGGTGGTCTCGTTCCCGCCACAGCCGGTCATCACCCAGGACAACCTGGTCGTGTCGATCGACACGGTCATCTACTACCAGGTCACCGATCCCAAGGCGGCAACCTACGAGATCGCCAACTACATCCAGGGCATCGAGCAACTCACCGTCACCACGCTGCGAAACGTTATCGGCGGGATGGATCTCGAACGCACACTGACCAGCCGTGAGGAGATCAACAACGCGCTGCGTGGCGTGCTCGACGAGGCGACGGGCAAGTGGGGGATCCGAGTCAACCGGGTCGAGCTCAAGGCGATCGATCCGCCAGCCTCGATCCAGGACTCGATGGAAAAGCAGATGCGCGCGGACCGAGACAAGCGCGCGGCAATCCTGAACGCCGAAGGCGTGCGGCAATCGCAGATCCTGACCGCCGAGGGGCAAAAGCAGGCCGCCATCCTCACTGCAGAAGGCCAGAAGCAGGCCACCGTGCTGGACGCCGAAGCGGCGAAGCAGGCCCAGATCCTGCGAGCGGATGGTGAGGCGAAGGCGATCCACGCGGTCTTCGATGCCATTCACCGCGGCAACCCCGACCAGAAGCTGCTTTCCTACCAGTATCTGCAGATGCTGCCGGAGATCGCGCGGGGTGACGCGAACAAGGTGTGGATCGTGCCCAGTGAGATCGGCGCCGCGTTAGAAGGCCTGGGTTCCGTGGTCGGTCGGCTGGGTGGCCAGGTGACCGGAGACTCTGATCGACGCGTTGTCACCGAAACGTCGGCGATGCCAGCGGCGCCCGCCCCCGAGGTCGTAGCGGCGGTGGAGGCGGCCGAGCAGGAGACCGAGGCCGCGCTGTCGGAGGCGCACGCCGAGGTTCGCGAAGCCTTGGAGGCTGCTCAGCAGGCATCGGCGACACCGGACCTGCACGCACGCGGGGAGTGACCGCCGGTTCGCGACGCCATCAGGCGCCGGACTCGCCAGACTCGCTGTCGCGTCGACCTCGCCGCCGGGTCACGGGATGAGTGTCCTGGAGGCGGTTCTCGTTGCGCTGGCCGGACTCGGCGCAGGAGCGATCAACGCCGTCGTCGGTTCGGGGACGTTGATCACCTTCCCGACGCTGCTCGCCATCGGAGTACCGCCCGTGGTAGCGAATGTGTCGAACACGGTCGGTCTGGTTCCTGGCAGCGTGGCCGGTGCCTGGGGGTATCGCCGGGAACTGGCCGGTCAGCGCTCGCGAGTGCTCCGGCTGGCAACGGCCACCATCATCGGCGCGATCATCGGCGCCGTTCTACTTCTGGTGCTTCCCGAAGCGTCGTTCGAGGCCGTCGTGCCGGTACTGATCCTGCTGGGGTGCGTGCTCGTGATCATTCAGCCGTGGATTCTGCGCCGGCTAGGGGAGCGGACCAGGCCGCACCACGGTGGCCCGCTGGTCTGGCTGGGGGTCTTGGTCATCGGCGTGTATGGCGGCTATCTGGGGGCAGGTCAGGGTGTGCTGTTGATCGCGGTGCTGGGCGTCGGATTGACGGAGACGCTGCAGCGAGTGAACGCGGCTAAGAACATCCTTGCCGGACTGGCGAACCTCGTCGCGGGGCTGATCTTCGTGGCTGTCGCCGAGGTCAACTGGGTCGCAGCCGGGCTGATCGCCGCAGGTTCGACGTTCGGCGGCGTACTTGGCGCCGGTGTGGCCCGGCGCCTGCCGGCGGTGATCTTGCGTGCGACTGTTGTCGTCATCGGGTTGGTTGCGGTGCTGGCACTGCGTTGATCCTGCGCCGGTGACATCATGCCGGCCGTGGCCCGGATCGAGCACGTCACCGACCCGGCCGACCCCCGGCTGGCCGACTACGTCTCGCTGCGCGACGTCGAATTGCGGACGTCGGTTGAGGCTGAGCACGGCTTGTTTCTGGCCGAAGGCGAGAAGGTCGTCCGCCGGGCCGTCGAATCCGGTTTTGCGGTCCGGTCTTTCCTGATGGCGCCGCGCTGGATGGACCCGCTGGCGGACGTTCTCGACCTGGCGGACGCAGCGTGCTACGTGGCTCCGGCGGAGCTGATCGAGTCGGTCACGGGCTTCCACGTGCACCGAGGTGCGCTCGCGTCGCTGCGGCGGCTGCCGCTGCCTGGTGTCTCTGACCTCGTGGCCACGGCCAGTCGGGTGGTCGTGCTGGAGGACCTGGTGGACCACGCAAACGTCGGGGCCGTCTTCCGGGCCGCGGCGGCGCTGGGAATGGATGCTGTGCTGTTGAGCCCGCGATGCGCCGACCCGCTCTACCGCCGGTCGGTCAAGGTGTCCATGGGCGCTGTGTTCTCCGTCCCTTACACCAGGATGACGCGGTGGTACGACGGGCTGGACGAGCTGCGCCAGGCTGGTTTCCTCATCCTCGCCCTCACCCCGGCTGCCGAGGCCGTCGCGCTGGACGAGGTCGTGACCCCCGAGCGGTTCGCGGTGGTCATGGGCAATGAGGGAGTAGGCCTGTCGAAGCGCTGGCTCTCCGATGCCGACGTCCGGGTTCGGATTCCCATGCGAGCCGGGGTCGACTCGCTCAACGTCGCCGCCGCTGCGGCTGTGGCCTTCTACGTCCTGGGCGCTGGTCAGGCCACGGCGGCAAACTCGGTGGGCTCAGGCAGCATGAGATAACCGACCAGCACGCCGGCGGCGCACTCGGTGCAGGCCCGCTCGCTCTCATTGGCGTCGGGAACCGCGTCGAAGTCCTCGTCGTCGGCGCAGTCCCAGCACCAGAGCCTGGTCATGACGACTCCTCCCGGTCGTCATCGACGGTGGCAGACCGTCGATTTACAGCGCTGGAGGCGCGCCGATCGGGGTAGACCTGTGGTCAAAGGACGTTGCACCGAGAGATGATCGTGATTCAGGTGTCCGGAAGGAGCGGGTGATGCAGACGGTGTGGAAGGGGTCGATCTCGTTCGGCCTGGTGTCGATTCCGGTCCGGCTCGTCGCCGCCACCGAGGAGAAGGATGTGAGCTTCCGTCAGGTCCATGCGGCCGACGGAGGGCGGATCCGCTACAAGCGGATCTGCGACAACGGCGGCCACGAGGTGGCGTACGCAGATATCGCCAAGGGTTACGAGCTGCCCGGCGGCGAGATGGTCGTGCTCACCGATGAGGATCTGGCTGATCTGCCGATCTCGTCGAGCAAGGTGGTCGAGGTCCAGGCGTTCGTCCCCTTCGAGGAGATCGACCCGACCGCCCTGTCCCGGGCCTACTATGCCGAACCCAGTGCCGACGCGAAGCCTTATGTGCTCTTCCGGGATGCGCTGGAAAAGGCCGGTAGGGTCGCGGTCGTCAAGGTCGCGCTCCGGAACCGGGAGCGTCTCGCGGTCCTCCGCCCGCGCGAGGGTGTGCTTATCGTGCAGACGATGCTCTGGCCAGACGAGGTGCGCCGGCCCGATTTCGGGTTCCTCGACGACGACATCGGCGTGCGTCCGCAGGAGATGCGTATGGCCGAGTCGTACATCGACGCGATGGCCGAGGAATTCGAGCCGACGGAGTATGTCGACGATTACCGGGAGGCTCTGCTGCAAGTCGTCGAGGCCAAGGTCGAGGGCGCTGAGATCACCCGTCTGCCGGAAGCCGAGCCGGACGAAGGCAAGGTCGTCGACCTGATGGAGGCATTGCGGCGAAGCGTCGCCGAGGCGAAGAAACAGCGCGGGGAGGCGACAGAGAAGCCAGGAACGAAGAAGGCTGCAGCGACGAAAAGGGCACCGGCGAAGAAAGCACCGGCGAAGAAGGTCGCAGCCAAGAAGGCTGCCGCGAAGCGGAAGAGCGCCTAGCGGCCGGCCAACAGCCCGAGCAGCGTCGTCGGGCGGACCAGCTGTGCGCCCGATGCGGCCAGCCGGCCACGGAGGCGACGGTCGGCGGTGACAGCCATGAGGTGGTTCGCTGGTCGTTTGCGCTGTGACTCGGCGACAACCTGTTCGATCAATGAGTCGCCATCTCGCTGGGCGCTGCGCACTGTCACTCCGGCTGCCGACTCGATCCCGCGGGCCTGACCCTCGACAACGAGCTGAATGTCGGGCCACCACAGGTCGGCCGGCAGGTCGAGCTCCCTGGCGCGAATCCCTCGTTTGGCCAGTGCTGCGAGCCCGTCGCGCAACCTCGTGTTCGCCCCTTTCCGGTCGCGCCACCAGCCATCGGGCTGCGATCCAACGACGTTCGCCGCGTCGACGACGACCACGAGCCGACGACTGGCCTGTTCGCGCATCGCCGGCCAGGCCGCCGCGAACGCGGGGTGCAAGGGGTGCCGGGTCACGTCCTCGAGAGGCACCCAGCGGAGCTCGACGCTCTCCGGGTCTGCGGCACGCGCCTCGATCGGTCCGAATGCATGCGCCACCACAGTGGCATAGGACCACGGGCCGTGGTCGTCGACCCAGCGGTGCGACGGCGTGATCGCCGATGGATCTACTGCGGCCTCTTCCGCCGCCTCGCGGATCGCCGTGGCCAGTGCGCTCTCCGTCGACGATCGGGCGCCGCCAGGCAGCGCCCACGTACCGCCTTCGTGGCTCCACGGCGCCCGGTGCTGCAACAGCACGTGACCGTCGGGTCGCACCAGCATCAATCCGGCCGCACCGTAACGGCCCCAATGCCGCCGGCCGCAGGCGCACTCCAGCCAGCCGTCGCCGTCAGTGCGGTGTAGCAGCGCCACCTGCCGAGCTTCTCACTCGTCCCCGTTCTCGCGGCTTCGTATATAGAGCGGGAGGAGGTACCAGAAGGTGACATACCAGCCGAGCGCCGCGACCACGATGATCGCCGCCGCGGTACGGGACAAGGCCACGTCGAGCGCGAGGAAGAGGCTGCCGGCCATGGCCACCATGAGGAGAAAGAGCCCGCCGGAGGCCATGTGGCCGACGGTGGTGACCATGTGGTCGCGTAGCCGTTGCCGGAACAGCATCCGGTGGAAGGGAACTGCCCCAATCAACAGCGCGGTGGCGAGCGAGGCGAGAATGAGCGTGACCGCGTAGACGCGGTGGGTGAGGTCGTCCCCCTCCCGGAATGGCTGCGTGAACGCGATCGTCAGCAAGAAGGCAAACAGGATCTGGGTGCCGGCTTGGGCTACCCGCAGTTCCTGCAGAAGCTCTTGCCAATGTCGGTCAAGGCTCTCCGCCTTGCTTTCACCCTGCCGCGTATAGGTCTTTCCGGCCACACTGATGCCTTTCGTTCCTGGCTCTGGCCGTGCACGCTACCCGGAGACAGAGAATCCACACATCGTGCGCGTGCTGACGCCGCCGCTGAGTGGGCTCGTGGGCTCGTGGGCTGGGCGCTGGGCAGCGGCCGTTGGTAGAGTTCATGCGCCGCGACGCTTCCTGCGTCGGTGGCGCACGTCCGGGTGGCGGAATAGGCAGACGCGCTAGCTTGAGGTGCTAGTCCCCGCAAGGGGGTGGGGGTTCAAGTCCCCCCTCGGACACCACATATCCGCAGGTCAGGCGGCTATTCATCGTCGCCACCGGCCGCGTTTGCTAACGGGGTGCTAACCGATGCGCCAAAGATGAGTCCGGCGACACGTGATGCGGCGTCACGGTGCAGGCCTTCGGTGACGTGGCTGTACACGTCGAGTGTGATGGCGATCGCGGCGTGCCCGAGCCGCTCCTGTGCGACCTTCGGGTGCTCGCCGCTCGATAGGGCGAGCGTCGCCCAGGTGTGCCGCAGATCGTGCAGCCGGATCGCGGGCAGGCCTGCCTGCCGCGCCTGGTCGGTGAACGTCCGGGAGAACCGCTCCGGGTGCAGTGGGCCGCCGTCTGGCCGGCAGAACACCAGGCCGTAGTCGGTGAAGCCAGCGCCCATGAGCAGCCGCTCAGCGACCTGCCGCTGCCGATGCTCACGCACTGCGGCGATAGTGCCGGTGTCGAGGATGACGGTGCGTCGCCCGCGGGCTGTCTTTGGTGACCCGAACCGAACCGCGTGGTTGACCGCGATTACGGTCTGCACGATCGAGGCCCGGCCTGCGGTGAGATCTACGTCGGTCCAGCGCAGCCCCAGACACTCGCCGCGGCGCATGCCAGTCGTGGCCAGTACGACGAACGCGGCGTGCAGCCGGTGGGTCGCGGTCTGCTCGAGGAACGTCCGTACCTCCGGCGCCGACCATGTGGTCAACGCCGGCCGTGAGGTTGCCGCTGCCCGAGGCGGATCCGCGGCATCGGCAGGGGTTGCGTGCGATCCGTCCCCACCTGACGGCATCCTTCAGCGCCCTATGCACGATGGTGTGGACATAGCGGACGGACCGCGGCGACAACCCGCCTCCACCATTCGATTGTTTGCCGTCGGCGAGCAGCGCGGCGTAAAGGCCGTTGAGCATCCCGGCGTCGACTCAGCGAAGCTGCATTGGGCCGAGCTGGGGGAGCACATGTAGGCGGAGGTTGCGCGAGTAGCTGTGCAGGGTCGCCGGCCGGATCGTCAGCTCCACCGCGGCGAGCCAGTCTGCGGCGTACTCGGCGAGGCTCTGACGGCTTGGCTCAACATACGTGCCGGAATGGAGGGCGGTGACGATTTCGCTGAGTGCCCGCTCGGCGTCGCGTACACGTCACCGTTCAATCGCCATCGCCGCCATTGCCATCGCCGCCATTGCCATCGCCGCCATCGCCATCGCCGCCATCGCCCCAACCGCCGCCACCCCAACCGCCGCCATCGCCACCGCTGCCATCGCCGCCATTGCGACCGCCGCCCCCGCCCATGCCGAAACCGCCAATGCCGAAACCGCCAATGCGGATACCGCCAATGCCTGACGGACTTGTCGTCCTCTCGTGGCAGCGTTCGCATTCGTAATATGTCTCTCCACCCGACCTGGTGTGGTCGGCGCTGTCCTCGGGCTCGAACCCCGGCACCTCTGGGTTGCGCTTAAGCCACCGATGCACGCCGATCCTGCACAGGAAACTCCCCGCCATGGATCGCATGGTCCTCCGGCCACCCGCACTGTCAAGGTTGCCGCTAGCGCCGCTTTACGTCCTCGGCGCGTAGCCACACGGCGGTGAACTTCCAACGGGTGTCGGGTAGCCGCACGTACGCGTCACCGTTGCTCCAGCCGAGCGCCTCGGTTTCGATGTGTTCCTCGCCGTCGTGCTCCCACACGATGCGGACGACGACCGGCACCGGCGTTTTGAACGTGTGCTGCGGCATCTGTGCCTGGAGGGCGTTGAGGATCCCTTGTCGTCCGACCTCCCACGGCGGCGGCGGCTTGACGTACTCCACCAGTGTCGAACAGATGTTCGGATTCGTCTAGAGAGTGTGTTAGTCGGCCAAGCGCGGCAGGAACGAGATGTCGACGAGGTAACGCTCGGGCCGTGCTGGGTCGACAAAGACGTCGAGGGTCTTGCGATTCTCGAGATGAGGAGTGGGATCGAACCAGATCGGATCGGAGGTCAGCACACGCACCTCGTCCCTGGTCACGTCATGAACATCAACCTCCAGGCGGAAAGGCGAGCTGCCATCGATCTCGACCGAGTCGGTGACGACGCGTGGCGAGTCGCCGTTCAGGCGGTGCCCGTGTCCGCGCAGCCACTCGGCGTCGGCCACGCTCGTCATGCGCATACGTCGGCGCCAGGCTGTAACGACAAAGCTAGTACCAATGATCGCGAAGATGGCCGGCGGCAGCCAAACGTGAAATACGCCACTCAGTTGCGCGCCGTACGGATCGTCTGGGTCGTAGAGAACCTCAACGCGATCGCCGGGCGACTCGGACACCGGAAAGGAGGAGCTGGTGGAGGAGACAAACTCAATCGTCTCGCCGTCGGCTGTGACAAAGCGCACGACCGGATAGTTGGAGACCGTCCCGTCGGAGTCGCTGTCGCGGAACAGGTCGACGACTGTGCCGGTCGCATGCTCGGCTTCGGCCACGAACCACACGGTGCGCACTAACATCACTGCGGCAACAATGAGCATCCCGACGCCGATCGCCAGAAACCCTCGCCAGGACCAGCGCGCCAGGAAATCCCGGTTCACCCGCCGCTCCTCTCCCCGGACCGCGGTCGAAACCGGCGGCCCGCCCCCGTGTCCGGGTACGGCACAGTATTGCGCTCGTGATCCTCATTGTCCGTGCCAGCCCGGCGCAACATGGAGCGTCGATCGCAAACCCAACGGCCCGCACCCTCTAGCAAGGGGCGGGCCGTCGTCTGGTGTGCCGCGAGGTCAGCTTCCGGCGTCGTAGTCGGCGAACGCGTCCCTGATCCTGCCTAGTGCTTCCGGCGGTGGCAGGGTGCGGTCGAACGCCAGCCGACGCACAGCGCCGACCAGGCGCAGCAATTCGGCGATGCCATGGCGCGGTTCGGGTGGTGGAATGGTGCTCACGGTCGTTCTCCTGTCGTAGTCAGGTGGACGGTCGAGGCCTCGGCAGGTGCGCGAACACCTGTCGGGGCCGCTCTGTGGTGATCTTGCAAACGGTTTGCTAACGGACGGTGCAGCAAAGGGCAATACCGGGTGAGATGGGCGGACCACGCTCGACGGGAAAAGCGCAGGTCAAAGCCCTAATGGCCGGACTGGGGGATACCCCAATGCACCGGTCTGGTGTGAGTTCAAGTCCCCCCTCGGACACCACACATTGGTGGCATTCGCGCAGGTCACAACCTCGGCGGCGGCCGCCGGAACCGCGTTTCGGGCCGGTTTGGTCACCAACTGGTCACCGAGCCCTTGTAGATGTCTCGTATGCGCTCACTGATCGCGTCGGCGGCATCCTCTAGGCCTTCTCTTACCGACCACAGATCACGGATGCCCTTAGAGGGTCTCGCTCTCGCGGCGGGGTTCGCCCACTCGACAGCCGCTTGAATGGCTGTCTCCACTCGGTCCCGAAGTCCGTCATCAAGAACCAAACCATTGAGTCCACGAGCCTTGGAGGCCGCCTGTACACCGCATCGGTCGGAAGACCTTGCTCGAGGGCACTAGGCAAGCTCACCCAGGTCTCTCTCAAGGCGGCGTGCACCGCCAGAAGATGTGCTAGCTCGAACGCCTCGCGACGTTGGGAGACGCTCTCCTCACGGGCCGCTCTACGTTCCGCCTTCGCGCGGTCCAATGCCCTCTTGTCGCGCCGCTCATCAAGGAAGAGTGTGCCCAGCGAGCCAATCACCAAGGTCACAACAGGCAGAACCGCCGTCCACCGAACGCTCGGGCATGCGGACTCGCACCGGGTGATCCCGACGGTCTTTCCATCATAATTGTCTACCCGGGGCCGAGCGTGCCCCCCGCCTTGTGATGCACGATCGTATCCGCGGGGCATGAATGCGAGGCGAATCGAACCGTTGACAAGGGCGGGCCGCAAGCCTGGGCCCCCGACCTCATCGACTTCTGCGAAGCTCGGTGATAATCCCCCGGGCTAGCGACTGGCGACCAGGGAGCAACGAATGGGCAGACGATACACACCGGCTAGCGGACTAGCTTCCGTAGGATTCTCGGTCATGCGCTGCGGGCTGGCGACGACCTTCTTGTGGGTTGGGGCACTTAAGTTCAAAGACTATGAGGTTGAGAACGCAGAGCCTCTGGTCACCGCGAGTCCGCTGACCTCGCGGCTTCATGAGAAGCTCGGCGCACAAAAGCTCGCGCGACTCATCGGGGTCACGCAGATAACCCTGGGCTCTTTGATCGCGGCGAAGCCGTTCGCGCCGCAAGCCTCGGCGGTTGGCAGCTTCGGGGCCGCGGGGATGATGCTCGGTACGCTTAGCTTCCTGGTCACGACGCCGGAAGCTTGGCAGGAGGGGAAGGGGATGCCGCAGCTGTCTATGTTGGGCGAGGCTCTATTGAAGGACAGCGTGCTCCTCGGCGCCTCCCTCCTGACGGCTGCCGACTCGCTGCGAGCCGCTCACGCCGGTAATCGGTCGTAGAGCGCTGCGCGACTTTGGAGCGCAAGCAAATCCAGGTCCGTGATCGTCCGGTACTCCTTTACAAACTTCGTTTGACGCTGCAGTGCAACGTCTCACCGACGACGTCGAGACCAGGTACCCCGAGATCCGGACCTGATTCGCCCGGTAC
>CAWFXV010000023.1:0-159007 GCA_963819885.1 uncultured Actinomycetota bacterium | reverse complement strand
TGCGGTCCGGCTGCGTGCGTAACGCTTCGGGCACGTCGGGCTTCTTGGCCTCGGGAATGGCGGACTCATGGTCGCCGCCGCCGGCCGCTTGCTCGACCGCTTCGGTCTCGCCTCCGAAATCGGGTTTGAAGTCGATGTCCTTGAACTTGGCGTGCTCCGGGATCAGCTCGATCACCTTGCGCTCGATGATCTGGTTGCGGAGCGTGTCCATCAGCTCGCTGCTTCTCCAGCCGGGCCCGCACTCGCGCGGCGTTCTCGCCGCTTTGCGCGGCGATCAGCGCGACTTCGTTTTCGTAATCTGCTGGGTCGGCGTCGATCTTCTCGTCCTCGGCGATCCGCTCGAGGATGAAGTGCTCCTTGAGGGCCTGGGCGGTCGACGCCTGCTGTTCTGCCGCAACTCGTTCTCGTGGGCGCGAATCTCGTCCTCGCTGAAGCCGCTGGGTTGCAATTCCATCACCGCCGCTCAACTCGCGCTGGCTCTGCCGCTCGAGCAAGTCCGGCGGCAGTTCCCAGTTGGCCTTCGGTGAGCATGTCGGCGATCTGCTGGCGGACCCGCTGGTGCTGGTGATAGGCGAGCTGCCGCTCGAGGTGCGCTCATTCGCCTTCGCGCAGCTCTTCTTCGGTCCGAATTCGCCGAGTCCGCCGAGCATCTTCGCATCAGTTCGGGCAATTCCAGTTCTTGAATTCGAGCACTTCAACGCGGCCTTCACCTTCTTCGCCGCGGAGTTCTTCGTTCATCGCGTCGCCGCTGATTCGCCTTGGCGTCGCGCGTTTCGCCCGCCTTGACGCCTTCATCAGCTTGTCGAAGCCCTCAGCTTGCCGTCGAAGAAGCTCAACACCGGCATCACGCGGATGGTCTCGTCCAGCAGTGGATATCTTCTCTCCATTGTTGGTGAATTCATGTCGATCGTGACTAGTCGCCCGGCTCGACCGGCCCGTCGTCGGCCAGTTCGGCGTGGCGGCGAGCATTTTCTGCAGCGTGCCGATCGACTTCGTTTTCGCGTGAACTCATGCTTCGGCCGCTCGATCGCCAGCCCCTTCCAGTTCGGGCAGGTCGAACTCGGGCCGCACTTCGAGATCGAACTCGAACGTCATCGGCCCTTCGTCGGGAATTTCCATCGCCTCGTAATCGAAATCCGGCTCGCTGATCGCCGACAGCTCATGGTCCTCGCTGACTTGCGACATGCTGTCCATCAACATCGTGCCCTTGACCTGCTCGGACATCTCCTTGCGGAAGCGGTTTTCGACCAGCTTCCGCGGCGGCCCGGACGGAAGCCGGGCACCTGCGGCCTTTGGCATCAGCTCGTCGAACGCCTTGTTGAAGTACCGATCGACATCTTCGGGCCGGATGGTGACCGTGATGTGCCGCTCGCAGGCCGATGGGTTTCGATCTTCACGTCGAGGGTGAGCTTGGGCTTTTCCTCGCCGCCGGTTTCGGGGCTTCGGGAGCTTCGTCGTCGGTGACGTCATCTTCGTCAGATTCCGGCGCAGGGTATCAGCGATCATCCTGGTTTAGTAGATGCCGAAGGCGGCGCGGCGATATGACGAGCCAGATCCGCGCTCGCCGAAATAGAGCGGGTGATGGGATTCGAACCCACGACAACAACGTTGGCAACGTTGTGCTCTACCAACTGAGCTACACCCGCGCGAAAAGTATGCAGTGAAACGGTCCTGGCGGCCCCCACCACTGGCGGTGCGGTGGCCCCCCGGCGGGTCCGAACGGATTATAGGTTGACCCCCCGCGCTTGCAAGGGCACTTGAATCAACGTAACCGGGGTCCCGCAACGGGCCGTCAAGCACCCTCGACGCTGCCAATCCGTGCGCCGAATTCGCCGGGGAATTCCAGGCATTGTGGGGCAGACATTCCTGTCTGCCGCGAAAGTCAGGCCGAGACACGAATGTCTGCCCCGACGGCTGTTCATTGCGACCCGGCTCTGGCCGGCCTGCTATCGTAACATGCGACACGTCTGGACTCTGCGCAGGCACGAATCATGACCCTGGTCGCCAATCTCGTCGCCGTCGGGGGCGACACCTCGGTCGGCGAGGTGGTGCTGGCATTGCCTGGCAGTCATCGGTCGCAGCAAGCAGGCCCGACGTCCGACTGACTCACCCGCTGATCAGCCGCAAGCACTGCGAATTCAGCGACATCGCACGGCCGCGTCACGGTTCGCGACCTCGGCTTTGCTCAACGGCACGCTGGTCAACGGCGAGCGGATTGTCAATCCGACCTTAAACTGTCGCCCGGCGACAAAGTGACGATCGGCTCGATCCTGTTTCCGAGTCGACTACTTGCCGCCGACGGCGGTCGCCGCCCTCCCGCCCGAAGACGAACAAAGTAGACGGTCGCCAGCACGGTCCGCGTGCGAGAAACGACCCTTACCACTCCAGCCGAACGACGAAGAGCCAAGCCGTCCGCTTCTTGGGATTTACAATGATGCCACTCTTATCGACCGCTCGCCTCGTGGTTCGTCGTCGTTCTCGCTGTGCCACTGCTGGCTCCCAGCCCCAGCAGTGCGGTCGCGCTTGCGCCTCTAAAGAATCCGAAAATGCGCAAGCCAGCCGCAAAGCCGGCCGCGAAGCACCCGGCCAACGGCTTGGCCGGCGAAACCAGTCCGTACCTGCTGATGCACGCCCACAACCCGGTCAACTGGTTCCCCTGGGGGCCGGAGGCGTTCGAGAAGGCCAACAAGGAAAAGAAGCTCGATCTTCCTGTCCATTGGCTACAGCTCGTGCTACTGGTGCCACGTCATGGAACGGGAGTCGTTCGTGAACGAGGAGGTCGCCAAGCTGCTCAACGAACACTTCGTCTGCATCAAGGTGGACCGCGAGGAACGGCCCGATATCGACGACATCTACATGACCGCGATGCACACGCTCGGGCGGCGCGGCGGTTGGCCGCTGTCGATGTTCCTGACGCCTGACGGCAAACCGATGGGGCGGGACGTATTAGCCGCCGCGGATCGCGATGGAAACGGGCCACACCGGGCTTCACGACCGTTGGTGTCCCGTCTGCATCGACCGCGACAGAAGGAAATGAGGAGAAGGCCGACGAAGTCGCCTCGCAGGTCACCGACGCCGTCAAGCAAAACCTGAAGGAGCCGTGGGGCGCCGAATTGTGCCAAGCTCAAGCCTGACATGGTCGCAAGCAGTCGCAGGGATCTGAGCGGAGGTCGACCACGAGATACGGAGGCTTCGCCCACGGTCAGACGAAGTTTCCCTACCCGCCGACTCGAGTTCCTGCTCGGCCGGGCGAAGTCAGGCCACGGGCCGCGCAGGAAGATCTTCGGCCGACACGCTTGATAAGATGGCCCTCCAAAGCGGCATCTGCGACCAGATCGGCGGCGGCTTTCACCGCTACACCGCCGAGCGCAACTGGCGGTGCCGCACTTCGAGAAAATGCTCTACGACAACGCGCCAGTTGGTGTCGCTCTATTCCCAAGCGTTTCTGTTGACGGGCGACGTCGAGTTCCCGCCGCGTCGTCGAGGAGCTGGCAGCAGTTCATCGCCCGCGAGCTGACCGACAAGCAGGGCGGATTCTACGCCGTGCTTGATGCCGAAACCGACTCCGTCGAAGGAAAGTTTTACATTTGGAGTGCGGCTGGAAATCCAGAAGCGCTCGAAGAGTCCTGAGTACGACCTGTTCGCGCCGCTCGACGGCGTCGCCGGAGATCCGAATTTCGAGGAAAAGCACTATGTGCTCCAGTTGGCGAAGCCGCTGGCTGACACCGCGAAGGAACGGAGCCAGACGGCGAACAGCTCGCCGCGCAGCTTGCCCCGATCCGTGCCAAGCTGCTCGCCAGTGCGCGACAAGCGAGTCCTCGCGGCGGAGTTCTTCGTCGGTGGCGTGGCGGCCCTGGGACGTCGTCCGGTGCGGCGCGCTCGGGCGGTGCGGTATCGGTCGGCTGCCGGCTCGATAGATTGGCCGTGCTCAGGTCTTCACGGCGCCCGTCATCGGTGAGCCTCGTTGTAACCGTCGTTTTCGATATCTAACGACTGGGCAAACAGCGACCGTAGTCACGAACGCCTGCCGCAGGTCATCAGCACCTGCCAGCCCCTGCTCGTTGGCCTGGTAGACCGCATGGGCAGCACGGTAGTTCTCGGCCACCTGGGGATGATCGACCCAGACGTCGGCGGCCCGCTGCTCGAAGTCGTCCACCGGGTAGGCCCGGCCGCGCATCACCTCGGCCACCAACCTGTCGGCGTGCCGGGTGGCCCCGGCCGGGTCGTCCACGGACCTGCCCTGGGTCGCCCGCCATGCCTCCAGGTAGCGGTCCCGGGCGGCCAACTCGAGGGCCACGATGGTGAGCTATCGGCGCCGTTGCAGGCGGGCCGCGAGGTTAGCTTCGGCGCTGCGCTGATCACCGGTTCTGGCCACGGTGCGTTGTATTCGGGACCGAACTGCTGCAGCCGCTGGGTGCGCCGTCGTTGCCCCAAAAACACGGCGACCAACACGACGATGACCACGACGACCAGGATCGTGATCAGTAGGCCAGTGTCGATGGCCGCTCCTTGCAGACCCGGAGGCGCCCGCCATGACGGGGGGCTTGTTTGCGCGCTCTACCCGTGGGCCACCTCCTCAAATGTCGGGGACTGGCAGCGACACCAGCGCCGGAGGTTTGCAGCACCATTTTGCCGCCCACGTGGTCGGCGTGCCATGGGTGTTCACCACCAGCGTGAGGTTCCCGACGTGCGCGTGCCCAGGCGGCGGTCTCGTCCGCGTGGCCGACGAATCCGCTGTCGACGAGGACCGGTTCCCGGCCGGCGAGCCGGAGCAGGTTGGCGTCCGGGAACGGCCTGGGCTGCCAGGTTACCCGCGCCGGGAGCCGCTGCTCGTCGGCAGTCATCGGCGGCGGGCATCACTGACGCCGCCGCGACCCACTGGGGAGTCGAGTGGATCCGGCATGGTGGGGCCGTGCAAGATGTCGATGTCGTCGCCCGTGGGGGCGGGCGGGTAGGTCGCGCCGGAACGCTAACGGTGGGACCAACACGGCGAATACCCTCGGCGGGTGGCACTGACCTGCGAGTCTTGTGGAGCCGCGAATCCGTCTGACGCCCGTTTCTGCAGCGCGTGCGGTGCGGCTCTGTACCGTGCCTGCCCCACGTGCGGAGCGGAGCAGCCCGCGTCCGCGGCGTTCTGTTCGGTCTGCGGAGCCGATCTGCGGGGTGGTGGCCAGCGTGGCGTACCCGCCGACGACCACGAAGAGCGCCGGGTGGTGACGTTGCTCTTCGCCGATCTCGCGGGGTCGACGGCGCTCGGCGAACGGCTCGAGCCGGAGGACGTCCGCGACCTGCAGAAGGAGCTGTTTGGGCTTGTGCACGACCAGGTCGAGCGCCATGGGGGCATGACCGAGAAGTTCGTCGGCGACGCCGTGCTCGCCGTTTTTGGTGTCCCGAGCGCGCACGAGGACGACCCTGAGCGCGCTGTGCGGGCGGCACTCGCGGTGCGGGACGGCTTCCCGAAGTTCGCGGCGACGGTACGGGAGCGCTATGGAGCCGAGATCGGCCTGCGGGTAGGCGTGAACACCGGCGAGGTGGTGGCCGGACGCCAGGCTGCTGCCCGCGGCGAGCTCGTGGTCAGCGGAGACGCTGTCAATGTCGCCGCGCGCCTCCAGCAGCGTGCCAAGCCCGGGCAGGTGCTCGTCGGAGAGCGGACCCACGCCGCTACGTCGCGCGCCATCGCTTACCGCGACGTGGGCAGCGCGGCAGCAAAGGGCAAGAGCATGCCCCTTCAGGCGTGGGAAGCACTCCATGCGCTGTCAACGCCTGGGTGGCGCGCGCCGGAACGCCTGCGTGCGCCGATTATCGGGCGGGACGACGAGCTGGCTGTGCTGCGCGCGCTTGCAGCCCGGGTCGAACGGGATCGCACGCCGCAACTGGTCACGTTGTTCGGCCCGGCGGGTGTCGGGAAGTCGCGGCTGCTGGCCGAGTTCGCCGACCCCCTCAGCGCGGCCCGCCTGCTGACTGGACGGTGTCGTCCGTACGGCGAGGGCATCACGTACTGGCCACTGGCAGAGGTGGCCAAGGCGCATGCCGGGATCCTGGAGAGCGACGCGTCAGACGTGGCGCTGAGCAAGCTCCGCCGCGCCATCGATATGACTGTGCCGAGTAGTGAGGTGGCGCGGGTGGTGGAGCCGCTGGCGTGGACGATCGGCCTCCAACTCCCGGGTGGAACGCCGGATCCCCGGGATGTCGCGGCCAGCTTGCGCGATGCGTGGATCCGCTATTTGGTGGCGCTCGGCCGGGAGCGGCTCACCGTGCTGGCTATCGAGGACCTGCACTGGGCTTCCGAGCCGCTCCTCGACCTGCTCGAACAGCTGGTGAAGGCACTCGACGACTCGGCCGTCCTCACCGTGTGCACCGCGCGTGCCGAGTTCGCAGAGTCCAGGCCGTCGTGGGGAGCAGGGTTGCAGAATGCGACGTCGCTGCGCCTAGGCCCGTTGACGCCGCCGGAATCCGAGGCGCTGGCAGCCGCGCTGCTCGGTGCTGGAGGGCTTCCTGAGGAGACCAAGCAGCACGTCCTGTCCCGCGCGGACGGAAACCCGTTCTACGTCGAGGAGATCCTGCAGATGCTGATCGAGCGGGGCTCACTTGCCCGGGTGGACGGCGGCTGGGCGATCCGAGCAGCGGTGAAAGACCTCGCGATCCCGGACTCGGTGCACGGGGTCATTGCGGCACGCCTGGACCTCCTCGACGGTCCCTCGCGCGAGGCGCTGCGCCGCTGTTCGGTGATGGGACGCGTCTTCTGGCCTGCCGGCGTTGGCGTCGAGGACGGTGTGATGGATGCGCTGGCACCGCGCGGCCTGGTCTCCGAAAGCGCCACCTCCTCGGTCGAAGGGATACGCGAGTTCGGCTTCAAACACACGCTCACCCACGAGGTCGCCTATGCGACGCTGCCGCGCAGCGAGCGCCGCACCCTGCACCGGCGGGTCGCCGAATGGATAGAGCATGTCGCACCGAGCCGCGCGGCCGAGACCGCCGAAGTTGCGGCTTACCACTACGAACGGGCAATCGAGCACGGCGAGACCGACCGCGAAGTCGCGGAGCGGGCATTCGACCTGCTGCTACAGGCCGGCGACGCAGCGCTGTCGCGCGCAGCCATCGCATCGGCGCTCAACTCGTTCTCGCGTGCACTCGAGCGGGCACCGGACGCCAGCCGGCGCGCCCGGGCGCAGCTCGCCTACGGCAGGGCGCGGCTCGCGGACCCGGAATCGACCGACGCGCTCGAGCACCTGCAAGCAGCGCACCGCGCCGCCGTCGACGCGGGCGATCAGGCGACGGCAGCGGACGCCCAGTCCGTCGTCTCACGCGCGTACTGGGTCGCGGGAAGGTGGAACGACGCCACAGCGGCCGCGAACGCGGCCGTTGACGAACTCGCAGGCCTGCCAGAATCGCCACAGCTCGCCCGCGCGCTGGGGCGGAGAAGCCAGCTTTCGATGCTCCGCGGGAGCCCGGAAGCCTCCCAACTGGCACGGGAGGCCGTCGACGTCGCGCAACGTGTCCGCGACGAGGAAGCCGAGGTGAACGCAAGGATCACCTTCTTCAGCGCGCTCGCGAGCGAAGGCGTGGTGCCGGATGTGGAGGAAGTACGGGACATCATCCGCGCCGCGCTCCGCGCTGGCGACCCGGGCGAGGCCTACCGCGCGATCATCAACTGGCTTTGGACCGCGCCCCCGTATCACCCAGTCGCCGAATCCGAGAGCGATCTCGACCTGCTGCTTGCCGAGGTGAGCCATCTGCCGCCGATCGAGATCTTCCACCCGTACCTCACGATCTCTAAGGCGCAGATCCTGTACCTCCCGACCGGCCGCTGGGCTGAGATCGACGAGACTCTGGCATCGCTCGGCGACATGCGGCTCGCCATTGGGCCGACGCGGATACTCCGTGACGAGCTGATCGGCGGACTCGCACTCAGACGTGGCGATCGGGAAGCGGCCGATCCAGTGCTCGACCGGCTCCGCGACGAGACGATCGCATCGCTCGAGACACATCACATCGTTACTATGGCCGGCCTGCTGCTCTGGCGCGCAGCGCTCGACCAGGACACGCGAGCACTGGCGCAGCTGACCGACGCAGTGCTCACCCACCGCAAGGAGCTGTGGACGAAGACCACCGACTGCGCGCCCATCGTTCGAGCCCTCGGACATGCCAAGGCCGCCGACCTGCTCCGACGAATCCGCGAACACCTCGTCGCGAGCGCGGGTGCTGACCCGCGCGGGCACGAGGTCGTCGCGATCCCGCTCGCCGACGGCCTTCTCGCACAACTCGCTGGCCGGCTGGAGGACGCGCTTGTGCTACTGCAACGAGCAGGTGACACAGAACGAGAACGAGGCAGGACCTACGCCGCGGCATGCATCGACATCGATATCGCCGCAGCCCTTACGGCTGCTGGCCACGCCTCTGCCGCGGCGGAGAAGCGTAGCCGCGCGGTGGAGATGCTGGCGCAGCTCGGCTGCGTCAACCCGATCTGACCTGGTCACGGCAGGCTCATTGCGCCGCGCGACCTGCCCGACGTTCACCCTCGGGTCGGCGACGATGGCCGATCGCCGAGCGGGTCGACTCCTGATCGTGGCGCGGTCGAGGACGTGCTGGCGATGCTGTTAGTCGACCAACTCCACCATCAGGAACTTAGCGAAGGGCGAAGAAATCGTCGGGGTCGTATCTGCGTTTGACCTGGATCAGGCGCTCCAGATTGGACTGGTAGTAGGCGCGCCCCGCGTTCTCGAGCTCGGGATCGGGGAAGTTCGGATACACGCCACCCGATCCCCACTGATGCACCGTCGTCCACGACCGCGTCAGCCAGCGGCGCCCAGCACTGGTCGTGGCGGCCGACGCGCCGGCGTCGAGGACGAGCTCGTGCTTGAGCAGGAACCGCTCGGCACGATGGGCGAAGGCTGTCGCGTGTGGTGGCACCCGGTTGTAGGCGCCGGCCCACGGGGTGAAGTCCAGCGCTCGCGACTCGCCTGGCATCCTGCCCCTGACGAGATTGTCGACCAGCGCCGCGATGGCGCCGGTGGGCAGCGGCCGCCGGAAGAACTCCGATTTGCTGTAGACAGGACCGGGCTGCGATGTGGCCCGGTGCGAGGCGTCGCCTTCCATCCGATCGCCGAGGTCGACCAGGTATCGCTTGACCTCCCGGTAGGACGCGTACACATGATCGGCCGACGTGGGATCCTGGCCGGCGCGGGCGACCAGCTCGTCGAGAAGATCCATGGTGGTGGACTCGGCACCGAGCATGGCCCCGAACACGTTGACCACCGGCGGCCGGTCCGCGTCGCTTCCGGCCTTGACGAGCAGGCTCGCGGCGAGCTCATCCGGCGCATCGGGTGCCCACCCCTGCCATGCCTCGATCACAGCAGCCGCGGCGGAGTGCGGCCAGACCAGGTGGAACCCGGTCCCGGGCGGCGCCGGGACGGTGGCGAAATCGAGTGACGTGACCACGCCGAGCGTGCCGCCACCGGCGCCGCGGAGTGCCCAGAACAGGTCCTCGTCACGGCGCTCGTCGCACTCGACGACGCGACCATCCGGCAGCACCACCCGCGCCCGTCGCAGTTGGTCGCAGGTCAACCCGTACCGGCGGCCGAGGATGCCCAGCCCACCACCGAGGGTCAGCCCGGCGATCCCGACCGTCGGGCCACAACCCGCGGCAATGGTCAGACCATGCCGGTCGAGGGCGTCGTAGAGCTCTCCGAGCCGAGTCCCGGCACCCACCGTGACGGCACCATCTGTGACGGTGACCGAGCGCATCGGCGAGACGTCGATGACCACACCGTCCGTCGACGAGCGGCCAGCGAAACAGTGCCCGCCGCTGCGGACGGCAGTCCGTAGGCCGAAGCGCTTCGCGAAGCCGATCACGTTGCCGACGTCGGCGTCTGTGTTGCATCGGACGACGGCCTGCGGTCGCACGTCGTGGAACCGGAACATCGCGGGCTTGCGCACCGCGTCGTACTCCGGCGCATCGGGCAGGACCACTTCGCCGGCGATCGTCTCCTGCAGTTCGGACCAGTCGGCTGCGGATACGGTCATATCTGCATCATGCGCCCTCTCGGGTGACCGCCCCGCGATCAGCGTGCTGACCGGAACACCTCGATCGGGCAATCAGGCCCGAGGCAGGAGCATGATTCAGCCGTGGCGGCGGCGAACACCCGTTGTCGTACGTCATTGCTGGGCAGCGGCGGGTGCTCGGGACGAGTGTGCGGGAGGTCGATGTGGAGACGTGGGACGCGATCAGGTCTCGGCGCAACGTGCGGTCCTTCAGCGAGCGGGCGATTGCGCCCGAGGACCTGGACCGGATCCTGGAAGCCGCGTGGCGCACGCCGTCGGCCGGTAACCAGCAGGCGTGGGACTTCGTCGTCTGCACCGACCGGGAGCAGCTTACGCAGCTTGCCAGGGTGTTTCGGGCCGCCGGCCACGTCGCCCGCTCGGCGGTGACGATCGCGCTGGTGGCGCCGAGGTCCGAGGACGCCCAGATGCGGGACCTGATCCAGTTCGACCTGGGCCAGGTGACGATGAGCGTCATGCTGGCCGCCGCCGACCTCGGCATCGGCAGCGGCCATGCGGGCGTCCACGACCAGGAGCTCGCGCGGCGCCTGCTCGGCTTTCCCGAGGACCGGTTCTGCGCCTTGCTGATCGCCCTCGGCACGCCCGCGGACCGCCCGCTCACGCCGATCCAGCGGCCCAACCGGCGCCCGTTCAACGACGTCGTACACCATGGCCACTGGTAGCTTCACGCACGCACGGGTAGCGCCGCACTCGGACCGGTCAACGTTCCTGGACGCATATCCTGTAGGGGTTCCCTGGCTGTCTCTGACTGGATAGCGTCCACCCCAGACCTCCGTGGCGGAAGTGTCGCACGGGGCATGGTGTGAGGGGAGTGCAAGATGATCGCTCGCTCAGCTCGTCGATCGCGTGGCAGCTGTGGCGGCAGGCGTGCTGGCCGGCACCATGCTGCTCGGCACTTCAGCCCACGCGGCACCGCCCGACGAAGAACAGTTGGCGGAGTTCACCAAGGCGGTGAAGATCAAGAACCTGTTCAAGCACCTCACGGCGCTGCAACGGGCGAGTGACACCAACGGCGGCAACCGTGCCGCCGGCCTGCCCGGCTACGACGCGTCGGTCGACTACGTCGTCGGCAGGCTGAGGAGGCCGGTTACACGCCCGGTCGTGCAGGAGTTCGACTTCGAGTACACCGAGGAGAACTCCGAGCTCGAGCGCATCACCCCGACTCCGACGGACGTACGTCAACGGAACGGACTTCCTCCGCAACCAGTTCGACTCCGGCACACCCGAGGGTGAGGCCACCGGCGCCGCTCTTCCCCGCGGACCTCGGCTGGACGCTCCGAGCTTGCCGGCGAACACGTCAACACAGCGGATGTGAGGCCGCGGACTTCGCCGGCATGCCGGCCGGTTCGGTCGCCCTTGTCCAGCGGGGCACGTGCGGCTTCGCCCTCAAGGCCCTCAACGCGCAGGCGGCCGGCGCCGCGGCAGTGATCGTCATGAACGAGGGCCAGCCCGGCCGCACCGGCCTGCTCGAACATGATCGGCGACGCCACCGGACTCACCATCCCGGCCGTCTTCGCGACGTTCGCCGCCGGTGCCGATCTCGCCAGCGACCCCCGGCGCCACGGTCCGGGTCAAGGTGGAGTTCACCGCCGAGATGCGCCCCGCCTACAACGTCTTCGCCGAGTCCGAGGTCGGCAGACGACGCCAACGTCGTCATGGCCGGCGCGCACCTGGACAGCGTCCAGGACGGTGCGGGCATCAACGACAACGGCAGCGGCAGCGCCGCGCTGCTCGAGGTCGCGATCCAGATTCGCCAAGGTCGAAGCCGACGAACACCGTCCGCTTCGCCTGGTGGGGCGCCGAGGAGTCCGGCCTGCTCGGCTCGGAGCACTACGTCGCCAACCTCACGGACGAGGAGATCGACGGACATCGCGCTGTACCTCAACTTCGACATGATCGGCTCGCCGAACTACATGTTCGGCGTCTACGACGGCGACAACTCCAGCGGCACGGCGCCGCCCGGGCTTCATCCCGCCCGGCTCGGCCGAGATCGAGGACGTCTTCGAGGACTTCTACGCCGAGCCGTGGGCTCGCCGTTCAACGACACCGAGTTCTCCGGCCGCTCCGACTACGGACCGTTCATCGCGGTCGGCATCCCTGCCGGCGGTCTGTTCACCGGCGCCGAGGGCGTCGAAGACCGCGGCGCAAGCCGTGGCCTACGGCGGCGTCGCGGGCGCTGCATACGACCCGTGCTACCACCAGTTCTGCGACAACCTGCGAGGTGACGGCCAGAACGTGGCGCTGTACGACGCTCTGCGTGAGGACTACGAGCTGACCGGAAACGTCAACAACGTTCGCGTTCGACGTCAACGCCGACGCGGTTGCCACAGCGGTGCTCACGTTCGCGTTCGACACGTCGACACTGCCAGCGCCGGCGGTGCTGGCGCCGACGACGTCACGCGTCGCCGTGCATAGCGACGAAACGCGTCAGGCGGCCTAACGCTCGAGTCGGACGCGATCCCGCCCACCTGACGACAGCCGCTCATGATCGAGCGCGAGGTGGGCGGGATGACCTCGTTCGCCGAACTGTAGAAGGGGATCGGCTCGTACATCACGTCATCGACGCAGCCGGCCCGTGCTACCGACGGACGGCCGCTGGCTCGGCCGCGGAGCCCGACCGGCGCCCGTTCAACAACGTCGTACACCATGGCCACTCGTAGCGGCATGGAATGGCTCACTACTGCGGAAGGAGCTAGGACGTCGACGGACACTCATATTCGACGACAAGTGCCGCCTCGACGAGATCCTCACCGAGGTAGCTGCCGCGGACGTCTTTTCTAGCCGACGGCGCGACGAAGGCATCGCCGGCGTAGAACGCCCGTACGCCGGGGAGGGCGTCGGCGGCGGCGATCGCCTCCATCGCCGATCGACGTGTCACACTCCGCTGCGCCGTCACGACGGCACCGATCGCTTCCATGGCCTGGACCGCGGAGACAAGCGCCTCGGTGGGCGTCCTCGCCCCGAGCACTCGGCACGGCCAGCCGCGCCGGGCCAGAATCACGGCGAACGACTCAAGCCCGATCGTGTGCAGGTCCTGAGGACCGCAGGCGAGGACGATCGGGTGGGGGCGGAAGGGCGGCGGAGCCAGGAACGCCTGCCGGGCCAGCCAGGCCCGAACGCCCTCGGTGGCAAAGTGCTCGCGCCCGACGTCACACCGGCCGGCCTTCCACCGCGCGCCGATCTCCCGCATCGCCGGCAGGATTGCCCGGCGGATGGTCTCCTCGACGCCCAGCCGCTCGGTTGACGCATCGAGCGCAGCCCGAAGTCGCCCGGTGTCGAGCGCCAGCGCAGCGTCAACGACCGGCTCGGAAGGGGACGCATCCCCGGACCGGACCACCACGGCGTTCCGTACCAGTGCCACCGCATCTCGTGTGCTGTGCCCCTTCGTCACCAGATCGCGTAGCGCGCGCAGCTGCTCGAACTCGACATCGCCGTAGCGGCGGTGCAGGCCGTCGGTTCTCGGCGGCGCAGGAAACTCGTAGCGCCGCTCCCATGAGCGGATGGTGGGAACCGGGACGCCCAGCAGTCTGGACACCGTTGCGATGCGCATCCCATCGGGGTCGTCCCGGCCCGAACGTCTCGGCATGCGACCACCATAACTGGCCTCTGTCCAACAAACAATGCAAAGTGCATAGGTTTATGCATGGTTTCTAACACCGGGTCGACGCAGTCTGATGGTGTCCGGAACGACCGGACGGACTGACCCGACCCAAGGAGTCGAGATGCGCAGAGCACCATTCCTCATCGCGACGGCAGCGGCATCCGTGCTGTTCCTCGCCGCGTGCAGCGATGACGACGAAGCAACGTCGTCCACGTCCAGTTCACCGACCGCGGAGGCGACGACGCCACCGGCTGCCGACAGCCCCGCAAGCGCCGAGACGATCACCGAGCTCGTCGCGGGCAACCCCGAGTTCTCGACCCTGCTCGCAGCGGTCGAGGCCGCGGGGCTCGCCGAGACGCTCTCGGGCGATGGCCCGTTCACTGTCTTCGCGCCGACCGACGCGGCCTTCGCCGAGCTGCCCGCAGGTACCGTGGACACGCTGCTTCAGCCGGCGAACAAGGACCAGCTCGCCGCGATCCTGACCTACCACGTCGTGCCGGCCGAAGTCATGGCGGCCGACGTGGAGGCGGGCGAGGTGCCGACAGTCAACAGCGCGCCGTTCACCGTCGCGCTCAACGGACAAGCGGTGGAAATCACCGATGGCCAGGGCAACCAGGCCAACGTGATCGAAACTGACATCGACGCCTCGAACGGCGTCGTCCACGTCATCGATTCCGTGCTCCTACCGGCGGCATAGGACCATGAACGCCGCATCCCTGCACAGCGCGCTGTTTGGTGACGCGACCGAGGTTGAGGTCGGCCGGCGGATCGGACGCTTCCGGCTGTTCAACGTCGCCATGGGAGTTCTGCACGCTGTGCAGGGAGCGGCGATCCTGGTGCCGGCCACCAGTCGGCGAGACGCCGGCCTTGACCGCCCGCCGAGCAAGGCGGGCGGTCACTTGTCCGTCGTGCCGTCGATACGCTCGCGGAGCAGGTCAGCATGCCCGTTGTGCTGGGCATACTCCTCGATCATGTGCAGGACGACGGTGCGCACCGACATGACGTCAGCTCGCACCACGATGGTGTCGTCGTATGACGCTGTTGCCATCGCCTCGTCGGCCAGCCGGCACTCCTCGAGAAGTCGCTCGTAGTCGGCCTGTGCGCGATCAGGGTCGAGGTCCTCGAAGTCGGCGTCCTTGCCCAGTGCGGGGTTGTACATCGGCTCGAGTTCCTGCCCGGCGATCCGCTCTCGGAACCATGTGCGCTCGACCTTGGCCATGTGGCGGATCAGGCCAAGCAGGGACAGGTTGGACGGCGGAACTGCGCACTCCGCCAGCTGCTCACCGGTCAGCCCGGCGCACTTGCGTCGGAGGAGGGCACGATGCCAGGCGAGGAAGCCTTCGAGGATTGGCCGGTCATCGCCCGTGAGAGGGCCCTCGGGCATTGACACGTCGGGTGCGGTCCACGTCATACCGAATTGTCGTCCTTGGCGCGGCGCGTCGGGCTCCGTATCGGGCAACCTGGCGCGCTTTGGCCGCATTGGCGTGCGTCTGCAGATGGAGCGGGTCGCCGAGCCGGCGTTAGGCGAGGACTCTGCGATAGGTGAGGTCGAAGTCGGTGGTGTAGTGGGTGAAGTCTTCGGCGATCTCCCAGCGTCCGGTGATCGTGTTCCCGTCGTCGCTGATCCTCGCGGTGAACCGCTGCGAGAACGGCTCGCCCTCCCGCCAGAGCGTCCACTCGTCGTCGCTGATGCTCATCTGGTAGACGCGGCAGACGCCGCGCTCGTCGGAGTACAACTGGTAATACGTCCCGTTGGCCGCATCGCAGCCGATGATGGCGATGCTGTCCGGCGCCTCGGGGAGCTCGATCGTGGTCCGTTCGATCAGATGTGCCCGCGAGTCGTGCCACTCGAAGGTGACTTTTCCGCCGCCCGGCCACGGCTCTCCGCCGGGCCATCTGGCCTCGAGCGTCCACTCGCCGACCAGACGCTCGAGCTTTCCAAGCGCTTCCTCTGCGGTTGGTTGATCCACGGGTCACACCCTCCTCCCGTTGTGCGTTCGCCGTCGCGACGCACCCCCAGCCTTGGCTGTACCTCCACAGGGCCTTCAGCAGGAGCTCACCAGCTGCGTGGGGCGGCGAAGAGCTCCGCGAGGTCAAGTAAGCGTTCCCACATGACCCGCCGCGACGAGTGCACCTGCCGGCAGCCCGAGCGTCGATATGCCCACGAGAACCGCCCTTGCGGGAGCTGAGTGTGTTGTCCGGCTGGAGCGGCCGGGTTGAGCACATGCGCATGGTCGTCGAGCTTCGCGAGCGTGCAGGGAAGCCGGCCAGCGGTCTTGCGACCTGAGGCGGTGTCGAGCTCGGCCATCGTCAGCCACCCTTCGGTTGCCTCCTTAGCGAATCGAGGCGCTCACGAGGCTGTGGACGGCACACGCTACTGGGCAAAGGACGGCCCCCCGTGCTTGTCGACAGCACGGCCGGGCGTGGGCAAGGATCGCCGAGGGGACGACCGCGCCTTCATGGTGTCGACGCCGTTCTACGGACTATGGGTCCGTTGAAGGGGTGGGACGACGATTCCGACTCGAAGGGCTGTGCTGGTGATGGCACGACAACGGGAACGGGAAACGCAGCAGTCGGTGGAAACAACGATGATGGTCACGGCCTTCGTGTTCGGCGAGCGGGAGTCCGAGCAGGTCGAGGATTGGCGGGCCGCACTCGAAGGGCTCGCCGACGACCAGTTGCTCTGGCTGGCCCTGCGAGACGTGACCGAGGAAGAGGTGGCGGCCTTGCAGGAGGCGCTCGGGCTCGGCGACAAGCTTGCACAGCGGCTGCTCGAGCCGCCAAGTAGCGCGTCGGTGGCGGACGCGGGCCAGCGTTTGCACGTAACGCTGTATGCGGCGGGCGGCGAGGGGGGTGAACCTGTCCTTGTGCCGGTCGAATGCGTGATCGGTCCGAACTGGGTGGTGACCGCTCAGGGTGAGAAGCTCGACGTGCTCGAGGACTTTCGGGAGCGTGCCGCAGGGGGAGGCCAAGTCGGTGCGCTTGACGCACCGTCGTTTGTCGCCACGATCGCCGAGTGGGTCGTCGCCGGCTACTACCGCGCCTTCGAGGCGGTCGAAGGCGAGCTGGAGGACCTGGACGCCAGGGTCATGTCCGGCGTCCCGAGGGATGTCACCGGCCACCTGGCGCGGCTGGTCGAGATCCGCCGCTCGATCGGGACGCTGCGACGGGCGCTGTCCCCGCACCGCGAGGTGGTGGTCGCGCTGTCACATCCCGAGCTTGATGCGCTGTCGACCAAGGACTCGGCGGCGCGGTTCGCCGCCCTCGAGGGTCGTGTGACCCATGCGTTGAACGAGGCCCGCGAAACGAAGGAGTCGGCATTCGGTTCGTTCAATCTCCTCGCCGCCCGAATCGGCCAGCGGACGAACGACATCATGAAGGTGCTCACGCTGGTTACCGTGATCCTGCTGCCCTCGACCGTCCTCGCAGGGATCATGGGCATGAACTTCGAGGTCGGATTCTTCGATCTGGCTTGGATCTTCTGGATGGTGATCGCCGCGATGTGTGGCATCGCCGTGGTCGTACTCGCCGTCGCCCGCGGCCGTCGTTGGATCTGATTGCCGGGCATGACCCTGGAAGCGGCAGACGAGTGCGTTCAGCTCACTTGGCTTCGACCAGGGACTTCAGCGTGGCGAGATCTTTGGCGACGGCGTCGGCGTCGCGCTTGAAGTCCTCATCGGTCATCTCAGGACGTTGGCGGATGGTGAAAACCACCTCGCACCCATCACCGTCCCTGATGACCCGTAACGGGTTATAGACCGTCTCCCCGGTGGGAAGCGTGACGTCGTGATCCAGCACGCCGAAGTCGTTGCGCGGCGCGAACGTTATCGTGACGCGCCCCATCGGGGATTCCGTGAACAAATGCTTCCCGTCATGCTCAACCCTGGAGCCTGCGAGGCCGGCCGCCCACTTGGGCAGGTTGAGCGGATCTGCAGCGAAGTCGTACACCTCACCGGCGGGCCGATCGATGCCGATGCTGATGTGCTGCGTTCTTGATCCCATGGAGCGAACCCTAGAGCCGTCCCGATGTCAGCGCGACCGCACACTCGCGGCGGGAGAGTGGAGTTGGTCGCCGATGGGCACCAGATAGTGCGGTAGAACGCCCGCGTCGTGTATGAGGTGGATCCTGTGTCGCCCGCCAGGCTTTGACGTGTGCGTTCGATTCCGAGACGGATGTCATCTACTCGTCTGGCGAATCGGCGGTCGATGCCGTTCGTGCAGCACTCGCGACTCTCGCGACGTGCACGACCACGCCTGACCGCGGGTACGCGGCGATCTGGGAGGGCTGGATGAGCGGGGCGTCGACTCCTCAAGCGCCCCGAGTGGAGATTCCTAATCGAACGATGCTGCTTTTTACCGGCCCTGTTGAAGCCCTCAGAGACGCACCAGCTGTGGCTTGGTCCGGCTCTGCAGAAGACGTCGCACAAGAACCGCAGCTCGTTTGGCCGGAGGATCAAGCCTGGTGTCTCGCCTGTGAGGTCAACGAGGAGATCGAGTTCACCGTCGGTTGTTCCGGCGACGCGTCCCAAGCTCTGGCCAGAGACCTGCCAGGCGCTGTTCGGCGAGTGCACTTCGGGGAACCGGCCCAGTTATTCCGCGATCCGGCCTAGCGACAGCATCCGTTCATCGGCTGTTACCGGCCGGCCCACGCCGTTTGAACCTGGTGCAGGTCACTATGCGCTGACCTGCGCGTCCGCAATATCGGATCCGCCCGCAGCTGAGCCTGACCGCCCGTGCCGTCGACAGGCCACTGGGAAGGTGTCACCCATCCGCGTGGCAGTTCCCTCCCGTCGGCCGGTCGCGCGAAAGGTCGAGGCTAGAGGTCTGACGGGCAGTTGCGGCGGTCCTGGTGTGCGGCGTATGACGCGAGGTCGCCGAAGCTGTCGAAGCCGAACTCCTCGAGCACATCCGGGTGCGAGGCAAGGAAGGCGATGACGTCACCGGCACCCCGTCACGCCGGCGCTGCGGTGGGCAGCGCGCCGATCTGGGACATGATCGCGAACAGGTCGCAGTACTGGGTGATCTCCACGATCTTGCCGTCGCGCACCCGGACCAGGTCCCAGGCAGCGAACTTGACCGTGCGCCCGCTCGCCGGCACGCCCGCGAAGTCAGCCTGGTGGGTCGCGGTGTAGGAGATCCACACGCTGATCAGGTCACCCTCCTGCACCAGGTGCTGCAGCTCCGCGGTCAGGTCGGGGAAGGCGGCCAGGAAGCTGGCCACGGAGTTCTTGAGCTCGGCCAGGTCCTGGCCCGCCCCGGCGTGGCCTATGAGGTCGGGCGAGCAGATCTCGTCGAGCCGTTCCGGCGCCCCGGCGTTGACGATCTCGTAGAAGCGGCGGACGGCTTGCTTCTCGGTTGTCTCCATGAGGTCCCTCCTCGGGACGAAGTTGTGTGGTGTCGACCTTCCACCAACCGACCGCGGTCGAGCATGGGGAGCGTTCCCTATTTCGCTGTCCCGGGTGGCCACGGCCGGCCAGGGTGCAACGGGGTGGAGCAGCGCGTACGCCGTCGCCTCGGTGCGGCTGCGGACGCCGAGCTTGGTCAGGATGTTGCTCACGTGGTTTCCCGCGGTCTTGACGCTGATGAAGAGGCGCTCGGCGATCTCGGCGTTCGAGAGCCCCTCCGCGACCAGGCCGAGCACCTCCTGCTCCCGGCGGCTGAGCACGGCGCCGTCCCTGGGGCCCGTGCGCCCCTTGACCCCGAGTTCCCGGAGGAACGCCGCGGCCTGGTCGGCCTCGGAGGTCGCCCCCATCCGGTCGAACGCCTGCAGGGCGCTCCTGGCCTCGGTCACGGCGATGCCCCGTTCGCGATCAACCAGCGACCTGGCCAACGCCAGCCGGGCTCGGCAGGCCGCCAAGGGGGCTCCGCACTCCGCGAACGCCCGGGCGGACGCTCGGAGCCGGGTCGCGGCTTCTGGATCACCCTGAGCCAGCAGGACCTTGCCGGCGGCGAAGTCCGCCTGCGCCCGATGCAGCGTCGTGCCGGTGGCGACCGCAACCTCGGCGAGCTCCCCCGCGGTCCGCTCGGCGAGGGCCAGGTCACCGGCAGCGAGCGCGGCGTCCACCAGCTGCACCCTGACCGGCACGGCCACGACAGCCGCGGCCTGGAGGCCATCGAGCGCGGCGACGAGCACGGCCTCCGCCCGCTCCGGCCGACCCAGCGCGATGTCCAACGCCGCCGCCACCACCGCGCACTCCCACTCGGACTCGAAGCCGACGAGCAGGGCCTCCGCCTCCTCGAGCCGGCCCTGGAGCACACGCAGCTCGGCCAGCCGGGCGACCGGGTGCAGGCACCGCGGCCGGCACCCGGTGGTGGCCAGCTGGGTCACCGCGTCGGCCAGCTCCCGCTCGGCCACGTCCAGGCGTCCTGTCACGAGGTAGACCCCGCCGCAACAGCTGGTGCAGAAGGCGGAGATCAGGTCAGCCCCGGACGTGGCCTCCAAGGGAAGCAGCGGGCCGAACGCGTACGCCGACCGGAACTCGGCCAGCTGCTGGGCCCACGGCTCCACCATTCCCGGGTCGCCGAGCCAGCCCGATACCTCCAGCAGCGTGCACAGCGCCTCCCCGACGTACTGGATGTCCTGACCCTCGCCCGAGACCGCCGCGGTCATCGCCTGCTGCAGATCCGACCGACCCGCGACCACCGCGCCCGTGCCAACCCGGCAGGCGCCCAGGCGGGCGAGGCTCACGATCTCGAGGTCCACGTCACCGTGCTTCCGCCCGGCCGCCACCGCACGCTCGGCCTTGGCGGCGGCCACGTCCAGACGGGAGGCCTCGGAGTCCACCAGGGCCAGCCAACCCTCGAGGCTGCCCGCGTCGGCCATGCCGGCGACCAGGGACCGGGTCCGGGCGACCCAGCCTTCCGCCATCGCCGTGCGGTGGAACAGGCTGTGGTACTGCCGGGCGAGCCAGATGCCGACCACGGCCGCGTCGCGGTCGCGCCCCTCACGG
The DNA here is from genome assembly GCA_963819885.1 of uncultured Actinomycetota bacterium. Taxonomy (GTDB): domain Bacteria; phylum Actinomycetota; class Actinomycetes; order Jiangellales; family Jiangellaceae; genus JACVRX01. The sequence goes on along the minus strand of CAWFXV010000023.1, from coordinate 138,397 downwards.
CGCAGCAGCGCGAACGCCCGGGACCGCGCATCCAGCGCAGCCGGCGCGTCGCCGAGCCACCACAAGCTGCGGCCCAGGCCGTCCAGCGCGTCAGCCGACTCCCGGTCGTCCCAGGCAGCCTGGAACACCTGCCTGGCCGCCGGCCAGTCTCCCCTGGCCAACGCCGACCGCCCCGCAGCGAGCGGACCGTTGCCGTCCATGCCCCCATCACCCCCCGCGAGACTCGATCACCAGCCCGGTCACTGACTGTAGACGGCGCAACCTCGGGCCGTAGACGCACGGGAGTGGCGCCCTCTTGCTGCTAATTCAAGACGTAACGTCTAGCGCATAACGGTGTTTCCGGCGTCTTCGGTTAGTAGGTCTCCGCGGCCGGGAAACGGTCCGCGAAGGTGATCGAGAACGCGTTCAGTGCTGGCTTCCACCGCATCGCCCATCGTGCCCGTCCGCGCCCAGTCGGGTCCAGCGATCTGGTGACCAGGTAGAGGCACTTGAGTGCGGCCTGCTCGGACGGAAAGTGCCCGCGCGTCTTGATCGCTCGCCGGTAGCGGGCGTTGAGCGATTCGATCGCGTTCGTGCTGCACAGCACCCGACGGATCTCCAGGTGGTAGTCCAGGAACGGGATGAACTCTTGCCAGGCGTTGTCCCAAAGCTTGACGATCGCCGGGTAACGCGCGCCCCAGGTCTCGACCAGCTCGTCGAACGCGGCGCGGGCCGCGGCTGCGTTGACCGCGGTGTAGATCGGCTTAACGGCGCGTTTGAGCGCGTCCCAGTCCCGCTTGGACGCAAGCCGGAAGGTGTTGCGGATCAGGTGGATGATGCAGGTCTGAACGATCGTGTGTGGCCAGACGTTGCCGACCACCTCGGGCAGACCCTTCAGCCCGTCGCAGACGACGAAGAACACGTCCCGCACACCGCGGTTGCGCAGATCGGTGAGCACGCTCATCCAGAACTTCGCACCTTCGCCGCCGGCGCCGGCCCACAGCCCGAGGATGTCGCGCTCGCCGTCGAGGCTGACCCCGATCGCGGCGTAGATCGGCCGGTTGGCGACCTGCCCATCGCGGATCTTGACCACGATCGCATCGATGAAGATCGCCGCGTAGATCTCGTCGAGAGGCCGCACCTGACCAGTCGTTCATCTCCTCGATCACCTTGTCGGTGATCCGACTGATCGTCTCCTTCGAGACCGAGGCGCCGTAGATCTCGGCGAAGTGCGCGCTGATCTCCCCGGTGGTCAGTCCCTTGGCATACAGGGACAGCACGATCTCGTCCACACCGTTCAGTCGCCGCTGCCGCTTCTTGACGATCTGCGGGTCGAACGTGCCGGCGCGGTCGCGGGGGACGTCGATCCCAACGTGACCGCTCGCCTCGGTCAGCACCGTCTTGCCCCGGGTGCCGTTGCGGATGTTCCCCGTCCCGGCACCAGACGGGTCGTGCTTCTCATAGCCCAGGTGCTCGGTCATCTCCTCGTGCAGCGCAGCCTCGAGCACCGTCTTGGTCAGCTGCTTAAGCAACCCGTCCGGGCCGGTCAGCGACAGCCCCTGCTCCTTCGCTAGGCGCACCAGCTCAGTCGCGGCCTGTTGCTCCGCCGATTCTTCCGACGGCTCCTTCTTCTTCGTCACGTCCTTCAGTGTCGCGGTCATCACGGCACCTTCCCCGCCGAGCAACGCTCAGCGTGTCAGTGCCGGAAACACCGTTAGATCCACAGTCGATCGGTTAGCAGATCGCGGCGCGTACAGGGAGCCGAACGTCTGGATGGTGCACCCATGTGCGAGTGCTGCCTCGACGCTACCGGCGACGCTGTCGACCATGACGTAGAGGAGCAGCCCTGGCTGTTCGGACGGTGTGCGGCCGGTCACCCATGTACTGCGGGTGTTGAGGTCGCGGAGAACGCGTTGATCAGCTTTCGGCGAACTGCCAGTCGCCCTGGTTGGGACCGCGCAGGGAGACCAAATCCAATAGGTGACCCGGCCGAGACGTACGCTGACAACGCAAGAGCCTTCATTGACCCCGGCAGCGTTGCCGCTTCCGGACGGAGCACGGGATGGCCCCAGCCGAAGGAGACGGCGTGCACCAGCTGAGCCTCGGTGTCATGGGCCGGTCGCGCAAGGAGAACGAGCGCCGGCTTCCGCTCCATCCCCAGCACCTGAGTCGGATTCCCGATGACCTCCGGGAGAGCATCTACCTCGAGCGTGACTACGGAGACCGCTTCGGCATGTCCGACGACCAGCTCAAGGGCTGGGTCGCCGGGTTCAGGACCCGCGAGCAGCTCGTCCAGGAGTGCGATGTCATCCTGCAACCCAAGCCGCTACTCGGTGACGTCGCCGAGATGCGCGTCGGGCAGGTTCTCTGGGGGTGGCCGCACTGCGTGCAGGACGAGGAACTTACGCAGGTCGCCATCGACCTGAAGCTCACGCTGATCGCATTCGAGGCGATGAACCACTGGAAGAGCGACGGTTCCCTCAGCCTGCACGTGTTCCACAAGAACAACGAGCTTGCCGGCTACTGCTCCGTGCTCCACGCCATGCAGATCGCAGGATCCACCGGCGACTACGGGCGTCGGCTGCGCGCAGTGGTCATCGGATTTGGCGCGACCGCCCGAGGTGCCGTGACGGCGCTCAACGCGCTGGGCGTGCATGACGTCGACGTCCTCACCCACCGTGAAATCGCGGCCGTGGCCGCACCGATTCACTCCACACGGATCGTCCACTTCGACACCGACGACACCGCCGCGCGAGTGAGCCACGCGGTCACGGAGACCGGCAGGGTGCGCCTTGCAGAGTTCCTCATGGAGCGCGACATCATCGTCAACTGCGTGCTCCAGAACACTGAAGCCCCGCTCACGTTCATGACAGACGACGACCTCGCGGACATGACACCAGGCACTCTGGTCGTCGACGTCTCCTGTGACGAGGCGATGGGATTCAGCTGGGCGCGTCCCACGACGTTCACCACCCCTGTCTTCGAGGTCGGCGACGGAGTGCTCTATTACGCCGTCGACCACAGCCCGTCGTATCTGTGGAACTCCGCGACCTGGGAGAACAGCGAGGCGCTGCTCCCGTTCCTCCGACCGGTCCTGGGAGGACGTGGCGCCTGGGACGCGGACCCCACCATTGGTCGGGCCATCGAGATCCGTGACGGCGTCATCCAGAATCCCGCCATCCTGTCCTTCCAGGACCGTGCACCGGAGTACCCGCACTGGCCTCTGGCGAACTAGGCTCGCAGCAGCGACTGCACGTGGCTTTCGACAGTGCGCACCGAGATGTGCAGCCGGTTGGCGATCTTCGTGTCCGACAGATGCGTGCCGAGCGCGGCCAGCACCTCAGCCTCCCGTGCGGAGATCTCAGCCGGATCGAGCTGACCGCCGGGGAAATGCCGGCCGATGCGGCGTGTTCGGTGTTTCCGGTACGACGCCGGTGTGCTCCGCGGCACGCTGTCGGTGGCACCAGAGTAGCGCGGACTGGTGCGGGGCACCGCTGGAGACCTCGGCTCGGCCGAGAGGTTGGCCGAGCTGCGAGCTGACGGCCCCTACCTTGCCGCGCACGCCGCGATGAGCGGCTCGGGATCGGGCGCCTCACTGCTGGCCTGGAACGCGATCGTGCTGGCCCCGATCGCGGCGAGCGTCGAGATCGACTCGTTGATCTGGGCGCGAAGGTCCGAAGCCGTCGGGTCGAGTTCGACGAACACGACCACGTCGAACGGCTCGTCGGTGCGACCGGCCGCGGCGCGGCTTTCTGCTGTCCAGGCGCAGCCCTCGCGGATTTGGTCGAAGGTGAGGACGGAGTCGAGGATGACGCCGTCGGCGACCTGGCCCGCCAGGCGCACGGTCTTCGGGCCACGCCCTCCGATCAGCAGCGGGGGCGGCTCGGCGGCCGGCCAGTCGAGGGCGACCTTGTCCAGGTGCACGTAGTGGCCGCTCACGTCGACGGTGCGACCGTGCAGCAGGTCGCGCACTGTTGTCGCGTACTCGCGCAGCAACGTGATCGGCGAGGCGACACGCGCGCCCACCTGCCCCATCCACTCCTGCACGCCGTGGCCGATGCCAGGCACGAACCGGCCCGGGAACATCCGGGACAGCGTGGCGATCTCCATCGCGGCTACGGCGGGGTTGCGCAGCGGCACCGGAAGCAGGCCGATGCCGACGGGCAAACGCTGCGTCCACGCCAGTGCCGCAGCCGCCGTGGTGAGGCCGCCCTCAGCGAAGCAGTCCTCCCACAGCCACAGCTGCGCAATGCCGGCCGACTCCGCCGCCTGCACAACGTCCCTCAGCCGCTCGGGCGGGGACTGGGGACGGAACACCACACCGACCTTCGGATCAGTCATGGCGCGATCCCATCACGGGCCGCCGACACAAGCCGCGCCCAGCAAACGGCATCACTCACGCTCGTCGGTGAGTTCGAGTCGTAGTCGCGGCGCGGGCCCAAGTTCTGTCTCGGCTTGTCCGATCTCGACGAAGCCGACGACCCGATAGGAGGCAAGCGCGTGCCGGTTACCGGTGACGGTGATCGTGGGTTCGCCAGCGCGGCGGGCGCTGCACGCCGCGTCATGGATCAGTCGGCGGGCCATTCACTGGCGGCGACACCGTGAGTCGACGAACAAGTCCTCAAGATCTGGTTGACCATCCGGACCTCGGGTCAGCGTGGCGAAGGCCGTAAGGCGATCGCGGCCGCCCACGACGGCGATTGACAGGAACCGCGTAGATTGGCCGTTATCGAATGGAGCGAGCGTGCCGCCTTTGCGCGCATGTCTCGAGGGGGAGAGAACAACCATGACAGACGCACAGCCTGCACCGCTCCAGCGGCCCGCTGCCCGCGGAGGCCACCCTCATGCTGACCCCTGCGCCACCGCCACCGGCGGTTGCGGCCGACCGCGGCCCCCAAGATGGCTCCCGCCGTCGAGGCCGCGGCCCTGCCCGGGCTGGACGCCAAGGTCGACGCGTACCTACGCGCTCCCTCATGGCCGCGGCTCCTCGCTCGCCGGAGTTCGCGGCGAAGGCCACCGACGTGCGCACGATGGGCGACGGCGACATCCGCAAGGCGGCCGAGACGCTCGAACCGGCTGCTCGCAGTCACCCGTCAAGGCGCTCCAGGAGGGCGGCCTCGCCGAGGGGTCGAAGGTCGGCGCGACCCTGATCGAGCTGCGCAGGACGGTCGAGGACCTCGACCCCAGCAGGCCACGCGGTGCCAAGAAGTTCCTCGGCATGGTCCCGTTCGGCGACAAGCTCACCGACTACTTCCGCAAGTACCAGTCGGCCCAGAGCCACCTCGACGGCATCCTGCACGCCCTGCGCGACGGCCAGGACGAGCTCGCGCAAGGACAACGCCGCCCTCAACCTCGAGAAGCAGTACCTGTGGGACGCCATGGCCCGGCTGAACCAGTACGTCTATGTCGCCGAGCGGCTCGACGCGCGCCTGTCCGCGGCGATCGCCGACCTGGAGGCTACCGACCCGGACAAGGCGAAGGCGCTGCGCGACGACGTCCTCTTCTACGTCCGGCAGAAGCACCAGGACCTGCTGACCCAGCTGGCGGTGTCGATCCAGAACTACCTCGCCATCGACATCGTCATCAAGAACAACATCGAGCTGATCAAGGGCGTCGACCGCGCCTCGACGACCACGGTCTCGGCGCTGCGGACCGCGGTGATCGTGGCCCAGGCTCTGGGCAACCAGAAGCTCGTCCTCGACCAGATCACGGCGCTGAACACGACGACGAGCGGCATGATCGAGCGCACCAGCGAGATGCTCCGCGACAACTCGGTGCGGATCCAGGAGCAGGCGGCGTCGGCGACATCGGGCTGCCGCAGCTGCAGGCGGCGTTCGCAGAACATCTACGCCACGATGGACGCGATCGACACCTTCAAGGTGCAGGCCCTGGACAACATGGCCGCCACCATCGGCACCCTGGAGACCGAGGTGAGCAAGTCCCGCGACGTACCTCGACCGCGTCGAGCGGCAGGACCAGCGTGGTCGCCACGGCTCCCTCGACCTCGGCGCATTCGCCGGTACCGGGCGCTGACGACCGGCTCGGGGGATAGTCGAGCACATGTCGGGTGGTTTCTTCGGCCGCCTCTTCGGCCGTGGCGATCGCAGCGATCGGAGCCGATGACTTCGTCGTGCCTCCCGTGCCCGACGAGCGAGGACCTGCTGGCGGCCCTGGACCGGGTCGAGACGATGATCGCGGGCGGGGCCGTGCCCGCGCCCGGTCGCTCCCGGGTGCGCCGGGTCGACCGGGTCGTCCGCGACACCATCCCGAGGCTGCCCAGCCTCGGGCGCCGGCAGCCCGCAGGCGTACTCGGTGATGGCGACCGCGACCGACTACCTGCCCGAGGCGGTCGGCGGCTACCTGCGGCTGCCGCGCCAGTTCGCCGACAGCCGCCCGGTCGACCGGGGCAAGTCCTCGCTGATGGTCCTCATCGACCAGCTCGACCTGCTCGCCGCCACGATGGACAAGGTCTTCGACGCCGTGTGCCGCGACGATGCCGCCGCCCTCGTCGCCCACGGCCGGTTCCTAGCCGAGAAGTTCGGGACCGCGTCCACAAGCGGGGTGCTCGACGTCGGCTCCCTTCCCGTGCCGCCGATGCCGGCAACTCCTGCAAGTGCCGACGACGACACCGGAGACCTCGGCCGGCTCCAGCCCCCTGCCGGGCGGGATGCCTCGTGAGTGGGGACCAACGGTTGCCCAACCCCATCCGCCCAGGCACACAGGCGCTCGCGGCGTCGTCTCAGGCAGTTCCCGCAGCTGCGGATCAGGGACCCCCTGGCCGCACCCCCCGCCCTGGAGGCACGTCGTGACGATCCCCACCCCTGCGGCGACGGCCGGCGCACCGCCGCGTGGCGCGGCAGCAGCTCCCGCACCGCCAGGGCGGCACCGCCAGACAGCCCCTGGTTCCGCAGCTGGTGCTGGCGTCCCCGCGCCTGCTCCCGCGCCACTCCCCACGGAGAACCGTTCTGGACCTTGGACCACGGTCACGACGTCCGTACGTGCCGGCCTTTCCGGGACGCCCGGCCGACTGAGGCTTCTGGGAGGCCTCGCCGTTCTCGCCGCCCTGGTGTTCGGCCTGGCAGCCGGCCAGGCCTTCCGGTCAGCGGACGGAGCCCTTGAGCGCGCGGGGGCGAACTCGGACCAGCTCGTGCGAATCCAGGCCATCCAGACCAATGTGGTCCAGGCCGACGCGGACGCCACCAACGCCTTCCTCGTCGGCGGCCTCGAGCCGCCCGCCCAGCGCGCCGCCTACACTGCGGCGATCGCGTCGGCCGCCCAGCTCGATCGCGGAGGCCGCGCAGCACCAGCCGGCCGACGGCGCAGCCCTCGGCGCCCTCAACACCGTCGCTCGTCGCCTACTCTTGCCGAGATCGAGCAGGCCCGGGCCAATAACCGGCAGGCCCTGCCGATCGGTGCGCAGTACCTCACGGACGCCAGCGCCGACCCTGCGCGCCGACGCCCTGCCGCTGTTGAAGAACCTCGTCGAGGCCAACAACGAGCGCGTCGCAGCGGAGTTCGACGATGCCGGCCAGGCCGCGCTGTGGCTGGTGGTCGCGGGCCTGCTCGACCTTGGTCGTGCTCGTGCTGGCACTGGTGTGGCTCGCTCGGCGGACCCGGCGCTACGTCAACGTGCCCGCTGGCGGCCGCCGCCCTGATCGTCCTGGTGACCCTGGTCGCCGGCGCCCTCGGCCTGGTCGGCGTCGAGCACACGTGTCGACGCGACGCGCGACGGCGTCGTACGCGGCCACGCTGTCGACCGCGCAAGCCCGCATCGCCGGCTTCGACGCCAAGGCCAACGAGAGCCTCACCCTGATCGCCCGCGGCTCCGGGGCCGCCTTCGAGGAGGCCTGGCAGGCTTCGGATGCTGTCGTCAGCGCCGAGCTCGACGAGCTGGCGACAGAACCCGGCGTCCTCGTCGACCTCGAGCCGCCTGCCGTGGTCCGACTACGTAGCGGTGCACGCGGCAGATCCGAGCGCTCGACGACGCCGGCCGACTGGGAGGACGCGGTCGCGCTGGCCACCGGCACAGGGACGGGCACGAGCAACGCCACCTTCGCGAGCTTCGACGACGACCTCCGCGCGACCAGCTGGCCAGCTTCAACCGGCCAGACCGCGACCCAGCTCGACGAGGCCGGTGGCTGGTTGCCGCTGGCCGGCGCGCTGGGCGTGCTGGCGGGCGTTCGTCGCGGCGCTCTGCGCCTGGTGGGGCGTCTCCCTGCGACTGGAGGAGTACCGATGAGCCGCCGGCGGCGTCCGCCGCATCGCAGCAGTCGCTGGCGCTGCTGGCCGCCAGCCTGCTGGCTGCGGCGTGCTCGACGGCCGGCGACTACGAGCCAACGCCGCTGGCCACGCCCAGTCGGCGGCTCCGTCGCCGTCGACCAGCTGCGGCACCGACGCCCTCGCCGGCACCGTCCGGCACCGACGTCGTCGACGGCGAACTGCCTGCAGTCCTACGCCCCGCCGACGCCGCTGCCCGCACCCGGGCGATGCCGGCCGGCAGCTACATGGGCAAGATCCAGGACGCGGCCGGCTGATCGCCGGGGTCTCGGCCGACACCCTGCTGCTCGGCGCCCGCAACCCGATCTCGGGCCAGATCGAGGGCTTCGACATCGACATGCTGCACGCCGATCTCGCAGGCCATCTTCGGCGACCCGAACAAGATCGAGCTGCGGGTCATCACCGCTGCCCAGCGGCTGCCCGTCCTCCAGGACGGCAGCGTCGACATCGTGGCGCGCAACATGACGATCACCTGCGACCGCTGGGAGGACATCGCGTTCTCCAGCGAGTACTACCGCTCGGGCCAGAAGGTCCTGGTGCGCCTCGGCGAGACGACCGAGAGCGGTGGCACGATCACCGAGCATCGCAGGACCTCGACGGGCAAGAAGGTCTGTGCGCCCAACGGGTCGACGAGCATGGACAAGCTGCGGACCTTCGACGGGCGTCGAGCCGGTGGGGCCGACACCCACACCGGCTGCCTCGTGCTGTTCCAGCAGGGCAGCGGTCGACGCGCATCACCGGTGACGACACCGTGCTTGCCGGGCTGGCCGCGCAGGACCCGTATGCCGAGGTCGTCCAGGCCCCGGCGTTCACCGCCGAGCCGTACGGCCTGGGGGTCAACAAGGACGACGTCGACTTCGTGCGGTTCGTCAACGGCGTCCTCGAGGAGATGCGGGCCGACGGCCGGTGGACCAGGAGCTACAACACGTGGCTGCGCCGACGCCCTCGGCACGGCGCCCGGCTCCCCCCGCCGCCGTGTACGGGCGGACGCCGTGATCGCCGCGATGACGAGCGCCACGGCACCCACCGGCGCCCGGCCGGCTCGGGCAGGCCACTCGTCGCCGAGGACGCGCTGCGCTACCTCGAGGCCCTGGGGACCTGGCGCGACCAGCGCAAGGCCGAGCTCGACCTGCTCGACGAGGCGGCGCTCGGCGGCGCCCGGACGCAGGCGGCGTACACCGGCGACCTGCTGCTCTCGATGGCGCTGTGGAAGGCGGTGGCCGACCGCCACGACCTGCTGGTCGCGACCTGGGACTCCGGCCGGGTCGGGCCGACCGAGCTCGAGCGCCTCTCCACCCTGGTCTGGGGGCGGCTGGACGCGATCCCGCGCACCCCGTCGCGCCGGCGCAGCTCCCGCGGCAGCGTCCGGCGCGCCGGGCGCCCTGGCCGTCTCGCTGCCCGAGGCGTGCCGGCTCTCCGACGCGCTGGCGGCCTCGCTGCGGGCCCGGCTCGGCCTCGACGCCGTCCGAGGCCGACGTCCACGGCGCGGCTGCGCGCAGCTGCGGGCCTCGGTCGAGCGGGTGCGCGACCTCGTCGACCGCGAGCCCGCGCACGGTCGCGCGACGCCGCTCGTCGACGCTGCTCGACCGGCTCGACGCGCGCGTCGCTGACGTCGCTCGCCCGGGCCAAGCGGGGCGCGGACGTCGGCGGCCTGCTCGGTCCGCTGGAGCACGATGCCGCCCGGGCCGAGCGCGACCTGATCGTCGGTGCGTCCAACCGGCGGGCCGACGCCCACGACGAGGCCCGGGCCCGGGCCCTGCGCGCCGAGCTCGAGGCGCGCGGCGCGGCGCTTCGTGACCTCGCGGCACGGTGCGTGGCCGAGGTCGCGCCCGCGCCCCGGCTCGCGGTGCCGGACGTCGCGGCGCTGGGGCCGGTGCCGACGGAGCCGGCGGCCGTGGACGCCTACCTGGTCGCGGCTCGACGCGGTCGGCCGGGCCATGACGATGGCCCAGGACGCCTACGCCGTCGGCGCTGGCCGAGCGCGACGAGCTGCGCGGCACGGCTCGGGGCGTACGCCGCCAAGGCGCGGCCGTGCGAGTCGCCGCGCGCCTTGACCGCACAGGCCGCGAGCGGACCTCGACGAGCTGGAGCGGCGCGCCGGCGAGGTCCTGGAGCGCCGCGCCCGGCAGACCTGGTTCGCGCCCGCGCCCTGGTGGCGGCGTACCAGGCCTACCTCACAGCGCCCGGCGCAGCCGGCGCGCACGGCCGCGACCCACGCACGAGGGGCACGCCATGAGCACCACCGCCTGCACCCAGCCCGGGTGCACCGGCACGATCCTCGACGGGTACTGCGACGTCTGCGGGTCGCCCGGCCGGCAGCCGGCGACGAGGCCTCGCCGCGGCGCACGGCGCGCAGCGGTGCACCCAGCCGGGCTGCAGCGGCACCTTCGCTCGACGGGTACTGCGACGTCTGCGGGTCGCCCGCGGCGGCGCCAGGCGTCCCGCGGCTCAGCGCAGCCGCTCGGTCGCGACGGTGCCGGCCGGCGTGGCGCAGACCGCCTCGACCGTGTCGCGGGCGTCGAACCGGCTCGCCTCGACCGCCCTGGGCTCGGCGCGCGCAGCGCGTCGCCGGCACGCAGGGTCACCCGCCGGCTCGGCACGTCCTCGACCCGGCTGCGCGGCGCCCGGCTCGGCGCCGGCCTGACCTCGATCCCGCCGGTGCCGGCCGTGGACGCCGCGAAGGCCGATCATGGAGAACCCGATGGTGCCGGAGGAGCGCCGGACCTGCCCGGCGTGCGGGTCGCCGGTCGGGCGGTCGCGCGACGGGCAGCCCGGGCGCACCGAGGGTTCTGCCCGAACTGCCGCACCCGTTCTCGTTCACCCCCAAGCTCAGCGCCGGCGACCTCGTCGGCGGCCAGTACGAGGTCGCCGGGGCCATCGCCCACGGCGGCCTCGGCTGGATCTACGTCGCGCGCGACCGCAACGTCTCCGACCGCTGGGTCGTGCTCAAGGGTCTGCTCAACTCCGGCGACCCCGACGCGCTGGCCGCGGCGATCGCCGAGCGGCAGTTCCTCGCCCAGGTCGAGCACCCGCTCATCGTCGAGATCTACAACTTCGTGACCCACGAGGGCGCCGGCTACATCGTCATGGAGTACGTCGGCGGCACCTCGCTCAAGCAGCTGCTCAAGGAGCGGATGAAGGCGGCCGGCGGCACGTACGACCCGCTCCCGGTCGACCAGGCGATCGCCTTCATCGTCGAGATCCTGCCGGCGTTCCAGTACCTGCACGACCTCAGCCTGTCTACTGCGACTTCAAGCCGGACAACATCATCCAGGTCGGGCGACGCGGTCAAGCTGATCGACCTCGGCGGGGTGCGCCGGCTCGACGACCTCGACTCCGCGATCTACGGGACGGTGGGCTACCAGGCGCCGGAGGTCGCCGAGGTCGGGCCGTCGGTGGCCTCCGACATCTACACGATCGGGCGCACGCTGACCGTGCTCGCGATGGAGTTCCGCGGCTACCAGTGCACCTACGTCGCCTCGCTTGCCGCCGGTCGACGAGACGCCGCTGTTCCAGAAGCACGACTCGCTCTACCGGTTGCTGCTCAAGGCCTGCGCCCCCGACCCCGCCGACCGGTTCGTCTCCGCCGACGAGCTGCGCGTCCAGCTGCTCGGCGTGCTCCGCGAGGTCGTCGGCCGCTCGAGCGCGAAGGCGCAGCCGAGCACTCCACGTCGCTCGCTGCTGTTCGACGTCCCGCGGTCTCGACGACGCGCTGGACTGGCAGGACCTGCCCGCGCCTGCGCGTCGACGACGAGCGATCCGCAGGCCGCCTGGCTGCGCACGGTGAGCGTCGACGACCCGCGTGCAGCGCCTCGCCGCGCTCGAGCGCGGCGCCGCGAGTCAGTCCCCGAGGTGCTCCTGGCCATGGCCGCGGGCCGCGCTCGAGGCCGGGCAGTACGACGCGCGTCGACAACGCGGTCGCAGGCGCTGCTCGCCGACGACCCGTGGGAGTGGCGGGCCGTCTGGATGTCCGGGCTCGCCGCCCTCGCCCGAGGACGGACCGCCGAGGCCCAGAGCGCGTTCAACGCCGTCTACGGCCAGGTCCCCGGCGAGCTGGCGCCGAAGCTGGCGCTGGCCTTCGCCTGCGAGACCGGCGGCGAGGCTCGACGTGGCCGAGTCGCTCTACGTGATCTGCGCCCGCACCGACGCCAACTACATCGCCCCGGCCGCCTTCGGCCTGGCCCGGATCCGCTCGAGCCGCGGAGACCTCGACGGGCGCGATCTCGCGCCCTCGACCTCGTGCCCGCCGACCAGCCGCGCGTTCACCCAGGCGCGGCGCCGACGCGCGAGCCTCCTGGCCGAGTCGGGCGGTGGCCTGCGCGTCGCTGGCCGCGGCCCTGGAGAGCATCGAGCAACCTCACCATCGACGCCCGTCGACCGCTCGCGGTTCCGCGTCGATGGTGCTCGCAGCGGCGCTCGAGATCGTGCGAGACCGAAGGGGTCGGACACGACGGTGCTGATCGCCGGCCGTGCCGGCAGCCGAGCCGTCCCTGCGCGACGGGCTCGAGGCGGCCTACCGCGACCTGGCCGGACACGCCAACGACCGTGAGGAGCGGGTCGAGCTGGTCGACCAGGCCAACGCGGTGCGCCGATGGACGCTGCGTATGAGCCAGCACGCGGCAGGCGGACAGGCCGAGCGGCGACTGTCGACCGGGCAGTCGAGCTCGCTGCCCGACCTGCTCGGCCACCGTCGCGGCGGCCGAGCAGTTCTGCGAGGCCTGCGGCGCCGAGCTCGGTCCCACGCTCTGGCGCATCGCGCCACCGGAGAGGTCGGCCGACGCCGGCAGCTCGACGCCGGCGCCTGACGACATCGTCCGGCCGAGGCCGCGTCCGTGCCAGGCCTGCGGCGGTGAGGTCGCCGCCGACGGCTACTGCACGCTGTGCGGAGCGCGGGCGCCGCAGCGAGCGAGATCACTTCACCGAGCAGCCCGCAGCCCTGGGTGGCCGCGGTGTGCGACCGGGGCATCCGCCACGCCCGCAACGAGGACGCAGTGGCGTGGACGCTCGGCCGAGCCCGGGCAGCGCGCGCCGTGCTCGTCGTCTGCGACGGGGTGTCGACGTCGACCGACTCGGACGTCGCCAGCCTGGCGGCGGCCCGGGCCGCCCGGGACGTGCTCGCCGCATCGCACCCGAGCGGCATCGGCACGGCCGCCGGCGCCGGGTCGCGCGCGAACCGCCGCACGCCCTCGACAGCCGCCGCTGAAGCGGCCAACGAGGCGGTGATCGCGCACACCGCACCCGGGCAGGGCAACCCAGCCTCATGCACGTTCGTGGCCGCCGTCGTCGACGAGTCCCTCCTCGTCGTCGGGTGGGTCGGCGACAGCCGGGCCTACTGGCTGCCGGACGTCGGGGAGCCGCGGCTGCTGACCATCGACGACTCGTTCGCCGCGGAGCAGATCGCGCAGGGAGTGCCCCGTGCGGAGGCCGAGACGCGGTCCGCAGGCGCATGCCATCACCCGGTGGCTCGGGGATCGACGCGCCCGACCACACACCGCGCACATCGTCTCCCTCGACCTCGACGGGCCGGGCTGGGTGCTGGTCTGCTCCGACGGACTGTGGAACTACTGCTCGGAGGCGCAGCGACCTGGCCGAGCTGGTCGCGGAAGCACGGCTCGCAGCACGAGCGCCGAACCCCTGGCCGCTGGCCGACGCGCTCGTCGACTGGGCCAACGCACAGGGCGGCCAGGACAACATCACCGTGGCGCTGGCCCGGATCGCGATCCGACCGGAGCCACGCACGCACTCGCCACCGCCGCGCAGCGTCCGCAGCCCGCGGCACACCGAGAGGAAGTCGCGCACGATGGCGACGTTCTCAGCTGAGGTCTATCAGAACGAGTTCCTGCCCGACGGCGGCACCGACGTGCATGCCATCGTCACGGTCACCTGCACCGGCGCCGGCGAGGCGGGGCAGTCCGGCGTCGGGCGATGCCGCCGAGATCGTCATCGTCGACACCTCGGGCTCGATGGGCGAGGTCAACATCGCGGCCGTCCGGCGACGCGGCGGCGGCGGCGCTCGACCAGGTGCTCGACGGCGTCTGGTTCGCGGTCATCGCCGGCAGCCACGAGGCGCGGCTGGCCTTTCCCGCAGGCCGCGAGCTCGGCATGGTCCGGATGGACGCAGCGGACCCGAGCCGAGGCCAAGGCGCGCGATCGTCGACGTTCCAGGCGACGGCGGCACGGCCATGGGCACCTGGCTGACCCTGGCGACGCCGCGTCTTCGCCATCGGTGCCCGGCGCTGGCGCAGAGGCACGCGATCCTGCTGACCGACGGGATGAACCAGCACGAGACCCCGGAAGAGCTGAGTGCCGCGATCGAGGCGGCGCGGGTCAGTTCCAGTGCGACTGCCGCGGCGTCGGGGCCGACTGGCAGGTGGCCGAGGTCCGCCGGATCGCCACCGCCCTGCTCGGCAGCGTCGACCTCATCGCCACAGCCCGATGAGATGGCCGCCGACTTCGAGCGGATCATGCGGCAGTCGATGGGCCGCGGCGTCGCCGACGGCGGCGCTGCGGGTGTGGGCGCCGCAGGGTGCCCAGGTGCTGTTCGTCCGCCAGGTCGTCGCCGACCGTCGAGGACCTCACGACTCGCCGGCAAGAGATCAACGCGCTGACCGGTGGCTATCCCACCGGCTCGTGGGGCGACGAGTCGCGCGACTACCACGTCGCGGTGCGGCTGCCGGCGAAGGCCGTCGGGCCAGGAGCAGCTCGCCGCGCGGGTGCAGCTCGCGGTCGGCGACGACGGTGGTCGCCCAGGGCCTGGTCAAGGCGATGTGGTCCAACGACGACACCCTGACCACGCGGATCAACCCCGCCGTCGCGCACTACACCGGACAGGCCGAGCTGGCCGACGGCCATCCAGGACGGGCTCGCGGCGAAGGCCGCCGGCGACACCGACACCGCGACCGATCAAGCTCGGTCGGGCCGTGCAGCTCGCGGCCGAGACCGGCAACGACGAGGCGACGGCCCGGCTGCAAGAAGATCGTCGAGATCGACGACGCCGGCACCGGCACCGTGCGGCTGCGCCGCAGCGTCAGACAAGCTCGACGAGATGGCGCTCGACACGGCATCGACCAAGACCACGCGGGTCAGGAAATGAGCGCCACCGACGTCACGGTCGCCGGAACGAGGTCGGGAGCATGAGCACGGTCATCTGCCCCAACGGCCACCAGTCGAAGTCTGCCGACTACTGCGACACGTGCGGCGCACCCATTTCGGACCAGGCGCCGGGCGTACCAGACGCACCTGACGCGCGGGCAGCCACGGGCGCTCCGGGCGCGACACCGCCGTCGGGCACCGCTCCCGATGCAGGAGGATCCAGCCCGGCGACCGGGGTTTCTGGCGACCAGGCCTGCCCCAACTGCGGATCGGAGCACGACGCCGCGACGCTGTTCTGCGAGGCCTGCGGCTACGACTTCACCACCGGCACGATGCCACGCCCGCGCGAGGCGCCGGCCGGTCGAGCGTTGGACCTGGACGGTCTCGGCGCTGCGGGGCCGCGGCCGCCGCTCGCTCCGTCCATCGCCATCGAGTGGGTGGCCGAGATGTGGGTCGATCCTGATTGGTACGCGGCTCAGGAGAGCGACGACCCCTGTCCGTCCCCGGGCCTGCCCGCAGTCGTGCCCCTTGCCGTGCAGAGCGTGCTGATCGGCAGGCCGTCCGTGAGCCGGAACATCCACCCTGAGATCGACTGCACGGGCGACTCCGGGCGTGAGCCGCCGGCAGGCGCAGCTGACCACCGACGGCACGCGCTGGTGGGTCGAGGACCTGCAGTCGTCGAACGGCACGTACGTCGGCTCTGCGAGCGGTCCCCTGCCCGAAGCGCCCCTGCCGCCAGGCCAGCGCCGAGAGCTCGACGAGGACGACCGCGTCTACGTCGGGGCCTGGACGCGCATCGTCGTGCGTCGGGCGACCGCCGAGGACCAGACCAGCTGACCTTCCCGTACGCCGAGGCGAGGCTGGGTCAGGCGAGCACTTCATTCGGTGCCCTGATGACACCACACGGGGCACGGAAAGCGGCATGTGAGCGCGGATCGCGGCGGGTCCGGTAACGCCTCGCTACGCATTTCCTTGCTGGCTCAGCCACACGGACCAGGTCGTTTGGCCTCGGCGGCCGTTCGGACAGACAAGAGCGTCGGCCACTCGGGCGGCGGCCTTGGGGAGCGACACGGGCCGGATCCGGCGATGCACACCACGAGCATCCTGATGCTGCTTCACGATCTCCCCGAGGCTGAGCACCTCAGGGCCACCGAAGTCGGCCCTATCCGCACCTGGCCCGTCAGCCACGCATTCGGCCAGGTACCGAGCGAAGTCGCCGGTATCGGCCGGTTGCACGGGGAGATCGACGGGCAGCGGCAAGAGCGGCAGGCGCATCATTTTGCCGAGCATGCGATCAAGCAACCAGTAGAACGGGGTCGCCCGCACGACCGACCACGGCAGTGCGGACCGACGGACGAGCGTCTCCGCGACCAGCTTCAACCGGGCGTACGGCAGCGGGGTGCGCTCAACCCCGACGATCGACACGTAGAGAAAGTGCTCGATGCCAGCCCCGTGTGCTGCGTCGATGAGCCGACTGGTGCCGTCCACGTCGACACCGGATGGGCTGCGGAAGAAATCGCTCGGCAGCAGGAAACCGCGCCGCGCCGCGGGCGAGAAGGTTGCCGCGTGCACGACCGACTGCGCGCCGGCCATCGCCTCGGCAACGCCCTCGCCCGTGCCAAGATCGCCTCTGGCCCACTCGACCGCCGGATCGTGACCGGGCGTGCGGGCAAGCACCCGCACCCGGTAGCGGTCCTTGAGAACGTCGACCAGATCTCGGCCAAGGTGACCCGTTCCCCCTGTCACGAGGAGGGTTTCCATCTGAAACGTCCCATCTGTTCGACCTTGGAGACGGCGCGCAACATGCCCATTGTGGACCGGGCGCCGGCTGTGGCCGACGCGGTCAGGGTCCCCGCGCGCAACGTGCGAGAGGCCCACCTTGGCGGTGGGCCGCTCGGCGTGGTTTTGGTGGCCGGGGGTCGGGTCAGACCGGGCGCACGTTTTCTGCCTGCGGGCCCTTTTGGCCCTGGGTGATTTCGAACTCCACGCGCTGGTTCTCATCCAGCGAGCGGTAGCCCTCAGCCGCGATGGCCGAGTAATGCACGAACACGTCGGCGCCGCCGCCGTCTTGGGCGATGAAGCCGAAGCCCTTCTCGCCGTTGAACCACTTCACTGTGCCCTGAGCCACTGTTGTGCTCCTTGTCTGTGCTGCGGGTACAGGCCGGTCTGCTTGCCGGTCCTGGGCTGCCGCCGTGTGCGTATCCCCGTATCTGGACATCGAAGCTCGAGGCCCGCGGAATGGAAAGCGCCCGTCGGAGTAAGAATCCGCGGGCGTTCACGAACGGCGAGGAAATACATATGCAACCAACACCACGCTAGCACGATCACCGACACGCACCCGCATCTTCGTAACCTGCCGGTTCACGTGGCTACCGCGTGCGCCGTCGAAGGACGTCCGGATATCGGCACCAGCGCAATTGACCTGGCCGCTGCCATCCTTGGGACGTGCAGACTGTGTACGAGGCCGCGGGTGGCGACGAGGGTCTGCTCCGCCTTGCCATGGCGTGGCACGCCCGGGTGATGGCAGACGAGGTGGTCAGCCACGCGTTCAGCCATGGTTTCCACCCCAAGCACAGCGAGCGCCTCGCCGCCTACTGGGCCGAGGCACTCGGTGGCCCGACGACCTACTCCGATACCTATGGCGATGAGACCTCGGTGGTGCGGATCCACAGCGGCAACGGACCGCACGAGGAGATGGATCGGCGAGCGATCGCCTGCTTCGATCAGGCGATGACGGACGTCGCACTGTCCCAGAACGACCCGGTCCGGGCAGTGCTGCACGACTACTTCGCCTGGGCGACCACAACGACCATGTCCCGCTATCACGAGTCCGCGGACGACGTGCCAGATGGCCTGCGCATTCCGCACTGGTCCTGGGACGGATTACAGCGCTAAGCCCTCCACGATGCGGAGGTGAGGCCCGACTCGCCCGCGAATCCGCTGCAACCGTTGGGGCGCCGGCACCAGCTCGCCGGATATCGTCCCGGATATCGGCGCACCATCAGGAGAGATTAGAGGGATTGAGTCCATGTCGATTTCACACCGGCGGCTCCGGTTCGCGGTCGTGAATGAGATCCTCCCGGACCGCCGAGGGTGGCTCGGTCACATCCGCCGTATCGAGCAGTCGGGGGTCGACACGGTCCTGATCCGTGACCACATCGCCGCAGCGCCATTCGGGCCGCAACTGGCGCCGCTGGCGATGGCAGCAACAGCGGCAGCGCACACCACCCGGCTGCGGGTGGGAACGATGGTGCTCAGCAACGACTACCGGCACCCGGCGCTAGTCGCGCACGAAGCAGCAACGATCGACTGGCTGTCAGGCGGCCGGCTCGAACTCGGCCTCGGCGCCGGTTGGCTACGCGGCGAGTACGACCAGATGGGCATTTCTTTTGACGCTGCTCGGACGCGTATCGCCCGGTTGGAGGAAGCCGTCGGAGTCATCGCTGCCCTCCTAGCAGGCGAGACCGTCACCCTGCACGGCACCCACTACACCATCGACTCGCTTCACTTACCGATCATGCCGATCCAACAGCCGCGCCCGCCGCTGGTGATCGGCGGCGGCGGGCCGAAGATGCTCGCCCTCGCCGCCCGCCGCGCCGACATCGTCGGCATCCTGCCCGCACCCATCCGCGGGGACGACGACACGGACGACGCGGCCGACCGCAGTCCGGCCGCCCTGGACGCGAAGCTTGACATCCTCGAGACCGCCGCGGGAGAGCGATTCCAGGAACTGGAACTGAGCACCTTCGCAACATTCGTCCTCACCAACCAACGGCGCCGCGACACCGAAACGCTCATCGGTCAGCGAGGCTGGACCGGGACGACTTGCGAGGACGTGTGGGCCATGCCGTCGGTCTTCATTGGATCACCCGGGCAGATCTACGAGGACCTGCAGGCACGCCAGAGCCGGTACGGGCTCTCCTATTTCGTCACCTCCGACCGCGACCTTGATCACCTGGCCCGAATCATCGAACACAGTGCCCTGGCATGAGATCTGCGGCCCCGCATCAGCGGATCTACGCTGCCTTCATCCGTCAGGTGACCTGAGCCTGCAAACGGGGGCGTCATGAGTGCGTATGCGATCCAGCCACTCGATGCCGCGACCTTGGATGCCTTCGTCCATCTGGCGGAGAAGCACAACGGCGTCTCCGCGCAAGCGGAGATGCGGCCGCCCGAGCTGAGGCTGTATCCCTGAATGCCTCGTGAAGGCGCGTCGCCTCGGGCACGCGCAGACCATCGCGCCTAGGCGTCGGTTGCTCGCTCGGGTAGGTAGTCGGCGAACGGGCTGGTCTTGAACCAGGTGCGGAATTTCCGGGCCAGCGACGGCGGTCCTTCCAGCGTCAGTCTGCCTGACCGCAGCGCAGCGGTGTACGTCGTGCGTTGCAGGTGCAGGTCGGTGAGGGTCTGGCCATCGGTACGGCAGATCAGGTCCTCGACGTACCCGGAGCTGCGGGTGCAGAGCTCGGGGCGCGGTCGTCGCAGCAGCATCCAGTAGCTGTCGGCTGGGTGGTCCTTGAGCTGGAACCGCACGGTTGTGGTGCCGTCGGGGATCTGCTCGACGTCCACGAGCTTGAGGGTGGCCCAGAGGATGTACGCCGGGTCCAGGTGCCGGGGCTCGATCTCAAGCCAACGTGCCCCCCACTGCCCGAGGGCGTCGCACACCGGCTGGAGCGCCTCACCCATCCCGGTCAGCTGGTAGGTCGCGCCACGGCCATGCGGCTTCTGGACGCGGACCAGGATGCCGGCGCGTTCCAGCGCCTCGAGCCGTTGGGCCAGCAGTGCGGTGGAAATTCCAGGCGCCCCTTGGCGGATCTCGTTGAAGGTGCGGCAGCCGTTCAACAGGTTGCGCACGATGATCGGCGTCCACCGCTCTGCGAGCAGCTCCGAGCTGCGGGCGATCGGGCAGAACTGACCGTACGTGCGCACACTCTCACTGTCCCGCCGACCGGACCCGTCGGCAACTTCAGATTCTGATATTGCTGCTTCGTGCACATCCGAACACCCTGGGTGTCGAGGAAAGGAAGTGGTGGCGATGTTGCGACCGGGCACGGCACACACCGTGCTTCCAGGCGAAGGGCGTTCGGTGAACCTGGGCGTGGTGTCCATGCGGGTCCTGGCAGGCGGCGCAGCCGACACGGGTGGCGCATTCACCCTCGCCGAGTTCTACGGTGCCGGTGCGGGTCCGTGGACCGTGCCGCACCTGCACCGCGGGTTCGAGGAGTCCTTCTTTGTGCTCGATGGCCTGTTCACGTTCACGGTCGGCGAGGAGGCCATCGAGGCGACTCCGGGGATGTACATCCTGGTCCCGCGCGGGACCGCGCACACGATCTCGGCGGCCGAGGGTGGTGGCCGGTTCCTCACCCTGATGGTGCCCGGAGGCCTCGAGGAGATGTTCTTCGAGCTCGGAACGCTGCCGCCCAACGCCATCCGTGACCCCGCTGCCCGAGCCGCGATCTCGGCGCGCTACGACTCGATCCCGGTGCCGTCATGACCCTCGATCTCGCCCTGCCCGTCCCGAACGTCCCGGTCGGCAGCTACCTGATGGCCGTCCGCAGCGGTGACCTGCTGTTCCTCTCCGGCCACGGTGCGTTCGAGGACACGTCGCCCGGTGCATACCGGCCGCCTGGGCGAGACGATGACGACCGAGCAGGGTGCCCGTGCCGCCGAAGCGGTCATGCTCAACCTGCTCGCCACCGTCCGAGCCGAGCTGGGCGATCTGTCGCGCGTGGCCAGGGTGGTGAAAGTCGTCGTCTTCGTGAACTCAGCACCCGACTTCACCGAGCAGCACCTGGTGGCCAACGGCGCCACAGATCTGCTGGCCAGGGTCTTCGGGGACGCGGGTCGACCCGCTCGGTCCGCTGTCGGGGTCGCCGCACTGCCCCTGGGTTTCGCGGTCGAGATCGAGGCCGTCGTGGAGATCGGCTAGGTGGCCAGGCCGCCGTGACCGACGGCGACACTCGAAAGGGCTGGACACGATGCTGGCGATCTCCCATCCAAGCGCCCTGCCGGGAGCCAGCTCATAGAGCAGGTCAACATCGCTGTCGCTCGCTCCTTCGCCGCGGGTCAACGAGCCGAAGATCTCCAAGCGCGCGATCCCGTAACGTCGGCATAGGTCGAGCCGAGGCCGATGATGCTGGGCCGCATGAGAGCTGCGAAGGCCGCCGGATCCCGGGTTGCACACCCGAGGATGCGAGCCTCCGTGCCGAGCCCACAGAGCATGTGGTGATCGCGAAATTCGTCAGCTGAGCTTGGTGAAGAACTCGCGCATGTCGCCGGCGAGGATCTCGGGTACCTGGTGCGCCGGGTCGTGGCCGCCGGCGTCGAAGGTGAACCGCCCCGGCGTGTCCGGACAGGCCCAACGCGCCAGGGCCGACCAGCTCGGAGCCGAGATCGGCGAGGCGGACCTGCACACCGCCAACACCACCCTCGCCCACATCATCGACGTCATGGCCAGCCACGAGCCGGCCACATGACCCGCGGCGACGCCATCAAATTTCGTAGTTCTCAGAACCTGCGAGCGGCTCTTCGGCCCGCGGGAGGACATCGAATGGGCCCTCTCGGGCGGGAAACCGTGGCTGCTGCAGCCGCGGCCTATCACGAGCTGAAATGAGTGGTCGTGCTACGGAACCGGGCCGGCCGATGGTTCGGCCGCGAGCGTGTGAAGCCACCGATGCCGAGGGCTTGAGCTAAGGCCGGAACTCCATTGTCCGAAACCAGGCCGAAGAGCTCGTAACACCGGAGGCGCCGGCGGGCGGCTGCGCGAACCACTACGGCCACCCGCCCGGTCGTGGCTGCGCGGCGCGGACGCTGCCGTTTCGGGCGGCGCGCCTATGCGGTGGTCAGCTCGTCGCCAATCGCAATGACATCATCGACAAGCGCGTCCACATCCTCGAGCCGGGTGCGCGGATTGATGAAGCACGGCCGGATTGCCAGGTGTCGGCCGACCGTCGTCGAGGTCGGTATCGACCGGGTCGTGCGGCGCAGCCGCAACAAGATCTCGGCGTTGACCGCGTCGTCGGCGGCGTAGCGGAAGCAGGCCACCGACAGCTCCGGCTCCAGCAGCAACTCCAGCCGCGGGTGCGCACGAACCCGCTCGGCGACGTGCTGCGCGAAACCAACGTGCCGTTCCACTCGTGCCGCGACGCCGGCTCGGCCCAGCTCCCGGAGTACTGCCCATGCCAGCACTCCGCGGCTCGGTGACGACAGCTCGACGCCCATGTCCATGTACGGGACCCCAATACCGTCGAACTGGACGTGAGCGTCGTGCTCATCAGAGGAGAAGGCGCCTTCTAGGTAGGCGGCCTCGCCTTGGGCGAACGCCCGCAGCAGCAGTGCGGCGTCCCGAACGTAGGTGGCCGCACAGCCAACGCCAGTGGCCAGCCATTTGTGTGGGTCCACGATGACGGAATCGGCTCGCGCGACCGCGGCGAACGCCGGACGCAAGCTCTCGGATGCGGCGGCGATCAGGCCGTACGCGCCGTCGACATGGAACCAGGCCCCGAATTCCCGCGCGACCTCGGCCAGGTCGTCGAGCGGGTCTATCGCTCCGGTGTCTGTAGTGCCCGCGATTCCCACCACCGCGACCGGGACCACGTCATCGCGCCGGTCCTCGATCAGTGCCGCCCGCAGCGCCGCCACGTCGATCCGGCCAGCGGCATCGCAGGGAACGTGCCGGGTCCCGGTCCGGCCCAACCCAAGCACCGCGGTCGAGCGTTGAATCGTGTGGTGAGCCTGCTCGGAGGCGTAGACCCTGGCGCGCACTCCACCGGGCAACCCATTCTCGGATATGTCTATGCCGCGTTGTTCGAACGCCCACTGCCGGGCAGCACCGAGCGCCACCAGGTTCGCGGTAGAGCCGCCGCTGGACAGTACCCCCTGATGTTTGGCGGGAATGCCGCAGAGTTGGGCGATCCAGTCCAGTGCCACCCGCTCCAAGTGGTTGAAGGCGTGCACCATGTAGCGCTGCCCGCCAACGGCCGCCGAAGCGAGCCAGGCTGTCACCGCGGACGTTGTCGGACCGGTCGTGATAAAGCCGCTCCAGCCCGGTTCGCTGATCCGCGAGCCGTTCGGAATGATCACGTCGGTGAGGTCGTGTACCACGGCGGAGATCCCGCCGCCTACCTCGGGGAGGTCGCCGTCGAGCCGAGCCAGCCAGCCAGGACGGGCATGTGCGGCGTCGTCACGGTCGGCGTACCGCCAGAACTCCTCGACCGCCGGGAGCACCTGCTCCACCGTGGGCGTAAGCAGGCCGAGCTCGGCGGGGTCCCCCTCGGTCAGCGCGGCCGGCGTCGCCTGGGCATACCTGCTCATCGCAGCCTCCGTGACTGGTTTCAAGCAACGTACATTGCCACCCAGTTACAAGATGGCTGGGCGGCGGCAGGCTAGCGAACTGCGAGAAGCGTTTTCTGTGGCGCGATGATCCTCGTCCGCAACAGGACGCCGGAGGGACGCCGTAACTGGCGAGCTTCCCGTTGCTGGGGTGGGGTTATGGCCAGCCGACGCCGGGTGCGGGTGCGTGGGCGATGTCGAAGGCGGTGAGCCGTGCGGCGAACGGCGATGGCCGAGCGGGTCGTCGCCGCGCACTGTCACGGCAAGCCGGGCATGCTGGCAGCGCTAGAAGCCGGAGTGCGCACCATCGAGCACGGCACCTACCTTGACGATGAGGTCTGCGACGCCATGCGCGAGACCGGCGCCCTCTCGACAGCGACGAACTGCCGCCGTACGCAAAGGTGAAGATGGCCGCGATCGCCGACCGGCACGCTGCCGCAGTCGCGCTGGCACACGAACGCGGGGTGACCATCGCGATGGGCACCGACATCGCGTTCAGCGGCCCTGAGCTGCCCGACTCCTGGGGCCGGAACGGCCGCGAGCTGCCGCTACTCGTCGAGGCAGGCCTGACGCCGTTGGAGGCGATCGAAGCCGCGACCGCGAATGGCCCCCAGACTCTCGGCCCGCAGGCGCCGCGAAGCGGCCTGCTGGCTGATGGATACGACGCAGATGTCATTGGTCTCGATGCCGACCCGATCGCAGACCTTCAGGTGTTGGCCGACCCGGACCACGTCATCGGCGTCCGGCGCTCTGGCGTCCGGGTGAAAGCCGCATAAGGTAAGGCGCTGGGTTCCGAGTCGCCGATCGGTCATCATCACCGTCTGAGCTGAACAGTGACCGTGGCGGCCAGGATCCAGCCGACTGCCGCAGCCGGCTGGACGCCTGCGCCGCGCGGATCGAGGCCCTCGACGTGTCCTGGCACAGCGTGACCCACGACTTGGTCAGCCTCGTGGTTTTCTCGCGCTCATCGCTGCGCCGCTGGTGTTCGCCCGCGCCTTCCGCGGCGACGAGTCGTGGCGGGACCGCCGTGCCTACTCCATTACCACCGGGGTGGTGGGGCTGGTGCTGCTGGTTCTGTTGTTCAGCGGTGTTGCCGAGTCGTGGACCGGAGTGGTGCAGCGGGTGCTCGTGACGGTGCTGCTCCCTTGGATCGCGATTCTGATCCAACTGTCCCGGGTCCGGCCAGCCGAGCACGCGATCTGATCCCGAGGCGGCGTAGTCCCGGCCGGTCCTCCGCCAATTGTGGCGCCGGGCGACTGATCGTGCACGCTCGTTCCGCACAGCGCCGGGCGGTGTCAGCATGTGCTGCATTGGTTAGACGAGGAAGAGGGCCCCGCTGGGGCCCTCTTCGGACTGACTCGGTGGACATCGCTACTGGATTTGGCCGCGGATCTCGCCGCCGGGGAAGTCCCCGGGCCCGGTGTTGGCCGGCGGCACGCCGTCGTTGGTGTGCACGTTGACGTAGGTGTTGCCGCTTTGGATCGCGGTGAGGACGGCGGCCACGTCGGCCCAGCCGCAGGCGTTTCCGGGGTCGGGGGCGATGATCGTTCCCTCGGCCAGGGTGCCGTCGAAGGCGCCTCCCGCTGGCGTCCCCATGAACAGGGTGACGCCGACCGGGCCGTTCACCCCGACGGCACCGCAGTGGATGTGCGCTGCAAAGACGTTGTCGATGTTCTCCACGTTGACCTTGAACAGCAGGTCCGTCCTCGCGGAGCTTGAACTTCGCCACGCCGGTCGCCGGCGTGTCGCGTGCCGGGACCTCCTGGGCGCCGGACAGCGGCGCCACGAAGTTCTCGCCGGCCCAGGCCGTTGGCGCCAGCCCGATTAGTGCCAGCGCAGCGGTGAGGACGAGCACGATCGTCTTGCGCATTCCTTTCTCCTTCCGGAGTGGGCTTATCGCCGGGAGATCTGGTGGACCTCGCCCTGGTCCAACGACACCAAGAACAGGTTGCCGTTCGGACCGGTCTCGATGTCGGTCACGACCCCGAAGTCCGTCCCGATGAGCAGGCTCTCGCTTTCGGTGATGTCGAACTTGTGGTTGTTGTCAGCAACCCGGTCCTCCAGCCTGGGGTCGTCGACGCCGATCTTTGCGCGATTCCCGGTGAGATTGAAGTGGAACAGGTGCCCGCCTTCCAGGAAGTTGCGCGCGCCGCCCATAAACAGGTCGCCCCTGAACTGGGCGCCCAGGCCGTTGCCGTCGACGAAGCCGATGCCTCCCGGGGCGACTTCGAACTTCCAGCTGAACTCCGGGGCGCTGTACTGCGCGCCGGGCAGCATGAACAGCCGGGACAGGGCCTGCTCGGGTGAGTCGGCGATGTTCGTCGGCGGCCACCGAACCTGCTGCAGCCCGAAGTAGACCGTGCCCAGCAGCGGGTCGGTGGCCGTGCTGGTCTCGATGGCCTTGAACTGGGCGATGCGGTCCGGCGGTCCCATGATCTGGATCCAGCCGGAGTTGAAGCCGGGTTCGACCCGGTTGAGCTCGCTGAAGGTGTCGTCCCCGTTCTCCTGCTCCCACAGGTCGCCGGAGATCGGATCGAAGGCCATCCCGAAGCTGTTCCGCAGCCCGTAGGCGAAGATCTTCTGGATGTTCTCGCCGACCTCTCCGCCCATGGCCGCGCCGGCGTCGAAGAACGGGTTGTCCGACGGCGTGCCGCCGTCGTCGTCTAGGCGCAGGATCACCCCGGTCAGATGGGCGTTATCCGGCTGCGGGCCGCCGAACTGGTCATCGGGCTGACCGGGTCCAAACGGTCCATCGACCAGGTTCTGCAGCTGGCCGCGCCGACCCACGTCCCCGACCACGATGTAGAGGTTGCCGTCGGGTCCGAACGCGATCACACCGCCATCGTGGTTGCCGCGTTCTGGTTGATCCGCGTCCTGCTGCAGGGCACGGATCTTGATCAGGTTCCGATCCTCAGACAGCGCGGATCCGTCCCAGACGTACCGGTCGACCCGGTTGCCGAGCAGCGGGGTCTGGTTGAGCACGGCCGTGTCCATACCGGTGGTGCTCTCGGTCCAGTACAGGTAGACCCCGGGATTCGTCGGGAAGTCCGGGTGCAGGGCGATCCCCAGCAGCCCACGCTCCGACCCGAAGTTCACCGCCAGGTCCAGCACGGTGGACTGGATCGTGCCGCCCACCACGCGCTGTACCTTCCCGGTGTTCTTCTCCAACACCAGCAGGTCATCGTCGCCGAGGAACGCCAGGCTGATCGGCGTGACCAGCCCGCTCGCGACCGTCTCCACCGCCAGCCTCGGGTGCAGCATGATCGGATCGTCGGTCTGGGCGTTGGCCGTTGGGCCGAGCATGGTTGCCGAAAGCCCCGCCGTGACAACGGCTGCCACAGACCCGAGGGCTGCGGCGCGCCTGGATGCGGTCCTGCGTCGGGGCCCCGCCTTGCGGCGCCCAGCCTTGGCGGCCGTTGACTGACTGTGGGCATGACGAACTCGTTCGAACATCACGGACTCCTTTCCGCGCGTTCGGTCGACGGCGACGCCCAGGAGCGCTGGCTCGTTGTCGGCCGGTCACCGCAGATGATCGATTGCGCCATGAGCAGATATGAGGACACCTCGTTCGCACCGGTATGCCACGCGCCGCACTCCGCCGACGAACCCCTCAACAGGGCACGGATGGCCGCGGCGGCCGGTTCAACGCAACGGCATCGACGAGTCCTGGCCCTCGCTTGCGGCTCGAGCCCGTCTAGTCGCGCCGGGTCGCTTGGGCCCGGTTACCTATGGGTGGGAGATGTTGTTGTCCTCGAGCGTCTCGATCCTTGCGTTTGTGGTCGAGCCGTCGACGAGCGTGTCACCGTCAACCACCACGGTTCCGGTGGCCACGGCGTCTCGCTCCTGGCCGACAAAGTGGCCGGTGAACCCCGGGAAAATCGTTGTGTTAGTCGTGATCTCAATGGGGCCGGTGCCTTCCCATCTCATGTCGACGGTCACCGACCGTCCATCGCGCGTGGTGATCGTGCCGCCGACGCTCGCGGTTTGTAGGGAGGGCAAGAAGGTGAAATCGGCCGGGCCCTGACACCGGCTCGGAAGAACCTAGCCGCTCGGGACGACCTGCTTCGGCTGGGTGAGCCGCCAGTGGTTGCCGAACGGGTCGCGGAACCCGGCATCGATGCCGTAGAAGCGCTCCTCGGGCTCCTCGACGAACTCCACGCCCTTCGCTTTCAGCTCGTGGAATGTCGCCCAGCAGTCATTCGTGGTGAGCGCACCAGGACCCAGATAGCCGGTCGCCACCAACGAACGGATTTGCTCGGCCGCCTCGCCGTCCACGACCGGTGGCGCGGGATCGACCAGCATGATCGGCACCCCGGGTTGATCGGGCGAGTGGACGGTGAGCCAACGGACACCGTCTCGCACCATGTCCACGCCGACCTCGAGGCCGAGCTTGTCCGTGTAGAAGTCGCGCGCCTCGTCCATGTCGAGGACGAAGACGCACACCAGACCGACTCCGGTGATCATGCGCTGCCTCCTCAGTAGCGACCTTGGTACTCCGCGGCACATCGGATGGTGGTCCATGCGTCCCCGAGACGGTTCACCGCCTAGTGAACGCTGCCACGGCCGGTGCCAGAGCGTCGCCAGCAACGTTGTGGTCCTGACCGTCGAGGATCTCATGGCGCGCGCCGGGAATCGTGGCTGCGACCTGCGCCGCCGCCTGTCGCAGGGAATCCGGGCTCTTTGAGCCGGCGAGGACCAGGGTCGGTACAGCGATGCGGCCGAACCGGTCGGCCGGGATCGTGCTGTCGCCCATCACCGCGTCGTCGTAGGCCAGCGTGGGAGCCAGGCTTTCACCCAGCTGCCAGTAGGGCGACTGCCGGATTCCGGCGATCATCTCCTCGGGTACGCCGACCCGCCGCATGAACAGCGTCACCGCATCACCGCGGCGGTCCGCGGCGAGCAGCGCGGCCAGCTCCGCGGAGTACTCCTTCGCCCGCCGCGGGCCGTCAGGATCCACGCTGAACGGTGGCTCCCACATGACCAGCCCAGCGATCGGGAGCCCCGCGGCTGCCGCCTCGGCGGCCAGCACCGCACCGGACGAGAGACCCACCACAGTCGCAGAACCACCCGCTGCAGCGAGCAGCACGTCGATGTCCTCGATCTCACGCTCGACGGCGAACGGCAGCGTATCGTCGCTGTCGCCCCGACCGCGGCGGTCGTAGTTGAGCACGGTGAAGTGCCTAGCCAGCTCGTCGGCGATTGGCGCGTCAATCGACCGATCGCAGGACGCCCCGGCCACCAGGACAAGTGGTGCACCCTCGCCCAGCTGGTCGAACGCGATCGCGGTGCCGTCCTTGGACTGAACTCGCTCCATCACAAGCCTCCCGGAGAGATCCGTCGCGATCACCGCGACGTCATCGTCGACGTTAGGAAGCTCTGCTGGGCGTCGGCTTCTCGAAAACTGCCCAGTCACGCAGAGCGACCTCGGGGGCGGGTCCACATCCGCACGTAGCAGCTCGGCACCTTCGCCAGGTCGTCGTGACCGTCGCGCTCCCGGTAGGCGCTGGGACTGTCGCCGACGAAGCGCCGGAACTGGGTGCTGAACGAGCCGAGGCTGGAGAACCCCACCGCGAAGCACACCTCAGTCACCGACAGCTCGCCAGTGCGAAGCAAAGCCATTGCCCGCTCCATGCGCCGGCTCATGAGGTACTGGTGCGGAGTCTCGCCGAACGCCGACTTGAAGCTCCGGCTGAAATATGCCTGGGAGACCCATGCACTACGGGCGAGGGCGGCGATGTCGAGCTGTTCCGCATAAGCACGGTCGATCAGGTCGCGAACCCTGAGCAGGTGCCGGGACAGCGGAACGGCCGGGCGGTTCACATCTCTGATCCTGACGCATGTCGGCGACAGCTGTGCGCAAGACTCGGTTCCATGGCCGCTTGCTGTGACCCGCCCGGGTGTGAGGACGAGTTCGATGCCGCGTTCGCGCGCCGTCTCGCCAAGCGCTACCGCCGCAAGGGGCTCGACCCGACGGCCGGCCGCATGCTCGAGGCACTCACCGACCGAGGCGTTGATGGGGCGACGGTGCTGGAGGTCGGCGGTGGTATCGGGGACATCCAGCTGGAGCTGCTCAAGCGGGGCGCTGCTCGCACCGTCAACGTCGAGCTGTCATCGGCCTACGAGGCGGAGGCTGTCGCGCTGCTTCGCGCAGCCGGCCTGTCCGAACGAGCCGATCGACGAGTCGTCGACATCGCGCTCACGCCACACGTCGTTCCCTCGGCGGATGTCGTGGTGCTGCACCGGGTCGTGTGCTGTTATCCCGATTACGCGCGACTGCTCGGGGCCGCCGCGGACCATGCTCGGCGGCTGCTCGTGTTCAGCTACCCGCCGGGCAACTTCGGCGCCCGACTGCTCGTCGGCATGGAGAACCTGATCCGGCGGATCCGACGACGACCGTTCCGTTCGTTCGTGCACGACCCATCACGGATGCTCGCCATCCTCCACGACCACGGGCTACGCACGTCGGTGCTGCACCGCGGAGCGTGGCATGTTGCTCTCGCCGAAAGGGATACCGCATAGCGCCTCCGGGCGGAACCGAGGCTAGGCGCGGAACGCGAGCCAGTAATCGTGCGACCGCTCGGCCTGACCCTTGGTCAGCTCGGTGTAGCACTGGTCGTACGAATAGTCCATGAAGTTGTGGATCGGATCGAAGCCCGGATCGCGCGGGCAGGTGTCCTTCGTCCCGTCAGCCGGGCAGCCGCTCGTCGGGACCTTCATCGCCGGCGTGTCATCGACGTAGTCGCCGAATGCGTTGCAGCCGCCGTCGAAAGTGTGGGCGAGGGCGAACCAGTGGCCGACCTCGTGCACTGCGGTGAAGCCGAGGTCATACCGACCCTCATACGTGGTGGACGTCTTGTCCATCGATTCCCAATCGACGACGATCCCGTCCAGGTATGCGCGCGAGTCGTTCAGCCCGGGGAAGTATGCCCTGCCGAGATGGACGGCGTCCGCATCGAACTGGTCGACGGTGATCTCGTGATGAGTCCGTCTCCAGGCAATGCCCACCAGCGGCTAGTGGGCCCGCTGTGGCAGGAGCTTCAGCGGCAGGCTCCAGAGGGTTTCGAGGCGTTCCCTGGTGGCAACGTCAGGCTCACCTCTGGGCGGATCAACATCCCTGACGTCTTACTCGCCAAGGTCACCGACCAGGTTGTCAACGACGCGGCCGACGTGCCGCTGGTGGCGGAGATCGTCTCGGAGACCGGCCGGTTTCGCGACCGGGTCCTCAAACCCCTGCTCTATGCCGAAGCCGGCATCCCTTGGTACCTCCGGGTCGAGCAGGACCCGCGGGTCGAGGTGGTGTCGTATCGCCTGGAACAGGGCCGCTACGTCGAACAAGCGAGGGCCCGCGCCGGTGAGCGAGTCCAGATCCCCGAGCTCGGGATCACGATCGAGGTGGACGCACTGTTCCAACGCCGCTGAACGCCGCCATCCGCGGCGCGGCCGCGGATTCAGGCCGGTGATTGAACAGCGCACGCTGGACCGTTGTCACCCGGACCTCCTCGGGCCGCAGGTGAAAGCGCGGCGTTGGTGCGGTGAGGTGCTCGAAGGGCCGGAGGTCGTGCGCCACCTGTCGACACCTTTCGTGCTGGCTGGCCGAAGTGGCTCAAGTATGTGGGCCACCGCCGACAGGTCGACCGCACGACACGACTGGCGCGACGTCACGCCCTGGTCTGGGTGTAGAACCCTGCGGGTCAGATCAGGCTGGCGGCCCCGAACGCGAGCCCGGCCACCGCTATCGCCATGGTGAGCATGCTGATCATCAAAGTTCGGGTATGTACACCCAGTTCGCGGTGAAACTCTGCGCGCAGCTGCCCGATGTCTCCGCGGAACTCCCCACGCAGTTGACCGATCTCGCCGTGTAGTTCGCTGCGCAGTTGTCCGATCTCCGCGCGAAGCTCCCTGCCCAGGCCTTCGAGGTCGTACTTGGTGGCGACGTCGGCCCAACCAACAGGAGGGAGCAGGCTCATCAGAGTCGTCGCCTCCTTGGATCCAAGTACGTCAGCCAGTCGGCCGTGTAGCTCGTGCCTGGCTCGCTCGTCAGCCACCATGGTGCCAGCCTTTCGACGGTTCGGCTCAAGCGAGCGTGCCGGACCATCTGATCGGGCGCGAGCGTGGCGACAGGATCTGTGGACGAGCCGATGCCAGCAGACATCACCGTGTCAACGTGAACACGATCAACGGGACCTGAATCCGCTTGCTCGCACGATTGGTCGGTCGACGGCGGTGCGGATCGAGGCCTCGCTCCCGAGGACTCGTACGGACTGGCGGGCCCGGGTCACGGCGGTGTAGAGCAGCTCGCGGGTGAGGAGCGGCGATTCAGACGGCGGGAGGAGGGCGGAGACTCGGGCGAACTGGCTGCCTTGGGCGCGATGGACGGTCATGGCGTGGACGGTTTGGACGGCGTCGAGTCGGCTGGGTGCGACTTCGATGACGTCGGTTCCACGGGTGAAGACGGCAGCGGGGCCGGTAGTGCTGCGGTCGATGACGACACCGGCGTCGCCGTTGAAGAGGCCGAGCTCGTAGTCATTGGCGGTGATGATGAGCGGGCGGCCGATGTACCACTCTCGATCGGGTTCGAATTCAGGTACGGCGGCGGCGAGCCAGCGCTCGACCTCTTGGCTCCAGCGGGCGACGCCGTATGGGCCGCGACGGTGGGCGCACAGCAGGCGGTGTTGGTCCAGCGCTTCTAGGGCGGCGGGCGCGTCGCCGGCGAACGCCGCTTCGATGAGTGCTCGGCCCGCGTTCACGACATCGGCACGGAGGCCGTCGAGGCCGGCTGGATTGCGGGCATCCAGGTCGGTCTCGACGAATTCGACCTGTGGGTCGCCCCGGCGAAGGACGGCCATGACGTCGTCGGCGCGGCCGCGACGGATTGCTTCGGCTAGTTCGGCGATTGCGCCGCCGTAACGATGGACCGTCCGCAGCCTGACCACGTCGGTGCGGAGCTCGGTTTCGACCTCATCAACGGGTTGGACGTCCCCCGGTAGCAGCGAGGAGAGGTAGGTAGATCGGTCGTCCGGTACGGGACGGGGTCGGCGGCGGACCAGGTCACCGAGCACGGCGCCGGCCTCGACGGAGGCGAGCTGGTCGGGGTCGCCAACCAGGACGAGCTGTGCGTCCGGGCGCATCGCTTCCAGCAGCCGGGACATCAGGGTCAGAGACACCATCGAGGTCTCGTCGACGACGATCAGGTCGTACGGCAGGTGGTTGTGCCGGTTGAAGCGGAAGCGGCTGTGTGAGTCTGGGCGCCAGCCGAGCAGGCGGTGCAGGGTCGAGGCCGGGGGAGCGGGTGGAACGTCGATCCCCTCGCGGGTGAGGCGGGCGAACTCCTCGGTCACCGCCTCCTGCATCCGCGCAGCCGCTTTGCCGGTTGGTGCGGCAAGTGCCACGCGTGGCGTCGTTTCGAGCGTCTCGGCAAGCACGGCGAGCAAACGGGCGACCGTCGTGGTCTTGCCGGTGCCCGGTCCGCCGGCGATCACAGTTACCCAGCCGGTGACGCAGGCTGCCACCGCGAGGCGCTGCAGGTCGGGCGCCGCCCCGGGGAAGAGGCGATCTCCGCGCAGCGCGCAACCGTTCGGTATCGACAACCGGCGGCGTGCGGGACGTGCGGGTGTCCAGCTGATCGCGGACGAGTTGCTCCTCCCGCCAGTAACGATCGAGATAGAGCAAGCCATCGACGAGGCGCAGCGGGCGGTCCTCCGGCCCGTCGACGCCTATTGCGATCCCCGGGCTCTCGGCGCAAGCCGCCAGCCAGGCGGAGGGCTCGGGCCAGGGGAGTGCTTTCAGGTCGGCCGGATCATCGACGTCACCGGCCGATCGGTGGGCTTCTGCGAGATCGAGGCACACCGAGCCCTCACGGACGGCCCGTACGGCGAGCGCCGCGGCGAGTAGCACGTCATCGTTTGACTCGCCGCACAGCCGGCCGACGGTCGTAGCCACGTGGATGTCGGCGGAGGTGAGCACTCCGGCGGCGTTGAACTCGGCGAGCAGTCCCCGCGCTCGGGTCGCCAGCCGCACGTCGTGAAGATCGTCGTGAGGATTCTCGAGCAGCACGGTCATGGCGCACCACGGTCGAATAAAACGGAGATGTCCTCGACAAGTGCCGCTGGCGGCTGCCACGAGAACACGCCGCACGGCGCGCCGTCAACGACAGGGGTGTCCGGGCCACACATGCCGCGGAGAAACAGGTAGAGCACACCGCCGAGGTGGGTTGCCGGGTCGTAGCCGGGCTGCCGCCAGCGCAAGAACCGGTGCAGCGCGACGGAGTAGAGCAGTGCCTGCAGTGGGTAGTGCGCGTGGATCATTTCGGCGGCCATCGCCTCGGGCCGGTAGTCCCAGGCGGTCAGCGGCTCGGCGCCGGATGGGCCGAAGCTGCCGAGCCAGTTGGTCTTGTAGTCCACGACGACGTAACGGGCGTCACCGTCGGGCGACCGCACTCGGAGAACGGCGTCGAGACTGCCGGAAAGGTAGCCACGTAACCGCTGGCCACGCAGGCCTGGGCTATCGAGGGCGCCGGCGTACCGCGCCAGTGGGTCCGATGCCGGCAGGTGGGTGCGCAGCAAGTCGGCGATGGCCGCGACGGTCGCGTCGTCGGCGCGTGGCTGGTCGCCGCCGGCCAGCGGCAGCTCGAAGTCCAGCTCGGCCAGCCGGTCGGCGAGCGGGAAGTCGCGCAGACGACGACCGTCAGCAAGAGGTCCGAGCGGGGTTGTGATCGGCGGAAGTAAGCCCTCGGCGAGGGCCCCCGGGTCGACCGGCGTGCCGAACCGCCGCTCTACAGCCTCGGTGCATCGATCGCGCAGTTCGGCGGCGAGGTCGTCCGCGGCCGGGTCGACGTGCTCCAGCACGGTGTGGACGAGGGTTCCGAACGCCGCGCCGGACGGGAAGTCGGCCAGCGGCGAGGGGACGGTGCGCAGCGCCTCTTCGAGCAGGTCCGCCGAGGCCGCAGGCGCCACGGCAGGAGTCGCGGGCTCGTCCTGCCGCTCCTCGACCTCCAGCTCCGGCTCGCTGCCGACGCCCGGGTCGGGCACCACATCGTCGTGCAGGAACCGGGTGAGCCCGGTGTAGGAGGTGCGGCGCCAGCCCTCGTCCAGCCGGCGGTCGAAGGCCGCGGCCGCCAGCAGAGGCGGTGAGCCGAGGACCGGTTGCCAGCGAGCCGACCGGTCGTCGCCCACGTCCTCGACCGCGACGGTTCCGCCCGAGAACGCGAACAGGTCGACCAGGCGGCCGCGCACGTCCACGTCGCGCATCAGCCGAACTCGGGTGGGCGGTTCCGCGGCCGGGTCGAAGTCGCTGAACAGCAGTCGGCTCAGGGGCGCGTGTTCGGCGGTCGTTGCGGGCACCCACCACGCGACGACCTGGCAGCGGGCTCGGGTCATCGCCACGTAGAGCAGCCGCAGGTCCTCGCCCAGCTCCTCGGCGAGATGCGCGTCGCGGCGCTCCAAATACCCTGGCCCGTCCTTGCCGCCGACGTCGAGCAGCCGGGTGCCGCCGTCGGCGTGCAGTCGCAGCGGGTCGGGGTTCTCTGGCACGTACCGGTCCCACCCGTACGGCACGTAGACGACCGGGAACTGCAGGCCCTTGGCGCCGTGGATGGTCACCACCTGCACCGCATCGGCGTCGGACTCCAGCCGACGGCTGCGCTCCTCCGCCGCGTCGTCGGCCGCCTCATTGATCCGCCGCTGCAGCCACTCGACGATCGCCGCCAGGCCGAGCCGGCCGGTCACCGCCGCCGCGTGCAGCGCCTGGCCGATGTGCCGGACGTCGGTGAGCCGGCGCTCGCCGTCGTCGGCGCCGAGTAGCCGCTCGACCAGCCCGGACGACGTCATGACCTCCAGCAGCGCCGCGACGCCGCGAGCGGCGAGCACGTCCCGCCATGACCGCAGCAGCTGGCCAAGCTCGTCGGTGCCCGCGTCGCCGGAGTCGGCGAGCTGCCGCGGTGTCCAGCCGACGAACGGGGTCAGCGCTGCGGCGCGCACCAGCCCGGCCCGGTGCGGCTGCTCCAGTGCACGCAGCAGGCACAGCCAGTCCCGGGCGGTCGGCGCGAGGAAGACGCTGCGGCTGCCGGTGAGCACGGCCGGGACACCCGCCGTAGCCAGCGTGTCGCGGACCAGCGCCGCCTGGTCGTTCGTGCGGACCAGCACCGCGATGTCGCCGGGCGAGATCGGCCGCGCGACGCCGTCCAGTGCCAGCCGAGCCGGGCCGTCGAGCAGCCCGACGATGTCGCACGCGACGTCCTCAGCGACGATCCGCCGCGCCACCTTCGCGGTGATCTTCGCCCGGTCGGACACGTCGGCCAGTGAGCGCTTCACCACCCGCAGTCGCAGCGGCGGGCCGGCGTCCTCCAGCCGGGCGTCGTCCTGCGACGCCTCCACATCGCGCACCGGGATTCGCTCGTCGCCCAGCGCCGCGCCCCGGAACACCGCCCCGAGCGCAGTGAGCAGTGCCTCGTCGCTGCGCCAGTTGCGGGCGAGTGTGCGGTGCTCCGACGCCGCGCCGGTCGCCTCGAGGTAGGTGACGAGGTCGGCGCCGCGGAAGGCGTAGATCGCCTGCTTCGGGTCGCCGATGAGCACCAGCGTCGTCGCGCCGTGGAATGCGGTCTCCAGAATCCGCCACTGCAGCGGGATCGGTGTCCTGGAACTCGTCGACCAGCACGACCCGGTACCGCGAGCGGACCCGCTCGACTGCGGCCGCGCCGCGCACCGGGTCGCGCAGCGCGTCGTCGAGACGGCTCACCAGGTCGTCGTAGTCGAGTAGGCGGCGCATCCGCTTGCGGCGATACACCTCTTTCTCTGTGTCTGCCGCCAACGCGTAGCGCAGGTGAGCCGACGAGCCGTCCGGCGGCGTCGGGTTCGACGAGCGTTGCCTGCGGGTCGCCGATCGCCGCCCGGGCGACCATGAGCGCGGTACGCAGATCAAGTGCAGGCTCCGCGGTCTCGGCGGCGAACCGGCGCACGTACAGGTCGCCCACCACCTCGACCACCAGATCGTCGACGTCCTCGACGAACGTCGCATCCGGCTCCAGGTCGCCGGCCATGCCCAGTCCAGCCAGCATCTGCAGGCAGAAGCCGTGCGTGGTCGCGATGGTCGCCGCATCGAACGCAGCTAGCGCGCGGGTGAGCCGGTGC
This sequence comes from uncultured Actinomycetota bacterium, assembly GCA_963819885.1. Classification (GTDB taxonomy): domain Bacteria; phylum Actinomycetota; class Actinomycetes; order Jiangellales; family Jiangellaceae; genus JACVRX01. Next base: position 101,597 of record CAWFXV010000023.1, on the reverse strand, counting down.
CGACGCCTGACGACCTCCTCGTCCGGCGCGTCGGCGAGCAGGGCCAACACTGGGTCGTCGCGGTCGAGCCTGGCACTCGACGGGTCGGCCAGGCCACGCTCTGCGGTGACCAGCCGTTCTCGCACCCGCTCGCGCAGCTCCTGAGTTGCCGCCCGGCTGAACGTGACGAGCATCAGCTCGGGCAACTCGGCGACGCCCTCGGCGACGTACCGGGTGGCGAGCGCGGCGATCGTGTACGTCTTGCCGGTGCCGGCGCTGGCCTCCAGCACCGTGGTGCCGGTCGGCAGCGGACCGCAGACGTCGAACGGCGCGACGTCGATCACGGACGTCATGCCGACTCCAGCTTCTCGGCCGCCCGCAGCGGCTCCCAGAGCCGGCGGGCCAGCGCGCCGAACCGGTGCGGCTCGTCGCCGAGCCAGCCGATCGGCTGCTCCTCGTCGCTGGCCTTCTCGGCGAGGAGGACGTCGAACGGCGCCGGATCGCCCCACACCAACCGGTGCGCGGGGTCGGCCTGCTCGGCCTCGTACCGGTCGCTCGCCCATTCCTTCTCCGCGAGGGCTTGCGCATTGGCGGCCGTCGCGTTCACGCGCTTGGCGGCGTATTCGGCCGACGTCTTGACCGCGAGCGGAAGCGGCGCGCACAGGCCTCGTGTCCGCAGCTCGACCAGCTCGGCCAGATGCTGACGGGCCGTGTCCTCGTCGACGGGTCCGAGGCGTGATGCCGCGACGCCTTCCCTTCGGTCCCGGCCGACCGTCACGGCCGTCCACGCTGTGTCCGGATGGGCCGACGTCAGAGCCAGCAGCTGCGCCCACGCGCGCAGCCGGTGCTTGGCGGAGAGCCGGGAGTACTCGACGCGGACGACAGTCCCGTCGTGGATTCCGCTGACCGTGCCGACCAGGCGACGGCCGGTGACGTCGACGGCGATGTCGATCGTCCGCGCGGAGCCGGTGCGGAGCGCCTCGCTCGCCGCGACCAGCGGCTCGACCTCGGCCATGACCCCGTCGACGACCCGCTTGCCCAGCTCGCCCGGCGGGAGCGTCTGCCGTCGCCACTCGGCCTGGACGCAGCTCAAAGCGTCGGCGCCGGACAGCCGCGCACGCAGCAGCCGGTCGCCGACCGCCCATCGGTTCAGCGGGTCGAGCTCGATGGCGAGCGCGTCGTCGAGCTCCTCGTCGTCGCCGACCAGCGTGACGCCGAGCCGCTGCCGCAGGAACGCCTTCGCCGGGTGCTCGAGAAACGCGATCAGGTCGTCGAGGGCGAGTTCGTCGGGCTCGTCGGGCGGAGCCAGCGGTGGATGTAGGAACGAGCCTGGCGCGAGGCGGGATTGCCCGGCTCGGACGGCTCCGGCCAGTGACTGCCGGTCGAAGCTGAATGGACCCTCGGCGCCGAGCTCGCCAGGGACGAAGTTGCGCTTGTCGAACGGCTGCAGCGGATGATGGACGACGAGGTGCTCGCGCGCCGGGCGGTCATCGGATGTGCGGACCAGGGCGTCAGCTGCGTCCAGGATCTCGCCGACAGGCACGGCGGGTGGGCGCGGGGCGTTGGTGCGCGGGTCGGCGCCGGTGTAGAGGACGACCAGGTGGTCTTTCGCGGCCAGAATCGCGTCGAGCAGCAGCTGGCGGTCCTCGCTGCGCGGGTCGCGCTCGCCGACTCGCGGGTCGCGGGCGAGGACGTCGTCGCCGTCGAGACTCGCTGTGCGCGGGAACCGGCCGTCGTCGAGCCCGAGCAGGCAGACCACCCGGTGCGGCACCGAGCGCATCGGCACCATCGAGCACATGGTCAGCTCGCCGGTGCGGAAGTTGGCCCGGGTCGGACGCCCGCGCAGCCGGTCGGCGAGCAGGGCGCGGACGTCGGCCAGCGTCAGCATGATCGACGCCGCGCGTTCGGCGGCGTCCTGAGCGACCTGAGCGAGCTCGCGCTGGGCCTGGGCCAGCTGCCAGGTGTCGGTCTCGGTGACGTCAGTGAGCCGGGCCATGCCGGCGCCGAGGGTGTCGAGCCAGTGGGCGAGCGGGTGCTCGCCGGTGAGGTCGTCGAGCGTGATCGCCAGCCGGTCGACCAGCTCGGCCAGCCGGCCGGCGAGGTCGATGTCGCTGCTGTCGACGTCGTCCAGCGGAAGCGCCTTGTCGATCCAGCGCAGCCCGTCCTCGGCCATCGCGGCGCCCAGCAGGATGCGGTCGAGGCCGGTGCGCCAGGTGTTCTGCGGGATTGCGGCGAGGTCGTACGGCGCGCGGTGCTCGCCGTCGAGCCCCCAGCGGATGCCTGACGCCGCCACCCAGCCGCGGAGCCGTTCGAGGTCGTCGTCGGAAAACCGGAACCGTCGGCGGACCGGTGTCGAGGCGGCGAGGTCGAGCACCTGGCTGGCGGTCACCCGCGCGTCGGCAAGCTCGAGCAGCGCCGCGACTGTGGCCAGCAGCGGATTGGTCTGGCGCAGCGACCGGTCGGCGAGCCGGACCCGGAGCCGGTGGCCGGGGTGGCGGTTATCGTCTGCTGCGGTGTCGTCGGCAAGGCCGAACGTCGCGGAGATCAGCGGCGCGTAGTCCTCGATGTCCGGGCACATGACGAGCACGTCGCGTGGCTCGAGGGTGGTGTCCTCGGCAAGCAGGCCGACCAGCACCTCGCGCAGCACCTCGACCTGCCGCTGCGGGCCGTGGCAGGCGTGCACCTGAAGGGTTCGGTCGGCGGGCTCGAGCAGTGGCTTCGGATGCGGAACCGGCTCGGCGTCGTCCTGCAATGACTGCTGCAGCCGCCCGAGCAGGGTCAGCGGACGCTCAGCGAGTGGATGGTGATGGTTCTCGACGGTCTCCGCGCCTGCCGTGATGCGGACCTGCAGCTCACGGGAGTCGCGGCCGAGACTCGCCAGCAGGACGTTGCGGGGAACGTCGGCCGTCGCGTCGTTACGCCGCTTCGGGACCTCGCCCGGGCCGGCGAAGGCAGCGACCCGCTCCCACAAGGCGGGGGAGGGATGCGGGAGCCACAGGTGGACGTCGCGGTGCTCGGCGAGAGCGACGACGACCTCGAGCTGCGCGGTGGTCAGCCGGGTGGGCCCGAACAGCGACAGCCGGCCGGGCAGGTCGACGAGATCGGGCTCGGTGCGCAGCCGCTGGCAGGCAGGGGCGAGGCGCTCGGCCGGGCTCGGCAGGCCGACCCGGCCGCGCACCTGCCGCCACAGCTCGGCCTGCCAGCGCAGGTCGTCGGACACGTCGGAGTCGTCGCCGTCCGCCCACGACCGAAGCATCGACGGACGATGGGCGCCGTAGGAGTCGTACAGGGCGGCGAGATGGCGGGCGGTGGCCAGCCGCCGTCCGGTTCGATGGCGAGCGCAGCGTCGCCGATGCCGAGGTGCCGCCCGAGCGTCGCGCACCACTCCTGCGGCGCGCACTCGTCGATGGTCTCCAGCAGCGGCCAGACCAGCCGGTCGGGCTGCCACGGATCCTCGTCGGGCTCGATTCCCGCGGCACGGAGCCAGGGCGTCGGCGACCAGCGCCGACGGGTGCGGGAACCGCACGTTGGCGCAGACGCCGTCCTGTTCATCCGGCGACGTGCCGAGCACGTGCGACAGCCGCTGGGTGACCCACCGCTCGACACCTCGGGCCGGCACCGCGACGACCTCCGGCGCGAACGGATCGGCCGGCGGCTCGCGCAGCACATCGGCGAGCCCGTCGACCAGGCAGTCGGCGCGCTCGGACCGGTGTAGGTGCAGCACGGGCCGCGCCTCCCCGGTTCAAACTCACAGGCTTACGCTTTCGTGCAGACCTTAACGACGGCCACTGACGGAGGGTGGGCGGACTCCACAGCGCCGACCGGTGCGATGCCGTCCTGACGGCTCGGCTCCACTCGTCCACCGCCGTGGATCCGCTGACCACTGTCCACAGGCGTGGCAGTCGGATCTTTCAATGTCGGTGGCAACTGCAACGCTCCGTCATCATTCACGCCATGCCTGCTCGCATGAAGTTCCTGAGGTGATCCAATGCCGCGCAGTCTGCAGGAGATCCTGAACCACGCCTCGGAATTAGCCGACAAAGCCGAGTCATACGAGCCTCGTGCCGAGGACGAGATCGACCGGGAGACTTACGACGCACTGCGTGATGCCGCCACGGCACGGGCGGACGCCGAACATGCCGTTGCGGTCGCCGTTGACGCCGCTCGAGCGCGTGGCGTCACCTGGTCCAAGATCGGCGCCGTCCTCGGCACGTCGGGCGAGGCTGCTCGTCAGCGTTACGGTCGGCGGTTGACAGGCACCTCTGCGTCCTCCAGGTCCGCCACGATCTGAGTGCAGACCTTCTTCCAACGTGAGCATCGCAAAATCAACGGAGAGAATCGTGACCGATCAGGGCGGACAGACGGGCAGCATCATTCCGTTCGACGAGCTCGAGCACACCGTGCATTCACACGAGTTCGTCGGCGCTGAGCACGGTGACGTTCCGTTCTCCGTCATCCTCGTGCATTCGCAGCCCGGCGCCGGGCCGAAGCTCCACCGGCACCCCTACGCCGAGGTGTTCGTGGTCGAGTCGGGCCAGGCGACGTTTCGGATCGGCGACCAGACGGTGATCGTCGCCGCCGGCCACGTCGTGGTCAGCCCGCCCGGCGAGGCGCACGGTTTCATCAACACCGGCTCAGGGGAGCTGCGGCTGACCGCGATCCACGGCGCAGCACGTTTCAATACCGAGTGGTTGGCAGGCGACGATCCGGTCTGGAGCTCAAAGCCCAAGGCCGACTGAGCTGGTGCGCGTTCCGTGCTACGGGCTCTTGGATCAGCTGCCCTGTGCGAAAATCGCCTCGTCGAACCGAGCGCTCAGGGCGGGGGCGCGACACGCGAGGACGCCGATGATGCGGCCCGCAGAGATCCAGAGGTGATCACGGTGGCGCGCAGCGTCGAGGAGAACCTGGATCATCCGCCCGAGGTGCCGGACGAGGCGAGAATCCGTCGCCCGAACGACATCGGCGTGGAGATCTACGTCGCATTGCGCGAGGCCATCACGGCACGGGATGCCGCCGAACATGCGATCACGGTCGCCGTCAACGCTGCTCGAGCTCACGGTGTCTCGTGGGCCACGATCGGCATATTGCTCGGCACGTCAGGCGATGCCGTCGAGAAGCGCTACGGTCAATAGCCTTGCAGGCCCAGCGGTACAACGACGCATTCGGCTCAGCCTGGTGGCGCCAGCCCAACTAGGCCCAAGCTCGGTGGTCTGATCTCCATGACCCGCTCGCGGTGTTCTGCAGAAGCGGGTCGAGGAACGGCCGCACGATCGCAAGCGCTTCGTCCAGAGTTCCGGTTGCCCTGGTCATCGACGGCGGCCAGCGAGTCGCCTTTGCGCCGCCGGACATAGCCGGCCGCCGTCGTCACCACGGCGTGGACACCATCGCACGCTTGTGGGAGCGAGGCTGGGTCGACCAGGTCGCCCCGTACGATCTCGACGCCTTGTGCGGTCAGCCGGGTTGCGTCGCTTCCCTCGCGCACCAGCGCCCGGACGGAGCTGCCTCAGCGCACAAGCTCGCTGACCACACGCCCTCCGAGAAGCCCAGTGCCGCCGACGACCAGGACTTTCGACGCAGGATCGGTGTCACCCATCGCTGTGGTCTCGCCCGTTCCCGGCGGCGTCTGCCAGCCGTACTTGCACCATCCGCTCCTCCGTGCCGCGAAGGATCACCAGCTCGATCTCACCGTCGGCCACCGTCTCGAGCGCCTCGAACAGATCCTCGGTGCCGCGAACCGGACTGCCGGCCGCCTGAACGACGAGGTCGCCCTGGGAGAGGCCGGCTCGCGACGCCGGGCTGTCGTCCTCCACGTGCTGGACGAGCAGCCCGTCGGCTTCGGGAAGACCGACGGCCCGTCGCAGCCGCCGGGCGACGTGTGCGGATGCGACCCCGATCCCGAGCCGAGGCCGGGCAGCCGACTGACCGCTCGCGAGCGCGTCCACGCGTGTACGCAGGCTCTCATCCGCGGGGATCGCAAGGTAAAAGCCTTCGCCAAGACGGTTCGTGTTCACCCCGAGCAGCTTTCCCTCCGCGCTGACGATCGGCCCGCCCGATGAGCCGGGCAGCAGCGGCGCGTCGTGTTCGATGCTGCCCGTGATCCGGCGGCCGCGAGGTCCGCGGAAGCTACGTTCGACTCCGGTCACGAAGCCGAGGGTCACTCGCAGCCCCCGTCCGCCCGGGTTGGCGAGCGCGAAGACGGGTTGGCCGAGTCCAGGGGCACCGTCGGCCGTCCACTCGATGGTCGGCGAGTTTCCGGTCTCGACCTCGACGACGGCGAGGTCTCCGTCGATATCGAGACCCTTGACTTGGCCGACCGCTGTGTTCCCGTCGGCAAACGTGACCCGAACCTCATCGCCGCGCACGTTGTGCGCATTGGTCAGGACGCGCCCGCCGCCGATGACCACGCCTGATCCGACCCCCCACCGCTGCCCGATACCGACAACCGCAGCGCCGGCCTGCTCGGCCACCTGTCGAATCTGGCCCTGAATCTCGTCGAGCACTCCCATGGCGTTCCTCCAGCGAGTAGCGACTTGCAAGTTACTACTCACTATGCGGGTGTTACGTCTGCCGGGGCTACGCTCTATGCGATGAGCGAACGGGAGCGTTCCGTGCGCGAGCGCCAAACGTCCCCGCTCGCCGAGGCCCTGGCCCGGGTCGGGGATCGATGGACGCTGCTGGTCGTACAGGCCCTGCTCGGCGGATCTCGGCGGTTCAGCGAGCTGCTGGAGCAGATTCCGGGAATCGCCCCCAACGTGCTGTCCGAGCGCCTCAAGCGGCTCGAACGCGACGCCCTCGTCATCTCGCGGCCCTATACCGACCGGCCGCCCCGCGCCGCATACGAACTGACTGCCGAAGGCAAGGAACTCGCTGGTGCACTGCGCCTGCTGGCGCATTGGGGAGCGCGGCACACTCTCCCCGCCCAGGCGCCTCGGCACCATGCCTGCGGAACCCCGCTCGAGGCCAGGTGGTACTGCCCGACCTGTGACCACCTCGTCGAGGACGAGCCGGAGATCGAGATGCACTTTCTGTAGCCCAAGCTGCACGGGCTTGGGACGGCGTCTGGCCGGGTTACTGCGTGCGCCGAGGTGTCACGGCGAGGACAGATCCGTGGCGGGTTCGATGTTCTGGTTCGCGCGAAAGATGTTGTCCGGATCGTAGGTTCTCTTCAGGGCGGTTAGGCGGCGGTAGTTCTGCCCGTAGGCCGCTTGGACGCGGGCCGGTCCCTCGTCGCCCAGGTTGTTCACGTACACCGCCTCCTCGAGGTGAGGCCGCATCGCCTCGAACAGCGCTCTGGTCCATTCGACGTTGCGGTCCGAGTCGTTCGCCTCGGACCACTGCGACAAGATGAGGAAGTCGTACTGCTCGGCGCGATGGGCGAAGGCCGTGTCGGTTGGTGTGACACGGCTGGCGACGCCGTGCATCTGCTGAAGGCCGATGCCGCTGGCGGTGGACGGCATCTGCGGGAGGAACTCCATCAGGGTCGCAACGGCGCCGTCGGTCAGGTCACGCAACCAGCCGGACTTCCAGTAGTGCAGCCGACCCGCTGGATAGCCTTCGTCACGAGAGCTCTGCAGGTCTGGGTACGGCATGGGCTGGATCCAGTCCTCGACCGGCGGCAGGAACGTCCGCAGCGGCCGCAGATACCCGCTCGCCCTCGTCGAGGTGGCCGCAATAGCAGACCGCGATGAACACCATGGGCTCGCCGGCTGGGGCCAGCCCTAGCGACGCGGCCGTCGACAGCTCGTCCGGCGCCGCCTTGGCGAAGTCGTCGTAGAACCGCAGGATCCTGCGGCGCTGTGCTCACGGGGTACGACAGGCCGCCGGCAAGCACGAGGTCGACGGGATGCAGCTGGTACTCGAAGGACGTGACGACGCCGAAGTTGCCGCCGCCTCCTCTGATGGCCCAGAACAAGTCCGCGTTCTCCTGGGCGCTGGCCCTCAGCAGACGTCCGTCAGCGGTCACGATGTCGGCGGATATGAGGTTGTCGCACGCGAGCCCGTAGCGGCCGTTCAGCCACCCCAGCCCGCCGCCGAGCGTGAGCCCCGCGATCCCAGTCATAGAGACGACTCCGAGGGTCGTGGCCAACCCGAACGCCTGGGCCGCGCGGTCGAACTCGCCCAAGGTGAGCCCGGGTTCGGCCCGCGCCGTCCTCGTCTCGGGATCGACCTGGATGGCTTTCATCCGGGACAGGTCGATCATGAAAGCGCCGTCGTGCGCGGCGTTGCCTGCGACGCTGTGACCGCCCCCGCGCACTGTGAGCGGGAGGTCGTGCCGACGTGCGAATGTGACGGCGCGAACCACGTCGGACGCATCGACCGGCCGGATCACGGCCAAGGGCCGACGGTCGATCATGCCGTTGAACAGCGCGCGGGCCGGGTCGTAGCTGCGGTCACCAGGGAGGACGACTTCACCCCGCAGACCAGCCTGGGCCAGCTGACGAACAGCGCTATCGGAGTGTGTGAGAACCATGCACTCAGTGTGAAGACCTGGTTCTATAAGCACAAACGAAGTTATGATTGATGTTCATCATGAGCGCTACTAGTCTCACCGGCCACGTCACCTGGCCCGGTATGGAGTTGCGTCATCTGCTGGCCTTGATGGCCGTGGCCGAGACGGGGACCTTCAGCCGGGCCGCGGAGAAGCTCGGGTACACCCAGTCCGCGGTCAGTCAACAGATCGGCAGCCTGGAACGGATCGTGGGCACACCGCTGTTCGAGCGGCCGGGCGGCCCGCGGCCGGTGCGGCTGACGACCGCGGGACAGTTGCTGATGACCCACGCTCGGGCTGTCCTGGCCCGCGTCAGTTCTGCCGCTGCTGACCTGCGGGCGCTGGCCTCCGGCGAACAAGGTGAGTTGAGGGTGGGGACGCTGCCCAGCGTCGGCACCAAGATCCTTCCCCGCCTCCTCGCAATGTTCCGGGAGGACTGGCCTGGGATCGAGATCGTGCTGCGTGAGTCGCGGGACTGTGCCGACCTGATCCGAGCCGTCGAGTCCGGCGACATCGACGTCACCTTCATCGATATCGGGCCGCACGAGACGGGGCCGCTCGAGGTCCGCTGGCTGCTAGACGACCCGATGGTATTCGTGGCACCCGCGGGTAGTGCCGAGGCAGACCGGCGAGTGGTCAGCATGTCCGATGTCGCACACCTGCCGATGATCGGTACTCGCAACCCCGGGTGCCGGCAGATCATTGACGACGCGTTTCGTGCGGCCCCCACCTCCCCGACCTACGTCTTCCGGTCCGACGATCACCCGACGATCCAGGGCCTGATCGGCTCGGGGCTGGCGTACTCGGTGCTGCCCTTGCTCACGGTCGACGAGAACGATTCGTCGGTGGTCGTCATCCCCATCCGGCCCGAGCCCGAGCCCCGCCGGCTGGGCATCGCCTGGCATCCGGAGCGTCGGCCGCCGATGGTCCTCAAGCCCTTCGTCGCGGCCGCAGGTGACGTCTGCCGCGACCTCCGCGAGCGATGGGCGGCATCGCACGCAGGCTGAGAACCGGTGGGTTCTGGCCGGGTTGGCCTGCCGAGGTGTTTGGTGAAATCGATTGATCAATTGATGTCCGCGTGGGCGCATATCGACCCTCGGCCGTACTCTGCACCTGGGAAGACGCGGCACATCCGGGGGAGGCGCTGGTGAGGACCCTCCTTTACGACAACTTCGACGTGCTCATCGAGCGCAGCGGTGACGCATTCCGCGCGATGGTCGTCAATTCCCCGGACGGCGAGACACGTATGGTGCCGTTCGCTCCGCCGGTCTCGGCGGAGCGGCTGGAGCTCCTGGTGTTGAAGATGCGCACCGCTCCGGGCATGCGGGCCATGCAGACCGACGCTGCACCGGACACCAAACAGTTCGGGGCGACGCTGTTCGACGCGTTGTTCCACGACGACGTGCTGGACCGGTTGCGGCGCAGTCTGAGCCGCACCGAGGCGCGTGGGCGGGGCTTGCGGATCCGGTTGCGTTTCTCCGACGCGCACGAGCTGTGGAACATGCCGTGGGAACTGCTCTACGACACCGAGGAGCACCGGTTCCTGTGCCAGTTCGACACCACCCCGGTGGTGCGCTACGTGGACATGGCGCAGCCGGTGGAGCCACTGACCGTGTCGGGCCCGATCCGGATGCTGGTGATGATCTCCAGTCCCACCGACTATCCGCCGCTGGACGTGGACAAGGAATGGGCGCAACTGTCCGAGGCGCTCGACCCGCTGGAAGCCGCCGGCGGCCTGCTGGTGGAGCGGCTGCCCAGCGCGTCGCTGGAGGACCTGCGCCGCACCATGATGTTCGGCGAGTTCCACGTGTTCCACTACATCGGTCACGGCGGGCTGGACCAGCACACCGGCGACGGGCTGCTGGTGCTCACCGGGCCCGACGGGCGCAGCCGGCTGGCCACCGGCGCGGAGCTGTACGTCATGCTCGCCAACTCACCGGTGCGGCTGGCGGTGCTCAACTCCTGCCAAGGCGCGCGCATCGGCGCCGCCGACCCGTACGCCGGCACCGCCGCCAGCCTCGTGCACCAAGGCATTCCAGCCGTGGTGGCGATGCAGTTCGAGATCAGCGACGACGCCGCCATCGCGTTCAGCCGCACCCTGTACGAGGCGATCGCCTACGGCTGGCCAGTCGACACTGCAGTCGCCGAAGCCCGCCGCGCGATCCTGGCCGCCAGCCGGGCCGAGTGGGCCACCCCGGTGCTGTACCTGCGCGCCGCCGACGGCGTCCTGCTCAACACCCCGGCCCCCAGCCGCACGCCTGCCCCGGCCCAACCGGCCGGGCTCACCGGCTCGGTCACCGACGGAGTGGTCACCCTGCAATGGGCACCCACCGCCGCCGGGCTCACCGACGTCGCCAGGTGGGAAGTGCGCCGCGACGGAACACCGGTCAGTGAGGCCACCGAACCACACGTCACCGATCAGCCAACCCAACCGGGCAGCCACCGGTACACCGTCCTCGCCATCGGCACCGACGGACAACACTCCACCGAATCAGCACCCTGGACAGCCGTGCTGCCAAGTACACCGAAAGCACCGCCGGACCGGGCTGGCGAGCCGGAGCCAACCGGCCTTAGGCAGCGGCGCTGGCGGCTCGCTCTGGCTGGCGCGGCGATCGTGGCCGTTGGTATAGGAGCCGGTGTCGCGGGCGCCAAACTTTTCAGCGATGGTGACGAGACTGCGTCGCCGACGTCGGCCACGACTTCATCAAATGAGGCGACATCGGCCGCGACGCCTCCTTGCTCGCCGGTAGACGGCTCGTGGCAGGAGATCGACGTCGCGGAAGGCGCATCGAGCGAGACCGAGAAAGGAGCGATGGTCGTCACCGTGACCAACGGCTGGTACGTGCAGCAGGGCGACCGGTGGCTGGTACGCCTGGAGACCGAGACCCAGAACGTCAGCCAGGAAGCCCACTACCACGGCGACTACTACTACCGGACCGTGGTGCTCGACGGGCTCCCGCAGGGTGAGAAGACCTGCTTCTCGCTCACCGGTGGCGAGGATCTCGTCGACCCCGCACAACACAACGTCAGCGAGGTCGAGTTCGAGCTCGACAGCGATCCGGCCGGCAAACCACTGTTTCTGCAGCTGAACGACACCAAGACCATCCAGGTGACCCCGTCGGTCTGAGCTCATACAGGGGACGTCAGTTCTCGGCTATGCGTCACATCCGCGGGCGCTGGCTCGTCGGATATCGAGGAGTCAGCTAGTGGGGAGGAGCCATGGCCCGCATCACACTCGACTTGGACAACCGCGAACATGCTCCGTCGTGGCTGATTCGCGCCGCACTCGCGATTGGGCGGCGGCGGTACGGAAAAGACCTCGACACCGTGCTCGCGATGAGCCACAACCCCGGCGTTCTCTACCCGTGGGCATTGATGGAGACCGCAGGGCTGCGTCGGCGCAGCCGCCTGCCCGAGGGCCTGGCCGACCTAGTCGTGCTGGTCACGGCGGCACATATCGGCTGCTCATGGTGTGTCGATTTCGGCACGTATGAGTCGGAACAGCGCGGTCTCGACCCGGACGTAGCCGTCGACGCGGTGGGCTGGCGGACGGCCGACCGCTTCGACGGCGACTACCGAGCGGCATTCGAGTTCGCGGAGGCGGCGAGCGGCGGCCAGCTCGACCAGGTATCCGACGAGATGGTGGCCGACCTGGTGCATCGGTTCGGCGAGCCGGGTGTGGTCGAGCTCGCGTACCTCGTGTCGCTGGAGAACATGCGCTCACGGTTCAACTCCGTGCTCGGCCTCACGACGCAGGGGTTCAGCTCTGGGGAGGCATGTTCGCTGGCGCAGCGGCAGGCGGCGGCTGCTGCTGCCTCGTCAACTGGCTGAGTTTGTCCGGGGCGAGCACTGCGTAGATGGCTGCGACCCGTCCGTCCTCGACGACGAACGAGTAGACGGCGACCTTCGGGTCGCGCGGCCGGTCGCTGTCCAGCCGGATGACGAAACCCGGATCGCCGTTCACCAGGACCGGTTCGGCGTCGAAGCCCGCGACATGCCGGGCGGCCAGCGTCACCAGGCCGTGCAGGAAACGCCCGACCTCGGCCACGCCGACCAGCGGCCGGCCGGCCGCGTTCACCCGGCCGGCGCCGTCCGCCGTCATGACCACGTCCGGTGCGAGAAGCTCGGAGAGCCGAATGAGGTCACCGCGCGACAGCGCGTCGCTCAACTCGCCGAGCACTGCCCAGCTCAGGTCTGCCGGTACCCGGTCGGGCGGGTCGGCCGCTTTGATCCGCCGGCGGCCACGGGACGCGTGCTGGCGGGCCGCAGCGGGAGAGCAGCCGAGCACCTCTGCGACCCCGGCGAAGTCGAGGCCGAGCACGTCGTGCAGCACGACCGCGACGCGCTGTTCCGGCGGAAGCTCGTCCAACACCATGAGGAACGCCAGCCGAACCGACTCGTCGGCGACCAGCTGCTCCAGCGGATCCGGCTCGGCCTTCGGCCCGCCGACCGTCGTGACCAGCGGCTCCGGAAGCCACGGCCCGGTGTATGACTCGCGTCGAACGCGCGCCGACCGCAGATGGTCGACGGCGAGCCGGGCGACCACCCGGGTCAGCCAGCCGCGCGGGTCTTCGACCGACTCCGCCCACGAGCTCCACCGCGGCCAGGCGTCGGCAACGACGTCCTCGGCATCCGCCCAGCTCGACGTGAGCCGGTACGCGACGCCATGCAAGTACGGCCGCAGCTCCGCGAAGACCGCTGCGGCCTCGTCCGCCCGCACCAATCTGCCTCCCCGATACCAGACGAAGCAGCGCAGCCGACTGTGACATAGCGCCGGCAACGACGTCGTCACTATCGTCGCGCGCGCACGTTCGAAGGAGGTCAACCGTGTTGCTCGAGGGAAAGAACGCGTGTGGCACGGGGGCACAACGTGGCGCAGGATGAGGCGTGGACCCAAGCCGCGTGGTGGCGCGCCGGGCGGCCCGCGGGCTTGTCGTCGCCGTGGTGGTGATCGTGGTGGCCCTGGGAATGTTCTGGACGCTGCAGCGGTCGCTGATCTACCTCCCGCAGGGTCAGCCGACCGGCCCGGCGGGCGACGCCGCCGCGGGCGCCGAGGACGTCACCCTGACCACAGTGGACGGTCTGGAGCTCGGTGCGTGGTACGTCCCTGCCGAGGATGGCCAACCGACAGTGCTGGTGGCCAACGGCAATGCCGGCCATCGTGGCCTGCGGGCTCCGCTCGCCGCCGCGTTGGCGCAGCACAACCTCGGCGTGCTGCTGTTCGACTACCGCGGCTATGCGGGCAACCCGGGAAGCCCGAGCGAAGAGGGCCTGTTGGACGACGCCCGGGCGGCCCGAGCGTTCCTCGTCGAGCAAGCGGGCGTCCCTCCGGAGGCGTTGATCTATTTCGGGGAGAGCCTGGGCGCCGGCGTCGTGGTCGGGCTTGCCGCTGAGCACCCGCCGGCGGCGCTCGTCCTGCGATCGCCGTTCACATCACTGGCCGACGTGGGCCGCGTCCACTACCCGTTCTTGCCGGTCCGGACCTTGCTGCGGGACCGCTACCCAGTGCAGGACACCATGCCACGCATCGACGTTCCGACTGTGGTCGTGCTGGGCACGTCGGACTCCATCATCCCGCCGGAACAAAGCCGCGCCGTCGCGGCGGCGGCGCCCAGGCTGCGACGGCTGGTCGAGGTGCCCGGCGCCGATCACAACGACCTGGTTCTGCTGAACGGACCGCAGCTGGTCGAAGCAGTGGTCGAGGTCGCACGGGAGGTCGGCCGCTAGGCGGGTAGTTTGTGAGCTAAGCACATAATGAACTAGCATCACCATATGGGAGCGGCTAGCCGAATCAGGGCACTCGACGATGTCTTCGAGTTGACCATCCTGCTGCACAACGACATGACCGAGAGCCTTGCTCGAGACGGACTGACGACCTCACGCGCGCACCTGCTGTGGGAGCTCTATCAACGGGGGCCGACCACTCAGACCGTGTTGGCCGAGGCGCTGAGGGTCAGCGCACGGAACATCACTGGGCTGGTCGACGGACTCGTCGCGGGCGGCTTTGTGACCCGAGAGCCGCATCCGAGCGATCGGCGGGCGGTTCTGGTCTCGTTCACCGAGCACGGCGCCGCGACGGTCAAGGTCATGGATCAGGGTCGGCTCGAACTGGCCGACTTGTTGTTTGCCGGGATGCCGGCCAGGCAGTTCGACTGCCTGGCCAAGGGGCTCGGCGACGTCGTCCACCGGCTTCGCAACCGCCTGGCCGAGACGGATGGGTGAGCAACCGATGGCCGACGTCGACCGCCGATCGGTGTCCTCGCTCGCCCGCGGGGCGGTGATGTTCGAGTTGCGGCTGTACCGGAGCCTGTTCCGCTGGGTCACTCGCCGCCCGGTCGCCCCGAGCCCCGACATCGAGGCCGTCGGTTACTCCCAGGCCGTCACGCCGATCATGTTGTTGTGGATCTTCGCCTCGGCGGTCGAGATGGTCGTCGTCCACCTGCTCATCCCGTGGCAGACCGTTCGGATCATCTTGCTCATCATCAGCGCCTGGGGCCTGATCTGGATGATCGGCTTCCTGGCCAGTCTCAAGGTCCATCCACATCTGCTCAGCGACAGCGACCCTCCGAATCCGGCACGGCGCCACGGTTGACATCGCGGTCCCCTGGGATGCCATCGCCACCATCGTGTACCAGCGCCGCGACCTGCCGTCGTCGATGCGAACGCTGCAGTTCAAAGAGACGAAGAGCGGAACAGACCTGCAGGTCGGCGTGTCCGGCGAGGTCAATGTGCACGCCGTCCTGAGGCATCCGATGACGGTGCCGACCCCGAAGGGTGACAAGGAGATCACCGAACTGAGTTTCTGGGTCGACGACCCCAAGTCCTTCGTCGGTCGAGCACGGCAGGCGACGAAGGCAGCCTCATGATCGAGTGTTCACAGGTTGCTTGAACCGCCCGGCAAGCCGCGCAACCTCTGAACAGTCGATCATGGAGGGCGGGAGGTAGAGATGCAGACAAAGGTGATTCACAACGCCGACGAGCGGCAGTACGAGATCTGGGCCGACGACGAACTGGCGGGCTTCACGCAGTATCACCCGTACCACGGTGTCTTGGCCTTCATCCATACCGAGGTCGAGGCCCGATTCGAGGGTCAGGGGCTCGGGTCGACACTCGTGCGCAGCGCCTTGGCCGAGGTGCGTAGCCGAGGTGAATCGGTGCTGCCGTTCTGCCCCTTCGTTCGCGGGTACATCAAGAAACATCGCGAGTACGTCGACCTGGTGCCGGCGCACGATCGGCACTTCTTCGACCTGTGATGGGGTGGCATTTATCCACAGCCCGCGGGGACAATTGACGCGTGTGACGGCTGGTGCCAACGAGTCACTCAGGTTGGAGGGATGCGGCGATGCGGATGGTATGGAAGGGCACCATTTCCTTCGGCTTGGTGACGATCCCGGTCCGGCTGTACGTCGCGACGGAAAGTAAGAACGTTCCCTCGCATCAGGTCCACCTCAGCGACGGCGGCCGCGTGCAGTACAAGCGGGTCTGCTCGGTCGACGGAGCCGAAGTCCCCTACGAAGAGGTCGGCAGGGGCTACGAGACGGCCGCCGGCGAAATGGTCGTTCTCAGCGACGTCGATCTCGCCATGCTGCCGCAGTCGAACTCGCGCTCGATCGACGTGGTGTCGTTCGTGCCCGCGAAGACGATCGACCCGATATTTCTCGACCGCAGCTACTACGTGGAGCCGGAACCGCAGGCAGCCAAGGCATATCTGCTGCTGCGCGACGCGCTGACGAAATCCGAGCGGGTTGCCGTTGCGAAGGTGACGCTGCGCGAGCGGGAGATCATCGCCGTATTGCGGGTGCATACCGACGTGCTCGTCCTCGCCACCATGCTGTGGCCCGACGAGGTCCGCACCCCTCGGTTCCCGTTCCTGGCCGACGAGGAGTCCTCGGCTCCGGCACAGGAACTGGCCATGGCCGAAGCGCTGATCGACTCCTTGTCCGACGAGGACCTGGATCCGGGCAGGTACCGCGATGTTCACCGGGAGGCGCTGACGGCGCTCATCGACGCCAAGGCCACGGGTCGGACGATGATCCAGGATTCCCAAGCAGGCGCCGGCCCGCTGGACCTGCTGACTGCGCTGAAAGCCAGCGTCGAGGCGGCCAAGCAGCGGAAGTCGACCGGGCCAGCCGGCGGTCGTCGGCGCACCTCGTCGAGCAGCGATGCGACGACCAAGAAGCCCAAGAAACCGGTACCGACGGGTAGCGGATCGGGTCCGCCGAAGAAACGCGGCTGACCCACGGGGTTCAGCGCAGTCGGCAACACGCCGCCGCAATACCGCAGCCTGACGGCGTCAGCTGGTAACAACGGTGGCATGAGCACGTGCGCGGGCTGCGAGACGGGCCTCGACCACTGCCACGGAACCCTCGTGGTGCACGGTGACGGCACGCGAGACTGCACCGATGCGGCCTGCGCGCTCGACGATTCCCTGCGGCACTCGCTTGTCGTCGACTGTTACAACGTCGTGGGCGGCTGCTGTGACACGCGGGAAACAGCGGACCTCGCCCAGGCGTCCTGACGCACCCGGCGGTTGCACCGTCGGGCGTGGTCACGTTGGATTGACCCGGAACGACGATGACTGTGACCGAGCTGGAAGAGATCGTCGGCGAGCTGTATCTGCTGCCGCCGGCTGACTTCGTCGCTGCCCGCAACGAGCTGGTGCGTCAAGCCCGCGCTGCTGGACACCGGGAGTTCGCCGAGACGTTGCAAGCCCTGCGCCGGCCGACCCGCAGCGCCTGGCTGGTCAACGTGTTGGCTCATCGTGATCCAGCGGCCATGAAGCGGCTGTCCGCCGTGGGCCGCGAACTGCGCCAGGCGCAAACCGGGCTGGACGGTACGCAACTGAGAGAACTGACCGAGCAGCGCCGAGAGGTGATCGCCGAGCTGCTCGAGCGGGCTCGTCAGCGTGCCACCGAAGCCGGGCTTCGGCTGACCCACGAACTGATGTCCGAGGTCGAGGCGACGCTGCAGGCCGCCTTGGTCGATCTGGCCGGATCGTTGACCGTTCGGAACGGACGTCTGGAACGGCCGTTGTCGCACAGTGGTTTCGGTCCGAAACCCCACGTCGACTTCGTCTCCCCAGCAGACGATGTGGAGGAACGCCTCCCGCTAGTCGGCGACGAGCTGGCGGCGCGACGCGCTCGCGCGGCGACCATCGATGAGACTCCCGAGCGCGGGTACGGGCCGGGCCTGCGGCCGGTACCCGATGTAAGCGTCCCGGCGGAACACGACGCCGAAGCGATTCGAAACCTCCATCGAGCGGAGGAGGAACTCGCCGCCGCCGAGTCCACCCACTGGCAGCGCGAGTTCGAACTGGCCGACGCCGCTGCGGCCGTCGAGGCGGCCAACGACCGGCTGACCTGGCTCGACAGTCAGCGGATCGAGGCGCGCCGGGACAAGGTGAAGGCCCAGGGGCATCTCGCCGATGCGCAGGAGCGGCAGCGCGAGGCGGTCGTCGCCCTCGCGGATGCCCGTCGTCGGCTCGATATCGCCGGACAAGCGGCCGGGCCCGAACGGCCCGCCGAGTAAGAACCGCGCCGCATCGGCGGATGACCGGCAGTCTCGTCCCGAGTGGAAACGTGACCCTGCTCACGATTGCCTCACGCGGGAACGATCGGCGGGCATCACGACTTGACCTTGGGGTACCCCGATTCCCCTGATCACGAAAGACCGGAATGACTGAGCAGTCCGACACGAAGCGAATCGACCTCAAGACGACCCAGGTTGCGGCCGGCAGCCTGGCCTCGGTGACCTCCGCGGTCGCCGCATCGCAGCTGGGAGTTGCCGGCACCCTGGTCGGGGCCGGCGTCGGCAGCGTCGTGGGCACCGTTGCTGGCGCGGTGTACGAGCACTATCTGGACCGGACGCACGACCACGTGCGGACGGGCGTGCCCCGACGAATCAGCGAGACTCAACCGACGATGGAAATGGTCACGGCTCCGCTGGAATCGCCGGTCGCGTCGCCGGAGCAACGCCAGCCGTCCTGGGCGTGGCTGCGATCGCACAAGCTCGCGCTGGCGGCGTCGACGGCAGCCGCTGCCGGCATCGCGATCGTGGGGCTGACGGGATTCGAGGCGGTCACTGGCCAGCCGGTCGGCGCCGGATCGGGTGACAACCGCACCAGCATCGGCCAGGTTTTCGGTGGCTCCGCAACCGATTCGGGGGCTGACCCGGCTCCTACACCCTCGCCGACGAGTTCGGGTGGTGGCGAGGCCACGCCGACGCAGACCCAGGACGGCGGGTCTCCAACCGCCACCCAGCCGGCTACGACTCCGCAACCGGGCACGCCGTCGTCCTCGCCGACGACCGAGGCCGTGCCGAAGCCGACGGCCCCGAACCTCGGCTGACGGCAAATCAACCGCGTCGTCGATGTGCCGATACTCGGTGGGGTGGCAATGATGGTCCGATGCGCGTCCACTTGATCGACGGCACGTACGAGCTGTTCCGGCAGCACTTCGGTTACGCCCGACGCCAGGAGAATCCGACGCCGTATGACGCAACCGTCGGCGTGCTGACGTCCACCCTGCAGCTGCTCCGCGAGGGCGCGACCCACGTCGCTGTGGCTAGCGACCACGTCATCGAGAGTTTCCGCAACGACCTGTGGCCGGGCTACAAGACCAGTGCGGGCATGGACCCTGTGCTGCTTGCCCAGCTGCCGGTGGTCGAGGACGCCCTCGACGCGGTGGGCGTCACGGTTTGGCCCATGGTCGAGTACGAGGCTGACGACGCCCTCGCCGCTGCGGCGCTGGTGGCCGACCGCGACGAGCGAGTAGAGCAGGTCGTCATCGTCACCCCGGACAAGGACCTCGGCCAGTGCGTGCGCGGCAAGCGGGTCGTCCAGTACGACCGGCGCAACGACAAGTGGATCGACGAAGCCGGCGTCGTCACCAAGTTCGGCGTGCCGCCGGCTTCGGTACCGGATTGGCTGGCGCTGGTCGGAGACAGCGCCGACGGCTACCCGGGCATTCCCGGCTGGGGAGCGAAGTCGTCATCGCTGGTACTGGCCCGGTACGGCAGTGTCGACGCGATTCCCGACGACGCAGCCGAGTGGGACGTGACGGGGGTTCGCAACGCAGCAACGCTC
Organism: uncultured Actinomycetota bacterium; assembly: GCA_963819885.1. Classification (GTDB taxonomy): domain Bacteria; phylum Actinomycetota; class Actinomycetes; order Jiangellales; family Jiangellaceae; genus JACVRX01. The sequence goes on along the minus strand of CAWFXV010000023.1, from coordinate 82,047 downwards.
GCCGCTACCTTGCGCGAAACGAGAGACGAGGCGCGGCTGTTCGTCCGCATAGCGACGGCGGTCACCGACATCGACGTGGGCACCGTCGACGAGTGGGAGTGGAACGGGCCGACGCAGCGATTCGGTGAGCTCGCGGAGCGGTTCGGTGCGCCCAGCCTGACCAAGCGCGCAGCCGAGCTGGCTGCGCGCCGGAATGGATGAGCCGATGGCGTGCCGCCGTACCCATCGCATCAGCGCACCCCGGAGCCCAGTGACGTCCTCCGCAGGCTAGGTGGCCTCGAGCCCACTTGACGGTGCGCCGTGGAGCCGTTATTTTACCATTAGGTTATTTAACGGAGTGGCTAAGTGACGACGACCGCAGATCGGCTGGACCGCACGTTTTCGGCGCTCGCCGACCCGACCCGCCGGGCGATCCTGTCCCGCCTCGCGTCGGGCGAGGCGTCAGTCCTGGAGCTGGCCGCGCCGTTCGACATCAGCCTGCCGGCCATCTCCAAGCACCTGAAGGTGCTCGAGCGAGCCGGGCTGATTGCGCGGAGCCGGCAGCGGCAGTGGCGGCCGGCGCGTCTGCAAGCGGAACCCCTCAAGGAAGTTGCGGATTGGACAGATCATTACCGCCGCTTCTGGGAAGAGAGATACGACCGGCTGGACGAGTACCTGGAGGAGCTCCAGGGACGAGGAAAGGAAGACGGCAATGGCCGATAACAAGCTCAACGTGACGACCCCGTCGGACCGCGAGATCGTCATGACCCGCACCTTCGACGCGCCCCGTGACCTGGTGTTCGAGGCGCACAGTTCGTGTGAGCACATGAGCAACTGGTGGGGCCCGCGCAAGTACGAGGTCGCCAGCTGCGAGATCGACTTCCGTCCCGGCGGCTCGTGGCGGATCGTGCACAAGTCCGCCGACGAGCCAGAAGAGCAGGGCTTTCGTGGCGAGTTCCGGGAGATCGTCCGGCCCGAGCGGATCGTGTGGACCTTCGAATGGGAGGGCTTGCCCGGACACATTTCGGTCGAGACGCTGACCCTCGAGGAGCAGGACGGCAAGACCACGCTCACCGCACGGTCTGTCTACGACACCGTCGAGGACCGCGACGGCATGCTCCAATCCGGTGCGGCAGAAGGTGCGGCGGAGACTTGGGACCGTCTCGACGAATACCTCGCATCGCTCAAGAGGCGCGCCGCGAGCTGACCCGTCGGCGCTTAGCCGCCCCTGTTGAGCCAACCCTTCTCGTGATCATGTCGAGTTTGCGTGCATCGACGGTGGCAAACTCGACATGATCATGGGTACGGACTGTTGATGCGGCGGATGGTCACCGCCGACGACGTACGGGCTGTGGCGATGTCGCTGCCGCGTACGGAGGAGCGCCTTGTCCGGGACCAGGTCAAGTTCCGCGTTGGCCGGCTCGTCTACGTTGCCTTGAGCCGCGACGAGACGTCGATGGGCTTCGGTTTTCCCAAGGAGGAGCGGGCCGCGCTCGTTGCGGCTCAGCCCGGAGAAGTTCTTCATGCCGATCCGGTCGGATCTGCGCTACCACTGGGTCCAAGTGTGGCTGGACGCGATCGACCGAGACGAGATGCGAGAGCTGGTCATCGATGCGTGGCGCATGGTGGTACCCAAGCGTGTCGCCGCCGAGTATCTCCGAGACGTGGATCCGGTCGACCCAGCGTAGCTGCCGGCTGCGTGTGGCGGCTGATCACGGCGGTGACCACCTCGCGTCCGAGATGTTCGCCAACGCGCCGATCCCGCCGTTTGCCGATCATCTCGGACGCGAGGTCGCTGAGTCAGGGGGTTGCCTGGTCAGACTCGAGGCACGTCTTCAACCGTTCGAGGTCCGCGGCGATGCTCTTGCGCACCTGTCGTTCCATCAGCGGAGCGGCCCAGCCAAAGAAGCGGCCGGGCTCGCCGGTGGCCCGGATGGCGACCATGGTGCCGTCGGCAGCATCGTCGAGCTCGTAGCGGACGAGCATCGGGAATGGTCGGTCCACTTTCAGCTCGACCAGCCGGTCCGGCTCGTGCCGTGTGACCACGTATCCGTAGTCGAATGTCCGGCCGAGGAACTTCGCCGTCCGCTCGACAACCGCACCGTCGACGAGTTGCCCTGGCTGGGCTGGTCGGCTGGAGGTGATACCGCCGGTCCACCGCAGGTCGTTGGCTGGATCGAACATGAACGCGGCAACGTCGCGGCGCGGCCGGCGGACCAGCACCTCAGGGCGGACGTCAACGGCCATGATGTCCTCCGATCAGCAACAGCCGGCCAGCCGAGCTCATCAGCTCGCGACAGCCGGGATGAACGGCTGTGGCGTGCCAGAGGCGGCGTACCTGGCAAGCCGGTCCAGGATTCCAGCCCACGTCTGTGCGGTGTGGCCCAAGTCGGCCTCTGGGTAGCCCTCGCCGAAGCCGTAGTGCCGGAACAGGACACCGGTCCCTGCCTCCGCGCGCACGGCCTCGCCCAGCTCCCACTCCCAGGTCGATCCTTCCCAGAACGGGAAGCCGGAGATCACCCGCATCCGGACGAGCTTGTTCGGCTCCGCGGTGACGTCTGCCTCGAGGTCGATGGGCGTCGACGGAAATCCGAACCGGGCCCGGTCTGCGGATACGTCACAGTCCTCGGTCCAGAACGCACGTTGCCCCGTGGTGGTGGTCAAGATCTCGAAGACTCGGGACGGGCTGGCATCGACGTCCGCGGCGAGGGTGATGGAACGGCTCATCAGGGCGACCTCCTGGGCGACTGATCGACTGGCATGTTATTTCAGTTCTATCTAAAATAATGCTGGGACGTCAAGCCGCGCGCGTGCGCGGGTGCGGCATAGTGAGGCCTCGGCGGCGGCGGGAGGGCACAGCGTGGAACCGTTGCAGGTGATCGCCGCGCCTCGTCGGCTTCGAATTCTCGAGCTCGTCTGGGAAAGGGAACTGGCGGCCGGCGACATCGCCGCGCAGTTCGACGTGTCCTGGTCCGCCATCAGCCAGCACCTGAGCGTACTGAAGACGGCGGGCTTCGTCGTCGAACGACGAGAAGGGACCAGTCGGCTGTATCGCGCCGACAAGGAGGGCCTCGGAACCTTGCGCGCCGTCGTCGAGGATCACTGGCGACGCAGCCTGGGCCGGGTCAAGGAGCTAGCTGAGGCCGAGCAACGGCGAGGCGAGGACCGGTCATGACCAACAGCGACATTCTCGAGGTGACCGTGCACATTGCGGCGCAGCCCGAGACCGTATTCCCGTACTTCACCGACCCGGACCGCTACGTGCAGTGGATGGGCGACAGCGCGATGTTGGATCCGGTTCCGGGCGGTGTCTACCGCGTAACGATGGGTAACGGAGCCGAGGCCGCCGGTGAGTTCGTCGAGATCGATCCGCCCCGTCGACTGGTCTTCACCTGGGGGTGGACGGAGGGTGTTGCGGTCGCTCCTGGGAGCACGCGGGTCGTCGTCACACTCGAGGCTGAGAACGGCGGCACTCGGGTGGTGCTGCGCCACCACGGTTTGCCCGACGACGAACTGCGCGCCCACCACCGCAAGGGTTGGGACATGTACCTGGACCGCCTCCGCGTCCGCGCTGTGCCCGAGGTGCTTTGATGCGTCGGCCAGTAGCCGCTTGGGGCAGCGTCGCGTTCTTTCTCGCAGCGCCCACGATGGTGGCGGTCGTCGTCCCATGGCTGTTGACCGGGTGGCAGATCGGTGGAGCGTGGCCGGCTCCGGTCTTGCTCGACGTTGTGGGTTCCGCCTTCCTCGTCATCGGTGCCGTCGCGCTGATTCATTCGTTCGCCATGTTCGTGATCGATGGGCTGGGCACTCCAGCGCCAATCGCCCCGACCGAGGAGCTCGTTGTCACGGGGTTGTACCGCTGGGTCCGCAACCCGATGTACCTCGCGGTCGAGCTCGTCATCGTGGGGCAGGCCGTGTTGCTTCGCCAAGCTGCCCTGCTGGGATATGCGGCCCTCGTCGGCGCCGCCGTCGCTGCGTTCGTGTACTGGTACGAAGAGCCTGCACTGACCGAGCAGTACGGAACTCGCTACACCGCCTATCGGGCCGCAGTTCCGCGGTGGATACCCCGGCGCCCAGCATCGGACTCGCGCTAGCTCCGTTTCTGTTGGTACTCAGCCTGCACCGATCGCTCTGGTGGTGGCGACGAGCGCATCGATCTCCTGGCGATGAGGCATCGACGCCGATGCACCCGGTCGTTGGACGGATATCGCTGCAGCGGCGGTTGCCCACTCGAGGCACTCGGGCACGGCGCGTCCTTCTCCCAGCGCCACTGTGAGTGCAGCGACGAAGGTGTCGCCGGCGGCGGTGGTGTCGACCGCCGGAACCTCGATTGCGGGCACCTGCAGAACCTGTGAGCCGTCGGCGTACAGGCAGCCGCGACGGCCCATGGTCACCGCGACGGCGCGTGGGCCTCGGGAAAGGAGTGCCTCAGCCGCCAGCCGAGGGTCTTCGAGACCGGTCAGTAGTGCCGCCTCGGGCTCGTTCGGTACCAGGAGATCGACGGCTTCGAGCAGGTCAGCCGAGAGGGGCCTGACCGGCGCCGGCGTCAGGACGACTTTCACTCCGTTCTCCGCCCCCCATCTCGCGGCGTCGTCGACGGTCTCGGTCGGAAGTTCGAGTTGGAGCAGGAGCACATCCGACGTCCTGATGGCGGCGCGATGGTGGTCGGTCAGTAAGCGGACCGTTCCGTTCGCGCCGGACACGACGACGATGGTGTTCTCGCCATCCTCGTCGACGACGATGTGGGCCGTTCCGGTCGGCTCGTCGACCGATCGCAGTCCGGTCGTGTCGATCCCGTCTGCTTCGAGAACTGCCCGGATCCGCCGGCCGAATGTGTCGTCGCCGACCGCCCCGATCATGCGGACGTCACCGCCGGACCGTGCTGCAGCGAGGGCTTGGTTGGCGCCCTTGCCGCCCGGGATCTGGGTGAACTCGCGCCCGACCACCGTCTCGCCGGGCTTTGGTGCTCGGCCGACGGTCACGACGAGATCCATGTTGGCGCTGCCGAGTACACAGACCGAGGTGCGGCGGGTCGTGGGGTTCTGTCGCGTTTCTACTTGGGACACTGATCAAACTCCAAGACATTGTCGGCAGCGCGTCGCGCGCGACCAGCATGCCCAATTGGCACATCAGAGTGCCTGCGGTCGGTAGTTGTCCACAACCGGAGTTCCTGTGTCCCGGCTTCGCGGTGAAAGGCTCGCCGCGAGTACCCGCGAGGTCCTCAGCCGCCGACGAGCCAGTTCCGAAGCTGCTGATGGACGTCCGGGGATGCGAAGTACCTGTTGTGGGTGACGGCTTTGCCATCGGGAATGGAGAGGCGACGGTCGGCGGCCACCAGCGAATGCTCGTCGATCTTCCACGCGCCGTCGCGCGGCACGACCAGGTCGTTCGCGCTGCGGAACAGCCGGTCGGCGACCAGGTTCATGGCGTGATGCCGGGAGTTGCGCGAAGCGGGGGCGAAGTCGGCCGCGATCGCGGCGTAGCCGGCGTGTTCTGCGGGTTCCTTGTTCAGGGCCCGCAGGTAGTCCCCGCCGGGGTTCATCGACATGAGCCCGTCCAGGCCTTCGGCCATTCCGGTGGCAACCTGCTTGACGACCTCCAGAACGACTTGCAGCACGTCGATCGCGCCGATGTCGGGGAAGGCATCGAGCAGGTTCGTGTAGGTGTCGAGCAGGTCGCCCAGGTGCTCGGTGTCCGCCAGCACGGTCCCGGCGTTCGGCACGCCGACGAAAACCGCGGAGCGCACCTCCAGCCGGCGGCCGCCAAGGGACAGCCGGTCCTGCTGCTCGGCGAGCGCCCGCGCGACCAGGCCGCCGCGGGAATGGGCGATGACGTCGACCACGAGCTCGGCGTCGCCTGGCACCCCGGCCGCGAACTGCTCGGCGAACCACCGAGCATTGGCCACCGGGTCGACGCTGACCGTCGGATGGTCGAAGACGACGACCCGCCCCTCGTACGCGTCGACCAGGGTGCGGAGCTCCTCCCCGGGCAGGGCCGAGAACGCCGTTGTACCGCGCGAGAAGGTGCCGTGGACGAGGAGCAGCGCCGGTCCCGCCGCCAGGCTCGGCCAGTCGACGGGCGGCCCGTCCAGCCCGGCCGATCCGGTCACGGTCCGCAGGCCGTACCAGCGGTGCTTCTGCTCCCAGCGGCCGGCGAGATAGTTCCCCGCGCGGCCGAGGACGTCGTCGAGGAGCTGGAAAACCAGCACCTTGAGCACCTTCTTGGCCAGCCAGCCGACCGGCCCGCGACTGTCGCCAGTGGCGTCCGGGGACCGCAGCGGGATGCGGTAGGTCAACAGCTCGTCGCCGCGGGTTTCGCCGGCACCCGCGGGCTGCTCTGATGTCGGGTAGTGCCAGGTCAGCAGCCCGTCCTCGTCGACGAGCAGCACAACCTGTCCCATGCTCTCGCCGGGAGACGGCACCTGGGCCACGATCGCCGGCTCGCCGTCGCCGCCGCGGCTGCCACCGCCCCCGGCGGCCACGGACAGGTCGGTCAGCTCGACGTCTACCTGAACTCGAAGATCCGCAGCGGCCAACGCCGCCGCCACTTCTTCGGAGACATGCGCGTCGGCTCGGCTGTCGCCCGGCATCGGGTGCAGGGCCTCGGCTTGGCCGCCGACTCCGGGCGTGGCGATCAGGACGCCGCCCGTCTCGACGAAACCGCCGTCAGGGTCCAACTGGGTGGCCATTGCCATCCGCCTCCTTCGACCGGTTCAGCTGCAGCAGAGGATGTCCGTACAGGACGTAGGCGAGGTTGGTTCCCGACTGCGACGGCTGTGCTCGCTCGGCCCGGAGGAATTCCGCCGGCGACGTGCCGGCAAAGACCGCCTGATAGAAGCGCAGCGAGACGTCCCTGGCCACGTCGTCCTTGACACTCCACAGCGGCGCAATGACGGCCGACGCACCGGCCTCGACGAACGCCTGCGCCATCCCGCCGTACTGACCGAGCGTTTCCCCGGCCATCCCGACCTGGCAGGCGTTGAGGAACACGAACGGCTGATGGGTGAGGTCGAACCCCACGATCACGTCCGGTTCCACCGAGCCGTCGACCAGGATGAGTCCGTCCTGCACTCCGGTGGGGTCGAACTTGCCGTGTATTGCGAAATGCAGCACCTGCGCGGGCGGCTCTCCCTCCAGGCAGGCGACCAGCGACTCGACCTTGGCGTCGACGATCACCGCACCGTACGCGGCCGCGAGATCGAGGGCTTCCTGCTCGGCATGCTTGAGCGGGTTGAATCCGATGACGCCCTGGTAGAGGCCGCGAATCACACTCATCGTGCGCATCGACACCTGCCGGACGGGCTCGGAGGTGGGGCCCGACGCGTTCAGCGCCCATCGCCCGACGACGGCCTGAGCGCCCAAAATGGCCGGCGCTGCCGGCAGCCAGGGTTCCTCGACTCGGGCCAGCTCCCATGGAATGTAGGGGTCCGCGGACAGCAGCAGCACAGTCGGCGGGCCACCGACAGCCGTAGCGGTTGCCCGGATCGCGCCGTGGACCGGCGCCGGGATCACCTCGCCGATGCGTTTTGCCTTGCCCCGGATCAGCGGCTCGAGCAGCCCACCCTGCTTCGAGCCGAGACTTCTCATCAGCTTTCGAGCGAAGTCGTCGGGCTTGCTGCCCAGTGTGCTCACCAGCGGCTCGGTCGAACCCGGCACCGACTCATGCGGGGACAGGAAGCTCCACAGCAGCCGCCGCCCCTCGATGTCGTCGCCCTTGCGGATCGTGATCGTCAGGTCGGCCGTCTTCGCCGTGGCCGTGGGGAGCGCGGTGTCGACGCCCTGGGCGACTGCCGGGCCGGCCTCACCCGGCAGGTCCCTCGCGCTGGCGACGACCATCACAACGCGGGTCGCGCTGCCTATGGTCGTCCCGTCGACTGAAAAGACCGCCAGGAGCTGGCGCACGGAGTCGAGCATGGGCTCGGACACTGCGATCAGATGCAGGACCGTCGTCGGATACCGCTCTTCGGGCGTGACCGAGAGCTCCACGGTCGGCGCCTCGCCCTCCCGCAGTGTGAATCCGTCCATGATCACCTGCACGGTCAGCGTGTAGGCGGGCCGGTCCGGCAGAGTCATCGGCGGGCCGAGCACCCCGGGCGTCGGCCGGTCGGCCAGACCGATCTCGAGGTCGAACTCCTCCTCGACGACGACCGCGGACGGGCAGGCAAGCCTGGCGTAGGCGGAGGTCGGCGCGTCGGACTCTTCCGGGACGAGGCCCTCCGGCTCGACGCCGACGTCGAAGGACAGATCGGCGTCCCATCCCGGCGCGTTGCCGTCGGTCGCAGCGCCGGCTGAGTCGCCACGAGTGTCCAGCGGCTCGACCAGTTCCGTCGGCGCCGGCCACGGCGGCGCACCGGCCGGCACGCCGGGCGGCTCGGGTGTGGTCAGCCACGCCGCTGCGTCGCGGATCATGAGGCAGGCATCGATGCTCGCCCCGCCGCGGTCGTTGCCCGATGCGGCCACAGCCGTCACGAGGTTCGCCGCACCGGCCCGGGCGAGCGCCCACGCGACGTACGACCGTGCGGTCCCGGCTTGCTCCGCGACGTCGAGCCAGGCCGCGTAAACCCCGGTCGGGTCCGGCGCCGTACCGGCCGGAAGCGCCGCGGCGTCGGCCGCCAGACCCGCACCAGCGTCAGCCGCTGACCCGGATCGAACGGTCTGGACGAAGCGGGTCAGTGCGTCGGCGAAGTCGTCGAGTCGCTGCGGGGTGGCCGCGACCGGTGCGGGCTCCAGCCAGGCCGAGCGCAGCTCGTCGTGAACGGAAGAGCCGACGGACAAGCGCCGATCGAGATGCCAGATCAAGAACTGGGGGAGAGGGAGCACTGCCCGAAGAGCAAGCCGCGACGCCGATCCGCCGGCCAGCGGCCAGGAGTCGTGGTCCTGGAGCACACGGGCCAGCCAGTCATCCAAACGGTCGGTGTCGAACCGCCGCGCCGCCGCCACCGCTGTCCACCACGACCGGGCCGCATATTCCGGAGCATCGGAGGGAATCACCGGCATCCGGGCCGAGGTCACCGGCAGCCGCTCCAGCGGAAGGGCGGCCAACCGGGCCGCCGTGCGGTCGGTGAGCGGCCGGGCCAGCAGCCGGGAGCCTTCCGTGGCAAGGACGCTGTCGTCGCCAACCTCGGCGAGGGCAACCGACGCGACGCGCTGACCCGGATGCCCGCCGTCCGCGGCAATCGTGCGCAGCTCCTGCCGCAGCCGAGCCAGCGGCGCGTGCGCTGCAGCACGAGCCACCCCGAGCGACGGGCTCGCCAGCAACGTCGCCAGCACGTCGCCGACCTGCTCCCAGGCCGCCAGCGTCAACGGCAGCCGGCCGGCCGCCTCAGCTGCGGCGGCCCGCACGCGGCCGTCGGCGTCGGACAGCAGGGGCCGCAGCGGGGCCAGGTCTGCCCAGCCCAACGCCTCCTGGCCGGTCGCCGCCGATGTGGTCACGTCGTCAGCCCGGCGCCCGGCGAAGGGCCGAGGACAGCGCGCCGGTGACGACCAGCGCGTAGTCCTGCGGCGGGCGAAGCAGGTTCCGGGCGAACACCTGGATCAGCCATCGGCCCGGTGCCGGATCGTCGACCCGGATCACCTCGACGTTGTTGTCGACGTCGGACTTGGTGATCTCCGGCAGCCCGGTGTTCCCGGCGATCTTGGCCCCGGTCGGGTCCTGCACCATCACGCTGAGGTCGTTCTGCAGCGACCGGCCGGGGAGATCGGTGTAGGCCATGCACAGCCGCAGCGGCATGCCGCCTTCGACGTCGATCTGGAACCGCCGCCGCTCGCCGGTCTCGCCGAGCTGGAGGTTCGGCGTCTCCCAGCAGTCGACGAACTCGAGCCGAAGGTCCGGCTCGGCCGGGTTGGGCACCGTTGTCGTCAGGTTGACCGCGCCGAAGCCCTGGTGGAAGTTTGGCCTCGCTTCCCGGTCGGCCACGGAGTCCAGGCCGGAAAGCCAGCGGGCACCGTTGACCAGCGTCGCTTTGAGCAGGGCCGCGCTCGGCGAGGTGTCGCGTTCGTCGACGAAGTACTGCCGGACGAGCGTCGCGCAGCCGGCCACCAGCGGGCAGGCCATGCTGGTCCCGCCCATGTAGGCGTAGGCGGGATTGTCGTCGACCAGCCCCCAGAAGTGGTCGTCCGGCGCGATGTCGGACCGGGTGGAGACGATGTCCGTCCCCGGCGCGACGATGTCGGGCTTGATCCGCCGGTCGTCACACGGCCCGCGGCTGCTGAATGCCGCCATGCACTCCGGGTCGCCGGACACCCGTTGGTCCGCGATCGGCGGCTTGGGAAAGTCCTGCCGCCAGGTGTCCCCGTACGTGCGTCCAGACAGCCCGCCGGTCGTCCGCCGATTACGCGCAGCACCGACCGTCAGCGCGTTCTTGCACGACGCAGGCGAGCCGATCGACAACCAGTCGACGAAGCCGGGTTCGGAGTTGAACGGGTCGGCCGCTGTTCCCTCGTTGCCCGCAGCGATGACGATCAGCATGTCTCGGCGTTTGGCGGCGTACGCGTCGACGTCGTTGGAGTCGACGGTGTACGCCGATGCGGTGGCCGCGCCCCAGCTGTTGTTGTGGACGCGCGCACCCGCCTGATACGCCGGTTCGAACAGGTCCTCCAACGAGACGGGCAGCCCGCCGAGACCTCCGCGCGGGTCGAGCAGGGACTGGAAGTACAGCTTGGCCGCCGGCGCCACCCCGGCGAAGGACCCGTCGGACGCGGACCCGTCGGCGAGCACCGAACCCGCCACATGGGTGCCGTGGCCATGCGGATCGGACGCGTCGTTCGGCCGGCCGAGCGCGACGACCTCGATCACCCGCCCGGCGAAGTCGGGGTGGTCCTCCTGCAGGCCGGTGTCAGCGACAGCGACCACCTGGCCGGCGCCGGTGAGCGGCAGGCTTCGGCCAGGCGTATCGGACGTGACGCCCAGCAGGCCGCGGGCGACGTCGTTGAACAGCTTGGGCGGGACATGCTCCACCATGCTGAGCACGCCCGGCAGGGTGCTGATCTCCCGCTGCAGGCCGGAGTCCGCCGGCAGGGCCAGCCGGACCCGCCGGCCGCCCTCGCCGACCACGGACACGTCGTTCTGCTCGAGCCAGGACAGCACCTGCCCGCGCACCGATGCATCGGAGAGCCACAGGTCCCAGACCCGAGCCGGCTCGCCTTCGCCGCGGTCGTCGGCGCCCGCTGTCAGCACGATCGGGCCGGTCTTCGACGGTCCGTAGCGCTCGACGTCGCGGACGAACGGCAGGTTGATCACCTCCGCCGCCTGCTCAGGCGTGGCGGTCGCCACATAGGCGTGGTGTGGCACGTACTCGTCGAGCTCCGCGCCGGTTGCGGTGAGTGCCTCGCGCATCTCGCCCATCAGCGGGCTGGTCAGGCTGACCAGCCACTGAGTCGGTGCGCCCGGTTCCGGCGGAGGGATCTCGTCGTCGTCGCCGGCCCGCCACCCGTCGACGCCGGTCTCGGCCGCCAGCGTCCCCCGCGCCATGGCAGCGGTTGTCGGCCGGCCGGCGGGCGGCACCTCGTCGACAACCAGCCCAGCCCGTTCGAGCTCCTCGATCCGATCTTCGTCGACGTCGCCGATCACGTAGCTCGCGGTCCACTGCGCGTTGTCGACGATCGGACCGGCGGCTGCCAGCTCGGTTTCGTGCATCGCATACGCAATGACGTGCTTGGTCGCCATGAGCTTCTCCTCACAAATCCGTCAGCCGTTCCACGGCCGGCGCGAGCATCTCCGCCTCGCCATCGACCGTGAGGTCTCCTTGATTCGCTGTTCGTCGGTCGGCTCGTTGCCGCCGCAGGCAACAAGCCCTAGCGGCATCCTGACAACGGCGGCCCGGAGCACGGTCAGCCCTCCGGGCATTCGGTGTCACCGAAGAAACGTGCGCACTCGTCGTCGGTAAGCTCGCGGGTGGTCTGATCCTGCGCGGCATCGAGCACAGCGTCGCCGTCGAGGAACACGACGTGGGGTGAGCCAGTACCGTCTCCGACGACGACCCGGTTGCCGTCGGCTGTGACGGTCACCCGCCAGGGAACCGTACCCTGCCGGATGCGACCGATGACCGAACCGGTTTCCGCGTTCCACACGACCAACGAGCGGTCGTCGCTGGCGCTCACCAGAGTTTCTCCGCTGACGTCGAAGTCGACGTCGTGGACCTTCTTCGCATGTTCATTGCGGCCGCTGTCGTGCAGCCGCACGCCAACCTCAGGATCCCAGAACTGGACAGAACCATCCTCGCCGGCGACGGCCAGAGACGTCCCTGAGTCGCTCCAGTCGGCATCTGTCGCCCGGGCCCCTAGGCGCAAGACGTGCCTGGGCTGGTAGCGGTCGACGTCCCACACGATCGCTGTCTCGTCCCGCGACGCGCTGACCAGCTGGCTGGCGTCTGCCCCGAAGTCGAGAGAGACGACGCTGTCGGACTGGCCCTCCAGGACCGCGACCTCGTCGCCGGTTGAGACTTCCCACACGACGATCCGGCCGTCCGCTCCCCCGCCGGCTACGAACCTGCCGTCAGGGCTCAGCGCCACCGCCCAAGCACCGGAGTCGCCCATCGACAGCGAGGCGACCGGGGTGGATCCTCGGATCTGCCACACGTCGATCGCGCCGCTCTCGCGGGCCACGGCGACCAGATCGCCGGCCGACGACACCGACGCATCCTGGATCGGATCGCCGGCGATCGGGACGAGCTGACGCGGAATGAGCTCTGGAGTCCAGCTGTGCGCGCTGCCGTCGAACGACGTGGTGAGCACCCCCCCGTCGGGGAGCGGCTCAATGGCCGATTCGTAGTCGTTGTAGGCGGCCGCCACATCCCAGATGGCGGGCTCACCGGCCACGGTGGTCACGACAGCCCGGGCCGGTTCGGTCGGGTCGACGTCGGCGGAGACGAGGGACATGCCCGTGGCGGTAACTGCCTTGATTGCCTCTCCACGCTCCGGGTCGATGACAAGTGCCGTGCCGAACTTGTCGATCACCACCACTCGCGAGCCGTCTGAGCTGGCGGAGATGTCGGTCAGACCACCTCGGTCCAGGGTGAAGGTGGCGTCACCGGTGTCGAGGTTGCTGATCAACACCATATTGTCGGAGGCGCTCGCGACCGTCGACCCGTCCGGGCTGATGTCGACCCCGATGATTCCGGTCGGATGGGTGATGTCGGCCCGAAGGCGCTGACCCGTGTCGGCGTCCCACACGGAGACGACACCAAAGACGTCGCCGACGACCAGGCTCTCGCCGTCCGGAGTCCATTCGACCTCGTAGCCGGAGATATCCGTCGCTTCCGTCGGATCGAAGCCGGGCACCGGCTGCCCGGACACATCGACGACGGCCAAGCCGGTGATGCCCAGCGACGCGAGACGCGTCCCGTCCGGGCTGAACGCCACCTGCCACGAGTCCGTTCCCTCGTGCGGCGTGATCCAGGTCGGTTCTCCGGCGTCCGTCTCGGCCCGCCAGACGGCCACCCGGCCGTCCGCGGCGACAGCGGCGATCTGGGCACTGTCCGGGCTGAATACCACGCCGTTCGGATTGATCAAACCACCATCCGGTAATGGCAACGAGTACAGCTCCTCGCCCGACTCGACCTCCCAGACGACGATGACGTCGCCGTCGTGGTAGGTCGCGACGGATTCTCCGTCTGGGCTGTAGACGGCACTCGCCGCCGGGCCGTGCCCGCGCAGAGCCCTGACCACCGGGCTTTGGTCGATGCCCAGCTGCAGAACCTGTTGCGTGTAGGGGTACTCAGAACCGGCAGGCAGCGATGCCGCGTGCTGGGAGAGCAACAGACTCAGGTCGATGTCCGAATCAGCGGTGAAGAACGCCTCACCTACCAGACCGGCAACCGCGGCGTCGTTCGCGAGTTGCTCTGTGCGCTGCTGTGCTCGCCAGGCCCAGGCGCCGAATGCCGCGGCGAGTATGCAACCGACCACAGCGATGACCAGCCATCGCCGGGTGCGTTTCGCTGCTCGCCGTTCGCGTTCGGCCTGGTCTGCGGCCTTGCGGGAGGCCTCGAAGAACTCCTGCTCGCGGAGGGAAAGGGTGGCGGCATTGGCGGCGACCCAGGTCTCGGCGTTGACCAGGTCCGGGCCGGTGAGTAGCGCCTGGTCGGGCCGTTTCTGTTCGTCCCACCAGGTGGCGAGCCGTTCGAAGTGGGACAAATTGACCTCGCGCCAACGCGCGTTGTCCTCCTTGACCGGCTCGATCAGCCGGTCGTGGGACAGCTCGTACCACGTCGCGCCCCGTCGGCTTTCCGCCCGCACCAGGTGCCCGTCGGTCAACATCCGAACCGCGCCCTCGCTGAAGGCGCCGTTCTGCCGTGGGCCGTAGAGCACCTGGCCCCGGATTCCCTGTGGGGTGACGAGCTCGGTCTCGAACCAATCTCGCAAGGCCCGCTCGCTGACGCCGGTCTCCGCTGCTGCAGCGGCTACACAGTCGGCGTAGTAGCTGGCCAACGCCTGGTCGACGTTGCCGACCGCTTGGACGTCTTCGACCTCGATCGCGCTGGCGTTCTCGTCCAGCTGGTTCCAGACCTGCCGGCAGGCAACCTGGAGCTGGACCGGCTCCACGGTCGGCCCCAGTTCTTCGCTGACGCCGTCGGCCCGTTGGACCCGGATGCGCCGCAGGTCGTCGACCAGCTTTTCCGCGGCCGGTCGTTTGAAGTCGGTGCCACGGTCGGCCGCTGGCAGGATCATCGCGTCCAGGGCCTGGTCGACACCGAGCAGGTCGAGGCGGTACCGGTTCGCGAATCGGGTCGGCACGAGCCGGGAGTAGGGATCGAGCTCGGCCAGGAAGTCCTCCCGGATCGCGAACAGTGCCCAGAGGTTCCGATCGCGCAGGGCGACGCCGATGTCGGCGAAGAACTCCTCCTTGGCGGCGTGGTCGTTGGGATCGGCGGTGATGACCTCCTCGAACTGGTCGAAGAGCAGCACCTCGTTGCCCGGCTTGTTGTCCAGGTCGGGCCACGCCGCCAGGTACTCGGTGACCGACATCGCGTCGAGGTCGGCGGTGCGCCGCTGGTGCTCCGGCGGCAGGCCCTCTTCCAGCGAGAGCAACGTGCTCAGCACGTAGCGGTTGCGTGGCGGGCCGGAGAGTGAACTCCCCGGTGGTGCTTCGTGGGTCAGCCGGACCAGCGGCAGCACCTCGAATCCCTCGGCCTCGAGCTGACGCACCAGCCCGGCGGCGATCAGCGACGACTTCCCGGCGCCAGATGGCGAGTAGAGCAGAACGACGCGCTCGGCGATCACGAGGTCGAGCAGATCGGCGGTCTCCCGGTCACGCCCGTAGAAGGCGTCGCCTCGGCGGAAGGCCTGCGGCCCGACGTACGGGTTGCCAACTGCCTTCGGGGTGCCGACCTCGGTGCTCACGTGCGCGACTCCGCGACCCAGTGGCTGTGCAGCTCCTTGATGAAGCTCTCGGTGCTGCCCCAGTAGATGGTGATGTTGCTGCCCTGGAAGTACTTCTCCAAGTAGCTTCGCGCTCGGTCCGGCTCGATCGTGCTGCCTTCCTCCGGGTCGATCTGCACCGCGACGTGGGTGTGCTCCTTACGCCGGTCGCCTTCCTGGTTCACGATGCTGCGGAACAGCACCCGGAAGTCCCACTCGTCGAGCCGGAAGCCGAGGAACATCAGCGAGCTGTCGGCGAACGCCCGCCGCACCCCCGGTGGGACGAGATCCTTGTCCCTGGTGACACCGATGAGGAAGTCGAAGTAGTCGTCCTCTGTGAGCACCAGCGAGCGCGCGCGGGCCAGGTGCCCGAACAGGTGGTAGACCAGCGGTCGCTTGTCGTCTGGCCGGTACGTCCGGTCGCGGTCGAACACCGAGGTCGGCCAGCCGGCCTGGTCGGCCGCGAGCCGGCTTTGGCTGTCCTCACGCACGGCGAACGCCCAGTCCGGGGTGTCGAGCCCGGACCCGTCGTCCCACCAGTTGTCGTCCTCGAGCCGCTTCCAACGGCACGGCTCGACCTGGGGGTCCTTGCCTTCGGTTCGCAGCGCCTCGGCCAGCAGGTTCCACGGCTGGGTGGTCACGTACAGCGGGATGGGCATTTCGGCCAACACGGCGTACGGGTCCAGCGACCCCTCCGGGTACCGGATCCGCCACACGTCGGACATCAGCTTGTTCAGCGGCAGACTTTCGATCTTGCGGTCACGGTAGTACTCCGGGGGCAGCTGCTCGCCGTAGTTCTCGACGAGGGCATGCTGGAGGTAGGCGGCGAGCTCGTCGCGGGGGAACTCGTAGCTCTGGTTGACCGACAGGTACTGGGCCACCTGCGGCAGGTCGTCGCGGTAGTGCGGCGCCATCGGGAAGTGGAAGTTCTTCGCCCACCGCTGGGCGATCTCCTGGCGGGAGCCGAGCAACTGGTCGGACAGGCCGGGGCCCAGGATCGGTGTGCACTTGCGCTTCTTCAGCTCATGGACCAGTGCCGGGAACTTCTCGAATGGCTCGCCGGCCCGGCCCAAGCCGGAGACGTACCAGATCCGGCCGCTGCGCAGGCGCATGAACAGCGCCGGCGCCCACCAGTCGTGCCGATCGCGGATCGCACCGCGGGCCGCCGCCATCGCCCGGTCGATCTGACCGTCGCGCTGGAGCTCGTGGAAGAACGTCGGCATGAACCGGGAGACCGTCTCCATGGAGATGTCACCCTGCATGGCGAGGACAGCCGGGACGCCGGCCTCGGCCAGCCGAGGACCCAATGCTGCAAGCACGCCGGCATCGTTGCTGCGGGCATCGCCACCGAGGCCCGCGCTCTGGCACGAGGCGAGCACCACCAGCCGGGGGACCTTGATGAGGTCCCGGATCCGGTCGACGAGAGTGCCGCCGCGGATGCGGGCAGCGGTCCCGTCCTCGTTCTCCAGGATCAGGTAGGGCTCGTCGCCGGCGAGGTAGCCGTGACAGACCAGGTAGAGGATGTCGCATCCGTCGCGGAGTTCGTCGAACAGGCGCCCTTCGGTGACCTCACCGTGGTCGGCGAGCACGCGGCTCGGCAGCGGCGACAGCCCGTTCTGCGCCCGCTCGACCTCTTCCTCGACTGCCACCGGAGCGAGCACCCGGGCCTGGAACCGGTCCAGGTCGGTCGGGCCAGAAACGACCACGAGGGCCCGCAATGCGCTCTTGGGCCGCAGCCGCACCGGCCGCCAGTCGTTGCTGGACAGGTAGCGGGAGAACACGATGTTCTCGTCGGTCAGCACCGGAGAGCCATCGCGTGGGTCGAGCATGGTCTCCCAGTGGATCCGGTGCAGTGTGGTAGCGCTCGGGCCGACGAACAGGCGTACGCGCAGGATCACCCCGTGGCTCTGCGACGCCGCAACGGCCTGCCGGTACGCGTCGCCGACCGCGCCGCCGAACACCGCCTGGCCCAGCGCCCGGCCGTAGGCGGCGAAGTCCGGGATGAGCTGGTCCAGCTCGTCCGGATCGATGTCGACGGTGAGCGGACCCTCGATGTTGACGTCGGCATCGGACTCTTGCTGGCTGTACCGGACCTCGACCCGCCAGCTCAGGCCGTCGCGTCGGTGCAGGCCGATCTCGAGATCGGCGTAGTCGGTCACGGCGGACCCCCTGGTTCGGGCAGGGGTTCCTGGTGTGCTCGTCGGGCGTCGATGCTGATCTGGACCAGCCGCGTGTGCAGCACGGTCAGGGCGTCATCATCGCCCAGAAACGGCGCCGTCGTGACATGGGCCGCCGTGCCGTCGAGGTCCACGCTGGAGAAGAGGCGCAGGTAGGCCCCGCTGATACGACCGGTCACCGGGTCGTACGCAACCCCGCCGGGGTCGTCGGTGACGTAGGTCGCGACCTCGACCGGGTCCGTCCTGGCCGGAGACAGGACGGCCGGCTCCTCAGCCGCCTCCGCGGTGGATTCGCCGGCCTGGCGGCCGTGACCCGCGATGGCGATGGGCGCGCTTCTGGTCGCCACTGCCTCGCCGGCTCGCACCGGTGACGGCAGCCGCGCGGCGGGATCGCCCAGCAAGACGAAACCCCGCGCGTCCGCGTGCGCCGCGAACAGCCCGGCCAGCATCTCCTCGTCGGTGCGCCAGCCTTCGTTGGCGTCGGTAACGGCCTGGTTCAGATCCGTGGCGAGCTCGGCATACCGGTCACCGACGTACTCCAACGCCGAACCGATCGGCTGCCCCGCTCCGAGCTCGGCGAGCGTGCTCCGGTACACCTCGGTCTGCCGTCCCGCCCCTGGCCAGACGAACGAGTAGCCGAGCGCCCGATCCACATGCCCGACGACGGCCAGAGCACCCCCCTCACGGCCGAGCAAGGCTTGCGGGAGCGCGCCGACGAATGGGTCGGGCGCCAACGCCCGGCGATTGTCTGCGTTGCGGCCGAATTCGTCGTGGCGCGGGGTTCCGGCACCGAAGCAGGCGAACAGGAAGGCGATCATCCCCGTCAAGTCGGCGTCGGGGATATCTGGCGCCGCAAACCAGTGCGCGGGGCCGATCTTCCCGCGGCGCGGCCCAGGCCAGTCCTGGCATACCAGGGCTCCTTGGATGGCGCGCTGGTCCGCGTGGCCGGCCGGGAAACCCACCCCGTGGGTCGCGGTGAAGAGCAGGTCGGGTCGCTCGGCGCCGGACAGCAGGGCCCGCAGCCTGTCCTTGGTGGCGTCTGCGCCGATGAAGGACCGGACCGACCAGGACCCGTCGCTCAGCGCGGTCGCGAGGGGCGTGACCAAGTGCTCGCAGCTCAGGGCCGTCGCAGGGTCGTCGTCGTTGCGGGCGGCGAAGAAGGACAGCCGAGCGGGTTCGGTGCGCGGATTCTTGGTTTCGGCCGCGACGACGTTCGCGGCGTATCGGGCATAGCCGGCGACGTCGTCGAAGTGGATCCGTCCGACCGCGTGCTGTACGTCCAGTTGGTACTGGATCTCGAACGGGATCTCGTCCGGGCCACCGACGAGCAGCAGGTAATAAGGAACGACGTCCGGGTCGACCGGTCCCGGTCCGGAGTGGTGACGGCGGAGGAAATCCTGCTTGGACTCGCCGAGTAGATAGCCATTCCCGCCGGTGAACTCCCGGTATCGCTCCTCGACGAGCGCACCCGCCTGCGCGTGCCGACGTTCGAGCAGGGGCGTCAGTGCGCCCATGATTCTCGGGTCACCGTCCTGCGCGAAGACGACTCCCCAGCCGGTCTGCGCCAGGTCAGTGGGGTCGACGCCCTGCTTCGGTGCGTAGACCCGCTCGATGACGCGCCTGTGTCGGGCTGCCAGTTCGGCGCCGGTCCGGTCGCCGGGTGCACTCGTGGCGAGCCGGGCGAGGCTCTCGACGGTCATCGGCGCAAGCAGCGGTCCGCCGGTCGTCGCGTCGACGCCATTGGCGAAAAGCAGGCCGTCCACGGCGCTCATGACGTCGTCAGGCCCGGCGCTGACCCGAACCTTGCGCCCATGGGCGTCCCCCGGGAAGCCGCGCCCCCGTGCGCTCGACGTGAGCGGTCGTCGGCTTCTGCCGTCAATCGTACGCAGCTGATCAATAGATCTTGGTTGTTCTTGGGCAGGTGGAGTTGTTGCCGCCCGGGCGCGGCGCGAGCGGCCGGTCTGGTCAATTGGCCCGCCGGGTTGTCGTGATGGGCTCGCTGGATGGTTGCGACCGCGCGTGCTTCGTCCGGGTTTGTGGAGCGCCGCACCGTGCCAATTGGCTTCGATTTGCTGAGGACGTGCTCTATCGGCAGTGACCGCCAGGTTCAGCGAGCGAGGAGTGCATCGACTCGCGCTACCTGGTCATCATCCACGGCAGAAATCAGCGCATCGCGTGCCTCGCGAAGGTACTGGTCGGAGCGCTCGGCGCCCTCGGTCGTCGTCCCGGCTCCGGCCGCTCCCGCCAGCAGGCGCTCGGTACGGTCGTCGAGGAAGTGCAGGTAGGCCGTCCGAGCCCGCTCGAGGTCGTCGTGCCAGGACCAGAAGGCCAGGGCCTCCACCGTGCGGCGGGCAGCCCCGACCGAGGCAGCCTCCTCCGCCGCCACGTCCTGGACGAGCTCGGCCAGATTCTGCCGAACCGCCGGCGGCGTCTTCGTCAACACCAACGCCGGCGATGCATAGGTGACCGTCGCGACGACGGAATTCTCGGCATGCACCATCGCGGACTGACTCGCTTCGGCGGCCGCTAACAGTCGATCAGCTTCCTGCCGCTGTTGGAGCATGTCCCATCCGGTTGCCAGCAGAGCGACGGTAGCCAGCCCTACGAGCACGATTCCCGGCCAGCGCCGAGCCCGGCGCAGGGGCCCGAACGCCAACTCCTCGCCGTGCGGACCATGGCCGCTGACCAGCATGCCCCCACCGCCGCACTGGCCTCAGCGAACGACCGACGGGGAAGACGCTCCCGGAATCAGGATCTCGGGTTCTCCGCCGTCCGCGGGCACGACCCATACGTCCGCGGTGGCTGATCCGGCGCGAGGGAGCGCATAGAGCAGCGATGTGTCGTCGAGCCACTCGACCTGGTCGTCAACGCTGCGCGTCTCGGCGACTGCATGCTCCTGGCCCGAGGCCAAGTCGAGAACGTGCAGTCGCCACGTGCCACCGTCAGCCCGCTTCTTGTAGGCGACTCGACTGCCGTCCGGGGACAGTGAGGGGCACTCGGCGTTCGCGCGCACCGATGTGAGTACGCGTTCGGACAGGTCACCCTCGACCAGCCAAGTGGAGCCTCCGGTCGCGACGGTGGCGAAGAACGTGTCGCCTGCCGCGAAGGTCACGCCCCAGACGTTGCGGTCGACAGCGGTCGTTTCCTGGCCGTCGAGGATCGTGACGAAGTCCTCGAGGTTCAGCGACTCTGCGGTGGCCAGGTCGTGGACACGCGTCTCGGTGGAGAAACCGGCCTGGTTGTAGGAATGACCGCTGACGAAGGTCGTCGTTGCGGCGGTGCGACCGTCGTCGGTGATCCTGGTGCGGCTGCCACCACCGTTGATAGGAAGCTGCCCCACCGGCCGCAGATCCGGTCCCAGGACGTTTGCCGCGTACGTCGTCAAGACGCCCCGGTCCGCGCTCAGGCAGACGCCGATATTGCCGTTGGACGTGACCCGTTCGCACGACGTGTCCGTGAGCACCCGGGCTCCACCAGGATCATCGAGCGGCGCAGCCGCGACCTTTCCATTCGACTCGTCTATGCGGGTACTGATGAAGACGACGTGCGGCTGCGCGAGCACGTCGGACAGATCGGTGCGTACGTCTTCGGCCGGCGTGGTTCGCGCCTCGGCCTGCTGGCGGACTGCGTTGAGCAGGTAGATGGCGCCCACGGCGAGGACCAGCACGGCGACGATCGCGAAGGCGAGCCATCGCAACCGCGTCGTTCCTGCCACAGCTCTCACGAGCTCGTACCGCCGCTCGTGACAGTCCCGTGCAGCAGCCGCGTCGCGATCGGAAGGGCGACGAGCAGCGCGGCGAGAAACGCCGCCAGCGCAGCATTCACGCCCGTCACGGTCCAGATGGCACCGAAGGCCAGGGCGGAGACGAGCCGGCCCGCGGCGACGACGGTCTGGACGGCGGCGAGTCCCGAAGCACGCACCTGTGCGGGCACGAGGCCGGACACGATCGCAGCCAGCACGCCGTCGGTCGCGGCGTAGTAGACACCGAGCAGCGAGACCGTCGCCACCACGCTCACCATGCCCGGAGCCGGGAGCAGTGCCAGCAGGTAGGCACCCGCGAGAAGCAACTGACCGCCAAGAAATACCCGGACGCGGCCGATTCGGTCGGCCAACCGGCCGATGGGAATCGCCAGGCTCATGTACACGACCGCAGTCCCCATGAAGAGCAGCGGAAAGACCGCCGCCGGGAGCCCCTCGCGATCCTGCAGGGCGAGATAGAGGAATCCGTCGCTGACCGATGCCAGGGAGAGCAGACCTGCGCTCAGCACTACGCTGCGGATGCCCGGCTGTCGCAGCAGTCGAGCGACGTCCCCGCCGCGAGGTCGTCTGTCCGCGACGGTGTGCAGGGGCTGCTCCCGCACCAACAAGGCGATGACCGCCACGCCGAGGACTGCGAAACAGAAGCTGACGACGAACACGGCGTCGAAGTTGCCGGGCAACAGCGCGAGCAGCGCGAAGGCGAGCAACGGCCCGATCATCGCGCCGGCAGTGTCGAGTGCCCGGTGAACTCCGAACGCGTGACCCAAAGCGCCGGCAGGCGACGCTCCTGCGATGAGAGCGTCCCGCGGAGCCGTTCGGATCCCCTTGCCGGTTCGGTCGACGGCCACTGCGGCGCTGAGGGACGTCAGGGACCCGACGGGGAGCAACGCGAGTTTCGACGCCGCCGACAGGACATAGCCCGTGGTCGCTACTGCCTTGGGACGACGGGTTCGGTCGGCGACGTAACCGCCGGCGAGCCGGGTCGCGGCACTGACGCCCTGGTACAGCCCGTCGACGACGCCGAATGCCAGCGGCGACAACCCCAAGCCAACGGTGACGAACAACGGCAGGATCGCGGCCACCATCTCCGAGGAGATGTCGGTGAACATGCTCGTGATGCCGAGCAGCACGACCGGAGCCGCGACTCGCGCCCGCCGCCCTTTCGGCGGAGCAGCACGTGGGCGGTCCCGAAGCGTGACATACATCGCCTGAGCCCAGCCCTCCGCCACCACGGCGCGCGCCCGTCCGGCGCAGCGGAGCCCCCCGGGCCCCGTCCGATGGTAACCGCCCGGGTCAGCCGGCGTGAGCCGGTCGCTCAGGCTTTCACCCCCCCGCAACTGGTCAGGTCTGCCTCGATCGTCAGTACGGGAGGATCAATTGCCTCCCGTACCGGCGTTTGCCCAGGTCGCGGATGATCGCAGGACCATTGGTCCTCCAATTCTTCCGTGGCTTGGGTCATCGACCAGTGATGTGGAGCCCGGCTCGATGCAATGCGACTGATGGCCGTACTCAGGCCGACACGCCGTAGGCCTCGGTGAATGCCTTGCCGGCGTACGCGTTCGACGCGTACGCGTAGCCGCCGTCGCCCCAATTGGTGCCCCAGCTGTTGCGGACGATGAAACCGGTCGTCGTGTAGCCCACCAGCGCGACGGCGTGCCCGCCGCGCGTGGTGGACGGCTTGTAGGTGGTCAGCTTTCC
Organism: uncultured Actinomycetota bacterium; assembly: GCA_963819885.1. Taxonomy (GTDB): domain Bacteria; phylum Actinomycetota; class Actinomycetes; order Jiangellales; family Jiangellaceae; genus JACVRX01. The sequence goes on along the minus strand of CAWFXV010000023.1, from coordinate 59,080 downwards.
CTTGTTGGCGGTGGCGGCGTACCACGTCGCGTCGACATCGAGCCGAGTCACGATCGGGCCGTTTCGTGCCAACCACGAGCGCCAATCGCCGAGAGAGCGGCCGAGGTTGAAGTACGAGGCGATCTTGAGCTGGGTCGCTACGGCGTAGAACGTTGCCTCCTCACCGCGGTATAGCCGGCCACTCTTGAACGGCAGCTCTTTGTCTCGCACGGCGCCCCACTTGCGTGCTACCTCGAGCGCGCTCTTGATCGAGGTGCCGGCCGAGTCGATGAACGACGTCGGCTGGCGGTCGAACTGGTCGGTCTCTTTCGCCGCCATCCATTGGAAGCGGGTGGACAGGACGTCGGATTTTGCGATCCTTCCCACCTGGACGAGGTGCCAGCGCAACGCGGAGTCCGCGGTGGCCCAGCCCACGCACGAACCCGTGGCGCCCTGGTCGCCGATCTTCCACCAGGTGTCGTCGCGGAGGTCCTTGTGCGACGGAACGGCGGCGCTGGCCAGGACACCGGCTTCTTCGGCGTTGTGGTACTTCCAGTCGCTCTCGGGATCCGGCGAGGGGACGCAGTTGAGGATCCGACGGGTGTCGTCGTCCTGGCTTGCCGACGTCGCCGACCTGGCCGACTCGGCCGATGATCGCCGTCGGCTACTCTTCTTGGCCATCGCGTTCCCCCGATTGTCCCCGGCGACCAAGATCGGTCGCTCGCGTCGAAAGTAGGCGGGTCTGACTGAGCCGTCAACGACGGATAATCGATGATCCCTCGCCCCGGCGATCAGTCGACGTCGTCGAGGGTGACGGGTTCGACGTGACGCTCGCTGATCTGCCCGGGGCGGGATACGTCTGGACCGTCGATGAGATCCCGGTCGGCCTGACCGTGGTCAAGATGCAGACATTGGCAGCTGACACCGAACTCGTCGGAGCGCCGAATCAACAGGTGATGCACTTTCGGGCGGACCGGGCGGGGGAGTACCTCCTCGTGTTCACCTTCGCGCGCCCCTGGGAGAATTCTCCGGCCGAGACGCGAACCGTTCGCGTGCGTGTTCGCCCACAGGAACTGGAGGAGCCGCGATGACCGACCCGAGTGTGCGGGACAGCCCGGTCGGTTGGGTGAACAGGCACATCAAGGCCTACGTCGAGTCCGGCGGCGAGAAGGGTCACGAGTGGCGGCCGGGGGTGCCGACTCTCCTGCTCACCACGACTGGACGTCGCAGTGGAACGCGGCACCGTACTGCCCTGATCTACGGCCGAGCCGGCGCGGATTATGTCGTCGTCGCGTCGACGGGCGGGAGACCGAGAAACCCGGCGTGGTACCTCAACCTCAGCGCCGATCCGCGGGTGGACGTGCAGGTGGGCGCGGAGAAGTTCGCAGCAGTCGCGCGCACGGCCGACGGTGCGGAACGGGACCGGCTGTGGGCAGCGATGAACCAGATCTGGCCGTCCTACGAGCACTACCAAGGGAAGACCGATCGGGAGATCCCGGTCGTGGTGCTGAGCCGCTCGGCACCCGCGAACGCCTAGGGTCGCGAGATGGCGAAGATCGTGCTTCGGGTCCGGCTGACGACGGGTGACCATATCGACGTCGTCTATGAGGAGACCGAAACGGACAATGTCGACGTGGTCGTCGAACATGCAATCTCGACGCTGGCCGACGACGCCGGTGTGCTACGCAGCCAGCACGGTGACCGGCTGCTAGCGCTGTACGGCCGGGGTGTCGCCACCGTCGAAGTGGCACCTCGCGGCGCAGTCCTGTGATCGTTCTCTGAGCGCCTGAAGTGCGGCTCAGGGAAGCTGTCCGCCGAACCGCGCAGCCTCCTCGATGACGGACTCCTGCACGTCGGCCAACGGGAAGTCCGACTGGTCGACGCCACGGCGTGGCGTCGGGGGCGCTGGCTCTGGGTAGGCAGTGTGTGTGACCGTCATCGGCTTTCATGCCTCGCATGAACAGGTTCATCCGGCTCGGCTGTTGGAGGCGGTGGTGGCCGCCGAGCAGGCTGGGTTCGCTGCTGCAATGAGCTCGGACCACTTCTCGCCGTGGAGCATCAGGCAGGGACAGTCGGGGTTTGCGTGGTCCTGGCTGGGCGCCGGCCTGGCCCTGACCACGCTGCCGTTCGGTGTCGTCAACGCGCCCGGGCAGCGGTACCACCCGGCGATCGTCGCTCAGGCGATCGCAACTCTCGCTGCGATGTTTCCCGGCCGGTTCTGGGTCGCCCTGGGGACCGGTGAGGCCTCGAACGAGCACATCACCGGCGCCGGCTGGCCGCGTAAGGAGATCAGGACACAGCGGCTTCGCGAGTGTGTCGACGTCATTCGGGCGCTGCTCGCCGGAGAGGAGGTGAGCCACGACGGGCTCGTGACTGTCGATCGGGCTCGGCTCTGGACCCTTCCCGACCAGCCGCCGTTGCTCCTCGGAGCGGCGGTCAGCGTCGAAACCGCCCGATCAACCGCTGACTGGGCGGACGGCTTGATCACCGTCGCGCAATCGCACGATCACCTCGGCCGGATGATCGACGCCTACCGCGAGGCCGGCGGCCGCGGGGAGATCTTCCTCCAAGTCCACCTCAGCTACGCGGGCGCCGAGCACGAGGCGCTGCGGATTGCGCACGAGCAATGGCGGACCAACGTGTTCGGTCCGCCCGTCACGTGGGACGTCGAACGAGCGGAGATCCTCGACGCGGTCAGCGAGTATGTCCCGCCGCACGCAATGCGAGAACATGTTCTGATCTCCAGCGATCTGGGTCAGCACGCTAAGTGGCTGCACGACCTTGCCGGCCTGGGCTTCGACACCTTGTACCTGCATCATGTCGGCAAGGAACAGCGCGAGTTCATCGACGCTTTCGGTGACCAGGTGCTGCCACAACTGGGGACATCGGCATGAAGATCACCGACACCAGCGATCTGTGGTGGAAGACCGCTGTCGTCTACTGCCTCGACGTGGAAACGTTCTTGGACTTGGACGGTGACGGGGTCGGCGACTTGCCGGGCCTGGTCAACCGGATCGACTATCTGGCCGATCTCGGCGTCACCTGCCTGTGGTTGATGCCGTTCTATCCCACGCCCGATCGCGACGACGGCTACGACATCACCGACTTCTACGGCGTCGACTCCCGGCTCGGCAGTCACGGTGACCTGGTCGAGCTGATCCGCACGGCGAGGGACCGGGGTATTCGAGTCATCGCCGACTTGGTCGTGAACCACACCTCCGATCGGCATCCGTGGTTCAAAGCGGCGCGCTCGAGCAAGACCTCGCCCTACCGGGGCTACTACGTGTGGCGATCGGACCCTCCGCCGGACACGTCCAAGGAGACGGTCTTCCCAGGGCAGGAGAAGAGCATCTGGGAGTACGACGAGAAGTCCGGCGAGTACTTCCTGCACCGCTTCTACAAACACCAGCCCGACCTCAACGTCGCCAACCCGCGGGTTCGGGACGAGATCGCCAAGGTCATCGGCTTCTGGTTGAAGCTCGGCCTGTCCGGCTTCCGGGTCGATGCGGTGCCCTTTCTGTTGGAGACGACGGGTGCGTCCGAGCGCGAGCTGGGTGAGTTCGCGGACCCGCACGAATACCTCAGGTCGCTGCGGGCGTTCATCGGCCGACGCTCGGGGGAAGCGGTGCTGCTGGGCGAGGTCAACCTGCCGCACAAGGAGCAACTGCTCTACTTCGGCGGGGACGACGGTGACGAGCTCTCCCTCCAGTTCGACTTCATCGGGATGCAGAACGTCTATCTGTCCCTGGCCCGGCAGGACGCGCGGCCGCTGGTCAAGGCGCTTGCCGAGCGGCCCACCCCGTCCTCGGACGTCCAATGGGCGACGTTCGTCCGCAACCACGACGAGCTGACCCTTGACAAGCTCACCGACGAGGAGCGGGCGGAGGTATTCGCGGCATTCGGGCCGGAGGAGCGCATGCAGATCTTCGGCCGTGGCTTGATCCGGCGGCTGCCCCCGATGCTCGGTGGCGATCCTCGGCGCATCCGGATGGTCTACAGCCTGCTGTTCTCCCTGCCGGGTACTCCGGTTCTCTTCTACGGGGAGGAGATCGGGATGGGGGAGAATCTCGCTGCGGGCGACCGGCTCGCTGTCCGCACTCCGATGCAGTGGACGTCTGGTCGCAATGCGGGGTTCTCGACCGCCCGACCGTCACGCCTGGTGGCGTCGCTGGTCGATGGAGCCTTCGGGCCCGAGTTCGTGAACGTGGGCGACCAGCGGCGGGATCCGGACTCGCTGCTCAACTTCATGACGTTGCTGATTCGCCGATACCGACACAGCCCTGAGCTGGGTTGGTCGGCGTTCGAGGTTCTCGACCAGCCGCACCACGAGGTGCTCGCCCATCGGTGTAGCTGGGGTGACGGCAGCTTGGTCGCGCTGCACAACTTCAGCCCGGATCCGCGGACCGTGGCGATCACGCTCGCCGACTGCGACGACTCGTGCCAACTGGTCGACCTGCTGGAGGACGGAATGACCCCGTTGGACCAGGGCGGGTCGGCCGCGATCCCGCTCGCCGGTTACGGCTACCGCTGGCTGCGCGTCACCCGACCAGGCGACCGTCGCGTCCACTGACCGACCCGATAGCTTCCGTCGATCACGTTCACCACCCTGGCGGGTGCTTCACTAGGCGCACGTGCGTGGTACCACCGCCAAGCCTGGTGAAGTTGCCGAAACTCTCGGCGCCGGGCTCCGCTGAGTTACCCAGGGCTGGCGAGTCTGACCTATGAATGTTCGCCATTGGCGTGCAGGAATCGGAATGTCAGACCCGACCGGAATGCTGCAGTGAAGGTCGAAAGAACAGGAGTGGAACCGATGGATCACGCGATCTGGGCCGAAGGTCTGGTCAAGCGGTTCGGCGAGACGACGGCCCTGGACGGGGTTGACCTCGGCGTGCGGGCAGGGACGGTGCTGGGGCTGCTCGGGCCGAACGGTGCGGGGAAGACCACCGCTGTCCGAGTCCTCAGCACGTTGCTCCAGCCCGATGCCGGACATGCCACCGTAGGTGGGTACGACGTCGTCCGCGACGCCCACCGGGTTCGCCAGCTCATCGGCCTGACCGGGCAGAACGCAGCGGTCGACGAGATGCTGACCGGCACCGAGAACCTGCTGCTGATCGGCCGGCTGCTCGGAATCCCGAGACCGCAGGCCAAGGCGCGGGCCGGGGAACTGCTGGGAGATTTCGGCTTGACCGACGCCGCGGACCGGGCAGTAAAGACCTATTCCGGTGGGATGCGGCGTCGGCTCGATCTGGCGGCGAGCCTGGTGGGTCGGCCGCCGATGCTGTACCTCGACGAGCCGACGACCGGGCTGGACCCACGAGCCCGCGCCGAGGCGTGGACCCTGATCCGCAGCATGGTCGCTGGCGGTGTGACGGTGTTGCTCACGACCCAATACCTGGACGAAGCAGACGAACTCGCCGACGAGATCGTGGTCATCGACCACGGCCGGGTTATCGCGGCCGGCTCGCCAGACGAGCTCAAGGCGAAGACCGGCTCCCAGACACTCGCCGTCCGGCCCGAAGACGAATCACAGCTGTCCGATCGTCACCGCAGTTGTCGGCGAGCTGGCGCAGGTGATCCCGGAGGTCGACGGAGCGCTGGTGACCGCGCCGGTGACCGACCCTCGATTGCTGCCGGCCGTCGTGCGCCGCCTCGACGACGCCGGCGTGGTGGTCACCGAGTTGACTTTGCGCAATTCCAGCCTGAACGAGGTGTTCCTGTCCCTGACTGGGCATCCGGCGGACGAGGACGAACAGACCGAAGGGAACGTGGCATGACTGCTGTCACCGCAACCGCGCCTGCGGCTGCGCCGTTGAGCCCGCGGGTGAACCCGGCCGAAGGCATCCGGCAGACCCTGACGCTGGCCTGGCGCACGATCGTGCAGGTCCGGCACAACCCGTGGGAGCTGGGCGACTTCAGCATCCAGCCGATCATGTTCGTGTTGCTGTTCACCTACGTGTTCGGCGGCGCCATCGCCGGCTCGACCGGCGAGTACCTGACCTTCGCCCTGCCCGGCATCATCGTCATGAACATGCTCTTCGTGACGATGTACGTCGGCACTGGACTCAACACCGACCTGACCAAGGGCGTGTTCGACCGGCTGCGATCGCTGCCGATCGCGCGATGGGCGCCGATGGCCGGCCGGATTCTCGCCGACCAGGTCAAGCAGGCCTGGTCGATCGTGCTGCTCCTCGGAGTCGGCATGATCCTCGGCTTCCGGATCGGGACCAACTTCGTGTCGCTGGTAGCCGCGATCGTGCTGCTCCTCGTCTTCGCGCTGGCGTTCTCTTGGGTCTCGGTGCTGGTCGGGGTGCTCGCCAAGGATCCTGAGCACGTCCAGCTCTTCGGGTTCACCGTGCTGTTCCCGGTGACGTTCGTCAGCAACGTGTTCGTGCCCACTGAGACGATGCCCAGCTGGCTGCAGCCGTTCGTCGAAGCCAACCCGGTGTCGATCCTGGCCGACGCCTGCCGCGGCCTGATGGTCACCGGGGCGGAGGCAACGCCGATCCTCCAGTCGTTGGTGTGGGCGGCGGTGATCGCCGCGGTGTTCGCTCCCCTGTCGGTGTGGGCGTTCAAGCGGCGGGTGGCGTAACTGTCTGGGCTAGATGCGAACATGTGTTCGTGTCCGGTGACGCGACGATTCTGCATGCCGACCTGGACTCGTTTTATGCCTCGGTAGAGCAGCGGGACGATTCGCGGCTGCGCGGGCGTCCGGTCATCGTCGGCGCCGGGGTGGTGCTCGCCGCCAGTTACGAAGCGAAGGCGATGGGCGTCCGCACGGCGATGGGCGGTGCGCAGGCCCGTCGGCTCTGCCCGGATGCCATCGTCGTGGACCCTCGGATGTCGGCCTATGCGGACGCGAGCAAAGCAGTCTTCGCGGTGTTCGAGGACACCACGCCGCTGGTCGAGGGGATCTCGATCGACGAGGCATTCCTCGACGTTGGCGGGCTTCGGCGGATCTCGGGGACGCCGACCGAGATCGCCGTGCGACTGCGACGTGCCGTGCGCGAGCAGGTCGGGCTGCCGATCACGGTCGGTATCGCTCGGACCAAGTTCCTCGCCAAGGTCGCAAGCCGGGTGGCGAAGCCGGACGGTCTGCTCCTGGTGCCGCCCGATCGCGAGCTGGCCTTTCTGCACCCGTTGCCGGTCGACCGGCTGTGGGGCGTCGGAGCGGTCACGGCCGGCAAACTCGACCGCCGCGGGATCGGCACCGTGGGCGACGTGGCCGAGCTTGCGGAGGCGGCGTTGGTCTCGATCCTCGGCCCGGCCGCCGGCCATCACCTGTATGCCCTCGCCCACAATCGGGATCCGCGGCCGGTGCAGGTCGGCCGGCGGCGGCGGTCGATCGGCTCGCAGCGGGCATTGGGCCGCTCCCGGAAAACGCCGGCGACGCTCGACGCGGTCCTCGTCGGGATCGTGGATCGGCTCGGGCGAAGGCTGCGGGCTGCTCGGCGGGTTTGTCGCACCGTCGTGCTCCGGCTGCGTTTCGACGACTTCACCCGGGCGACCCGCTCGCACACCTTGTCCGATGCGACGGCGCACACCGAGACGATCCTCGCCACCGCCCGCGCCTTGCTGGCGCTGGCGACGCCGATGATCACCAGTCAGGGAATCACTCTGCTCGGTATTGCGCTGAGCAATCTCGCCGACGACACCGACTTCCAGCTCACCTTGCCCTTCGAGCGACAGCCCGAGGGCGCACTGGACGCCTCGCTCGACGCGCTGCGCGAGCGGTTCGGGTCCCAGGCAGTCACCCGGGCCGTGCTGCTCGGCCGCGACCAAGGCCTGTCGGTCCCGCTGCTTCCCGACTGAGACATTCGCCCGGCGACAGTGCGACCTCGCGTCCGAGATGACTGCCAAGGCCGCGGACCCGCGGCGTTCCCCGAACATCTGGGCCGCGAGGTTGTCGTCCGGCCGCATCAGCGGTCATAGACGTCGCGGCGATGGCCGACAATCAGGACGGTGATCTGCTGTCCAGCGTCGTCGACTTCGTAGATGATCCGGTATTCGCCGATACGGATCCGCCAGTCGTTCCCGCGGCTGGCTAGCTTGACGGCGCCGACAGGGCGCGGCTCGGCTGCGAGCGCGATGATCCGGTCAAGTGCCGACGCGAATACCGAGCGAGGGAGGCGCTGTAGCTGCTTATAGACATTGGGATGGAACCGAACGATCACGACGCGTTGGTTTCGGCCGGTGGGACGCCGAGCTCGTCGAGCATCTCGGTCATGCTCATTGTCGAGTAGCCGGATTGGCGCAGTCCCCGTACCCGGAGCGCGTCGGCGACATCGGCGTGTTCGTGCAGGCGCTCGTAGTCGGCCATGTTGATCATCACAGCGATCTCGGTCCCGCTGTCTGTGATGATCGTCTCCTCGCCGGTATAGGCAACCGCGCGGACGATGGCGCCCAGGTTGGTACGGAGGTCGCGAAGGCTGTGAGTACTCATGTCAAACATGGTACACATGTCTCACAGCAGAGTGATGCCCGGGTTGATGGAGCGGAGACCTCGGAGAGACGGTTCCAGCCAGCTAGCCGGCGGCTGGCGGAACCTATTCGTAGACCAGCTTCTGCGGGCCGGGGTAGACGTAGGACAGCGCGTCGCGCATCCGGTCACGCCAGTTCTCCCACGTGTGCCCATCTCGGGCCTCGACGTAGCGCACGTCCATGCCGGTCGACTCGAACGTCGGGACCATCGAGCGGTTGGGGATAATCAACGGTTCGTAGACGCCGCAGCTCATAAAAAGGCGGTCGGCGACCCGGCGCGGCTTGGCCCGGTAGCGATTCATGAACTTCACCACCGGGTCGAAGGCTGGACCGCCACCGTGGTTGGCGCCGATGTCGGTGAAGACAAACGAGCCCGACATCAGCACCAGCGAGCCGTAGATGTCCGGCGATCGGTACGCGGCCGACAACGAGGCGACCGCTCCGAAGCTCGACCCCAGCAGGCAGCGCCCGGACCGGCTAGCGGCGAGCGGCAGCTCGACCTCCAGCCTGGGCACCAGCTCCTTGGTGACGAAGCGGGAGTGCGCGGTCGAGTTGGCGTACTCGCTCAGCCGGTCTATCGGCTGCAGGAAGGCCACGACCATCTCGGCGACGTCGAGCCGGTGAATGAGGTTGTCCAGCACCGTCTTGGCCGACGCGTATCGCAAAAAGTCGCCGCCGTCGTGCATGACGAGCAGCGGGTAGGACGCCGTCCGCCGGAACCGGGCGGGCAGGTAGAGAGTCACCTTGTAGTCGTGCCGCAACGCGCGGCTCTGCACGACCATCTCGGTGAGGTCGCCGGGCCTGGCGTCGGGGTCATGCTGTACCCAGTCCGGGGTTTCATAGCCGGCCGCGTGGCACACCGACGAGCTGCCCACCGGGCTGTGCGAGACCTTAGGGTTCAGCGGGTCGTTGAAGCGCTCGTGATGGTCGCCTCGCCTGACCTCGATCTGATATTCGACTCGTGACCCGTGGGGCAGCTCGAGAACGAGGTACCACAAGTCCGATCCCCACAGCCGGCGCATCGGCATCCGATCGGGCAGCCCGACGATGCGCTGGACGAGGAAGACCTCGTCTGCTTCGCCGCGGTACAGGAAGGTGCACCGCGCGCCCTCGACGATCGGAACGTCGTTCCGCGCGATGAACCGGTCGATCGCCGCCGGGTCGACGGGTGCCCGCTCCTTGAGCCGGTTGATCGCCAGCTTTCGCGTCACCGCACCTGTCCGGATGGATCCGATCGTCACGCTGCTTCCACCGTTCCGATATGCCCGTCCGGATCGACGACGCGGGCAGCCGGCGGCAACGAGCCGTCCGGTTCGAGGTCGAGCCGCGTGCCGTCGTCGAGCACGACACATTTCGCCGGTTCGAACCGCTGCGCGAGTACCGACATCCGCAGCCGGTCGTCGACACGCAGCCTCCGGCGCGCGTGCGGCAACAGAACTGCGCGTGGTATCACGCCCAACCCATCGTGGTACACCTCGGCATGCGTCGGCCCGTGCGGAACGCGGTCGTGGAACAGAACGACTTGCTCGGTCAGCGCCATGGCGCCCGCGGACCATGCGACCAGCGGTAGCGATTCGGACGGCTGCACGCCGAACAGCCGCATAACGTGGACGAGGACGCCAACGTGGCCGCCCGCGATGACCAGCGCGGCCGCGTTGCGAAGGATCTTGTTCACCGATGCAACATTTGCGGCGACGACCGGGCGATCCGCCGGACGCCACGCCGAGACGAAGTCAGTGTGCGCCGCCCACACCAGGTTGCGATGGCGTTCGTCGATGAGGCGGACGACGGCGAGGGCGCCTCCGACCGCTCCGGTCGTGGTGCGAGGAGATCCGCTGCGCTGTGCGACCTCGTAGAGCGCCCGAAGCGCGTGGTCGAGCTGCACGACGTACAGCTGTTGAAACTCGTCGAGCACCGCCCGGTGCTCGAGCTCCGCCGTCGCGTATTCCGGATCGAGCTCGAGAACCTCGAGCCAGCGACGGTGCAGTCCGAGGTTGACGCTACGGCCGCCGAGCGCACGGTCGAGTTCCCGGTCGTCCGGTTCACGTTCCAGCCAGCCGGCAGTGATCGTCGCGATGGGCGCATCGGCATCGATGTCGGCGACCACCTGGTCGACGGTGGGCCGGCGTTGCGGCCCCAACAGCGTCAGCTTCACGCGGCGTACACGTGCACCGTCCGACCGACGTCGTCGAGCATGCCGCGCAGGACGTCATAGTCGGGGTGCTTCATCCGGATGTAGGCGTTGGCCATGTAGCCGGCTGCCGCCGGTTGGGTGGGTGTGCCCGGTGGCGGCAGGTGCGCGTCGATCACCCATTCACCGGATCGGGCCTGGATGTCCTCGACGCCGGAGTAGCCGGTGATGTGCCCGTCGCGATCGGGTCGCAGCGCGATGATCCCGGTGGCGAACCGGCGTGACGGTTGGGCGCTGACCCCGCCGTGGACAATCGCATTCGCCCACTCGCGGTAGACGTCGATGTCGTTGCCGGCAGAGTAGAGGTCCCAGGCGCCGACGCCGGGCGGGCGGCAGCCGATCTCGGAGAAGCGCAGGCCCTTCGGTCCGAAGAACCACTCCATGTGGGTCGCGCTCGTTCCGATACCCAGCGCCTCGTTCACCCGCTGACCGAGCTCGCGCAGCTGCCGGTAGTCCTCGGCCGTGTCGACGCGATTCGTGGAGATGAACTGCGGCGATACCCACGGCGTGCGCATCGCGTCCAGGACGTTGGGGAAGTAATGCGAAACGAAGTCGAGGGCGGCCAGCCCGTCCACGGACACGGTGTCGTAGAAGCCCTCGTGGCCTTCGACGAACTCCTCCACCGCGATCGACTCGACGCCCTGCCCGCCGAACGCACCCAGTGCGAGGTCGAGGTCGTCGCGGTTGTCGACCCGGGTGGTGTCCATCGCGCCTGCCCCCGAGCGCGGCTTGAGGATGAGCGGATAGCCGACGGCGTCGGCGAACGCGAGCACCTCCGCGGCCGTCCCGGCTGCCGTCGATGCCGCGGTGGGAACCCCGGCCGCTCGCAGCGCCTCCTTCATCGACGGCTTGTCCCGGCACAGCCAGGCCGTGCGGACCGAGGTCCCAGGGATCGTGCAGTTCTCTCGGGTTTGTGCCGCGGCCAGTGTGTGCGCCTCGATCGTGCTCTCCAGCCGGTCGACCCACAGCTTGTCCTGCACCCACCGGACCGTGTCGGTGAGGATCCCGACGTCGATCACCGTCGGAACCTGGTGGTAGTGCGTCATCCAGCTCTTGAGCTGGTCGTCGAGCATCTCCGGCGGCGACTCGCCGATACCGATGACGGTCGCTCCCGCCTCGGCCAGCCCGCGCACGAAGTTGCGCTGGGTGGAGGGAAAGAAGGGCTCGATGAAGACGACGTTCACGCCCGGCATGCTAGCCGCCGGCCGGTACCGTCAGCGCATGGTCGTCGCAGCTTTCGTCGCACCGTTCCTGCTCGAAGCCACTGCCCGGTTCGTCGTCTCGGCGGCGAACACTGCCTGGCGTCCGGCTCGGAGTCGTCACTGCGACGCCTGCCGATCAGCTCCCGGCTGGGCTGAAGGAACTCCTGGCCGGCCACTGGCGGGTGGACGACGCGCTGGACCCGCAGCAAATCGCTCAGGCGGTAGCCGGGTTGAGCCAGCAGATGGGCCGGGTGGAGCGGCTGGTCGGCGCTCTCGAGCAGCTGCAGGTGCCGATGGCCGAGGCCAGGCAGATGCTCGGCTTGGAGGGCATGGACGTCGACATCGCCCGCAACGTCCGGGACAAGTCGCGGATGAAATCCGTTCTGCAAGCCGCCGGGGTTCCGTGCGCGCGTCACCAGCTGGTCCACGATCCGGCGCAGGCGCTGGCGTTCGCGGAAGCCGTGGGCTTCCCGTTGGTGGCCAAGCCGCCGGCCGGCGCGGGAGCCCAGGCCACGTATCGGCTCGACGAGCCGGCCGCCCTGCAGGAGTGGCTGCGCGCGATCCCACCCCGTCCCGACGCACCCGGCCTGCTCGAGGAGTTCCTGGTGGGGCAGGAGCACAGCTTCGACAGCGTCACGATCGGCGGGGAGACGGTGTGGGCGTCGATCGCCGACTACATGCCACCGCCGCTGGAGGTCCTGCGGAACCCGTGGATGCAGTGGGTCGTCATGCTGCCCCGAGACATCAGCGGCCCAGAGTACGACGGCATTCGGGAGGCCGGCCCAGCAGCTCTGCGTGCCCTTGGCGTACGCGACGCCCTGACTCACATGGAATGGTTCCGGCGTCCGGACGGTTCGGTCGCGGTTTCGGAGGTCGCGGCCCGCCCGCCCGGCGCGCAACTCACGAACATGCACGGCTATGTCCACGACATGGACATGTACCGCTCCTGGGCCGAGTTGGTCCTCCTCGACCGATTCGAGCCGCGGGAACGTCGCTACGCGGCTGGGACGGTCTACCTGCGGGGCATGGGCAAGGGCCGAGTCCGGGCAGTGCACGGCGCGGAGAAGCTGCAGCGGGAGCTGGGTCACCTGGTGGTCGAGTCGCGGCTACCGCGGCCCGGACAGCCCGCGTCGACGACCTACGAGGGCGAGGGATACGTGATCGTCCGCGACCCGGACACCGCCGTGGTCCGTGATGCGTTGCAGCGCATCGTCACCGGGATCCGGGTCGAGCTGGTGGAGGCGCAGTGAACGTCGTCATGATCTCCCCGGGCTACCCGGTCGAGATGTCCTACTTCACCAGGGCGCTGGCCACGGTCGGAGCAACGGTCATCGGCATCGGCGACCAGCCACCGGACGCGCTGCCGCCGGCCGCCCGAGAAGGGCTCTCGCACTACGAGCGGGTGTCGCTCACCGACGAAGCGGCCGTGCTCGGCGCATTGCACGGCCTCGGCCGGTATGCCCGGTTCGAGCTGGTCGAATGTCTGTGGGAGCCCTACATGCTGTTGGCCGCCCGCCTCCGGGAGGTGTTCGGCCTGCCCGGCATGACGGTCGAGCAGACGGTTCCGTTCCGGGACAAGGAGCGGATGAAGCAGCAGATCGACGCCGCTGGGATCCGCACCCCACGACACGCCAGCACCACGACCGTCTCGGGGGTATGGGAAGCGGCGGAATGGATCGGCTTCCCGATCATCGTCAAGCCCATCGCAGGCGCCGGCTCGGCCGACACTTATCGAGTCGGCTCCGCAGCGGAGCTCAACGACGTCCTCCCCATGCTGCGGCACATCCCGGAGGTGAGTGTCGAGGAGTTCGTCGACGGCGAGGAGTTCACCTACGACACGGTGTGCGCGGGCGGCGAGATCCTCTTCGAGCACATCCTGTGGTACCGGCCCCGCCCACTACAGATGCGGATGCACGAATGGATCAGCCCGACCTGCATCTCGCTGCGTGACCTGTCTGTACCCGACCTGCAGGCAGGTCGGCGGATGGGTGTCGAGGTGCTGTCCGCTCTGGGTTTCCGCTCCGGCTTCACCCACATGGAGTGGTACCGCAAGGCCGACGGTGAAGCGGTCTTCGGCGAGATCGGAGCGCGTCCGCCTGGGGCGCGAGTGGTCGACCTGATGAACTACGCGACCGATGGTGACTTGTACGTCGCGTGGGCCGAAGCCGTCGTGCACGGCCGGGTCAGCCAACCGCTCGAGCGCCGGTACAACGTCGGCAGCATCTTCAAGCGGGCCGAGGGCGTGGGTCGGATCACCAGGTACGAAGGGCTGGAAAGGTTGCTCGCGGAGTATGGCGACGCCGTGGTGGCTCAGGAGCTGCTGCCACCAGGTGCCCCCCGGCGGGACTGGCGAGCTAGCGTGATCGGCGACGGCCTGATCATGGTGCGCGATCCCGAACTGCGGCGGGTGATCGAGATGACCGAACGGTTCGCCGGCGAGTTCAGCATGCATGCCGGGTGATGGACTCGATCGACTCCGCGCGTAGCGCGCTCATCCGGGTCCTTCCCGGTGTCCGGGCCGACCTCGAGCGGCTCGTCCGGATCCGGTCGGTGTCGGCCGACCCCGCGGCGTCGGCGGACGTGGCGCGCAGCGCTGCGGCGGTCGCTTCCATGCTGCAGGCATCCGGCGTCGACGATGTCGAGGTCCTGCGCGTGCCCGGCGGGCAGCCCGCGGTTCTGGGCCGGCTGCCCGGTCCGCCGGGAGCGCCGACCGTGTTGCTCTATGCCCATCACGACGTCCAGCCGGTGGGGGACGTCGACGCGTGGGAATCCGACCCGTTTGAACCGGTCGAGCGCGCCGGCCGGCTGTACGGCCGCGGTGCCGCCGACGACAAGGCGGGGATCGCTGTGCATCTGGCGGCGCTGCGGGCACTGGGAAGCGACCTGCCGGTCGGGGTCGTCGTCCTGGTCGAGGGAGAGGAGGAGGTCGGCTCGCCGACACTGCCGACCTTCCTCGACGCGCACCGCGCTCGGCTCGCCGCCGACGTGATCGTGCTCGCCGATTCGGCGAACTGGCGGATCGGGGTGCCTGCGCTGACGACGTCATTGCGTGGCGGCGCCAACGTCGTCGTCGAGGTCGCCACGCTGCGCCATGCCGTTCACAACGGACTCTACGGAGGTGTAGTGCCAGACGCTCTCACCGTCCTGGCACGGCTGCTGGCGACGCTGCACGATCATCGAGGCAGCGTCGCGGTCGACGGCCTGTCAGCCGGCGAGTCCGACCCGCTCGACCTCACCGAGGACGCATTGCGGGCCGACGCCGGTGTGCTCGACGGCGTGGAACTGATCGGAACCGGCAGCCTGACCTCCCGGCTGTGGACGGGTCCCGCGATATCCGTCGTCGGAATCGACGCGCCCGCCGTCGAGGCGGCGTCGATGTCGCTCGTTCCCACCGCCCGGGCCAAGCTCACTCTGCGCATCGGTCCGCTGGACGACGCCGAGGCCGCCCGGGCCGCGCTGGTCAGCCATCTCGAGTCCCATGCGGCGTGGGGAGCGCGGGTGAAGGTCGTGGCCGGCAAGGCGGTGCAGCCCTTCCGTGCGGAAAGCTCGGGACCCGCGTACGCGGCGGCCCGATCGGCATTCGCCGACGCCTGGGGAGTCCAACCGGTGGAGATCGGGGTCGGCGGCTCGATCGACTTCGTCCCCACCTTCGCGGCCGCGTTTCCGCACGCGGAGATCCTCATCACCGGGGTCGAAGATCCAGACACTCGGGCGCACGGCGCGAACGAGAGCCTGCACCTGGCCGACTTCGAGCGCGCCTGCCTCGCCGAGGTGCTGCTTCCTGACCCGGCTCGCAGATGGGTGGTCGCCCTAGGCCCGCCGGAGTCTCAGCAGAGCTCGTCGAGGTACTGGGGGAGCATTCGCCCCCAGGTCGGCCACTCGTGGTCCCATTCCGAACCCCACGCGTCGACCCGGTTCGGGATGCCCTTCGCGCCGAGGATGCTCGCCGCATGCCAGGACTCACCGATCTCCTCCCAGGCGCCCTGGCCGGAAGCGAGAATGACGAAGCGCTGTCGCAGAGTCTCCAGCGACGGACCGTCGAGATCGGGGAGGAAGTGAATCGGTGAGGAGTAATAGAGGTCGTCGGTGAACTCGCCCTCGAAGAAACGCTCGAGTCGGTAGGTGCCGCTCATGCCGATGGCGGTACCGAAGACGTCGGGGAACCGGCACACCATCGCGAGGGCGTTGAATGCGCCGATCGACGCACCGGTGGCGATGATCGGCTGCTCGCCGTCGAGATCGGCGTAGATAGCCGGGACCACTTCGTGCCGGATGCAATCGTGGAACCGGTTGAGCAGGGCCAACCGGTAGCTCGGCGGGCCGATCTTGGACACCATCGCCCTACCGGCGACGCTGTCGCAGGAGTAGAGCTTGACCCGGCCGCTCTCGATCAGCTCAGCGCAGGCGCTGACGAGATGATGTCGTTCGATCTCCTCGGCGTCGCCGCCGGCCGTCGGAAACACCAGAACGGGCACGCCGAAGTGACCCCAGCGAGCAAGGCCGATGTCCTGCTGAAGCCGGCTCGAGAACCACCGCTCGGTCACCTTCACGTCGCCACTCCGTCCAGCCCGGCCCGGCGCCGAGGCGCACCTCATCCTTGCCGATCTGGTGCGCGGCGGAAACCATGGATTAAGACGGCTAGCGGCGCGACCAGCCGCGCTCGTTTTCGGTGCGGCCACCCCAGATGCCGTATCGCTCCGGGTATGAAGCCGCGAACTGACGGCACTCTCGCGCTACCGGGCAGTCGGCGCACACCTGCTTCGCGATCTGCTCGCGGACACGCAGCGCACGCCCTCGGCCCTCGGGATAGAACAAATCGGTGTCCATGCCCCGGCAGGCCGCGTTCACGCGCCAGTTTTCGGCAGCTGGTGCGGCCTCAACGACCAGCGGGTACGTCAGCACGGTCATTTGCTCGTAACTCCCTGTAGACCTCGATCCGCATCGGAGAAGGTGGTCAAGACCTCCGTTACCCCCACCCGGACATGGTCTGGACTGCACTCCCTCACGCATCAGGCGCCGAGCCCTAATTGTGTCCGGACGGACGAGGCGGTGTCACCGGGCTGGGCGACCCAAATGCGAGTTTCCGGCCAGAATAATAGCCGCAAAGAGTACTATTTATCGGCAAAACTGGCGGTGGCTAGAACGCGTTAGCAGCCGGACCATGCCGGGAACAGCACACACCACCACTTCCACCACCAGGGCGGTCCGCCTTGCGGCGGCGGCCCCGTCGGAGGCTGCCCTGGCGGAGGCGGTTCCGTCGGAGGCGGCCCCGGCGGAGGCGGATTCGGGTCGACCGTCGGACTGGGCGATGGCTCCGGAGGGGGTGCCGGGGTATCGGGCGGGGTCTCCGCTGGCGGGGCCTCGGGCGGGGTCTCCGCTGGCGGGGCCTCGGGCGGGGTTTCAGCCGGCGTCTCGGCCGGGGCCCGGGCGGGGTTTGAGCAGGTGTCGGAGGGCCGGAGATTGCCGGGGGGACAGCGGACCCGCTCGTCGCCGGTGGAGGAGATGGCGCCGGCAGCGCGAGCGGAGGATCCGCCACGGGTTCGTCACCTTGCGGTGGCGAATCGGCAGGCGGACCGACCACCGGCGCTGCCGGCCGACCGAGCCCGGGCAGTACTGCCTCGGCGGGAGCAGGCGACGGAGTCGACGTCGGCCGCGGCGACGGGCGGGGGAGACTCGCCGGCGGGCCGAGCCGGCCGGAGTCGTCCGCAGCGACGACCGAGCTCTGTTCGGCCGCTGGCGCGTCGTCGTCTGCCGCCATGAATGCGGTGGCCACGACGACGGCCGAAACCGCGCCCACCGCGACAGCGGCGGCCGCGACCTGGCCGGCCAACGACGCCGGCTTGGGAATTCTGGCGAACCAGCCCCCGACGGCCCCGGCGGTGGCAACAGCGCCCGCAGCGCCGGCGACCCCGGCGGCGGCGCCGACGCCACCCACCTTCGTGCTTTCGGTGCCGGCCGCCGCCCCAGTACCTGCCTTCGCTCCGCCAGCACCCGCCGCGGCCCCGGCTTTGGCGCCCATGACGCCGGCGGCCGCTGCACCCGTGACCGCAGCAGCAGCTTTGGTTCCGCCCAGGACGACCGGCAGCAACAGGGCCGGCCACAGCACGCCGCGCAGGTCGGCGACCAGCAGCATGAGCTCGTCGCGTCGGTCCCGGCAGTGTGGACAATGCTCGACGTGCGCGGCTACCCACTCGTCCTCGCGGGCAGAGAGCGTGCTGCGGACATAGGCAGCGAGCTTGGGAACGTAGGGCCGGCATTCCGCCGGGATGTCCGCGGACAGGTGGACTGCGAGGTAGGCCTGCCGCAGCCCTTCCCGGGCTCGGTATGCCAGCGCGGCCACCGCGTTGGGGGTGCTGCCCAGCGTGGGTGCCAGCGTTGCCGGCGTGCGGCCTTCGATCTCGGTGTGCCACAGCACCTGCTGCCAGCGATCGGGCAGCGTTTCGAACGCGCGCCGCACCAGGTCGCGGTCGGTAGACCGCGCGATGGGGTCGTCGGTCTCGGGCATGACCTCGAACAGCGTGGGATCGGCCGGCAGGCCGTCCCGCCGCGAGGCGCGGTACCGGTCGATGGCCAGCCGTCGGACGATCGTGTTCAGGTACGGGCCGAGCTCGCCCTCAGGCCCTCCGCCACGCTGGAGCCGGTCGAGCACGCGAGTGAACGCCTCGGAGACGACGTCCTGCGCCTCGTCGTTGCTTCCCGTGACGACCCGCGCGACCCGCTGTGCACCGTCGAGGTGCCGCCGATAAAGCTCGTCGTAGGCGGTCATGTCGCCGGTGCGAGTGCGTGCGATGAGCTCGGCGTCCGTGAGCGGCATCGCCGGTGTCGTCACGAGTGTGCGCTCCCCTCCCGAGCGACGGACGCATCAGTCTACGACGACGGGAAGCCTGAGTCCGCGCACGACGGAGGCGAGTTGGTCGCGGTGCGCAGGCAGGACGACGAGGTCGACGAAGGCTCCCGCCGTCCGCAGGGGAGGCTCGACGCATTCGCGGGCAAGGCCGGCTCGTTCGACGCGGGCCCGCAGGTCATCGGGGACGAGGGCGAGTGCCGTATGCGTGCCGTCTTGGGCAAATGTGGCCTCACTGCGGACCACGTTCTGGAGCACCGTTGCGGCCGAGAGCACGGTTCCGATCCGCAGCCACGGCTCTGCTGGCCGGTGCCAACGCAAGGCGATCAGCACCAGCGATGCCGGCTCGCCGTCGCAGAGGCGATCCAGTTCGCGGACTCGGCCGAGCAGATAGCCCGGCGTATGCAGGCCGGAGAGTGGATCCAGGCACGGCACGCCTCGATCCACCGCGACCGCATCGACCCAGGCGTCGACCAGCCATCGGCGCGCCTGCGCACGCGGTACCGGGTCTCGGTTCTCCGACTCGAGGGCGGCCCACAGCGCATCGAGATCGTCCAATGCCGTGTCGAGATGCAGGATGTCCGATGCGCGCTCCCAGGCGAGCCTGCGCAGGGCCTGTTCCAGCCCGGCGACCGAGGGGCTCACGGCGGTCAGTACGGCGACCACGCCGTCGACGGCCGGCGTTCGCCAGCCGATCGGGTCCGGCCAGCCCCGTTCCAGCGACCGGGAGAGCCAGGCTGCGCGCAGCATCGACTCGGCCTCCGGCCCGCGGCCGGCGGCCGTGCTTCTACGGTCCCGACCGCCCTGCGTCATCGCTCCTATCGGTCCGTTGGAGACTCCGGACACCGTCCTGGACGAACATCGGGCCGTTCGATGACGCGCACAGCGGCGCGAATCCAATGCCCTGGTCCGTCATGTGCGCGGCCTGTGCCAGGCTGACGGAGTGCCGGGACGGATGCCCAGTGCGGTCAGCCGCCGCATCGATGTCGTGCGAGAGCGGCTGGCGCACCGTCGGGAAGAACTCGCAGCGGAGTCCGACCTCCTCAATCCGAGCCTGGCCGACACTCGGCCGGACCCGGTCCACGTCGTCGTCGCGGCTGAGCCTCAGCGCTATGACTCCGACCACACCCATCCCGTGCCGTACGGCGTGCGGGCGACTGCAGATTGGACCTGGCGCCTCCTGGTGATCGTGGCGGGGCTCGCGCTCGTCAGCTGGATCGCCTGGGAGATGCGGGTGGTGATCTTCCCCGTCGTGGCCGCCGTCCTCATCGCGGCGTTATTGGCTCCGGCCGTTCGGCGACTGCGAGCAGTTGGATGGAACCGGGGCCTGTCGGCCGCGGCGGTGGTCGTGGCGTTTTTGGTGCTCGTCGTGGGCCTGCTGACGGTCATCGGCCAAGCCGTCGGCGACCAGTTCGCTGAGGTGGCGGACCGGGCCGAGGAGGGCCTGCAGTCCATCCAGGAGTGGTTGACCGGGCCGCCGTTCAATCTGAGCCCTGAGCAGTTCCAGGATTGGATCGACCGCGCTGTCGCGGCATTGAGCGAGAACCGCGAGGCGATCACCGCTGGAGCGCTGTCGACGGCGACGCTAGCCGTCGAGGTTGTCACCGGGATCTTGCTGGGCCTGTTCTCGCTGATCTTCTTTCTCTACGACGGAGACCGCATCTGGGCGTGGCTGGTGCGGCTGATGCCGCGCAACTCCCGTGAGCGGGTCTACGCCGCTGGTCAGCTGGCCTGGCTGACCCTGACTCAGTACGTACGCGGAACCGTGCTGATCGCTGTGTTCGACGCGACCTTCATCTCGATCTTGCTGCTGGTCCTCGGGGTGCCGCTCGCACTGCCGTTGGGTCTGCTGGTCTTCTTCGGTGCGTTCGTTCCGCTGGTCGGTGCGTTCGTCACCGGCGCCCTTGCCGTGCTGGTGGCTCTGGTCGCCAACGGCTGGCTGGCGGCGCTGATCGTGCTGGTAGGAATCGTCGCGATTCAGCAACTCGAAGGTCACGTGTTCCAGCCATTCGTCCTGGGCCGGATGGTGCGAGTGCATCCGCTGGCCGTCGTGATCGCCGTGGCGCTCGGTGCCTATGCGGCCGGGATCATCGGCGCGGTCGTGGCGGTGCCCTTGGTCGCTGTGGCGAACACCGTCGTGTCGTACCTGGTCAACTCCGGCTCGCGTGCGCCGTCCGAGCGGTTATCAGCTGCGATGGCCGAGTCGGGACCGGCTCCCGCTTCCGATGGCGCTCCGCCCCCCTCGTCGGCCGGCTCCGTTCCGGAATGACCGCCAAAGAATTGTTTGACGGTAAGAGAAACTGGGTTCATACTCCCAAACATGTCTTTGGGAGTATCGAGTAAGACTGCCGACCTTGCGGCCATGCGGGCCCTCGCCCACCCGTTGCGCATGCGCATGCTGTCACTGCTGACCGCAACGGCGATGAGCGCGGCCGAGATCGCCCGGGAACTCGGCATCACCCACGCGAACGCCAGCTACCACCTGCGGCAACTGCTCGCTGCCGGGCAGATCCAGGTGGTCGAGGAAATCGAGATCCGGGGCGGCCGGGCCCGTCGTTATCGATACGACGTCGGGCGAGGCGCGGCGCGGCTCGACCGCGTCCCATGGGACCGCGAGACCCGTCGGGCCACCTATGCGGCTCTCGCCGAAGAGCTTCGACGACGCGGGGCGCTGGCCGATGGGCCGCCGACGAGACAGTCCCTCACGGATGCTGAGCTCTGGGTCGACACCGAGACCTGGGCGCAACTATGCGACCGAATGACCGACCTGATGGCAGAGCTGCACCGAGCGGCCGTGTCTGCGGGAACGGCCGGCGCGATCCGAACGAGCACCACCGCGGCGATGTTCGTCATGGCCGAATGATGACCGGCCCACTCGGGCACCGCCGGTTTCGTGCGCTGTTGGCGGGCCGCTCGATCTCGATGCTGGGCACCGCCATCGCTCCGGTGGCGATCGCCTTCGCAGTTCTCGATCTGACCGGCTCGGCCGCCGCGCTCGGGCTGGTGCTGGCTGCGCGGAGCATCCCGGAAGTGGTGTTCCTGCTGGTGGGCGGCGTAGTCGCTGACAGATTCGACCGAGCCCGCATCCTCGTCGTGGCCAACGTCGTCGCGGGCATCGCGCAGGCAGGCGCCGCTACGTTGCTGCTGACCGGAACTGCCTCCGTGCCGGCCCTCGCTGCCCTCGAGGCCGTCAATGGCACCGCGAGCGCCCTGGTGTTTCCGGCCGCGGCCGCTCTCACGCCGCTGACCGTCCCGAGCAGGATGCTGCAAGAAGCGAACGCAATGCTGCGGCTCGGTCTCAACGCAGCGCTGATCTTGGGGGCGGCGAGCGGCGGCGTTCTGGTCGCGACGCTTGGCTCGGGCTGGGGTCTCGCAGTGGACGCCGTGGCGTATGCGGTCGCTGCCGGCTGCTTCACTCGGCTGCGTCGCCGACCCGACGCCGCCCCGCTGACCAGCTCGATCGCCGCCCGTCGTCGGGGCTTCGCCGGTGTCGTCGGTGATCTACACGATGGTTGGCGCGAGGTGTCGAGCCGTACCTGGCTCTGGGCGGTCGTCATCGCATTCGGGTTCGCCAACGCGGCGCAGGCGGCGGGCCGCGCCACGTTGGGTCCGGTCGTCGCCGACAGAACGTTCGGTCCGCAAGGGTGGGGCCTGATCCTCGCGGTGCAGACGGTCGGCATGTTCGCCGGAGGACTGCTCATGCTGCGGGTGCGGCCCGGACGCCCGCTGTTTGCCGGCTGTGCGGCGATATTGCTCTGGGTGCCGATGTTCGTCGTGCTCGCGCTGAGCCCAACACTGCCGATGTTGCTGCCGGTCGCGTTCCTTGGCGGCGTCGGCCTCGAGGTGTTCAGCGTCAGTTGGGATCTGTCGCTGCAGCAGCAGATCCCCCAAGATCGGCTTTCCCGCGTGTACTCCTTCGACGCGCTCGGCTCGTACGCGATGATCCCGATCGGTCAGCTCGTCGCCGGACCGCTGGCGCTCGCGCTCGGAACCGAGGATGCGATTCTGGCCTGTGCGGCGGTCATCGCCGCCTCGATTGCAGCGACGCTCGCGGTGCCCAGCGTCCGTCACTTGCGCAGGACCGACGTGCGCGCCGAGCCGGCGCCAACCGTGGCGGCCTCGTCGGTTTCCGGGCAATGACTGGCTGCCATCCGCCGTCCGAGGCGGCCGCCGCCGCCGAGTGTGGGGCGTCACCCAATGATCGCCAGGACCTCGTCGTGCAGAACACCGTTCGTCGCAAGAGCTGAGGTTCCCAGCGGCCCGGGCTTGCCGTTGAGATCGGTGAAGCGTCCGCCCGCCTCCTCGACGATCACCGCCGGCGCCGCCATGTCGTGCAGGGCCAACCCCGGTTCGGTGGCGATGTCGACCGCCCCGTCGGCAAGGAGCATGTAGGACCAGAAGTCGCCGTAAGCGCGGGTCCGCCAGCACGCCAGCATGAGATGCAGAAACGCCTCCAGCCGGCCGGTCTCGTCCCAGCCGGTCAACGACGAGTAGGACAGCGATGCCTGCGCGAGCGAGTCGATCGCCGACACGTGGCATCGGCTCGCAGCGGCGAGGGATTTCCCGGTCCATGCGCCGGTGCCCCGGGCGGCCCACCAGCGACGTCCGAGCGCGGGTGCCGACACGACGCCGGCGACGACATCGTCGTCGACCATCAGAGCGATCAGGGTCGCCCAGACCGGGACACCGCGCAGGTAGCTCTTGGTGCCGTCGATCGGGTCGATCACCCACCGGCGCGAGCCCCAGCCCTCCGAGCCGAGCTCCTCACCGACCACGGCGTCGCGTGGGCGGGCCCGGGCGAGCATACGACGGATCGCTTCCTCGGCCGTCGTGTCGGCGTCGGTGACGGGCGAGCTGTCGGACTTGGTATCGACGCGCAGGTCCCGCGCCCGGAACCGCTGCATGGTCTGGGCGTCGGCGTCGTCGGCGAGGACGTGCGCGAACCGGAGGTCGTCGTCGTAGCTCACGAGCGGTCAACCTAGCGCGTCGAACCGTCCAGGCCGATGAATCGTGGGAACGGTTGGACCCACGCAGGTGTAAGTAGGGGCAAGATGTACCGGCCAACGCGGAAGGAGTCGCCGTGCCCGACACGGTTCTCGGGGTACCACTGCACCCGCTCGTCAACCATGCGGTCGTGGTCCTGGTCCCTCTGGCGGTGCTGGGTACCTTGCTGATCACCATCGTTCCGCGGTGGCGCACGGCCTATGGATGGTTGGTCGTTGCGCTGTCCGCTGCTGCGTTCGCGATGGTTCCGGTCACCACACGCAGCGGGCGGAACCTGGAGGCGTCCCTGGAACTGGGCGGACCGGTCCTCGACAAAGTAAACGAGCACCAGGAGATGGGTGACCGGCTGATCTGGGCCGCCGGTGCGATGTTCGTGCTGGACCTCGTCCTGATGCTGATGCATCGATCCGGGCGCACGACCGGGCAGGCCACCCTGGTCGCAGTGCTGGCGTCGATCGCCGGTCTGATCGCTCTCGTGCTGGTGGTGCTGACCGGACACCTGGGCGCACAGGCAGTCTGGAACCCGGCCGGCTAGACGGCACCGTTCCTGGGCGAACAGCCACGTTGCCGAAGAAGCACCTGACGAGCTGGCAACCCGGCTGGTGGAATTCCGCGCCGCCCGGTGACTGCCCCTCAGTCGCCCACCTGCCGGTCGCGGCTGGCGAGCAGCCGCCGTAACGAATCGACCCGAGCCTGGCCGATCCGGCCCTCGTCGACGGCGGTGTCGAGCGCGCACTCCGGCTCACCGGCCGCATGAGTGCAGCCACGTGGACAGTGCTCCGTTTCCCGGTCGAGATCGGGAAAGGCATGCACGAGGTGCCGGGGATCGACATGGGCCAGCCCGAACGATCGGATCCCCGGAGTGTCGATTACCCAGCCGCTGGTCGGCAACGCCAGTGCGACAGCACTCGCCGACGTGTGCCGCCCTCGCCCGGTCACGACGTTCACCAGGCCGGTCGCCCGCTTGGCCCCCGGCACCAGAGCATTCACCAGCGTCGACTTTCCGACCCCCGAGTGCCCGACCAGGACGCTCCAGCGGCCTTCCAAGCGCTCGGTGAGCGTGTCGAGGTCTGCGCCGAGCGCCGTCACGACGGTGGCAACGCCGAGGGGGGCGTAGGCGGCGAGCAGCAGCGACGGGTCGCCCAGATCGGCCTTCGTCACACAGAGCAATGGGTCCAGTCTCGCGTCGTACGCAGCGACCAGGCAGCGGTCGATCAACCGCGGCCGCGGTTCAGGCTCGGCGACCGATGTGACGACCACCAGTTGATCGGCGTTGGCGACGATCACCCGCTCGACCGGGTCGTCGTCATCCGCCGTCCGGCGCAGCACGGTGGTTCGTCCCTCGAGCCGGACTATTCGGGCCAGTGTGCCCGCGCTGCCCGAGACGTCACCAACCAGGCCAACTCGATCGCCGACGACAACGGACTTGCGGCCCAGCTCCCGAGCTCGCATTGCCGTAATGGTCAGCTCCCCTTCGGCGAGCAGGCAGGTATAGCGGCCTCTGTCGACGGCCACGACGACGGCCGCCATCGCGTCGTCATGCGCGGGTCGGATCTTGCTCCTGGGACGGGAACCCCGACCCGGCCGCACCCGGACGTCGCTCTCGTCATAGTTGCCCGACACCAGCGTGCCCTAGCCCGCGGTCCCCACCATGCGAGACCACAGTCCGACGAAGTCGGGCAACGTCTTGGCGGTCGTCGCGACGTCCTCGATCTCGACTCCGTCGACAGCCAGGCCAAGCACCGCACCGGCCTGCGCCATCCGATGGTCGGCGTAGGTGCGGAAGACCCCGCCCTTCAACTGCCGTGGGCGAATCGTCAGGCCGTCGACGGTTTCGTCGACCTCGCCGCCGAGCGCGGTCAACTCGGCGGCCAAGGCGGCGAGCCGGTCGGTTTCGTGCCCGCGCAGGTGGGCGACTCCGCGCAGGTGCGACGTCGAGTCGGCCAAGGCGGCCATGGCCGCCAGGACCGGCGTCAGTTCGCCGACATGGTGCAGGTCCACGTCGATCCCACGGATCCCGCCCGTCCCCTGCACCGACAAGCCGGTGGGGTCGAGTCGGCACGTCCCTCCCAACGCCGACAAGAGTTCCGGCAGGGCTGCGCCGGCTTGGGTCGTCTGTTTCGGCCACGAAGGGACGACGACTCGGCCGCCCGTAACAAGCGCTGCTGCGAGGAAGGGTGCCGCGTTGGACAGGTCCGGCTCGATGGCGATCTCCAGCGGCCGGATCGGGCCCGGCTCGACTCGCCAGGTGTTGGGCTGTGCGTCGTCCACCTCGACCCCGGCCTGTCGCAGCATCTCGACCGTCATCTCGACGTGCGGCTCCGACGGCAGGGGTTTGCCGATGTGCCGAATGGTCACCCCGCGCTCGTAGCGGGCACCGGCGAGCAGCAGCCCGCTGACGTACTGCGACGAAGCCGACGCATCCATCGTCACCGACCCGCCGCGCACTCGCGCGCGACCGTGCACGACGAACGGCAAAGCGCCGCGGCCGTTGTCGTCGATGCCGACTCCCAACTCACCCAGGGCTCGGAGGAGCACGTGCACAGGCCGTTGGCGAGCCCGCGGGTCACCGTCGAATCCCACCTCGCCATCGGCCAGCGCGGCGACCGGTGGTAGGAAGCGCATCACCGTGCCCGCCAGCCCGCAATCCACCTCCGCAGGGCCAGCCAGGTAGTCCGGAGCGACCAGCCAGCTGTCGCCGTCAGACCGGACCGAGGTTCCCAGCGCACGTAGCCCATCGACCATGAGTCCGGTGTCCCGTGCGTGCAGCGGTCCCCGAATACGGCTCGGACCGGCGGCCAGGGCCGCGATCACGACGGCTCGGTTTGTCAACGACTTCGAACCGGGCAACGTGACGACCGCATCCACCGGCCGAGTTGCGATTGGCGCAGGCCAGCGGTCGTGGGTCACCGCGTCAGTATCCCGGAGCGGGCAAAGTGCATGCCGGGGCACCGTGGGGTAGACCGAGGTCATGCCTCGTCTTCGTCGCGTTGACTGCGCTGGGCCGGGCATCGTCCGGAAGCGGCGAGGGAAGGGCTTCACCTATGCCGCTGGACGTCGTTAGTACCGCTACCACGACGCCTGGCGCGGGCAGCGTGACCGTGACAAGCACGACCGGGTGCACATCGTGGCGCAACGCCTTCCAGCGGCGCGGGCACGGGCCGCCGAAAACCTGGCAACGCGCGGCTACCCCCGCGAACGGGGTGCTCGCTGCCGCGTTTCGATTGCTCGACCTCGGATTCCTGCGTGTCGGCGGAGAGCAGTATGCCGACGAGAACAGTTCCGCGCTGGAACGTGCCGCCGCGGAGACCGACGACGAGAGCCCCTACCTGCACGGCACCGTCGAGCGCGCCGTGCTCCGCCTGCTAGTCCTGACTCTCGACCGGCGGGAGTTGACCCTCGACCCCGCCGACCTTCGCAATTGGCACGCTGTGCTGCTCCACAAACGGGGCGACTCGGACGGCCCAGCGCCACTTCAGCGCGCCAATCGCCGCCGTTCAGCGTGCCCATCGGAGTTGGCGGGCACGTAACGGCCGCCGCGGCCTTTCGGTTACCTAGCAAGAGATAGGTCGGAAATGCCGGCTCGGCGAAGGGCGCGGCGCGACCGCACAAGCCGTCCACCGCTGGTGCGGCACTGCGCGGTGATCTGCACCGAGTCGACAGGGATTGGCTCGGGCGAAGTTGCGCGACTACCCGGGGAGGAGCTCGCGGGCCTTGCCCTTGACCTCGGCCTTGGCGGCGCGGGCGGTGAGCTTCGCCTCGCGCTTGTAAGTCTTCGCCATTCGCTGCGCGTCGAGGGCGGCGCGGCGGGCCCGCCAGGGGATGCCGGGCCGACCCTCGGTGTCGACGGCGGCGAGGAGCAACCCGCCGGTCATGCCGACGTTCTTGAGGAACTGCAGCCGCTGGCTGCGCTTCTCGTCGGGGTCCTCGATCTCCCAGAACGGGTGGCCGGCGAGCGTCGTCGGCACCATCGAGCCGGCGAGCGCCGCGGCGGCCACCCGGGAGAACGTCCCGGTGGCCAGCATCGCACCGGCGACGACATGAATACCGGCGTTGATGCGGACCAGCGTCCGGGTCTCGGTCGGGACCTGCGGCGCGTACTTCTCCAGCAGGGGCGTGATGCGGTCGGTGACGGGTTTGGCCCGGGCGACCATCGAGTCGGGATCACGCAGCGTCTTGAGTCCCTGCACGATGAACAGCGAGGCGAGCATCGGGCGGGCGATCAATCGGACCAAGGTCATGCCCATTGCCTACCACGAATGCGGGCCGGACGAACCTTCATCAGCGTCGGAAGGCCATGGCAGGCTTGTTCAGATGTGCGGAAGGTTCGCGGTCAGCCACAGCGCCGACGAGTTGGCGGAGGAGTTCGGTGTCGACCGGATCGAGATGCGAGAGCGGCTCGAGCCGGACTGGAACGTCGCACCGACCAAGGACGTCTACGCGGTGCTCACCCGAAAGCGGCGCGCCGAGCCTGAGTTGGCCCCCCAGCGGCGGCTGACGGTGGTGCGCTGGGGATTGGTGCCGTCGTGGGCCAAGGACATGTCGATCGGCAGCCGGCTGATCAACGCTCGAGTAGAGACCGCTCACGAGAAGCCGGCTTTCCGCCGTGCGTTCGGGTTGCGTCGCTGCCTTCTGCCAGCCGACGGGTACTACGAGTGGTACGGCCAGGCGAAGGGCAAGAAGCAGCCGTTCTTCATCCATCCGCGCGGCGGCGGCGTCCTGGCGATGGCCGGGTTGTACGAGATCTGGCGCGATCCGTCGGTTGCCGACGATGACGATCCCGAAGCATTCCGGTGGACGGCGGTCATCCTCACCACCGAGGCCGAGGACGACATCGGCCAGATCCACGACCGCACCCCGATGGTTGTCGAGCGTGACCGGTGGGATGCCTGGCTCGATCCGACGGTCGACGACGTCGACTCGGCTCGCCAGCTGCTGGTGGCTGCTACCCCTGGCCGGCTCGAGGCATATCCAGTCTCGACCGACGTCAACAAGGTCGACAACAACGGTCCGCATCTCGTCGAGCCGCTGCCGGCGGAACCGCAGCCGGGCGAGGAGGAATCACCGGCCGACGCCCGGCTGTTCTAGCCGGCCCGCCGGGAGATGTAGAACAGGCAGTCCCGCGTGGTTTGCACGACCGTCGTGGTCATCATCACCGGCGTGACGTCCTCGGTCGAGATGACACGGCCATCAGGGGTCGTGCGGAAGAACTGGTCGGTGACGTCCACGCCGCTCATGTCGGTGGCCAGTAGTGGCATCGCGGCCCCGACGTCGATGTGGCCGATCGTGTGTCCGGCGGGCAGCACTTCGAAGTTGTATCCGTCCAGGCCCGGCACGATGACGAGGTCGGTCTCCTCGTCGATGACACCGCCGAAGGCAAAGGTGACCTCCGGACGGACCTTGACTCGGTGCAGCATCTCCACAATCCGACCGGGCCGGGGACCGCCGCCTGCATCCGTGGCAGCGAAGCCGTCTGCGGCGAGGAAGCGGTGGATCACACCCGACGCGAACGCCGTGCCCTCCGGCAAGTGCGGCAGACCGCACTCGACCGCGACGGTCGGGCACACATCGGATAACGCCTCCATCAAGGTGTACGCCCGCAGCCGCCACTGCAGCATGGTGTCGGCGCAGAGGGCAGCGAGCCGCAGCCCGGCCTGGCTCGGTGTCGGCAGGATGGCGTAGTACGGGTTCTGCCCACTGTTGTTGTGCATGTCGATCGCGGCCTCGAGGCCGGCCACGCGGAGCTCGGCAAGGATCTCGGCGGCACAGCGGCGCATCCGCGTGGTCGTGGGTCCCACGTCCCAGACCCGGTTGAAGTCCTCCTGGTCGTCCAGGTAGCGGTGGGCGTACCAGCCGTCCTGCGTGGCGGCGCGCACATTGCCGATCAGCACCCAGAGGTCGAACGGGAACCGCTCCCCCCGGCGTAGCACCTCCAGAACCGCGCGGTAGCCCGAGGGCTCATTGCCATGCATGAGGCAGGCGATCAGACGTGCCGTTGGGTTCGTGCCGGCTGCGGGGATTCGGATGAGCGCCGGCTTACCGGCCAGCGAGACCAGGACGTCCTCGTCCGATCCCTCGAGCAGCGCCTTGAGCTCCTCGTACCCGTCGAAGCGGTGGTACAGGGCAGACATGAGCCGACAGGATACCGGTTCAGGCGCGTCGTTCCGGACCGCTCCCGCTGGTCAGTCGGCTACCGGCCAGGTGTGCACTGGGGTACTCGCGAACGAGCGTTGCTGGTAGCGGCGGACGAGCTCGCGGGCCGCCTCGGCTCGGTCGAGACCGGAGCCGTCGACCAGCCGTCGCCAGGTCTCGATCTGCCAGCCCGCTCCGCTGCGGCCGGAGAGGGTCCGCTCTTCGATGATGCCGAGGTAGTAGTCGACGTCGCCTTCGTCGACCCCCCAGTCATGCAGCCCTTCGCGGGCGAGCGGGATCAGGTGACGCAGGAGAAGCTCGCTCACCGGGACATGAGCCCCGATCTGGGGCCAGTACAGCCTCGCGCCGAGTCCCTCACGAGCGGCGGCGTAGAAGTTGTCGGTGGCCGCCGCGAAGCTCATCTGCTCCCAGAGGTAGGGCCGCCGCCGCGACGCCAGGCCGTGCAGCATGCCGTAGTACAGCGCCGCATTGGCAACCGAGTCCGGGACGGACGGACCTGCCGGCAGGACCCGGTTCTCGATACGCATATGCGGCCGGCCCCGGACGACCTCGTAGACCGGCCGATTCCATCGATAGATGGTGCCGTTGTGCAGAGTCAGCTCCGGCAGCTTCGGCACCTCTCCGCTGTCGAGCATGGCGATTGGATCCTCGTCTTCGACGATCGGCAGCAGAGAGGGGAAGTACCGGACGTTCTCGTCGAACAGGTCCCACAGCCCCTCCCCCTCGTCGAGCCACTTCTCACCGAACCAGACTCGCGGCCGGACACCCTGCAGCGTGAGCTCCTCGGTCCGGGTATCGGCTGCCTGCTCGAACAACGCGATTCGGGTCTCGTGGTGCAGCTGCTTGCCGAGGAAGAACGGCGAGTTCGCACCGACTGCCACGAGCGGCGCGGACAGCACCTGGGCCGCATTCCAGTACAGGCCGAAGTCGTGCGGGTCGACCTGGAGGTGCAGCTGCATCGACGTGCAAGCGGCCTCGAACAGGATCGAGTTCGCCCGGGTCTCGAGCACGTCCGCACCCTCGATCTTGATCAGGATGTCCTCGCCGCGGGCGTTGAGGATCATGTCGTTCAGCGCCTTGTAGCGAGGGTTGGCCGACATGAACTGCTCGGTGACGTCGAAGTCCTTCAGCGTCGGCAGAATTCCGATGATCATCACCTGCGCGCCGAGCTCTTCGGCGACGTCGTGTGCGTGGTTCAGTGATCGTCGCAGCTCGCTGTCGATCGTGTGAAAGACATGACCGGTGATCAGCCGTGGCTTCACGTCGAACTCGATGTTGAACTGCGCGACTTCGGTCTGGAAGTCGCTGGAGGCCAAGCGCTCGAGCAGCTTGGCGTTGATCGGTGCCGCGTCGCCACGCAGGTCGGTGATGTAGACCTCCATCTCGACACCGCAGGAGCGCCGCCCGGTCTCGAAGCTGCCGCTGTCGACGAGCCTTCGCAGCGCCGCCAGGTCGGTCTTGACCTTCTCCCGATAGCGGAGCCTGTCCTCGCGGGTGAACTCGGTCGTGTCGATGTCCCGACCCATGGCCCGGTCCTTCCGACGCAGCTGCTCAGGACAAGTCTATGGGCCACACCAACGTGGGTCCGTGCCGCGATCTTGCGACATCTGTGGCGGTCCTACCACCGCACATGTCTCATGATCGGCCGGCGCTGTGGCGTTACCGTGCCGTGGGTGAGCAAACGCCGAGTGCCGACGCCGGTCGGGGATGCCCGGCTGATCGTCGACCAGGCAGCAACTGCTCGCGGCACGCTTGTCCTCGGGCATGGCGCGGGAGGCGGTATCGGCGCCCGCGATCTCGCTGCGCTCGCTGCAGCACTACCCGGAGAGGGGATCACCGTCGTCCGAGTGGAGCAGCCGTGGAAGGTCGCCGGCAAGAAGGTGGCCCCTGCCCCGGCGACGCTGGACCGCGCCTGGCTCGCAGCTCTTGGCGGCCTGCCGCGAGATGTCCCGCTCGCCGTCGGCGGTCGGAGCGCAGGCGCCCGGGTGGCATGCCGTACGGCGCAAGACGTCGGCGCCGCCGGCGTCGTCGCCCTGGCATTCCCGCTGCATCCACCGGGCCGGCCGGAGCGGTCGCGGCTGGCCGAGCTGACCGGTGCTGGCGTGCCGACGCTGGTGCTCCAGGGCGAGCGCGACCCCTTCGGCCGGCCGGAGGAGTTTCCCGCCGGCCCGTTCGAGCTCGTCGCCGTCGCCCACGCCGATCACGGCCTGGCGGTCCCAGCCGCACATGATCAGCACGAGGCGACGGAGCGCATCGTGAATGCCGTCCGAGACTGGTTGGGGAATGTGTTCGCAGCAGCGAAGCGTTGAGGCACATGTGACAACTGCCGCGGGCTTCGTCCGCGCCGCCCCCGTCAGCGTTTCCCAGTGGATGGAGTGGCCGACGGCGATCGCGCCGTCGCAGATACCATCGCGAGCGATGGCCGTTTCCGAGACCACCGAGCAGCGCGCCGAGCGTTTCGAGCGCGACGCGCTGCCCTTCCTGGACCAGCTCTACTCGGCCGCGTTGCGAATGACGCGCAATGCCAGCGACGCCGAGGACCTCGTGCAGGAGACGTTCGCCAAGGCCTACGCCTCGTTCCATCAGTTCAAGGAGGGAACGAACCTCAAGGCCTGGCTCTACCGGATCCTGACCAACACCTTCATCAACTCCTACCGGAAAAAGCAGCGAGAACCGCAGCAGAGTGCCTCGGAGGAAGTCGAGGACTGGCAGATGGCGCGAGCCGAGGCGCATACCTCGACTGGTCTGCGGTCCGCCGAAGCGGAGGCGCTGGCTCATCTGCCCGACTCCGATGTCAAGCGGGCCTTGCAGCAGATCCCCGAGGAGTTCCGGATTGCCGTGTACCTGGCTGACGTCGAGGGCTTCCCGTACAAAGACATCGCGGAGATCATGGGCACGCCGATCGGCACGGTCATGTCCCGGTTGCATCGTGGCCGCCGTCAGCTGCGCGGCCTGCTGGAGGACTACGCACGCGAGCGTGGGCTGGTACCGGCCGTGCCGGAGGAGGTCGGAGGATGAGCTGCGGGCGGCCGCATGAGACCGACTGTGCGGAGATCCTCGATCGGGTCTACCTGTTCCTCGACCGCGAGTTGGACGACGGGCAGGTCTCCTATGCCGCGGTCGAACAGCACCTGGACGAGTGCGGGCCGTGCCTGAGCAAGTACGACCTCGAACGGGTCGTGAAGTTTCTCCTCGCCCGCTCGTGCGGCTGTGAGCGGGCTCCGGCCGAACTCCGTCAGCGGGTGTTGACCCGCATCCAGCAGATCCGGGTCGAGATCGTCGAGTGAACCGCTGCCGCCGCGCGGCGGTGATGCGTCAGGAGTTGGGCCGCTTGCCGTGATTGGCTCGCTTGCGCTTGCGGGCCTTGCGCTTGCGGGACGCTCTGGCCATGTGGGTCGAACTCCTTGATCGATGTCAGATGTGCGATGGAACCGTGCGGCTCCGTGACGCGCTCAATCGTCTCACGCTCAGCCGGGTCCGGTTCCAGGTCCGGCCGTCGGCTGGTCATACCGACGGCCACCGCCAAGGCCAGCCCCGCCGCGACGGCGACATCGCCTGGACTGACGACTTCGGGACGGGGCGGGAACGCGATGGGCACGGTCTTACCCAGCCAGGGCAGCAGCGTGTTCGGCCCGAGCTCCGTCCGCTCGCCGGCGGCCAGTAGAGCCGACGGGTCGGCGCCGGCTCGCTCGGCCGCCTCGACCGACACCGGCATCGCCGCATTGAGGAGCAGGACCAAGCCGTTGGCCGCGAGTCCGGCGGCCACCAGAGCGAAACCTTGAACCGTCCGATTGACCCATGCGTAGAAAGCGATGGCCAGCCAGGCCAGCCCGGACAGAATCCCGAGCAGCGGCTCCCAGAGCAGGCCGCCCAGCACACCCAATACGTAGAGGCTGATCGCCGTGAGCAGCAGACGGTTGCGGCGCAGCGGAAGCCGCCCGAGCCGGGCCAGCCGGCCATCGCGGGCGTAGCCGAACATCACGCCGCCGGCCAGCGCCAACAGCACGAGTGTCACATACCCATGGTCGCGCGCGTCCGGTGTTAGACGGCCGCGCCACGCCCACGCGAACGTCTCGGACCGCAGCCATCTGGGCCTCACCAGGTGCCGGGCGTGACTCGACTCTGTGTGGTCGTGAAGATCGTCGTGTGTCTTCGCCGCCGGGTAAGTGGTGCGCCGGGCATCACGGCGATCTTCACGGCGGCTAGGCCCTGCCGCTCGGACATGGTGGAATGCCGGGATCCGCCGAACCGATTTCAGGAGCCTGGCGTGGCCGAGCTGGTCTGTGCCGAGATGGTCGCCAACGTGTTCGCGGTGACGGTTGCCGAGGGCGATTCGGTCGAGCCGGGCGGCATGCTGCTGGTGCTCGAGTCGATGAAGATGGAGATCCCAGTTCTGAGTGAGGCCGGCGGCATGGTGACGGAGGTCAAGGTCCGGAAGGGAGACGTCGTCCAGGAAGGTGACGTCTTGGTGGTCGTGTCGTGATCTGCTGCCTGGGTGCGTCAGCCGCGACGGCAGGTCCCGGTCGGGTCCCGTTCTGCCGCGTTACCCGTGAGGAGCAGCGCAATGACCGCGGCGTTGTCCTCGTCGTCGGTCTCGAGGAGTAGCTGCAGCGGATCTGCCTCGTTGTGCAGGCAGTATCGCCCGTCGGGGAGGTCCACCGGCAGGACCAGATGTTGGTCGGGCAGATCGGTGTCGTACACATCGGCCCAGCCGGGGGAGATCCCCTGCACTGTGTCCGCCGCGCAGTCACCGTAGTGTTGGGGAACCGTGATCGGTGACGCTGATGGTGTTTCCCGATTGTCCCGCAGGCAGAAGCTGACCTTGTCGGATGCGACCAGCGCTGAGAGCTCGCCTGGTCTGGTCAGCGAATAGCGCGCCATCGCGTCGAAATGCCAGTGTCCGTGGGTCGGGTGGTCGAGCATGCACCCGCCCTGGCGCAACGTGGTCCGGAGATCGACGGTTCGGTCGAATCGGGCATTGCCGGCAACGTCGTGGTAGAGAACTTGGGACGCGTGATGCTGCCCGGGGGGACAGGGCAGCAGCTCGTCGGGGATGACTTCCGCGGGGCCGACCCCGGCATTGGCGATGATCGAGGTGAACCAGAGCTGACGCTGGCCGTCGGCGATCCGGATCTCCACATCTTCTGGTGGCAGACTCTTCAGGTTCGGGAGGAGTCGAGCGCTGACCGCCACCGGGCGGGGGTCTGGGTAGTCCTGGGCTCGGTCCGAGGCCACAGGAGACGCGGTCGCCGCATCGTTCATCGCCGTCAGGGACGACTGCTCGGGATCGGCGCCATTGGTGCCGACAACCGTGGCGAGAACCACGCAGGCGCCAAGACCAGCAGCCGTGAACCCGGCCTTGACACTTAGCTGCATCTCCGCTGCTCCGTCCGACAGTCCTTCACGGTACGCGAGCGGTGCGGGGTGGCAACCAGGTTCGAGCGGGACACGCTCCGGCGTACCCGCTGCCGGTCAGGCCGGGCAGGTCGGGTACGCCGGGTGGGAGGTCAGCGGGTGGCGAACGGGCGGGACGGCAGGTCCAGGGACCAGCTGTCATCGATGCTCGGCAGCGGCGAGCGGCGGGGCCCGCCGTCGTCGGCCAGCCATCGGGCCATGGCGGTTGCCACGGCGACGGCGAAGCTGACGATCAAGGAGATCAGCAGGAATGTTGTCATGACTGAAAGTTTGCACCCAGCTACTTCCTGCCACCAGTGGCAGATCTGCCGTACTACATCGACTTTCTGCCAAAGCTGTGGCACACTGTCTTTCGTGCTGACCAACGTTGCCGTCATCGCGCTCGACGGCGTGGCGCCGTTCGAGCTCGGAGTGCTGTGTGAGGCCTTCGGGGTCGACCGCTCGGACCAAGGAATACCCCGGCTCGACTTCGCTGTCTGCGCCCTGTCCGCTGGCTCGGTCCAAACGTCGATGGGGTTCTCGATCGAGGTCGAGCACGGCATCGAGCGCCTGGCGGAGGCCGACCTGATCGCCGTTCCGGCCGCCGGTGTCGACCGGGCATATCCTCCCGAGGTGCTCGCCGCACTTCGGGCCGCGGCCGACCGCGGCGGCCGGATCATGTCCGTGTGTACGGGGGCGTTCGTGCTGGCCGAAGCCGGGCTGCTCGACGGCCGGCGCTGCACGACCCACTGGCGTTTCGCCGACGAGATGGCGCGGCGGTATCCCAAGGCCAAGGTCGACCCCGACGTCCTCTACGTCGACGATGGCGTGATCACCAGCGCCGGCTCGGCCGCCGGGCTCGATGCCTGCCTGCACCTGTGGCGGCAGGAGTATGGCGCCACGACCGCGGCAATGATCGCCCGGCGGATGGTCGTGCCACCGCACCGCGACGGCGGCCAGGCCCAGTTCGTCGAGGCGCCGATCCGCGCGAGCAACGCTCCCACTCTGTCCGGTGTGCTCGACTACATGGCGGCCCATCTGCACGAGGAGCTGACCGTCGAATCGTTGTCACAACTCGCGAACATGTCGCCGCGGACGTTCGCCCGGCGGTTCCGCGCCGAGACGGGGACGACGCCCTACGACTGGTTGCTTTCCCGCCGAGTGAGGGCCGCCCAACGGCTGCTCGAAGAGGGCGACGACCCCGTCGAGGCGGTCGCTGCGCGGTCCGGCTTCGGCACCGCCGCGGTCATGCGCCACCACTTCGGCAAGCGGCTGGATACGACCCCACAGGGCTACCGCTCGGCCTTCCGTGCTCGCGCCAGCTGACTTTCGTTACACGCCGGTCGTCGAGCGGGGATAGGCGATCTCTGGATCGCACAACACGTTGACCAGGTAGGGGACGTCGGCTGCAAAGGCGCGCCGCAGGGCCGGTCCGATCTCGGCCGGCCGGGTCACGGTCTCACCCGCCCCCCCGAGTGCCTCGACGATCGAGTCGTAGCGTGTTTCGCGACGCAGGTCGGTGGCCACGTCGTAGCCGTAGAGGAACCGCATCGGGTGCTTCTCCAAGCCCCATGCGCCGTTGTTGCCGACGACGATGACGACGGGCAGGCGGTGCCGGACCAGCGTGTCGACGTCCATCAGGGACATGCCGGCTGCACCGTCGCCGTAGAGCAACACGACCTGGCTGGACGGCCGGGCCAACCGGGCGGCGGCCGCTGCGCCGGCTCCCGCTCCGAGGCAGCCGAATGGGCCCGGGTCCAGCCAGCAGCCTGGGCTGCTCGGCTCGATGAACTTGCCCGCCCAGGAGACGAAGTCGCCGCCGTCACCGATCACCACGGCATCGTCGGCAAGAAGGGGCATCAGCTCGCCGTAGATCCGAGCCGGATGGATCGGATCCGAGTCCGCGCGGAGCACAACGGCGTCGGTGGCGAGGGCCGCACTCGCCTGGGCCTGCAGGTCGGCGACCCAATCCGTCGGAGGATTCCGACGAGATCGGGCGATGTACGCGGCGAGCAGGCCGTCGAACACCGCCGTCAGGTCGCCGGCAACTGTTCCGGCGAGTTCGACGTGGCCGGCGAGCTGGCCGGGAGAGTCGGCAAGGTGCACCACGTCCGCGCCGCCGGGAAAGGCGCCGTACCCCAGCCGGAAGTCCAGCGGCGTACCTGCCGCTATCACCAGGTCCGCGCGCTGGAAGGCAGGGGAGCGTGCCCGAGTCACCAACAAGGGGTGCCCGCGAGGCAGGATCCCGCGACCCATCCCGTTCGCTACCACGGGGATGCCGATCTCCGCGGCGAATCGCGCGGCCGACTCCTCGGCCCGGTCGAGCCAAACGTCCGATCCCAGGACCAGAACGGGCCGATCGGCAGCCGCGATGCGGGCGCTGACCGTCGTCAGGTCAGCCGGATCGGGTTCGGCGGCATCCGGTGGCCCGGTCGGCGTTACCGTGGCACCGGCCCGTCCGAACAGTTCGTCCATCGGCACGTCGACGAAGACGGGTCCGCGATGTGGTGTCTCGGCGATCCGCACGGCGTGGTCGAGCACAGCGGCGACGTCCGCCGTCTTCCGGGCCGTCGCCGCGTGTTTGGTGATCGTCGTCAGGATCGGCGGATGGTCGAGCTCCTGTAACGCACCCGTTCCCCACCGGTACTGCGGCGCGCGTCCACCCACGACGAGCAGCGGAACTCCGCTGAAGCAAGCCTGCGCAATTGCGCTCACGCCATTGGTCACACCTGGCCCGGCCGTGAGCACAGCCAGGCCGGGCGTCCGGGTCAGCTTCGCCGTCGCCTCGGCTCCGAACACCGCTGTCTGCTCGTGCCGGACATCGACGATGCGCATCGCCGGTTCCTCGCGGACGGCAGCGTCGTAGAGCGGAAAGACGTGGGCGCCGGACAACGTCCACATGGTGTCGATGCCGTGATTGCCGAAAACCGCACGCGCATGATCACCGCCATGTCCCTCGAGCTGGCCGACGCCAGGGTCAGCGGACCTTTCCACTACAGACGCCGGAACACATGCGGAGCGCTGGCCCGCAGAGAGCGCTGCAACGCGATCAGCAGATCGGGACGGCAGCTCGGCGTCAGGGCCGGGCTCGCTGAGGCATCCTGTGCCGGCGTACCGGTGACGCCGAGCAGGAGCTGCAGGTGCAGGGCCCGAGCGAAGGCAACGGCATTCGCCCGGGTGGCGGGCTCCAATTCGTTCGGGCCGACGGGCACCGCCCAGATCGCGGCCAACCGCTCGAGCCAGCGTTCCAGCACGTCGATGGGGATGCTGTCCCGATGCAGCAATGACATGGTTGCGAAAGCCAGCCGGTCGTCCTCACCCGCGCTCAGCCGGTGTTCGGTCGGTGTCAGCAGGCGCTCGACGATCACGTCGAGCAGCACGCGCAGTTCCTCCGCGCCGAGGTGTCGAGACGCCGTCAGCGTTGCCAGCAGGTCAGCACCGTGTGCGACGGCGTTGGCCAGTCCGCGGTCGGGGACCCAGCCGCGCAGGTCATGCTCGGCGAGAAACCAGGCGACCGACCGGTCCGCCCACGTCAGCACGGTCGTGGGGTGCAGCGTGTCCACCGTATTGTCACGCGCGACAACGGCGGCCAGGCACAGGGCCGAGAACGACCGGCGTAGCACGGTGTCGGTGCCGTCATCACCTAGGCCGACCCGTAGGCCGAGGACCAGTCCATCGCCGAGGCCGGCCAGCAACTCGTCGTAGACGCCATCAGCGATCCACGTCGACAGCACCGAGTAGGCGATGTCGTCGCGCACCCGCGGGTCGGTGTCCCCGAGCATGGTGACCAGGTCCGTCGTGAGGTCGTCCAAGGCGGCGCCGTGCGGGACGCGATAGCCGTCCGCGACGACTCGCTCCCAGTACGACATCCGCACCCCGGCATCTTGGCAGAGCGAACTCGGCGCCGACGGCAGGGGTCAGGGCCGACGAGTACCGTCGCTAGGCTCGCTCCCGTGCCGTCGCTCAACGACGTCGTGCGTCAGCACACCGACCTCTCCGAAGCGGATCTGGACTGGCTGCACGCCCTGGTCGCCGACTGGCAACTCCTCGCCGACCTCTCCTTCGCCGACCTCGTGCTGTGGGTGCCCGAGCGCGAGGGGGCCGGTTTTCGAGCTGCGGCGCAGATGCGCCCGACCACCGGGCCTACTGCCTATGTCGAGGATCTGGTCGGCTCATTCCTTCCTCGGGGACGCCGGGCGCTGGTCGACGCCGCATATGACGCCGGTGTGATCCGGCGTGACGGGGACCCGGAATGGTGGAACGACGTCCCGGTGCGGGTCGAGGCGATCCCGGTGCGTCGCGACGACCTCGTCCTCGCCGTGGTCGCCAGGAACACGAACCTGATCTCGGTGCGGACCCCCAGCCGACTCGAGCTCGCCTATCTCGAGTCTGCGGGCCTGCTGGCGAAACTCGTAGCGGAGGGTCGATTTCCCGACGCGGGAACCGACGTCGGTGGTCAGGCCGGCCCCCGGGTGGGCGACGGTTTCATCCGGCTCGGCGCTGATGGGCTCGTCACGTATGCGAGCCCGAACGCCTTGTCTGCGTATCGCCGGTTGGGTCTGACAGCGGATCTTGTCGGTGAGCGCCTGGGCGAGGTGACCGCCCGGCTCGCTCCTCCCGAAGGTCCCCTCGAGGAAGCTCTGGAAGTCGTGCTGAGAGGCCGTGCTCACCGGTTCACCGAGGTCGAGGGCAACGCGACGTTCATGACGTTACGGGTGATCCCGCTGGACCCGGGGGGCGTGCATGTCGGTGCGCTGGTGCTCTGCCGCGACGTCACCGAGGTGCGGCGGCGGGAACGCGAGCTGATGACCAAAGATGCGACCATCCGTGAGATCCATCACAGGGTAAAGAACAACCTGCAGACCGTGGCGGCTCTCCTGCGGCTGCAAGCGCGGCGAATCGGCCCGGGCGAGGGTCGCGGTGCACTCGAGGAGGCGGTCCGGCGGGTCGGCTCCATCGCGATCGTGCACGACACGCTCTCGCAGACCGTGGACGACACCGTGGACTTCGACGGGGTTGCGGACCGCCTGCTGTCAATGGTCGCCGACGTGGCCGCGGCGGAGCATCGGGTGCGGGTGACCCGGGTCGGACACTTCGGCGTACTGGATTCCGGGGTTGCGACCCCGCTGGCGATGGCGCTCACCGAACTGCTGCAGAACGCGGTGGAGCACGGTCTGGGACCTGCATCCGGTGAAGTGAGCCTGAGCGCGGATCGCCGGGCCGGCCGACTCCGGGTCGAGGTCGACGACGACGGCCGGGGGCTGCCGCCGGAGTTCGGTCTCGACGAGTTCGGCCGACTCGGGCTGCAGATCGTGCGGACCCTGGTGGTCGGCGAGCTCGCCGGCAGCCTGGACGTCGGACCGCGCCCGGGCGGAGGTACCAGAGTCGTGCTCGACCTGCCGGTCCGCCCGGCCTAACGTTGCATGGTCCGGCTGTCGCCTGCCCGGCTCATGATCAACTGGTCACAACCTGGCCGAACCCGCCGGTCGGGTCGTGTCATCTGTGACCTGTTGATCTTGGAGGATCGGGTCGGGGCAGGTCAATCACAACGCCCCGCCGGCCGGATGGCGGACGGGGCGCAGACCGAATTGGCTCAGTAGGCGCGTGCCCTCGCCCGGGCGTTACGTCGCTTCAGTGCGCGACGTTCATCCTC
Organism: uncultured Actinomycetota bacterium; assembly: GCA_963819885.1. Classification (GTDB taxonomy): domain Bacteria; phylum Actinomycetota; class Actinomycetes; order Jiangellales; family Jiangellaceae; genus JACVRX01. The sequence goes on along the minus strand of CAWFXV010000023.1, from coordinate 18,182 downwards.
GGACAACCCACCCCAGACGCCGGCGTCCTGTCCGGTCTCGAGCGCGAACTGCAGGCACTCTTCGCGGACTGAACAGCGACGGCAGACCGACTTGGCTTCCTCGATCTGCAGCAGGGCGGGACCGGTGTTGCCGATCGGGAAGAACAGCTCCGGGTCCTCGTCACGACAGGCGGCAACATGGCGCCAGTCCATGAAACTCACTCACTCCTCGTACGGGTGATGACGCCGGGCGGCTGACCGTCCGGCACGGTGTATCACGTGAAATGGTTCACGAATCCACGAGCACCGCAACCCGACAACGTCGGCGGGGGTTACGTAGTTCCGGCCGCACAGACCGATGGTTCGACCGCACGGCAGTCCAAGGGTGACAAACCCGTCCCGAGAGAACAAGGGCTTAGCGGGCACGAACTGATGTCGCCTTCGTCACAATACCGGTACGAACCGGGCATCCTGCCCGGCATGCGGCAGCCATCACTCGGCACGGGTGGTGAAGCAGGTCATTCCGGCGAGACGGCACCAGCCTGAGTCAGAGCACGACGTGCAGCGCCGCGGGGCGGGATTGCAGAGTCATCCGTTGGCGTTCGCCGAGGTAGTCACCGTCGACTTGCATCGGCACCGGAGCAGGGGCGGAGAGCACGAACCCGGCCACGTCGTGCAGGACGACCACGTCTCCTCCGCGCGGGCCCCGATCACTAGTCAGTGTGATCTGCGCGAAGTGGCGAAGCGCGGAGAACACCCGCAGCCCCTGCAGCGCGAACACGTCCAGCCCCGCGTCGAAGCTCGCCTGCGGCGTGGGGTTCAGCGGCCTGCCGCCGAGGTAGGTCCACGGGGCACTGTTGGTGACCACCGCCATGCTGATCCCGCGAATCGGTTCCGCTCCGGACCGTTCCAGCTCGATCTGGCCGTGCCGGCGATGGGGTTGGGCGAAGAACCGGCGGATCGCCGTGCGGGTGTACAGGGGCAGCGTCGAGCGCTTGCCTCGCGCACGAAGGTCCTCGACGGCGCGGATGACGTCGGCGTCGTACCCGATGCCGGCGCAGAAAGTGAACCATCGCTCGTCCAGCCGGCCCAGCCCGATCGGTGTTCGGCGCCCAGCGTGGAAGGCGTCGAGCACCAACCCGGTCGCCTCGACCGGATCTTCTGGCAGGCCGAGGTTGCGGGCGAACACGTTGGTGCTGCCGGCCGGCACGATCGCGAGGTCGGGAACGGTAGGGCCGGCCTCGTCGTCGAGGAGGCCGTTGACTACCTCGTTGACGGTGCCGTCTCCACCGGCGGCAATCACCAGCTCGACCCCGTCGGTGCGTGCCTGCCGGCCGAGCTCGACCGCATGGCCGCGGTGGTCTGTCTCGGCGACTTCGACCTTGAGGTCATGTCGCAACGCGGCAAGCAGCACGTCTCGTACCCGTTGGGACATCGTCGTCGCCTGATAGTTGACGACGACGAGGGCACGCATGCCGGTCAGGGTATCCGCCGCCCGTAGCCTGTCCGGGTGTCGTCCGACGCCGCCCACCGACGACCCGGGGCGCTGCTTTTCGCCGCGGGCGTGGTGGCCTTGCAAGGGCTTGCGTTCCTCGGTTTCGCCGCGTGGAACCTGCTGCGTGGTTCGAGCGAGGACCCGAGCAATCGAGCCGTCTACCAAGGGGCGACCGCCTACCTGGCACTCTCTGGCGTGTTGATCATGGTGGTTGCCGGAGCGCTGGTTGCGCGGCAACGCTGGGCGTTCGGCGCCGCGGTGTTCCTCCAGCTGCTTGCACTGTTCGTCACTTACGAGATGGCGACGGGCGGGTTCTGGCTCGGCGCCGGCCTGCTCGGGCTCGCCTGCGTCGGCGCGCTGGTCGCGATGTTCTCGGCGCCGACGCGCGCAGCACTGGGGCGGCGATGACCCGACGCCACGCAGGATTTACCGGAACGACATGGCACTGACATCCTCGGGGCTCACGCTGGCATCGAGTGTTCTCCTGCGGAACGGAGTGGGAGGAGTCAGGCCCCGTCGACCAGCAACCCCTCGCGCAGCCGGACGAGCGTCCGGGCAAGCAGCCGAGACACGTGCATCTGTGATATGCCGACCTCGGCGGCGATCTGCGACTGAGTCATCCCGGCGAAGAACCGCAGCAGCAAGATCCGACGTTCCCGTTCGGGCAGGCCGGCGAGCAGCGGTTTGAGCGCTTCCCGGTTCTCGACGCCCTCCAAGGCTTCGTCCTCAGCACCGAGCATGTCCAGGACCGACGGCCCGTCGGACTCGCTTCCCTCGGGAGCGTCGAGTGAAAGAGTGCTGTAGGCGGCGGCAGATTCGATGCCTTCGAGGATCTCGTCCTCACTGGCACCGATGCGCTCGGCGAGTTCGGCCACCGTCGGCGACCGGCCGAGCTCCTGGGTGAGCGCCCCGGTAGCCGAGCCGATCTCCAGGCGCATCTCCTGCAGCCGCCGGGGAACACGAATTGCCCAGCCCTTGTCCCGAAACCAGCGCTTGATCTCGCCGACGATGGTCGGCGTGGCATACGTCGAGAACTCGACGCCGCGCGCGGGATCGTAACGGTCGATTGCCTTGATCAGGCCGATGGTCGCGACCTGGACGAGATCGTCGTACGGTTCGCCGCGGTTGCGGAAGCGTCGGGCCAGATGCTCAACGAGTGGCTGGTGAATGGTGACCAGTTGGCTGCGGATGTCTACGCGACGCGATTCGTCCGCGGAGAGCACCGACAACTCCACCAGCAGATCCCGGGACTCATCGCGGTTGACCCCCATTCCCGCCGACATCACCCGGGGTTCACCGCCTGCCTCTTGCGCAACGTGAGGGTGACGCGGCCGTCGTCCACACTGGCGTCGACCTCGCTGGCGAGGGCGCTGAGCACGGTCCAGGCAAAGGTGTTTCGGTTGGGGGAGTCCGTCGCGCTTGACGGGACGGAGACGGCCACTTGCAGACGGCCCGGTTCCAGGTCGAATCGGGCGGTGAGTCGAGCGTCGGCGTCGGCCAGCGGAAGCAGCACAGCGCACGCCTCGTCGACGGCGATGCGCAGGTCCTCGATGTCGTCGATGGTGAAATCAAGCCGCGCGGCGAGCCCAGCCGCGGCCGTGCGCAGGACCGAGACGTATGCCCCTGACGCCGGCACGCGTAGCTCGACGTGGTCGCTGGACATCACGATCTCCTTGCCTCTTCCGGTCAGCGCAGAGGCACCACGCCGGCTCGAGCCGTGGCGGTGGTGCCTCTGGGATCGATCTCCACAGGCCGGGTCAAGCAGCCTTGGTCTCCGCGAAGATCTCCGCGATCTCGTCGATCTTGGCGAGCAGGTCGTCAGCCACGGCCGGGTCGTCCGAGGACTTGGCACCGCCCGGACCGCCGCCGGCAAGTTTGGTGGCCTCGTTGAACAGCCGATGGAGGTCTGGGTATTTCTCGAAGTGCGGTGGCTTGAAGTAGTCGGTCCACAACACCCAGAGGTGATGCTTCACCAGTTCGGCCCGCTGCTCCTTGATGAGCAGGGCCCGGGTGCGGAAGTCGGGGTCGTCGTTGCCCTGCAGCTTCTCGCAGATCGCCTTGACCGACTGGGCCTCGATTCGGGCCTGGGCCGGATCGTAGACACCGCAGGGAAGGTCGCAGTGGGCCGAGACTTCGATGGTGCGGGCGAACAAGCGCGCGAACATCCGATGTCCTCCATATGACGGGTCGCCAACGGCGGGGGTGCGAGGCAGCCTCCGCAGGTCTGTCTACCCGGGCGACCCTACCCCCGAACCCAGCAGCCCGAACGCGGGGGAATCGGGTCCGGAAGAATCGCAGGAATGCGACCGAATGCGGGCAGCGAAGCTTCCCGGAGGTGGGGGTTCGCACTGGTGCGCGGGCGGTCGATGCTGCCGACGTTGCAGGACGGGGATCGGCTGATCGTCCGGTACGGCGGGCAACCCCGGCCCGGCCGCATCGCGGTGGTCCGGCTGCCAGACCGCTCGGGCCTTTCGGTGAAGCGGATCGGACGATCCGACGCCGCCGGCTGGTGGATCGAGCGCGACAACCCAGTCGAGGGCGTCGACTCGTGGCAGGTCGGGCCGGTGCGGGCCGACGCGGTCGTCGCGGTTGCCCTGTGCCGGGTCTGGCCGAGGCCGCGGCTTCTCACCCGATCGTGAGGTGGTCGGCAAGCCGGTCGAGAAACGCCCGTTGTGCGTTGACGATCTTGGCCTGGGCAGTCGGCAGGTCTAGCCAGGCGACCTCGTCGATTTCGGGGAACTGCTGGAACTGGCCCGATCCTCGCGGCCATTCCATCGTGAACACGCCGTACACGACATTCCCCAGGTCGATGTCGCCGTCGGCGGCCCAGACAGAAACCACCTTGCCGCCAGACTGCTTGACCTTGCCGAGATCGATCAGTTCGGCTGTCGGCACAGGCACACCGAGTTCCTCCTCGAACTCCCGCCGAGCGGCACTCTCGGCGTCTTCGTCGGGGAGGTACTCGCCCTTCGGGATCGACCAGGCGCCATTCTGGCGACGAGCCCACAACGGCCCGCCCATGTGCCCGAGCAGAACTTCGAGACCATCGACGCCTCGTCGGTAGAGCAAGATCCCAGCACTGTGCTTGGCCACGTTCTCAGTCTGCCCGGGTTTCTCCTGCCCACATGCGAGAGGAGGGTCGGCCGACACCGACCCTCCCCAGGGCTGACTACCAGCGGTGGGCGACGTCGATGACGATTCGCGATCCCGCGCCCGGACCGTCGAGGGTGAAGACCCGGAACGGCAGCCGTGCCCGGACGCCGAGTCCCAGGGTGACCTGGCTCTCCCAGACCTCCGCCAGGCTGATCTGGCGGAACGTCTGCCACCCGCTGACATCGACCAGTTCGTTCCGGTTCCGCGGGTCATAGCCAGACCAGAAACTCGGTGCGTCTTCGCCGTACGGCGTCTGGACGATGATCTCCAACAGGGCGCCGCCTCGCAGGTCGACCGGGCGGGGCAGGCCGATGCCCTCGATCGCTGACACGTACCGGACCTGGTACGCGTCGGCATCGTCGGCATAGTCGAGGACCAACCGGTCGAAGCAGGCGTGCCGACCGGCGCGGACGTTGGTGAGCAGCGCGGCATTCGGCGATTCCGCTGCCTTCGGCAGCGAACCCCAGGTGATGCCGCAATACGGAGCCTGCGCCTGTGCGGCTGGCGCGGTAAGCGTGATTGCGCCGATGAGTCCGGCGATCACGGCGAGAACCAGTGCCCGGATCTTCATGACCGTTCCTCCCCTGTTGGTCCCTGGATGTAGTGAGGACGCGGTACCAGTGGGGACGGTTTACCGGCGAAACAAGACCAGATCGGAAGACCGGGAGGAGCAATCGATGGCGAGCCGGCGTTTGCGCAGGTGATCAGAGGAGGAGGACCCATTGGTCCGCCCGCTCTTCCGATGTCAGGCCGGCGCCGGCGGCCCCGCTTCCGACGCCAACGGAGCCCTCAGCGCCTGTGCGGCGGCGGCCACTCGTTCGTGCGCGGCCTGATACGCGGTGTACTCCGGCGGGACCGGGCCGGCGCCGTAGAGCGGGCGGACTTCCGCAGCGAGGTCGAGCAAGGCGGCCCGGTCGAACCCACCGCGGCTCAGCCGTGCACGCTGCGGTGGCTCCGAACCGGATGTCCTCGACCCGACCGCGCCACCCCGGGTTGACCATCCGCCCTGGATCGGCCGACATCGCCGTGGCGAGCTCGGTCAGCGCTGTTCTGAGCTCGTTGAGCTGCGCCCGGCGCGCATCGACGTCGACAGATAGGTCAGGCGCGGCGGCTGGGACCTCGTCGGTTTGGCCCTGGCCGCCGAAGGTGCCCTTCAACATGGTCAACGTCTCGGCAACCCGGTCGAGTAGCCCCATCGGTTCGGCACCTGCCATCACAATATTGGTGAGTCCATCATGCCCGGCCGTCAGTGGCCGATGCCGAGGCAGGTTCACAACTGTCTCGCGCGACCAGCGGAGGTTCTGAGGACTAGTGTGAGTTGCAAGCGGATCCTGACCGCTGGCGGGGCCGTGGCGATACGGCCAGTTCCGAGGTCAGCACATGACTAGACGCGATGACGTCGGCGAGGTCCTCGAAGGTGATGGCGCCGAGGACACGTTGCTTGACGGCAACGGCGACAACACCGGAGACGCCGGTGACCGTTACCGGGGCTCCCTTCTCTTTGGCACCACGGCCGCAGAACAGGCCCCAGGGCAGTCGCTGGAGCAGCGGCTCGCGGAGGAGGAGCCTGACCCGGATGACGACCAAGGCGAGAGCCCTGCCTGGGACGACCGCAGGACCCAGCGGGAGATCGCTCAGCTCGTCACCGGTGGCGACGGATCGCACTCACGGACCGATCCAGACCTGGTCGGCCTGGATCTCGGCGGCTCGGTCCTGTCCGCCGAAGAGGCCGCCTTGCACGTGACCGAGCTTCCCCCGAGGCAGACGACGGACTGAGGCGCGGCCGTATCCGACGCCGTGAGTTCACGGGGCCGGTCGATCCTGGCAACGCGAGACAGAGGTCGTGCTCGGCACGGACAGGCTCGGGTCGCAGCTGGATAGGGTCGCGCCATGTTCGCGGTCTACGCCGACAGCCTCGACGCCGACGATCCCTTGACCGGGCTGGCCCTCGGAGAACGGCCCGAGCCGGACCCGCCAGGAGGCTGGACGGTCGTCACCGTCCGGGCGAGCGCATTGAACCACCACGACCTGTGGTCGCTTCGAGGCGTAGGCCTGACGGCGGAACGGCTGCCGATGATTCTCGGAACCGACGCCGCCGGCGTCGACTCGGAAGGCAACGAGGTGGTCGTGCACGCCGTGATCTCCGACCCGGACTGGCGTGACGACGAGACGCTCGACCCCAATCGGTCACTGTTGTCCGAGCGCCATCAGGGGACGCTGGCCGAGCGGGTCATGGTTCCGCGTCGCAACCTCGTCCCGAAGCCGCCGGCGCTGTCGTTCGAGGAGGCTGCCTGTGTGCCGACGGCGTGGCTCACCGCGTACCGGATGCTGTTCACCCGGGCCGAAGTGCGGCCCGGTTCTACCGTCCTGGTGCAGGGAGCGGGCGGGGGAGTAGCGACCGCGCTCATCGCACTGGGAGCAGCAGCCGGCGCTCGGATATGGGTGACGTCACGCCATCCGGACAAAGCTGGCCGCGCAATCGAGCTCGGTGCCGACCAGGTCTTCCGGACCGGTGAACGCCTTCCCGAGCGGGTGGACGCCGTCATGGAGACGGTGGGTGCCGCGACCTGGCAGCACTCGCTGCGATCGCTGCGCCCGGGAGGGACCGTCGTGCTCTCCGGGGCGACGGCGGGCAGAAGCGCCGACACCGAGTTGAGCCGGATCTTCTTCCTCCAGCTACGGGTGCTCGGCTCCACCATGGGAACGCGCCATGAGCTGGAACGTCTCCTCACGTTCTGCGCGCGCACGGGCCTCCGCCCGGTGGTCGACCGGGTCCTGCCGTTGAAACAGGCGCGGGATGGCTTTGCCGCACTGGAGCGTGGAGACGTCTTCGGCAAGGTCGTTCTCACGCCCTGAGTTCGCCCCGCGTCTTGCTGGGCAAATCCGGTGCCTGCACCCCGAGCCACTCGTACCAACCGCCGGTCAGCACGACGTGGGCGAGCATCCCGTAACCGGCCTGGGCCGGGTGCACGCCGTCGGCGAAGTTCTGCTCCGACCAGGGCCGGCGGTCGATCAGCGCTTGATAGGTCGAGATGTACATCACCTCGAGCCGGCGGCACAGCGATGCGTATCCGTCGTCCAACTCGGCGATCCGGGCGCGGGTATCGGCTGGGCCGACCGGCGGCGGCCCCACGACCAGCCGACGCGTCTGCATCGACTGCAGCCCGAACTCGAGGGTGGCAACCGACCGGGCGAGCGGGAATTCGGTGAACGCGTCAGCCACGCCGACTGCGAGCACAACGCCGTGTTCGTCACCACGGGCGAAACGTGGCGAGCTCTCCACCGGAATGCGCACGACGATGTCTTCGGTCGTCTGGCCGCGGACGCCGAGTGGGTAGACGGTCAAGGCGATGCCGGTCGACGGCGGGGTCCTCGCCGCCACCCGGCCGACCCAGCCCAGCGCCTTGGGGTCGCCCACTCCGGCGACGAAGGAGTCCCCGAAAACGCAGACGCGGACGTCGCGCAACTCGGCCGAGGTGGTCACTCCTCGTCGACCCGGGCGAGCCAGGTCGCGAGCCGCTCGACCGCAACGTCGAACTCCGGGTTGTCGTCGACGAACGCGCGCAAGCGTTCGGCGACCCAGCCGAGGGTGACCTGTTCATCCCCGCGCCGATGCTCGAGCTCCTCGATCCCGCGGTCGGTGAAGTACATCTACGCGAAGGCCCGGTCCAGAAGCTCACGCTGTTGATCGACGTGCAGCGAGTGCGACCCGCAGGACGGAGCGGCCCCGGCGGGGCGGGTGACGCCGGTGAAGTCGACCCCCAGCTTCGGCAGCAGGTGCAGCGCCATGAACGGCCACGGCCCCATGTTCAGCGGTTCGTCCTGAACCCAGCGCACCTCGCGCAACCCGGGGAACCGGCTCAGCTGAGTCTTCACGTACTCGGTCGCCAGCGGGTAGAGCTGTTCCACGGGCAGGATCGCGGTGTGCTCGTCGGCTCGCTTGGCGCGCTCGGCTCGCAGATCCCAGACGACCTTGCCGGAGCAGAGCAGTGCCCTGTCGACCTTCGACGCGTCGACGTCGTCGTCGGGAAGCACCGGCCGGAACGCGGTTTCGCCGATGAGGTCCTCGACCGCGGAAACCGCCTTCTTGTGACGGAGCATCGACTTGGGTGTGAACACGATCATCGGCTTGTGCTCTTCGCCGAGCGCATGCAGCCGGAGCAGGTGGAAGTACGACGCGGGAATCGACGGCTGGGCGATTCGGAAGGCGTCGTCGGCAGCCATGGCCAGGAAGCGCTCGATCCGGCCGGAGGAGTGGTCCGGCCCCTGTCCCTCGTAGCCGTGGGGGAGAAGCAGGACGACGCCGGAGCGCTGATTCCACTTCGACTGGCCGGCCACGATGAACTCGTCGATGATCGTCTGCGCGCCGTTGGCGAAGTCGCCGAACTGGGCCTCCCAGAGCACGACCGCCTCCGGCCGGGCCACCGAATAGCCGTACTCGAAGCCCATGGCCGCGAACTCGGAAAGCAGCGAGTCGTAGATGTGGAACTTGGCCTGGTTCTTGTCCAAGTGCTGCAGCGGGATGTACGTCACGCCGGTGCGCCGGTCGACGATCGCCGCGAACCTCTGCACGAACGTGCCGCGCCGGCTGTCCTGGCCGGCCAGTCGGATGGGCCGGCCGTCGACCAGCAACGACGCGAACGCGGCGATCTCGGCGGTGCCCCAGTCGATCCCGCCCTCGGTCAGCATGGCGGCGCGGCGCTGCAGTTGCGGCTGGACCTTCGGGTGGACCGTGAACCCGTCGGGCAGGCTCAGGTACGAGTCCGCGATCTGTTTGAGCAGCTTGTCGGTCACGGCCGTGACCAGGCCGCCGGCCGGCAGTGGCTTGACTGGATACGACGGCACGGTGATGGTGGCCGCCGCCTGTTCCTCCGCCTGACGGGTTTCGGAGAACACTCGCTCCAGCTCTTGCTGGTAGTCCCGCAGCGCCTGTTCGGCCTCTTCGAAGGTGATGTCGCCGCGTCCGATGAGGGCTTCGGTGTAGAGCTTGCGAACCGAGCGCTTCTGTTCGATCAGGTCGTACATCAACGGCTGGGTGAACGACGGGTCGTCGCCCTCGTTGTGACCACGCCGGCGGTAACACACCAGGTCGATGACGACGTCTTTGGCGAACTCCTGGCGGAACTCGAACGCCAGCCTGGCCACCCGATTGCACGCCTCGGGGTCGTCGCCGTTGACGTGGAAGATCGGCGCCTGGACCATCCGCGCGACGTCGGTGCAGTAGATCGACGAGCGTGACTGCTCCGGCGAGGTGGTGAAGCCGACCTGGTTGTTGACGACGACGTGGATCGTGCCGCCGGTGCGGTAGCCGCGCAGCTGGGACAGGTTGAGCGTTTCGGCCACCACACCTTGACCGGCGAACGCGGCGTCGCCGTGCACCAGGAGCGGCAGCACCGGGAACTCCTCTCCGCGGTTGAGGAGATCCTGTTTCGCGCGCGCGATCCCTTCCAGCACCGGGTTGACGGCCTCGAGGTGGCTGGGGTTGGCGGTGAGGGAGACCTTGATCTTCTCGCCGTTGAGCCCGACGAACTGGCCGTCCGCTCCGAGGTGGTATTTCACGTCGCCGGAGCCCTGCACGGTGCGCGGGTCGATGTTGCCCTCGAACTCGCGGAAGATCTGGCCGTAGCTCTTGCCGACGATGTTGGCCAGCACGTTCAGCCGGCCTCGGTGGGCCATCCCGATGCAGACCTCGTCGAGCTTGGCCTCGGCGGCCGCCTCGCAGATCTCGTCGAGCAGCGAGATCGTCGACTCGCCGCCTTCGAGTGAGAACCGCTTCTGGCCGACGTACTTGGTCTGCAGGAACGTCTCGAAGGCTTCTGCCTGGTTGAGCTTGTGCAGGATGCGAAGCTGGTCCTCGCGGTCCATCTTCTCGTGCTTCCGCTCGACCCGGTGCTGGATCCACTGCCGCTGGTCCGGTTCCTGGATGTGCATGTACTCGATGCCGACGGTCCGGCAGTACGCGTTGCGCAGCACGCCGAGGATGTCGCGGAGCAGCATGAATGGCTTGGCGCCGCCGAACGACCCGGTGGCGAACTCGCGGTCCAGGTCCCACAGCGTGAGCCCGTGCGTCGTGACGTCGAGGTCGGGGTGGCTGCGCTGCTTGTACTCCAGCGGGTCGGTGTCGGCCATCAGGTGCCCGCGCACCCGGTAGGCGTGGATCAGCTCGAGAACGCGCGCTTGCTTGCCGATCTGGTCCTCGTGACTTGTCGGGACGTCGGCGGCCCATCGGATCGGCTCATACGGGATGCGCAGCGCGCGGAAGATCTCGTCGTAGAAGTCGTCGTCTCCGAGCAGCAGACCGTGCACGATGCGCAGGAAGTCACCGCTCTGCGCGCCCTGGATGATCCGGTGGTCGTACGTGCTGGTCAATGTCATGACCTTCGATACAGCTACCCGGGCGAGCGTCTCGGGGGCGGCTCCCTGGAACTCGGCGGGGTACTCCATGGCGCCGACGCCGATGATCGTGCCCTGGCCCTTCATCAGCCGGGGGACCGAGTGGACGGTGCCGATCGTGCCGGGGTTCGTCAGGCTGATCGTGGTGCCGGCGAAGTCGTCGACGGTGAGCTGACCGCTGCGGGCCCGCCGGACGAGGTCCTCGTAGGCCGCCCAGAACTGAGCGAAGTCGAAGGTGTCGGCTTGCTTGATGCTCGGCACCAGCAGCTGGCGGGTGCCGTCCTTCTTCTGCATGTCGATCGCGAGGCCGAGGTTCACGTGTGCTGGTTTGACCAGGACCGGTTTGCCGTCGACCTCGTCGTAGGAGTAGTTCATGTCCGGCATCTGCCGCAACGCCTTGACCAGCGCGAAGCCGATGACGTGGGTGAACGACACCTTGCCTCCGCGAGAGCGGGCGAGGTGGTTGTTGATCACGATGCGGTTGTCGACGAGGAGCTTGGCCGGCACCGCGCGGACGCTGGTAGCCGTGGGGACCTCGAGGCTGGTCTCCATGTTCGCGACGGTCCGAGCCGACGCGCCGCGTAGCGGCGTGGTTTCCTTCGTCGCACCGTTGCCAGCTGCTGGTGCCGTCGTCGGCCGGTGCCGGCTTGGGCGGTGCGGGCTTGGTGGCGGCTTGCGGTCGCTGCCGGAGCGGCGGTGGGGGTCTGCGCCTTCGCATCGGCCGGCGTGGCGGTACCGGTCTTGGCCGGCCCCGGCTGGGCGGCTGCTCGGTCTCCGGCGATCCCGGCCGTCGGGGCGACGTCTTCTGGTGCGGGTTGCGCCGCATCGGCGGGTCCGGTATGGGTTCGAGCCTGTTCCGCGGATGTGCTCACGGCTGCCTCCGTGCTCGGCTGGTTGGCCCGCTGATCCCCGTCGGCTGGCTCGCCGGGCGCGATGCCCGAGAAGTAGTCCGCCCACGACCGCTCGACACTGGCCGGGTCCTCGCGCCAGCTCTCGTACAGCTCTTGAACGAGCCACTCGTTCGGTCCGAAGCCCGACAACGGGCCGGTCTGTGCTGTCACCGGAGCGTTCGCCTGCTTCCCTGCTCGAGAGTCGAAGCTGCTCTTGGTACAGGCTAGTCGCCGCATCCGGCCGATGTAGTCTCAGCCGATTGCCGGCTGCGGGGTCGCGCCCCATGTCGCGCAACACTCGGTGCGCACTGTTCCACCCCGCCGCGCCGATAACCGATCCGGCCGGATGGCAGCCGGCGCTGCCGGCGTAGAAGCCGGGCAGACCTGTGGCGTAGGGAATCCGGTCGGCGAAGGCCACGGTGTTGTCGACGTGGTGGATATGACCGCCGGTGATGCCGAAGTGTTCTTCGATACCCGGCGGCGGGAGCGGGAACGTGTCTGCCACCAGATCGGCGGTGCCGGGCGCGAACCGGTCGGCGATCCCGATCAGCTGATCGACGTACGGCTCGAGCGATTCCGTCCAGGTCGACCCGGCCGGTTGGTAGGGGACCGACTGCACGAACAGTGCCGAGGAGTGGTGGCCGGCTTCGTCGCGGAGGGTCGGGTCGACGGTCGTGTGGACGTACCACTCCATCGTGGGGAAATCGGGCAGCCTGCCCGCCTCGACATCCCGCCACATCGTGCGGACAGCCTCCAATGGCCGTCCGGTGGCGTCGGGCAGAAGGTGCACGGTCGAACCCCACGGTGATGGCGCGTCGTGGGGAAGGCAGCCCAGTCTCGGCAGGTCGCGGAGCGCCAGGTTGATCTTGAGAGTGGTTCCCGGGAAGCGGACCCGGTCCAACCTGCTCACCAGCTCGGCCGGCGCGTTGGAGCCGGCGATGCGCGCTGCCCGCCACGGATCGCAGGCCGCCAGAACGGCCGATGCCGCGACCTCGCGGCCGTCGGCCAAGACGACGCCCGTCACGGTGCCGCCGGAAACGGCGAGCACGGTTGCCTCGGCGCCGAGTGCAGAGCCGGGCGCCGGCCTTGGCGGCTGCCTCGGCGAAGGCGCCGGACACGGCTCCCATCCCGCCTTCGACCACCATCCAGGTGCCGTCGGCACCGGGCAGTCGGCACATGTTGTGGGCGAGGAAGTTGTGGCCGGTCCCCGGGGTGTCCGGACCGGCGGTGAGGCCGGACAGTCCATCGGTGACGACGTACATGGCGACGAGCAACTCTGACGTGAAGCCGAACCGCGCCAGGTAGTCGACCACTGTGCCGCGAACGAGGTCGACGAACGTCTGGCGCAGCCGGGGCCGCACGTATCGCTCGGCGGTGTCCTCGACGGTGAGGGGCTCGGCGAGCCAGGCCGGTGCGAGGTCCTCGCGAAGCTCCGCGAGCTCCTGCTGCAAGGCGTCGTCTGCGGCGGCATCGGCGGCGGAGAACGTCCGTTCGAGTTGGGCTCGGCTCGCCGCCCGGTCCCGACCGAACCACAGGTACGGAGAGCCAGGCCCGCCGATCGTCGGCAGCACGTAGTGCGGGTCCCGTCGCAGCGGACGAACTCGGCCCTTGGCCAGTGGCGAGTATCTCGGGCGGCATCAGGCCCAGCAGGTAGGCGCCCGTGGATTGCCGTAATCCGGGCACGGCCGGAAAGCAGTTCTCGGTTCTCGTGGCACCGCCGAGTGTCGCCGCTCGTTCCGTCACGACGACGTCGAGGCCCGCTTCGGCGAGCACGGTCGCCGCCACCAGACCGTTGTGACCGCCACCGATCACGACGACATCGGTTCGATGTGGCAATGCGTGCTCGCTCACCCCAGACACCCTGCCGCGTACGCGCCCGAGGACAGCAAAATCCCCGTGGCTGGCGGTTTCGTATGGCCGACATCCGGGAGGTACCTCTACGCTCCGGAGCAGATCGACGGTGTCGTCGCGGAGGGTCGTCATGCGCAGGTGGGTCGGGCCCGCGGCGGCCCTCGGCGCCGGCTTGATGCTGATGGCTGCACCAATGGCGGCTCATGCCGAGGACCCCGTCGACATCGAAACTCAGATCACCGACCAGGTCGACGCCCTCGGTGACAGGCGCAGTGAGGTCGAAGCCGCACTTGCCGAGCTCGATGCCGATCATCAGCTCCAGCTGTTCGTCGTCTACGTCGACTCGTTCTCGGGAATGCACGCAGAGGACTGGGCGGCGGAAACGGCCAACCGCAACAGCATGGGCCTCAACGACGCGGTCCTTGCCGTGGCGACGGGTGAGCGAGAATTCGGCATCTCGTTCGACCCGGACTACCCGCTGTCGGACGAGCAGCTCGCCGAGGTCGTCACGACGGCGATCGAGCCGCCGCTGAGGGAGAACGACTGGGCTGGCGCTGCGATCGGTGCAGCCGAGGGCTACGCAGCTGTGCTCGATGGCGAACCGGTTCCCGAACCGGAGATCACCCCTGGAGAGGCGGACCCGAGCGGCGGCGGGATTCCGTGGGTGCCCGTCGCGGTCGCTGCCGGAGTGGGCGCAGTGGGTGTGTACGCCTTCGCGCGGGCACGACGGCGCCGCCAGGCGACGTCCGCGCCGGGCCAGCCCGGTGTCGATGCTGGCGAGCCGTCGCTCGACGAACTGGAGGCCAGGGCCGGTCGGCTCCTCGTGGTCACCGACGACGCCGTGAAGACCAGCGAGGACGAGCTCGGGTTTGCGATCGCGCAGTTCGGTGAGGAGGCCGCCGCCCCGTTCGCGGCGGCGCTGCAGGGAGCAAAAGAGCAGCTCACCGCTTCGTTTCGCATCCGTCAGCAGCTCGACGACGCCTACCCTGAGGACGATACGGCGCGGCGGGCGATGCTGACCGAGATCGTCACCAGATGCGAGGACGCGAACGAGCGTCTTGACGCGCAAGCGGCGGCGTTCGACCGGCTGCGGGACCTGGAGAGGAACGCCCCCCAACTCATCGGGGAAGTTGAGCAGAAGGTCGGCGCGGCGGAAAGCCGGCTCGGGCAGACGGTGGCCACGATTCAATCGTTGGACTCTCGGTATGCCGACAGCGCGCTCGCCCCGATTTCGGCGAATCCGGAACAGGCCAAGGAGCGCCTGGAGTTCGCCCGGAAAACGCTCCAGGATGCCCGCCAGGATCTCGCCGTCAGCGACGCCTCGAGCGCAGCCGTGTCCCTGCTCGCGGGCGAGGAGGCGGCGGCCCAGGCGGGCCAGCTCCTCGATGCGGTCGACCGACTCGGCGCCGACCTTGAGCGCGCCGCCACGGGCATCAAGACCGCTATCAGCGACACGGCGCAGGATCTGGCCGAGGCGAAAGCGCTGGTTTCCAGTGGTCAGGCGCCCGGCGATCTCGCTGGCCAGGTTGCCGCGGCTGAGTCGGCACTGGCGACGGTCCAGCAGGAGATGGCAGGGGGTCGGTACGACCCGCTGGTGGCTATCCGCCGGATTCAGGAAGCAGGTGGCCGCCTCGACCAGGCACTCGCGGCGGTGCGGGACCAGCAGCAGCAGGCCCAGCGGGCTCGGGCGTCGCTCGAGCACGCGCTGCTCGCTGCTCGCAGCGAGATCTCGGCGACCCAGGACTTCATCACCACCCGGAGGGGTGCGGTAGGCGGCGAAGCCCGAACTCGACTCGCCGAGGCGCAACGTCACTACGACGAGGCAATGGCCACAGCGCAGTCCGACCCGGTGTCCGCCCTGAGCCACGCTCAGCAGGCCGACGCGCTGGCCGAGCACGCGGGCCAACTCGCGCGGTCCGATGTCGGCGCGTTCTCAGACAGCGGTGGACTGGACGAAAGGGCAGCGGCGGCGGAGGTGGTCTCGGCGGCCTGATATTGGGCGGCATCCTCATTGACAGCATGTTCGGCGGCCGCTCCGGCGGTGGCGGGTTCGGCGGTGGCGGGTTCGGCGGTGGCGGGGGTGGAGGTCGGAGCAGCGGCCTGGGCCCCGGAAGTTTCGGCGGTGGTGGCACGCGCGGCCGCCACGGTGGTGGTGGCAAGTTCTAGTCCGAGAAGGGACAGATCACATGACCAAGCAATCGATCTTCGGGCGGGTTTCGCAGCTGGCCAGGGCCAACATCAACGCCCTGCTCGACCAGGCCGAAGACCCTCAGTTGATGCTGGACCAGTTGGTCCGCGACTACACCGACAACATCGGGGAGGCCGAGCAGGCCATCGCGCAGACGATCGGCAACGTCCGGATGATGGAAGACGACTACGCAGAGGACCAGAGGGCGGCCGAGGAATGGGGACGCAAGGCCGTCGCCGCGAGCCAGAAAGCCGACGAGTTCCGCTCAGAGGGCAACGCGGCGGATGCGTCCAAGTTCGACAACCTGGCTCGGATCGCGATCGGCAAGCAGATGGATGCGGAGAACGAGGCCAAGGCCGCACTGCCGAACCTGCAGGCCCAGCAAGAAGTGGCCGAGAAGCTCAAGACCGGACTGGCGCAGATGCGGGACAAGCTCGACCAGTTGACCGCCAAGCGAAACGAGCTGGTCGCGCGAGCCAAGACCGCAGAGGCACAGACTCAGGTCCACGACGCCATCAAGAGCATCGACGTCATGGACCCCACCAGCGAGATCGGCCGCTTCGAGGACAAGATCAGGCGCGAGGAGGCGCGGGTCCGCGGACAGTCCGAGCTGGCCGCGTCTTCGCTGGACGCGCAGTTCGAGAGCCTCGACGATCTGGACGCAGCAGGCCGAGATCGAGGCGCGGCTTGCCGCGTTGAAGGCAGGCTCGAGCGGTGGCTCGGCAGCTGTCAGCGGCTCGCCGGAGGCGCCGGCACTGGGAACGGGCGGTTCGGAGACGACGACTCCGCCGCAATCGTGACCTAGAGGGGCACCGAGATGCCGACCCCGCCGCGGGTGTCGGCGCCGTAGCGGTCGATCTCGCGGTCCAGGTCGAGCGGTCGGATCCGTTTGCGCGCCTGGAGTGCGGAGTCGTCGAGCCGGTCGGCCGGGACGATCCACGCCACCTCGAATTCCAAACCGTCGGGATCCTTGCCGTAGAGGCTCTTGGTGGTCCCGTGGTCTGAGGAGCCGGTGAGCGCGCCGTGTTGGGCCAGCGACCCGGCGAGTCGCTTCAGCTCGGTCAGCGTGTCGATCTCCCACGCCAGGTGGTACAACCCGACGGTGCTGCGGCCGGCTCCCGACGGGCCGGCGGCCGCGCCGATCTGGAACAGACCGAGGTCGTGGTCATTCGTCGACCCCGACGCCTGTAGGAACGCGGCTCCAGCGAAGCCCTCGGGCGCCATCTCGATGCGCCGGAAGCCCAGTACCTCGGTGTAGAAGGCGACACTGCGCTCGACCTCACGGACGAAGAGCACTGCGTGGTTCAGCCTGGTGATGCCCATTTCTCTTTCCGCCTTCGTTGCAGCGAGCGAGTGATCAGAGAGAAGAACACAGTTGACGTCTCAACTATTTCCCTCGGCTATGTCGTGAGCAACATGACCGCGTCGCGGGCGCAACCCCAGGACAGCATCACGCCGGTGCCGCCATGGCCGTAGTCATGTACGACGACAGTCCCGCCGATCACTTCACGTTCCAGCCGGACCGACGGGCGTCCCGGTCGCAGGCCGACGCGGTGTTCGACCACCCGGGCGGCACGGAGTCGAGGCTCGACGGCCGCGCACCGGTGCAGGATTTGGTCGGCAACCTCCGGGTCCGGCTCGAGGTTCCAATCGTCCTCGACGGCGATCCCGCCAAGGACGACGACATCATCGTGCGGAACGATCCCGGTCCAGGCGGGCCCCATCGGCGGTTCCATGAAGACCATGTCGATGCCGGGGTTCTCGACCACCACGTGTTGGCCGCGGACCGGATGCACGCTGAGGTCAGGAACGAGCTCGCGGGCACCGATACCGGCGCAGTTGACCACGAGGGACGCCATCTCGGCGGCCTCCGACAGCGAGGCCAACCGTCGCGTCTCGACGACTCCTCCGGCCGCGTCGAACCGCTCGGCGAGGTAGGTCAGGTAAGTGGGCATGTCGACGCAGGGAATCGCGGCTGCGAACGCCGATCCATATCCGGCCGGTACCTCGTGCGGGCTGAGCGTGCGCACCGCAGCAGGTCGGGAGATCGGCGGCGCAGTCTCTGCCATCCCGACCGGGGCGACGAAGATGCCGTCACGAACACGAACGCCGCTTCGGTGCTCGGCCGCGAGCGCGCTGAACTCGTCGAACCCGGCGCGTTCCCAGCCAGCGGCTGTGTCGTCTGCGACCGCGAAAACGGGACCACAGATCGCCCCGGCTGCGTACGAGGTGC
>CAWFXV010000022.1:0-274853 GCA_963819885.1 uncultured Actinomycetota bacterium | reverse complement strand
CTTCCGCAGGATCTTGCCCAGCGGACTGCGCGGGATCTCCGCACGGAAGTCGAATACGCGGGGAACCTTGTAGACCGCGAGCCGGGCTCGGCATACCTCGATCAGAGCTCGCCGTAGCTCCGCCTCGTCGGGTGCGTTCGGGCCCGGCACGACGACGGCCTTGACGATCTGCTCTCCCACGGCACCGTCGATGCCGACGACCACAACGTCGGCAACGCCCGGGTGGCCACGCAGCACGTTCTCGACCTCTATGGGGTCAACCTTGTAGCCGCCGGTGGAGATGTACAGCTTGGTCCGACCAGTGATGAACAGGTTGCCGGCGTCGTCGAGATGACCGAGGTCACCGGTACGGAACCAGCCGTCGTGGAAGGCGTCGTTCCTCTCCGGATCGACACCCACGTAGCCAGTGGTCAGGGCGGGACTGGCGAAGGTGACTTCGCCGTTCTCGCCGGGACCGCGGGACTCGCCGTGCTCGCCGACGACGGCCAGGTCGACACCCTTCATCGGCCGCCCTACCGATGCCGCGGTCGCACCGACGTCCTCGGCCAGGTTGACAGTGACCGAGCCGGCCTCGCTGCATCCGTAGAGCTGTCGTACCGGCAACCCGAGCCGGTTCTGGAAAAGGTCGAAGGTCTCCTGTGACAGCGGCGCCCCGGCGGTGAAGCAGAGCCGCAGCGAGCTCAGGTCGGCGCGGTCGGAGCGTCGGGTTTCCGCCAGGGCATGTGCGAGGAACGGCACGGTCGGGAAGAGGCTCACCCGTTCCCGTTCGATCGCGGCCAAGGCTTCGTCGCGATGGAACCCGTCCAGCAGCATCATGGCGGCGCCGGACCGAACCGCAGCCAGCAGGCAGTTGCCCAGGCCATGAGCGTGGAAGAGCGCCACCGAGGTGAGGATGACGTCTTCCTCTCCGACGCCAACCGTGTCAAAGAAGTGGTTGGCCTCGTGCGCGAGATTGGCCTGGGTACGCACGATGCCTTTGGGGGCACCGGTGGACCCCGAGGAGAACGCGTGCAGTGCCGGCAGGTCGGGTGCGCAGTCGGCCGCCTGCTGGTCGCCGTCGGACCTGGTGTCGAACCCGACGACATCTGCGACCCAGACGCCAGAACCGGCCGCAGCCGCCGTCCAGGCCGCGATCGCGGGGGTTCGAGAGGCGGTCGTGACGACGCCCACCACCGAGCAGTCCCGCAGATACAAACCCAGCTCGGCGACGGTCAGCAGCGGATTGAGCGGAACCGCGATCCCGCCAACGGAGACAACGGCCAGGAACGTCGTCACGAAATCCATGTCGTTGCCGAGAACCAGCGCCACCGCGTCGCCGCGGCGCACGCCACGACTGCGAAGAGAACCAGCCCGCCGCTCGACGTCACCCGCCACGTCGCCCCAGGTCCGGCGCCGCGAGGCGTCGATGAGAGCCGGACGACTCTCGAAGCGTTCCACGGTGCGAGCCAGAAGTGCCGGCACCGTCAGCGCGGAGGTCACCTGTCGAGCCGACGAGCGACGTAGCGAGAGATGCTGTCGACACTGTCGAAGTTGTCGATAACGACATCGGTGTCGGGGATCTCGAGGTCGAACTCGTCCTCCAGGCCGACGACCAGACCAAGGATGGCGATCGAGTCGAGCCCGACGTCGCGCAGTGACGCCTCGTCGGCGATCACCGCCTGATCGGTCGAGATCTTCAGTCGCCCCGCTAGCAACGTCCGGATCTGCGCGTTGATGTCCGCAAGACTGGTGTGCACTCCCCCACCTTTCCGCCCCGGTCCGGCGCGCACTCTACGGTAGCTACCCAGTCCGGTGAAAGGCTCTCTGGCATGACCGCTGCGGTGCTTGACGACCTGCGCTCGCGGGTTCCGGTTGGCGTCCGGCACCGGATCGCCATGGCCCGGATGAGGTACCGCACTCCGACCGGGGGCTGGCGAGTGCTGCCCGATGCGCTCGTCATCGGCGCCCAGCGCGGCGGCACCAGCGCCTTGTACCGAAACCTCGGCGCGCATCCTGCTGTGGCGCCCTCGTTCCGCAAGGAGGTCGAGTACTTCAGCCGTTACTACAGCCGCGGCGAGCGGTGGTACCGGGCCCATTTCGGGCTGGCCATCGGGCGGCGGCGGCTCAACTTCGAGGCGACCCCCGACTATCTGTTTCATCCGCTAGCGGCCGAGCGGGCCGCCGCCACAGTCCCCGACGCCCGGCTCGTGGTGCTGCTGCGCAATCCGGTGGATCGGGCGTGGTCGCATTTCCAACACATGGTCCGGCTCGGCTACGAGTCGCTTGGGTTCGCCGACGCCCTCGATGCGGAGGGCGAGCGCTGCGCCGCGGACCTCGACCAGCTCATGGCCGAACCGGACCACAATCCGAAGGCGTTGCTTCGGTTCTCCTACATCGCGCGCGGCCATTACGCCGACCAGCTCAGCCGATGGTTCGCGCACTACCCGCGGGAGCGGTTCCTGATCCTGCGCAGCGAGGACGTCTTCGCCGACCCGGCGAAGGAATACGGGCGAATCTTCGATTTCCTGCAGCTGCCACCGTGGCATCGGCCAGCGGCGCGCCCGCGCCGTGCGTCCGATGTCGTCGACCTCGATCCCGCAGTCGCCAGTCGCCTTCGGGAAACCTTCCGCGGCCCCAACGCCGATCTGGTCACCCTGCTCGGCTCGCCGGCGCCTCGCTGGTGATCACGCCTTGGTGACGGAGGCGTTCCACTCCGGACGGGCCTCACCAGGCTGGTCGGCGGGCCGCACGACGAAGGACTCGCGCCCACCATCGACTCGCAGCTCAGTCAGCTCGGGCATCCCTTCGCCGAGCCAGAACGCATTGCCCCCGAAAGTGCAGTCGACGAAGTCGTAGAGCTGTGGATGCTTACCGCCGTCGGGAATGCCGATCTGGGCTACTCGCCCGCCCATGAACGTCCCGCCCTGCACCAAGGTGACCCGGTCTTCGCCGCCTCGGGCGATGTGCTTGGTGATCTGCACTGCGTATTCGGACAGGCTGCGCTGGTCGATGTACATCCCCTCGTAGGTGATGGTCTCGCCGGTGCGACGGCCCTCGCGGGAGGGCAGCGCGCTGATGATCAATCCGCCCTTCCGGCACGCGTAGATCGTGCAGTCGCGGTAAGAGACGAGGTTCGTGTACGAGCCGGCGAAGATGCCCTGGCCGGTGTGGTACGCCGTGAACCGGTCGACGATCGTCCGCGGCGCGCCGTTCTGCCAGAAGTAGATCCCACTCTGCTTGTTGTTGTGCGCGAGGTTGTCCTCGAAGGTCCAGGTGTTCTTGTCCCGTGAATGAGAGGGCCAGTGGAACCCTGCCGATGACTCGGCGCCGCCTTCGATGCCGGTGGCGACGCACCCACGCGCGATGTTTCCCTCGCCGGCGCCCATCAGGAACCCGGTGAGGTTGAACTTGCTGTTCCCACCGCTTTTGACGAAATGTGCGACGCAGCGCTCGTACAGCGTGTCGTGCGACGGCACTAGGTCGCGGCCACCGTCGACGGACAGGTCCCACCAGAACGCGTCGTCGATCATGTCGTGCGCGATGCAGTCCCGGAACGTGACCCCGTTGGACAGGTGTGCCGCGAACCCGTGGCCGGTCGAGTCGTACGCGACGACGCCGTCGACGACGGAACCACGGGACCCGTCGTAGTTCAGGTGGAAATGGATGGCGTACCGGCCGACGACCTCTTCCTCTCCTTGCCGCGGACCCATGTAGCGCAGTCCAACGAACCCGATCTGCTGGGGACGCTGCGCTCCCAACATGGCGAGGTGGGAGCGCCCTTCGGGCGTGCCTTGGATGAGCACGTTGCGGGACAGGTTCAGCACCTCGGCGCGATGGGTGACGCCGGGCCGGACCGTCACCGTCGGGTGGGCGTACCGGAGCGGCTTGTCCAGGCTCACCAGCTGCCCGTCGACGGCGGCAATCGTCAGGCGATCGTGATGCAGCCAGTACTCACCCACTGTCGTCGGCTCGGTCGGTGTGATGACGATCTCGTCACCGGGACGCCAGCCGTCGGCCGTATCGACGCTGATCGTTGTCGCGCCGGCTTCTGCGGCGCCGGTCAGATTCGTCCATGCGGTCTTGCGGGTACCCTGCAGGTCGATCGCGCCCGCGGAGATCACCCAGAGGCCGACATCGGTGTCAAACGGTGTTTCGGTATGCCCGCCTTCGAAGCTGCTCTCGTCGACCTCGACGAACTGGATCGTATGGACGACGTCGGGGCTTGCCGGGTGTGCCTTGATCAGCCCCGACACGAGGATGTTTCGGTCCGAGGTCAGGGTCCGGCTGGCGGCGGGATCGAAGACCACAGCGCCCTCGAGATCGATCCGGACACCGGCGACCCGCGCGTCGACGTCCAGCAGGATCGGTTGGTCGACGACGGCCTCATCGGTCTCCGTTGGCACCTTGCCGCCCCAGGTGGCGGGGTCGCTCCACCGCGCGGCCGGCAGGTCCGTCGGCACCGGGCCTGGCTGGGTCGCCGACGGGCTATTGGTCGGGCTGTGGTGCTCGTGGCTGGGTGTCGTCGCTTCCACCGGCGGAGCCGCGGTACCGTCGTCGGCGCCGGCGGTACGCACCACCAGGTAGCCGGTCGCCGCGGCTGCGCCACCGGTGCCGGCCAGAGCCAGCAGCTGACGCCTGGTCAGCCGGCGCGGCGCGCCATGCTTCGCTGCCCCCATTTGTCGCTCGTCCATGACCGCCCGATTGCAGAACTCCCCAGTCGACTGGCCAACCCTACGACGTCCACGTCAATGCGCTCACGCACGTCAGCGCGCGTCGGTTCAGAACAGCTCGACGTCACCGAGGGCCAGCCGCCACACCGACGGATCGGGCATATCCGTCTCGACCACGCCTTTCCACACCAGGTGCGGACCCTGCCCGGGCACCGGGACGAATCCGGCGCGGGGGCGGCCCGCTGCGAGCCGCACCGCGTAGTCGGCGCCGCTGTCCCGCAGCACGCGGCGCAGCAGGCGTCGGGTGGTCGACGGATCCCCGCCGGGTACCAACTCCGCGCAGACCGCTGCCTCCAGGGCCGTGCCTCGCCGGCGGACTCGGAAGATCGCCAAGCCGGCCGAGACGTCGTCGTCGCGCGCCTGAATCGCCCGGTAGGTCAGGGTCGGAAACCCGTACCGCCAGGCGAGGTACGCAACGGACAGCCGGGTTCGCAAGCCGTCATGTGGAAGCGATGACAACAACGTCTCGACCGCCGGCCGGTCCGCGAACACGTCTGCGACCGGCCGACCGGCCGAGCACGGCTGCGACCACTTCTCCGCGGGCGTCCGGGCGCGGACAAGCCTGCCCAGCGCCGCGAGCGAACGGGGCCGGGCAAGTACCCGGAGCTGCCCGACCGGTTGCCAGCCCATCTTGAGATATCCCGGCCGGCTGCGCTCGTTGGGCGTGTTGAAGACGAATGCGACGCCGTCCGAGCGCAACCCTTCCAACGCGCCAAGCGTCAACGCCGTGAAGACTCCCTGCCCCTGAAAGTCGGGATGCGTCGCGGTGTCGACGGCCCGGACGGCGCGCACCGGCTCGCCGTCGATCTCGAACTCCCAGCTCATGAACGTCCGGAATCCGGCGATGCGCTCGGCGACGGTGGCCACCCACGCCGGCGAGGCACCGAACGGGCTATCCCGGTGCTTCCACCCGAAGAACCGGGCGTACTGCTCGTCGGGAACCCAGCCAAGCGAGCTCTGGAGCAGCTCGAGAACACCGGGTTCGTCGGCCTGCGTGTACGCCCGCAACGCCACCGCCGGAGCGCTCACCACCTGGTCATCTCCGGCTCGTCAGGTGCACGGAAAGGACTCTGCCCCCGGCCTTGGCCATCGTCCAGGATCGGCCGACGGCGGCGGACGAGGCGTGGACGCCCGCCGCAACCCGGCGGCGCAGCGACGGCAGCTCGGCCCGCCCATACCCCAACTCATCGAGCAGCCCACCGGCGATGGCCTCGAACTGCACGAGGTCGACGGGAGCCATCTGCCGCCGCCAGTCACGCAGTCCCGGAGTCGGCGGCAGGAGCAGGCTTTGATGGGCGGCCGGGAACCGAGTGGTCCGGATGACCTCGCCGGCACGTTCGTAGTACCTGAGGAGACCGTCATCCCAGGCCAGCCCCAAGAATGCGCACAGCTGCCGGACGATCCGCTCAGGTTCCTCGACCAACTCCTCGTACCGGATCTCCCGGTACCGGCGCGGGCCGAGCCGCTGCCCGGCGCGCCGGCCGCGGGTCACCCGTCGACGCCATTCGAGCGCGGCGTCCTCGACCGTCTTCGGCCCCCATTCGACATTGAGGTAAGACAAGGCCACGTCACGCCCGTCTCGGATGAGGTGCACGAATCGGGCTTCGGGAAACATCCGGGCAAGCCGGGAGATGGACAGGACGTGGTTCGGGGTCTTGTCCGCGTATCGCGGCTTCCCCTCCCGCGCCGACCAGAGCCGGTAGAGACATCGCACCAGATCCGGGAAATCAGCCGGGTTGTCGGCGTGGACTGCACCGCGAACGTCGGGCTCTGGCAGTCCCCACCGCTGGAACGCCGCATTGTCGAAGATCAACGCCAGGCAGGCGTCCGGGTCGAACCGGCCGGGCCATCCGTACCGCACCGCGTGGTGCGGCCGGGCGAACCGGATGACGAACGACACCTCATCCGGGATCGCGAGCAGCGGATGTGAATCGAATATCGCCCGCAGCAGCGTGGTCCCGGAGCGGCCCGAGCCGACGAAGAACGGGAAGACGTCGAGCCGGGGGCCTTGCGGACGGGTCATCCGCTGGCCAGCCGCTTGGCCTGCCGGCGCACCGGTGCCAGCAGCCGATGTCGACGCACGGCGGCCACGGGGCCGTGTTCGTACCAAGCCCGGCCCTCGATGCGCCGCAGGGTGCGGCGGACCAGCGGGGGATCCGGCAGCCCGCCATAGGAAAGCCCGAGGGTCTCGGCTCGAGCCAGGTTGAACGCATCGAGCAGGGGATTGAGCAGCCGGTTCCTCGAGCGGAACAAGAACCCACGCGGGTCGATCTCGTTGTGGTAGTGCAGGACGAACGGCGGGGTGACCTCGTGGGCGAACAACGGATGGACGCGGACCGTCGTCGACAGGTTCGCCGCGACCGGAAGCGGCGAGACCGGGATGCCGTCGCCCACGACGGCCAGTGCGAGGGACAGCTGGTTGGTCCAATGCCGCTGGGGCGCCGGCACGACGTCTGGTCGGCGCTCGTAGATGTCGAGAACGTCGAAGACACGTTTGGACCAGCTGGTCAGCAGGTGAGCGCAGTGGTCCCGAGGGACGAAGACCACGCCGCTGTTGAAATAGGGATACGTGACCTGCCCCGTCACTGTGGTGACGATGGACTGGCTCGGTTCCGGGATACCAAGCTCCGCATACAGCCG
Organism: uncultured Actinomycetota bacterium; assembly: GCA_963819885.1. Classification (GTDB taxonomy): domain Bacteria; phylum Actinomycetota; class Actinomycetes; order Jiangellales; family Jiangellaceae; genus JACVRX01. Next base: position 267,504 of record CAWFXV010000022.1, on the reverse strand, counting down.
GCTCCAGCAGCCTGGCGGGTAGGGATCGAGGTTCTCGGGCTTGATCGCTACCGCTCCGACGGAGCCGTAGCGGCTCACGTCCCCGATGACCACCGTGTCCGTGTCGATCGCCAGCAGCACGTCGAAGTCGTGGGTCTCGGCCAGTTCGAGCATCCGCAGCTTGTTGCTCGCCGGGGTTCGCGGGTCGAAGCGGGGGACGACCCGCACCTCGGCGCCCAGCCGGGCCAAGCCGGCCTCGTACCGGGGATCCATTGCGTCGACGAAGTTCACGACGACGGGGGCTTCGGCGAGCGCGCCTCCGAACCGGCGAACCGAGATCACCAGGTTCTGCGCTTCCCGATACCAGTGATCGCTGTTCTCGCCGACGCAAGAGACCAGGGTCGTGGCCACGGGCGCGATCGTATCCGCCCCAAGGTGGGAGTCGAGAAGATCACGGGCACTCCTGGCCTAGGCTGTCGCGGTGAGTGCGGTCGAGCGGCTGGTGACAGCGGCGACGGACTTCATTGACACCCTCGACGACACCCAGCGGCGCAGGGCGTTGCTCTCCTTCGACGAGACCGGCCGACGGTATTGGTCGTACTTGCCCGGCCAGCGAGCCGGCGTGGCGATGTGGGCGCTCTCGCGGACCCAGACCAAGGCGGCGTTCCGGTTGCTCTCCGTCATGGTCGCGCCGACGGCGTTCGCGAGGGCGACGGCGATCATTGCGCTGGAGGAGGTGCTGGACCAGTTGGAGGGTGGCCGGGGCGACCGACGGCACAGCGGTGACTATTGGCTCGCCGTGTTCGGCCGGCCCGGCTCCCAGGCGTGGGCAGTGCGCTTCGAAGGGCATCACCTATCGGTTAACTCGACGGTAGCCGCCGGTGAGGTTGTGCTGACGCCGCTGTTCCTTGGCGCCAATCCGGCTACCGTTTGGGACGGCGAGCACGTGGTGCTGGCCCCGCTCCAGGTCGAGGAGCGGCTGGGGTTCGAGCTCGTGCACGCGCTCAGCGCGGAACAGCGCTCGGCGGCGGTGCTCTCCGACCAGGCTCCTGCCGACATCGTCACTAGCAACCGACCGCGGGTCGGTCCCCTCGACTCGGTGGGCGTGCCCCTGTCAGCCTTGTCGGGCGGCGCGGCTCACACCGCCGCCGAACTCGTCCGGATTTACATCGACCGCTTTCCTGCCGATGCCCAGCGGCCGGTCACGGACGACCTCCGGTTCGCGTGGGCCGGGGCTCTCGAGCCAGGCACGGGCCATTACTACCGGCTCGTCGGTCCGCGACTCCTGGTCGAGCTCGACAACACCCAGAATGGGGCCAACCACGTCCATACCGTCGTCCGCGACCCGAGTGCCGACTTCGGTGAGGATCTGCTGGTGACTCACTATCGCAGTCGGCACGCCGAGTAGTGGCCGCCGCATGAACGCGTCGTTGGACGGGCTCTCATCTCCCCGGGCCGCGGCGGGGCGGCTGGTCAAGACGGCTGCCGCGGCGGCAGACCGGCTGTGGCCGCCGCGGCGCGGGGTGGTCGTGCTGATCTACCACCGGGTTGGCGGCCGTACCGGGATCGAGGTCGACCTGCCAACGGAACTGTTCGACGAACAGATGGCCTGGCTGGCCAGCCACCGGCTGGCAACAACCCTGGACGACGCCCTCGACGCCGCAGCCCGGCCGACAGCACCGGATCGGGACCCGGTAGTGGTGACCTTCGACGACGGCACGGCCGACCTGGTGGAGTTGGCGCTGCCCATCCTGGTCGAGCACAAGGTCCCGGCGGTTTTCTATTTATCGACCGACTTCGTGGAGCGCGGTCGTCCGTTTCCGCACAACGGCACCCCGCTGTCCTGGGCCGGTGCTCGGGAGGCTCTCGCGACGGGGTTGGTCACCATCGGTTCGCACACGCACACCCACGCGTTGCTGGACCGACTCGACCCGCGGTCAGCGGCGGACGAGCTGGATCGCTCTGTCGACCTGATCGCCGAGCGGACCGGAGTCTCGGCCGACCACTTCGCCTACCCGAAGGCGGTCGCCCCCTCGCCTGCCGTCGAAGCGCTGGTACGCGACCGGTTCCGGTCCGCCGCGCTGGGCGGCAACCGGGCCAACCCGTACGGGCGAACCAACCCGCACCGGCTGTCCAGGTCGGCTATCCAGCAAGGCGACGCGATGCGGTTCTTCGAGTGCAAAGCCAGGGGCGGGATGGCCCTCGAAGACGCGGCTAGACGCGCACTCAACCGGTTGCGCTACGCCCGGACCACTGGATGAGCTTGCCGAGTTTCTTGCGCTCCGCCACGGCTTGATACGTGTCGAGCACGATCCGGACCACCTGCTCCTCGTCGAAATGCTCACGCGCCCGCAACGCGGCAGCTGCACCCATGGCGGACCTCGTCGCGGGGTCGGTGCCGAGCTTCTCGATAGCGGCGGCCAACCGGGCCGGGTCACGCACCGGCACCAACAAGCCGGTCACCCCGTCCTCGACCACTTGCCGGCAGCCGCGAACGTCGGTCGCGACCACCGCAAGCCCGCTGGCGGCAGCCTCCATGGCCGCCCGCGGGAAACCCTCCCGGTGGGACGGCAGGACGAACAGGTCCATGCCCCGGTACAGCCGGTCGACATCGTCGCGCAGGCCGAGGAAACGAACTCCGGCCTCCCTGGCAGCCTCGATCTGCGTCGGGGGCAGGGCGTCGGCCTTGTCCGGGTCCGCTGGACCGATCGCGACCATCACATACCGGTCACCCAGTGACCGCGCCGCCTCGAACAGCTCGGGGAAGCCCTTCTCGGCCACCAGCCGGCCGACTACTCCGACGACGACCTGGTCCGCTCGGGCGCCAAACTCCCTCCGCGCGGCCGTTCGTTCAGCCGAGTCGGCCGCCGGCCGGAACCGGCTGAGGTCGACACCATTGCCGAGCAGCCGGGACTGGCTTCGGCGGTTGAGATGCCAGCGGCGCAGCACCGCGAGATCCTCCTCGTTCTGCACCAGCTCGGCGTCGGAGAACAGCGCGGCCACGCCCTCCAGAACGAGCACCAGGGCCTTCTTCGGGCCGGCACCGTCGGCGAAGTACAAACCGTGGTTGGTGTTCACCACGACCGGCACACCGGCAAGACGCCCAATGACCCGTCCGTACAATCCCGGCTTCGGGTTGTGTGTGTGCAGCACGTCGAAGCGCTCCCGGCGCAGAATCCGCCATAACTCCGCGGCGGCTTTGACGTCCGCGGCCAGGCTCCAGCCCCGGGTCGACGACCGCAGGGCCATATGCCGGACACCATCGGCCTCGAGCCGAGCCACCCATGGGCCGTCAGCGCTGACGCCGTATGCCTGACCGCCCGTCAGGTTCACCGCGAGCAACTGCGGCCGCAGCAGGTACCACAGGCTCGAGTCAACGGTCGTCAGGTGAGCAACCCGCACCGCGGCCGCCGTCAACAGTCGGCCTCGTGCTGGTCGACGAAGACTGCGGCGTCGTAGCGGAGCATGACCAACCCGTCGCGCCAGCGGTCGGCCGACGCCGACGAGGGCAGCCCGGCCAGTTCCTCGAGCAACCAACGCGGGTAGTCGGCGCCAGCCTGCCGAGCTAGCGGATACCCGCCGCCGAACCGTGCGTTCAGCTCGATCACGACGTTGCGCCCAGTCTCGTCGTCATGGAAAGCCTGCACCGTGACGGGGCCGTAGGCACCAGGCAGCGTGTCGCACATTCGGATGACCAGGCCTTCGAGCTCTGGGGACCGGACCGTCACCGCCTTGCTGACCTCACCGGCGCGTACCTCCATGCGGCGGCGAGGAACCGCGCAGATACACCGGCCGGACCGGTCGACCAGCGCGTCGATCGTGTACTCCTGGCCAGGCGCCACGGTCTCCACCAGGGCATCGCCCGTGCGGGCGGCAAAGGCCAGTTCGTGCTCGTCGTGCACGATGGTGACACCGATACCGGCGCTGCCGCGCCGAGGCTTGACCACCAGCGGGTAAGGCCAGTCCTCTGGGGCCTCGCGGACCCCGTCGACCGTCGCCTGATCGACGGTGGGGAACCCGTGGGCGGTGAGCCAGTCGTGGGTTCGTCGCTTGTCGGCCGCGATCTCGACGATCTCTAGTGCGGAGATCGCCACGGTCGTGCCGGCTGCTGCGAAATCCGCGCGGGCGGCGGCATAGACCGGCAGCTCCGGGTCGATGGTCGGAATCAGCAGGTCGACAGCCTGCTTGTCGCACAGGTTGAGGACCTCCGGGAGAAATCCGACGTCGTCGCAGCTGGGGACGAGGAAAGCCTCATCCGCGCAATGGAAGGCACTCGAACGCGCCGATCGATCCACCGCGAGGACCCGGCCGTCGAGACCGAGATCGCGCAAGGCGGACCGGAACGCCATCAGCAACTCCACCCGCCGGCCGGCCGAGGAGATCAGAACCGTCGCCGACGTCATTGGCCGTCGATGCGCTCGAACTCCGGCATCGTCGCATGGTTCGCGTGGTTCACCCCATCGTGGCGCAGCACGGTGCCAACCGTGCGGGCCAGAATCCGCAGATCCAGACCGATCGACCGGTGTTCGACGTACCACACGTCCAAGTCAAGCCGATCGTCCCAGCCAAGAGCGTTGCGGCCGTTCACTTGAGCCCAGCCGGTCAGGCCGGGACGAACCTCGTGGCGCCTGGCCTCCCAGGCCGTATACCGCTGCAGATAGCGCACCGGCAGTGGCCGTGGCCCAACCAGGCTCATCTCACCGCGCAGCACGTTCACCAACGACGGCAGCTCGTCGATGCTCGTCGCCCGCAGCAGCCGCCCCATCCTGGTGATCCGCTTGTGATCACGATCGGGGCCGGTGTCGGCGCTGCCGGGCGGGCGCATGGTGCGGAACTTGAGCAGGACGAAGGGCCTTCCCTCGCGGCCGGCCCGCTCGTGCCGGAACAGCACCGGTGAGCCCATCCGAGACAGGATCGCTGCCGCCGTCATGGTGATGAGTGGGGATAGCAGAAGCAAGAGCAGGGCTGATCCCACCACGTCCAGGGCGCGGTGAATCCAAGCTTCGATGTGGCGACTGCCCCCCCGATGGCGGTCATGTCGCATGACCACCGGCGGAGTCTTTCGCATCCCAGTCCGATGTGGAAGTCTCTAGCGGCATTGACTTTGGGGGGCACCGGGTGGGGATGGCCTTAGTCGACCGCCGTGCGAAAGCGCGCATGCTCAGCCGACTTCGAGCCCTGCCTGGGCTACGTCGGTATCCCGCCACATACGTGTCGACGGCAGTAGAAGCGCGGCGGCTGCGTCGCGACTTGTCGACCGTCCGCTCGTTCCTGTTGTTCGTCGGGCATCCGCGCAGCGGTCACAGCCTGGTGGGTGCCCTGCTGGACGCGCACCCCAACATCCTCGTCGCCCACGAACTCGACGTCCTGAAGTACGCCGAGGCCGGGTTCGGTCGCGAGCAGCTGTTCGCGTTGCTGATCCGCCACGAACGTGCCCGCGTCGCTCGGGGCCACGTATCGTCCACCGGCTACTCCTATGCCGTGCCCGGTCAGGCCCAGGGCGGTTATCGACGACTCGAGGTCATCGGCGACAAGAAGGGCGGACGATCGTCGATGCGCCTGGGTGAAAGACCCGAGCTACTAGACCGCCTGGCGGCAACGGTGGGCGTGCCGTTGTCCGTCGTCCAGGTCGTGCGCAACCCGTTCGACAACATCGCCACCATGCACCGGCGGGCACCGCGAATCTCACTCGCCGAGCACGCCGACGCGTATTTCCGGCTGGCGACGACGGCCGATGCCGTGCGCGCCCGGCTCCTCGACGGGCAGTCCTACCTGCTTCACCTCGACGACCTGATCGCCGCGCCGGCCGCGGAATTGGCCAAGCTGTGTGAATTCCTCGGCGTGATTGGCGATCCGGCGTACCTGGAGGCGTGCGCGTCGATCGTCTTCCCGACACCTAGGCAGACCCGAGCAGACGCCCCGTGGACGCCAGAGCTGATCGACTCGGTTACTGCCCGGCTGGCCGAACATCCGTCGCTCCTGCGTTACCGTGCAGCCGGCCACACAGTCCCCACGATCCCCCGCCCGGAGACGCCGACCCTCGATGAAGACCAAGCTGGCCCACCATCGCCGCTCCGTGGCATGGGTTCTGCGTAGAGTCCGCGCCCTTCCCGGCTTCCGTCGGTATCCGGTCCTCTACGTCGGCTCGGCCCTCAAGGCGTGGCAGCGTCGGCGCGACCTCGCCTCGGTGCGGACCTACCTGATGTTCATCGGGCATCCGAGAAGTGGACACAGTCTGGTCGGCTCGTTGCTCGACGCGCATCCGCAGGTGGTCGTCGCCCACGAACTCGACGCCCTGCAGTTCGTCATCGCCGGGTACCGGCGTGGCCAACTGTTCAGCCTGGTGCTGGAACACTCCCGCCACAATGCCGAGGCCGGTCGGAAGTCTTGGGGATACTCGTATGCCGTCCCGGGCCAATGGCAGGGACGGTTCGATCGGCTCAGCGTGATCGGCGACAAACGCGGGCGGCAGTCGACCGCTCGGCTGGACGAGAACCCGCAACTGCTGGACCGGCTGATCGACACCGTGCAGGTGCCGCTGAAGGTCGTACAGGTCGTCAGAAACCCGTACGACAACATCGCCACCATGTACAAACGTGGTGAGGTACCGCTGGCGAGGCAGATTCAGACCTACTTCTCGCTGTGCTCGACCGTCGATGACGTCGCCCGTCGGCTCGACTCAGAACAGTTCCACCGGGTCTGCCTGGAGGATCTGGTCGCCGACGCCAAGGGCGAGCTGGCAGGCCTGTGCGCGTTTCTCGACGTTCCCGCCGAGCCTGAGTATCTGGAAGCGTGCGCCGCGATCGTGTTTCCCTCCCCGCGGATGACCAGGTCCGACGCGCCATGGACGGCGGAGTTGCTGACCGACGTCGCTCGACAGGCAGCCCGGCATCCGTGGCTTCGCCGATACCGATTCCAGGAGTGACCGCACCCCGATGCGTTACAAGCGGGTAGCCAAGAAGGTGCTGCGGGCCGTCGGCCTGCGCAAGCCGCCGTCGAGATGGGTCGTGGCGGCCGACCAGCCGGCCGCGCCGGACCCGCTGCCGTCGTTCGGCCTCTTCGCGATCATCGCTACCTGGATGGAAGCGGACGTGATCGAGGCAACCGTGCGCAACGCGTTCGCCCAGGGATGCGAGCGGGTGCTCCTCGTCGACAACGACAGCCCTGACGACACCGTCGTCGTCGCCAAAGTGGCAGGTGCCGAGCTGGCTCGGTCCTTCTCCACCGCCGCCGTGGACGAAGTGCTCAAGATCAGGCTGCTCAACGAGACCGTCCGGGAGGTGTCGGAGCAGGACGGACGAGACCACATCTGGTGGCTGTGGCTCGACGCCGACGAGTTCGTGCACGGCCCGGTCGGCATGACGCTGCGCGATTACCTGACGAGTTTGGATCGGAATTACCGAATCGTCGGTACGCGGTACTTCAACCACTTCCCCGACCAAGCGCCCGAATCGCTGCCAGGGTTCCACCCGCTCGATCTGCAACCCCTGTGTCAGGAGAAATCCGGCAACCTCTGCGCGCTCGGGCATCGCAAGCATCCGATCCAGCGGTACGACCGGGCCGGCCCCAGCATCACCTCCGGCATCGGGTTCCACGCGGCTCGCGCGGCTGAAACCCTTGTCGAGCCGACGTCAGTCGTGTTCACGCACCACTTCCCGTACCGCCTCGAGCAGACGACCCGGGCTCGGTTCGATGCCCTGTGCGGCCGCACCGGAACCGGTCCGTCCAGGGTCGAGATGTTCGACCGTCAGGTCGTGCACAACGCGGGAACGATCTCGGACATGTCCAAGCGATACCGGACCCTCGACAGCGTCTATCGGCAGGATTGGTCCGGGGTGGAGAATCTGCGGCGCAGCGGCCGGGTGATCGGCGTCGAGCCAGAACCGTGGACCACATTGGTCGACGCCGAGGACGCGAGGACCGCACGGTGGTACGAACCGGAGCAGCTGGCCGCGGCCGCGGCCCAGCACCGAACGTTGGCGTGAACCCCGCACCGACGACCCCGCTGCCGAACTTCGTCATCATCGGCGCCATGCGGTCGGGATCGACCTCGCTCTACAAATACCTGCAGGACCATCCACAGGTCTTCATGCCGCGCAAGGAAATCCACTTCTTCGATCGCCGGTGGGATCGCGGCCTCGATTGGTACCTGACCAGGTTCGAGGGCTACACCGGGCAGCCGGCGGTCGGTGAGGCGACTCCCACGTATCTGGCCGAGCCGGTGGCCTTGGACCGGATGGTCTCGGTCATTCCGGCGGCTCGCCTGATCGCCATTCTGCGCGACCCGGTGGACCGGGCCTATTCGCACTATTGGATGGAGCGGATCCGCGAGCGCGAGCCACGTTCGTTCGAGGAAGCGGTCGACGACGAGATCAGCGGGCGGCCTGACCCGTCGGACTACCTTGCGCGCGGCCGCTACCTGCCACAACTGGAGCAGGTCTGCCGCCGGTTCGAGCGTTCCCAGCTGAGCGTGGTGCTGCTCGACGACCTGCGCGACCAACCTCGCCAGACCTACGCCGCCGTGTGCCGGTTCCTCGGAGTGGACGACGCGTTCGCGCCCGGCCGGCTCGGCGACCGGGTAAACCGGTTCGTCGCCTTCCGATCGATGCGAATACGTGGAATGCGCCGTTCGCTGCCGAAGGCGTTCCGGATCGGCCGCATCGTCGGCAAGCTCAACGTCGTCGAGGGCGACTATCCGCCGATGGCCGAGGAGACGCGGATCCGACTGCGCCAGTGGTTCGACGCCGATAACGCCGCGCTGGCGCGCTGGCTCGACCGCGATCTGTCCGGCTGGCGGCCGTGACGGGCAGGCCGGGTGCGTCGGCCAGCGCCTGAGCGGTCAGCGGACCCACGATGGACCGTGCGTCGACATGCTTCGCCTCGATGCCGGCCAGCCGGTGCAGCCGGGCCATCTGCCGCGCCTGTTCCGGCATGGCCACCGTCACGACCGTGCCGGATGCGCCGGCTCGGGCGGTCCGGCCCGAGCGGTGCAGATATGACTTGGGTTGGTCGGCTGGATCGAAGTGCACGACCATGCCGACGCCGGCGACGTGGATGCCACGGGCTGCAACATCGGTCGCGACCACGACCTGCGCCTGCCCTGTCCGGAACCGGTCCAGGTTGCGCTCGCGCACCCGCTGCGAGAGGTCGCCATGCAAGTCGACGGCGGTTATTCCGGACAAGTTCGCGGCCAGTCGAGTCGCGCCGCCCTTGGTTCGGGTGAACACGATGCTGCGGGGGTTGGCTCGAACCAGCTTGGTCGTCACCTCGAGCTTGTCGCGTGCGCCGACGACCAGCACGTGGTGATCCATCGTCGTCACCAGACCGGCACCGGGATCGACCTCGTACCGTGCCGGATCGACCAGGTGCCGGCGGACGAGTCGGTCGACGTCACCGTCGAGGGTGGCCGACAGCAGCAGCCGCTGGCCACCGGGCGGAGTCGCCGACAGCAGGGCCGACACGACCGGATAGAAACCGAGATCGCACAGGTGGTCGGCCTCGTCGAGGGTGACGATTTCGACGTCGCCCAGATGGCACACGCCGCGACGGACGAGGTCGTCCAGGCGTCCGGGAGTCGCGACGACGACATCGGCTCCTCGGGCGAGGCCGCGAATCTGCCGTTCGTAGGGCGTTCCGCCGTACACGGTGACAGTCCGCAGGCCTACGGCCCGCGCAAGCGGATCGATGACGGCGGCGACTTGGCCGGCGAGCTCACGGGTCGGGACAACGATCAAGGCGCGGGGGTGGTGCGGGCGGCTGCGCCGCCCGGCCAGGCGGATGAGAACCGGTACTCCGAAGGCAAGGGTCTTTCCCGAGCCGGTGCGCGCCCGGCCGAGCACGTCACGCCCGGCGATCGCGGCAGGGATCACCGCCGCCTGGATCGGCGTCGGTTCGGTGATCCCGTCCGCGCCGAGCAGCTTCACCACCCGGTCCGGAACGCCGAGCAGTGCCACCGCCGAGCCCGCCGGGTCAAAAGCCTCGACAGCGGCCGAGCGCGCCGGATCAACGGCTCGGCGATTGCCGTGTTCGGCCGGACGACGGTGTCCGGGACGGTTTCGGTCTGGGCGCGCCGGACGTCGTGCGCCAGGACGACCACGTCGGTCGGTGGACAGGCTGGATTGGTTGGACGGCATCGCCGGTGCTCCGATGATTGGCGGGTCGGCGCGCCCGAACGCAGGCCGCGGGAGCGGCGCGCGATGAGCCATTCGGGCACGCGATACCCGACCGTCCCCTGGACCACGTGGGTCCGGACACCGGGCACCAAGACGGCCCTGCTGCATTCACAGCGGGGCCGTGGCTGGACCAGACTCTACCGGCCGGACCCATCAGTCATGAAATCGGCACGCCCGCCGGATGGCTTCGAGGGCTGGCCGGGCCGCTCAGGCGTGCCGACGGGACTGCACGATGCGGAATCGTTCGGCCACGAAGGCACCATCGACGAATGCAGCATTGGCAGCGGGGTTGGCGCCGGTGCCGTGGAAGTCGGAGAACGCCGCTGACTGGTTCACGAACACCCCTCCGGTCAGATTCACCGACAAGGCGACGCCGGCGTCCATCGCGGCCTCCTCCGCCGCTTGTACGACCTTCTCGTCGGTGGAGTACACCGATGCCGTCATACCGCCGTGATCCCGGGCGGTGTCCCGGAACAACGCGATCGACGCGTCGGTGGAGTCGGTGGCGATCACGTACGACACCGGCCCGAAGCACTCCGCCGAAAAGACCTCGGTGTCGCCGGCGTCCAAGGCGACAATCGTGGGCGTCCGGACGGTGGCATCCGGCCACGCCGGGTGCTGCACGGCTCGGGAGGCGAGGACGACCTCACCGTTGCTCGATGCCGCCTCGAGCCGGTCGAGGACGCCAGCGTTGACGACGGCGCCGAGCACCTCGACAGCACGGGCGTCGTCGGCCAGCAGTTTCTCGACCGCCGCTGCCAGACCGGCCCCTACCTCGGCGAAGGATTTGTGCCCCTCGTCGGTGCCGATGCCTTCCCGCGGCACGAACACGTTCTGCGGCGCGGTGCACATCTGGCCGGTGTAGAGGCTGAGCGAGAACGCGAGGTTGCGGCACATACCGCTGAAGTCGTCGGTCGAATCGACCACGACGGTGTTCACACCGGACTTCTCGGTATAGACGACTGCCTGCCGGGCGTTGTCCTCCAGCCAGCGGCCGAAATCGCTCGAGCCGGTGAAGTCGATGATCTTCACCTCGGGCCGAACGGCCAGCGCCTGGGCCAGCCGGTCGGCCGGATCCTCGGCCGCAAGCGTGACCAGGTTGGGGTCGAAACCCAGCTCGGCCAACACATCGCGGGCCGCCTGAACCGTGATCGCCAGCGGGAGCACCGCGTTCGGGTGTGGCTTGACCACGACCGCGTTCCCAGTCGCCAACGAGGCGAAAAGCCCCGGCCACGAGTTCCAGGTCGGGAACGTGTTGCAAGCGATCACCAGCGCGACCCCTCGCGGCACGACGTGAAAGGTCTTCGTCATCCGCAGCGGCTCACCCTTGCCAGCCGGTTTCTCCCAGGACGCCGTCGTCGGCGTTCGGCTCTGCTCCTCGTGTGCATAGGCGATCGCCTCGAGGGCGCGATCCAGGGCGTGCGTTCCGCCGGCCTGGAACGCCATGACGAACGCCTGACCGGATGTGTGCTGCACCGCGTTGGCCAGCTCGAAGACGCGCGTGTGCAGGCGGGCGAGAACCTCCACACAGACCGCAGTGCGGACCGCTGGTCCCGCACCACGCCAGGACGGCATCGCGTCCCGGGCCGCGCCGAGGAGGGCATCGAGCCCGTCGGCTTTGACCCGCGGATACCGCACATCCAGGTTCGGCCCGTAGGGGCTGCGCTCGGTGGCGACACGGCCCTCGGCGCCGGGTGTCTCGAGGGGGAAGTCCTGGTCCAGCCACGCGTCGTAGGCGGCTCGACCTACCGGCGCTGCCGTCTCCCCGTAGACGCGCGGACTCGGCGACTCCGGGTAGGCGGAGAAGTACTCGCGGGTACGGATCGCCGCTAGCGCCGCGTCCAGAGTCGGCTGATGACGGGCGACGAGCTCTTCGGCGGACACGGTGACCCTCCGGTCTCGATAGGCGTGGGTTGTGACAAGCTAGCGCCGTTCCGCCACTACTGTGTCACACCGAAACGAGCCCACCAGGCGAGCCACCGCGGTTGTCATCCCATTCCCCCCGTTGTGCGAGTAAGGGGTATGGAGGCGTCGGAAGCCCGGGCACGTCCTCGGCATTCGTGGCGATGCCTGGTGCGCTGGCACCGATGGGTACGGCGATACGCCGACGACGGCGCCCAGTTCGCGGTATGCCAGAGGTGCGGACGTGAACACGACATCTACGCCTCGCCCTGGATCAAGAGTTAACTGTGAGGCAGATCCCCGAGGGTGCCAGAGTGAGCGTCGTGGCCGAAGCCCACGGTGAACCCGCCGAGGAAGAGCTGCTGCCACCGGTCCGGCTACGGGCAGAACCGTCGTACGAGGCGTTCTTCAGGAATGAATACCGCGGCCTGGTCGCCCTCGCATATTCACTGACGGGCTCCCGCGGGAGCGCCGAGGATCTCGCCCAGGACGCCCTTCTGGTCGCCTTCAGACGCTGGGAGCAGGTCGCCCAGCTCGACCGCCCGGAGGCCTGGGTACGCCGCACCTGCGCAAACTTGGCTACCTCCTGGCGGCGGCGGAAAGGTGCCGAGTTCCGCGCCATGGCCCGGATGGGCTCCGGCGCGGTCGACGCACCAACGTCCGATGCCGGCGCCATGGACGACGACGAGGTCTTCTGGGCACATGTGCGCCGCCTGCCCAGGAGGCAGGCGCAGTGCATCGCGCTTCGGTACGTCTACGGATGCCCGCTGGCGGAGATCGCGGAGATGCTCGCGTTCACCGAGGGCAGCGTCAAAGCAGCACCTGGCGCGCGCGAAAGCCCGCCTGCAGACGACCTTGGGGAGGTGGCGTCGTGAGCATCGACACCATCGGCAGCCGGGCCGCCCGCGCAGCACACCACGCCGCCGCACCAGCGACCCGGAACCGCCCTCGGCGCCGTCATCCGCCGCAGTCCTCGGCGGGACCGGACCAGCGAGTCGCTGCTGGAGCCGTCATCGTCGCCTTGCTCGCCGGGATCGGCATCACGGTGCCATGCTCGCGGACAACGAGGATGACGCGGCCGACCCTCTCGGACTCTCGGATCGCAAACCTGCGCATCCCTATCGAGGCGGAGCTGCCGGACGGATTCCGGCTCGTCGTGACCACCCGTGGGCACTCGGCCTCGATGCCCATGCCGACCTCACTGCGAACAGCCCTGGGCCGGATTCTCCATCGACCGGCCCGACGGGGTCATCGACCCGGAGACGCAGGAGGTGCTCCCCTGCCCGACGACCTCGCGACTGGATGCGCACGACCCCACCAGCGACGTCCTGGCCGAGCGGACTGTCGAGGTAGCCGGGCAGCAGGCCCCGCAGTTCGACGTCCAGCCGAAGTCCATTACGGGCGCCCGTGCTACACCGTCGACGGCGAGCCGGTCGGATGTGCGGCAACTCCCTGCACCGCTATCCGGGTGACGCTTCTCGACGTCGGCGGCATGCCCGTGTTCGTGAGCGGAGGCTGTGCCCCAACCGTTCTGGCCGCTACCGCAACCGGCACGCCGGGCGATCGCCATGACGCCTTCCTCGGTTCGATTCACGTGCGCTGACTGCGCACGCCCCGGCGCTAGCCCTTCACTCCTCCGGCGAGCAGGCCGCGGACGAAGAACCGCTGCAGCGCCACGAACACCAATACCGGGACGACCATCGAGATGAAGGCTCCCGCGGAGAGCAGATGCCAGTCCGCCCCTCGGGTGCCCGCCAGCTCCGCGACTCGGACCGTGAGTGGAGCGACGTTCGGTGTGCCGCCGGCGAAGGTCAAGGCGACCAGCAGGTCATTCCATACCCACAGGAACTGGAAGATGCCGAACGCTGCGATCGCCGGAACGAGCAGCGGCAACAACACCTGGAAGAAGATCTTCACGTGGCCTGCGCCATCGACCCGGGCCGCCTCGATCAGTGAGCGCGGGATTTCCTTCATGAAGTTGTGCAGCAGGAAGATCGCCAACGGCAGCGCGAAGATCGCGTGCGACAGCCAGACTGTCCAGAACGAACCAGCCAGCCCCACGTCCACGTAAGCTGAAAGCAGCGGGATGAGGGTCACCTGAATCGGCACGATCTGTAGCGCGAACACCGCGATGAACAGCAGGTCGCGACCGCGGAACTCGATCCACGCGAAGGCGTATGCGGCGAGCAGCGCGATGGTAATCGGGATGATCACTGCCGGAATCGTGATGACGATGGTGTTGACGAAGAACGTCGCGAATTGAGTGGTGCTGCCGAACAGCACCTCGTCGTAGTTGTCGAGAGTGAGGCCGGGGTTGGCGAAATAAGTCCACCAACCTGTGGTCCGGATCTCCTGCTCGGGCCGAAACGAGGTGAGCAACAGCCCGAACGTCGGGATCGTCCAGAGAATGGCGATCACGATGGCGATGCCCGAGGCCCACGGCGAGCTGAGCTTGGTCTTCGCCTCGGCAGCCCGGCGTTCGGCCCGGGTGAGCTTGCGCTCGGTCGGAGGCGCTGCGGGGACCGGAGGAGTCGTCGTGGTCATCGGATCTCCTCCGAGAGTCGCAGCTGTCGGACGTTGTAGATGACGATCGGGATCACCAGGATGAACAAGAGCACCGCCAGTGCCGCGCCCAACCCGATGTTGAACTGCCGGAACGCCTGCGTGTAGAACTCGTTTGCGACGACGCTGGTCTCGAAGTTTCCACCGGTGGCGGTTCGGACGATGTCGAAGATCTTCAGCGTGCCGATCGCGATCGTGGTGTAGACGACCACCAGCGCCGGCCGGATGCTCGGGATGGTGATCGAGGTGAACATCCGTGATCCGGAGACGCCGTCGATGCGGGCCGCTTCGATGATGTCGTCCGGGATCGCCTTGATGGCCGCAGACAAAACAGTCATCGCGAAGCCGGCCTGGATCCAGATCATGATCACGATGAGGAAGACGGTGTTCCACGGCGCGGTGATGATGAACTGATACGGCTCGAAGCCCAACCACACCAGGATCTGGTTGGCCAACCCAATCTGGTTGACGCCCGGCTGGTCGGGTTTGTACTCGTAGACGAACTTCCAGATGATCGAAGCGCCCACCATCGAGATGGCCAGCGGCAAGAAGATGAGGGCCTTGGCCAGGGATTCAAACCGGGTTCGGTCGACCAACACGCCGTAGATCAACCCGATCACGGTCGCCGCGATCGGCACGAGCAGAACCCAGATTGCGGTGTTGCGGAGCACAATCAGGAACTCCGGCCGGGTGAACAACTCGACGTAGTTGTCCAGGCCGACGAACTGCTCCGAGGTCCGGTCGAAGAACGACTGGTAGATCGTCCGGATGGCCGGATAGATCAGCCCGAAGAGCAGCATCAGGACCGCCGGGCCGATAAAGCCCAGCGCAACGACCCACCCGGGAACCCGCTTCGGCCGGTCGACCGCGAACAGGATCGCTCCCATCACGACCGCAAACAGCACGATGGCGAACACCATGACGGCGAACTTCTCGGCCGTGGTGTCCGCCCTGAGCAGTATGTCGCCCACTGGCCTCACCCCTTCGTTGGGAGCCGAGCCCGGCCGGGGACCGCGCTCGTCGCGATCCCCGGCCGGCAGCCCTGGATCCGGCCTACGGCCAGGATGCCCTTACGGCCAGGAAGCCTCAATAGAGTCGAGGACTTCCTGGTCGGCCTTGTCGTTGGCGATCCAGCTCGTCATCTCCGTCCAGAACGAGCCGGCACCGACCTCACCGGGCATCAGGTCCGAGCCGTCGAAGCGGAAGACCGCCTCCGGGTCCTGCAGCAGTTCACCCGCGAGCTGGTCGATCGGTGACTGCAGCAGCGAGATGTCGAGCTCCTTGTTGGCGCTCACCCAGCCGGGCGCCGGAGACCTCGGCCTTGGCGTTCGCCCACTCCGGCGAGCTGAGGTACTGCTGGAAGGCCAGCACCTCCGGACGGTCGGCGAAGGCCGCCACGAACTCGCCGCCACCGAGCAGCGGCCGGCCCTGCGCCTCGTCGATCGGCGGCAGGTAGAACGCGAACACCTGGCCGTCTTCGCTGATGTCGGTGCCCTCGGGCCAGTTGGCCTGGTAGAACGACGCCTGGCGGTGCATCCAGCAGGTGCCGTCGAGGATCGGCAGCCCGGCGTCACTGAACTCGGTCGCGGCGATGCTGGTTACGTCGCCCAGGCCACCGTTGACGTAGGCGTCGTTCTTGAGGATGTCGCCGACCGTCGCCAGCGCTTCGGCCACCGCCGGGTCGTTGAACGGGATCTCGTGGTTGACCCACTGGTCGTAGACCTCAGGACCCGCTGTCCGGAGCATGACGTCTTCGATCCAGTCGGTGGCCGGCCAGCCGGTAGCGTCACCGGAGCCGATGCCGGCGCACCACGGCTTGCCTCCCGCGTCGGCGATCTCGTCCGACAGCGCGATCATGTCGTCCCACGTCTCCGGCACCTCGTAGCCGGCCTCGGCGAAGGCCTGCGGCGAGTACCAGACGAAGGACTTGACGTTGGCGCCGAGCGGCGGCGCGTAGAACGTGCCGTCGACGGTGCCGTAGGTCTTCCAGTCCTCGCCGAAGTACTGGTCCACGTTCGCTGCCGTTTCGGCGCTCGGCTCCACGACGGCGTCGGAGTCGCGGACGATCGTCGAGAGCAGGCCCGGCTGCGGGATGTAGGCGATGTCCGGCGGGTTGCCGCTCTGGATGCGGACGACGAGCTGTGCCTCGAACTCCTTGCGAGCCCTCGTAGGTCGACGTCGACGCCGGTGCACTGCTCGAACGGAACCCACGAGTCGATGTGCGGCCTGGTCCTCGGGTGCGACGATCGACGTGTACACGGCTGACCGTCTTGCCAGAGAGGTCGCCGTACTGCTCGTACGGCGCGCAGTCGACGCCGCTTGGGGCCGCTGCCTGGCCGTCACCGCCGCCGTCGCCGCCGTCCCCATCGCCGTCGCCGCCACAGGCGACCAGAGCGATGGAGAGCCCGAAGGCCGACACAGCGGCCAGAACGCCCTTACGGGCCGTGGTTCTCACCATGATGTGGAACTCTCCTTCCCCGGGGCTGCCGGTGCGGGCGGACACCCGCGTCCCGGATTCCGCAAGACACGTAAACGTCTGCGAAACAGCTTGGCAAGCGCGTTGATACGCCGGTGTCATAACGATTCGATCACGCGCCGACGGAATCGGATGATTCGAATGGGGGCATCGCGCGCCCCTCAGGCCCAACGATCGGGCGAAGTGTCCGGCAGTGCGATCGTCAGGTCCGACCCGATCGCGGCAGTATGCAGAATCGTTCGAACTCGGAGGTGGCGATGGACGCCTTGCTGCACGATGCAGCCGATCGCGCGATCGGCTATCTGACGACGCTGCCAGACCGACCGGTCGCGGCCGCGGCGGAGGCAGTCACCGCACTCAGCACGCTGGACACGCCAATGCCGGAGGAGCCGACCGACCCAGCGGCGGTCCTGCGGATCCTGGACGAGACCGCTTCGCCAGCCACGACGGCGATGGCCGGGCCGCGCTTCTTCGGCTTCGTCGTCGGCGGCTCGCTCCCCGCCGCACTCGCAGCGAGCTGGCTGGCAGGTGCCTGGGACCAGAAGACGGCCTTCCGTTCCGTCGCACCCGCGACCTCCATGGTGGAAGAGGTGTCGTTGCGCTGGCTGGTCGAACTGTTCGGGCTACCGGAAGGAACCGCCGCTGGGTTCACGACCGGGGCGACCGTGGCGAACTTCACCGCATTGGCAGCAGCACGGCATGCTGTGCTCGCCCAGGCGGGGTGGGACGTCGAAGCTGACGGGTTGTTCGGGGCACCGCCGATCACCGTGATCGTCGGCGCCGAGGTTCATTCCTCGCTGGTCAAGGCGCTCGGGATGCTCGGCCTGGGCCGGAACCGGGTTGTTCGCGTTCCTGTCGACGATCAGGGGCGCCTGCGCGCTGGTGAGATGCCCCACCTGGCCGGGCCGACCATCGTCTGCGCCCAGGCCGGAAACGTGAACACCGGCGCCGTCGACCCACTCGGCGAAGTCTGCGAGCGCGCTCGGGAGAGCGCTGCTTGGGTCCATGTCGACGGTGCCTTCGGGCTGTGGGCGACCGCAGTGCCGAGCCTGCGGCACTTGACAGCCGGCATCGAAAACGCCGACTCCTGGGCGACCGACGCGCACAAGTGGCTCAACGTGCCGTACGACAGCGGGCTCGCGTTTGTCCGCGATCCTGATGCACTGCGAGCCGCTATGTCGGTGTCGGCGGCGTACCTGCCGCCTGCAGGAGGCCAGCGCAACCCGTCCGACTACACGCCAGAGATGTCGCGGCGGGGTCGTGGGGTCGAGGTGTGGGCCGCGCTCATGTCGCTCGGCCGCAGCGGGCTGGTCGAGTTGATCGAACGTAACTGCCGGCTGGCCCGCCGGTTCGCCACCGAGTTGTCGGCGGCCGGGTTCGCCATCCTCAACGACGTCGTGCTCAACCAAGTCCTGGTCTCGTTCGGCGACGCAGCCGTCACCGACCGGATCGTGGCGGCGATCCAGGCCGACGGCACGTGCTGGTGCGGCGGGACCGTCTGGCACGGCAAACCCGCCATGCGGATCAGCGTCAGCTCGTGGGCTACCACCGACGACGACGTCACCCGCAGCGTCGAGGCCATCATCAAGTCCGCCCAATCCGAGCTGCCGGGCGGGACTGATAGCTGACGAACACGGCCACGGAGAAGCCCACCACTTTCGCCCAATTGGCACGGTCCGCCGTCGCGGTTGGCCCGCTCAGCGGTTGCTGCGGTGCCCGGTTCGCCCGGAATGTGGAACAGCGCAACGTGCCAATTGCTCTGCTGAGCCATCGTGAAGATTGTCGTGTTGCCGCAGCGCGGATTGGCGGGCGCGGTAGAACACGACGATCTTCACGGCTGCGGCCGAAGCGGCTCGGCCGTGCGAAACTCGCTCGCATGGCCGCACTCAGCCCGGCGTCGATCATCGGCGTCGTCGGGGCGGGCACGATGGGCGGCGGAATTGCCGAGGTCGCCGCCCGGGCCGGCCATCGGGTCTTACTCGTCGACGAGGTTCCGGGTGCGGCCGACACCGCGATCGCTGCGGCTCGGGACAGGCTGACCCGTTCGGCGGCGAAAGGCCGGCTGACCGACGAGGCCGCCCGAGCCACCATCGGTCGCCTCGCCGCCGCCAGTTCCGTCGCCGATCTGCATCGGTGCGCCCTGGTCGTCGAAGCCGTCGTCGAGGATCTCGACGTCAAGCGTGCGTTGTTCGCCGAACTGGAAGCTGTCTGCGACGGCACGACGATCCTGGCGACCAACACGTCGTCCCTGGATGTTGCCCAGATTGCGGCCGGCACGGCAAAGCCCCAGCGGGTGGCCGGTATGCACTTCTTCAATCCAGCAACTGTGCTGCCGCTGGTGGAAGTAGTGGCAGCGGCGCAGACCGACCCAGCGGTCATCGACACGCTGGCCGCGACAGCTCGGGCGTGGGGCAAGACACCGGTGCGGTGCGCGTCGACGCCCGGCTTCATCGTCAACCGGGTCGCCCGGCCGTTCTATGGTGAGGCGTTTCTCCTGCTCGAAGCCGGCGTCGCCGATCCAGCGACGATCGACGCGCTGTTCCGAGAAGCCGGCGGCTTTCGGATGGGTCCTTTCGAGCTCACCGACCTGATCGGTCAGGACGTCAATGCCGCCGTCAACCGGAGTATCTGGGAGGCATTCGACCACGACCCCCGGTTCGCGCCCTCGGCGCTCCAGCAGTCGCTGGTCGCTGAGGGACGGCTCGGCCGGAAGTCGGGGCGTGGAATCTTCGAGGGTGACCAGCGGCCAGCACCGGCGACTGCACTGTCACAGCCTGCCCCTCGGCGACTGGTCGTCAACGGTGCCGGCGATCCGCTCGATGCCCTGGTCGAGCGACTCGCCAATGCCGGCCTCGCGGGCATCCGGACCAGGGATTTCGGCCCGGTTCGGCTGCGGCCGGCGCCCGGTGTCGTGGTGCGGCTCACCGACGGGCGGCAGGCTGCGGACGTATCGACCGAGTCGGGTGAAACGGTCGTGCTCGTCGATCTCGCGCTCGACTACGCGACCGCGACCCGGCTCGCCATTGCGGCGCCCGCCGACGCACCAGCGGCTGCGGTCGATGCTGCCATCGGCTGCCTGCAGGCAGTTGGACTCGACGTCACCGTCCTGCCTGATACCCCTGCCCTAGTCGTCGCGCGGACGGTCGCAATGCTGGCCGCGTCTGGTGCCGATGCCGTCGAATCCGGCGTGGCCAGCGTTGACGACGTCGACACGGCCATGCGGCTCGGCGTCAACTATCCGCTGGGGCCGATCGAATGGGGCGACGCGGTGGGCTGGCGGTGGGTCGAAGGTGTCCTCACCGCCCTCGGCGCCGCCGAGGACCCGCACCGATATCGGGTGACGGAAGCGGTTCGCCGGCGCGCAGCGGCGACGTCTCATGGTTGACCCGCAGCTGCTCGCGGAACAGTCGGCCGCGGCGATGTGGGCCGACGACGCCGCGTCGCAGGCGCTGGGCATGACGCTGGACGACGTGCGTCCCGGCTATGCCCGGCTGTCCATGACCGTCCGGCCCGACATGGTCAACGGGCACGGCATCTGCCACGGCGGCCTCGTCTTCGCGCTCGCGGACTCCGCCTTCGCCTTTGCGTGCAATTCGTACAACCGCAGCACCGTCGCGCAGGCGTGCGACATCGTCTTCGTCAACGCTGCTCGGCTCGGTGACAACCTCGTCGCCGAAGCCGTCGAACGCACTCGCTACGGACGCAACGGCGTGTACGACGTCACCATCGGACTCGCCGGCTCGGCGGACATGGAGTACATCGCGCTGTTCCGTGGCCGGTCCCGCGAGATCGGCGGCACCTTGATTCGGGCGGATTCGTCACCGTGATCTGCTCGAGCGGCCCAAAGGGCAAGGGGCGCTCCGCATGTTCGACAGGCCATCACCAGGCGAACCGGTACATCACCAGATGTGTATACCTGGTGATGTACCGGCAGGCATGGGTGACCGTGGTCGTTCCGGGGCAGGCCGGGGCGAGGCTAAGCCCAGACCAGCGCCTGGGCCGGATCCTCGAGGGTGCGGGCGACGTCGGCCAGGAACCGCGAGCCCTGCTCACCGTCGACCAGCCGGTGGTCGAACGAGAGCGCGAGCGTGGTGACCCAGCGCGGCCGAACCTTGTCTCTATGCACCCACGGCTGCTTGCGGACGGCCCCGAACGCCATGATCGCTGACTCACCCGGCGGCAGGATCGGGGTGCCCGTGTCGACGCCGAAGACACCGACGTTCGTGATCGAGAGCGTCCCGCCGGTCATGTCCGACGGCGGCGTCTTGCCCTCTCGCGCGGTCGCGGCCAGCGTGTTGATGGCGACTGCGAGATCGCGCAGCGACAGGCGGTCGGCGTCCTTGATGTTGGGGACGACCAGCCCACGAGGCGTCGCCGCTGCGATGCCGAGGTTGACGAAGCGCTGGACGACGATCTCCCCGGCGTCCTCGTCCCATCGGGCGTTGACCTCCGGCGTGCGCCGGACCGCGATGCACATGGCCCTCGCCAGTACCGCAAGCGGCGAGAGCCGCACGTCGCGGAACTCCCGGGAATCCCGAAGACGATCCACCAGCCGCATGGTGCGGGTGGCATCGACGGTGACGAACTCGGTGACGTGTGGAGCGGTGAAGGCGGACTTGACGACAGCCGCGGCGGTCGCCTTGCGGACCGACCGAATCGGGATCCGCTCCTCGCGCGGCTGGCCGTCCCAGCCGGTACCCGCCGCCTGTCGCCCGGCCGGCGGTGCCGCCACCATTCCCTCGATGTCGGCGCGGGTGACGGTCCCGCCCGGGCCGGACGGGATGACGGTCGTCAAGTCGACCCCGAGATCCTTGGCCAGCTTGCGCACCGGCGGCTTGGCCAGCACCCGGATCGCCGCGGGCCCCGTGTCGCCGTCGTCCAGGAGTTGGTCGTGGTGAGGCGGCCGCGTGTCCTCCGCTGGGGCCGCTACGTCACCATGATCGACAGTGTTGAAGCTGGCGGAGAGCGCAGCAGACGCTTCGGGCGGAGCGGGACTCGGCGCGGCCGACGCATCCTTGCGCGGCCGTCGACGTGCGGTGGTCGTCCGTGGTCCGTATCCGACCAGCACAGCCTGCCGCTCCTCCGGGTCGGCGCGCGGAGGCTGCGGCACCATGTCTTCGGCGGAACCGCCGACGACTCCAGCGCCGCCGGGATCGCCAGGTTCGGTCGCCCGGTCCGCGGTGGACACCGGGGCGGCGGCTGCACCCGAGCGCACCGCGATGATCGGGGTCCCGACCGGCACGGTCTGCCCCTCGTCCACGAGCAGACCGTCGACGACGCCCGCGTAGGGACTGGGCAGCTCGACCAGCGACTTCGCCGTCTCGATCTCGACGATGACGTCGTTGACCTTGATCGTGTCGCCGACCTTGACCTTCCAGGACACGATCTCGGCCTCGGTGAGGCCCTCGCCAACGTCGGGCAGCTTGAACTGCGAAACGTCATTCACGTCGGTCCCCTCAGAACGCCAACGCGCGGTCGACTCCGTCGAGCACCCGGTCGAGGTCGGGAAGGTACTCCTCCTCGACCCGGGCGGGGGGATATGGGGTGTCGTACCCCGTCACCCGGAGAACCGGGGCCTCGAGGGAATAGAAACATTCCTCGGCGACACGCGCCGCGATCTCTGCACCGACGCCGAGCGTCCGCTGTGCTTCATGGACGACGATGCACCGGCCAGTCTTGCGGACGGAGGCGTTCACCACCGGCATGTCGATCGGCGAGAGCGACCGCAGATCGATCACCTCCAGCGATCGGCCCTCCTCGGCGGCGGCCGTCGAAGCATCCAGGCAGGTGCGCACCATAGGCCCGTACGCGACGACGGTGGCGTCGGTGCCAATCTGCACGACTCGCGCTGCTGCCAGCGGCAACTCCGGCGAGCCGTCCTCGTCGACGTCCGCCTTGTCCCAGTAACGCCGCTTGGGCTCGAAGAAGAGCACCGGGTCGTCGAGCGCAATCGCCTGCTGGATCATCCAGTACGCGTCCGACGGGTTGGAGACCGCGACGACCTTGAGACCGGGTGTGTGGACGAAGTAACCCTCCGGGCTCTCGCTGTGGTGCTCGACGGCTCCGATTCCGCCGCCGAACGGCACCCGGATCACCATCGGCACCCTCAACCGGCCGCCCGAGCGGAAATGCATCTTCGCAACCTGGCTCACGATCTGGTCGTAACCGGGAAACACGAACCCGTCGAACTGGATCTCGCATACGGGTCGGTACCCACGCAGCGCCAACCCGAGCGCCGTACCGATGATCCCAGACTCGGCCAGCGGCGTATCGATCACCCGGTCCTCGCCAAAGTCCTTCTGCAACCCGTCGGTGACGCGGAACACACCGCCGAGCTTGCCGACGTCCTCACCCATGACCAGGACCTTGGAGTCGCCCTCCATGGCCTTGCGCAGCCCCGCGTTGATCGCCTTGCCGAGCGCCATGGTCGTCATCAGCCTGCCTCCTCGTCGGCGAACGAGTCGAGGTAGGCGCTCATCTCGTCCCGCTGCTGGCGCAACGGCGGCGTCGGCTCGACGTAGACGTTGTCGAAGATCGACGTCGGCGCGGGGTCGGGCAGCTGTCGGCAGTACGTGCGCAGATGCTCGGCCAGTTCTTCGGCCTCGGACTCGACCGACTCGACGAACTCGTGGTCGGCGCCGCCGCGGCGGGCCAGGTAAGCCTTCACCCGCTCGATCGGGTCCTTCAGCTTCCAATGCTCGAGATCGGCCGCCAACCGGTACCGGCTGGGATCGTCGGTCGTGGTGTGGGCGCCCATCCGATAGGTGTAGGCCTCGACGAGAGTCGGCCCCTCACCCTCGCGGGCGCGCTGCAACGCCGCCCTGGTGACGGCGAGGCAGGCCAGCACATCGTTGCCGTCGACGCGAACACCGGGGAAGCCGAAACCGGCAGCACGCTTGTACAGCGGGATGCGGGTCTGCCGCTCCAGCGGCTCCGAGATCGCCCACTGGTTGTTCTGGCAGAAGAAGACGACTGGCGCGTTGGTCACGGCCGCCCAGATGAACGCTTCGTTGACGTCGCCTTGACTGGTCGCGCCATCGCCGAAATACGCGATGACAGCGGTGTCCCGGTCGGGGTCGCCGGTGCCCACGGCGCCGTCACGTTGGACGCCCATCGCATAACCCGTGGCGTGCAGCGTCTGTGCGCCGATGACGATCGTGTACAGATGGAAGTTGTGCTCACGAGGGTCCCAGCCGCCCTGGTCGACGCCCCTGAACAACCCCAGCAGGAGGCCGGGGTCGACGCCGCGGCACCAGGCAACTCCGTGCTCTCGGTAGGTCGGGAAAACGTGGTCCTGCGGCTGCAGTGCACGGGCGGACCCGATCTGGGCAGCCTCTTGACCCAGCAGGCTCGCCCATAAACCCAGCTCGCCATGCCGTTGCAATGCGACAGCCTCCGTGTCGACCCGCCGGGCGAGCACCAGGTCGCGGTAGTAGCCGCGAACGTCATCGTCGGTGACGTCGGCGATCAGGGGGTCGTACTCCGGGTTGGGTACCCGCTCTCCCTCTGGGGTCAGCAGCTGTACCAGCTCGTGTTCGTCGTGGCTCTGCAGCCCGGCGGGCGCCGCCGCCAGATCGGTCTCGACGGTCATCGTCCTCCTTCGCGTCGGCCAGCGCGGGATCGCCGCTTCGGCCCGTCGTCACGCACGGCCATCCGGTCCCCACGCTGAGGGTGGACGCGCGGGCCCGGACGGAGGAGCTCACGAGCGTTCCTGTCGCCAACGGTACCGAGCGACCGGCACCTGACGCGATCTACCGGTTCGATGACCGTTATCCGCTGTCGTGGCGACGGGTCGCTCCCGCACAATAGAGGTGACATCAACGATCAAAGGAAACGGTCATGACACGCGACGGGACGAGGGCCAGCAGCGCCGCCATCTGGGCTGCCCTGGTGACCGTCTATGTGGTGTGGGGCTCCACCTATCTGGCCATCCGAGTCGTCGTCCAGGCCGGCATTCCGCCCCTGCTCGGCATGGGCACCCGCTTCCTGGCTGCCGCCGTGATCCTGCTGGGTTTCTTGGCCGGCCGCGGCGGCTTTCGGTCACTCGCGGTCACCCGGCGAGAACTGGCCGCCGCTGCCGTCGTGGGAACACTTCTGCTGCTCGGCGGAAACGGGCTGGTGGCGGTGGCCGAGAAAACCGTGCCGAGCGGTCTCGCGGCGCTGATCGTCGGCGCCGTCCCGCTGTGGTTCGTGCTGCTACGGGTGGCCGGTGGCGAGCGACCCCGCAGGCTGACCTGGCTCGGGGTGCTGGTCGGATTCGCCGGTGTGGCCGCGATCAGCCTGCCGCGCGGCGGGATCGACGGCGTGCAGGCCTGGGGGATACTGGTCATCCTCGCGGCGACGCTGTGCTGGGCGTTCGGCTCGTACCTGTCCCCGCAAGTGCGGCTTCCTCGCGGCGCCATGCTGGCGACGGCCTACGAAATGCTCGCGGGCGGAGCAATCATGACCGCGGTCGCTCTTGCCGTCGGAGAACCGCCGGACCTCAACGCCGCAACGGTCCCGGCCGAGGGCTGGGTGGCGTTGGCCTACTTGGTCGTGATCGGCTCGATCCTCGGCTACACCGCCTACATCTTCGCGCTTGGCAACGCACCACTGTCCGTGGTGGGAACGTACGCCTACGTGAACCCGGTCGTTGCGGTCGTGCTCGGTGCGCTGATCCTGGCCGAGCCGGTGACATCGGTTGTTCTCGGCGGCGGGCTGCTCGTCGTCGGAGGCGTCGCACTGGTACTCCGCGGCGAGCGAACACCGGCGGCTGTCGAGAACACCGACGCCCACCAGGCCGAGCCGGTGCGGTCTGGCTGACATGCCGCGCCCCCGGGCCGGCCCGCGCACTCCCCTGCGGTGCGCCGCCAGCGCCCGGGGGCGCGGACGCCGAATTCGGCTAGGTACTGGCCATATCGCCCTCGTGCCGAGCAGCAGCGGCCTCGGACTGGCGACCCAGGTCGTCGCCGATGGGGGCGATGCGCACCGCGCGCAAGGCGCGGTCGTAGGCATCCATCGCGACCTCCGCCCGGCCGAGGTCGCGATAGAGGTCGCCGAGCTCGCGCCAGACGGCCGCGGCCTGCCGGGTCGCACCCATGGCCTCGAGCGTTGCCCCGGCATGCGTGCATTGGTCGACGCAGCCGGCCAGATCGCCCTGCTCACGTAGTACCCGGCCGAGCATGAGGCGGGCTCGTGCGGACTCGATCCGGGGCAGGTCGCCGAGCCCGGCCAGGGACTGCTCGGCGGCTTCCCGAGCCGCTGCCGGGCGTCCCAACGCGAGCAGGGCGCGCGCCCGTTCGGTGTCACACGAGCCGACGTCGACGGATCCGCCATGCTCGACCAGGCTGCCTCGCGTGCCATCGAGCAGCTCCAACGCGCGGTCAGCCTCCGGCGGTGAATGCTGAAGGAGCAGCCACGCGTAGGTGACCCGCAGGCGGGCGAGGTTGCGACGGTCGTCACTCTCCCCGAACATCGCCACTGCCCTGTCGACCAGCATGAGCGCCTGACCGATCTCGCCTCGTGTCTCGGCGATCAGGGAGGCGTTCCAGTAGGCCGCCCCGCGGGTCTGCGGCGTGCCCATCGCGTCGGCAATCCGGATCATGTCCGCGGCGAGCAGGGTCGCCTTCGCGACATCGCCGCGTTCGTGGTAGGCGAACAGAACCGTGCAGCCGAGCCGGACGTATTCGTCACTCGCCTCGAGGCCGAGCGTTTCGGAATGGCGCATACTTTCCTCGCCCGTGGAGATTGCCAGGTCGAGGTCGCCCGCCTCCCGGTAGCACCGGCATAGGGCCTCCGCGACGTCCATCCACGGGTTGACCACGGGTAAGCGGCGCGCTTCGTCAGCGAGTTCGGCCAACAGCCGCAGCGCATCCTCGAGGTCGCCCCGGCGCTCCGCCGCCAGCGCTCGACCCATTCGGACCTCGCGCTGCTGCTCCTCGCCGAGGCCACGCGAGCCATCGAGCGCCGCGAAGCGGACATACGCGTCGTCGACCTCACCGCGGCTCAGTGCGGTGTGCGCGCGACCGAGCGCGAGCCGGTCCCGACGCCGCACTTCGGCGTCGATGCCGTCCCGCAGATAACCGGTATCGACGCCGAGCCGATCGGCGATGTGCGTGAGCGCGGAGATGGCCGGCTGGCGCCGACCGCTTTCCACCAACGAGACATAACTGGCCGAAAGCATTCCCTCCGCCACCTGCGCCTGAGACAGGCCACGTTCGAGGCGAAGTGATCGGATCCGGGCGCCGATGGACGTCCGCGACTCGGGATCGATGTGCGCGCGAACTTGACGAACTTCCATGACGCTATTTCACTACGAGATGTCACGTCTGCGCCAGACCCCCAACCCCCCTGGAGGTAGAAGTGGTGTCGCGAGGTCGACGGATACTCGCTCTCGCCGTGGCGGCGGTCGCCCTCGGGACAGCCGTCGCCGGGCCGGTGGCGGTTTCGTCGCCCGACCCACAGGCCACCGTGGCGAAAGGCCCGTCCGGCTGTTGCGCCTGAGGCGGGCGTAGGGACGGCACCCGGGTCTCGCCCCCCGAATCCTGGGTGCCGTCCTCAAGTCACGACCTGTTCTTGCGCCACTCCGCGGCCGTTCGCAGCAACAGGTCGCTTGCTTCCGGCTCGGCGACGGTGACCCGGCAGCCCTCCCCCGGAAAGGCCCGGACGACGACGCCGGCCTGGTCGCAAGCGGCGGCGAAGTCGGTTGTTGTCTCGCCGAGCGCAAGCCAGACGAAGTTGGCCTCACTGACAGGGATCTCCCACCCCTGATCGATCAACGCGGTTCGCACGCGTTCGCGCTCGGCGACAAGCGTCTCGACCCGCTCGAGCAGGGCGGCCTCACGTCGCAGTGACTCGACTGCGGCGTGCTGCGCGATTCCGGAGACACCGAACGGCACGGCGGTCTTGCGCAGGGCGTCGGCGACCTGTTCGTGTGCCACGCCGAAACCGACCCGCAGCCCGGCCAGCCCGTAGGCCTTGGAGAAGGTGCGCAGGACGCACACGTTCGGCCGGTCGCGGTACAGCCGGACCCCGTCGACGGCATCCGGGTCGCGGACGAACTCGCAATACGCCTCGTCAAGAACCACCAGCACATCGGCCGGGACGCGGTCGAGGAAGGCCGCCATCTCGGCGTGCCGCACGGCGGGTCCGGTGGGGTTGTTCGGGCTGCAGATCAGCACGAGCCTCGTGCGATCGGTGACAGCGTCCGCCATAGCGGTGAGATCGTGGCGGGCGGCATCGTCCAATGGCACGCGGATCGTTTGTGCGCCGGAGATGCCCACGACGATCGGGTAGGCCTCGAACGATCGCCACGCATAAACCACCTCGTCGCCCTCGGCGGCCGTCGCCTGGACAACCTGCTGCAGGACGCCCACGCTTCCGGTGCCGGTGGCCAGATGACTTTCCGGCACGTCCAGGCGCTCTGCGAGGGCGGACACCAGGCTGGCGGCGAACATGTCCGGATACCGGTTCATGGCGCCGGCGGCCGCTACGGCCGCTTCCAGCACGCCGGGCAACGGCGGGTAGGGGTTCTCGTTCGACGAGATCTTGTAGGTCAGGGCTCCCGGAGCACTGGGAGCGGCCCGGCCGGGTCGATATGAGGGGAGCTGCTCGAGGGCCGAGCGCAGCCGGGGACGGGAGGCCATGCCCGCCACCATACGTCGGCAGCGCCAGACATTCCGTCCGGGCACTGAGACAGTGACACTAGCGTCGTACCCGATTGCTAATTTCACAGCGTGGCTGCGGCATCGCCCCGTCGGGGACTGCTCTACGTCACGCTCGCCGCGCTGCTCTTTGCCGTGAACGCCAGCGTGTCGAAGGTCGTGCTCGAAGCCGGCGTCGACCCGGCTCGGCTCACCGCGGTGCGATGCGCGGGCGTTGCGCTCGCGCTGGGCCTCGTCCTGCTCGTGGCAGCGCCGAGCCGGCTACGAGTGTCCGCCCGCGAGCTACCGGCGCTCATCGTCCTGGGGTTCGCCGGTGCGGCGATGGTCCAGTGGCTGTACTTCGTCGCCATCGATCGTCTCCCGGTCGGGATTGCGCTCCTGCTGGAATTCACCGCACCCGTGCTGGTCGCGGTCTATACCCGGGTGGTGCGTAGAGAGGATGTCCGGCGGCGCACCTGGCTCGCGATCGCACTCGCTTTCGGTGGCCTCGCGCTGGTGGCCCGGGTGTGGCGCGACACGGGTCTGGACCCGATCGGTATCGCGGCCGGGCTGGGTGCCGCCGCGTGCCTGGCGACGTACTTCCTCGTCGGCGGCCACACCGCGGCCACCCGCGACCCTGCCTCGCTGACGTTCTACATGTTCGCCTTCGGGGCACTGTTCTGGGCAGTCGCACAGCCGTGGTGGTCGTTCGAGTCCGCTGAGTTCGCCAGCACGACCTCACTGCTGGGCGTTTGGGACGAGGTAGCCCTGCCGGTGTGGATGGGCATTGCTTGGGTGATCCTGCTCGGCACGCTTGCGCCATACTCCTTGAACCTCGCGGCGCTTCGGCACGTCCCGCCGACCATCGTCGGGGCCGTCGGCATGTGTGAGCCGGTCGTCGCCGCCGCCGTCGCCTGGGCCTGGCTGGGTCAGGCGCTCAGGCCGGTCCAGATTGTCGGTGGTGCGATCGTCCTCGCCGGAGTCGCGCTTGCCCAGCAAGCCGCCACCCCTGCCCGTCCCGCCGACAGAGCGCCAGCCACGGTCTCCGTGCCGAGCTGACTCCGGCTGTCCGTCGCTGCTGTCCGGGCTTGGACCACCAGATCACGCCGCAGCGGTCATTCCAGCGCCCGCTGTCGGCCGCTACGCTCCGGACCCGTGGGGCTAATCGTTCGGATACTCGTCAACGCCGTCGCGCTCTGGATCGCGACGTTGGTCGTCGACGGTGTCGACGTCGACGCATCGACGACCGGCGGTGAGGTCCTGACAATTGTTGTTGTCGCCACGGTGTTCGGGCTGATCAACCTGTTCATCAAGCCGATAGTCAAGCTGCTCTCACTGCCTCTCTACATCATCACCCTGGGACTGTTCACGCTGGTCGTGAACGCGCTCATGCTGCTGTTGACCTCGTGGATCGCCGGCTTGTTGAACGTTCCGTTCGACGTCGACGGGTTCTGGCCCGCGGTGTTGGGCGGCCTGGTGATCTCCGTCGTGAGCTGGCTGCTGAACGTGCTGCTGCCCGATTGATCGTCGGCGCCTGCCGACGCGCCCGACCCAGTGCTTTGACCGTCACTGCCCGTGTCATACCGTTGTGCCTACTTTCCTCACGACGACGACACGTTGCGAGGCCACCGGCTGAGCGGGTGTCTCGGGGGGCGTTGTGCCGACAACTGTGCTTTGCAGGAGGCTGAGTTGTGATGGTCGGCAACTTCGGGAGCGTCGGGTCGGTGCTGACCGAGCAGCCCCCGGCGGATAGTCCATGGACCACCTCACCGTCGTTGCCCGTGACGCCTAGATCCGTCGCCACACCACCGACTCGGGCCAATCCCGACAGCGGCCAGGACCGCGCCTGGTACGAGGGCCTGCTCGGGGGCAGGAACTATGAGGTCGTCTACGACGACGCCGACGGATACCCGCTGCTGGCGTTCGCCGACGGCCGGTGGTACGACGTCGCGGCGTTCACGCCAAGCCCGGTATCGCTTCGCCACGCCCTGCGCCGTGATCCCGCGTGGTCGGGTGCGGTCGTCCAGACCGTGTGCCTGTGGATGCGCGGCCATCCGCATCATGAGCGATCGTTCGAGCTCGCGACCGAGTTGGCCCTGGCAGTGGGCGAGCTTGCTCGCTACGCGGACAATGGGGGGTCCTGAGCCCCCGGCCGCCCACCAGGTCATGGCTGCGCGTTCCGGGCTCCGCATCTGTCTCGTCTGCCTGGGTAACATCTGCCGTTCGCCCATGGCCGCCGCGATGCTCCGCCGTCGACTCGACGATGCCGGCCTGTCCGACGCCGTGACCGTCGACTCCGCCGGGACGGGCAGCTGGCATGTCGGCGGTCCGGCCGACCCTCGCACGCTGGCCGCCCTGCGAGACCGGGGCTTTGATGCCGCCGATCACCGCGCTCGGCAATTCACCCGCGCCTCGTTTTCCGACTACGACCTGGTGCTGGCCCTGGACCGCGACAACCTGGCCGAACTCCACCTGCTTGCACCGGACACCCTCGACCAGGACAAGATCCAGATGCTCCGTGCGTACGACCCGATGGCGCTGGCGTCAGGCGACCTCGACGTCCACGATCCCTACTACGGCGGCGATGACGGATTCGCCCGCGTCATCGACCAAATCCAGCCGGCTATCAACGGCCTGGTCCAGACCCTGCGCAGCGAGCTCGACGATTCCCGACGAGGCTGAGCTCGGTCCGAGGTGATCGCGGATTCGGTGAGCCGGCTGGCCGGCAGTCGCGTGCAACGGCTCGAACCGGTCAGCGGTGGCGACATCTGCGCTGCGCATCGGGTCTGGCTCGAGGACGGGCGCACGGTGTTCGCCAAGTCCAGGTCGGGCTCCCCGCCGGGGTTCTTTGCCGTGGAGGCCGCCGGCTTGCGCCGGATGGCCCATGCTCCTGGCGGCGTGCCAGTGCCGGGCGTGATCGGATCCGACGACTCGTGCCTGGTCCTCGAATGGGTCGAGCCGGGCCGGGCGTCGGCGCCGGCCGCCGAGCACTTGGGCCGAGCACTGGCACGAACCCACCGGGCTGGGGCAGCGGCCTTCGGGTCTACCGATGGAGACGGCTGGATCGCCACCTTGGCGCTTCCGGGCGGACCATGGAGCACGTGGCTAGACCTCTGGGCCGAGGGTAGAATCCGGCCCTTTCTCCGGGCGGCAACTGCGCTGGGTTCGGTGGCGCCTGACGACGCCCGGGCCGTCGAGGATGTGCTGGGCGTGTTGCCCGAGCTGGCGGGACCCGCTGAGCCGCCGGCACTGGTCCATGGAGATCTGTGGGCCGGCAACGTGTTATGGGGCTCCGACGGGCTCGCCCGAGTGATCGACCCCGCGGTGCACGGCGGGCACCGCGAGACTGACCTGGCCATGCTGGCCTTGTTCGGTCTCCCGCATCTCGACCGGCTGATCGCCGCATACCAGGAACGGTGGCCGCTCGCCGCCGGGTGGCCGGCCAGGCTGGCGTTGCATCAGCTGCACCCTGTGCTCGTCCACGCCGTCCTGTTCGGTGGCTCCTACGGTGCTGCGGCTGGACGGCTCGCGCGGTCGTTGTTGAATACGAGGTGAGCGTCGGGCGGCTCAGATGCGCACGACACCGGACAAAGTGCGGAAATGGGCGGCGAGGACGCCCGGCGTGCCCGACGGAGCCACCCAGTCGACCTCGACGTCGTCGAGTGGGTGGTCCTCGGGCTCACCCAGCCATTCGGTGACCCGGTGCGGGTCACCGGCGATTTCCAGGCGGACCAGATCGACGCCGTCAGCGGCGCCCGCGGCAGGATGATGGCTCGGGTCGGACTCCCAGCACACGAAGAACGGCAACTGTGGGTCGTTGATGAGTCCCTTGACCCCGATCTGCCTCCACAACAGCTCGAAGCCGTCGGGGCGTCTGCGGTTTCCCTGGACGGCGGACCGACCCAACCGAGTCTCGATCTCGGTCAGGTCGTCGACGGCCACGACCCAGCCCAGCCATCCCCCACCACGGTCGGTGCGTGCCTTGACGGCCTGCCCGAACGGCACCTTGTCCGCGACGGGATGGTCAAGTACGGCGACCACTTCCAGGTAGTGGCCACTGGCCAGCGGCAGAACGCGATTGCGGGTCCCGAACCGAGGGTGTATGCCGCCGTCGACGAAATCGACCCCGAGCGCATCCGCGAGCCGGCGGCTCGTGACGTCGAGCCCTTCCGGGCCGGCGGCGTACGAGACGTGGTCCAGACGCATGCCCGCATCCTGACAGCCGCCGCCTGGCTGAGCGCCTGCGGGGTCGACACCACAAGCCCGGCTCTCCCAAGGTCTCGAAATCATTCCCGCATCACTTCACCGGTGTGGTTAGGCTCCGGACGAGGTGGTGACCCATGGCCGGGGGCGGTGCGCCCGACGTCGACGTCGTGGTGGTCGGTTCCGGCTTCGGCGGCAGCGTCGCCGCATTGCGGCTGACCGAAAAGGGCTATCGCGTCGCGGTACTCGAAGCCGGGCGGCGATTCCGGCCGGAGGATTTCCCGACAACCAGTTGGGATCTCCGCAATTTTCTCTGGGCGCCTGCGCTGGGATGCACCGGCATCCAGCGGATCTCGTTGCTGCGCAACGTCGTCGTGCTCTCGGGTGCGGGCGTCGGTGGCGGCTCGCTGGTCTATGCGAACACGCTCTACCGGCCACTTGCGGAGTTCTACCGCGACCAGCACTGGCAGCACATCACTGATTGGCGGGCGGAACTCTCCCCGTACTACGACCAGGCCGAACGCATGCTCGGTGTCACCGTCGTGTCAGAACCGACGCCATCGGACACCGTCATGCAGGCCGTCGCGGCGAAGATGGGCGTAGCCGAAACGTTCCGGTACGCACCCGTGGGCGTGTACCTCGGAACACCTGGCGTAGAGGTCGATGACCCCTACTTCGGCGGAGCTGGGCCCCGGCGAACCGGTTGCCTGCACTGCGGCGAGTGCATGACCGGGTGCCGGTACGGCGCGAAGAACACGCTCGAGACCAACTACCTCTACCTCGCCGAGCGGGCCGGCGCCCGGATCCTGGCCAACACGACGGCGGTAGCGGTTCGGCCGCGATACGCCGGTGGATACGAGGTCGAGGTTCGGCGGACGCCGCGCGGGCCCGCTTCGTTGATCAACGAGAGGCTTCGGCCGGGCCGAGCCCGTCGGAGTTTGACCACCGATCACGTCGTGTTCGCGGCAGGCACCCTGGGCACGCAGACGCTGTTGCATTCGCTGCGCGACGACGGAGTTCTTCCGCTCATCTCCCGACGTCTGGGTGAGCTGACCCGGACCAACTCCGAGGCCCTGCTGGGCGCGACAGCCCGCGCCGTCGATACCGACTTCTCCCGGGGCCCCGCGATCACCTCGTCGATCCATCCAGATGACACCACCCACATCGAACCCGTGCGCTACGGCAAAGGCAGCAACGCGATGGGCCTGCTCGGCACGCTCCTGGTCGACGGCGACGGCCGCCTGCCACGCCCGGTCCGTTTCCTCGCCCTCGCCGCGAGTCATCCGGTCACGTTCCTGCGCTCGTTCTCGGTCCTCCGCTGGTCCGAGCGCACGGTGATCCTGCTGGTCATGCAGTCCTCAGACAACTCGCTGACGGTATTCCGCCGGAAGGGCCCGTTGCGTCACCGGCTCACCAGCCGGCAGGGGCACGGCGCACCAAATCCGAACTGGATCCCGGCGGGGCACACCGCGGCCCGCATCGCCGCCAAGGAGATCGGCGGCATGCCGGGCGGAACCGTCGGCGATGTCTTCGACGTGCCGATGACTGCGCACATCCTCGGTGGCTGTGTGATCGGCGACTCCGCCGAAACCGGTGTCATCGACGCCTACCACCGCGTGCACGGGTACCCGGGGCTGCACGTGGTCGACGGTTCGGCGGTCTCCGCCAACCTCGGGGTGAACCCGTCGCTCACGATCACCGCGCAGGCCGAGCGGGCGATGGCGTTCTGGCCGAACAAGGGTGAGCCAGATCCGCGCCCCAAGCCGGGCGCCGCCTATCTGCGGATCGACCCGGTGCCGCCACACCGGCCGGTCGTGCCAGCACATGCCGCTGCGGCACTGCGTTTTCAACCGGTGGATGCCGGCGAATCTTAGGGCTCACCCGGCTGGTGTCGACTGCGCCGGAATTATTGACGCGTCAACGGTGCTGAAGCAGGCACAGGACGAGCCGAGGAGCGTGCCGATGCCCGCCGTGACCGCCGACACCCTCACCCTTCCCCGACTGGCCACCGTGCCGACCGGCACCGATTGGCGCGGCGTCGGCAAGGTTGTCACCGCTCATCGTCAGCTCGAGGGCGAGGGATTCGTCGTCCGCCGGCCGTTTCCTGGGATGGACCTCAGCCTCGCCGACCCGTTTCTGCTCCTGGATCACATGGGGGCAGTCCAGTACGGGCCCGGTGAGGCCAAGGGTGCGCCTTGGCATCCGCATCGTGGCTTCGAGACGGTCACGTACATGCTCGACGGTGCATTCGAGCACAAGGATTCCACCGGCGGCGGCGGGCTGCTCACCGATGGCACGACTCAGTGGATGACCGCCGGGGCAGGCATTCTGCACAGCGAACTCCCGCCGCAGGAGTTCGTGGTCAAGGGCGGGCTGTTCCACGGCGTACAGCTCTGGGTGAACCTGCCGAAGTCGCTGAAGTGGACGCCCCCGCGTTATCAAGACATCGATGCCGGGGACGTCCGGCTGATCTCCAGCGCCGACGGCGGATCGTTGATCCGGCTGATCGCCGGCTCCCTCGGCGGCTACGACGGGCCCGGCGTGACGTTCACGCCGATCACCTACCTGCATGCGACCATCGCGCCCGGCGCCAAGCTGGATCTGCCCTGGCCGGCCGATTTCAATGCGCTCGCATACGTGCTGTCAGGCCGCGGCCACGTAGGACCGCTCGGGCAGCCGCTGGACGAGGGCCAGCTCGCGGTGTTCGGTGCCGGCGAAGCCTTGACCATGCGCGCGGCCGACGCTCAGCCGTCGCCGGCCCTCGGCTGGGACGTCCTGGTGCTCGGCGGGCTACCGATTCGAGAGCCGGTGGCTCGTTACGGTCCGTTCGTCATGAACACTTCCGCCGAGATCGTCGAGGCGATCGAGGACTTCCAGGCCGGCCGACTCGGTCAGACCGAAGTGCCGCACCACACGGCCGCCGACCTCGACCCCGAAGTGGCTCGCTGACCCTCTCGCTCTGACGATTGGCACGTCGAGCGGGTCCACAGATCGGCTGAAATCGGACCCGCGAGCAACGGTTCACCGTGCCAATCGCAGGTGGGCGTGCCAATGCAAAGGGTGCCGATGCCGACGGCGGCTACGGCTGGTGCCCGGTGCGCAACAAGCTGGGCTCAGACCTCGAACCGGTAGCCCATGCCCGGCTCGGTGATGATGTGCCGGGGGTGCGCCGGATCTTGTTCGAGCTTGCGGCGAAGTTGGGCGGTGTACACGCGCAGGTAGTTCGTCTCCGAGTTGTACGCGGGCCCCCATACCTCGTGCAGCAGCTGCTGCCGACTGACCAACTTTCCGCGGGCGCGAACGAGAACCTCGAGTAGCTGCCATTCCGTCGGGGTGAGCCGGACGTCGACTCGGGCGCGGGTCACCTTCTTGCGAACGAGGTCGACCGACAGTTCCCCCGCCGCGATGACCGCCTCCTCTTCAGCGGGCGCCACGCGCCGCAACGCGGCCCGTAAGCGGGCGAGCAGTTCGTCCATCCCGAACGGTTTGGTCATGTAATCGTCCGCACCGGCATCGAGCGCCTCGACTTTGTCGTCAGAGACTTGCCGTGCAGAAAGCACGATGATTGGTACTCGGGTCCAGCCGCGCAGGCCGCGGATCACCTCCACGCCGTCGATATCCGGCAGACCCAGATCGAGCACGACGACGTCCGGGTGCCGGTCGCTCGCGGCTTGGAGCGCTCCCGTCCCGTCGTACGCGGTCACGACCTCCCATCCACGGGCCCGGAGGTTGATCGCGAGCGCCCGAACCAACGTCGGTTCGTCGTCCACGACGAGGACGCGGCTCACAATGCCGTTCCCGGCGCTGAAGCGGCGGCGGCGGTCCGCCCGTCCCGCGTCTCATCCTCGATGGCCGCGACGGACTCACCGGTTTCGGTGCTGTCCGCAGTCGGCAGCGAGACGACCATAGTCAGCCCGCCGCCGGGGGTGTCCTCGGCAAGCAGCGTCCCTCCGACGGCCTCGACGAAACCGCGCGCGACCGCCAGACCGAGCCCGACGCCCTCGCTGGTCCGGGAGTCACCGAGGCGCTGGAAGGACTCGAACATCGTTGCTTTTGCCTCGTCGGGGACTCCGCGGCCCCGGTCGACGACGCGGAGCTCGACGGCGTGCCCGAAGTCGGAGGCACTCACTACCACCGGGAGATCCTCCGGCCCGTAGCGCAGGGCATTCTCGACAATGTTGGCGACGACCCGCTCGATCAGGCCTGGGTCTGTATTCACGAGTGGCAGCGTCTCCGGGACGTCGATCCGAATCCGGTCGCCGGGAAGGCCCTCGGTCGCCCTGGGCACGATCTCGTCGAGGCTGACCGGACGTGTCAGCGGTCGTACCGCCCCGGTCTGCAGCCGGGACAGGTCCAGTAGGTTGTCGATCAGCCGCTCGAGCCGCGTGGTCGCGACGTCGACGGTGGCCAGCAGCTCGGCCTCGTCGTCGGCGCTCCATTTCACGTCGGTCTGACGGAGGCTGCCGACGGCCGCGCGGATCGAGGCGAGCGGAGTGCGGAGGTCGTGGGACACCGCCGCCAGCAGCGCGGTTCGGATGGTATTGCCCTGCTCGAGCTGCCGAGCTTCACCGGCCTGTTGGCGCAGCCGCTCCCGGTCGAGTACCACGGCTGCCTGGGCCGCGAACGCCTCCAGCACCCGCCGATCGTCGGCTGGAAGCACCCGTCCACGCATGGCCAGGGCCAGCGTGGGCGACACCAACACTTCGACGTCCGCTTCTTCCGGAGTCGCGCACGGTGCCGGGCCCGATGCGGCCACCTGCTGCCATGGCGAGTGCTCGTCGGCCCGCTCGAGCAGCGTCGCTGAGGACATGGCGAAGGTTTCTCGCAGCCGTTCCAGAACAGCGACAACCGTGTTCTGTCCGCGGAGAACACTGCTGGCCAGGACGCTCAACGTCTCGGACTCGGCCCGGTCATGCGCGGCCTGAACGGTCCGCCGAGCAGCGACATCGACGATCGAGGCCACGCCCACGGCCACGAGAACGAACACGACCAGGGCCAGCGCGTTCTCCGGGTCGGCGATCGTCCAGGTGTGGACCGGGGGGGTGAGGTAGTAGTTGAGCAGCAGACTGCCCCCGACGGCGACCGTCAAAGCCGGCCATAGTCCACCGATCAGCGCAACGCCGACGGTGAGGGCGAGAAAGAGCATGAGGTCTGTCGACAGCCCGTGGTCGCCGACCAGAGTGGTCAGGATGACCGTGAGGACGACTGGGCCGAGCACCGCGAGTACCCAACCGGTGAGACGACGGCGCCGGCCAAGCGCCTCGGCTCGCGGTGGCAGCCGGTCACCGCGACCGGCTGCCTCCTCGTGCGTGACTACATGCACGTCGATCGGCCCGGACAGCCGGGTGACGGCGGCGCCAACCCCTTCGCTGAAGAGGGCCTTCCAGCGCGGCCGGCGGCTCACGCCGATCACAATCACGGTGGCGTTGACACCGCGGGCGAAGTCGAGGACGGCTTCGGGCACGTCGTCGCCGACGACGGTATGGAAAGTTCCACCGAGGTTCTCGACCAACTCCCGCTGATGGGCGAGCGCGGCAGGCGAAACGCCGGCTAGGCCGTCGCTACGCGACACATGCACGGCGAGCAGCTCGCCGCCGGCGCGGCGGCGGGCCATCTGACCAGCCCGACGCAACAGCGTTTCCCCTTCGGTGCCACCGGTGAGCGCCACGACGATGCGCTCGCGGGCGGGCCAGCTGTCGGCGATGTCGTGCTGCTCGCGGTAAGCCTCCAGAGCGTCATCAACACGGTCGGCGAGCCAGAGCAGCGCCAGTTCTCGCAAGGCCGTCAGGTTCCCGACCCGGAAGTAGTTGGCCAGCGCCGCGTCGATCTTCTCCGGCGCATAGACGTTGCCGTGGGCCAGCCGCCTTCGTAGCGCCTCCGGGGTCATGTCGACAAGCTCGATCTGGTCGGCACGTCGGACGACCTCGTCCGGCACGGTCTCCCGCTGCTTGACGCCGGTGATCGCCTCCACGACGTCGTTGAGCGACTCGAGGTGCTGGATGTTCACCGTCGAGATGACGTCGATGCCGGCTGCCAGCACCTCGTCGATGTCCTGCCAGCGTTTTTCGTTCCGCGACCCAGGCACGTTCGTGTGCGCCAGCTCGTCGACCAGCGCCACCTTCGGTGCGCGCGCCAGCACCGCGTCGAGGTCCATCTCGGTGAAGTCGGCGCCACGGTATGTCATGGTCCGGCGAGGGATGATCTCCATCCCCGCCAACAGATCGGCGGTGTGCACGCGGCCGTGCGTCTCGACGAACCCGACGACCACGTCGGTGCCGCGTTCCTGCCGGCGGCGGCCCTCCGAAAGCATGTCGTAGGTCTTGCCCACCCCCGGTGCGGCACCGAGGTAGACCCGAAGCACACCACGTCGCACGCCTCCAGCATGCGCCACTACCGCACGGACCGCCGCCACCTGCCGATCCGCGTCCTCGGAAATGGCCACGTCATTCCGACAGGGCGTCGAGGGCGAGGTTGAGCTGGAGGACGTTGACCCCTTCGCCGCCCAGGAAGCCCAGCGCCCGCCCCTGTGCGTGATCGTCGACGAGCGCGCGGACGTCGGCCGGGGCCAGGCCGCGATCCGCGGCGATCCGGTCGACCTGCTGGTAGGCGTACTTGGGTGAGATGTGCGGGTCGAGCCCGCTCGCCGAGGCGGTCAGCGCATCCGGTGGGACGTCCGCCGGGTCGACGCCGTCCTCCTCAGCCACGGCCAGCCGGCGCTCTTCGACCAGAGCGAGCAGGTCCTCGCTCTCCGGGCCCAGATTGGAGCCGGCGGTCGCCAGCGGATCGTATCCGTCACCGGCAGCCGACGGGCGCGAGTGGAACCATTCCGGGCCCTCGAAGGTCTGCCCGATCAAGGAGGAACCTACGATGTCGCCGTCGCGCTCCACTAACGAGCCGTTGGCCTGGTCGTTCATCAGCAGTTGCGAAATCCCGGCGACCGCGAGCGGATATCCCAGTCCGAGCACGATTGTGAACGCGAGCAGGACCCGAAGGCCCGCCCAGCTCTGCCGCAACGCGTTGGCGAACACTGCTATCACCCGATCCCAGGAATCATCGAGACGAACAGGTCGAGCAGCTTGATTCCGATGAACGGGACGATGATGCCGCCCAGGCCATAGATCAGCGCGTTCCGGCGTAGCAGCTCCGCCGCCGCAACCGGCCGGTAGCGGACGCCGCGCAGGGCGAGCGGGATCAGCGCGATGATGATCAGCGCGTTGAAGATCACCGCCGACACGATCGCCGATCGCGGAGTCGCCAGGCCCATGATGTTGATCGAGTCGAGCTGCGGGTACACGGCCGCAAACATCGCCGGGATGATCGCGAAGTACTTGGCGACGTCGTTAGCGATGGAGAAGGTCGTGAGAGCACCGCGGGTGATGAGCAGCTGCTTGCCGATCTCGACGATCTCGATCAGCTTCGTCGGGTTGGAGTCGAGGTCGACCATGTTCCCGGCTTCCTTCGCCGCCGATGTGCCGGTGTTCATCGCGACACCCACGTCGGCTTGTGCGAGCGCCGGTGCGTCATTGGTGCCGTCACCGGTCATCGCGATCAGCCGACCTCCCGCCTGCTCGCGCTTGATTAGCGCCATTTTGTCCTCGGGCTTGGCCTCGGCCAGGAAGTCGTCCACGCCGGACTGCTCTGCGATCGCTTTGGCCGTGACCGGGTTGTCACCGGTGACCATGACTGTGCGGATACCCATCGCGCGCAGCTCGTCGAATCGCTCGCGCATCCCGTGCTTGACGACGTCGGCCAGATGCACGACGCCCAGGGCGCGCGCTGTTCCGTCGGCGATCTCGGCCACGACGAGTGGTGTGCCGCCAGCCGCGGCGACGCTGTCGATGAAACCGTCGATCTCCGCAGTGGGTCGGCCGCCGTGGTGACGGACCCAGGTGAGCACCGACGCCGCGGCGCCCTTGCGGATGCTTCGGTCGCTGTCAAGGTCGACGCCGGACATCCGGGTCTCGGCGGAGAACGCCACGAAGGTCGCTTGCGGCAGCTCTCCGGCGGCGCGCTCACGCAGGCCGAACACACGCTTGGCCAGGACGACGACCGAGCGGCCCTCGGGGGTCGCATCGGCCATGCTGGATAGCTGCGCGGCGTCCGCCAGTTCCATCGCCGTGACGCCGTCGACCGGCATGAACTCCACCGCCTGCCGGTCGCCGAGGGTGATGGTCCCGGTCTTGTCGAGCAGCAGGA
Source organism: uncultured Actinomycetota bacterium (assembly GCA_963819885.1). Lineage (GTDB taxonomy): Bacteria > Actinomycetota > Actinomycetes > Jiangellales > Jiangellaceae > JACVRX01. Next base: position 226,393 of record CAWFXV010000022.1, on the reverse strand, counting down.
CGTTGACGTCACCTGCTGCCTCGACGGCTCGTCCGGACATGGCCAGCACGTTGCGCTGAACCAGCCGGTCCATGCCGGCGATGCCGATTGCCGATAGCAGTGCTCCGATCGTCGTCGGGATGAGGCAGACCAGCAGCGCCACCAGGACGATGATCGACTGGAGTTCGCCCGCATACCCCGCGAACGGCTGCAGCGTTGCCACTGCCAGCAGGAACACGATTGTCAGACTCGCCAGCAGGATGTTAAGCGCGATCTCGTTCGGCGTCTTCTGCCGCCGGGCGCCCTCGACCAGGGCGATCATCCGGTCGACAAAACTCTCGCCCTGCTTTGCGGTGATCTGCACCACGATGCGGTCCGAGAGCACCTTCGTCCCGCCGGTGACGGCCGAGCGGTCGCCGCCGGACTCGCGGATGACCGGCGCGGACTCGCCGGTGATCGCGGACTCGTCCACGCTGGCGACCCCGTCGATGACGTCGCCATCGCCGGGGATGATCTCTCCGGCCTCGACCACCACCACGTCGCCGGGCTTCAGGCTCGCGCTGGGGACGACGTTCTCAGCGCCCTTGACCAGGAGCCGAGCCGGCGTTTCCTTCTTAGTCGCCCGCAGCGTAGCTGCCTGCGCCCGGCCGCGGCCCTCGGCTACTGCCTCGGCCAGGTTGGCGAAGATCACCGTGAGCCACAGCCATGCGACCACCCACCAGGAGAACGTGCTGGGGTCGACGATGGCGAGAACCGTCGTGAGAACGGCGCCGACCTCGACGACGAACATGACCGGGGATTTGACCATGTGCCGCGGGTCGAGCTTCTTGATCGCGTCCGGCAGGGCGGCAAGGAGCTGGCGCGGCTCGAACAGGCCCGCGCCGACCCGGCCGGGAAGCTGCTTCGCCTCAGGTGGGGCGGCGGGCGTAATGGTGGTCACTGGACTCTCCATGGCAGGACCTGGGTGGCGCTCATACCAGGGCCTCGGCGATCGGGCCGAGTGCGAGCGCCGGAAAAAACGTCAAGCCCGCGACAATGACGATGGTCGCCACGTGCAGGGTGACGAACAGCGGCTTATGCGTCGGCAGCGTGCCGGCCGTCACAGGGGTGAGGCGCTGGCGGGCCAGTGAACCGGCCAGGGCAAGCACAAACACGATCGGCAGGAACCGGCCGACCAGCATGGCCAGACCAAGCGCCGTGTTGTAGAAGGTGGTGCCGACGCCGATTCCGGCGAACGCGCTGCCGTTGTTGTTGCTCGCGGAGGTGAACGCGTATAAGACCTCGGAGAAGCCGTGTGGCCCGGTATTCAGGATGGTTTCCTTCGGCCCATCGAACGAGGTCGCGAGACCGGCCCCGATCAGCAACGCGAACGGCACGGCCAGAACATAGAGGGCCACCAGCGTGATCTCGCGCCGCCCGATCTTCTTGCCCAGGTACTCGGGAGTCCGGCCGACCATGAGGCCGGCCAGGAAGACCGCCAGGATGGCCAGCACCACGATGCCGTACAGGCCGGCTCCCACACCGCCCGGCGAAACTTCCCCGAGCATCATGTTGAAGAGAACGACGCCACCGCCCGCGGCGGTGAAGCTGTCATGCATGGCGTTGACCGCGCCGGTCGACGTGCCAGTTGTCGACGCCGCGAACAGCGCCGAGGACCACGTGTCGAACCGGACCTCCTTGCCCTCCATCGCTGCGCCGACGGACTGTGGAACAGTGCCGGGATGCGTGACCTCTGCGGCCGTCGTCGCGACGACCAACCCGGCCCACAGCACCGCCATCGCGGCCAATATGGCGTAGCCCTGCCGCTTGTCGCCGACCATCTGGCCGTACGTGCGAGGCAGGGCGGACGGGATGACTAGGAGCATGAAGATCTCGACCAGGTTGGTCCATGAGTTGGGGTTCTCGAACGGGTGCGCTGAGTTCGCGTTGTAGAACCCACCGCCGTTGGTGCCCAGCTCCTTGATCGCCTCCTGGGAGGCGACGGGGCCTCCCGTGATCGACTGGGTACCGCCGGTGAGCGTGGCGACGTCTACCGGGCTAGCGAAGTTCTGGACCACCCCGCCGATCACGAGCACGAGCGCGAAGACGAACGCGAGCGGCAGCAGGATTCGTACCGTTGCGCGGGTGAGATCGACCCAGAAGTTGCCGAGCCGGTCGGTCTGGGTGCGCACCAATCCGCGGATCAGCCCGACGGCGACCGCAAGACCGACCGCGGCGGACACGAAGTTCTGGACCGCGAGGCCGGCCATCTGCACCAGGTGGCCCATGGTCGCCTCGCCGGAGTACCACTGCCAGTTCGTGTTCGTGACGAACGAGACAGCGGTGTTGAAGGCGCCAGCCGGTGGGACGCCGGGGAAGTCCAGCGAGAGCGGCAGATAGCTCTGCAGCCGCTGGAAGCCGAACAGGAACAGCACCGACACGGCAGAGAAGCCCAGTAGCGAGATCAAGTACATGCTCCACCGCTGGTCGGCCTCCGGGTCGACCCGGACGACGCGATAGAAGGCCCGCTCGACACCCAGGTGCTTGGAGCCGGCGAAAACCCGCGCCATGTAGTCGCCGAGCGGCCGGTGAGCAAGCGCCAGAAGAGCCACCAGCAGAAGCAGCTGGAGGATGCCTGCGGCGGTTGCGCTCATCAGAACTTCTCCGGGAAGAGAAGGGCGGCAAACAGGTAGCCGACGAGGGCGATGGCCACGACCAGTGCGACCGCGTTCTCCGCGTTCACAGCCGTTCCAGCCCCTTCACCAGAAGCACGACGGCGGCGAAGAACAGCACGATCAATCCCACGAAGATCACGTCGGGCATCGAGGCTCCAAGAAGGACGGATGACCCGGATGGGCCACCCGTCGAAGTCAAACGCCTTCACGTGGCCGACTAGGACAGCCTTGACGGCTCCTTAGCGGCGAGCACCGCCGTCTTGACGGGATCTTGACGCGCCGCTCGAGTGCCGCCACGACTGCTGGCCAAGTACGTCACAAGCAGGCAACGGCATGCTCGGGAGGGTTTGCCGACCGCACCAGGAGGAAAGAGGATCACCGCACCAACCCCCTGGACAAAGGAGTCAGCATGACAGCCTCGGGCATCATCATGGCGATCGTGATCGGCGCGATCATTGGCGCGCTGGCACGGTTCGTGCTGCCCGGCCGGCAGAACATCGGGATCCTGTTGACCGTCGTCATCGGCATCGTGGCAGCGCTGCTGGGTACCTGGTTGGCCCAGCAGTTCGGTTTCGCGGTGACGCCGGGCATTGACTGGATCGAGATCGTCTTCCAGGTCGGCCTCGCGGCCATCGCCATCGGCCTGTTCGCCGGCGTCGGGAGCCGACGACGCGTCTAACCCAGCGGGTGCCGCACCACCGACGGCGAGGGCCATGCTCGGCCCTCGCCGTCGTCTGTCCTCGACCCGTGCAGTATCGGTCGGGTGGGCAATGTGCTGACCGAGGCCGGACTACGTGCGGGCCGCCTGTGGGCACAACGGCTCACTCCCGGCCAGGCAGCGGCAGCGCCGGTTGAGATCGTCAGCCATCTGATCGGCGTCCAGGCTCAGATCCCGTCGGCCGCAGCTCTCGCGATCCGGGTCAGGACTGTCGGTGTCCGTGCCGCTGACGTGCAGCGTGCTGCCGCACCGAGTGGGCCACTGGTGCGGACGTGGCTCATGCGTGGAACGCTCCACGTCGCAGCCGCGGCGGATCTGGATTGGCTGCTGGGCATCCTGGCCCCGATCGTGCTGAGGACGAGCCAACGCAGGTATGCCGAACTGGTTTTGAACTCCGCCACGCTCGACCGAGCTCTCGATGTGCTGGGACAACGGCTCGAGCAGGGGCCGGCTACCCGCGCGGAGCTGTTCGCCGATCTGGTCGCGCACGGCATCGATCCGGCCGGCCAGCGCGGCATCCACCTGGTCCGGTATGCAGCCCTGCATGGGCTGCTCGTCTGCGGGCCCGATCAAGGGCGGGAGCAGACCTGGGTTCGCAGCGAACCGTCCTCTCCGTCGGTCGTCGACCGCGACGATGCCCTGACGATGTTGGCCCAGCGCTATCGCCTGGCCTACGGCCCGGCCCAGCCGCAAGACCTGGCGGCGTGGTCGGGTTTGCCGGCTGCGGAGGCTCAGCAGGCCTGGCAGCTTGCGGAGGAACGTGGTGTGACTCCGAGTCGTCGCGCGGTGGAGACAGCGGTGCGTCTGCTCCCGCACTTCGATCCGTACCTGATCGGATACTCCAGTCGTGACCACGCGGTTCCCCCCGAACACAGACGCACGGTGTGGACCGGTGGAGGTTATGTCCTGCCGACCGTGATTCACGAGGGCCAGGTCGTGGCTACCTGGCGCTCGGAAGTGCGCACCGGCCGGCTCAAGGTGACGGTCACGCCGTTCGCGGAAGGCTCCGTGACCGGTGCGGTCGCCAGCGAGCTGGATGCCGAGGTGGCCGACCTCGGCCGGTTCCTCGAGCACGAGGCATCATGGTCGATCGGGACTGATGAAGTCCGGCCGAGCCGTCAATCGGGTGGCCCTGCCGGCCACTGAGCAGCGCCGAGTTCCCGCGAGATCGTCCGTGCAGCTGAGCGAACGGCCTCGGTGACCGCGTCGCCCACCGGCCACTCATTGGTCGGAACCACGACGCCGATGGCTCCGACGGGTAGGCCGCTCGCGTCGAAGACCGTTGCAGCGATGCTGCTCTCGCCCAACACCGCCTCGTCGCGCTCAGCGGCCATCCCGCTGGTCCGCACGACTTCGAGCTCGTCCTTCAAGACCGCTGTATCGGTCAGGGTCTCTCCGGTCATGCTGCGTGGCGCGGAGTTGAGGAGTCGTTCTTCGTCCGCCGGCGAGAACGCCAACAGTGCCTTACCGAGGGCGCTCGCGTGGGCCGGGATCACGATGCCGACCTCGGGCATCTGCCGGCTCCCGTCCGGACGCGGCTCGTGGTGGATGATCACGACGTCTTCGGCCAGCAGCACACCGGTCCGGACCGCGAATCCGGTGCGGCGAGCCAGTTCCTCGGCCCAGGTCATGGCCCGCGACCTGAGCTCGAGTGTGTCGAGGTAGACGTTGCCCAGCCGCAGCACCGCCGGGCCGAGCTGATAACGCCCGGAACGGTCCTGCACCACCATCCCGTGGGCGACAAGCGTACGAACGATGCCGTGGACCGTCGACGGTGGTAGCTCCAGCCGACCGGCCAGTTCGGACAGGCTCAGCTGCCGGGCACCCTGTAGCGCAGACAACATCCGGATGGCTCGATCCACCGACTGGATCACCGGCTACCTCGCACACTGAACATCTCTCACCTCTTGCGCCAAGTGAAACATAGTCGTAATCTCCAAGCACTATTCGACATTGCCGAATGTTGTTCGGCTATGGCCCAGGAGGCTCGGATGGAAGGTCTACGGTCCCCACAAAAGCTTGCGGCGGAGGTGCTGGGTACCGCCTTCCTCGTGTTCGTCGGCGTCGGCTCGGTACCCGCGACGCTGATCGTCAACGGCGACAGCCCGTTCACGATGGCCGACCTGGGGGTGATCTCGTTCGCCTTCGCGACAGTGGTCGTGGCGACGGTCTACGCGCTCGGGCACGTGTCGGGCAACCACATCAACCCCGCCGTGACCCTCGGCCTGGCCGCCACGGGCAAGTTCCCGTGGCAACAAGTTCCCTCCTACATCGGAGCGCAGGTCGTCGGCGCGATCATCGGCTCGTTCGCGATCATCGGTGTCCTCGGCGACCAGGCCAGCGAGGTTGGCCTTGGCGTGGCCGCCTACGGTCCCGGCGTGGGCGCCGGCCAGGCGTTCGTCGCCGAGTTCGTCGGCACGTTCATCCTGGTCTTCACGATCTTCGGCGTGATCCACAAGGCAGCTGCTCCGGGATTCGCCGGTATCGCCATCGGCCTGGTCGTCTTCGCGGCGATCATCCCGGTCGCCCCGGCCACCGGAGCGTCCATCAACCCGGCCCGAACGCTCGGCCCGATGATCGTCCAGCAGCTGTGGGGTGGCGAGGTGGCCTGGAGCCAGGCGCCGGTCTACCTGCTGGCCGAGATATCTGCCGGAGTTGCGGCGGCACTGATCTACGTCGCCATCACCAGAACCCGCGAGCTGCCCGAACCAGCATCGGCGCCTGCTCCCGTGTCCAAGACATCCACGTCGGTCTAGCGTCGACACCATACGGAGGCATCGCCATGAAGAAGCTCATCAACGACCCGGCCGACGTGGTGGCCGAAGCACTGCTCGGGATCGAGGCCGCACACCCAGACCTCCGCGTCGATCACCCCAACAAGATCGTCTACCGCGCCGACGCTCCGGTGGCGGGAAAGGTCGCTCTGATCTCTGGCGGCGGGTCGGGCCACGAGCCACTGCACGGCGGGTTCGTCGGCCACGGAATGCTGGACGCTGCCTGCGCCGGTGAAGTCTTCACCTCGCCGGTACCCGACCAGATGCTCGAGGCGACCAAGCGCGTCGACGGCGGCGCCGGCGTCCTGCACGTCGTGAAGAACTACACCGGCGACGTCATGAACTTCGAGATGGCCGCCGAGCTCGCTGCTGCAGAGACCGGTGTCGAGGTTACGTCCGTCGTTTCTGATGACGACGTCGCGGTCCAGGACAGCCTCTATACGGCCGGCCGGCGCGGCGTGGGCGTCACCGTGCTCCTGGAGAAGATCGCCGGTGCCGCCGCTGAGCAGGGCCGCCCGCTCTCGGAAGTGGCCGATGTCGCCAAGCTCGTCAACGCCAACGGGCGCAGCATGGGCATGGCACTGACCTCCTGCACAGTCCCGGCCGTGGGCAAGCCGACGTTCGAGCTCGGTGAGGACGAGATCGAGATCGGCATCGGCATCCACGGAGAACCGGGCCGCCGACGTGTCCCAATCGCGACCGCCGGTGAAATCGCCGAGATGCTGGTCGAACCGATCGTGTCCGACCTGCCCTTCGGCGGTGGCGACGCGGTGATCGCCTTCGTCAACGGCATGGGCGGGACGCCGCTGATCGAGCTCTACCTGATGTACAACGAGGTCGCACGCATCCTGGCCGGCCACGGCATCGAGATCGCCCGCTCGCTCGTCGGTCCGTACATCACCTCGCTGGAGATGGCCGGCTGTTCGGTCACGCTACTCAAGGTCACCGACGACCTGCTGGCGCTCTGGGATGGTCCGGTCAACACACCAGCGCTGCGGTGGGGAGTCTGACCATGGCCGATGCCGTCACCCTCGACGGTTTGCACGCTTGGGTCCGCGAGTTCGCTGCCTTGATCGCTGCGAACAAGGAGGAGCTGACCCGGCTGGACGCCGCGATCGGCGATGCCGACCACGGGACCAACATGGACCGAGGGATGACGGCGGTGCTCACGGCGCTGGACGGTGGCGAGCCGCAGGCCAGCGCCGCCGCGCTGTTCAAGCAGGCGGGAATGACATTGGTCAGTACGGTCGGCGGCGCGAGTGGCCCGCTGTTCGGCACGTTCTTCATCCGCCTGTCAGCCGCCTCCGGCGACGCTGCCGAACTCGAGCCCAAGGTGTTCGCCGCGGCCCTGCGGGCCGGCCTGGACGGGGTCGTCGCGCGCGGAAAGGCCGAGGCGGGCGACAAGACCATGTACGACGCTCTGGCACCGGCCGTCGACGCCCTGGACGAGGCCCTCGCCGTCGGCTCCGACCTGTCGTCGGCGCTGGCCACCGCCGTCGCCGCCGCCGAAGCCGGACGCGACGCGACGACACCGATGCTCGCCCGCAAGGGCCGGGCCTCTTACCTCGGGGAACGCAGCGTCGGTCACCAGGACCCTGGCGCCACCAGCATCGCGCTACTGCTGCGCGCGGCTCACAGCGCCCTCGGATAGTCATGGTCGGAATCGTCGTCGTCTCCCACAGCCGGGCACTGGCGCGCGCCGCCGTCGCCTTGGCGGCGGAGATGCTGCACGGCCGGGCCGTCCGGGTAGCGGTCGCGGCCGGCCTCGACGAGGCCACGTTCGGCACCGACGCCGTTCGGGTCAAGGAGGCAATCGAGGAAGTCGACGGACCCGATGGCGTCCTGGTGCTGATGGACCTGGGCAGTGCTGTTCTGTCCGCGGAAATGGCGCTGGACCTGCTCGACCCCGCTGTGGCAGGTCGGGTGCGGCTGTGTTCGGCGCCGTTGGTCGAAGGACTCGTCGTCGCGACCGTCGCCGCGGCGGCTGGCGCCTCGATCGACGAAGTGGAGACCGAGGCCACTGCGGCGCTCGCCGGCAAACAGGCCCATCTGGTCCTCCCTGGCGCCGACACGCCGGCGCCGGCGACGACAGGGGAACCTACGGCGCGCGCGGTATTCGTCGTGGCTAACGAACACGGGCTGCACGTCCGCCCGGCTGCCAAGCTGGTCGCCGAGGTGCGCACCCTGGACGCGCGGGTCTGGCTCCGGAACGTGACCACCGACTCCGACCCGGTTCCTGCATCCAGCTTGAGCCGAGTCGCCGTCCTGGGCGCACTGGCCGGGCATCGACTCGAGGTGACAGCGACCGGCAACCAGGCCAGGACGGCCGTCGACCATGTCGCCGCGTTGGCGGCTCGGCATTTCGATGAGACCCGCGTCGGCCCGCCGGCTGCCGTCCCGTCGGCCACCGCCCAGCGCGGCCCGCTTCCCGCGTCACCCGGAATCGCCGTCGGACCGGCGTGGACCCTGGTCCGGCCGGAGGTGCTCATCGACCGAACGACCGGGTCCGCTCACGCTGTCGATCCGGTCGCCGAGTGGCGGCGCATCCGCGGAGCCGTCGCCGCTGTCCGCCGTGAAACCGTCCGTACCCGAGCACGCACGGCTCGCGAGCTGGGCGAGCCGGAGGCCGAGGTGTTCGACGCACACCTCATGCTGCTGGACGACACGGAGCTTCTCGAGGATGTCCGCGAACGCATCGACGGGGGGAGCACCGCGCCGCGGGCCTGGTCTGACGTGCTCGACGCGACCGGGTCGGGGCTCGACGGCCTGCCGGACGACTACCTGCGGGCTCGGGCCGCCGATGTCCGCGCGCTGCGTGACCAGGTCCTTCGGGCGATGTCGGGTCGGCCGACCACCTTCGCACTGCGCGACGGGGTGCTCGTCGTCACCGATCTGACCCCAGCCGAGGCCGCCGCGCTGGATCGGGAGAGGGTCACCGGGCTGGTCCTCGCGTTCGGCAGTTCGACCGGCCACGCCGCAATCCTGGCCAGAACCCGCGGCATCCCAGCGGTCGTCTGCGCCGGCCCTGGGATCCTGGAGGTCGCGGACGGAACGACCATCGCGTTGGACGGGGAAACCGGCGAGATCGTCGTCGATCCGGATCCCGACACCCTGGTCGCGATCAAGGCACGGGCAGCGGAACGCGAACGCCGAGTCGACGACGCGATCCGTGACTCGGCTGAGCCGGCCGTGACCCGCGACGGGACGACCATCCCGGTCGGCGCGAACGTCGGTGACCCCACCGACGCCGCGGCCGCCGCGCGATTCGGCGCCGACCTGTCCGGCCTCGTCCGCACCGAGTTTCTGTTCCTCGATCGCGAATCGGCACCGACGGTCGACGAGCAGGAGGCCGCCTACCGTGCCGTGGCGGACCGGCTCGATGGTCGACCGGTTGTGTTCCGGACCTTCGACATCGGCGCCGACAAACCAGTTGGCTACCTCGACCTGGCGCCCGAGGCCAACCCATTTCTTGGCCTGCGCGGGATCCGCCTGGCGCTGGCCCGGCCCAGCCTGCTCCGCGACCAGCTGGCGGCGATCTGCCGGGTCGCCGTTGACCGTCCGGTCGGTGTGATGTTCCCGATGGTGACGCATGTGGCCGAGGTCAGGGCAGCCCGAGCTCTGCTCGCAGAAGCTGCGGCGCTGGTCGGCATGGCTGTCCCCGCGGGACTCGAGATCGGCATCATGATCGAGGTTCCAGCTGCGGCGCTCAAGACGTCGGCATTCATCCCGCACGTCGACTTCGTCAGCGTCGGCACCAACGACCTGACCCAGTACACGCTGGCAGCCGATCGAGGCAATGAGAGCGTGGCTGGCGATGCCGATCCGCTCGACCCCGCGGTGCTGCGACTTGTCCACCAGGTGTGCGAGGCGGCAGCTGGCCTGGTTCCGGTGGCTGTGTGCGGGGAGGTCGCGTCCGATCAGGCGGCGTTGCCCGTCCTCCTGGGCCTCGGGGTCGACGAGCTGAGCGTGACGCCCTATGCCGTGCCGCTGGTCAAGCAGGCGGTTCGCGATCTCGACGTTGGTACCTGCCGGGTGCTGGCTCGGAAGGCCCTGGAGCTGCCTTCGGCGACCGCAGTCCGTGCCCTCCTTGCGGCTCGGCTGGCTCCGTCATCAACAGCATGAGCCCGGATGTGACGTAGGTCACATCCGGGCCGACCAATCCGGCCAACCGGCGGCGCCGAATACCTCGCGTGGACCAGCGGTCTCCCCTGCCGGTCGGGTCATCCCCGTCCTGGCTGCGGGTCATCATCGACACGGTCAAGTTGTCGAGAGAACGACGTCGCCTGTACCGGCTCGAACACGGCGACGATCGCAGGGCGTCCCGACTGTGGTTCCCCGTCATCTGCGGCTTGGTCGTCCTTGGCGCCGGACTCCTGGTCAAGGGTGCGTTCGGTTCGGCAGATCCCGCGCCTGACGCCGCTCCCCGTCCATCACCAAGCCCCTCCGCTGCGCTGGGCGATATCGACCCGACCGGGTTCTCGAGCCGATCGCCCACAGAAACCAGCCGGGCAACGCCGAGCCGGACTGCCTCAGTGGCCCGAGCGGCGGCCGGCGCGGAGATCGCCGCACGAACCGACACCGATATCTCACCCGCCGCAGCCGCAGTGCTGCGGGAGGGAGAGGTCGACGGTCGGGTACTCATGATTCTCGCGGCGCTCGCGTCGGCGGACCTCTTGACCGCCGTCGACGTGCCGGTCAGTGGCTCCGCCAGACCGGCTGACGTCGCGAACCTGGAAATGGGCGTCGTGGACGTCGATCGCGTCCTCGACTGGCTCGACAACCAGCGCCGGCTCAGCCCAGACCGGGTGGAGGTGCGCCGCGAAGCATCAGTCGCCTACCTCAAGTTGACCTACGACAGCCCCGAACCCCCCGGACTCTTCCCCTCCTAACCAGTTATCCCGATCTCTACCCCTGGGAGCATCCCGTGATCCGTTCCATCGCAACGTCTCGTCGTCCTGACCATTTCGATCGCTCTCGCAACCCTCGGCGGCATCACCGTCGCGAACGCCGCACCGGAGGAGGGCTATATCCGGCTGGCCCACCTCTCGCCCGACACCCCCAAGGTGGACGTCTACGTCTCGTCGTTCGGCAACGACGACAACCCGACCGTCCTCCGCAGCGTCGGGTACGGCATGTTCTCGCCGTACCAGCGCGTGCCAGCCGGGTCCTACACCATCGCGATGCGGCTAGAAGGTGCTCCGGCAACCGAGCCCGCCGTGCTGTCGACGACTGTCCAGATCAAGGCTGACTCCGCTGCCACCGTCGCCGGAATGGGCCAGAACTCCGATCTGGAGCTGGTCACCTTGACCGACGATCTCGCGGCACCAGGCACGAACAAGAGCAAGGTCCGCGTGATTCACGCAGCCTTGACGGCCCCTGTCGTCAACACGGTCGAGCTGGCCGGCTCATCGGTCGCGAATGATCTCGCCTTCGCCGCGTTCACCGACTACAGCGCGGTCGCTTCCGGCAACACGACCATCGAGGTCGACGCCGGCTCCGCCACCGCAGAGCAGGCGCTGGATCTCAGCGCCGGTGCCACCTACACCGTGGTCGTCCGCGACCTCGAGACCGGCGTCGGCGTGCTGCCGATCCAGGACTTCGCGGCGGCGAACCAGATCCCGACCGGTGGAGTCGACGCCGGGCTCGGTGGCTCGGCCACAGATGACTCGCCGACACCGTGGGCGCTGGTCGGGCTCGTCCTGGCAACGGCCGGCCTCGCCGGCCTGACCGCCACCCGTCGGCACCGGACCGGTTCCGTCGCATGACTGTCCGCGGACGGCACCGGCAGCTCAGCACCAGGAGGAGGGCCTCCTCGGTTCTTCTCCTGGCGCTGGGAGCCGCGCTGATCGGCGTGCCCGCCGCCGGCGCGCTGACATCGGAGACCGCCACGAGGCCGGGTCACCTGGATTTGGGGGGCGTGACCCGGCCCGTGGCACCCGCGGCACCGAACCAAGCGGTGGAGGAACCCGCCGAGCCGCAACGCATCGTCATCGACAGGATCGGCGTCGCTGCCCCTGTCGAGACGGTCGGGCTGGCCACCGACGGAACACTCGCGACACCGACCGACGTCGCCAATGCGGGCTGGTACACCGGCAGCAGCCGGCCCGGCGGCAAGGGACCGGCGGTCATCGTCGGTCATGTGGACTCCGCAAACGGTCCGGCAGTCTTCGCCCGGCTCGCGGAGCTCGAGGTCGGTGATGTCGTCACCGTGGAGAACGGCAGCGGGACCGCCCTCCCGTTCGCCGTCTCCACGGTGACTCGGCATCCGAAGCAGTCCTTCCCGTCCGAGGCCGTGTACGGGCCGTCCCCGGATGCCGAGCTGCGCCTGATCACCTGTGGAGGGAGGTACGACACGGACAGCGGCTACGTCGACAACGTGGTGGTGTTCGCCAGAGCACTCACCGGTTAGACCCTGCGGGGGGCAGGGGAACGGGGGATGCCGGCGGCCTCTAGGGGAAGGCCGCCGGCATTACCTCGCCGACGTAGGCTCGAGTGCATGTGCCGCAGCATCAAGACCCTCCGTGAGCCCTACGCCCACCATGTCACCGACCACGACGTCCACGCCGCCGCGCTGCAGTACGTCCGCAAGGTGAGCGGGTTCCACTCGCCTGCCACACACAACGCCGAAGCATTCGACCGCGCGGTGACATCGGTCGCCGCAGCGACCCAGACACTGCTCGACCAACTCGAGGTCAGGGGCGCCCGCCGTTAGTCATCGGCGCCGGATCACCAAGACGGCCGAGTCGACATGGGGTGGTGGCCTGAACGCGTTGCGGGGCAACGCCCGGCCACGCCGGAACTCCCACGAGCGCAGCCAGCGGTTGGCTCCCGGCGGCATGCCCTCGGCGTAACGCCGGACCACCGCCCCCTGAAACACCAGATCTGCCGCCATCAGCCGAGATCCAGGACCCAGCAGCACCCGCATCAACGCGGCTGAGATTGCATACGGCGGGTTGGCCACCACCCGAAACGGCTGGCGCGGCAACCGCAAAGACGTCGCGTCCGCGCAGACGACCGTAGTCGCCGTCCCCGCGAATCGGTGCCGAAGCTGCGCTTCCCGGGTCGGATGAAGTTCCACCGCGACAACGCGTGCGCCCGCTCTGAGCAGCTGAGCAGTGATGACACCGACACCGGCGCCGACGTCGAGCACCAGTTCACCCGGCCCGATGCCCGCGTCTGCGACGAGTTGGGCCGCCCACTCGTCAGTGAGCCGGTGCCAGCCCCACTCGCGGCGCGACCGCCCGGCGGCGGGCACGGCTGATCGCGTTCATGAAGAAAGCCATGCGGGGAACCGTAATTGCCCATTTCGGCAACTGACAACGAAATTACCGCCGCCGTTGCCGAAGCGCCCAGCCCACGGCCAGGAGGAATGCGGCCAGGCCGACGGCCGAGACAGCGCCGGCCGCCGCGTGGAACGAGGCCTCTCGCCAGTCCGGTCCGCCGGTTGCGAGCAACGGCCGCCGAGCGCCGACAGCAGCGCCGAGCATGGCGGCAAAGACCAGGACGAGCCAGGGCCACCGGGGACCAGGTACTGCACCGGGAGTCGTCGGCGCGGTCCGTCGGTACCAGCGGACCACCCAACCGACGATCACCACAGCGCCGACGATCCCGCTGAGGTACTGCGCCCACAGATATCCGGGCAAGCCGCCGTGCTGTTCTCCAAGCCAGTCGACACGTGCGACCCCCCACTCGTTTCGGTGCGTGAACGAGTCCCAGACGACGTGGGTCAATGCTCCGATCGCCAGCGACATGGCCACGGATGCGGCGCCCCTGCTGGTCTGTAGGTGCTCGCGGATTCCCACTGGCAACCGCTGGTCGAGCCGCGCTCGCACTCCCGCTGGAGCGGCGGCGATGGCCGCCGGTGCAAGCAAGCCCTGCCACAGACAGAAGACGGCAAGACCGAGCGCGACGTCGGTCGTGAGGGCGCCGACAACGGTGTGGGTCGTGCGGGCATCGACTGGTAGGGCAACGAAGTACGGCAGGTCGGGGATCATGCTGCCGATGACCAAGGCCGAGGGCACCAGGCCGGTGCGACCCAAAGGCAGCACGGCGGCCGGGTGGCTTCCGGTGAACGGCACCTGCGCTAGCCGGCGGCTAGTTCTGCGAGCTTGGTGACCGTTCGGCAGTTGCGCACGGTCATGGTGACGTTGTCGTCGCCAAGGCCGGCCAGGAGTTCGCGCAGTTTCGCCAGGGAGACCCGGTTCTGCCGGCCGAGGTTGATGCCACGCAGCAGTGCCACGTACCTGGCCACGATGATTCCTCCTGCAGCGAGTGCCCGCGCGCCCGGCAGGGTTGGCCGGATGCTCCGCGGGAACCATGATCCACGGATCATTCTGGGGGTAATAGCACCCAACGAGATCCGTGGATCATGGGTTCAGCCGTCAGACCGCCGACGGTGTCGCCGTGGACTCGTCCTCCTCCTCGGTCCCTGGCTCGGTGCTCTCCTCGTCGGCGCCGTCTCGATCGCTCCACGGCCCGGGCCCACCGAACCGACGTCCGTCCGGCGGAGCCGGTAGACCCTCCTCGACGAATGTCCTGATCCGGTCCTCGAGATCGGCGGCGATCTCGTCGGCCCGCTCCTGATCGAGCCGACCGTCCTCCACCGCAGCCGCGAGGTCTTGTTCGGCGGCAGCGACGAGAGCGCTCACGAGGTCATCGACGTCGACGCCTTGCTCCTCGGCGATCTCGGCGAGGGTTGCTCCGCCGCTCAGTTGCTCGTGCAGTTCTTCCCGGGTCAGTCCGAGTTCCTCTGCGGCCGCCTCGAGGCCGAGGAGGACGCCGTGGTGACCTGGCCCGCCGAGCCCACCCGGCCCACGATCCGGCAGCTGCTCGTCGAGGGTTTCGGCGACGCGGTCCGCCTGCTCCTGGGTGATCGTGCCGTCCTCCACCAGTCCGGCCAGCGCATTCGCGAAGACCTCGACGCGGCCAGTGGCCACGCTGGTCGCCGCCGAAACCGCCGAGGCAGTCATTGCCGGGGCGGCCACTACGGCTCCGACCAGGCCGGCCAGGCCTACGGTGCCCGCGGCAGCGATCATCTTGTGCCTTGCTCGCATTGCTGGTTCCTCCTTCTCCTCAGATGTGGTCGTGATGACGAACAGGTTTGCCCGCCGAGTTGGGGCCACGCTGTGACGGAGCTGGGAGGTAGCTGTGAGACAAGGCGAAGCGATAATGACGGCTCCGGGAACGCCGGCGGCTGGCGCGGCGTTGAGGTCGTCGGATGGAATCCACCAGCCCGAGGAGGGCTCGTTGCCAGCGGCTGTGTCCGACGATCGTCGAGTCAATCTTCGTGCCGAATTGACCCGTCAGGTCGACACGCTGGTCGAGTTGGGATACCCGAAGCTCATCCGAGTCCCGCAGGCCGAGTTCGTCCGTCGGCTCAACCCGCTTGCCGACATCGTCACTACCCTGCCCATCGGCGGCAGCGACCGGATCCCGTTCGTCCTGGTGGCCGGCGAAGGCCTGGTGCCGCGCACCGAGGCGATTGCCATGACGGAGATGAACGGCCGCCCCGGATTCACGTCGATGGACGATGACGACCTCAACCGGTTTACGCCGATCGCCGGGGTCGAGATTCCTGCTGACCCGTACCTCGTGCTCGACGTCGACACCGGGAAGGCCACCCTCGGTGTCGTGCCCGACGAAGCGCTCCCCCGAATCACCTCAGTCGGGCGGTCACCGCTCACGATCGACGAAGGGCTCGCGCTGATCACTCACTTCCCAGGAATCCTGCGGACCCGCAACTGCTTCTCGACGCTGGCCTCGCGCTGCGGGGACCGCCGTGTCCCGGCGTTGTGGGTCAGCCAAGGCCGGCCTCGGCTCGGTTGGTGCTGGGCCGCAGCCCCACATTCCTGGCTGGGCTCGGCATCGGCTGGGGGCCGGGCCAGGTAATTCGCTCGTCGCGGCGATCTCCCATCCGTCACCCTTTCGTCGTGCCCATGCGACGACTTCGCGCGTACCCGGTGTGGCTGATCTACACCGCGGTCTGGGCGTTCGTCGGATCGCTGTCCTGGACGACCGCGGCGGTCTACCTGATCCGGGATGTCGACATGACGCCGCTGCAGCTCGTCCTCACCGGAACGGCTTTGGAGGTGGCGTACTTCCTGTTCGAGATTCCCACCGGAGTCGTCGCCGATCTCTATTCGCGACGGCTCTCGCTGATCGTCGCCGCGGTCATCTCCGGCCTTGCGATGATCATCACCGGGGCTGTCCAGACCGCTGCAGTCGTCATCGCCGCGGCAGCGCTCTGGGGGATTGGCTGGACGTTCCGAAGCGGTGCGGAAGACGCCTGGCTCGCCGACGAACTCGGACAGGAACGGCTCGGGTCGGCCTATCAACGATCGGCCCAGCTCGCCCGGGCCGCTGGGCTGGTTGGAATCGCGGCGGCGGTCGCGCTCGCCGTCGTCGACCTGCGATTGCCGTTCCTCGCCGCCGGAGTCGTGACCTTGGGTCTCGCAGTGTTCCTCGGGTTGGCGATGCCGGAGCACGGGTTTGTCCGTCCGAGTCGATCGCCGGACAGGTCCCACCTGGCTGCGGCCGTCTCCACCGCGCGCGATGGCGGCCGGCTGGTCCGGGCACACCGGATTCTGCTGCTCGTCCTCGCCATTGCCTTCGTCACTGGCATGTGGGCCGAGGGATTCGATCGGCTGTGGGAGGCACACCTGCTGCTCGAGGTGGGGCTGCCGGACCTGGCCGGCCTCGGCGACGTCGCCTGGTTCGGCCTGATCGGAGCAGGCTCGCTGGTCCTTTCCTTCCTGGTTGCCGCCCCACTCGTCACTCGGGTCGAACGGCTCGGGCAGGATCGCCTGGCCCGTTTCCTGTTGCTGCTGCACGCGCTGCTGATCCTGGCCGCGCTCGCCTTCGCCTTGGCCGGAACGGTGTGGGTCGCCCTTTTGACGTACTGGGCGACGACCGTCATCCGCTCGATCACCGAGCCACCGTTCCGCACCTGGCTCAACGGGGCCGTGACTGACTCCCGGGTTCGGGCCACGGTGTTGTCGATCGCTGGCGTCGCCGGAAGCGCGGGCGAATGGGCTGGCGGCCCGGTGCTGGGTGTGGTGGGCACGAGGTGGTCGGTCCGCACCGCGCTTTCCGTCGGCGCTGTGTTGCTCACCCCGACGCTGGCGCTGTTCGCCCGCGCCGTCCGACATCACGGCCGTGAGCCCGATCTGGCCGACCGACCCGCCGTGGCCACCCACCACCCATGATCTGTGAGTGTCAAATCCGCGCTAACGCAGGCTAATGGCCGTCTTGACGCGTTTTGGACGCCCGAGCCGACGGGTGGAGGCTCTTCCACCTCTCTTTGGTCGGGAGAGGTGGAGAACCCTCCAGTCGCTGCGAGCGTGCGGGGCGGCTGTTCGCTATCGGGGAGATCGGCGAAACTGTCGCAAGATCACCTCGTGAGAGTCAGAAGTCGGCCGGGATTCGCAGGACCTGGCCGGGATGGATGAGATTTGGATCGCCGATGATGTCGCGGTTCGCCTCGAAGATCGGCCCGAACCCGCTGCCGATGTACAGAGGCTCAGCGGCTGCGATTCCAGACAGCGTCTCACCCGGCTGGACCACGTGCAGGAGGTAGCTGCGAAAGCCGGACACGATTCGGGTGCCGAAGAACACCGGCACTGAGACTCGCGCCTCGGCCTCATCCGCTCCCGTACTGGGCGCGACCTCCACGACGCCCCTGTTCGTGGGCGGCGGATTGGGCAGCTCGACCTGCGTCTGCCACGCCGAAAGCAAGTTCGTGGACTGGGCCGACGTCGTCACGAACTCGTTGCCGTTCGCATCCAGTACCCGGATGTCGATCGTCGCCTCGAAGCCGCCACCCGTGCCGGCGATCAACAACGGGTCGCCAACGAGGTCGTTCGCTTGCGGTTGATCGACTCGGAACTCGGTTCGGCTCATGTGCCCACTCCTCGGTAGTCGATGGCTTGCTGGCTCTTCTCAATGAGTCGGCGGGAGGCGGGTTTGATACGCGTCGGCTGCCGTCCTCACGTCTGGGGCAGACCGCGGTCCGCGAGCCAGCCGCGGAACCGCTCCACCGTTCGCACGTCGTCCTCGAGAACCGCCGTGTAGATCTCGAACCCCGACCTCGTGGGGATAGCTCGACAGTCGGTGCCAGACATCCTTGATCCGCAAGACAGCGGCACGCTGTTCGTCGGTGATCGAGTCACGCAATGCTCGATGCCACGCGGTGACGTTCTCGTGCGGGTCGCCGGAACACGATGCGTGATGCTAGCCGGTCGTCATCGGTGAACCGAGTGGCACCGCGGCAACTGCCGACCAGACGTAGCGCCGACCATCGCGGCGAAGTTTGATCAACGAAACGTGGTCGATCGTGATCGTCACGGGTTCGATCGACCTCTCGACGATTGCGTCGAGCAGAGTGGCTGCCGGCACCGCGGCGCTGGCGAAGGCCAGACTGACATGCGGCCACAGTGCCTCGTCCTGGGCACCGGGCACTCGATCAGCACCGCGGACCTCAGCGATGGTCGTGCGGAGCGCGCCTCGTACCGCAGCGACGGCCTCGGCGGGGGTGGCCGTCAACGTCACGCCCTCCCACTGCACCTCTGCTGGCTCGAACGTCAGCTCGACTGGATGCAGTCCGGCCAGTCGCTGCCGGGCAGCGCCGACGAGGGCAGCGACGTCGTCCGCGGCGATCTCGTCCACCCTGCCGACACCCTGACGGTGAGATGCGGCCACCTGGTGGGAGCGTCGCCCTTGGGTACGTTCGTGATTCCCGAGATGGTCAGGCCGCTGCTGCGATAGGCGACGAAGTAGTGCGGATAGCTGCTGGTCTCGTCAAGGACCCTCGTCGGGTTGGACTCCGCCGCCGTCGTATTCGGCCTCGATCAGCGCCTGGATCGAAACCGGGTGCGGCGGAGTCGGAGTCGGCGAGGGCGTGGTCGGCGGCGGCGGTGGCGTCGACGTGCGCGTGGTAGCGGCAACGGACGTATCGGCCGCCGTAGGTTCCGCGGCTGTCCGGTCGGACGCAGCTGGTGAGCACCCGGCCATGGCCAGCGCGCCGAGGAGTGCCATCAGCGATGTCGCGCGCCCGCGTTATGGCCGCCGATCTCGCCAGCGTGCGATCTGATCGCGATACCAGTGCGCGCTGTCCTTCCACGTCCGGGTCTGGGAGGCGTAGTCGACATGCACGATGCCGAACCGTTTCGAGTACCCGTAGGCCCACTCGAAGTTGTCCATCAACGACCAGACGAAGTACCCACGCACGTCGACGCCCGCCTTCATCGCCGCGGCAACGGCGTCGATGTGATCGTGCAGATAGTCGATGCGGTCTTGGTCGGGCACTCGGCCGTCGGGTGTCATTTCGTCGTCGAACGCGGCCCCGTTCTCCGTGACCATTACCGGCACGCCGGGATGATCACGATGAAGCCGGAGCAGCAGCTCGGTCAACCCGGTGGGATCGACGGCCCAACCCATCTTGGTGTGTTGTCCAGGCTGGGGAACGAACTCGATGTCGGTGCAGCCCACGAACGGCGAGTGTTCTGACTGACCGTGGCCATCGGCCCGCAGCCGCTCCGACAGGCGGTCCCACTGCCGGACCACGGAGGGTGTGTAGTAATTGACGCCGAGCAGGTCGATGCCGCCGGAGTCCACCGCAGCGATCGCTGCATCGTCGCCGTCTCGGACGAACGACCAGTCGGTGATCGCCGACGTGTCGGCCAGCAGATCGGACGGATAGCCCGACCCCAGCATGGGGCCGAGGAACACCCGGTTGGCCACGGCATCGACTCGCCGCGCGGCGTCGGCGTCGCTTGATCTTTCCGGTCGAACGACGTGCACATTGAGTGCCACCGAGAGCCGGGCTTGCGGCGCAGCCGAACGCAACGCCGGCAGAGCCGCGCCGTGGGCAAGGTTGAGGTGGTGTGCCGCCGCGAGTGCGTCCGAGGGCGCCGTCCGACCTGGTGCGTGCACGCCGGAGGCGTACCCGAGGAACGCGGCGCACCAGGGTTCGTTGAGCGTGATCCAGGTGTTCACCCGATCCCCGAGCGCGGCACCAATGCCGGCCGCATAGTCGGCGAATCGGGCGGCTGTGTCCCGGACCGGCCACCCGCCTGCATCCTCGAGCGGCTGCGGAAGGTCCCAGTGGTAGAGCGTGGCCACCGGTGCGATGCCGGCCGCCAGCAGCGCATCGACAAGGCGGTCGTAGAAGCCGACGCCGCGTGGCTCGAGCCGGCCCGAGCCACTGGGCTGGATACGTGGCCAGGCAATCGAGAACCGGTACGCACCGAGTCCGAGT
Source organism: uncultured Actinomycetota bacterium (assembly GCA_963819885.1). Lineage (GTDB taxonomy): Bacteria > Actinomycetota > Actinomycetes > Jiangellales > Jiangellaceae > JACVRX01. Next base: position 206,014 of record CAWFXV010000022.1, on the reverse strand, counting down.
TCCTGCATGATGCCGACGTCCTGCTGCCACCGGTGGTAATGGTCGTCGGCGACGTCGCCGTTGTCGCCCGCCTGAGTGCGACCCGGTGTATGGCTGAAGGTGTCCCAGATGGAGGAGCCGCGCCCGTCTTCGTCGACCGCTCCTTCGATCTGGTACGCCGCGGTCGCGACCCCCCAGAGGAAACCGGCCGGCATCGCATCGAGGTTCATATCGACATCCTTCCTGCGTAGAGTTTCCGGTTGAAAGCGCTCGGGGACGATTCGACCAGGCCGACCGAAGGACCTGAGATGTTTCGACGTTCGCAACTACTTGCCCACGGGTTAGGCGGAATCGCAGCAATCGCCCTCATCGCGGCTCCAGCCAGCGCAGCTCCACAGGCGCCGCCGAAGGATCCAGTCGCCATCGGCCGTGGCGGTGCGGTGTCGTCGGTCGACCCGTACGCGACGGAGGTCGGCCTGGACGTGCTGCGGCGAGGCGGCAACGCGGTCGACGCGGCCGTCGCGACAGCGGCCGCGCTGGGTGTCACCGAGCCGTACAGCGCCGGGATCGGCGGCGGTGGGTTCTTTGTCTATTACGACGCCCGCACCGGTCGGATCCACACCATCGACGGCCGGGAGACCGCACCGGCGGAAATGCGGGACAACGCCTTCGTCGACGTCGAGACCGGGCTCGCCATCCCGTTCGCCGAGGCCGTCACCAGCGGGCTGTCTGTCGGCGTGCCTGGGACGCCGGCAACCTGGGAACTGGCTCTGGACAAGTGGGGGTCGATCGGCCTTCGGGACGCGCTTCGGCCGGCTGCGCGCCTGGCCGACAAGGGCTTCGTGGTCGATGCGACGTTCCGCCAGCAGACAATCGACAATGCGGCCCGGTTCGCTGACTTCACCAGCACTCGCGAGCTGTTCCTCCCCGGCGGCACGCCGCCCGAGGAGGGAACCGTCCTGCGCAATCCCGACCTGGCCCGCACGTATGAACTGCTAGGCCAGCGGGGAACCGAGTTCCTCTACGACGGCCGTCTCGCCGAAGAGATCGTCGAGACCGTGATGGCGCCGCCGGTAGTGCCCGGATCCACCCGGGTGGTCCGGCCGGGGCTGATGGAGCTGCCGGACCTCGAGGCGTACGAAGCCTTGCTCCGGGATCCGACTCTGGTGGAGTACCGCGGGCTGACCGTGGCCGGCATGGCGCCGCCGTCGTCCGGCGGCTCGACCGTCGGAGAAGCGCTGAACATCCTCGAGAACAGCGACTTGGGGACGCTGGACCGAGCCGAAGCACTGCACCGCTATCTCGAGGCGACGGCGCTCGCATTCGCCGACCGCAACCGCTACGTCGGTGATCCCGACGTCGTGAACGTCCCACTCGACGAGCTGCTCTCCCAGGAGTTCGCGGACGAACGCGCCTGCCTGATCGACGCTTTCCAGGCAGCGGCCAAGCCGGTGCCACCGGGTTCACCGGACGGCTCGTACGCGCCGTGTGCCGCCGTCTCGGCCAGCGCGAACGACGGTGGCCAGCAAGGGGTCTCGACGACCCACCTCACCACCTGGGACCGGCGGGGCAACGTTGTGGCCTACACGCTGACCATCGAGCAGACCGGTGGTTCCGGGATCGTCGTGCCGGGGCGGGGCTTCTTGCTGAACAACGAGCTGACCGACTTCAACTTCACCCCGACGCAAGGAACGGCGCCCGATCCAAACCTGCCGGCTCCAGGCAAACGGCCCCGTTCGTCGATGAGCCCCACGATCGTTCTCGACGACGGCGAGCCTGTCCTGGCCCTGGGCTCGCCGGGCGGCTCGATGATCATCACCACGGTGCTGCAGACGCTGCTCAACCGGCTCGACTTCGGATACACGTTGCCCGACGCCGTTGCCGCTCCGCGCGCGTCACAGCGAAACACCGCCTCGGTTTCGGCCGAGCCGGCGTTCTTCGCGGCCTGGGCGGCGGAATTGCAGGCGCGCGGACACACGTTTGTCAGCGTGGCCGAGATCGGAGCTGTCACGGCGATCGAACGCGACCAGGACGGGCTTTTCGTCGCCGTGGCCGAGCCGGTGCGGCGTGGCGGCGGCGACGCGGGGGTCGTCCGACCAAGCCGATGACTACCAGAGGTCGCCGTCGCGCCAGTCGCAGGTGAGTTCGGCGGAGGTATCCAGCGCGATCGTCACCGGCAGCACGTAGATGCCGCCGTCGTCGTCCTCGGTGCGCCTGACGCCGCTCGCCGTGAGCGCCGACGACGGCCCCCGCCAGCGCTGCCAGCCACGACCGGAATAGAAATCCACCGCATCATCGGTGGCGCCCAACGCTCCCAGGTCGTACGCGTTGCGTACGACCCGCTCCAACTCCGTCATGATCGCCGACCCGTGCCCGCGGTTGCGTTGATCGGCCCGCACACCCACACCTTCCACATAGCCGGTTCGCAGCGCCCGGCCTCGGTACACCAGCCGGCGTTGCACTACCGATCCGTGCCCGACCAGGTCCGGTCCGGCCCAGATCAGGGCATGCATCCCGCCGAGCGCGTGCTCCCAGTCGTCGTCGGTCATGTCGTCGAAGACGTCGTAGAGCAGCGCTCGGGCAGACGCGAGGGTCGCCGGGTCGAGGTCGGCGGTGTGGGCGGTGCGCAGCAGGGCCATGCCGGCCATCATTGCCCGCCGGCGGCCGGAAGCGACTAGGGCTTGCGGCCGACCGCCCCCAACGGGTCGGCCTCTTCTCGCACTCCACCTTCGACGATTGTCTCGCCGAGATCGGGACGCCATTGTGAAACCGGCACCATTCCCGGCTCCACAAGTTCCAGGCCATTCAGGAACCGCGCAAGCTGTTCTGGGTTGCGGGCCGTCATCTTTGGTTCACCGAACTGATTCCAATGTCGTAGGAGCGCATCCATCGATTCGCTATGGGTGGGGTCGGTGATCGCAAAGTAGCTGCCAGCCGCCGTGGCCGCCATCAAGTGGTCCACAATCGCGTTGGCCTCGTTATCGTCCATTACGTGTCCAAGAACACCCAGCATGGTGATTGCGACCGGCTTGCTGAAGTCCAGAGTTCGCCCGGCCTCACGCATGATTCTTTCGGTGTCTCGGGCGTCGGCATCGATGTAGTCGGTGGCGCCCTCCGGCGCACTGGTCAGCAACGCACGCGCATGCGAAAGAACGAGCGGATCGTTGTCGACGTAGACGACGCGGCTCTTTGGCGCAACAGCCTGCGCTACCTCGTGCGTGTTCTGAAAAGTGGGCAGACCGGTGCCGATATCGAGAAATTGCCGAATTCCCGCCTCGCCGGCAAGATAGGTCACGACCCGGACCAGAAACCCACGCACGGACCGGGCCAGGTAACCTATGTCCGGAAAGATTTCAAGAACTTGATCACCAACTTGGCGGTCGACCGCGAAGTTGTCCTTGCCGCCCAACCAGTAGTTCCAGATACGTGCCGAATGGGGGACGGTCGTATCGACTGGGCGTTGCTGTCCGTTTTCAGCAGGGGGCTGAGTGTTCATCGCCGCCGGACCTCTCATGGGTGGGGTCTCGCAGGTCAGCTCCAAACCGTAGACCACCCTTGCGCTCGTCAACAGTCTGCATCAGGGTCCTGTGGACGAGAGGTGGCAGTGACCATGACATCGAACACCAACGCGGCCCGCTCAGCCTCAGGAAGCCGGATGCCCACCACCCCGTGCTTGGAGATCATCGAGAACATGTTGCCGTTGACCGCCGTGTAGGCGGAGCCAAAGTTGGACTTGCCGGCGAGATCACCAGCGGCTGCCAGCAGCCGGTCGTAGAGCGCCAGCTTGTCCGGCTTCTTCGCCACCTCGGTGACCCTCTCTATCAACGCGTGGGAGAGCGCGTACGAGGCCGGTGAGCATGGTTGGGTATGAGGTGGTCAGCCGTCCTGGATCACCGACAAGACGTTGCCGGCGGGATCGGTGAACCACGCGATCAGCGGCCCTCCGCCACGGAAGACGCCCTTCTCGTCCATGTCGGCTCCCATGTCGGGGTATCGCTCGAAGGTGACGCCCCGCTTGGCGAGGTCGTCGACTGCCGCCTCGACGTCGTCGACGGGGAAGTTGAGGATCGTGAACGACGCAGGTGTGTGGTCGTCCTTCGGGTACGCCAGGATGTCCCGGCCACCGGCCAGGTGCAGGGTCAGCATGCCGTTGGCCTCGGATACCCGCAGGCCGAGCGTGTCCTCGTAGAACGCGCGGGCTTGCGAAACGTCGTTCACCGAGAAGCCACTGAACGCCTTACTGTCTGCGAGCATGATCATCTCCTCTTGGTTCGGTGCGTGGTGCTTTCGTCGTGGTAGGGACCGGAGACAGATCCGGAACTCATCGCTCGGCGTACTTTCGCGATGAGTTTTCGACCAGTGAGTGGTCGACCCTGGTGCAGCACCATATGGAGGTAGCCGGTGGACGTTGCCGACGAGTCGCCGGCGCCATCCCCGGGCGCACTCGGCCCGCCGGCGATCATGGTCGTGGTATTCGAAGCATCGATCACGCCCAACGATGTTGACGACCTCGGTCGCCGGCTGGCCCGCTCGGGCGCCACGCCGCTGACCTGTGACGCCAGCGGGCTGACCGTCCCGACCATCACGACTGTCGATTCCCTTGCTCGGTTGCAGCTCACGCTGCGACGCGCTGGGCGCTCGATGCATCTTCGACACGCGCCCAGTGAACTACGGGATCTGTTGGCGTTGGTCGGATTGCTCGACTGCTTGCCCGTCATGCTCGAGCCGGTTGGGAAGGTCGAACAAGGCGAACAATCCAGGTTCCACGAAGTGGGTGAGCCGAGTGATGCGCCCGCCTGACACCTCCATGGTCTGGATCGAGAACGGCTGGTAGCCGCCATTGTCTGCTCGTCGATACTGCGCGAGTGCCGGCGAGCCATTCGCCATGATCGGGACGAGGCGGGACCCAAGACAGCCGATCCCCGGCCCGAGAAGCCACCTGCCGATATCCGCCCGGCCCTGCAACCACATCGGGTATGGCGGCATCAACTGGGTGGCATCCTCGTGCAGCAGCGACACCAGCAATTCGATGTCGTACCGCTCGAACGCGTCCACGTACCGGTTCAGCAGCGCCTTGTCCTCGTCGTCCAGGACGTCCAACGGACGAGAGGCCCCGAGCTCCGCCTTTCTCAACGTGGACCGGGCCCGTTGTAGCGCGCTGTTGACCGACGCGACGGTGGTATTGAGGAGTTCTGCGACCTCGTCAGCCTTCCAGCGCAGCACTTCTCGCAGTATCAGCACAGCCCGCTGCCGGGCGGGCAGGTGCTGAAGTGCCGCCACGAACGCCAACCTGATCGACTCCCGCGACTCGGCCACCGCAGCCGGATCGCCGACCGGCGTATCGACGTGTCCATCTGGAATCGGCTCGATCCACGTGCCCAGTGGCAGCGGTTCACCAAGGGAGGCCTCGACGGGCGGTGAGGACGGCGAGAGGTCGACTGGCAGGGCTCGGCGCTTTCGGCTCGCCAGCATGGTGAGGCAGACGTTGGTGGCAATTCGGTAGAGCCACGATCGCACCGCCGCCCGACCTTCGAACCGGTCCAAGCCCCGCCAGGCACGGATCAGCGTTTCCTGTGCCGCGTCCTCGGCGTCGAAGCCGGACCCGAGCATCCGGTAGCAATAGCCGGTCAGCTCACGTCGATACTGGTCGAGTCGCCGGTCCAACTCGACCGGGCCGCCCTGACCGAGGCGCAACTGATCAGTAGCGGGGCCGGCCACCAGGTCACCTCGTCTCGTGTCACCGCGATCGTGTACGGCTCTCCAAGGTATCCGGAGACACGATTGCGTTGACAGCCCGTCGCACGCTGGCAGTTCGTTGGTTGGACGCGGCCCGGTGCAAGCTCCAACCACATGGCCCGCGGGCCTGTCGGAGGCAGCGGGTACGGTCACGGGCCATGGATTTCCGACTCGAGTTGGTCAATGTCCCCGTATCCGACGTCGACCGTGCGAAGGCCTTCTATGTCGACAAGGCCGGCTTCACCCTCGACCAGGACGCGGACGTGGGCGGCGGGGTGAGGTTCATTCAGCTCACGCCGCCGGGCTCGCCAGCGTCGATCTCGATCGGCTCCGGCTTGTCGTCGATGACGCCGGGGTCTGTCGAAGGGCTGCAGCTCGTCGTCGACGACATCGAGGTCGCACGGGCCGAGCTCGCCGCCCGCGGGGTCGATGTCAGCGACGTGCAAGTATTCGACTGGGGCTCGTTCGTCTTCTTCTCCGACCCCGACGGCAACGGCTGGGCGGTTCAGCAGCTGCCCGATCGGTCCTGAACCGCTTCGCGAAACGTCCTGGCGATCGAGAAGAACAAGACCACCAAGACTCGCCAACGTCGTGTCGACAACGCGATCCGCATGCTGCTGCAGGGCCGCCGATAGCTCCTCTCAGTGAGAACTCCAGTTGCCCGCGGGCCTGCGTCGGTGGATCCAGTTCGGTCTCAGGGCTGCCGTTGCACGTGGTAGATCAGATGTGTCACGCCAGCACCTTCGCGTTGCCGCCCAATCCGCCGGCGGTTCATGAGTGACGATGAAGACGGGCACGTCCATCGGGTGCCGGCCGCCCCATCCCTGGGCGCTGTCGGAACAGCCACCACGATCTCGACATCGGACGCTGATCAGGCCGCTCCGGAGGACACCCGCGCGCGCACATCCAGAACCGCGAGATCGGCTGCTGCCCGGCCAGCAGCCCACCCGAACTCGTTACTGACAGGAGGGCCCCGCGAGATCAGCTCGGGGAACATCGAGTTCATGGCGGCGTCGACTCGTTCTGCACGCCGTCGAAGAAGCGGCACGAGCTGACCCGACCTGCCGGTGTCAGCGGCTGCTTTGTCGGTGGCGGCTTGTAGCCGCTCGCCGATGCGGACAGCGTAGGAGACGAGGAAGGACTGCCGGAATGATCGCGTGCGCGACGTGCCCCACCGGTCGACCAGCGAACCGTGCCCGAGCATCGCTCCGCTGGCCTGGACCAACAACGACGTCGAGATCAACTCGACTGCCTCGATGTCAGCAGCATCGCCGACGATGGTGCTGAAACCGAATTCTCGGGTCAGCACCGACCGGCACCGGTTGGCGCTGGCCACGGCGTTGATCAGCATGGCCTTCGCCAGCAGGTATGGCGGTTCGATCCACATCCGTGATGTCGTCAGCTCATGGTCGTCCGCCGCATCCTGCGTGAGTGTGAGCCGGTCCAGTGCGTAGCGGCTGATGAGTTCCTGCGCCTTCGCCGATAGTGCCTCGGCCTCCTTCGGGAACTCGGTGGACTCGGCCTTGGCCAGCAGTGAGCGAACTCGCGAGAGCACCTTGGGCTCGATGCCCGCGCTCGGACCCCGCACGCCAGTGGCGAGGCCGGGAGGCGGGATCAGGATCGGAATCGGCGGCAGCGTGCGCACCACCGCCAGCAGCTCGAGGAGCAGCTCCAGGGAGGCGACAGTGAGCGGATCCAAAGCCGCAGCGAGCCCGAGCCCGGCCAGATCGTCCCACCAGGACTCAGCGACGCGGCCGGCCGGATGTCGACGGGCTTCCCCGGTAAGCAATGCGGCCAGGATCGGGACGTGCTCAGCGTTCAGCCGGCGACTGGTCAGTTCGGCCAGGTCCGACGGCAGCCAGCCGGCGCCTGCCGCTGCGCCGATGGCAGCTCTGGCGTACTCGTCGATCGCCTGAATCATCACCGCCGCCGGAACCGGCGCTACGGGCCCGAGGAACAGCTGGGAATAGTCAGCGGCGCGGGTCCGGTCGGCGGAGATCTCGAGAAGTACGGACCGAATGATCGTCATGGCCTGCGAGTACTGATCGGCCCAGTTTCCCCCAGGTTCTCGGGCCCCTGCTGGGGGCCCGAACCAAGTTGTGCTCCGACCAGAGTTGTGATTGCGACGCTTGCGCCGTTTCGCAGCTCGGCGCTGGCGGTTGTTGGTGCCCATGGGTACCCCTTTATTGGGCCATGTCCACGAAGCGGCTGTAATGGCCCTGGAAGGCGACCGTGATGGTCGCGGTTGGTCCATTGCGGTGCTTGGCGACAATGAAGTCAGCCTCGCCGGCGCGAGGCGATTCCTTCTCATATGCGTCTTCTCGGTGTAAAAGTATGACCATGTCCGAGTCCTGCTCAATGCCGCCCGATTCGCGTAAATCGGCAAGCATAGGCTTTTTGTCCTGTCGCTGCTCTGCGCTGCGGTTGAGCTGACTGATCGCGACGACCGGGACTTCGAGCTCCTTGGCCAACAACTTGAGAGCGCGGGAGAACTCGGCGACTTCCTGTTGCCGGCTCTCAACTCGCTTCCCGCTGGTCATCAACTGCAGGTAGTCGACGATGACGAGCCGCAGATCATGACGCTGTTTGAGCCTGCGGCACTTGGCCCGGATCTCCATCATGGTCATATTCGGCGAGTCATCGAGGAACAGTGGCGCGCTGGAAACCTCACCGGTGCGGCGGGCGATTCGGTTCCAGTCGTCGTCGGTCATCGAGCCGGTCCGCATGTGATGTAGAGGCACCCGCGCCTCGGCCGAGAGCAACCGCATGGTGATCTCGTTACGGCTCATCTCCAGCGAGAACATCACGGTGGTCAGCTGGTGTCGGATGGCCGCAGCACGGGCGAGGTCGAGGCCAAGCGTCGAATTGTGCGTCGGTACCATCGAGGGCCCAGCAAGGTAAAGATGGTCGACATTGTCGACCTGGACGCATCGAACAGGGACTGAATCCACGCGGTCGACCCTTGTGATATAGCGCGTGCTCGTCCGCGCTCCACTCGCCTTGATCCGGATGTTCTTTCGCGTCAAACCGAATACTTTGTCGCTAGGGGTAAAGGTGACAGTCCAAACGGTCGACGATTTTTCAGTCCGGCCTTTACAGGGCCTAGTGCTTAACGTGGATTTGTAGCCGAGACTCAAAATCAGCTCAAGGGTATCGCGGGCCAGGCGTTCGTTGGTGACGGCGAATTGGACGAGTCCTAATGGGGTGCAGTGGCCGTCAGTATCCAACAGCCCAGCAAGGAGATCGCGGCGCTGTGCTTCAGATGCGCGCAGATACTTCCTCGGGATGTGCTTGTTCCCGAGGACGCCGATTCTCCGCAGGACACCCTGGACTGAGCCGTGTGACTTGACACAAGCCGAGCACCACCCGAAGCCAGTTGTCGCTGAGCCGCCGCAGCGCCGACAGGACGGCGCCGGATGCTCGCCGGGGAGGTCTCTACTCTTTCCCCCGCATGACCGTCCGCACGTTCGCACCTGCGTGGTCGCCGGCGTGAACAGGCGCCCGCACACGACGCAGTTCCTCGGTTCTGCATCGACAATAGCTGACGGCTTCATCAGGCGATAGGTGATTGTTTGACCCTGCCGGACCGTAATGATGCCGGCTTCTTCGATTCGGCCAAGGATTTCCGTGTCGGTCGTTGTGATTCGGGCCGCGTGCGAATGTCCGTCGCCGAGCCAAGCCCCAAGCGTATAGGGGTCGAATGGAAGGGAGCGGTGAGGTAAATCAAGTGGCTTGGCCACGCGGATCGAGTGGTTCCGGCGGCGCTCGGCTCCATCGCAGTACACGCTTGCCGCGATCTCCTCGGTTGTTCTCACGCTGTCACCCAACTCAGCGGCCTGCGCAGACCCCACTGGCGTGGTCACACGGGCTAGTAATGCAGCGAGGACATCCCGGCGGGAATAGACCGGACAGGACCGCATATATGTGCGCTTAGGCCCACTCGCACGTCGAGGCGCTTTACCTTTTGTCGCCAGCTGACGGACGACCGTGTTGAAGGCCGCAAGGAACTCTCGCCCGATTTCTGTGAGTACCTCGCTCCGGCTCACTAGCCGATCGGCACCTCCCCTGCTTGCCGCGTTCCTCAGCCGGTCGATGGACTCAGCGGGCCAGTAGTACGTGGGTAATCGCCGCTCGCCGAGCGCCCTTCGCTGCGCCCGGGTGGACGTGACCCACTGGTGTTGCCCGTCGGCAACAATGACCGAGCCGTCCGAGAACTCGATCTCGTAACAGGGCCGATGCTCCATCACGTCGGTCGCAGCGATAACCCGCGTCGGCCTGCCGTCGGCTCCGAAGAGTTCGTCACCAACCCGAACCTCCCCCATGGTTGTCCACCCGGTCGGCGTCGGCAAAGGCGTGTCTAGCGCCAGCGCCTTGCCAATGGCTGGCCGAGCAGCCAGCACGACCATCTGGCCGGGGTGCAGGCCGTTGGTCAGCGCGTCGAGGTCGGCGAAGCCGGTGGGGACGCCGACCATCTCGCCGCCGCGAGACCCAATCGCCTCGATCTCGTCGAGAGTGCCCTCCATGATGTCGCCGAGGGGCAGGTAATCCTCCGAGGTCCGGCGGTCGGTGACTCCGTACACCTCCGCCTGCGCGCGGTCGACGATGTCGTCGACCTCTCCGTCGCCGCCGTAGCCCATCTGGACGATCCGGGTCCCGGCCTCGACCAGCCGACGCAGCACGGCCCGTTCGCGCACGATCTGGGCGTAGTAGCCAGCGTTGGCGGCCGTCGGCACTGAAGACACCAACGTGTGCAGGTACGGCGCCCCGCCCACCCGGCCGAGGTCACCTTGCTTTTGCAAATCAGCCGCCACCGTGACCGGGTCGGCCGGCTCCCCTCGCCCGTAGAGGTCGAGGATCGCCTCGTAGATCGTCTCGTGCGCGGGGCGGTACATGTCATGCCCGCGGAGTACCTCGACCACGTCGGCAATGGCGTCCTTGGACAACAACATGCCGCCGAGGACGGACTGCTCCGCGGCGACGTCCTGCGGCGGTGTCCGGTCGTATCCCGAGAGCTGCGCACGATCGTCGCGCCGGTCCGGAAGCTCAGCCACGGTCACTGCCGGCTCGCCCCTTTCGAACGCATGTTCGATCCTTGCGCCACTGTATACAAGCCGCCACTGACACACCTGCGAGCATCGAGTCGCGAGCCCGCCGCCCCAGGCCGCGCCGAAGGTTACGGACAGCCGAGTGCGGCGGGAAGGATCGCTGTGGATAGGCCTTGGGAGTGCTGGTGGACATCCGTCCCCAAACTTGTGCACAGGCTGGGGAGAACTGGTGCACAGTCGGACAGGTCGGTTCAGGTGGCCCGGCTCCGAGCAGGACCGACGTCATCCACGGCATGTGGACGGAGATCCGCCGGTCCTGATCTCAGGATGTGAGACGGCGCCAGGCGTCTTTCGACCCGACCGTAGCGTCGACCGGGCCATGCTCTTTCGGCTACGTCGTCCTCACCCGCCGAGGTCGTTTCGGCGACATGCGGCCGATCAGGAGATTCTTCGGCTGGCCCTGCCGGCGCTGGGAGCGCTGGTCGCCGAGCCGTTGTTCCTCCTGGCCGACGCTGCGATCGTCGGTCATCTCGGGACCCCACAGTTGGCCGGGCTCGGAATCGCCGCGACGATTCTCGGCACCCTGGTCAACATCTCGGTGTTCTTGGCCTATGGCACCACTGCTGCCGTCGCACGGATGCTCGGCGCGGGCGACCTGCGCGGCGCGATGCGACAGGGCATCGACGGCTGCTGGCTCGCACTACTCGTCGGCGCCGGCACACTCGTCGTGGGCTGGCCGGCTGCACCATGGCTGGTCTCGCTGTTCGGGTCATCGGGCGACGTGGCCGGCTATGCCGAGATCTATTTGCGGATCAGCCTGCTCGGAATTCCGGCGATGCTGCTCGTCCTGGCTGGTACCGGCGTGCTGCGTGGACTGCAGGACACCCGGACCCCGCTGCTGGTAGCGGTCGCCGGAGCCGTCGGAAACGTCCTACTGAACCTCGCGCTGGTGTACGGACTTGGCCTCGGCATCGCCGGTTCGGCGCTCGGCACCGTGATCGCCCAGACGATGATGGCCCTGGCGTTTGCTCGGGTGGTGGTGCTCGGGGCACTGCGGCATAGGGCTGCGCTCCGGCCTGACTGGCCCGGAGTCCGGCGCTCGTTCGGCGCCGGAATGCCGCTCGTGGTGCGAACCGTGGCGATGCGGGTCGCGCTGGTCGTCGCCACAGCCGTCGCAGCGACCCTCGGCACGGCAGAGCTGGCGGCCTACCAGGTCGCGTTCACTACCTGGACGTTGCTCGCCCTCGTTCTCGACGCGGTAGCGATAGCGGCCCAGGCTCTGGTCGGGCGCGCGCTGGGTGCCGACGACGTCGACGATGCGCGATCGATCACCAAGCGCATGATCTGGTGGGGAATCCTCGCCGGCGTCGGGCTGGCGGTGCTGGTCGCCGCGGCGGCCCCGCTCTACGCACGCCTGTTCACGTCCGACCCGGAGGTTCGCACGCTACTGATCGCAGCGCTGCTCGTGGTCGCGCTCATGCAGCCGGTCGCCGGGTGGGTGTTCGTGCTCGACGGCGTGCTCATCGGCGCCGGCGACGGCCGCTACCTCGCGCTCGCGTCCGTGATCAGCGTGGCCGTGTTCCTTCCGGCTGCCTACGCGGTAACCGTCGCCGACCTTTCGGAGCTGGCCGGCCAGGTCGCGTTGTGGGCCGCGATCGGCGTCTGGATGCTGGCCCGTCTCGCGACCCTGGCCTACCGCGAGCGGTCGGGAGCGTGGCTCGTCACCGGCGCGATCCGGTGACCATCCCCCAGCCAAGGCCCGCCCGGTTCACCGTCTTCAATGGTCAAAAACGCGCAAGACGCCTCCAGGCGCTCCTAAGACGCGTATTCGATCATTGAAGTTGTCGGATCTGCGGAGTCTGGCCCGACCGCCGGCGTGTGCTGGTTCATCCGGACCAGCAGAAGACCCGGGAGCTCGAAGCGCGCTACGACGCGCAGACGGCGGCTTTCCGCCGTGCGCTGGACGGGCTGTCCACTGCGGATCTCGAAGGGGCTCTCCGCTTCCTCAGCCGGCTCAACCAGACCGGGTCACCAGGTAGGGACCAATGAACGACCTGGCGGGGCTGCTCAGGATGCGACGACGTCGAGCTGCACGGTCGCCGCGACCTCGGGATGCAGGCGAACGGTCACCGTGTGTGCGCCGATCGTCTTGATCGGGTTGCCGACCTCGATCCGGCGCTTGTCGACCGGCGGGCCGCCGGCCTTCTCCACGGCCGTCACGATGTCCGACGGCGTCACCGCGCCGAACAGCCGCCCGGTCTCGCCGGCGCGAACGAGCAGGGGCACCGGTGCGGACTCCAACCGAGTCTTGACTTCGCGCGCCGTGTCAAAGTCAGCGATGTCGCGGACCGACCGGGCGCGCCGGATCGTGTCGAGTTGCTTCTCGCCTCCGCGAGTCCACCGGATCGCCAGGCCACGCGGGACGAGGTAATTGCGGCCGTAGCCATCCTTGACTTCGACCACATCACCGGCGGCGCCCAGCCCGGACACCTCCTGGGTGAGGATCAGCTTCATCTCGGGTCGCCCTCCTCAGCGGGCCGTCGAGGTATAGGGCAGCAGTGCCACCTCGCGAGCATTCTTGATCGCGATCGCCACGTCGCGCTGGTGACGTGTGCAGCACCCTGTCACGCGCCGGGCCCGGATCTTGCCGCGGTCGGAGATGTACTTCCGAAGGACACTGGTGTCCTTGTAGTCGACGTACTTGACCTTGTCCTTACAGAAAGCGCAGACCTTCTTCTTCGGCTTGCGCACAGCGGGTTTTGCCATCGTGGTGCTCCTTGTGGAGTGGGAGCCCGGTCGCTGCGCTGGCGGCTGCGACCGGGATGGTTGGAATGGGATCTAGAACGGCGGCTCGTCGGCCGTCGTCGCGGCTGGTGCCTGACCGCCGCCCCCTTGATTTTGCGCCGGCGCCGTTGCCCACGGGTCGGACCCACCGGTCGGCTGCTGCGCGTTGCTGAAACCTCCGCCAGACCGCTGGGTCTTGGTGACCTTTGCCGTGGCGTACCGCAAGCTGGGGCCGATCTCGTCGACGTCGAGCTCGAAGACCGTCCGCTTCTCTCCCTCGCGGGTCTCATAGGAGCGCTGCTTGAGGCGGCCGGTCACGACCACCCGAGCGCCGCGGTGCAGGGACTCGGCGACGTTCTCCGCCGCCTGCCGCCAGACCGAGCAGGACAAGAACAGCGGGTCGCCGTCCTCCCAGGCATTGGTCTGCCGGTTGAAGGTGCGCGGCGTCGATGCGACCCGGAAGTTCGCTACGGCTGCCCCACTGGGGGTGAAGCGCAGCTCCGGGTCGTCGGTCAGGTTGCCGACGACGGTGATGAGGGTCTCGCCTGCCATAGTGTGTTTCCTCCCCGAAGGGTTGCTGGGTCGGGAGATGCGAGCCTGTGGTCAGTGGGCGTCCGGGCGGACGACCTTGGTCCGCAGGATGGACTCGTTGAGGCCGAGCTGGCGGTCGAGCTCCTGGACCGCGGCCGGTTCACAGCGCAGATCGAGGACGGCGTAGATGCCCTCGCCCTTCTTGTCGATCTCGTAGGCAAGCTTGCGGCGGCCCCAGATGTCGACCTTCTCGACGGTGCCGCCGGACTTTCTGATCACACCCAGAAACGGCTCCAAACTGGGACCTACGGTCCGTTCCTCGACCTCCGGATCGAGGATCACCATCACCTCGTAATGACGCAAGGCCTTTCACCTCCTGTGGTCTTCGCGGCCACGGTCTCTCCGTGGCAGGAGGGCTTGTGCGTCGCACGGCCCGGCGTACGGACTCCCCGTACCGGCCGGGCCGAGGACCCAGGATACCAGCGCATCGGGCTCGCCTGTTCCCTCATCCACAGCCGCTGTCGTTCATCGCCGGTGGATGATCCCCACTGGGAGGGGCCGCGTCGGGGTTGCCGCGGTGCCGGGTTGTGGGCAGGCTGACGGCCCATGAAGACGACGATCACCCGCGAGAACGTCCTGGCCGCGCTGGTATTGGCGTTCGGAGCGGTTTCGGCGATCTGCGCATTCGTGCCGTCGTGGCACGTGCCGGGCTCATGGACCGGCCTGGTCGGACTGGCGCTGGGCGCCGTGGCCCAGATGATCTCGACGTCGACCGCGCAGCGCTGGGTGATCGTGCCGGGCTGGGTGCTCTCGTTCATCGGGCTCGCCGTCAGCATCTCCAACGGCGGCCTTTGGTGACCCAGCTCAGCCGTGCTTGCGTAGGTACTCGTCGAAGTGCGGAACGGTGAAGGCGATCGTGCCCCGCTCTGCGGAGTAGACCAGGCCCTTCTTGATCAATGAGTCGCGCGCTGGGGAGAGCGACGACGGTTTGCGACCCAAGTGATGCGCCACCTCGGCTGTCGAGACGGTTCCGTCCGAGGTTTCGGACAGCGCCGCCATCGCCCGCAGGTAGTCGCGTTCGGCAGGGGTCGCGCGCTCGTAGCGGGATCCGAAGAAGCCGACTGCCAGCTCTGCCTGTGCCTCTGGAGAAGCCACCAGAACGTCCGCCATGGCGACCGGGCTGTGGGGCGCGTGATCCCAGGTGACCTTCCCGTAGGCCTGGACGAAATAGGGATAACCCTCGGTTGTGGCGTAGAGCGCCTCGAGAGCCTCCGGCACGTAGGCAACACCCTCCTCGGCCGCCGGGTTGACCAGCGCCCGGTCAGCGGCGGCACGGTCGAGCCGGTCGATGCGCACGTAGCGGAACAGCCGTTCGGAGTACGACTTCGAGGCCGACAGCACGGCCGGCAGGTGCGGCAGGCCTGCCCCGACGACGACCAGCGGCAAGCCTTGCTGGGACAGCTCGTGACACGCCGCACACAGCGCCGACACGTCGGGCTCGGTGACGTCTTGCATCTCGTCGACGAAGATCGCGATTCCCACGCCGACATCTCGGGCCACTCCAGCCGCGTCGACGAACAGCTCGACCAGGTCGACCTCGATGTCGCCGCTGTCCGCACGGCCGGACCTGGCCACCTCGTCGATCCCGGGCTGCCATCGCTCCCGCAGCTTCGTCCCGTCGGGATTGGCTCGAAGGGCGAACGCTTTGAGCACGCCGAGGAAGGCGGCTACCCGGGTCGGGTCCCGGTGCCGCGGTGCAAGTTCCCGCACGGCCATGTGCAGCGCGCTCGTCAGCGGCCGCCGAAGCGACTGATCCGGCCGAACCTCGATCTTCCCCGTCCCCCAGAGCCGACCGATCGCCTGCGACCTCATAGCGTTGAGCAACACGGTCTTGCCCACGCCGCGTAAACCGGTCAGAACCAAGCTGCGCTCGGGCCGGCCGCGGGCCACTCGTTCCAGGACGACGTCGAATTGCTCGAGCACCGCGTCTCGGCCGGCCAGCTCCGGCGGGCGTTGGCCGGCCCCGGGTGCGTACGGATTGCGGACCGGATCCACGATTGGACTCTATGAGGCCGTCTAGCACGCACCGTAGATTCAGCTAGAGACCGGCAGACGGCGTGTCGCGCCCGCTGCTCCTATGATCATGTCGATTCTGCGTGTGTCGACGGTGGCAAAGTCGACATGATCACGGGAAGGGGACGAGCAAACCAGGTGAGACGTCGAACGTTCATCGGGCAAGCGCTGCTGCTCGCCGGTGTCTTGGTGGCGTCAGCGGCGTGCGGCGACGACGGCGACGTCGCCGCCGGAACCGGCCAGTCGTCCCAACCGACCACGGAGCCTTCTGCACAGACCTCGATCACGATCACCGTCGATCTCGGTAACGGGTCGGCGGCCCAGGAGTGGACGCTGACGTGTGACCCGCCCGGAGGGACACATCCTCAGCCGGAGGCCGCTTGTGCTGCGCTGGGCGCCGTCGATCCCGCCGTCTTCGAACCCGTCGACCCGGGTCAGGCATGCACACAGATCTACGGCGGACCCGAGACGGCGACCATCCGGGGGACCTGGAACGGCCAGCCCGTCGACGCGTCCTTCGCCCGCAACGACGGCTGCGAGATCGCTCGGTGGGACGCCGTGGTCGAGATCCTCGGCGCGGACGCGGCGACGGCTGGTCCAACCTGACTCGCGCCTGATCAACCCGCGAGACCCTTGCGCAGCGCCAGCGCTGCGGCCTCGCCCCGGTTGGACACGGATAGCTTGCGCAGGATGTTGGAGACGTGCACGCTCGCGGTCTTCTCGCTGATGAACAGCATCTCGCCGATCTGTGGATTCGTCCGCCCCTGCGCCACCAGCGCGAGCACCTCCAACTCCCGCGCTGTCAGCGCGTAGGGATCGCTACCGTCGGAACGGGCTACGGTCAGCCGGCCGCGCCGGCCGACGCCGGCGAGCCGCTCCGCCAGGGCGGGGACATCCATCTCGTCGGATAGAGACCGAGCCTCCGCCCACGCTGCCTCGGCCCGCGCACGGTGTCCGCTCGCCAGCGCCCGTTCGACGGCCACGATCCGCGCCCGCAGCTCGTGGATCCGGTTGCCTTCCCGCTTCCATGCCTCGGCGACGTCGTCCCACGACGCATTGTCGACGTCGCCGCGCAGGTCGGCCTGCCGTCGACGCAGCTCTACCAAGACGGCTGGGACAGCAGGAACCACCCGGTCACCCATGCGATCGCGGATCCGCTCCGCGGCAGCGGTCGCCGTCTCAATCAGCGACCGGCATAGCTCAATCCTTTCGCGGTTGGGCGGAATGCCATCCAATGCCCGGGCCAGTGCCAGGCCCACCTGAGTCCGCCGGGTGTCCGTGGTCTCCCCGTGGACGATCGCCAGCCCCTCCCGGACGACGGCATCGACCCCGGCCCAGTCACCCTGCGCCGCCGCGAGCGCGGCGGTGACGGCGAGGTGGTACTGGAACGACAGGGGATCATCCTGCGCGCCGAGTGACGTGGCTGTGGACAGCTCCCGTTGGGCCACATCCAGCTCGCCCGCCAGCAGATCTAGCTCCGCGCGAAGCAGCGCCATCCAGATCTGGGTGACGTGAGACGCGGCGTACCTGGCAGCGCGCGCGCAGGAGCGGGCCTCATCGAACCGGCCGCGAGCGAGCAAGGCCCGGGCGAGGTTCTCGGACAAAGCGCACTCGTAAGAGTCGGACAGGCAGTAGACATCGTTGCGCTGCAGTCCCTCGTAGCCAAGCCGGATCGCCTCGGACCATTGCGAGGCGTCGAGGAGCGAGACGGTCAAGTTCACATAGGTGCGGCCGACCTCGTCGACATCGCCGATCCGATCGGCAATACCCAGGGCGCGCCGTCCATACTCCAGACCGGCCAGGTCACCGAGCTCACTGAGTGCCGCGCCGAGCGAACTCGCGGCGTGTGCCTCCACGCGCTCGTCGCCGATATCGCGCGCCATCTCGATGGCCTGCTGGCACCAGTCCACCGCTTCGTCCAGGCGCAGCCGCAGCATCATGAACTGGCCCAGCGACGCCAGCACTTGGGCCCGGTCAGATGTCGCGGGCACAGCGGGAATCAGCTCGACCGCCCGCCGATACGCCTGCTCGGTGCGCTCGGCCGGTTGCCCTGATACCCAGCGGAACCGACCCACGCGCTCGGTCAGGCGTCCGGCCAGAACCGGGTCGGTCTTCTCGTCGACGAGCGCCAGCGCCGCGGTGACGAACCGCTCCGCCTTATGGAAGTCGCCGCCGAAATATGCGGCCTCTGCTGCCAGCCGAAGCAGGCCGATCCGACTCTGCCCGGTCAACGTCTCGGGATCGTCGACGTCAGGCCACAATTCCAATGCGTGTTCGGCAAACTCCACGACCTCCGGATATGCGTGCATGGCGGTGGCTTCGTCGATGGCTTCCATCGCCGCGGCGAGGCCGCGCACCGGATCGCCGGCGGCCCGCCAATGGGAGGCCAGCTCGACCTTCGCACCGCCGCGAACGCCGTGGTTGGGATGCTGCGACAGGATCTCGGCCAGTCGGCGGTGCAGTCGACGACGCTGACCCGGCAGCGTCGTCCCGTGCACGGCCTCGGCCAGCAAGGCATGCCGGAACGCATAACGGTCATCGGCGTCCACGATGACCTGCTGCGCCTCGATCGCCGCCGACATCGCGGCCTCGACCTCCTCCTCGGAGGAGCCGGCGAGGGCGGTCAGCAACTCCGGCGAAGTCGGCCGGCCCACCACGGCAAGCGCTCGCAGCAGATCCATGACCGGGTCGGACAAGTCGCTGAGATGGGTCACCAGCACATCGCCGATCTCCGCCGGCAGGCCGGTAGCCCCAGCCTGGTGCGCGGCCGCCAGCACCTCGACCGCGAACGGGTTGCCACCGGACCGCGCCACCAGCCTGTCCACGACCCGGGATGGCGCCGGACCCATCAGCTCGGCCGCCAGCTCACGAGCCGACGACTCGGCCAGCGGTTCGAGCACATGGTGGCGTACCCGTGGCCAGCGGACGAGCTCGGCGAGCAGCGCCCGGAACGGGTGGCGACGGTGCAGGTCGTCACCACGATAGGTGCCCACGACGAGCACCCCCGGCTGCTCCGTGGTTTTGACCAGGTAGGCCAACAGGTCTCGGGTCGACGCATCCGCCCAATGCAAGTCTTCGAGCACCAGGACCACCGGGCGGTTCTCGGCCACGCCTTCGAGGAGGCGGCGTACACCGACGAACAATCGCGTCTGCTGAAACGGCGACTCGACCGAGGTTGGCGCAGCCGGTTCGGGCGGCCAGCCTGGAGCCAGTTCGGGAACCAGCCCGGGAACCAACATGGCCAGCTCCGGTCCGCCGACTGCGGTGGCCGGCAGATCCGTCCTCCGCAAGCTACCGAAGGCCTCGGTGAACGCGGCGAACGGTACTCCGCCAGCGCTCAGGTCCAGGCACCCGCCGACGAGAACCAGAGCATCGCCGCCGGCAGCAGACCGGGCGACGTGTTCGCCGACCAGCCGGCTCTTCCCCATTCCGGCATCGCCGCCAAGCAAACCGAGGATCGCACCATCGCGCGCCTCGGCGACCCAGCGGGCGAAGACCGCTAGATCGTCGTCCCGCCCGACGAGCGGGAGCCGACCGGGCCGCTCACGCACGGAGCCCAGTATCCCTTGGCCAGGCAGCACAACATCAGGATCGGTCTAAGGGGTTGGTCGCGACATCAGGGAGCTGCCTGATCTCGGTGTCCTTCGGTGTCGACGCAGTCACGGGCGTCCGAGTGCGTCGATGCGGGTGAGTTCCTCGGCATCGAGTGTGAACCCGAACACCTCCCAGTTCGCCGCGATGCGCTCCGGCCGGGCGGACTTGGGGATTACGACAAAGCCGTGCTCGACGTGCCAGCGCAGCACGACCTGGGCCGGGGTGACCCCGTGCTTCGCCGCGATCTCCACCAGCACCGGATCGGTCAAGCGGCTGGTCTTGAACGGACTGTAACCCTCCAGCACGACGCCGCGGGCCTGGAGCGCGTCGGCGACCTTTCGGTCGTAGAGGTGGGGAGACCACTCGATCTGGTCGACTGCCGGCGTCACTCCGGTAGCGTCGGCGACCTGGTCGATCTGAGCCGGGCTGAAATTGCTGACACCGATAGACCGGGCGAGTCCGTCGCGCTGGACCGCGACGAACTCCTTCCACACCTCATCCGCCACGCCGCCACGCGGCGGCCAATGGATCAACCACAGATCGACGAACTCAGTGCCCAACGCGGCCAGGCTCGCCGCGATGGTGCGGCGTTC
This sequence comes from uncultured Actinomycetota bacterium, assembly GCA_963819885.1. Classification (GTDB taxonomy): domain Bacteria; phylum Actinomycetota; class Actinomycetes; order Jiangellales; family Jiangellaceae; genus JACVRX01. Next base: position 185,679 of record CAWFXV010000022.1, on the reverse strand, counting down.
CCGGCCGGCGTCCCTCGGCCAGAGCTTGGTGGTGATGAAAACCTCCGAGCGGGCCACGCCGCTGTCGCGCAGCGCCCGTCCGATCTCGCCCTCGTTGCGGTAGATCGTCGCGGTGTCGATGTGGCGATACCCGACGTCTAGGGCGTGCCGGACGGCGCGGTATGCCTCCCGTCCGCGCAGCTGCCAGGTCCCTAGGCCGACGAGCGGCATCTCGACGCTGTCTGACAACGTCACACTCGGCTTGGCCACGACAGCTCCATTTCCTCAGCACGTCACTTCAGCAGACGCGACAAGCGCCGGTCGGCCAGCGGCTTGCCTCCGGTCTGGCAGGTAGGGCAGTACTGGAGGCTGGAATCGGCGAACGACACCTCCCGCACCGTGTCTCCACACACCGGGCACTTCTGGCCGGTGCGTCCGTGCACCCGCAACCCGGATCGCTTGCTGTCCTTGAGCTCGCGCGCTGCCAGCCCTGCCGAACGTTGGACGGCGTCGTGCAAGGTCTCGACGATGGCCGCGTGCAGAGTGGCAACCTCCTCGTCCGTCAGCGACGTGGCCGGGTGGAAAGGGGACAACCGGGCCACGTGCAGAACTTCGTCGGAGTACGCGTTGCCGATGCCGGCGACGACCGACTGGTCGCGAAGAACACCCTTGATCTGCGCCCGGCCGGCTTCGTCGAGGATCGAGCGGAGCCGTTTCAGCGAGAACTCGGCGGACAGCGGGTCGACTCCGAGGCGCGCAATGCCGGGCACCTCGGCCGGGTCATGGACGACGTATACCGCCAGCCGTTTCTTGGTGCCTGCCTCGGTCAGATCGAAGCCACTGCCGCTGGCGAGGTGGAACCGTAGGGCAAGCGGGCCCCGCCCTGGCCGCGGCGGCGTCGGCGACAGGTTTTCGCTCCATCGCAGCCAGCCGCCCCGAGCCAGATGGGTGATGAAGTGCAGGCCGTCGCAGTCGATGTCAAGGAACTTGCCATGCCGACCGACGCTGGTGATCGTGAGGCCCTGCAGCGACGTCAGTGGCGGGTCGTACGTCTTGAGCACGCTGATCGTCGCGACATCGATCCGCGCGACGACCTGGCCGACTGCCTGCTCACGTAAGAACGCCGCCAGCGCCTCGACCTCCGGAAGCTCGGGCACGACGTCATCGTCGCACGGCAGTGCCTCACCCTTGCGGGCTCTCGAATGCGGCCGGAACCGGCAGGGTCAGTGCGGTCATCAGTCGGGCCGAGTACTCCGCCCGCGGTATGGCGATCACGCCGAGGCGGCCCAAGTGCGGTGTCGCCCACTGAACGTCGAGCAGCCGGTCGTCGTTGCCGTCGGCTCGGAGCAGCTCGACGAGTCCGGCCAGTGCCACCTTCGACGCGTCCCGGCCGAACGACTGCGGCGCGTGGAACATCGACTCGCCGGCGAACAGCCCGCCGATCGCAACCCCATACAGTCCGCCTGCCAGCCGGCCATCCGCCGTCCAGGCTTCGACTGAGTGTGCCCAGCCGAGCCGGTGCAACTCGGCGTATGCCGCCGCCACCTCCGGCGTGATCCATGCGCCTCGACGGCGGGGGTCAGCGCATGCGGCCACGACCTGCGTGAAGGCGGTGTCCACCCGGGTGTCGAGCCGACGACAGGCACGGCGTAACGACCGGGAGACGTGCAGCCCGGCGAGAGGAAGAATCCCGCGCGGATCGGGCGACCACCAACCAAGATCCGAGCGCGACACCGGCATCGGGAACAGCCCGCGCCGATATGCGGCAAGAAGCGTTCCCGGGGCCAGATCCGCACCCACTCCGACCAGCCCGTCCGCGTCCGCGCGATCGGCTGGTGGGAAGACCCACGGCGTCGGCGGCGGCTCGACGGAGGGCATCTGGAAGAGGCTAGGACGTCGCACCCGGGCGCCTCTTGACACCCTGGATTAGCCCTGGACAAAGTGGGTAGTCAAGATCGAAACCTGTACAGCGACTGCCTACGACGACGGACGGTCCTGGCACCGCGATGGCACGGTGCCCAGTCGCGATTGGCACGCCAGTACGTTGCTGAAGCACGGCTTTCATCCCGGTTCGTGGAACGCCACGGCGTGCCAATTGCTGTTGAGAGGCAGGGCAGAGTCGGTACCCAAACAATTGGCAGGCCTGTCAACCAGTCGGGCAGTGGGCGCATTGCGGGACGCTCAGTCCGTCGCCGGACACGGTGAGAGCGCCCGGTCAGCAGGCCGTAGGGTCGGGCCATGGGTCTCCGGGAGACGATGACCAACATGGCGAGCAGCGTCGCCATCCGCAGGGCGGCCCCGATGGTCGCGTCGCGCGGAGTCCGGCAGTTCCTCAACAAAGCGGTCGACGGGTTTCCCGGCTTTCCGGGCGCCCGCGAAGTCGCGCGCAAGCATCTGGCTCGCACCCAGGACGTCGACGAGGCAGTCAAGGCCGTCATCGACCAACACGTTCGGCTGGCGGGCGCGCAAGGGTTCGTCACCAATCTCGGCGGACTGGTCACGATCTTCCTGGCGATCCCCGCCAACCTGGCCGGTTTGGCGCTCGTCCAGGCTCGGATGGCAGCAGCGATCGCGCACCTGCGCGGATACGAGATTACGGACCTCAAGGTGCGCGCAGCGGCGCTGATGACGCTGCTCGGCGAGGAGGGCGTGCGCGAAGCCCTAGCCGAGCACGAGCTCGACCTCCGGCCACACGACATCGCCGTCGGCGCCGGCCAACTCGACCAGGCGACACTCGAGCGAATCACCGCAGACGTCACGCAATCGCTCGTCACCCGGATCGGCGGCAAGTACGCGACGCTCACGCTAGCCAAGCGCGTACCGCTGATCGGCGGGGCAGTCAGCGGCGGCTTCGACGCTTTGTACACCTACACCGTCGGAAGGTTCGCTGACCGGGAGTTCCCGCCACACGTGATGATCGAGCGCGTCTGAGCGGGACGGTCGGACAGCGATTGGGCATGGCCGGCTGGCAGTTCTGGATCGACCGCGGTGGGACGTTCACCGACATCGTCGCGCGGAGACCCGACGGCAGTCTCGTCACGCACAAGTTGCTCTCCGAGAACCGCTCTCGCTACGCCGACGCTGCCGTCACAGGAATTCGCACCGTGCTGGAACTGCCGGCCGAAGTGCCGATTCCGGCGGAACAGATCGACGGCATCCGGATGGGAACCACGGTCGCGACCAACGCGCTGCTGGAACGGCGTGGCGAGCCGACCGTGCTCGTGATCACCCGCGGCTTCCGAGATGCGCTGCGTATCGGGTATCAGAATCGGCCGCGTATCTTCGACCGGCACATCGTCGTGCCGGAGCTTCTCTACGACCGGGTCATCGCGGTTGATGAACGCCTGGCGGCGGACGGAAGCGTCATCCGCGAACCAGACCTCGACCGGCTGGCCGCCGACCTGTCTCACGTTTATACCGACGGCATCCGATCCGTCGCCGTGGTCTGCCTGCACAGCCATGTCAACCCCGAGCACGAGCGGGCCGTCGGGAAGCTCGCGGGCGAGATCGGGTTTCCCCAGATCTCGCTCTCCAGCGAGGTCAGCCCGCTGATGCGGCTGGTGCCGCGCGGTGACACGACGGTGGTGGACGCGTACCTCTCGCCAGTCCTGCACCGCTACGTCCAGCACATCGATGACGAGCTGGGCGGGGTCCGGCTGATGTTCATGCAGTCCGCCGGCGGTCTGGCCGAGGCCGGGCACTTCCGCGGCAAGGACGCGATCTTGTCCGGGCCGGCCGGCGGGATCGTCGGCATGGCCCGGATGTCGGCACTGGCGGGCTTCGATCGGGTCATCGGCTTCGACATGGGCGGCACGTCGACGGACGTCTCGCACTACGCCGGTGAATACGAGCGCGTCTTCGACACTCAGGTCGCGGGCGTCCGGCTCCGAGCGCCGATGCTCGCCATCCACACCGTCGCCGCCGGTGGCGGTTCGATCTTGCATTTCGACGGGAGCCGCTATCGGGTCGGTCCCGACTCGGCCGGCGCCGACCCGGGACCGGCCTGCTACCGCCGCGGCGGACCACTGACGGTGACCGACGCCAACGTCATGCTCGGCCGGATCCAGCCTGCCCATTTCCCGCACGTCTTCGGACCCGACGGCGACCAGCCGCTGGATTCGCTAGTCGTCCGACGGAATTTCATCGAGCTGGCTGCCGAGATCGCCGCGGCGACCGGTGACGACCGCACGCCCGAGCAGGTTGCCGAAGGCTTCCTGCAGATCGCGGTCGCCAACATGGCCAACGCGGTCAAGAAGATCTCGGTGCAGAGAGGCCACGACGTCACCGAATACGCACTGACCACGTTCGGCGGGGCCGGTGGGCAACACGCCTGTGCTGTTGCCGACGTACTGGGCATCACGACGGTGCTGGTCCCGCCCATGGCAGGCGTCCTGTCGGCCCTCGGCATCGGCCTCGCCGACGTCGTCACCATGCGCGAGCAGTCCGTCGAGCGCCGTCTCGAGTCCGGGGTCGTGCCCCGGCTGCAGGAGCTGGCGGCCGATCTCGAAGACGCCGCTCGAGCCGAGTTGGCCGACCAGGAGGTGCCGTCGGACCAGATCCGGGTCACCCGCCGCGCACATCTGCGCTACGACGGCACCGACACCGCCCTGCAGGTCGCCCTCGCCGAGCCGGCCGCGATGACCGCCGAGTTCGAGGCCGACTACCGGCGCACCTACTCGTTCCTGATGGACCGCCCGCTCGTAGTCGAAGCGCTGTCCGTCGAAGCGCGCGGGTTGACCGAGCAGCCCGAGCTCGCTGGCGTTGCGCCGAGCAGAGCCGGGGGGCCTTGGGATGCCGTCTCGGGTAGAGCCGGGGGGTCCGGGGATGTCGTCTCGGGTAGAGCCGGGCGACAGGAAATGCCACAGCCTGGTGCGGACGTCCGTTTCTACCGGAACGGTGCGTGGGGGGGCGTCTCGCTATATCGACGCGAGCGGCTGCAGCCAGGCGACGTGGTGGTCGGACCGGCGATCATTGCCGAGGACGACGCGACGACGGTCGTCGACGATGGCTGGCGGGCATCGGTGACTCCACACAGTCATCTGCAGCTGGAACGCGTTCGAGCCCGCACTGACGCTACCGACGTCGGGACCGAGGTCGACCCGGTCATGCTGGAGATCTTCAACAACCTGTTCATGTCGATCGCCGAGCAGATGGGCGTCCGGTTGGAGTCGACAGCGCAGTCGGTGAACATCAAGGAACGGCTGGACTTCTCCTGCGCGGTGTTCGACCCGGTCGGCAACCTAATCGCCAACGCTCCGCACATGCCCGTCCATCTGGGTTCGATGGGCACCAGCATCAAAGAGGTCATCCGGCGCAACGCCGGCACCATGCGGCCCGGCCAGGTGTATGCGATCAACGACCCCTACCACGGCGGCACCCATCTGCCGGACGTCACTGTCGTCACTCCGGTCTACGACGACGCGGGACGTGACCTGCTGTTCTTCGTCGCAGCCCGAGGGCACCACGCCGAGATCGGCGGCCTCACCCCGGGATCCATGCCGGCAATGAGCAGCAACGTGCACGAAGAGGGCGTGCTCTTCGACAACTGGCTACTCGTGGCCGACGGCCGGCTGCGCGAGGCCGAAACTCTGAGGCTGCTGACTCAGGCGCAGTATCCCTCGCGCAATCCGCAGACGAATCTCGCCGATTTCCGCGCTCAGATCGCGGCCAACGAGAAGGGTGTCGAGGAGTTGCGGCGAATGATCGATCACTTCGGCCTCGACGTCGTGCACGCTTACATGGACCATGTCCAGGACAACGCCGAGGAAGCAGTCCGGCGGGTCATCGACGCCTTGAGGGACGGCTTGTGTGATTACGAGATGGACAGCGGCGCCCACGTCTGCGTCCGGGTCACCGTTGACCGGACCAACCGGACGGCCACGATCGACTTCGCCGGGTCATCCGCTCAGCTCGCGACCAACTTCAACGCCCCCACCTCGGTAGCAACTGCCGCCGTCCTCTACGTCTTCCGAACCCTCGTCGACGACGACATTCCGCTCAACGACGGCTGCCTACGACCGCTGAACATCGTGGTGCCCAGCCATTCGATGCTCGCGCCGGAATACCCGGCCGCCGTCGTCGCCGGCAACGTCGAGACGTCGCAGGCTGTGACTGGCGCCTTGTATGCCGCTCTCGGCATCCAGGCAGAGGGGTCGGGGACGATGAACAATGTGACGTTCGGCAACGACCGGCATCAGTACTACGAGACCATCGCATCGGGATCGGGCGCGGGCGACGGCTTCGACGGCACGTCGGTTGTGCAGACCCATATGACCAATTCGCGCCTGACCGATCCCGAAGTGCTCGAATGGCGGTTTCCGGTACGGCTGGAGGAATTCGCGATCAGGGCGGGCAGTGGCGGCCCCGGCCGATGGCGTGGCGGGGACGGCGCGGTCCGGCGGCTACGGTTCCTCGAGCCGATGACCGTGAGCACGCTCTCAGGTCACCGCCGGGTGCCGCCTTATGGCATGGCCGGCGGGCAGCCGGGAGCCCTGGGTAGCAACCGGGTCGAACGGGTCGAGGGAGACGTGATCGCGATGGCCGGCTGCGACCTGGTCGATGTCGAGCCGGGCGACGTCCTCGTCGTCGAGACGCCCGGCGGCGGCGGATACGGTGCCCCGGCCACGGATCGCCCCGCGGGTAGGGCTGGTCCAATCCGTTCCACGAACCCGACGTACTATGGGCGAGAGTTGCGTTAAGCACGACCGTTTCTGTGGGGTCACCATGACGGCTCACTTGGGCGACTTGGCCCGTTCGGTGCTGGGTTGGTCTCGGCCCGCGACTGGTCCAGATCCGTTCGTGACGTTGACCATCCAGACCCGGCTGACCCGGCTGGCAGGCGAGATCAATCGCCTGGAGCAGGAAGGCGGCCGCTGGGCTCGAGCCCACCACCTCAACGCTGCCCAAGCTGCATATGACGACTTGCTCACCGAAGCGTGCCGATTGTTGGAGGTTCCGGTTCCTGACGCCAAGCGTCCGGTGCGGCGTTTGCTGGCCGAGGCCGAGCTCCGCTCCCGCGGCTGGTCCTGGTAGCGGTCAGATCAGGGCGGGCTCGACGCGCTGGGCTTCCAGGTCGAGCAGGATGCGCTTGCGGTGCAGCCCCCCGCCGTATCCGGTCAGCGAGCCGGATGCTCCGATGACCCGATGGCAGGGCACGATCACCGCGATCGGGTTGCGTCCATTGGCCAAGCCGACCGCCCGCGATGCGCTGGGCCGGCCGATCTGCGCGGCAATCTCACCGTAACTGCGCACCTCGCCGTAAGGGATGGTCTGCAGGGCAGCCCAGACCTCTTGCTGGAACGGCGTACCCGATGGCTTCAGCGGCAGGTCGAAGTCAGTTCGGTCACCGGCGAAGTACTCCTCGAGCTGACGACGGGCCTCGGCGAAGCGGGGAGCATCCTCGACCCAGTCCGCGCGCGGGTGTGACGGCCCGTGGGCGGCCCCGTCCATATGCAGTCCGGTGATGCCATCGTCGTCAGCTGTCAGTAGTAGGGGCCCGATCGGGCTCTCGACAGTCAACCAATAGGTCGTGCCAGTCATCGTGCGGTTCCTTTCTCTTCTTGTCGGTGGCTTGCCAGCGCCCACAAATGCATCTGTGCATAGGAACGCCACGGTTTCCACGCTTGCGCCGCTTCGACCGCAGCCGACGGCTCGACCGGGAGGCCGGCCTGGGCCAGGCCGTGCCGAACGCCCAAGTCGCTCGCGAGGAAGACGTCGGGATCGCACAGTGCCCGCATGCGGATATAGCCAGCGGTCCACGGGCCGACGCCCGGAATCTCCAACAGCTGGTGTTCGACCTCGTCACGATGAGCGCCCGGGTCCAGCGCAAGCCGGCCGTCGGCCAGCCTGGTGACCAGCTCGTGCAGAGTGTTCTGCCGCCGGACCGGCAGCGGGAATTCCGCGGGATCGACAGCTGCCAGTGCGCCCGCCGTCGGGAATGCGTGGGTGACCGCACCCAGCGGCGAGTCCAGCGGCTTGCCATAGGCGAGGACGAGTCGTCCGGCCAGTCCGCGCGCGGCACCGACCGATATCTGTTGGCCTAGGACCGCTCTGACGGCGAGCTCGTCACCGTCGACGGCACCGGGAACACGCCGGCCCGGCGATGCCAGGACCAGTGGCGCGAGGACCGTGTCTTTGGCTAGCACGTCGTCCACGGCCGCGCCGTCGGCATCGAGGTCGAACAGTCGCCGACAGCGTGCGACCGCAGAGGCCAGGTCGCGAGGGTCGGCGAGGCGCAAGGTCGCGTCCAGATATCCCTGCGCTGGCGTCAGTTCGACGATGCCGACGCCATGCGGCAAGACCAGGGTGCGCCGGTACGTCCGGCCGTCGACCTCCTCGACACCCGGAATCGCTCGGGCGGCCAGGAAGTCAAGAATGCCGGCGAGGTCGGCCGGCCGTCGGTGGGCCAGCCGAAGCCGGATAGTGCCGGCAATCGGCACGCCGCCCCGGCGCCCGCGCCGCGAATGCCGGCGTAGGTCGCTCGGAGTCGATGCGTAGGTCTCCCGAATGGTGTCGTTGAACTGACGGATGCTGGCGAAACCAGCCGCGTAAGCCACCTCGGTGACGGGAAGATCGGTCGTCTCGAGCAGGATGCGGGCCGTGTGCGCACGCTGCGCCCGAGCTAGTCGTAACGGTCCCGCACCGACCTCCTCGACCAAGGCGCGATGCACCTGCCGCTCGCTGTACCCGAGCCGAGCCGCGAGACCAGATACTCCATCGCGGTCGACGACCCCATCGTTGATCAGGCGCATCGCCCGGCCGACCAGGTCGGCTCGGATGTTCCACTCTGGTGCGCCTGGGCTCACGTCGGGGCGGCAGCGGCGGCAAGCCCGGAAGCCAGCGGACTGCGCCTGCGCCGCCGAGCGGAAGAACCGAACGTTCTCCCGCTTGGGTGTCCGTGCCGGGCAGCTTGGTCGGCAGTAGATGCGGGTCGAGGTGACCGCGGTGAAGAACACCCCGTCGAACCGGTCGTCTCTGCTGCTGACCGCCCGGTAGCAGGCTTCGAATTCGAGCACGGCTCTACTCTGGCCCATCCAGGTGACCTGTACTAGCGGAAATCGGACGGGGCAGGAACGACGGGATACGAGGTCTCAGTGGGCTGACTCGGCCAGCTTGCGTGCTTGTTTGAGGGGAAGGCCCTTCGCCTCCTCTGGGAGACGCCAGATGTCGATCCCACCCATCACTGCGTAAGCCAGAACGCGGATTCGGGGGCCACCGGGGCGAGGCGGGCGAGTGCTGCCCCGCTCGCCGTTGCCGCCCATCAGCGCGAACCCGCCGATCTCCAGGTCCACGGTGTCCGGCACGTAGATATCGATTCCGCCCATCAGGGCGACGGCGACGATGGTGACGTCCTCCGCGTCGATCTCGGCGTGCCGCAGATCGATCTCGTTTCCGCCCATCACGGCGATGGCGGTGAGCCGGTCGCCGACCCGCCAGCGGCCTTTCTTCTCGGTGCCGCTCAACAACGACAGCACCCACCGAGTCGGTTTACGCCGGGTCGAAGACGGCGCGGCGACTCCCTTGGGCAAGTCCGCGATCAGGGCGGTGAGCTCCGCGCGGGTCGTCGAGGCGTAGGCCAGCCCGATACGTTCCTCGAGTTCGGCCAGCGTCAAACGGCCGGCCGCTGCGTTCTCGGAGAGCCGGGAGACGATCATCTCTCGTTCCGAGTCCGACGCCCGGATGTCCGGAGCGATCGACGGTCGCGGAGCCTGCCGCTGCTCGTCAGCATCCTGCGGATCGACCGGCATGCCGGCAGCGTACTGCCGACCAAGATCGGCTTCTTCTGCTGGTCGACAGTCCCGTTCCACTTGGTGGACCGTGCACGGACTGCGGGTGTGGCAATGAGACGCTGGAGCGCATGCAGGTCAGTCAATCCCGCAAACTCGCGAACGTCTGCTACGACATCAGGGGACCCGTGCTCGAGCATGCGACCCGGCTCGAGGAGGAAGGGCACCGAATCCTCAAGCTGAACATCGGCAACCCCGCACCGTTCGGCTTCGACGCCCCGGAGGAGATCCTGCAGGACGTCATCCGTGGGCTGCCCTATGCGCAGGGTTATTGCGATTCCAAGGGACTGCTGTCCGCACGTCGCGCGGTGGTGCAGTACCACCAGAGCAAGGGCACGTCGAACATCGACGTGGACGACGTCTATCTCGGCAACGGCGTTTCCGAGCTCATCGTCATGGCCATGCAGGCAATGCTCGACGACGGGGACGAAGTGCTCATCCCGGCACCGGACTATCCGCTGTGGACGGCCGCGGTGAGCCTGGCCGGCGGAACACCGGTCCACTATCTGTGCGACGAAAGCGCGGACTGGCACCCCGATCTCGATGACCTGGCCGCCAAGATCAGCCCGCGAACCAAGGCGCTCGTGGTGATCAATCCGAACAACCCGACCGGCGCCGTGTACTCGCGCGATGTGCTCGACGAGATCGCGGAGCTGGCTCGGAAGAACCGGCTGATCCTGCTCGCCGACGAGATCTACGACAAGATCCTTTACGACGACGCCGAGCACGTCGCCGTCGCCACCGTCGCCCCCGACCTGCTCTGCCTGACGTTCAACGGCCTGTCGAAGGCGTACCGGGTCGCGGGATTCCGGTCCGGCTGGATGGTGGTGTCCGGTCCCCGCCAGCATGCCCGCGATTACATCGAAGGGTTGGACATCCTCGCCAACATGCGGCTGTGCGCCAACGTGCCGGCTCAGCACGCCATCCAGGCAGCCCTCGGAGGCCGACAAGACGTCAACGACCTGGTCCTTCCCGGCGGACGGCTGCACGACCAGCGCGAGCGGGCCTGGAAGCTGCTCTCCGATCTGCCCGGTGTCAGCTGCGTCAAACCGAAGGGCGCTCTGTACGTCTTCCCCCGCCTGGACCCGGCGGTCTATCCCATTCACGACGACGAGAAGTTCGTACTCGACCTGCTGTTGCAGGAGCACTTGCTCGTCGTGCAGGGAACCGGATTCAACTGGCCCCGGCCGGATCACGTCCGCATCGTCACGCTGCCCCACGTCGACGATCTGGAAGCGGCAATCGGCCGGTTCGGCCGGTTCCTGGACCGATGCCGCCAATGAGCAAGGTCGATCGTCGTGGTCGGCTCGCCAGCGACCCGTACGCCTACCGCGTCACCAAGAGCGGGCAGGTCTTCATCAGCCGAGGTGGGCGGCAGGTGAGCACTGTGTCCGGAGCCCATGCTGTCCGGCTGATCAAGGAACTCGACCGCGGCGACGAGCGGGCGAGACAACTCGCACTGGCCAAGGCGACAGGGAACTACAAGCGGGGCAACGAGCGCCTGTAGCCGAGTTCCGTTGCAGCCGGCGCGGTCGTGTCGCTGGGGTGCCGGCTCGGGTTGTAGTCGGGCGTAAAACGGCCGACGAAGTCGGCCGCGGGCGGAGGCGGCACCCGCGGCGATACCGTCAGAAGATCTCCCACGAGGCCGGTGCGACGTGCCAGCTGAACGCGCTCGACGCCGCCGCGAGACTGCCCGGGGTGTTCTCGGTGATCAAGCCCGCCGCCGCGAGCGAATGCATGCTCACACCACCGAGGTAGACCGCACCCAGTGCGCGGACGTCAAGAGTGAGGTCGGGCAGATCATCCGCCGCGTCGCACTGCGCCGTCGATCCGTCGCTCACCAGGCGCCAGCGGCCGGCATTGTCCCGCAGCAGTCCGTCGGAGACCTCCAGTACGACATCGACGGGAGCCGAGTACTGCCTGGCTGACAGCGCCCGGGGTAGATCGACCAGCCGGATCCACAGGCCGGGAAATACGTGTGTCTCCAACGCGTTGGGGTTGCTCACCAGGTGCGGGAGGGGGTCGTCGAGAGCGGCGAAGGAGAACTTCACTGTTCGGGTCAGGTCGATGGACAGCAGGAACCGCCACAGCGCTGCGTAGGCCTCACCGGTTGCGGCGACGACTTCGTTGACCGCCACCTCACCGGATGGCCCAGTAGCTGACCAGGCGCCCTTGACCCGCCAGATCGCATATCCGTCGACGGAACCGTTCGCCTCGTAGAGCACTGTCCGCTGAGCGGACCGGTCGCGGCGCCACGGTTTCGGGTCGGCGGTCAGGAACTTCCACCACCGCTCGTCGCGACCTGACCGGCCCGGCCGCTCGACCTGCGCCCGGTCGTACACCTGCGCGAGCTCGTCGATCACATCGCGGGGGACGGCCTGACGTAGGCGGCCGGCCGATGGCGCAGTCGGCAGCGCCGTCTCCCGGATCGGGATCTCGTATTGCACCTGCCAGCAGGCGAGCCCATAGCCGAACCGTCCGTAGATCGCGCCCTCACTGGCCCACAGCACAGCGATCGGCTCGTCGCCGCGATCCCGAACCGCCTCGAGCTGCGTGGTCATGATCCTGGTCAGCAGGCCGCGCCGACGATGTGTGGCGGCGACGGCGACGGCCGTGACGTGAGCAGCTGGTAGCACGGCACCGGGCACGGTCAGGTTTCTGGTGAGCACAGCGCCGGTGCCGACGATCTGGCCATCGGTGATCACATGACTGCGCTCGGGCTCGTAGACCAGGCGGTGCAGTTCACTGGTCTCGTCTTCGGCGTCGTGCAGAAACGCGCCGGAGATGACGATATCCAGCTCGGGGAGGTCGTCGGCGGTCGCGACTCTGATCGGCAGTTCGTTGGTCACTTGGCGTGTCTAACCGACGGCGCGACCCGCTCGCTACCCATTCCCGAGCACCGATCGCGTTCTCGGACGAACTGTCGGCCTCGAGCCGTTCGAGCAGTCGGTCGACTCGATCCTGCACCTGCGGCGCTGGTCGCACAGCCGGTCGGCGCGCTCTTCGCGATTCGGTTCATCAGTTGTGTCACTGGCCCATGCGGTCGACACGCCCACTGCCGTCGTCGCCAGCACAAGCGCAAACAGTTGCGGCCGCGTGCCGGAACCCTGTGTTGCGGAACACAATCCCTCCTCGGGTCGTTGGTCGGCCCGGTGTTGACCGGGTCGTTGCGACGCTAGGAGCGGACTTTGAAGGTTCTCTGTGACGGGCGAGACCTTGCGACCGGGGCACGCCTCGGTCTCATCGCGCCCGGGCGGGTCCTTGTCGTGAAGATCGTCGTGAAGCCTGGCGTGTCGGTCTCAGGCGGTGCTAGTCATCACGACGATCTTCACGACCCGGTGAGGAGGCGCCTGCTAGCCCGTTCGCCGGCAGACGCCAGCCGAGTCTGGGGAAGCCTGTGATCGCGCCGACGCGGCGAGTGCACAAGAATGGCGCCTGAGGAGGTGGCATCTGGCCACCGACGGGGAATGCAGAGTATGAAACCCCGCAGGACGTCGTCGGATGAAGGGATCGAGATCATGAAGAAGTTGCTCGGGCTGGCCGTGATCGCCGGCATCGTGGTCGCCGTGAAGAAGTACCTCGACACCAACCCGGAGACCAAGCAGCAGGTCAAGGAGCAGGCAAACAAGGCCATGGATCAGGCCAAGCATCTCGCCGAGGAGGCGGGGGAGAAGGTCAAGGCCCGGGCTTCGCAAGCTCAGGACAACGTGGACTCGCTGACGAGCTCCGACAGCTCGGTCTCGACGAGCTCAACGGCACCTGTCACGACGCCCAACGGCCCCAGCACCGGAGCCCCTACGACGTTGTGACCGTGCCCGCCTGGCGGTCACGGGTTCGCGATGGGCTGCCCGGTCGACACCTCGGCGGACTCGCACCGAACGGTCGATGAGCTCGCTGCCGAAGCCGACGATGCTCGAGCTCCAGAGCACCGGTGGCTCACCCGTCACCTTCACTATCAGCACGCAGAGTTGGGTGGGCATCCGTTCGGCGCTTCATATCGGGAATGGCGTCGAGAAACGCCTCGACGTCAGAGCCGATCGGCGTCATTGCCGGATTGCGTGCCATGGGCGACAGCATTGCGTCACGTGCCATGATCATGTCGGTCTTGCCGCCGTGGACGCATGCAAAATCAACATGATCATGGGTTCCATGCCCATGCGAGTATCGACGCCATGATCGGCCGGATGCATCACGTCGTGATCGACTGTCCGGACCCTGCCGCACTGGCAGAGTTCTACTCCGAATTGCTCGGTCTACCAGTCACGCACCGGTCGGAAGGCTGGGTCGTGATCGCCACGGACGACACCACATCCGGCGTTGCCTTCCAACTCGCGCCTGACCATCAGCCACCACGGTGGCCCGACCCGGACCGCCCGCAGCAGTTCCACTTGGACGTCATGGTGGACGACGTCGCGGCGGCCGATCCACAGGTCATTGCCCTGGGCGCTCGGCCACTGGCAGGTGGTGAACACGTCTACGCCGACCCGGCTGGCCATCCGTTCTGCCTCATCTCCCGGCCCGACTGGGCACCGCCGATCGACCAAGAGCTGTGACATAGAGCGACGACGACGCGGCTTTCGCTGGGTTGTCCACAATGAGATCTGTGCAGGAGGAGTTGATGACGCTGTCGACCGAATCACCACGAGCCCCATGAAACTCGGCACCCGCACTCGCCCGAATGCAGGAGATGAGATTGCGTGCGCGAGGGGGGAGTTGAACCCCCACGTCCTTGCGGACACACGGACCTGAACCGTGCGCGTCTGCCTGTTCCGCCACTCGCGCGCGCACCGCCACGACGGTATCCGTCCGGCGAGCCGATCAAGGCTAACACGCTGCGAAGCTCGCTCTGGTGCGCACGAACGGCACCGGTCGTTCCTCGGCCACAGGGTCCATCGCGGTCAAGTTCCTGTTCATGACGTGCGGCTCTCGGCAGCACGCCGTGCGCTCCCGCGCGGGTCGTCTGGCTACGATCGGGGGCGGTCGCGGGGTCGGCCCGGACAATGGAGAGGAGGCGACCGGTGGGGGTATTGCAGCGCTTCGAGCGTCGCCTCGAAGGCATGGTGACGGGAGCCTTCACCAAGGCCTTCAAGGCCGAGGTCCAGCCGGTCGAGATCGCCGCTGCACTACAGCGGGAGCTCGACAACAATGCTCAGATCGTGACCCGAGAACGATCTTTGGTGCCTAACGACTTCGTCATCGAGTTGGGCTCGCACGACCACAGTCGGCTCGCCCCGTACGAGGACACACTGATCGCCGAGTTGCTCGAACTCGTGCGTGAGCACGCCGATTTGCAGCACTACGCCTTCACCGGACCGGTCAGTGTTGCGTTCGAGAAGCTCGACGACCTGGGCACCGGCCAGTTCCGGGTCCGCAGCACGGTACGAGCCGGGGTGGACCGAGGATCGACGCAGCGGCAGACCGACTCCAGTCAGCGCAGCGCCGCGGCATACCTGACGATCAACGGAGTTCAACATCCGGTCGCCCCTCCGGGGCTCGTCCTCGGTCGCGGCAGCGAGTGCGACATTCGTATCGACGACCCCGGCATATCCCGCCGGCACGCGGAGATCCGGGTTCACGGCACAGGGCCGGATGCGCAGATCCTCGTGGTCGACCTCGGCTCTACCAATGGCACTGTGGTCGACGGCGTCCGGGCGGCACAGGCGCCACTATCGGACGGGTCGCGAATCGTGCTCGGTTCCACGATCGTCGACGTGAACCGTCGCGCGTCACGGAGGTGACTGGGTGTCCGAGCTGACGCTCACGGTGATCAAGCTGGGCTTCCTTGCGGTTCTCTGGCTCCTCGTGCTTTCGGTCACGTCGGCCATGCGTGCAGACCTGTTCGGGGTCCGGCCGGCCAAGGCGCCCAAGCAGACTCGCCAGGCGGTCAAGGCGCCCAAGCCAACGCGTAGCGCCCCGCGCAAAGTGACGATCGTCGACGGTCCAGACAAGGATCGCAGCGTCGCCCTGGCGACGGCCCCAGTTACATTCGGCCGCGGGCCGGAATGCACCATGCCGCTGGCGGACGAGTACGTCTCCACCCAGCATGCCCGGCTGGTACTGCACGAAGGGCAGTGGTACGTCGAGGACCTCGGCTCGACGAACGGCACCTACATCGGCAATGACCGGCTCACCCGCCCCACACCGGTCGGCGCCAAGAGCCGGGTGCGGTTGGGCAAGACGGTCCTGGAGCTCCGGAAGTAGGCCACGCGGATGCCGTTGATGCTCCGGTACGTCGCGCGATCCGACGTCGGACTCGTCCGGGAGGGCAATGAGGACTCCGGCTACGCCGGGCCGCGCCTGCTCGCTGTCGCGGACGGCATGGGCGGGCACGCGGCCGGCGAGGTTGCCAGCTCGGCGACGATCGAGGAACTAGTCAACGTCGAGAGCGTCGGCACCGACGGCGACCCGCTCGAGGCGTTGGAGGCAGCGGTCGCTGCCGCCAATGCGCGGATCCGGGAAATGGTCGCGCAGGATCCGGCTCGACAGGGGATGGGCACCACGCTGACTGCCCTGTTCTGGAACGGGCAGGCGCTGGCGTTGGCGCACATCGGCGACTCCCGGGCGTATCTGCTCCGCGACGGGGAGATGCGCCTCATCACCCATGACCACACGTTCGTCCAGACTCTGGTCGACGAAGGGCGTATCACCGCCGACGAGGCCAGTGTTCACCCGGCTCGGTCGATGATCCTGCGGACCCTGCAAGGCGATGCCAAACCCGAGCCCGACCTCGAGTTGATCGACGTGCGTGGCGGTGACCGGATCCTCGTGTGCAGCGACGGCCTGACGAGCGTCGTTCGAGACGACACGCTTCGCGACACGCTGGTTGCCAACACCGACCTGGTGGCAGCCGCCGACGCCTTGCTTGCGCTGGCCCTCAAGGCCGGCGCACCGGACAACGTGACATGCGTGGTCGCGGACATCGTCGAGACCGACGTACTCCCCTCGGCCGACGACACCGCCGAAGCGTTCCTCGTCGGCGCCGCCGCCGGCGAGGTTCCTGCTCCGCCCGCTGGACGTTCCCGGCGCGGCCCCGGCGCCGCGATGCGCGGCCTGCTCGGCTCGGCCGAGAGCCGCCGGGCCGCGACCGCACAGCTGGCCGAGCCGGGCGAGGACGCCGAAGAGCTCCGATACGCCCCGCAGCCGCCGCGCCGTTACCGCTGGCTGCGCCGGGCGGGAATCGCCGCTGTCGCCGTCCTGGCCGGCTGGGTGGGCCTGAATCTGGCCGACGACTACGTCCAAGCGCAGTATTACGTCGGCGATCAGGCCGGCACTGTGGCCATCTTTCGCGGCGTCAGCCAGGAAGTCGGTCCGCTGCGGCTCTCCGACGTCCACGAAGTCGCTCCCGGGCTGCCGGTTTCCTCGCTGCCGACGCTGGTCCGCGATCGGGTCGTCGCGACCATTCCGGCATCGGATCTGTCCGACGCCGAGCAGATCGTCAATAGCCTGCGCGATGCCGCCTGCCTGGCCCACACGGACACGCCAGGTCCTACCTCGACCAGGTCGCCCACGACGACCCCGACACCGGAGCTGACACTCCGCCCGACGCCGGGCGCGCGGCCCAGTTCGACCGCTCTGCAGCCGGCACCATCGCCGGCGCCGGTCGCCCCGAACGCCGTGCCCACCGCCTCCCCGACACCGACGGCTGGCTCCGCCGTCACCACCGGACCGCGCACACAGACGCCCACCCCGACGCCAACTCCGGACTATCCGGGGCTCGAGTGCACGGATTCCGCCTTGTGACCGACGGAACTGTTCTTGTCCCCAGACGCGGCCGCGGCACCGAGTTGGCGCTGCTGGTGTTCGCCGTTGCCATCGCCACGGCGGCGTATGTGGCCGTCGACCTCGGTGCACTGGGACGGGTTCCGCCTAACGCGATGGCCTACCTGGCCGGGTTGAGCCTGCTTGCCGGGGTGGCCCACGTGGTCGTCCGCCGCTTTGCGCCGTATGCGGATCCGGTGATGCTGCCCTTGGTCGTCACGATCAACGGTCTGGGCCTGGCCATGATCCACCGGCTCGACCTGGCCGATGCCGAGGCCGCTCGGCAATCCGACGAAGTCGTGCCCCAGGCTGCAGCGCCGGCGCAGCTCACCTGGATGGTCGTTGGTGTCACCTTGTTCGTTCTGGTGCTCATCCTCGTCCGCGACTACCGGATCCTTTCCCGCTACGCCTACACCGCCGGGCTGCTCGGGATCGTGCTGCTCCTGCTCCCGATGGTTCCCGGCCTTGGCTATGTCCTGCGCGGAGCCCGGATCTGGATCCGGATCGGGCCGATGAACTTCCAGCCCGGCGAGGCAGCGAAGATCGTGTTGATCGTCGCGTTCGCCGCATACCTGGTGCGAACCAAGGACGCCCTCGCGCTTGCCGGTCGTCGCGTGCTCGGCGTCGACCTCCCCCGCGCGCGGGACCTCGGCCCGATCCTGGTCGTCTGGGTCACCGCCTTGGGCATCCTGGCCTTCCAGCGTGACCTGGGCCCGTCGCTGCTCCTCTTCGGCATCTTCGTGTTGATGATCTACGTCGCGACCGAGCGCATTTCGTGGATCGTCGTCGGGCTCGCCTTGTTCGTGCTCGGCGGATTCGCCGCAAACGCGGTGTTCGGCCATGTGCGTACCCGGATCGAGGGCTGGCTCGATCCGTTCGCCGACACCGACCGGTTCGGTCAGATCGTGGAGTCGCTGTACGGCCTGGCGTACGGCGGTGAGCTCGGCACCGGCCTCGGCCGGGGCCGGCCCGATCTGGTGCCGTTCTCGGAAAGCGACTTCATCGCCGCCGCGTTCGGAGAGGAGCTGGGCCTGACCGGCCTGATGGCCATCATCGTGCTCTACGCGCTGCTCGCCTCTCGCGGTCTGCGCGCAGCGTTGGTGCTACGCGACCCGTTCGGCAAACTCCTGGCGACCGGCTTGGCTGCTGGTCTGCTGCTCCAGGTCTTCATCGTCGTCGGCGGGGTGACCAAGCTGATCCCGCTCACCGGGCTGACCACGCCATTCCTGTCCCTCGGTGGGTCGTCGCTGGTCATGAACTGGGTACTGGTCGGGTTGCTGATGCGCTTGTCCGACGCGGCACGCCGGCCGGCACCGCCGCCCCTCCCGGTCGTCGTCGACGACGCCGTCACGCAAGTGGTGAAGCTGCAGTGAACGGGCCGATCCGCAAGGTGGCGGCAGGGTGCATGCTGCTGGTGTTCCTGTTGCTCGCCAACATCACCTACGTTCAGGCAATCTGGGCCGACGACCTCAACGCCCGGTCCGACAACAGACGCGTCCTTCTCGACGAATACGCAAAGGAGCGCGGCCCGATCCTGGTCGGCGAAGAGCCGGTCGCCCTTTCGGTCGAGACCGACGACGAGTTCGCGTACCTGCGGCAGTATCCGTTCGGACCGGTGTACGCGCCGGCGACGGGGTATTACTCGTCCGTCTTCGGGCGAAGCGCCGTCGAGCGCTCGGAGAACGGGATCCTTTCCGGCGGCGACGACCGTCTCTTCGCCCGCCGCCTGGTCGACCTGGTCACCAACCGCGAGCAGCGCGGAGGCACCGTCAAGCTCACCCTGAACCCCGCCGCTCAGCAGGCCGCCTACGACGCGCTCGGCGACAACAAGGGCGCAGTAGTCGCCCTCGACCCACGCACTGGCGCCATCTTGGCCATGGTCAGCAAACCGTCCTACGACCCCAACCCGCTCGCCAGCCACTCGGTCGCGGAACAGCAGGCAGCGTGGCAGGCGATCCAGGAAGATCCCGACAAGCCAGCGCTCAACCGGGCGATCGCGCAGACGCTTCCTCCCGGTTCGGTGTTCAAGATCGTGACGGCGGCGGCGGCGTTGGAGTCCGGGCGTTACGAACCCGACTCGGAGATTCCGGGGCCAGCCGCCTACGACCTTCCGCAATCGACGGTGGAATTGCCGAACCAGAGCGGCGAACCGTGCGGGTCAGGGCCGGACGAGCTGACAACGCTGAGCAACGCGCTGCGGGTATCCTGCAACACCGCGTTCGCCTACCTGGGCAACGATCTCGGCGCCGACGCACTCCGTGAGCAGGCCGAACGGTTTGGATACAACAGCGAGCCGCTCGCCGACGAGGACCTCAATGCGGCCACCAGCGTTTTCCCGGCCGACCTCGACGCTCCACAGACGGCCCTTGCCGCGATCGGTCAGTTCGATGTCCGGGCGACGCCGCTGCAGATTGCGATGGTCTCCGCAGGGATCGCCAATGACGGCGCCTTGATGAACCCCTACCTCATCGAAGAGCTTCGTGACCCTGACCGAGTGAAGGTGCTCGAGCGCACCGAGCCGGAGGAGCTGTCTCGCGCCGTCTCCAGCGAGACGGCCCAGGAGCTCACCGCGATGATGGTGGAGGTCGTCGAGGACGGCACTGGGCAAAGCGCGCAGATGGACGGCATCCAGGTCGCCGGCAAGACCGGAACCGCGCAGACCACCCCCGAGCGCCCGCCATATGCGTGGTTCACCTGCTTCGCGCCTGCCGACGACCCCCAGATTGCCGTCGCGGTCGTCATCGAAGAAGCCCCCGACACCGCCCGCGACGACATCGCTGGCGGCCGGCTGGCGGCTCCGGTCGCCAAGGCCGTGATGGAGGCAGTGCTCGGGTGATGACCACGCTGACCGCGACCGGCCAGGTCATTGCTGGCCGCTACGACCTCACCCGTTTCATCGCGGGCGGCGCCATGGGCGAGGTCTGGGAGGCACACGACGACCGGATGGACCGCATCGTCGCCGTCAAGGTCATGCGTCCTGAGTACGCCCAGGATCCGGTGGCAGTCGAGCGATTCCGAACCGAAGCCCGCCTCGCCGCCCGGCTCACGCACCCGGGGATCGTGCAGGTCCACGACGTCGACGACGGCAGCTCGGGCGACGAGCCGCCGTGGATGGTGCAGGAGTTCGTGCTGGGCCAGCCGTTGTCCGAACTGGTCGCCGGTTCTGCCGGACTGGACCCGAACCGCGCCGCCGGGCTGATCGCCCAGGCCGCTGCCGCGGTGCACGCCGCCCACCGCGCAGATGTGGTCCACCGCGATCTCACCCCGGGGAACCTGCTGGTATGTCATGGCGACGTCGTCAAGATCACCGACTTCGGGATCGCCAGCGCCGCCGGCCTGCCCTCACTGACGGCCGCCGGCCACGTCCTCGGCGCTGCGGCATACCTGTCGCCGGAGCAAGCGCGTGGCCAGCCCGCGAGCCCGGCGAGTGACATCTACACCCTGGGTGTCGTGCTGTACGAGTGCTTGACCGGCGTACGGCCGTTCACCAGGGCGAACGCAATCGAGGTCGCTCGCGCACACATGCACGAGGACCCGCCTGCGCTGCCGGTGTCGGTACCCGAGCCACTACGGGCAATCACCGCCGCAGCCATGGCGAAGGATCCGGGTGAGCGGCCTCATTCCGCGGCGGAGTTGGCGGCCCAGTTGTTTGCCGCCGCCCGGCATCGCCCGGACAGCCCGCCGACGAGTGACCTGACTCGGCCGTTGCCGAAGATCTCCCCGCCGGTTCGTGCACCGGCGGCGCGGCCGGCGCCATCGAACTCCCGACCGGCGGGTGCACCGGCAATGCGGCCGGCGCCGCCAGTCGCCACTGGAGCAGCCGCAGTCAGGATCGCAGCGAGGCCGTCGGCGAACGTACCGGGCTGGTGGTCCGCAGCGTCCCGGCGAGCCGACGAATGGCGGCGGCGGTATCCGATATCGCGGATTGGTCTGACCGGTGCTGCGATGATTCTGGTCGTGGTTCTGGCGGTGGTGGCTGGGGCGTCGCCAGCGTCCGGGGTGACCGGAAGTGACGCATCAGGGCCCAGGGCGGGTACCGTGCGCGTCGTCGACGATGTGGGAAAGGGCGACGGATGAGCGATCCGCGACTCCTCGGAGATCGCTACGAACTCGGCGAGGTCATCGGCCGCGGGGGGATGGCCGAGGTTCGCCGCGGTCGAGACAGGCGGCTGGGCCGGGTCATCGCCGTCAAGATGCTGCGGGTCGACCACTCGGCCGACGCCACATTCCAGGCCCGCTTCCGGCGCGAAGCCCAGTCCGCGGCGTCGCTGAATCACCGCAACATCGTCGCCGTTTACGACACCGGTGAAGACGTCTTCAACGGCCACCGGATCCCGTACATCGTGATGGAGTACGTCGAAGGCCGGACCCTACGCGAGCTGGTGCGCGAACAGGCCCGGCTCACTCCTGAGCGGTCGATCGAGATCGTGTCGAGCGTTCTCGAGGCGCTGGAGTACAGCCACCGAGCCGGCATCGTCCATCGCGACATCAAGCCCGGCAACGTGATGATCACCGGGTCTGGCGAAGTCAAGGTGATGGACTTCGGTATCGCCCGGTCACTCGCCGACTCGGGCGTGACGCTGACCCAGACTGCTGCCGTCGTCGGGACGGCTCAATACATCTCGCCCGAACAGGCGCGCGGCGAGCAGGCCGACGCACGCAGCGATCTCTATGCGACCGGCTGTGTGCTGTACGAGATGCTCACCGGCCGGCCACCATTCGTCGGAGAGTCGCTGGTCTCGGTCGCGGTGTCGCATGTACGGGAGATGCCGACACCGCCATCGGCTTTGGACCCGTCGCTTCCTCCCGACATCGACGCGATCGTGATGAAGTCGCTGGCCAAGGACCGGCTGGAGCGATACCAGAGCGCGTTCGAAATGCGTGCTGACCTCGAGCGCGCCGCCGCTGGTCTGCCGGTCGCTGCAGCGCACGACACGTCGGCCGCGACTCAGCTCATCGCCGCTGCCCCGGCCGGGTACGACTCGTACGGCACGGTCGCCGACCTCGACCAGGTCGAGGAAGTCCCCGAGCCGGAGCCACGTGGCATGAGCTGGGGACGGCTGGTATTGATCGCACTGGCGATCCTGGCCGTCGCCGGAATCATCGGATACCTGCTCTTCCGCGGCGACGATGACGGCGGGCAGCAGGTCGGCGTACCCAACATCGTCGGGGAGACGCTGGAGAGCGCGCAGCAACTGATCGAGGATCGCAGCTTGGTCATGGGGACGCCGGTCGAGCAGGAGACCGACAATCCGGACGAGGTCGGCATCGTGCTCTCGCAGGACCCGGCATTCAACGAGCTGGTCGACGAAGGCGCGACCGTCACCCCGACGATCGGAGTCGCACCGGAAACGGTACCCGTGCCGGCCAACCTCGTCGGCATGACCGAGCAGGAGGCCCGGGCAGCACTTCAGGCCGCTGGCCTGACGGTCGGCACCGTCAATCCGGAGGAGACCGACGACGCGGAACCGGGTGAAGTTCTGGCGACCGATCCCGCGTCCGGCGAAGAGGTCGCGGTCGGCAGCGCGGTCAATCTCGCGGTGGCGGTGGCCTCCGACACTGTGACCGTGCCGTCGGTCCTCGGCCGACCAGTCGACGACGCACGGGCCGCGATCGAAGCAGCCGGGCTCTCGTTCGGCAACGTCACTCGGGAGGCGAGCGACCAGCCGGCCGACACGGTGTTGCAGACTGATCCGTCCGGCGGGACCGAGGTTGCTCAGGGATCGACGGTGAATGTCGTCATCTCCAGCGGCCCGGCAAACGTCCAAGTGCCCAACCTCGTCGGACAGACTTCCGATGAGGCACAGACGACCCTCGACGGCGTAGGCCTCGCAGGCATCGGCCAGACGGATGCGACCTGCGACGACCCTGTCTGACACGTGACCGGCCAGTCGCCTTCTGCCGGCACGAGGTAGAGCCAGGAGCGACGGTCGAGATAACGGTCGCCGAGGAGCCTCCAGAAGGCTGCGGCGGCTAGCGGCGGGCAGCCCCGAAGAACAGCACCTATCCGCGACACGAGGTCGGAGGCTCGCCACTGACCACGACAGGAGGGCGTGGGGGAGGTGGTTCGCGGAGGCTAAAGAACGAAGATCGGGGGACGAGCAAGGCCTGCAGGTCAACACGGAGAGCAGGTACTGGCCTCAGCGAACCACGTCCCCCACGCCGCGACATGAGAGTGACCAAGGCTACCCGAGCGTCGGCGCCCGACACCACCGGCGCAAGCCCAGCCGAGCGGGCCACGGCCTCGTCGTCGCCGCACACCGTCAGCCAATTCGCCAGCATCCGATGACCGCCCTCGGTGAGAACCGACTCGGGATGGAATTGGACGCCCTCGACGGCGACGGCGCGGTGGCGCAGCGCCATCAGCACGCCGCCGGCCGTCGCGCCAGTCACCTCGAGAGCGTCGGGAACCGTCGAGGGCTCCACGGCGAGTGAGTGGTACCTGGTCGCCGTGAACGGGTTCGGCAGCCCGGCCAGGACTCCCGCACCCTGATGGTGGACCTCGCTGGTCTTGCCATGGAGCAGCTCGGGAGCGCGCCCGACGGTTGCTCCATAGGCGACCGCGATCGCCTGCAGTCCCAGGCACACGCCAAACACCGGCACCCGCCCAGCCGCATGGCGAACCAGATCGACGCAGACCCCGGCCCGTTCCGGCGTGCCTGGGCCAGGCGAGATGAGCACCCCGTCGTATTCGAAAGCGTCCCCGACGGTGATCTCGTCGTTGCGGCGGACGTCGCAATCGGAACCCAGTTGGGCGAGGTATTGGACCAGGTTGAACACGAAGCTGTCGTAGTTGTCGACGACGAGGATCCGGCGCGCTGTCACGATGCGGTTGCCTCCGAGACGTCGATCGGGCCGTCGTATGCCGGCAGCGTGACGCTGTCCTCGCGGTCGACCTGGTAACCCAGCCCGATGAAGTCGGCGTAGAGCCGAAATTCGGTGACGGCGTCGGAGTCGTCGAGGGCCTCCTGCATCGTGTCCGGATCACCGATCGCGGTCACGGTGTACGGCGGCGCGTACCGGCGCCCCTGCAGCAGGAGTACCGGTCCGACACACCGGATGGTGCTGGTGGCGACCACCCGCTGGTCCATGACCATCATCGCCTCGGCCCCGCCGGCCCACAGCGCGTTGATGACGCCGTCGAGGTCCTGCTGGTGCACGACGTAGTCGTCGAGTTGAGTGCCCGGTTCCAGCTCGCCGCTCGCGGGCAGCGGTGCGTCGTCGAGTGTCACTGTGAGCCCAGGCCCCTCGACGGCCGTGAGTCCGGTCGAAGACCGCAGCGCGCTGACTCGATCCTGCAACTCGGCTGATCCCACGGTGCCCTTCTCCGCGGTCAACGCTTCAACCTCGGCGGAGAGCCGCTCATGCTCCGCGGTGAGTTCCTCCGTGTGCCGTTCCTCGGCCCGGACCAGGTCGGCGACGTCGGTGTGGTCGATCGGGCGCAGGTCGGTGCCGTCAGCCGCACGTGCGCTGATCACCAACAGCGCTCCGCAGCCGGCGAGTGCGACGGGCGCAGCGAACCGCCAGCCTCGGCCGGGCGCGGCCACTGCCGTCACCTCCTCACGGAACCGGGCGTCGATGCGTTGACTACGCTATCTCCCAGATCGGGCGGGAGATCGCACCGCCAGGACAGCCGATCGAGAGGACGCCAGCCGTGCCCAAGTCTCGCATTCGCCGCAAGGTCGACTTCACCCCGCCGGCGACACGTGCAGGCGGCGGTTCTGGCATCTCCGGGCGCTGGGTCGCTCCGGTGATGGTCACGCTGCTGGTGCTCGGGTTGGCCTGGATCGTCGTGTACTACATCACCGAGGCCAGCCTGCCGGTGATGAGCGCGCTCGGCGGCTGGAACCTCATCATCGGCATGGGCTTGATCACCGCGGGGTTCATCGCCGCGACCAAGTGGCGGTAGGCCGGTTCCTGTCGCGATTACATCAGTGTGATTTATCCCCACTGGGGACAACGCCTGTGGATAACCTGCCGGGGGCGCCGTCGATTCAGATCCGGAGGGCCACGATCCCGACGATCAGCACGAGCATGGCGATGCACGCCGCCACGGAGACCAGCGTTCGATGCTCGCGGGGAGCATGCGCAAATACGAACGCCAGCACAGCGCCAGTAATCAGGCCACCGAAGTGTGCGCGCCAATCGATGCCCGGCACCACGAAACCGAAGACCACGTTGATGGCCAAGATCACCAGGACGGCGGTGACGTCACGTCCGAACCGCCGCAGCACCACGAATAGTGCCCCCATCAGGCCGAAGACGGCGCCGGACGCCCCATAGGAGATGACGTCGGGGGCGAGCAAAGAGGCGGCGCTCCCGCCGAGGGCTGACAACACATACAGCGCGACGAACCGCCAGCGCCCCAGCACCGGCTCGAGCATGCGGCCCAGGATCCACAGCGCGTACATGTTCAGCCCGAGATGCCAGATCTGCTGATGTACGAACGCCGCGGTGAGCAGGCGGTACCACTCGCCGTCGGATACGCCAACGGGTTCGGCGTCGAAGAACGCCAGCTGGAACAACGCAAAGCGCCCGGCGATTTCTTGGAAACCCGCCACCAGGCCGATCAGCCAGATGCCGACGTTGAGACCGATCAGGATCTTGGTGACGAGGTCGTCTCCCCGCTCACGTACCTGCCCGCCGAGCACGGTCGTCGGTTGGCGGACCGTGCGAGCACCCTCGCTGACGCACTCCGGACACTGAAACCCGACCGGCGCCGCCGTCATGCAGTCCGGGCAGATGTACCGCTCGCATCGCGCACACCGGATGTGCGTTTCGCGATCGGGATGCCGATAGCAGGCCGGGGCGCTGCGCTCGGGGGCATGCTGTGGTGGGGTTTCGCCGACGTCGCCGGACATCGTCGTCTAGGCCGGCCGGCGGTCGACAGTGACGCTCTCGATCGTGACGGGGTGCGTGGGCCGGTCGGATTGGTCGGTGTCGAGTGCGGCGATCGTGTCGACAACCCCACGGCTGCTCGCGTCGGACACCTCTCCGAAGATCGTGTGCTTGCGATTGAGCCAGGCGGTCTTGCCGACGGTGATGAAGAACTGCGATCCGTTGGTGTTGGCTCCGGCGTTGGCCATCGCCAGCAGGTACGGCCGGTCGAACGAGAGCTCGGGATGGAGCTCGTCGGCGAACTCGTATCCAGGCCCGCCACGACCGGAACCGAGGGGGTCGCCGCCCTGGATCATGAAGCCCTGGATCACTCGATGGAACGTGGTGCCGTCGTACAGCGGATCGGTGGATGTCCGACCGGTTCGCGGGTCGGTCCACTCCTTCGACCCCTCGGCGAGCTCGACGAAGTTCCGGACCGTCTTGGGCGCGTGGTTCGGAAATAGTTTGACGTTGATATCGCCGTGATTGGTGGACAAGGTGGCGTACAGCTCGGCGGACACGTGGTGCCTTTCCCGTTCGGGCGGTCGAAACCTCATCCTCGCATGTGGGCGCTTCGCTGGGCATTCGGGTTGAGAAGCGGCATGATCGGTGGCCGGATGGGAATGGGCCCATAACGAGAGACCGAGGAGGCCCGCGTGAGTGCAATGTCGGATTTCCGGGACCGGCTGCGGCGCGTTGACGTTCAGTCCCGGACTGCAGATGCTGTCCAGACCGCCCAGGACGCGGCGGACGCGGCCCGCGATGCGGCCGCCAAAGCCAGGAAGGCTGCCAAGCAGGCGGCGCGCAAGGCCGGCTCGACCAGCTCGGAGAGCGCCGCAGAGCTCGCCGAGCGGATCAGGCCGCTCATTTCAAATGCGCGCAAGGCCACCGGGCCGAAGGTCGAGGCGGCCAAGGAGCGGATCAGTCCGATGGTCGGGACCGCGGTCGATCGGGTCACCCCGGCGGCGCTCAGCGCGCGGGACACCTTCCTCGAAGATGTCGTTCCCAAGGTGGCAGCCGCGCTCGCCGCAGGCGCGGACAAGTTCGCCGAGCGCGCGACCGACGTAGGTGAGCGCTCGCTGGCCATCGTCGAAAAGCCGCGGAAGCGGCGGCGGAGGCGGCGGATGCTGCTGATCGTCACTTCCTTCACCGTTGCTGGCGCAGTCGCAGCGGCCGTCCTTCGCCGTCGTGGCGAGGCACAGCAGTGGACGACCTACGATCCGTCGGCAGCGCCGTGGGCACCGACGCCACCGGACTCCGACGACGCAGCGCCGCGGACCGCGGATTCCGGCGGGACCAGCGCAGCCGCAGCGGATGCGGCTGGGGCCTCGCCCGACGAAGCAGCCGCCGACGCCGCGGCGGAAGAGGCGAAGACCAGCGGCCCGGGCAAACCGGCCGAGCAGACCCTGCTCGACGGATCCGCAGCCACGTCGAGCCGAGCCAGCGGTGCAACAACGTCCGCGGCCAAGAAGGTGACCGAGCCGGTCAAGCGCGCCGCCTCGAAGAAGAGCTCGGCTACCAAGAAACCGGCATCGTCCCCGCGCAAGGACGAAAGCGACGCCTGACCCGCTACTTCAGGTCACAGCCGGCGGCGCTCCCATACCCGGGCTCCCAGCGCAGGGGCCAGCCGCTCAGTCGAGGATGAACGTGATCTCGAGGACGACCTGATAGGCCGTGATTTGGCCGTCGGCGACTTCGACCTTCTGATCCTTGACCCACGCGCCGGTGACGTTGCGCAGGGTCGAGTTTGCCCGGTCGATGCCGACGCGTACCGCGTCGTCGAATCCCTGGTCGGAACGGGCGCTGATCTGGGTGATGCGGGCAACGGAGCCCATCGGTGACCTCCTGAGGTGAAACGGCTTGGCACTGATCGTCGTGGAAACAGCGATCGGGCGCCACCTGAGGTCGGGAAGGTGGACTCTCGGTCAATCGACGGCCTCGCCGGCGAGTGCTGCCCGACGCATCGCGTCCTGGTAGATCGGTCCCCCCTCCAGAGCACCCGGCACCGCAGCAATGGCTCGCCGCAGCGCTCGCACCGTGAGCGTCGCGGAGAGATCGGTGGTGGGAAGCCCGGGAAGTCCGTACAGACGACGTGCCCAGCGGGGCAACAAGGCGAATCCCACGACGGCCAGGGCCAGCCAGCCGAACCGACCTCCGGCCAGGCCGACCCACCACGGCATCGGTGGGACCGTCAAGAATCTCACCACCTCCACGCTTAGCCGGCCGGCTGCGAGCTCAGGTCGCACCTGCCGGTAGTACTCCTCGACGTCGGCAGCCGACGCCGGGGTGGTTGCCGGATCGATCCCGACGAGCTCCGCGGCGCGGACCTGCTCGGCGTAGTAGTCGTCGACATCGGCCTCGGACAACGGGGCCCCAGCGCGACGTGCCGTCGTCACGAACGACTCCACCTCGGTCACGTGGATCCAGCGCAGCAGATCGGGCTCGTCGATCCTGAACTCCTCCCCCGTGACGGGGTTCGTCGCGCGCAGCCGCTCGTGTATGCGACGCACGCGGGCGCCGGCGGCCTCGGCGTCGGCAGTGGTTCCGAATACGACCGTGCCGACGTACTCCGCCGTGCGTAGCAACCGGCCCCAGGCATCGTGGCGAAAGTCCGAGTTCTGCATCACGCCGGTGATCGCCCGTGGGTGTAACGCCTGCAAGTAGAGCGCACGAAGCCCGGCCAGCCAGAGAATCGGCTCGGAATGCACCCGCCAGCTCACGCTGTGCGGGCCGAACAAGCCCAAGTCGCCGTCGTGTGCCACCCCCAGATCGTCACTCCCCGCTCGTGTCTTCGCCAGACAATCCGCGCTCCACCGGCCAATAGAGCCGGTTCCGGCGCGGATTTCGTCAACAGGGCGGCGGACCACCTGGCTTCTGCCGTCGGCGAAGCCGCCGCTGTGCCGACCGACATATCAGCACAATCGGAATGTGCGGATCCTGGTGCTCGGTGGCTCGGTGTTCCTCGGCCGTGCATTCGTTGTCGATGCTCTACGCCGCGGCTACGACGTCACGACCTTCAACCGGGGTATCACCGGTGCCGACGTACCTGGGGTGGAGGCGATCCGCGGCGACCGGGAAGTGACGGCTGACGTCGAACGGCTGGTCGACGGCCGGCATTGGGATGCCGTCGTCGACGTGTGCGGCTTCACGCCGCGCATCGTCGGTGATTCGGCGCGACTTCTGTCCGGGCACGCCGACTGCTATCTGTTCGTCTCCAGCATCTCGGCGATCCGCGACTGGCCGGTTGAGCCAGTCGATGAGAGTTCACCGGTGCACGACTGCCCGCCCGACGCCGGTCCGGACTATGGCGACTACGGCGTGCTCAAGGCCGGCTGTGAGCGTGCGGTCGTCGCCAACTTCGGCGGGCGGGTGTTGATCATCAGTCCGGGCCTGATTCTCGGCCCACACGAGAACGTCGGGCGGTTGCCGTGGTGGCTGCGGCGCATCGCTCGGGGCGGACAGGTGCTGGCCCCAGGTGACCCGGATCGCCAGCTGCAGGTGATCGACGCCCGCGACATCGCTGCCTTCGGACTGGCCCAGATCAGTGCCGGCGGGTCGGGCCGCTTTCTCACCAGCGGCGTCCGCGGCAACACCACCTTCGGACGAATGTTGTCCGACTGCGTTTCCGTGACCGGATCGGACGCCGAGCTGGTGTGGGTCGACGACGAGTTCCTGCTGGAGCATGGCGTCGAGGAGTGGACCGAGCTGCCGGAGTGGACGGCGGGCGGACCGGACACGGCAGCAATCTGGCTGCCGTCCTCGGAGAAGGCCCTCGCAGCAGGTCTGCGGTGTCGGCCGGTCACCGAGACTGTGCGGGACACCTGGGATTGGGTCGCGTCCGGGGGAGCGGAGGTTCTCAAGGTCTACCGGGAAACGCCCCAGCACGGCATCGACCCCACTAAGGAGACGGCGATCCTGGCGGCGTGGGCTGCTCGGCCGATAAGGCCGGGCTAGGGCAGGAACAGCGTCGCGTCGCCGAACTCGTGCCACAAGTAGCCACTCTCGACGGCCGCCTGATATGCCGCGGCGACCAACCGTGGGCCGGCAACAGCCTCGAGCAGCAGCAGATGGCTCGCTTCCGGGGCGTGCAGCCCGGTGACCAGACCGGTGACGGCTCGCGCGGGTCGATCGGCTCCGAGGACGAGATCGGTCCAGCCGCTGGCAGAACGAACGGTGCCATCCGCCGCGGCCGCGCTCTCCAGTGCACGCACGGTCGTCGTGCCGACGGCCACGACCCGACCGCCCACGGCACGTACGTGGTTGACCAGCCCAGCCGTCGTCGACGACACCTGAAACCGCTCAGGCGTCGGCGGCTCGGGTAGCTCGGGGCTCGACACGCCGGCATGCAGGACGACGGGCGCGACGACGATGCCTCGGGTAATGAGCCGAACGACCAGAGACGTCGTGAACGGCCGGCCAGCGCTGGCCATCTCCGCACTGCCCGGGTCGGTAGCAAACACGGTCTGGTAGTCGGCGAGTGGAAACTGCTTCCGGAGATAGCCGTACCGGACCGGCCGACCGTGCCGAGCCAGATACTCCCGAAGCGACGGAGTCGGATCTGCAGTAGCGCGCCACAATCGCGACACCGCGGCGGTCGGATCCGGATAGGACATCGCCAGTCGGAGGTGGACCCTTCCGGGCAGGCGAAGTGTCTGGCCGCGGGTGACCGTTAGGTCCGGCCCGTTTCCGTCCGGCCGGCGTACCTCGACTACCCAGTCGCCGTCGTCGAGGGCGGTCGAAACGTGGACCGGGGCGTGTCGACCGTCCGCGCGCCGCCCGTCGAGCGCAGCCGGCAGCGTTGCGGAGGTGTTCACGACCACGAGATCGCCTGGCTCCAAGAGCTCGGGCAAGTCGTGGAACCGCCGATGCTTGACAAGACCTGGCCGGGCGACAAGGAGCCGGACGCCGTCGCGAGGCACGCCTCGGCGCTCCGGTGGCGCCGTGGCATCGCTGCCGGGCGGCAGTGTGAACCGCGTGACGGGCTTGGCCTCATGCACCGTCACGGGGCCACCGCCAAGTCGGCGGCTCGGTAGCGGCCGCTGGGCAGGTCCCCCTCGACGAGTTTCAGCAGAGCTGGCACCACGGTCTGCGGCGCCGCTCGATCACTGACGTCCTCGCCCGGGAATGCTTGCTGCTGGAGGTCCGTCGCCATGTCGCCGGGGTCGAAGGAGTAGATCCGCAAGTTGGGCTGCTCGGCGGCGAGAGTGGCCGTCAGGTGGTCCAGCGCAGCCTTTGCCGAGCCGTAGCCGCCCCACCCTTCGTAAGCTTCGACCGCCGCATCGGACGACACGGAGACGACCCGCCCGCTGCGCTTCTCCAGAGGGGAGAGCAGCAACTGGAACAAGGCCAGCGGAGCGACCGTGTTGACGGCGTAGACCTGCTCGAGCACGTCGAGTGGATAGTCGGCCAGCCGCGGCTGCGGGCTGGGGCCGAGAATGCTGGCGTTGTTGACCAACAGGTCCAGCCCTCCGGCGTTCTCGACGGCGCCGGCAAGGGCGCGGCGGTGGTCGGGATCGGCGATGTCACCGGGCACGGACCTCACCGAGCCAGTGGGCATTCCATCGACCGCGGCGCTGAGCCGTTCGCCGTCGCGGGCATCGACGATGACGTGCCACCCGCGCCTCCCAAGCTCCCGGGTCAAGGCGAGGCCAAGCCCGCGGGATCCGCCCGTGACGAGGGCAATTCGAGATTGATCGCTGGTGGTCATGCCCGTCAGCCTGCAAGTTCAAGTTAACTCGAAGTCAAGCCCGGACAGCGTGCTGGGGTGTGGCCGGGCGTTGAGGTCGACGAAGTCGGCCGACGGGCGGAGCCGTCGTCCCTCGGCGCGGTTGCGGACTTCAGGCGTTCACGGCAGAGCGAGGTCGCGGCGGCGGAACCCGGCGAGTCCGATGACGAACAGCGCAGCGGCGACAGCCAACAGCACCACCAGCGGAAGCACCGTCGGCTCGGTTGCGGGCACAGCGGGGACGTGGGTGAACGGAGACAGGTCGAGAATGGCCTGCGGCAGATCCAGCAAGGGTCCGAGCTGTGCCATCAGGAAAAACAGCGCTACGGCCGTCCAAGCGATCGCCACGGCGCGATGCGGCAGAATCCCAAAGGCCGCGACGACCAGACCAGCCACGACCAGAACTGCTGGAAGATACGCCAGTGCAGCCGCCACCAGCCGCGGGGCTTGGCTACCGATATCGCCGATGACCACCCCGTACGTCACCCCGGCGGCCAACCCAGCCAGCACGACCAGCAGGGCCACACCGAACAATGTGACGGCCAGGTGGCTACCCATCCAGCCGGTCCGGCTCACCGCCGTGGCGAGAAGCGGCTCGGCCCGGCCGGCCGCCTCCTCCGAGCGCAGCCGCAACAGTGCCTGGGTCGCGTATGCGGCAACCACGACGGCAGTCAGGCCCAGTGAAACCGCAAAGTACAGGTCAGTCAGCTGCCCGACACCTCCCAATTGGTCGAGGTAGTCCGCCATCTGTTCGCTGTCGTTGGCGAATTCCTCGATCTCGTCGCCGACTCCTCCGAAGATCGCGCCGAGAATCGCCACACCGACAACCCAGCCGAGCAGCACGCCCCGCTGCAGGCGCCAGGCGAGACCAAGTGGGCTCAGCAGCCCTCGCGCAGCCATCGCGGGACCGGGTCGGACGGTCCGCAGACCCGCGCCGAAGTCGCGGTGCGCCGTCAACACGAAGGCAGTGCCGACAAGTCCGACACAAGCCACTCCGAACAAGCCGAACACCCACCAGTTGTCCTCGCCGAACGCGCGTACCTCCTCGCCCCAACCGATCGGCGAGAGCCATGTCGGCCATGCGCTGATCACGGTGACGCCGCCGTCGACGACCTTTCCGGAAACTGCGCCGATCGCGCGCAGCACGAAGGCAATGCCGATGGTTGCGGCTGCCAGGCCGTTGGCACCGCGGGAGGTCTCGGCGACCTGTGCCGTGACGGCAGCGATGGCTGCGAATGTGATTCCGACGCCGCCGACCTCTGCTCCAGCAGCGAGTGAGCTCGTGACCGGCAGGTCGTTGGCGATCAGCACAGCGCCGCTGGCCACTGCGAGCACCACATTGGCCGCGATCGCGACGAGTAGCGCGGCGGTCAGGCTGGCGTGCCGCCCGACGATTCCTGCCCCGATCAGCTCGGCTCGGCCGGTCTCCTCGTTTTGCCTGGTGTGCCGGACGACGGCCAGCGTGCTCATCAAGGCAGCGCCGACGGCGACGGTCAGGAACCCTTGGGCCACCACAGTCGCGCCCATGCTTGCTCCGGAGACCAGACCGTTGAACATCAGCGACACCGGACTGCGGGCCGACGAGATCGCCAACGCGACCCGATCGCTGTCCTCTGGGTAGAGACCGATGATGCTCGAGATGGTGACCGCCTGGACCAGCATGAGGCCGATCAGCCAGAGTGGCAGCTGGATCCGATCGCGTCGGAGTGCGAGCCGGACCAGCCGGCCGGTGCCGGTGAACGCAGTCATCGTTGGTGCGTCACAATGCTCGACTCGAGCGCGAGCTCGTCGCCGTAGTGGCGCAGGAACAGCTCTTCGAGCGTGGGAGGGGTGCTGGTCAGCGCACGCACGTCGAACGCCGTCAGATGACTGAGGACCGCGCCAACGTGGGCGGTATCGACATCGAAGGTGGCGTGTGTGTTGTCGGTTGTCAGGTCGTGCACTCCCGGCATCGCGTCGAGGCCTGTTACCGGCCGAGCCGTCTGGACCGAAATCGACGTCCTGGTCAGGTGGCGCAGCTCCGCGAGAGTGCCGGACTCCACCGATTTGCCCCTGCGGATGATGGTCACCCGATCGGCCAGTGCCTCGACCTCGGCGAGGATGTGACTGGAAAGCAGCACAGTCTTTCCGGCGGCCTTCTCCTCCCGCACGCAGTCCCGAAAAACGGCGTCCATCAACGGGTCGAGGCCTGACGTGGGCTCGTCGAGCAGGTACAGCTCGACATCGGATGAGAACGCTGCGACGACGGCGACCTTCTGCCGGTTGCCTTTCGAATAGGTACGGCACCTCTTGGTGGGATCGAGGTCGAACCGTTCGAATAACTCCGCTCGTCGTTTGGGGTCCAGCCCCCCACGCAGGGCACCGAACAGGTCGACCGCCTCGCCACCGGTCAGGTTCGGCCAGAGGTTCACGTCGCCGGGCACATAGGCCAGCCGACGGTGCAGTTCGACGGCATCGCGCCACGGGTCGCCGCCGAGCAGGCTCGTATTGCCCGAGTCCGCCCGCAGCAAACCCAGTAGCACCCGGATGGTCGTGGATTTACCTGCCCCATTCGGGCCGAGGAAGCCGTGTACCTCCCCGGGACCAACCGACAGGTCGAGTCCATCCAGGGCACGGGTCGGACCGAACGTCTTGACAAGTTCCGACGTCGAGATCACCGATGTCATACTCATAAGCTACAGTGCCTTCAGAACATCGTGATGTTAAGAAATTGTATGGATTCCGTGGTCTCGGCGGTGACAGATGACGAGCACCAGCACACCCGGTGACGACCCTGCCATCGCCCGGTTCGTCGAGCGGTTCGCGCTGACCTTGCTCGAAACCGGACTTCCCCGGATGCCTGCCCGGGTGTTCGCGGCGCTGCTGATCGCGCCGGACGCCCGACTCACTGCGGCGGAGCTGGCCGAGCAGTTGCAGGTCAGTCCGGCGGCGATCTCCGGCGCTGTGCGGTACCTCGTGCAAGTCCGGATGGTTGGTCGGGAGCGGGAACCGGGCGGCCGTCGTGACCATTATCGGATCTACGACGACTTCTGGTACGAGGCGACCATGCATCGCGACGAGATGCTCGTCAGGTGGGACGAGGACCTGTTGTCCGGCATCGAGGCCGTCGGTGGGAGGGACACCGAGGCCGGTGCTCGGCTGGACGAGATGCGCCGATTCTTCGCCTTCGTGCGCGGCGAGGTTCCGCAACTGATGGCCAAGTGGCGGGAGCTGCGCGCTACCGCGCCGTCGGCATCCCCGGCACCTAGTCCATAGGCCGTTTCCCCGTGATCATGAGCATTTCGCCAGCGTCCACGGGGGCAAAGTCGACATGATCATCGGGAGGGCGGACCGATCGACTGATGGAGCCGACCGCATATGGTGACTGTTGCAACCTGGAACGTCGAGAACTTCTTCCTGCCCGGCACGGCCGACGGTCCGTCGAACGAGGACGTCTACACCCGCAAGCTGGCCTATCTCGCGTCGGTGATCACCGGCGTCGGCGCGGATGTGGTGTGCCTGCAAGAGGTCGGCGGTGCACAGCCGCTCGCGGATCTGGCTTCGGTGCTGGGCGAAAGCGCGCCCAACACCGCCATCGGCCAGCCGGACGACCGTGGCATCCGGGTCGCCATCATGTCGCGGTTCCCGATCACCGAAAGATACGACTGGGTCGACTTCCCGGCCGGTGCCCTGCCAGCCGTCCCAGATCCCGACGGCAATGTGCTGACGGCAATGGGACGTGGCGCTGTGGAGGCGGTGCTCGCGGTCGATTCCAGCCGTAGCCTTCGGGTCGTCACCACGCACCTCAAGTCCAAGCTCCTGACCTTTCCCGACGGCCGGCGGTATCCGCTCGACGAGAACGAGCGAGCCCGCGGCGCCGGCTATGCCTTGCTCCAGCGTGGCGCCGAAGCCGTCGCCGTACGGGTCGAGCTGAACACCTGGATGCCTCGGGAGCCCGACGTTCCCGTGGTCTTGGCCGGCGACATGAACGACGAGCCGCAAGCCGTCACAACTGTGCTCTTGAGCGGTCCGGCCGACAGTGACCCCAACCGGCCGGACCGGTACGACCCGTACCGCCTGTACAACCTGGCCGACCGGCTGCCCCCCGCGCGAGCGTTCTCCAGGATCTACCGCGAGCGACGCGAGCTCATCGACCACGTGTTGGTCTCACGGCAGCTGCTCCTCGCGGGCGTGACGGCCGATGCGTTCGTCGACGACATCGTCGGCATCGACGAAGACCTGGACAGCCGCCGCGACGCCGTCGTCCCCGATCATGCGATGGTCTTCGCCCGGTTTGCCTGGCCCTGATCCCCGTCCGCGCCGCGAGCACGTGCTTGTCTTCGACCGGCCTTGGTTGTCACTCTGATCACAGCCCGAGGGAGGCCGCCATGATCAACCGTGAGGCGATGCGGGAGTATGCGTCGGCGTCGCTGTGGGTGCTGCCGACGTTCGCCGGACTGTTGGCGCTGATCATCGGATCGCTCGTGTCGCAGATCGAGCTCGGTCCGAACTCTCCGCTGGTGTTCCAGGGCACGGCCGACGACGCCCGCGCGTTGCTGATCGCGATCACCGGCACGGTTGTGACGGTCATCGCTTTGGTGCTCGGCCTCACGGTAGTCGCGCTGCAGTTGGCTTCGACCCAGTTCTCGCCGCGGCTGCTGCGTAACTTTCTCAGAGACCGCCCCATTCAAATCGTGCTCAGCCTGTTCGTCGCGACCTTCATCTACAGCGCGGCCGGGCTGTTCACCGTCGGCGTGTCCTCCGGAACCCGAATCGAAGAGTTCCCGCGGCTCGCGGTCAGCGGTGCGATGGTGATGTTGTTCGTGAGCCTGGCGGCGGTGGTGTACTTCGCCGACCACCTCGCGCATGCCATACAGATCGATGCGATCACCGGCCGGGTCGAGCGCGCAGCTATCGAAGTCATCAGCAAGGACTGGCCCGGCCAGGTCGAGACGGCGTATCGCCGTCCCGACTGGGCCGTGCCCCTGACGTCGGCACATTCGGGCTACATCCAGACCGTTCACCCGGAGCAGATCCTGCCGGTCGCGGCGCGGCACGGAGTCACCCTCCGGCTGCGCCGTCGAATCGGCGAGCATGTCGTCGCCGGCACCAAGCTGGTCTGGATCTGGCGACCGAACGCCACCGACCCTGCCCCGAATCCCGAGGACTTCCGGCAGGTCGTCGAGGGCGCCGTCCGGATCGGATTCGAGCGGACGGTGGAGCAGGACATCGGGTTCACCATCCGCCAGCTCGTCGACATCGCATGCAAGGCGCTTTCGCCCGCGATCAACGACCCGTACACGGCGGTCCAGGCGATCGACCACCTCTCGGTGATCTTCAGCAAGCTCGGCCCGCGCGCGTCTGGGCGACGTCGTCCTGCACGAAGGAAACGGGGAAGTGATCCTCCCGAGGCGGCGGTACGAGGAACTTCTGGACATGGCGTGCGGCCTGATTCGTCGCTACGGCTCGAGAGAACCGACGGTCCTGCTGGCACTCTTCCGGCTGCTCGGCAACTGCATCGAGTCCATTGGTGACAACCCAGACCGGGCAGCGGCGATCCGCCAACAAGCGAAGTTGATCCTGGCCGCCGGTGAGCGGGACATTGTCGAACCCCACGATCTCGTCGCGCTGCGCTCCGGGTTCGCGGCTGTCGAGCAGCACCTGCCCGCAGATCCCGACGACGCTTCCGCCGCGTCAGCGGCCGACGCAGCGAGTCGCCGTGGCTGATTCGAGCGCACCTCAGTCAGTTGGTGAAGACGCCGAACGACAACGACTGGCCGACGCGGACAGTGGCGCGGCGGCTTGGCGGGCGTGGGGGCCGTATCTGGCCGAACGCGCCTGGGGCACGGTCCGCGAGGACTACAGCGCCGACGGCTCCGCCTGGGACTTCTTCCCCCATGACCACGCCCGGTCGCGGGTCTACCGCTGGAACGAGGACGGGATGGCCGGGTTCTGCGACGAGTCACAGAACTGGTGCCTGGCCTTGGCGCTGTGGAACGGTGCGGACCCGATCATCAAGGAGCGGATGTTCGGGCTGTCCGGTCCCGAGGGCAACCACGGTGAGGACGTCAAGGAGTACTGGTGGTACCTCGACGGCACGCCTACCCACTCATGGCACACCTGGCGATACCACTACCCGCAGCGCGCCTACCCGTATGAGGACCTCGTCGCCGAAAATCGACGACGGTCGCGGACCGAGCCTGAGTACGAACTGGTCGACACCGGGATCTTCGACGACGGCCGGTACTGGGTGGTCAGCGTCGACTACGCCAAGGCCGGGCCGCACGACCTGCTGATGCGGATTACCGTCGAAAACGCCGGCCCGGAGGAGGCGTCGCTGCATGTCCTGCCGACGCTGTGGTTCCGCAACACCTGGGCCTGGGGGCCGACCGACCACGGCAAGCCAGTGTTGCGTGCGCAGGAGGGCCGGGTCGTCGGTCAGCACGACCGGGTCGGCCGGCTGGTGCTCACCGGCGATGGAACACCGGAGCTGCTGTTCTGTGAGAACGAGACGAACACCACTCGCCTCTACGCCGACCCTGCCGGGGTCCGCTATCCGAAGGACGGCATCAACGACTACCTGGTGGACGACGCTCCCACCGTCAACCCCGAGCACGTGGGCACCAAGGCCGCGCTGCACTACCGGGTCACGGTTCCCGCCGGAGGTTCGCGGGTCGTCCGAGTGCGACTCGTCGGCGGCGACGGTGATCCAGCCCGGATCGACCTGGGCGACGGATTCGACTCGGTGACCACAGCCCGGAAGGGCGAGGCCGACGTGTTCTATGCGGCGCTCACACCGGCCCGGTGTACCAAAGACGAGGCCGGAGTCCTTCGTCAGGCGTTCGCCGGTCTGCTGTGGAGCAAGCAGTTCTTCCATTTCGACGTCGAACGATGGCTCGACGGCGACCCAGCACAGCCGACGCCGCCACCGGGCCGGGGCGCGATCCGGAACGGCGACTGGCGGCACCTGAACAACCACGAGATCTTGCTGATGCCCGATCCGTGGGAGTACCCCTGGTACGCCGCCTGGGACCTAGCCTTCCACTGCGTCACGTTGGCGCACATCGACCCAGGCTTCGCCAAAAGCCAGCTCGTGCTGTTGCTTCGCGAGTGGTATCTGCACCCCAACGGCCAGATCCCGGCGTACGAGTGGAACTTCTCCGACGTGAACCCGCCGGTGCACGCGTGGGCGGCGTTACGCGTGTTCGAACTGGACGGCGGCTCGGACTACGGCTTTCTTTCGAGGGTGTTCCACAAGCTGCTGATCAACTTCACCTGGTGGACGAACAACAAGGACCACGGCGACAACAACCTGTTCGAGGGCGGGTTCATGGGGCTGGACAACATCGCCCCGATCGACCGCTCGACGATCTCGCCGGACCTCGGGTACCTCGAGCAGGCCGACTCCACGGCGTGGATGGCGATGTATGCGCTAGACCTGCTCGCGATGGCCGTGCGGCTGGCCCTGCACGACAACTCCTACCAGGACGTCGCCGTCAAGTTCTTCGAGCATTTCCTCGCGATCGCCAACGCCGCCAACAACGCCGGTCTCTGGGACGAGGAGGACGCGTACTTCTACGACGTGCTGCATCTCACCGACGGTCGCAACGTACCGATCAAGGTCCGCTCCCTCGTCGGGCTCGTGCCGATCACGGCCGCGGTCGACATCCGCGACGGGCTGCTCGAGCAGCTGCCGGAGTTCGCCGAGCGGGCGAAGTGGTACGTCGACACCAAGCCCCGGCTGGCAACTGCTCTGCACCTGCGGATCGAGGATGATCGCACCCACCGGCTGCTGTGCCTGGTCTCACCCGAGCGCCTCGTGCGGGTACTGGAGAAGATGTTCGACCAGGGACGGTTGCTCTCCCCATACGGGATACGCTCGCTGTCCGCGTGGCACCGCGACCACCCGTTCACGTTCACCACCGGCGATCTGGTTGCCGTGGCCGACTACCAGCCTGCGGAGTCGACATCGGCTCTGTTCGGCGGGAACTCCAACTGGCGGGGTCCGATCTGGTTTCCGCTCAACGCGCTGCTCATCGAGGCGCTTCGTGACTACGACCGTTTCTCCAATGGCACCCTCCTGGTGGAGTACCCGGCCGGCTCGGGCGTTCGGCTGTCGTTGGGTGAAGCGGCGAGCGACATCGTGCGGCGGCTGGTGTCGATCTTCCTCCCCGGTCCCGACGGACGACGTCCGGTCCATGGCGGCTACGACCTGCTCGCCACCGACCCCCGCTGGCGGGACAACATCCCGTTCCACGAGTACTTCCACGCCGATACCGGTGCCGGCCTGGGTGCCACCCACCAGACTGGGTGGACGGCGCTGGTCGCGCATCTGCTCCTCGACGACGCTCGCGGCCGGGACGACAGGCCAGCCGGCTCACGGGCTCAGGTCCTGCTGCCGGATTGACCGTAGACCGCAGGCTCGGGGCCTGATCGAGACTGTGCGAGCATCACCCGAATGCGCAACGAAGTGCGGTTCACCGCCCGGGTGACCACCGACGAGCGCAAACGGGTCCTCGTCCCCGTGCCTTTCGACCCCGATGACGCTTGGGGGCCGAAGCCCGAGCATCACGTCGCCGGAACCGTCAGCGGGATGGGTATTCGTGCGGTAATCGAGCCGCTCGGTTCCGGGCGCGGGATCCTGCTGGGACCGGCTTGGCGGCGCCACTGCGGGATCGGTCCCGCCGACGAGGTCGACGTCGTGCTCTATCCGGAAGGGCCACAGCGCACCGACCTTGCGCCGGACGTCGCCGCTGCGCTCGGGGCTGAACCAGCCGCAGCCGCCTTCTTCGACTCGCTCGCGCAGTTCTACCGGCGCGGCTACCTGCGCTGGATCGACGCCACCAAGCGCAGCCCCGAGAAGCGAGCCGCCCGGATCGCGGAAATGATCGAGCTATTGAGAGCGGGCATCAAGGAACGGCCGCAAGGTCGCTGATCCGCTCACTTGGGGCGGGTGCTCGTCGAGCTCGACATCCCGACCGTGCGTGGAGACGAAGGGACTTGAACCCTCAACCCCCGCCTTGCAAAGGCGGTGCTCTGCCAGTTGAGCTACGTCCCCGGCAACCTCACCAGCCTACCGGCGCCGCAGCTTTCGGCCCCAAGTGACCGCGTTTCACAATGCTGGTCCAACGCCGATTAGTCGACGGGCTGCAAAGCCGACGTGACGCGCACGACTCCCTCTCCCGAACCTCTCGTCGAACTGTCGCTGCAGCGTTCCGTCATCGACGATCACAGAGACGTCCACCACACCGTCGACGTTGCCGGCCCCCGAGCCCAGGACACCGGGCTGCTTCTGCACCTCCTCCTGAATGGCTAGCAGCTCCGATTCCGTTCGCTCGCCCTTGCTCACGCACAACGCGCCACCCCACACCGTGCGCAGCCGCTCCTCGTGCAGCTGTAGATCGCTGGTGAAGCGCACATTGAGGATCAGCTTCGTCGGGTCGTTCGCGAGCATCAATTCGCTGGGATCAGTCCCGTCGGCAAGTGCTGGGTTGATCGATTGATCCAGCCACATGACCGAGTACGAGGGTTGTGCGTAGGCGTACTCCTGCGCGGCAAACATCGCCTCGTCGGTCGCTGTCGACGGATCGACGACTGCCCAGCCACCCGGTGGGGTGTCGCATGGTGTCGTCGGCGGCAGTTCGTCAGTCCGACCCGCACTTTGGTGGGTGCCTGGCTGCGGCGGTTCGGTGAGCGTGAACTGCTCGCCGTCGTACGTTCCGATGACGGCGTAGACGCCCCACGTGGTGCCCAATTCCGACTCTTCGTCGGCGACGGATTCCCAATCCCAGCCGACGATATCTGGACCACCGCACTGCGGCGGCAGCGATTCGGCGACACCGCCGAGGCACAGCTGGGGTCCGTGCTCCGGGCTCTCCAGCACTGTCGTGGTGACGGTGTAGGGACGGTCACTGCCGCCCGGCGTTCCACCGGTCGCCACTGTGGCGTCGTCACCGCATCCGGCGATCACCGCCGCAACGACCACGGCCAGCGCGGCGCGACACCACGACCCGTCCACGCTGGTGAGACGCAACCAGTAGCGCTTCGGTTCCATCCGGCTGCCGGCTGAGCAGGACCGCCGGCACCGCCCAAGTATCGGTACGGGTGAACGTGGTCATTCCGGGTTGTGGACGGGTCAGTGGACGACACCGTGGATAACTGGCCGAAGCTGGGGGAAACGACACGTGTCCTGTGGACATCCACATGGCATCAAAAGAATCTTGAAAAAGGTGCTTCCCAGCCCTTGCGCACCGTCTCCCAGAGGGCTAGAAATCTCTCACGTCGCCAGTCATGGCGATCCGAGTTCAGGGGTTCGCCTCTGAACACGGGGTCACTGGGTAACCGGTGATTTCGGGATTGTCGCGACAGGTGACTGGGTTCCGCAGAACCGAGTGGCGAGCGATCGGCATTCGGGGACGCGGGACTCGAGGGGCTCCCTCCAACTCATACTTGGAGGGAGCCCCTTCCTTGTGATCCATTATCACGACGCGCTGCACGCACCGGTGCAAGCGACACGCGGGAAGTTCATTCGGTATTCACCGGGCGGCCCAGGCCAGCAACTCCTCCGTGCTCCAGGTGTTGACGATCCGTTCGACCGGGACACCGCACGCCTCGGCCCGCTCGCAGCCGTAGTGCTGCCATTCCAGCTGGCCGGGTGCGTGTGCGTCGGTGTCGATAGCAAACAGGCAGCCGGCCTCGACGGCCAGCCGGAGCAGGCGCTTTGGTGGGTCGAGGCGCTCCGGTCGTGAATTGATCTCCACCGCGACGTCGAACTGCCGACACGCTTCGAACACGAGGTCCGGGTCGAACTGCGACTCCGGCCGCGTTCCCCGCCCTCCGGTGATCAGGCGGCCGGTGCAATGCCCGAGCACGTTGGTGTGGACATTGGCGATCGCGGTGACCATCCGGCGCGTCATCTCCTCGGCAGGCATTCGCAGCTTGGAGTGCACGCTCGAGACGACGACGTCGAGGCGGTCGAGCAGTTCTGGCTCCTGGTCGAGGCTGCCGTCCTCGTTGATGTCCACCTCGATCCCGGTCAGCAGGCGAAAGGGCGCGAGCCGGCCGTTGACGTCAGCCACCACGTTCAGTTGCTCACGCAGCCGGGCGGGGGAGAGCCCGTTGGCCACCGTTAGCCGCGGCGAGTGGTCGGTGAGAACGGCGTACTCGTGCCCGAGGTCGCGTGCCGTCGCGGCCATCTCCTCGATCGGACTGCCGCCGTCGGACCAATCCGAGTGGGTGTGCAGATCACCGCGCAGTGCCGCCCTGGTCTGCTCACCACCGGTCTCGGGCGCACGGGCCAGATCTGCTTCCTCCAGCCGCTGGAGGTACCCCGGCACGTTTCCGGCCAGCGCCTCCCCCACTACTTCCGCGGTCACCTTGCCGATCCCGGGAAGCGCAGTCAGCGTGCCGTCGGCAGAACGAGCCGACACCTCGTCGGCGGACAGACCGCTGATTGTGGTGGCAGCCGTACGGAACGCGCGGACGCGGTAGGTCGGCTCACGAGCGCGTTCGAGCAGATAGGCGATCCGCCGCAGCGCCTCCACCGGGTCCATTGTCGCCCCGGGATGAGCTACTACTGACGATCGCGCGGCGCTACCGGGTCGGTAGCCTCGGCCCACAGATCTTGCTCGGCCTTGTCGGCCTGGACCCGTTTGTAGCCCAGGTATCCGGCGAGGGCGACGAGCGCGGTGATGAGGACCTTCTTGTTGATCACGGTCAGCTGCCTCTCAGGACGGTCGTGGTCACCGCA
The DNA here is from genome assembly GCA_963819885.1 of uncultured Actinomycetota bacterium. Lineage (GTDB taxonomy): Bacteria > Actinomycetota > Actinomycetes > Jiangellales > Jiangellaceae > JACVRX01. The sequence continues at coordinate 141,827 of CAWFXV010000022.1, read as the reverse complement.
GGTTAACGCAGTGGTTGATCGGAGGGCCTCCTCGACGCTTCAGGGGAGGCCCTCCGAGGGCTCGACTGGCGGTGGTCACCAGTGGCTGCGCAGCCTTGATTCGCGGCACACGGGTCCTACGGATTGCGGAGGCGAACGTGTCGTCGGCGGCCTGTCGATGGCAGACACGTCCATTCGTCGTCATGATGAGGCGGCAAATCGGGCCGCCCACGGACCCTGAGGAGGGCTAGACAATGCGGTATCTGCTGTTGATCTACAGCGAGGAACCAACCGCACCACCCGCGCAAGAGGACATCGACGCGACGATGGCCGAGTGGTACGCCTACGACAAGGCCATCAAAGACTCCGGTGTCCATCAGGCCGGCGAGGCTCTGCAGCCGTCGCAGACGGCGACGACAGTCCGGCTCAAGGGCGACGAGCGTGTGGTCACCGACGGGCCGTTCGCCGAGACCCGGGAGGTGCTCGGCGGGTTCTACATGATCGACGTGCCCGATCTCGACACCGCCCTCGACTGGGCCGCTCGCTGCCCGGGCGCGAAGTACGGGTCGATGGAGGTCCGTCCGGTCATGGAGATCGATCCGCAACAGTGACACCACGATGAGCGGGCGGGCAGCCGACTCCGCGGAGGCCGTATTCCGGGAGGAATGGGGGCGGCTGCTCGCCACGCTCATGCGGTGGGTCGGTGACCTGGATCTCGCCGAGGAGGTCGCCGCGGACGCAATGGCCGTCGCTTTGGAGCGCTGGCCAATCGACGGGGTTCCGGACAAGCCGGCCGCGTGGCTGCTGACCACGGCCCGGCGGCGCGCCGTCGACCTGCTCAGACGCCGGCAGACCTATGCCGCCAAGCTGGCCATCCTCAAGGTCGAGGCGGAGCGCGCGGAGACCGAGCGCCTCGACGCGCCGGCGGGCGACCCGGACGTGATCGGCGATGATCGCCTGCGGCTGTTCTTCACCTGCTGCCACCCCGCGTTGGCTGCCGACGCCCGGGTCGCCTTGACGCTGCGGTATCTGGCTGGCCTCTCGACGGCGGAGGTCGCTCGAGCTTTCCTGGTGCCCGAGACCACGATGGCGCAACGCCTGGTTCGGGCCAAGCGCAAGATCCGCGAGGCGGGCATCCCGTATCGAGTCCCATCAACGGATGAGCTGCCGACGCGACTGCCGGCCGTCCTCAGCGTCGTCTACGTCATCTTCACCGAGGCGTACGCGGCGAGCAGGGGACCGGCTCTGGTTCGTCCAGAGCTGGCCGACGAAGCCATCCGACTGGCCAGGATCCTGCGCCGCCTCTTGCCAGCCGAGCAAGAGGTCACCGGCTTGCTCGCGATGATGCTCCTCGTCGATGCCCGGCGAGCGAGCCGCACGGACGAAGCCGGTGACCTCGTCTTGCTCGAGAATCAAGACCGGTCCGGGTGGGATCGGGCGCAGATCGAGGAGGGGCGCTCGCTGGTGGTCTCTGCCTTGACCGGAGGGTCGCCCGGACCGTACGCGCTCCAGGCCGCCATCGCCGCCGTACACGACGAGGCGGCCAGTGTCGAGACCACGGACTGGCCCCAAATCGTCGGCCTCTACAACGTGCTGCGCGATATGGCGCCCTCACCAGTCGTTGAACTGAACCGGGCCGTCGCGATAGCAATGGTGAACGGACCTGAGGCCGGGCTCCGCCTGCTCGACGACCTGGCCGGTTCCGGGCTCGACCAGTATCACCTGCTCCACGCCGCACGAGGCCGGTTGCTCGACCGGCTCGGCCGCTACCACGAAGCCGCTCGTGCGTACCGGAGCGCGCTGGAGTACGTCGGAAACGAGCCGGAACGGGCCTTCCTCACCCGCTGCCTGACGACTGCCGAGGAGCGTTCACTCAGCTGACGACCGTGGGCTAACTCGGTGACGCCAGCCAGGGCTCACGCAGGTCGTAGAAGGTGAGCTCGCCTTCCTGCAGGGCCATTTCCTCGTCCATCATGGCCTTCATCTCCGGCGGCGGCTCCTTCTGCTCGCCTTCGCGCGCCTCGGCCTCGGAGGTGAAGTACACCGCGTTCGTGTAGCCGCCGTCACCGTGTATGGCGAGCACACCGCCGATCACGTCCGGTCGGAAGTCGTTACCCATGGACTCCCAGCGCTCGCTCATCTCCCGCCAGCGCTCGACGTCTCTGACTCGACCCTCGATCATCTGGACGAAACCGGCGTCGTCGGATCCCCCCGGCCCCATCTGGACGACCTCTGAGCAGTCCTGGAAGATGGGCTCACCGGTGAAGAGCTTCGCCGTCTCACGCCACCATTGGTCCTGCTCAGGACGCCCGCTGTTGCGTCGGGCGGCGTCCTCTGACTCGAACCGGGCCAGCGCGACGAACGTGCCGTCGTCTGTGACGCCCGCTGTGGTGCCGAGCCATCCGATCGCGCCCGGTGCCGTCTCGTCGAGCCAGCGGTTCATTGCCGCCTGCACCTCTGCTGAATCGGATACCTGTCCCTTGATGACCTGTACGAACATCCGCGACCTCCTCGTCGGCTCGTTCCTCCCGCACGCTACGACGGCAATGGCTACCCGTCGAGCGCGCGTGGCGTTTCCGTACACCGACGCGTGCGAGACTGGCGAGTGGGCGTTGCCGGCTGCGAGGTGCAGGGTGAGCGAACCAGGTCAAGATCCAACCTCGATCAGGTTGGGGCGAACCGATATCCAAATCTCCCGGCTCGGGATCGGCGCGATGGTCTGGGGGGACATGCTGACCGCGCCGTGGTGGAGCCCAGCTCGCAGCGCTTACGGGCCCACCAGCACGGCCGACGAGCAGCGGGCCGCACTCGAGGTCAGCCTGGCAGCAGGCGTGTACTTCGTGGACACCGCAGCGATGTACGGCAAGGGAGTCTCCGAGCGTCGGGTTGGCGAGCTGACTCGAGGTCAGGACGTCGTCGTGGCGACGAAGTTCCCCTTTGGCAACTTCTCCCGCGAACGCAGCCTCCCGGCGACGCTCGAGGAAAGCCTGACGCGGCTGCAACGAACGCGGATCGATCTGTACCAGATCCACTATGCGTTCCCGTGGATGTCGATCCCCAAGCTGATGAACCTGATGGCCGACGCCGTGGAGGCGGGCAAGATTCGCGCCGTCGGGGTGAGCAACTACAACGCGAAACAGATGCGAACTGCCCACGAGGAACTCGCCAAGCGCGGTCTGCCGCTCGCCTCGAACCAGGTCCAGTACTCGCTCCTGCACCGTGATCCGGAGGCCAACGGAGTGCTCGACGCGTGCCGCGAGCTTGGTGTCACTCTGATCGCCTATATGCCGCTCGCCTCCGGCGCGCTCACCGGAAAGTACTCGGCCACATCCCGGCCGGCCGGATGGCGGCGGTACATGCGCTACTTCCGCGGCAAGAATCTTGCCGCCCTGTCCGACCTGCTGCAGCTGCTCGGCCGGATCGGTGATCGCTACGGCATGGGACCGAGTCAGGTCGCCCTGCGCTGGCTGATGCAGCAGGATGGCGTCGTACCCATCGTCGGTGCCAAGAATGCCGATCAGGCCAGGCAGAACGCCGGAGCGCTCGCTTTCGAGCTCGCTGACGACGACCTCGACGCCCTCGACCGCGCCACCACACCGGAGTCGACGGCCCGGCGCTGACCTGCGCCCGTCCGGCCGTTGATCGTCTAGTTCGCGGACAGGATCTAGTTCGCGGAGCCGTCAGGTCCGGCCCGACCGGTTCGGGCACGACGTCGACCAATGTCTCCGGCCGACGGGCGCGGTACTTCCACCGGGACGCGGCCTCGTTGACGAGAATCCGCCGGACGTCCCGCTCATGACCGCCGATGCAACGGACCGCAGTCAGCACCTACTCGTCCGCCGGCACCAGCCTCCGGCGTAGGCGGACGACTGGTCGCCTGGGACGCCAGCCTGGAGCAGATAGCGCTCTACGCCCCCGTACCGCTCGTCGACGTGATCCAAGACGTCCATCATGACCTCCGCCTTGGCACTGAACTTGGCCGTGAGCCGCTCCCTCTCGGCTCGGTCGCCCGGCCCGTTCCGCACATACTCGTCATCGCGTTCCCGCAGGTTCTCCTGGGTCACGGCGTAGTCGGCGGCGATTGTCTCTCGGTCCACACCGGCGAGGTCGAGCAGGAAGGCGGACACCAGGCCGGTCCGGTCCTGGCCGCCCATGCAGTGCACCAGGACTCCGCCCGGCGGCGCGTCAGCGACTGTCGTCATGACGTCGGCAACGCGCGCTCGGTAATGATCGAGCATCATCTGATAGACGACGGTCAGTGACTCCGGTTCCTCGGTGAACGCGTACACGGCTGGGTCCTCGAACGGCACATTGACATAGGCGAGCCCGTGCGACGCCGGTTCGGCGAATGGGTTCGGATGCTCTCGCGCCTCCTCGGGCCGGCGCAGGTCGACGATCGAGCGGATGCCGTACGCGAGCAGGGCCGCCTGGCCGGCGTCGGTCAACGGCGTCAAGTTGTCCGATCGGACGATGGCCCCCCAGCGCGTCTCGCGGCCGTCGGCGGTGGGATAACCGCCGAGATCACGCGCATTGAGCAACCCTTCCCAGGCCAGCCGCCTGGTCCGTTCGCCCACGATACGAGAATAGGGATGTCGTGATCGAAGGCCGCTTGGTGGGGTTCCAGGCCCAGCAAACAGACTTCGATCATGGCGCCGTCCAGTTCAGAGACCATCAGCAGGCTCGCGGAGCCCGACCGCATCGTGCTGCCAGAAAATCTCCGAGTAGACCAGGGTCCCCGTCATCCACGGCTCGTGCTGAGGCAACCGAATGGCCTGAAATGCGGCGTCCGGGATGCGCAACGACGGCTTGCGGAACCCGTGCTGTGCACCGGCCGTGAAGCCGAACCGTGAGTAATACTCCGGAGCTCCCTCGACGAACACCACCGGGACTGATTGCGCTGTCATTGCCTGTAGGCCGCGGCGGACCAGCGCTGACCCGATGCCCCGGCCCTGTCGCTCGGGCAACACGGCCAGCGGGCTGAGTACCTGAACGTCGACCAGCTGGCGGGGAGCGTCGAGCAAGCTTGCAGTGAACATCACCTGCCCGACGACCCTGCCCGCCTCCGCGGCGACCAGCGAGAGTCCGCGACCCGCCGTGCCGATGCTGCGGAGTGAATCGACAAGGTTGGCCACCACCAAGCCGTGATCACCGAAGGCCGCGAGATGCAGGTCCCGCACCGCTCGATGATCGTCAACCTGCTCGTTGCGAAGGTCCACGAACTGGACAGTAACGACGAATCGGTGGGCCTACCTGGACTTGAACCAGGGACTTCTTCCTTATCAGGGAAGCGCTCTAACCGGACTGAGCTATAGGCCCGAAAGCAACGCGACCGACGGCGCCGGTGCAGGTTACCTCAGCGTACGACGGCGACCCAAACCTGTCAGTCGTCCTCGGCGAGGGTGACTTCGAGGCCACCGAGCAGGCTTGCCGACAGGTTGTAGAGAAACGCGCCGAGCGTGGCGATGGCGGTGACCAGCACCACGTCAACTACAGCGATCAGGGTGGTGAACCCCAGCACCCTGGACAGCGCGGTGTAGTTCTCCAGCCGGAACGCAGACTCGGCGTTGGCCTCCGATGAGGTCAGATCCTGAACCAGGTCGCCCACCGCCGTGAAGACGCCGGCTGCGTCGAGAACCGACCACAACACGGCAACCGCCACGAACAGGGTGATCCCCAACGCGACCGAGAGCAGGAAGGCGGTTTTCATCACCGACCATGGGTCGACCCGAAGCAGGCGCAGACGGGCCTTGCGGACCCGGCCGCTGCGCCGGAGCGACGTCGCCGGCCGGGGCGAGGGAGCCGGCTGGGGCGCCAGCTGCGTCGCGTCGGGCCGAGCTTCCAACCCGACTTGGGTAGGCGCCGGCTCGACCAGCCCAGTCTCGCGGCCCAGCGGAACCGGATCGACCGACGGAACGATCACCGGTGCCAATGGAGCCTCAGGTGCCGGAGCCAAGGCTGCGTTTGGCAGGTCTGGTGCCTCGACCAGGTGGGCGCCAGCCACGTCAACCTCTGTCGAGTACTCCGGAACAACAGCCACGCCGGGGGAAACCCCGGCTTCCGGCACGAACCCGGCCTCGGGATCGTAGGCCGGCTGGTCGCTACGGCCTTCCACCTCGGTCGCCTGCGTGGGCGGATTCAGCAGCCCGGGCTGGTATGCCGACGAAGCCGCTTCCGACTCGCTGGGCGAAGGCGAGGTTCGCGCAGTGGCCGCGATCGCTGCGGCGGCGCCGACGGGCCCCCCGGCAGGCGCGGTCGGGCCGCTTGCGGGCTTGGCAGTAGTGCTGTTGGCCACGACAGCGCCAGGGTCCGGCTGCGTGTTCAGCGCGTCCTGCACCCGGCGGCCTGCTTCCCGGGTCGCCTGCGCCGCTCGCGACGCCTGCGCCCGTAGTGCGGCAGCGACCTCATAGGCGGTCGAGGCCTTGGCGCTGGAGTGGCTGCCGCGAACGTCTGGACCCGCGCTGTGCCGCGGCCCCCCGTTGCCAGCAGCGTTGCCAGCAGTGCCGTTGGCTCCTGGCGCGTCGGCTGCTGGGTCGATCGTGGTTGGCGCATCGTCGTGCAGGTCGGAACTGGGCGTGGGATGTCCGATGCCGTCGCGTGCTGTCACGAGCTATCACCCTCCGAGCCCGGCGTGGGACCACTGGCAGCCGGCTCCGTCACTGCATCGTCCTCGGCGTTGCGAGCGATCGCAACGACAGCATCCCCCGCACCGAGTGCGACGTACTTGACTCCCATGGTGTCACGTCCCTTGGTCGGTACCTCACCAACTGGGCTTCGTGTCACACCTCCGGAGGCCCGGATTGCCAGTACCTCGTCGCCGTCGACGACTACCAGCGCGCCAACCAGGGAGCCCCGATCACCGTTGATCTTCATGGCCTTGATGCCCAGGCCGCCACGGCCCTGGGGGCGATAGTGCTCGACTGCTGTCCGTTTGGCGAATCCACCGTCGGTCACCGTGAACACGGAGGAGTCGGTTCCATCGCGCACGACCGACATCGACAGCAGTTCGTCGTCCCCACGGAATTTCATCCCGATCACACCACCGGTGGCGCGACCCATCGGACGTAGCTGCTCATCGGTGGCCGTGAAGCGGATGGCCTGCGCCTTGCGGGAGACCAGCAAGACATCATCGGTCGCCGAAATCAGCTCAGCCCCGATGAGCTCGTCGACATTGTCGCGGAACACGACAGCGATCACGCCGCCGGCCCGGTTGGAGTCGTACTCCGTGAGCCGGGTCTTCTTGACCAGGCCGTGCTTGGTGGCGAGCACCAAGTACGGTGCCTGCTCGTAGTCGCGCACGGCCAGCACCTTGGCGATCCTCTCGTCGGGCTGAAAGGCCAGCAGGTTGGCGACGTGCTGGCCCTTGGCGTCCCTGGCGAGTTCCGGCAGTTCGTATGCCTTCGCTCGATATACCCGACCTCGGTTGGTGAAGAACAGGATCCAGTGGTGCGTCGACGTGACGAAGAACTGCTCGACGACGTCGTCTTCGCGCAATTGGGCACCGCGCACTCCCTTGCCGCCGCGCCGCTGCGATCGGTACAAATCGGCCTTGGTGCGCTTGGCGTAACCGCCGCGGGTGATCGTGACCACCACTGGCTCCTCGGGAATGAGGTCTTCAGCGGTCAGGTCGCCCTCCGCCGGGATGAGCCGGGTCCGCCGTTCGTCGCCATACTTGTCGACGATCTCGGTGAGCTCGTTGACAATGATCGACCGTTTGCGGTCGTCGGATCGCAAGATCGTTTCCAAATCGGCGATGTCGGCGACCAGCCGGTCACGCTCGACCTGCAACTCTTCGCGCGACAGCGCTGTCAGCCGGCGCAGCTGCATGTCCAGGATCGCGGTGGCCTGGAGCTCGTCGATGTCCAACAGCTGCATGAGACCGTCGCGAGCGGTGTCGACGTCCTGCGAGCGGCGGATCAGCGCGATCACCTCATCGATCGCGTCGATCGCCTTCAACAGGCCGCTGACGATGTGCAGCCGCTCGCGCTTCTTGCGCAGCCGGTACTCCGTACGCCGGCGGATGACCTCCATCTGATGCGTGACCCAGTGCCGGACGAACGCATCGAGCGGCAGCGTCCGGGGCACCCCGTCCACCAGGGCGACCATGTTGGCGCCGAACGTCTCCTGCAGCTGGGTGTGCTTGTAGAGGTTGTTGCGGACAACTGACGCCACCGCGTCGCGCTTGAGCACGACCACGATCCGCATGCCGGTCCGGGACGAGGAGTCGTCGCGGAGATCAGCAATGCCCGGGACTCGGCCGGAGTCGGCCAGCTCGGCGATCTTGCGGAGCAGCGCGTCGGGGTTGACCTGGTAGGGCAGCTCCGAGATGACCAGGCAGGTACGCCCCTGCTTGCTCTCCTCGACATTGACGACGGCCCGCATGGTGATCGGGCCGCGGCCGGTTCGGTACGCCTGCTCGATGCCGGTGGTGCCGACGACCAGCCCGCTGGTTGGGAAGTCCGGCCCCTTCACCCGCTGTAGCAGCGCCTCGAGCAGTTCTTCGCTGCTTGCCCCAGGGTGTTCGAGGTACCACTGGACGCCGGCCGTCACCTCTCGCAGGTTGTGTGGGGGGATGTTGGTCGCCATGCCGACCGCGATCCCGCCCGACCCGTTGACCAGGAGATTGGGGAACCGGGCGGGCAGGACGACCGGCTCGGTGCCCTTGTTGTCGTAGTTGGCGGCGAAGTCGACGGTGTCCTCGTCGATGTCGCGGACCAGCTCCATGGCCAGCGGCGCCATCTTGCACTCGGTGTACCGCGCGGCCGCCTGCTTGTCGTCGCCGCGGGACCCGAAGTTGCCCTGGCCCTGGACCAGCGGATAGCGCATCGACCACCACTGCCCGAGCCGGACCAGGGTGTCGTAGATCGCGACGTCGCCGTGCGGGTGGTAGTTGGCCATGACGTCACCGACGACTCGCGAGCACTTGGAGAACGAGCGGTCCGGCCGGTACCCGCCGTCGTACATCGCGTAGATCACCCGCCGGTGCACGGGTTTGAGGCCATCGCGCACGTCGGGCAGGGCCCGGCCCACGATCACGCTCATCGCGTAGTCGAGGTACGAGCGCTGCATCTCGACCTGCAGGTCGACGGGCTCGATTCGGCCGCCTGGCGACAGGGCGTCGGTCGGAATGGTGTCGTCGCTCATGAAGATCCCAGGGGAGGATTAGATGTCGAGGAAGCGGACGTCGCGGGCATTGCGCTGGATGAACTGGCGACGGCTCTCGACGTCCTCACCCATCAGGGTGGTGAAGATGTCGTCGGCCTGCGCTGCGTCTTCGAGGGTGACCTGGAGCAGGATCCGCTGGGTGGGATCCATCGTCGTATCCCACAGCTCGTCGTCGTTCATCTCGCCGAGGCCCTTGTAACGCTGGATCGGGTCCTCCTTCGGCAGCCGCTTGCCGGTGGCCAGCCCAGCCCCCACCAGCGCATCTCGTTCCCGGTCGGAGTATGCGTACTCGGCCTCGGTGTCGCGGCCGGCCCACTTGATCTTGTACAACGGCGGCTGAGCGAGATAGACCTTGCCTCTCTCGATCAGCGGCCGCATGAACCGGAACAGCAGGGTCAACAGCAGAGTGCGAATGTGCTGGCCGTCCACGTCCGCATCGGCCATCAACACGATCTTGTGATACCGCAGTCGATTGATGTCGAACTCGTCCTGCACCCCGGTGCCCAGGGCACTGACAATGGCCTGCACCTCCTGGTTCTGCAGAATCCGGTCCAGGCGCGCCTTCTCGACGTTGAGGATCTTGCCGCGGATCGGCAGGATCGCCTGGACCCGCGGGTCACGTCCCTGTTTGGCCGGCCCACCGGCCGAGTCGCCCTCGACGATGAACAGCTCGCACTCCTCCGGGTTCGTCGACTGGCAGTCGGCCAGCTTTCCCGGTAGGCCGCCGCCGCCGAGCAGGCCCTTACGGCTGCGGGCAGCGTCGCGGGCCTTGCGGGCGGCGAGCCTGGCCACAGCGGCGCTGTGGGCCTTGCGAGCAATGGCCTTGCCGTCGGTTGGGTTCTGCTCGAACCACGCCCCGAGTTGTTCGTTGACGACCCGTTGGGTGAATGCCTTGGCCTCGGTGTTGCCGAGCTTGGTCTTGGTCTGGCCCTCGAACTGCGGTTCGGCGATCTTGATGCTGACAATGGCGGTGAGACCCTCGCGGACATCGTCGCCGGTCAGGTTGGTGTCCTTGTCCTTGAGGATGCCCCAGTCGCGGGCGAACTTGTTGACCAACCAGGTCAGCGACGCGCGGAAGCCCTCTTCGTGGGTGCCGCCCTCGTGCGTGTTGATCGTGTTGGCGAAGGTGTGCACGGACTCGGTGAAGCCGGCGTTCCATTGCATGGCCAGCTCCAGGCTCATGGCCTGCGTGGTCTCGCCGTTGGACTCGGCCTCGAACGAGACGAGGCTGCGGTGGACCGCCTCCTTGCCCCGGTTGAGGTGGGTGACATAGTCGACCAGGCCACCGTCATACCGATAACGCGCCTCCCGAGGCGCTGAGGTCTGGGTGGTTTCGACGTCTTCATCGGCACCTGGGTCGATGCCCTCCGGGCGCTCGTCGCGAAGCGTGATCGCCAGACCCTTGTTGAGGAAAGCCATCTCCCGGAATCGGGTGGACAGGGTTTCGAAGTCGTAGTCGGTGGTTTCGAAGATGGCCGGGCTAGCCCAGAACAGCACGGTCGTGCCGGTACGGTCGGTGGGCTCGTGTCGCCGTAGTGGCCCGTTGGGTTCGCCCAGCGAATACGACTGAGTCCACCGATATCCGTCCCGGAAGATCTCGACGTCGAGCCGGGAGGACAACGCGTTGACGACGGAGACGCCGACCCCGTGGAGACCACCGGACACCTTGTAGCCGCTGCCGCCGAACTTGCCTCCCGCGTGCAACATGGTGAGGACGACCTCGACCGCCGGACGGCGCTCAACCGGGTGCTCGTCGACCGGGATGCCGCGGCCGTCGTCGGTGACCCGCACGCCCCCGCCGGGGAGCAACGTCACCTCGATGGAGTCGCAGAATCCGGCCAAGGCTTCGTCGACGGCGTTGTCGACCACCTCGTAGACCAGGTGGTGCAGGCCGCGCTCGCCGGTCGAGCCGATGTACATGCTCGGGCGCTTGCGTACTGCTTCGAGGCCTTCCAGGACGGTGATGTCGGCGGCGTCATACGTGCCGGTAGCCCCAGATGCCAGCCCAGATGCCAGCACGATGTCCGACTGCGTCACGCGCGAACCAACTTCCTGTCAGGGACCAGGCCGCCCTGGGCGCTAACGGGCTCTATGGCCCGTACGCGGCCGGAGCGGCCTGGAAGGTGGTCCCAGTCTACCCTGTGGATAGTGCTGGACGGGCTATCTGCGGCCCGCTGAGCCCGTTTTGACCGCGGAAATCGTCATCGCCTTGTCCCCCTACCCGGCCACTTCGTCCCGTGCGGCGGAAATGGCGATCCGCACCTGCAGTTCTCTAGCCCAGCCTGGCACCGGGCCGGGCTCTGGATCGGTTGTCCACAGACCTTTCTGCGTCCGCTCCTTCGTACCGGCGCCTCAGCCATAGGTATCCCTGGGTCCACGGCCCGGAACGCTACGTGGCCCTTTACGCCAGCTCGGCACGTGTGGCCCACGGACGATGACCCGGCTGACCGTCCCGTCATCGGTCTCTTCGTTGAACCGACGGATCAAGCTGGGCGCGAGGAGACGCATCTGGGTGGCCCAGGCCGTCGAATCGGTGCGCAGGGTCACCTCGCCGTCGGCGTACCGCTCGACCCGTACGTGTGCGGCAACGTCGGGACCGACCACCTGCTCCCATCGAGCGACGACACCGTGGACAGCGATCTCCGGCCCCCACCCGTGTTCACCGACGAGCCGCTCGACCGCCGTTTCCAGCAACTGTGGGTCGCGCTCGTCTCGAGCCGGCCCGCTCCATCCCGCGCTGGGCGTGCGCCGAGCGCCTGGGGAGGTTGTCGGCCGTTTGCGTGCACCGAAGCGTCCCTGAAGGGACCGGGACCGGTTGACCAACGCCTCGGCCAGCTCGGTCCCTTCCGGCTCTCGGTCCGGTGCTGGGCGCGGCGCGGGTCCAGGCGCCTCCGGCGGACGTGGCGCCTCCGCTTCGTCACGTGGATTCACCGGACCGTCCGCAGCTCGCCGTCCATGACATCCACTCTGACACCGGTCAGCCGCGACGGCACGTCAGCCGCGACGGCAGCTGTCACGAGCACTTGCTCCGCCTCCCCGACAAGCTGGGCCAGCCGATCCCTTCGGCCGATGTCGAGCTCGGCGAAGACATCGTCGAGGAGCAAGATCGGGTCGTCGCCGTCCGCGCGGAGCAGGTCGAACGAGGCCAATCTCAGCGCGAGCGCAAACGACCAGGCCTCCCCCTGGCTGGCGAAACCCTTGGCCGGCATCGGACCGAGACCGAGGACCAGGTCGTCGCGGTGCGGCCCGACCAGGGAGACGCCGCGGTCGATCTCCTCCCGACGGATCCGGGTCGTCGCCTCCACGATGGCCGCCGCCAGCAGATCGCGATCTGGGCTCAGGTCGACATCCGGGCCCAGCGAGGACCGGTAGTCGAGGCGAGCCTCCCCCTTGGCGATGCCGGCGGCGATCGCGTCATAGGACTTCGCGACGAGTGGACGCAGGCTCTCGACCAGTTCCAGCCGGGCGGCCAGCAGTTCCGCGCCGTGGCGAGCGAGGTGGGTGTCCCACACATCGAGGGTGCGCAGGTCAGGTGACGCAACCCCAGCTCGGCTCGCGCGCATCGCCGCCGCCGCAGATTTGAGTAATGCGTTGCGCTGCTTGAGAACTCGGTCATAGTCGGCCCGGATGCCGGCCAGCCGCGGCGTCCGCACGACCAACAGGTCGTCGAGAAAGCGGCGGCGCTCGGCGGGATCGCCCTTGATCAACCCGAGGTCTTCCGGCGCGAACAAGACCGACCGGACAAGACCGAGCACATCTCGAGGCCGCGGCACCGGTGCACGGTTGATCCTGGCTCGGTTCGCCTTGCCTGGAGTGATCTCGATCTCGACCAATGAAGACCGGCCGTCCTGGATCACCGTTCCCCGGACAACGGCGCGCTCGGCCCCGAGCCGAACCAGCGGGGCATCCTGTGCGACCCGATGGCTGCCGAGGCCGGCCAGATAACCGACGGCTTCGACGAGGTTGGTCTTACCTTGTCCGTTCGCACCGATGAATACGCTCACCCCAGTCTGCAGGGTCATCTCGACCACCGCGTAGGACCGGAAATCGACCAATGACAGGTACGACAGGTACATCAGGTCCGCACATCGCCGGGTCCCGAGGTCGGACCCGGCTGACCCGCCGCAGCAGCGTCACCGGTGAACAGCGGTTCGCCGGTCTGAGTGGGGTCCGCCCGCACGTCGCCCGTTCCGGAACTCGGCCCGGCTTCATCCGCCCGCTGGACCGCGTGCCCACCGAAGCGCTGGCGCAGCGCCGCAACTGCCTTCATCGCCGGCGAGTCGTCCTGGCGGGAAGCGAACCGCGCGAACAGTGCCGCTGAGATCACCGGTGCCGGTACGGCGTGATTGATCGCTTCTTCCACCGTCCACCGGCCCTCGCCGGAGTCCTCCACATACCCCTTGAGCGAGGTCAGCTGGGAGTCTTCTTCCAGCGCCGCGACCAGCAGGTCCAGCAGCCATGACCGGACGACGGTCCCTCGAGACCAGGCCTTCAGGACACCGGGCACGTTGTCGACGACCGTGGCGGCGGCCAGCAGTTCGAAGCCCTCCGCGTACGCCTGCATGAGGCCGTACTCGATTCCGTTGTGGACCATCTTGGCGAAATGCCCGGATCCGACCGGGCCGGCGTGGGCGAATCCCTCGTCCCGAGGGCCCTCTGGCCGGAGCGCGTCGAAAATCGGCATCAGCCTGGCGATGTCGGCGCTGGATCCGCCGGCCATCAGCCCGTAGCCGTTCTCCAGCCCCCAGATGCCGCCGGAAACGCCGCAGTCGACGTAGCCGATGCCCTGCTTGCCCAATACTTCGGCGTTGACCGCATCGTCGGTCCAGCGGGAGTTCCCGCCGTCGATGACCACGTCGCCGGACTCGAGGAGCGTGGCGAGCTCCGCGACGGTCGACCTGGTGGGGTCACCGGCAGGAATCATCAACCACACCGCCCGCGGCGCGGTGAGCGACGCGACCAGCGCCGGCAGACTGTCGACGTCGCGCCCATCCGGGCGTCGGGTGTAGCCCAGCACCGTGTGGCCGGCCCGGCGCAGGCGCTCACGCATGTTGCCGCCCATGCGGCCCAGCCCGACGAGACCGAGTTCCATTGACTCCTCTTTCCGTCGACTCCGCGGAACCAATCTCAGCTGGACAGCCGGATCGGCATGGCCAGGTACCGGTAGCCTGGTATCGGATCCTCGGCGACGCCCGGTGCGCCTTGGATCACGGCCGGCTTCAGCGGTTCGGTGAACGACAAGTGCGCGAATGCGGCATCCACTGCCTGCAACCCGTCGAGAAGGTAGCCCGGGTTGAATCCGGTCGCGATGGCCGGGCCGTCGATCAGAGCGGGTAGCGCCTCGGAAGCCTGGGCGTCATCACCGCTGCCGGCCTCGAGCACGACCTGGCCGTCGTCGAAACTCAGCCGAATAGGGGTATTTCGCTCCGCCACCAGGGAGACTCGCTTCACCGACTCGACCAAGGCCGCCATCTCGACTCGTGCTGCCGTAACGGTCTGAGCTGGAAAGAGCTTCCGGTAGTTGGGCACCCACTCACCGTCGATGAGCCGGCTGGTGGTGCGCCGCCCGCCCGCGGACAGCCCGATCAGGCTGTCGTTGGCAGCTCCAGCCAGTGCCAGGCTGACCTCGCCTTCGGTGCCGAGAGTCTTGGCCGTGTCGACCAAGGTGCGTGCCGGCACCAGAGCGATAGCAGAGACCTCCGGCCGCTGCGGCCGCCAGGTGAACTCCCGAACCGCCAACCGATACCGGTCGGTGGCGGCCAGGGTCACCGACTCACCCTCGATCTCGATCCGGATTCCGGTGAGCGTGGGCAACATGTCATCCCGGCCGGCCGCTACCGCCACCTGGCCGACGGCCTCAGCCAGCAGTGCACCGTCTACTGTGCCCGACGTTTCTGGTAATGCCGGCAATTCTGGATATTCCTCGACCGGCAGGGTCTGCAGCGTGAACCGGGCGGTCCCGCAGGTGATGACCACCTTCGACCCATCCGAGGCAATGTCGACCGGCCGGGCGGGCAGTGATCGGCCGATGTCGGCGAGCAGCCGGCCAGATACCAGCACGGTACCTGGGTCAGCGACCTCGCCGTCAACCGTCACTCGGCCCGAGACCTCGTAGTCGAAAGAGGAGAACGTGACGGCTCCGTCGGCAACGTCCAGGCGAAGGCCGGCCAGGACCGGCACGGTGGGCCGGTTCGGCAGTGTGCGTGCGGTCCAGGCGACCGCGTCGGCCAGCACATCGCGCTCGAGCCGGAACTTCACTGCGTCACCATCCTCTGCCCGAGTGCTCGTCGTCATCTTTCCACGGGAGGCCGACATGCCCAGTGAGCCCGGCCCTGTCCACAGCGTGGAGCCACGTCGGATGGTCGTCGTGTCTCATATATTGATAGTGGCTCGTCATCGCCATAGCGTCGGTGGAAGCTGTGCATAACCTGATCTGGCCCAGGTCAATAAGACTGCCAGCATGTTCAGTTCGTGTGCAGCCAACCTCAGATCGACGGTGGAAAACGAGTCTGTTCCACTGCGGAATGGCGCCTGTCAACAAGACGTCCCCCGGTTGGACCTGTCGTCCACAGAGTTATTCACATGCTGTGCGAAGTGGATCACGATTGCCTCGCCTGCTGTCTGATCCGGTTCGTCAGCTCGGTCACCTGGTTGTACACGCTGCGCCGTTCGGCCATGAGGTGACGGATCTTCCGTTCCGCGTGCATGACCGTCGTGTGGTCGCGGCCGCCGAATAGTTGCCCGATTTTTGGCAACGAGAGTTCGGTGAGTTCCCGGCACAGATACATCGCGATCTGCCGAGCCGTCACCAGCACCCGACTCCGGCTCGAACCCTGCAGGTCTTCGATGGTCAAGCCGTAGTAGGCGGCGGTCTGCGCCATGATCGTTGCCCCGGTGATCTCGGGTACCCCATCGGTCGGTACCAGGTCGCGTAGGACGGCCTCGGCCAATGCCAGTTCGACCGGCTGCCGGTTGAGGCTGGCGAACGCGGTGACCCGGATCAGCGCACCTTCCAGCTCGCGGATGTTGGTGGCGATCCGGCTGGCGATGTATTCCAACACGTCGGCCGGGACGTTCAGATGATCCTGGTCGGCCTTCTTCGACAGGATCGCAATCCGGGTTTCCAGGTCCGGCGGCTGGACGTCACAGATCAGCCCCCACTCGAATCGATTGCGAAGCCGATCCTCCAGCGCCGAGAGCTGCTTGGGCGGGCGGTCGGAAGTAATGACGATCTGCTTTGTCGCGTTGTGCAGCGTGTTGAAGGTGTGGAAGAACTCTTCCTGCGTCTGGATCTTGCCCTCGAGGAACTGGATGTCGTCGATCAGCAGGACGTCGACGTCGCGATATCGGCGCTGGAACGCCGAAGCCTTGTCGTCCCTGATGGAGTTGATGAAGTCGTTGGTGAACTCCTCCGAGCTCACGTAGCGAACCCTGGTGCCCGGGTAGATCGTGCGGACATAGTGGCCGATCGCGTGGAGAAGGTGTGTCTTTCCCAGACCGGAGTCGCCGTAGATCAACAATGGGTTGTAGGCCTTGCCCGGTGCCTCGGCCACAGCGACTGCGGCGGCATGGGCGAAGCGGTTGCTCGAGCCGATGACGAACGTCTCGAAGGCGTAGCGGGGGTTGAGCCGGGATTGCTCGATCTCCGGCCGCCTGGTGACGTCTGGTACGACATGGGGTGCAAAGGCGGGCTCGCCGTTGGCCGGCGGAGCACTGACCGCAGTGTCTGCCAACTCGGCTGTGTCGTGGAAGGGGGGCATCATGATCGGCTCGTCGGCGAACGGCGCCACGCTGACCGCGAGACCGACCGGACGGCCCAGCACCCGGCCGAGAGCTTCGACCAACATCGGGCGAAGCCGCTGCTCGAGCTGGATGCGAGCGAAGTCGCTGGGCACCGCCACGACGGCGGTGTCCTCGACCAGGGTCAGCGGGCGGGCCTGCTGCAGGAATGCCCGTTGCTGCGGGCCGATCTCGACGTCGTCCAATGTGGCCAGGGCGGCCCCCCATGCGGCACCGAAATCGCCGCCCGGCTCATCGCTCACACCGTCTCCTGTCTTGTCGAAGCCTGCCGAAAACGAGCTTCGGGCAGGTGCGATACCGACGCCACGCGGTGTCGTGCTGCGGTCCACACGGTCATCCACAATGTGTGGAGTGTTGAGGAAGGGTCCTCAACAGCCCCTAACACAAGTGCTGACCTGCGAAAACACGGTTTTCTCCCCGGCAGGCACGTCGCCATAGCAACGCTGGTAGAACCCGGGACGCTAACAACTCCAGCGGGTCGGTTCAACCGGTGTCCACAGGTTGTCTCAAGGTTCCCGGCGTGTCGCGTCCGGGATTTCCCGATGCCGGGTGCGATGGTGACCGGTTGAAACGCATCGCCATGGCGCATCCTTGGCCTGGGTCTGACCGGTTTGACCCTGCGGTCTCTCGGCACGTACCGTGGGTCGGTCCGACGAGGGCTCCAGATCACCTGCGTGTGTCTTCGCACGCCTGGGCGGTCGTCGGTTTCGACTACCTGCTCGTCAACAATGGAGCCCGGACGTGAAGCGCACCTTTCAGCCGAACAACCGCCGTCGTGCACGGACTCACGGCTTCCGGCTGCGCATGCGGACCCGGGCTGGCCGAGGGATCATCGGTGCCCGGCGTCGTAAGGGCCGTGCGCGGCTGTCTGCCTGAGTCGGCCTGGATCGCGCCGCATGCAACGGGAGGGGTTCGTGTGCTGCCTCCTGAGAACAGGTTGCGGCTCAGCCGAGAACACCGTGGGACGGTTCGCCACGGTGTTCGCGGTGGCAGCCGACTGCTTGTCGTCCACGTGATGCGCTCTGCTCACGATGCGCCGACCAGAGCGGGATTCGTCGTGAGCCGGGCCGTAGGTGGCGCCGTGACCCGTAACGCTGTGCGTCGCCGGCTACGTCACCTCGTCCGGGATCGGCTCGACCGCCTTCCGGTTGGATCACTGGTCGTCGTCCGCGCCCAGGCCGGGGCTGCCACCGTTGCGAGCGCTCGGCTCGGCCGTGAACTCGATGTGGCGTTGGATCGCGTGTTGTCCCGCTGGCCCGATCAGGGTGAGCCGACCGAACGCAGCGTGACGACCGATCACTGGCGGCAGGGACACCGTTCATGAGACGCGTCTTGGTGGCGTTGCTCAGAGCGTATCGGCTGGTAATCAGTCCGCTTTACGGTCAAACCTGCCGTTATTACCCGTCGTGTTCTTCGTACGCGCTGCAGGCCGTCGAGACCCACGGCAGCCTGCGGGGCTCGTGGCTCGCCCTGCGTCGGCTGGGTCGGTGTCATCCCTGGACGCCCGGCGGTGTCGATCTCGTCCCACCCCGCGAGTCATATCGGTGGTGGGGCATCGCCGATGGCGTGGACGGCACTGACCTACAGGTTCAGCCCGCGCTGGCGCTGCCTGTCGACTATCCGGCCGGGCAAGGAGCCTGAGCCGTGGATACGCTGCTGTCGCCGCTGTACTTCCTGGTCAGCTGGATAATGATCGGCTGGCACTGGGTCTTCGCGGAGCTCATCGGCATCCCGAATGACGGCGTGAACTGGGCGTTGTCGATCATCGGTCTGGTCGTCGTGATCAGGATCTTGCTGATCCCGTTGTTCGTGCGACAGATCAAGGCTCAACGCAACATGCAGTTGCTGCAGCCGAAGGTTCGCGAAATTCAGAAAAAGTACAAAGGCGACCGAGAGCGTCTCCAGCAGGAGACGATGAAGCTGTACAAGGACACCGGCACGAACCCGTTCGCCTCGTGCATGCCGATCATCCTGCAGGCGCCGTTCCTGTTCGCTCTGTTCCGGGTGCTCGACGGCATCGCCCGGGATATACCACGGGGCGCATTCGTCACCCACCCGGACCTGTTCGAGTCGGCGGGGGAAGCGGCGATCTTCGGGGCGCCGCTGTCAGCTTCGTTCCTTGACGCGCCCAATATCCAGACCAAGATCATCGCGATCGTCATGGTCGTGCTGATGACGTTGACGACCTTCCTCACCCAGCGCCAGATCATGCGCAAGAACATGCCAAAGGAGGCGTTGGAAGGGCCGTTTGCTCAGCAGCAGAAGATCCTTCTCTACGTCTTGCCGTTGGTCTTCGCGATCTCGGGTGTGTACTTCCCGCTCGGCGTGGTCCTGTACTGGCTTACCTCCAACCTGTGGACGATGGGTCAGCAGTTCTACGTGATCCGCCGAATGCCGGCACCCGGCACACCGGCGGAAGAGGCGCACCGGCGCCGGCTGGAGGCAAAGGCGCGACGTCGAGGGGAGGCCGTGCCGGCCGGCGGAGTGGCGGAGGAAGCCCCAGTTCCGCCGCCACCCGTGCGCCAACAGCCCAAGCGGAACAGCCGCTCCCAACGAAGAAGCAACGCCCAGCGGAACAAGAAGAAGAAGTGACGCGGGGGCTTAGCCATGACGGCCGATTCGCCACTGTCCGAGGAGCTCGACATGAGTCATTCCACTGAGCCGATGGGAGATCCGGGAGGCGAACCGGCCGGCCGGCTGACCGAACCAGAGCGGGTTCGCGTGCTCGAGCGGGAAGGCGACGTCGCGGCGGACTACCTCGAGGGCCTGCTGGACATCGCCGACTTCGATGGTGACATCGACATGGACGTCGAGGGCGATCGCGCTCTCGTGTCGGTGATCGGCGCCGATCTGGAGGAGCTCGTCGGCGACGAGGGCCAGGTGCTCGAGGCGTTGCAGGAGCTCACCAGACTGGCAGTCGTCCGCGAGACGGGGGAGCGGAGCAGGCTGATGCTCGATATCAGCGGGTTTCGGGCTCGAAAGCGAGCCGAGCTGACGGCGTTGGCGGGTCAGATGGCACAGCAGGCGCGGGCGACCGGCGAGCCGGTTCCACTGGTGCCGATGACCCCGTTCGAGCGCAAGGTCGTCCATGACGCGGTGGCCGCCGCCGGGCTACGCAGCGAGTCCGAAGGCGAGGAGCCAGACCGCTTCGTCGTGGTCCTCCCCAACTAGGACGCATTCACTCCATTGACAACGGCCGTGTGGTCGTTTCCGGGGTGGATGTCCCCATATGAGAGCCACGTTTCACGTGAAACGTGCCCACTAACGGTCGGAGTGACGCCGAGAGGGGTTGCACAGTGGCGCATGCAGCCCCGACTGCGGCGATCGATATCTTCGGCCCCCGGCTGCCCCTTGCGGAGACCTATGTCGGTCTCCTCGTCACCGACGGCATTCAGCGTGGGCTGATCGGACCTGGTGAAATGCCGCGGATCTGGCACCGCCACATCCTCAACTGTGCCGTCGTCCATCCGGCCATTCCGCGTGGTGCCCTGGTTGTGGACATCGGAAGCGGTGCCGGCCTCCCCGGAGTGGTCCTGTCGATCGCCCGGCCAGATTTGTCGCTGGTCCTGGTCGAGCCATCGCAGCGGCGGGTCGATTTTCTCACCATGGTGCTGGCTCAGTTGAGATTGACCAACGTCATCGTCCGACGGGCCAGGGCCGAGGAGCTGACCGCCGAGCTCACTGCCGACATCGTCACAGCCCGAGCCGTTGCTCCACTCGAGCGACTCCTGCCGTGGGCGCTTCCGCTGTTGTCTCCCGGCGGTCGATTGGTGGCGCTGAAGGGCAGGTCGGTCCGGGAGGATTTGGACCGAGCGGTACCTATGCTGCACACGATGGGTGCCGCTGCCTGGTGGATCGACGAGTACGGTTCCGGCATTGTCCATCCGCCGACACGGGTTGCAGTCGTCGAAGTCGGGGCTCGAGTAGGCCAAGCTGTACCCCGACGGCGACAGAAGGGGAGGAGATGATCGTGTCCGCGACGGTTTCCGGGCTTGGTTGGCCGGAGACCCGTCAGGGTGCCGGTGCCACCGACGGGGCAGCAGACGATACCCATCTTGGTTGGCCCGACACCGATGCTCGCTCAGCCGAGCCCCCCGGCGCGCCGATGCGCGCCGGCGGCGCCACGCCTGCGGCGAGCATCACCTTGAACCGGGTGGTGGCCGCGGCCGATATCGCACGGTCAGCTCCATCACCCGAGGCAGCGCTGGACGCAGACACGCCCATCGCCCGCCAGGCTGCGGCCGCCCTTCGTGCCGTCGATCGACGTGCGCCGTTCCCGGCACCTCCGTTTACCCGGATCATGGTCGTCGCCAACCAGAAGGGCGGCGTGGGCAAGACGACAACAGCGGTCAACCTTGCCGCCGCCATGGCGTTCCACGGGCTCGAAGTGCTCGTCATCGACCTTGATCCGCAAGGAAATGCCTCGACCGCGCTCGGTATCGACCATCACGCCGACATCCCCAGCGTGTATGACGTTCTCATCGACGGCGCGGCAATGGCGGACGTCGTCATGACCGTGGCCGGTGTCGAACGGCTGCGCTGTGTTCCTGCAACCATCGATCTCGCCGGGGCCGAGATCGAGCTGGTGTCTGTCGTCGCCCGGGAAGCACGGTTGCAGAAGGCCCTGCGGGCCCACCTCGACGGACTCGCGGATGGCACCACGTACGACTATGTGTTGATCGACTGTCCACCTTCGCTGGGTCTGCTCACCGTCAACGCGTTGGTCGGCGGCGACGAGGTCCTGATTCCGATCCAGTGCGAGTACTACGCCCTGGAGGGTCTGAGCCAACTGCTCAAGAACATCGACATGGTTCGAGCGCACCTGAACCCTGCGCTGGCGGTGACCACGATCCTGTTGACGATGTACGACGGGCGGACCCGGCTGGCCGCACAGGTGGCCGACGAGGTCCGCCAGCACTTCGGTGACACGGTTCTCAAGACCACCATTCCACGCTCGGTTCGGGTCAGCGAGGCACCCAGTTACGGGCAGACAGTCATGACGTACGACCCGGGTTCCAGTGGAGCGTTGTCCTACCTCGAGGCAGCTCGGGAGATGGCTATACGGGGCGCACACGGGACGGCGCCCCCAGGCGACACGAGGAGGGAACAGCAGTGAGCGAGCGTCGACGTGGACTCGGCCGCGGATTGGGCGCGTTGATTCCCACCAGTCCGATCCGGGACGGCCGAGGCGGGGAAGGCCGCCAGGCGCCCGTCGACGTGTTCTTTGCCGGTTCCGACCCAGCCGCCGGCACTGTTCCACGTGAAACCGACCTGGCAACTGCCAACGCGGTGACCAGGACCGGTGATGGAGTCGAGGCCGACGCCGGGCTCATCCCCGTCACTGGCGCGCATTTCAGCGAGATTCCGGTCGGCGCGATCTCGCCGAACCCCCGACAGCCTCGCGAGGTTTTCGACGAAGAAGCGATGGCCGAGCTGGTCGAATCGATCCGCGAGGTCGGACTGCTGCAGCCGGTCATCGTGCGAGCGTTGTCAAGCGGGCGATTCGAACTCGTCATGGGTGAACGCCGGTGGCGCGCGGCGCTCCAGGCGGGGCTGGCGGCGATTCCCGCCATCGTCCGCGACACTCGCGACGACGCCATGCTCCGCGACGCATTGCTGGAAAACCTGCATCGCAGCAACCTGAACCCACTCGAAGAGGCGGCGGCCTACCAACAGCTACTCGACGACTTCGGCTGCACTCATGACGAGTTGGCGACCCGCATCCGGCGGTCGCGTCCGCAGATTTCCAACACCTTGCGGTTGCTCAAGCTCCCGCCCGCCGTCCAGCGACGGGTTGCAGCCGGTGTCCTGTCCGCCGGCCATGCGCGCGCTCTGCTGGCGCTCACCGACGCGCCGGCGCAAGAACGGCTCGCGCAGCGGATCGTCGCCGAGGGCCTCAGCGTCCGGTCGGTCGAGGAGATCGTCGCCGTCGGCGGCGACGTGGCGGCCCACCGGCGCGCCGCACCCGCCGCCAGACCGGTCGCCCCACGCTTGGCCGACATCGCGGCGACTCTCTCCGAGCGCCTCGACACCCGGGTCCGAGTCGAGCTGGGCAAGCGCAAAGGCAAGGTCACCATCGAATTCGCCAGCCTCGACGACCTCGAACGCATCGTCTCCTCGATAACCACCACCGATGCACCGGCACACAGTCGGGCCGATGTGCCCGCGGTCAGGCCGACCACGCGGGTCGTGTCGAGCGGCTAAACCGGACGCAGGGCCGGCTCGCGAACGACGGAGCCAAGGATGTGCTCGACGGCAACCTCCACATCTTCACGCCACGTCACCGTGGATCGCAGGTCGAGCCGAAAGCGCGGCCAATGGTGGTGTGGCCGGACGATCTGGAAGCCGAGACCGGACAGGTACGCGGAGGGGAGGACGCAGGCGCGACGTTCCCATTGCGCATCCCCAAATGCCTCGATCGCGCGAAAGCCACGCTGGATCAAGTCCTTCGCGGCCGCTTGAACCAATGCGCGACCGATGCCATTGCCTTGATTTTCAGCGGTGACAGCCGAGGTCACCAGCAGGACTGCGTCCGGACTGACGGGACTCGTCGGGAAGCTGGCGGCTCGGGGAACCATTGCCGGTGGCGCGTACAGAACGTAGCCAACTGGCTTTTCCTCGACATATGCCACGACCCCACAACGACCCCACTCGAGCAGAACGGCGGACACCCACGCCTCTTTCTCCAGCGCGGCGCCCCCGGCCACACTGGCCCGCTGCGCCGCGACCGGCTCGAGTTCCCAGCTCACGCACGAACGGCACGGCTCGGCAAGGTCGGCGAGGTTGTCGAGAGTAAGAGTGGTCAACCGCCGGCCAGCGGCGTGCACGATGCCTCCCGAATCTCAGGCGCCGGCGAGGTCACGCAATCGTAACGCCCCGGTCTTGGCATCCTCGTGAGAGGGAAGGTAAACCCGCTGTACCGCGACCACGATCGCCTCGGCCACGACGTCGCGGAAGGCCGGGTTCGCGAGCCGATCGGCATCCGCTTCGTTGGTGATATATCCGAGCTCGACCCGAACCGCAGCCATCCTGGTATGCCGTAGCAGATCCCACGTCTTGGCATGGCTACGGCAATCACCAAGATCGGTGCGGGCCACGATCTCTCGCTGGATCAGGCCGGCGAAGGTTTCCCCGATGACGCTGTTGACGCCTGGCCGGTCGCTGCCAGGGCGGTCGCTACCGTAGAAATAGGTGGCAACGCCGGCGGCTGCCGGGTTCGGATGAGCGTCGACATGCAGAGAAATCACCAGATTGGCGTTCGCCTCGTTGGCGAAATGCGCCCGGGTGTACTCCTCCAGCTCCTCGGTCAGCACTGTCCCCCGGGTGAGATAGGCATGCACGCCCGTCGCGCCGAGCCGGCCTTCGATGCGGGCGGCGAGATCTTCGACAATTCTCGCTTCTTCCAGACCATGACCGACGTTTCCGCGGTCCGGCCCGCCATGGCCGGGGTCGATGACGACGATCTTGCCGGAGAGTCGGGCACCCGCCTGCCGCAGCGCTTCACGCGCGCGAAGGTTGTCTGGCCGGCCACCGGTAACGATCGGCGCGAGCCGGGCGAGCGCCTTGAACGTGCCGGGGCCGCAGGTGCCGTCTGCCGGCAGTCCGACATTTCGCTGGAACTCCCGCAGCGCTTCGCCGGTCCGCGGGCCGAAGACACCGTCGACGCGGCCGACTTCGAAGCCCAGTTCGGTGAGCCGGCGCTGCAGGCTGAGGACGTCATCACCAGCCTGCGGATTGGCGACAACATAGGACAGCAGTCGGTCACCCAATCGCCAGCGGGCCTCATCCAGCACGCGATAGGTCGTGGCGCCGACGACGCCGTCAGCTGAGAGGCCACGTTCTTGCTGGAACAACAAAACGGCGCGGTAGACGCGATCGTCGAACACATCCGAACCGCCGTAGTCGAGCAGCCCGAGCTGGTGCAGCTTGGCCCGGATCTCTGCGACCGCCGGGCCGGTGTCGCCGAGCCGATAGCGCTGGGTCATCGGGTCGGTGCCGCCCTCTCGCCGATCTGAGCTTTGCGGCGATCGTACCTGCGGCTTCGGACTGCGCCGGCCGTCAGGCGGTGTAGGGCTCGAGGTCGCGCAGGAGAGCCGCCTTGGGTTTCGCTCCGATGATCTGCTTGACCACCTGGCCGCCGGAGAAGACGTTCAGCGCCGGAATAGAGGTGATTCTGTACGCGGCGGCAGTCTCGGGGTTCTCGTCGACGTTGAGCTTGACGATGTCGAGCTTGCTTTGAGTAGCGGCGATCTCTTCCAGCACCGGGGCGATCATCCGGCAGGGGCCGCACCATTCGGCCCAGAAGTCGACCAGAACCGGCTTGTCGTTCTGCAGCACGGCCTGAACGAAGTCGTTGTCGGTGACGTGCTTGATATCGCCCACAGGGATCCTTCCGAAAGAGTCGATGGTCAACGCTCGACCGCAGCCAGCTCGGCGGCGGGTTCGGCGATGGTCGAGGCGTCTTCATACGCAGCGAGGAATCGCTCCGCATCCAACGCGGCCTGACATCCGGTGCCAGCCGCGGTGACGGCTTGCCGGTAGATGTGGTCGACCAGGTCTCCGGCAGCGAATACGCCCATCAGGTTGGTCCGCGTCGTGGGATGGTCGACCAGGACATAGCCGTTCTCGTCCCGGTGCACCTGGCCGGCGACGAGCTCGGACCGGGGGTCGTGTCCGATCGCGACGAACAGGCCGCTCACGGCCAGCTTCCGTTCCGTGCCGTCGACGGTGTCGCGCAGCGTCAAACCGGCGACCTTGTCCTCCCCGAGGATGTCGACGACCTCCGCGTTCCAGACGAACTCAATCTTCTCGTTGGCGAAGGCTCGCTCCTGCATGACCTTCGACGCGCGCAGTTCGTCGCGACGGTGGATGACATAGACTTTCCGGGCAAACCTGGTCAAGAAGGTCGCCTCTTCCATGGCGGAGTCACCGCCACCGACGACGGCGATGTCCTGGTCGCGGAAGAAGAAACCATCGCAGGTGGCACACCACGACACCCCATGGCCGGACAGCCGCTTCTCGTTCGGCAGGGCGAGCTCGCGGTAACGCGAACCCATCGCCAGGATGACCGTGCGGGTCTGGTACTCGTTGCCGGAGCCGTCCCGGACGATCTTGATCTCGCCGGTGAGGTCGACTGACTCGACGTCATCGGTGACGATTTCGGCGCCGAACCGCTCGGCCTGTGCGCGCATCTCGTCCATCAACGCCGGGCCCATGATCGCATCGCGGAAGCCGGGATAGTTCTCGACGTCGGTGGTGTTCATCAACGCGCCGCCCCAACTCACCGAGCCCTCCAGGACCAGTGGTTCGAGCCGCGCTCGGGCCGCGTAGATCGCGGCGGTGTAGCCGGCGGGGCCGGAGCCGATGATGATGACGTTGCGGACCTCGGTCAACTGCTGCCTTCCATCAAGGTCGTCGCGGGACGGCCGTGGCCTCTCCTGCGATCCTGCCCGTGTCAACGGATCCTAGGCTGCCGCCATTCCCGGCCGCCCACCGTCACTCGGTGGGCACGGTCAGCTCGGTCAATGCCTCATCGAGGCTGGCCGCGCAGGTCGGCACAACGACCCCTCGCACGACGCCTGGCTGATCCGTCTCGACCACGACGAGCACGGCGTCTGGAGCGGCGAGGTCTGTCCGTGCTACCCCGATCAGCTCGGTGTCGAGTTCGCCCGCCAGCGCTGACCCGCAGTCGCCAGCCAGCGCCTGGCCGGTCGCGTCGCTTGCTTCGGGCTGAAACCCGGCGATCGCCAGAATCTCCTCGGCCAGGGCGGTGCGCGCAGCGTCTTGGCCAGACGCGAAGTCCGTTTCCTTCGGTGCCGATTCAGCAGCGGGCTGGTCGTCTGTGCTGACGTCTCCACCGGATTCATCGGCGGCGCCAGCTTCCGCCCGCTCCCCCTCGGCGTTGGTGGCGGTGCTTTCCGCTTCGTCGCCACCCCCCGAAGTGGAGACGACGTAACCACCGAACGCGATGGTCGCAACGGCGGCCGCCGCCGCGAGTAGTTGGGGCAGCCGGCGGCGGAAGGGATGGACGGTCGCGGTTGGCGCGGGCGCAGCGTGCTCTTCCGGTGCCGCTCGTTCGGCAGCGAGCGCCTGATCGATCCGTGCGGCGACGGCGGCAGGGATCGGCAGCGTCCTCGGTGCCTCGGACAGCCGCGTTCGCACCAGGCCGAGCTGCTCGAGAGTCGCTGAACACATCGGGCACTCCGTCAGGTGCTCCTCGACCTGGACGGCACGGGAAGGAGTGAGTATTCCCTCGTCGTACTTGCCGAGCACTTCCGCGTCGAGGTGGCCGTCGGTCATCACGGCTCACCTCCTGATCGCTGGGTATCCATGCCGGCCGGCGTAGATGTGACGTCAGGAACCGGTTCAGGGTTCCCGCTGGACGCGGCACCCGGCGACTGATGCGCGAGCAGCGGGAGCAATCGGGCTCGTGCTCGGGCGCATCGGCTCTTCACCGTCCCGACGGGGCATCCGAGCAGCTGCGCAACCTCGGCCACCGGGTAGCCCTCCATGTCGACTAGCACAATGGCGACCCGCTGTTCCTCGGGCAACGTGGCGAGGGCGGCCTCGACATCGAGCCGGATCGCCGCGCGAGTGCCGGGATCAGAACCCGACGACGGGGGATCGAACTCCTCGGCCCACGCCACGGAGGGTCGGGCAGCAGCCTTCCTGGTGCGGTCCAGGCAGGCGTTGACGACGATCCTGTGCAGCCAAGTCGTGACGGCGGAATCGCCTCTGAAGGAGGAGGCTCGGCGAAACGCGTTGATCAGAGCGTCCTGCACGGCATCGGCGGCATCGTCGGGGTTTCCGAGTGTCCTCAATGCGACCGCCCACAGCCGGTCTCGGTGTCGACGGACGAGCTCGCCGAACGCCTCGCTGTCTCCCGCGACGTGGCGGTGCAGCAATTCCGCGTCGTCGGGGTCGCTCAACCGAGCACCTCCACCTCGGACACGCCGCCCCGGAAGTCACCGCCGGCTGCGGGCAGGCGCGTGAACCAGACCAGGACGTACCGTGTCGTCACCGGCGCGTCCAGCGTGACCGGTACTGCCTGCGGTGTCTGTGCGATCGCGGCCACCATGGCCCATTCATCGATGGCCCCCGGCGGCTCGGCAGCGGCCTCGGGTGCAACGCGGACTTCGAGGTCAGAGTCAGTGCTGACCAAGGCCAAGTTCAGGCCCGAGACCGCGACCGGGGCACCCAGATCGAAGTAGATGCCCACGCCAGGCTTCTGGTCTTCCATCGGGTCGAAGTATCTCAGCGTGGTCCACGAGGTGGACGGGTCGCCGTCGATGGCGAGCTCTGCGTCGTCGGGGTTCTCGTCTCCGCTGCCATCTGGCGGTGGGTCGAAGTCGCTGGCGGCAGAGATGGCCACCGGTGTGGGCTGCGCCGGCGGCGGCGCCACGCCCGCCGTTGTCGGAGCTGCCCCGGGCTCGGGTTCACCGCCGCCGTCATCACCGTCGACTGCGCCGCGCAGGAGTTCGAGACCCAGCAGCGTTATCCCGCCCAGAATCAGCGCGCCGACCAGCACGCCGAGAGCGCGGGCGAGCCCTGAGCGCCGTCGAGGTTGCTCGGTGGAACCCCGGGCCGGGACGGCTCGGTTGGACGCTGACGGAATTACCGGCTCGTTGATCACCGCGGGTGGCCGGTCGGTCTCGGTCCCGTCGTTGCTGAACCCGCCGAGCAGGCCGTTGACCCGGCTCCCTCCCGCACCCGCCGTGAGGGCTTCGAGCACTTCGGCCGGGCTCTGCAGCGGTGTTTGGTTGTGCCGGGCCGAGTTGCCGAGCGTGCGGTCGACGATCTCGTCGAGCAGACGCGGAACTCCCGGGCGAACCTGACGAGGCGAGGCGACCCGTCCGTCGATCTGCGGTGCAGCGGGCAGCCCGTGGGCGGGTCCGCCGGGCCATCGTGCGGTGAGTGCCGCATAGAGCAGGCTGCCGATGCCGACGGCATCGAGCACTCTTGGGTCGCCGAAGTTCGCGCCGTGCGTCGCCGCCTCAGTGGCTAGCCCGGCGATTTTGACCCGCCCGTCCGGTGTTATCACGATGCTGCCCGGCCGGAGCAATTGGTGGGTCAACCCGGTTTCATGGGCCGTGGCCATGGCCGCCGCTACCTCGTGGGCGAGGGCCGCGGCCTGGTCGGCGCTCAACGGCCCGTCGGCCAGGACCATGGTGAGATTTCGGCCTGACGTCCACTCCCGCACGACGTAGGCCACCCCACCCTCGACGTCGACGTCGAGCACCTGCAGGAATCGCGAGTCGCGCACCTGCGCCGCGGCGCGGGCAGCCGCAGTGATCTGGGCTGCTCGCGGGTCGTCGGCGGGCAGGGTCTGGACATAGACGGCACGGCTGAGCACCTCGTCGACCGCCCGCCAGGACCGCACACCGTCGACGTGGTCGAGGAGGTCCTCGACCCGATACCGTCCGGCCAACATGCGGCTGGGGCCGGCCTGCTCGCTCACGGCTCTCCCGCTCTCGAACGGGGTTCCGTGCTGTCAACCCCGCTGCCTCGCGCGTCCATGCTAGGCGGCGTCCGGCCCAACCGCCGTCTGGCCATGGCGACGGCTTCGCGAACCTCCGAGATCCGCACCAAATAGGCGAACGCCACGAACGAAGCGAGGCCGACGGTGGCACCAGCGCCGACGGCGAGCAGGTCGTCGAGCCAGCCAGGCAGGCCCGTGAAGAGATCATCAAGCAGCGTGGCCAGGCCGTACGCGAGCAGCGCCGCCAACCCTGCCGGAACGGCCAGGGTCAGGATGTGCAGGACCAACGGCCATCGACGCAGACCCTGCAGCCTCCGGCCGAGTGATCCGATGCTGACCGATGCCCCGACGATGTACGCCACGCTGTAACCGACGGCCAAGAGAACCGTCGCTCGAGGTGGACTGAACGCGGCGATCAGAAGTGCTGAGGTCACCATCGTCCCCGATACCGACAGCTGGACGAAAAACGGGGTGCGGGTGTCCTGCAGGGCATAGAAGCCCCGCAAGACGAGGTAGTGCACGGTGAACGCGACCAATCCCGGGAGCAGGGCCACCAGAGTGAGGGCGAGCACGCCGGTCTCGCCCCTCGCGGCGCCGTGGTCGAAAAGCAGAGCAACGAGCGGCGCTGACAGGGCGGCGAGCAGAGCGGCCACGGGGATGATGACAGCCAGGCAGATCCTGATTCCGCTCACCAGCCGGTCTCGGACCAAGGCGAGATTGCCGTCCGCGGCGTGGCTGGACAACCGCGGCAGCAGCGCGGTCGCCAGCGACACCGTGATGACCGAATGTGGCACCATCATGATCAACATCGCGTTGGCGTAGACCGAAAAGCCAGCACCAGAGCCGCCATTGCCGACGACCGCGTCGGCTGACCCACCGGTAGCTGCCCTGACGACGAACAGGTAGGCCACCTGGTTGACGAGGACGAAGGCAATCGTCCACAACCCGAGCTTGGCCGCCTGACCAAGGCCGGCGCGCCGCCAGTCGGCACGCAGGCGAATGCGGAATCCCGCCCGCCGCAGGACGGGCACCAGCGCGAGCGCCTGGATGGCCACACCGCAGGTGGAACCGAGACCGAGGAAGAGGACCTCGCCATCGGTGAACGGCTCCGCGCTCTTCTGACCCACGACGAGCAGGTAAGCGGAGAACACGCAGATCACGACGAGGTTGTTGAGGATCGGCGCCCACATCATCGGCCCGAACCGGCCTCTGGCGTTCAGCATCTGCCCGATCAGCACGTACAAGCCGTAGAAGAAGATCTGTGGCAGGCAGAACCGTGCGAACAGCACCATGTTGTCGAAGAACGGTTCCAACTCCGGGGTCCGGAACTTGGAGTTCACGAACGCCGCGACAATCCACGGCGCGGCAAGCACGGCCACGATCGTCGCGGCACCGAGAACCGCGACGACGACGCTGAACAGCCGTTGGCTGTAGGCCTCGCCGCCGTCGGCGTCTTCTTTGATTGCCCGCACCAGCACCGGGACGAGCACCGAGTTGAGAATTCCACCGCCGACGAGGATGTAGAGCGTCGTGGGGATGACGAGGGGCACGTTGAACGTGTCGGCCGTGACCGTCGCCAGTCCCAGCGTCGCAGCGATCACCGACGCCTTGGCGAAACCGGTAATTCGCGACACGACGGTGCCCGCGGCCATGACGGCGCTGGATCCGAGCAAGCCGCCTTGGCTGCCCACCGTCACCGGGCGGTCTCCCGTAGTGGCTCAGGTCTGGCCGGTGTGTCCGCGTCGAGCCCGATGTTCCCGCCCGGCCGCTGTCGGGCTCGGATCAGGCGGAGTACCGCAGACACGAGGAACAATGCGCCGGCCGCACCGACGACCACCCAACCGATCGTCCCGTAGTCGGTCGCGTTGACGATCATCTGCTGCGCATGCCCCAGCCGCGACCCGTCCGATGCGGTGAGATGCACCGTCACCGGTACCTTGCCGTTCGCCGTGGCCTCGGCCGTGACCTCGACTGTGGCGTTCTCGCCGGCGTCGACGCGCTGTGGCGGAACATCCGCGACCGACATCCGCTCGGGGTTGTCGGCCTGGACGTCGACGCTGACCAGGACTGGTTGCGGCAACCCGTTGCTGACAGTCAGCGGGAAGGTGCCCTTGTTGCTCGACAGGGTCACCGACTCCGGGACGAGGACCGCCACCTGGCCCAGCTGCGACGAGACGTCTGCCGCGACGGCTGCGGTGTAGGTCGCCGCGGCTTGCGGCGTCGGGCGCCAACTGGTGGCGACTGCCCGCAGCGCCGCCAGGTGCAACTCGTCGATCGCGCCGTCGGGCTCCGCGAGAAGTGCTGCGTATTGGCCGATGTCTTGCTCCAGGTCGGCCGCCGCTTCGACCTCGGCCGGCGGAAGCTCCGCAGGCACGGCGACGGCGTCTGGATCCGGCGCAACCAGGGCTGGGGGCCGCGCCGGAGTCGGCAGGTCGGCGAGGGCTGCGGACTGCACCCACGGCGTCGTCGTCCACACCTCGAGCAGCGCTTGCGCGGCGGAAGGTGACAGCCGCCAGTCGTTGGGCGCCGCGGCTACCAGCGGAGGCGGCGGTTGCCCGGCACTCTCCGCCGAGAGCGCGAGCAGAGCAGTCTCGGCCAGCCACGCCTGTCGCAGCTGCATGGCACCGGCCGTTGGATCAGACAGCAGCGCAGCCGTGACGGCGGCGTCCAGTCCGCCGTCGGTGACGACGGCGTCGAGTGCGGTCTCGCCGGCCCGGACCTGGGCCTGGTACTCCTCGGGGACGGGCGTGAGGGCGTCGCTCGACAACACGACCGTCCGCACCCCGGCCGAGGCAAGCGCGGCCAGTGACTCGTCGTCGGCGACGCCGCTGCCCGGCCAGCCGATCTCCACGGCTGTGGCCCCGGTCGTGGCACCGGCGGCGGCTCGGGTGGCAGCGACGCTGGCCCGCGCCGTGTCGACGGCCATGGTGTCGTCGACGCGGGCGATGGCCGGAAGATCGGGATTGGCATAAGGGAGCAGGAACTGCTGCTGGCCCTGCGTCGCGGTGGCCAACGCCTCTCGCCAGGCGGTGGCGTTGGCTGCGCCGGCACCTTCGGTAGAGGCGCCCTTCGGATCGGTGACGGCGTATCCGTCGGCCATGGCCTCGACTGTCGCGACCAAGTCGGGGTCGACGATCCAGGTGACCGGCGCGGACCCAGGTGCTTCGACCAGTGTGGTGAGCGGACCGTCAGCGGCCAGCTGGTCGCTCATGCTGTCGTCGATCAGGTTTCCATCGGCCAGCATGACCGGCGCTGTGGCCACCGGCCAGAGCAGGGCGACCGGAACCACCGGGAGCGGCTCGTCAGCGGGGAGCCATGGGACCGTGATACGGGAGGTGTCGAGGGTCAGTCGATCACCATCGACTGGATCGGCACGGATGTCGACCCCGATGACATAGACGCCGGGCGAACTGAAATCGATCTGGTCGACCGGAACCGGGAGCTCGAACGCAGCCGTCTCACCCGGTTCCAGTTCCGGATCCACTTCCTGGAAGAACTCGGCGTACCGACGCCCGAAGCGCAGGTCGTCATCCACGCCGACCTGCCGGACCTCGGTCCGGTCCGCCAGCGGTACTGCGCTGTAGCGCAAGATGGCATTGACGTTCTGCAGCGGCTCGTTCCCGGTGTTCTCGATAGTTCCGGCAAGAGTGAGCGTGTCGCCGGCTTGCGGGATTGCCGGTTCGACCGTCGTGATGGTCGCCGTAGCGGCCGGGACGGTGACTTCGGCATTCACCGCTGGCGCGGTGATGGCAGTCGCCGTCGTCGTCAGCCCGACCACGACGAGCACGGACCGAAGGGTCACGACGGGTCCGCCTCCTGCAGGAGCCGGGGGAGCCGGTCCAGCAGCCGACGCTCTGAGGCGTAGCGCAGTCGCCCGGCGAGCTCGTCGAGGGGCACCCACGCCACCTCGCTCACCTCAAGCTCTTCGGTCCCCAGCAATCCGCCCGTCGCCTCCAAGAGGAAATGGTGCACTGTCTTGTGCACCCGGCGGTCGTCGGCCACGAACCAATACTCGATCGGCCCTAGTTCGGAGACCACCCGCGAGTCGAGGCCGGTTTCCTCACGCACCTCCCGTACCGCGGCTTGCTCCGGTGTCTCACCGGGCTCGACGTGTCCTTTGGGCAGTACCCACTCCAGTCGCCCGCGCCGGTCGATGCGGCCGATCAAAGCTGCTCGAGAAGCGGCATCGATCCGGTCGACGACAAGACCTCCGGCTGACGTCTCGCGGACCGAACGAAGCCGTGCGCGAAGGGTTGTCCGGGAACGGCGGCGGCCGCGGCCGCCGTTGCGTTGGTCACCGGATCCGTCCGCAGGGGGGAACGGCACGCCGGGCATCCACCCAGGGTATCTGCGCCCCCGTACGCTGGTGCGCCGTGACGGGACCCTCCGACGAGGCGCAGCGCAGGGCCGTCCGCCAGCTATTGCGGATCGCACCGGTTGCCGACGAGTTGGGTTCCCGGTTCTCGGCCGCCGGCCACGAGATAGCACTCGTGGGCGGGTCGGTTCGCGACGCAATGCTCGACCGGCTGGGTAACGATCTGGACCTGACCACGTCCGCGCACCCGCAGCAGACGAAGCACCTTCTCGCGGAGTGGGCAGATTCAGTCTGGGACGTCGGAGCGGCATTCGGAACCATCGGAGCGACCAAGAGCGGGTTTCACATCGAGGTCACGACGTATCGGGCCGATGCCTACGACCCGGCCAGCCGTAAGCCGGACGTCTCCTACGGCGAGTCGATCTACCAAGACTTGGTCCGGCGGGACTTCACCATCAACGCGATGGCCGTGCGGCTGCCGTCACAGGAATTCGTCGACCCGCACGGGGGTATGACCGACCTGGCCCGCCGGGTCATCCGAACTCCCTCGACGCCGGAATCGTCGTTCTCCGACGATCCGCTGCGGATGCTCCGAGCGGCCCGGTTCGCGGCGCAGCTCGACTTCGATGTCAGCCCGGATGTCATCACGGCGATGACCGACATGGCCGACCGAATCGCCATCGTGTCCGCCGAACGTGTCCGCGATGAGCTGGTGAAGCTGATCCAGTCCGACCGGCCCCGGCCCGGGTTGACTCTGCTTGTCGACAGTGGGCTGGCAGACCGGGTGCTACCCGAGCTGCCGGCGTTGCAGATGGAGATCGACGAGCATCATCGGCACAAGAACGTGTACGAGCACTCCCTGACAGTCCTCGAGCAAGCGATCGACTTGGAGGATCGCCTGCCAGGCGGCGGGCCCGACCTGGTGACTCGGCTGGCCGCCATATTGCACGACATCGGCAAGCCACGGACCCGCCGGTTCGAACCTGGCGGCGGCGTGAGTTTCTATCACCACGATGTCGTCGGCGCGAAGATGGCGCGCAAGCGGCTGAGTACGCTCAGGTTCCCGAACTCGGTAGTCGACGATGTCGCCGCCCTGGTCGGCCTGCACCTGCGCTTCCACGGCTACGGGAGCGGCGAATGGTCCGACTCCGCGGTCCGCCGCTACGTCCGAGATGCCGGCCCCCTACTCCAGCGGCTGCACGTGCTCACCCGCGCGGACTGCACGACCCGCAACCAGCGCAAAGCCCTCGCGCTGAGTCGGTCTTATGACAGCCTCGAGGAGCGGATCACCGAACTGTCAGAGCAGGAAGAACTCGCGGCGATCCGCCCGGACCTCGATGGCCACGAGATCATGAAGATCCTCGGTATCGCGCCGGGACCGCTGGTCGGTCGCGCCTATCAGCATCTGCTCGAGTTGCGGCTCGACCGAGGGCCGCTGCCGGCTGGCGTGGCCCAGGACGAGTTGCTGCGCTGGTGGGCCAACCAACCGGAAAGTTCTGGCGGGTAACGCAAAAGACGTGCGGCGCGACCGCAGTGCGACCGCAGTGCGACCTACTCGACCGGACTCAATCG
Organism: uncultured Actinomycetota bacterium; assembly: GCA_963819885.1. Taxonomy (GTDB): domain Bacteria; phylum Actinomycetota; class Actinomycetes; order Jiangellales; family Jiangellaceae; genus JACVRX01. Next base: position 106,521 of record CAWFXV010000022.1, on the reverse strand, counting down.
GGCACTCGGTCGGGCTCGGCGGTGGGCTCACCAGTGGGCCCGCTCACCGCACTGGGGTCGGTCTCGTCGGCTCGCACTGAAACGGCATCGTTTGCTTGAACACGCCTGGTGACCCGGCGATACCAGATTGCCGTCGCGCCGTAGCCGGCCGAGACGATGGCGGTGACGGCGAGGGACTTGCCCGACGGTGGCAGGGTCAGCGCGGCAAACGTCGCTGCTGCGACGAACGTGACGTTGAACAAGACGTCGTAGAAGGAGAACACACGTCCACGAAAGGCGTCGTCGACATTCTGTTGCACCAGCGTGTCGACGACGATCTTGATGCCCTGCGCGACGATGCCGAGGAAGAATGCCGCGATCAACACGGCGGGCAGCGTGAACAACGCACCGGGAACCACGCTGACGACGGCGCCGGTGACCAGCAGGATGACGATCCAGGTTTCTTTGCGCATTCGTTGTGCGGCGACCGGGGTGGCAAGCGCTGCGGCTACGAAGCCGACTCCTGACACGGCCAGGACGGTGGCAAGCGTTCCCAGTCCGGCTTCGACCTCGGCCGGTTCGTGGAAGTAGTTGCGGCACAGCAGAATCATGGCCACGGTCGAGATGCCGTAGAAGAAGCGATGCGCGCCGATCACCGCGAGACCCCAACCCGCAGGCGGCCGTTCGCCGACATGCTTCCCCGCCTCGATCAAGCCCATCACCACGGTGCGGATCGCCGCTCGGGCGGAGGGCCGGTGCGGGTCGTCGTCCGGCCCGAGCAGATCCCGATGCAGGAGCAATGCCAACAGCCCTGCCAGTAGGTAGAGCCCAGCCGTGCCAAGTGCGAGTCCGATGTCTGAGCCGGTGAACTGTCGGAACAGGAACCCCAACCCGATTCCGGCCATCGCCGCGGCAGTCCCGCTGGTCGGGAATACGGCGTTGGCCATGACCAACTCGTTCCGGGGAACCACGTGCGGCAACGACGCGCTCAGGCCGGCCAAGATGAAACGGTTGGCAGAAAGGACGGCCAACGCCGTCAGGAACAGCGTCGCGCCCGCATCACCTCCCGCGACGAGGCCGGCGACCAGCACCACGAGCGCTGCACGAACGACGTTGGCGAGCAGCAGCACCTGCCGCCGTCGCCACCGGTCCAGAACCACGCCCGCGAATGGCCCGACCAGCGAGTAGGGCAACAGCAGGACCGCGAAGGCCTGCGCCGCCGCGGGAGCCGTGGCGTGGCGCTCAGGCGAGAAGAAGACATACGACGCCATGGCCACCTGGAAGGCACCATCGCCGACCTGCCCGCACACCCGGATCGCGAAGAGCCGCCGAAAACCGCGGCCACGCAGAACGGTGCGCAGGTCCGCGACGAATCCACCGGCCAGGCCCACGCTGGAAGCCTAGGCGGGGAGGACGATCTCAGCCTTGCCGGACGATCGCCATGGCGTGCTCGACCAGGGTGACGAGCACGTTCTTCACCGACTCTCGCTCCCGGGCGTCGGTCACCACGAACGGCACTTCTGAACCCAGTTGGAGTGCCTCTCGGACCTCGTCGACGTCATGGAGGAGGATTCCGTCGAACGCATTGAGGGCCACCACGAACGGGATGCCGCGTTGTTCGACATAGTCGACGGCCCCGAAGCAGTCGGCGAGCCGCCGGGTATCCACCAGCACAACCGCACCGATCGCGCCACGGGTGATGTCGTCCCACATGAACCAGAAGCGGTTCTGCCCCGGTGTACCGAACAGGTACAGGACGAGGTCCTCGGCGAGGGTGATGCGCCCGAAGTCCATCGCGACAGTCGTGGTCGTCTTGTCCGGCAGCATCGTCAAGTCGTCAACGGGCACCGAGGCCTCGGTCATCAACGCCTCGGTGCGCAGCGGCTCGATCTCACTGACTGCGCCGACGAACGTTGTCTTCCCGACGCCGAAGCCACCGGCGACGACGATCTTGACCGAGAGGGCATCGTGGACGGCGTTGGCACCATCCGCGACCTCAGAGTCGACGAAGGCCATCCCTCACCCTTTCGAGCACAGTCAGGTCGCGGGCCGGCTCTACCCGGCCGCTGTAGGCGACGTGCGGATCCGCGACATGGACGAGGCCTTCGGCCTCGAGATCGGCAACGAGAACCCGAGCGACGCCGAGCGGGACCCGGACGATGGCCGCCACCTCAGCGACCGACCGCGGTGAATGGCAGATGCGCAGGATGCGCTCACGTTCGGGCTCAGGGTCGATCCCGCGTGACCGGCCGGCCCGGGTCGAGGACACCAGGGCCTCGAGCGCTGTCTCATGGACCGGTCGGGTACGCCCGCGGGTGGCGAGATACGGGCGTACTCGCCCGCCGTCAGGCGCCGCCATTGGCTTCTTCCGTCCCGGCCATCGTGGTCACCCGACACGGGCCGCCGGGCTGAGGACGGCACCGACCCGTTCGACCAAGAGGGCCATTTCGTAACCCACTTGGCCGAGGTCGGAGTCAGCGGCGGACAACACAGCCAGATGCGCCCCGTCGCGGATGGCCATGACCAGCAGGAACCCCTTCGACATCTCCACGAGAGTCTGCTGAACCTGACCCGCTGCGAGGATCATCGAGGCGCCCACGGTCAAACTGGCCAGCCCCGAGACCACGGCGGCGAGCTGTTCCCCGCGCTCCCTCGGCAGCCCCTGCGAACCGGCCAGGTGCAAGCCGTCGGCAGAGACGACGACGGCATGCGCCGCACCTGGCGTCCGGCTGACGAACCGGTCGAGCAACCAGCCGAGCTCGTCGGCACGGGCGCTGGTCACGGGTTGCTCCCCTCCGGGTCGTCGGGCCGTTTCGGCACCCATCCGCCGCTCGCTTCCCGGCCGCGGCTGACCCCGCGCTGCAGGTTGGACAGCGTCGAGGCGACTTTGGTGGCATCCTGCTGGGTCGCCTCATGGCTGGTGCCGGGCGCCTCCCCGGCCAGCTCGGCGACCGATCCGGGAATCAGGGTCGCGCCACGGCGACGCATGGGCAGGCCCGCGGAGCTGAACGCCAGCTCCTCGGCCGTCTCGGGTAGCGCCTCTTCGTGACCGGGCGGCGGGGTCTCGGCCAGCACGGACGGGGTTGCATCCGGCGAGGCTTGGGCTCGACGAGCGCTGGCCGCCTCTTCGGCGGTCCGCAGCGCGGCCGCGGCCTTGCGCCAGCCTTCGTCGGCGGGACTGGTCCATTCGATATCGCCACCACCGCTTTGGAACCATGCCGACTTGACCTGCTCGAAGATCGGCGAGTCCGCCTCGGGCAGCGGAGGTTCGGGAGCCCGCAGCGAACGGGCCGGCTGCCGCGACTCCTCCGATGGCTGGCCGCCTTGCCGCGCAGCGGCACCGTTGGCCCCTTGTTGGCCTCCTTGTTGGCCATTAATCGGCTGCAACGGCCGGACTGGCGGCCGGACCGGGAGCGGCCCGCTGGCGCTGCCCACGGGCTGGGCCGGTGTCGGTTCGCCGGAGCGTGCGGGAAGACCATCACTGCCAGCGCCGTCGAGCAGCATGGGCTGCGGCTGCGCCGTCACGGCCGGAATGATCCGCTCGCCGGTGTCCAGCGGCGAGAGGATGATCGACGCGGGCAGATCGACCTGGGCGAGCGTTCCGCTCGGGGTGCCTGGCGCCAGTCGCACGAGGATTTCATGCCGTGCGGCCAAGCGCGCGACGACGTAAAGCCCCAACGTCCTCGAGGCGGCTACGTCGATGTCGCCTGGCGCGCGAAGCCGCTCGTTGAGTTCGGCCATCTGCTCGGGCGGGATGCCCAGGCCCGTGTCGGCGATCTGAATGCGCAGGCCACCGCCGAGCAGGGGCTGGCTGGTGATCATGACCTCAGTCGACGGGGCAGAGAACTCGGTGGCGTTGTCGAGCAACTCGGCCAACAGGTGCGCGATGTCGTCGACTGCCATGGGCGTGATCAAGTCCGTCGGCATGACGCCGAACTTCACCCGCGGATACTGCTCGACCTCGCCGACCGCGGTCCGCACCACGTCGAGGACCGGCGCTGCCGTCCCCGCCCGGCGCATCTCCTCGACCCCGGCGAGAACCAGCAGGCTCTCGGCGTGCCGGCGGACACGAGTGGCGAGGTGGTCGATGCGGAACAGCGTCCCGAGCTGGTCAGGGTCGCGTTCACGCGACTCCAGACCCTCGATCTCGCCCAGTTGACGGTCGACGAGGGACTGGGTACGCCGCGACAAGTTGACGACGATCGTGTCGAGGTTCTGCCGAAGCAGGGCCTGTTCGCCCGCCACCCGGACCGCGGTGGAGTAGACGTCGTTGAAGGCATTCGCGACCTGGCCGATTTCGTCAGCGCCTTCGGGAGCGACGGCTTTGCCGACGTTGCGGACCACGGCGGGTCCGTCGTTGTGGATGCGTGACACCAATGCGGGCAACTCGATGTCAGCGGTTTCGAGCGCCGCACGGCGCAGGCGGCGAAGTGGACCGTTGATCGAGCGGGCAACCGCGGCGGCCAGCGCGACCGTTGCGGCGAGCAGCGCCAGCGCCAGCGCAGCAGTGAGGATTGCCACGAGCCGAGCCTGGTCGGCCGCCTCCGATGCCCTGCCCAGGATCTGACCGGCGACAACATCTTGTATCCCGTCCAGCACGTCCAACCGCTTGGTCGCGGCTTCGTACCAAGCCTCGGGAGTGGTTTCCGGCTCCTCGCCTGGCACCAGGGCGGCATCGCGGATGTCTTCGACCGGCCCTCGAGCGGCCGGGAGTTGGCCGTAGTAGAGGGCCCTGAGCTCTGGCTCGGCGAGTGCGGCAAATCGGGCAAGCAGGAAGTCCTGTTCTCCCTCGGAGACCGCCTCGCGTTGCCGCTCGGCATCGGTGAGCGGCTCACCGGAGGCAAGCACGTGGGCCAGCAGTCCCCGCTCGACCGACGCGGATTCGCCGGCGCGGGCCAGTGAATCCAGTCCGTCGACTTGAAGGACGAGATCAGCATCGGTGGCTTCAACAGCGCTGGCTTTGACGAAGCGGAACAGCGAGTTGATCATGAGGTGGTAGTCTTCGACGCCGTACGGATCGAAGGCCTCGAGCACGATGTCCCTGGAGCCGCGGTAGGCATCGAGCCACCCAAGTTGAACACTCGTGCTCCGAATGTGCCTCGGCAATTGCTGGGCTGACGTCTTCGGGTAGCTCCGCAACCCGCTCGTCGAAGGCGGCCATCGCCTCGTCGGTCGCGTTGCGCGCATCGGCGACCGCACCCTGCCCCGTGGCGCCGACATCGAAGAGCCCGGAGATGTCGCGTTCATCCTGCAGGCGGTCGGCGACCTCCAGCGCAGCTACGGCTACTTGGGCGTTGCGCTCGACCGCGGCCGCCGTCTGAAAGCGTTCGAAGGTATCCCGGAGCACGAAAGCACCGAGGATGAGCGCGCCGAGCAGCGGCAGGAGTACCAGTATCGCGACCCTCGACCGGACGCTTCGGTCATGCAGGAACGACTGCCATGCCGACGCCACCCGAGGTTGACGTGGCGTGGCCCTGGTACCAGGTTCCGCCGCCCGGCCGTCGGTTTCCGCCCGCGTGGCGACTCCGGGATCAGGGGTCCGGTGTGCTCGCGGGTTCCGCGTCATCGGTCGGTCCTTCCTCTTCTTCCCCCGGGGCAAGCGTCGGCAGCCGCGTCGAGCCGGGTCAGCACTGCCCCGGCTGCACGGTTACACGGCATGAAACGGTAGACGACGCTTCCCATCCGGTCCGCGGGTGTCAATAGTCCGCGGTCCGTAAGTCACCAAGTGGACGCTCTAGAGTGCCCGATGATCGGCAAATCTCCCAAACCGAACCCGCGGGGCTGCCCCCGCATAGCGCCCCGAGGGTCAGCGCTCGATGTCACCAGCGATGAATCGCTCCACGAGCTCGCGACATACGTCGTCGGAGTATTGCTCCGGTGGAGACTTCATGAAGTAGGAGGACGCTGAGAGGATCGGCCCGCCGATGCCGCGGTCCTTGGCAATCTTCGCCGCTCGCAGGGCGTCGATGACGATGCCCGCTGAGTTCGGCGAGTCCCAGACTTCGAGCTTGTACTCCAGGCTGAGCGGCACGTCGCCGAAGTTCCGGCCCTCGAGGCGGATGAATGCCCACTTACGGTCATCGAGCCACGCGACGTAGTCGGACGGTCCGATGTGGACGTTCCGAGGTGCGATCTCATCGACGAGTTGCGAGGTGACCGACTGCGTCTTGGAGACCTTCTTGGACTCCAGGCGCTCGCGTTCGAGCATGTTCTTGAAGTCCATGTTGCCGCCGACGTTGAGTTGATAGGTGCGGTCAACGGTGACACCGCGGTCCTCGAACAACTTGGCGAGCACGCGATGGGTGATGGTGGCGCCGATCTGGGACTTGATGTCGTCACCGATGATCGGCACGCCGGCGACGGTGAACTTGTCGGCCCACTCCTTGGTTCCGGCGATGAAGACCGGCAGAGCGTTGACGAATGCGACTCCGGCGTCGATCGCGCATTGTGCATAGAACTTGGCGGCTTGCTCAGAACCCACAGGCAGGTAGCAGACGAGGACGTCGGCGTGTACTGCCCGCAGCGCAGCGACGACGTCGACCGGAGTGTCATCGGACTCGGTGATGGTCTCGCGGTAGTACTTTCCAAGGCCGTCGAGGGTGTGTCCGCGCTGCACGATCACGCCTATCGGCGGTACATCGCAAATCTTGATCGTGTTGTTCTCGCTGGCGCCGATCGCATCTGCCAGGTCGAGGCCGACCTTCTTGGCGTCGACGTCGAACGCAGCGACGAACTCGACGTCACGAACGTGGTAGTCACCGAACTGAACATGCATCAGCCCAGGCACCTTCTGGGCCGGGTCGGCGTCCCGGTAGTAGTGCACGCCTTGGACAAGGGACGCGGAGCAGTTGCCCACGCCCACGATGGCTACCCGGATCGAGCTCATCGGCTCTGATTCCCTTCTCATTCAGCAGGGCGGACCGGTGAACCGGCTCGCGGGCGGGGCGCGGCGCCCCGCCTCTTGGCTTTCTGGCCCCCCGGATTCATGTTTCGCTCGTCGCCTCGCCGCTCGGATTGGTTGGTCGGGCTCGGCTCCTCGCTCGCTGCGCGGGCGACCCTGGGGGTCGACCACTGCGCTCGCTCGTCGCCTCGCCGCTCCGTTTCAATGAGCTCGTCGAGCCAACGGACCTCGCGCTCCACCGACTCCAGGCCGTGGTTCTGCAGCTCGAGGGTGTAGGTATCGAGCCGGCGGCGGGTACGTTGCACCGCCAAGCGGAACTGCTCGAGCCGTTCCTGGAGCCGGCTGCGCCGGCCCTCGAGAATCCGCAACCGAGTGGCGGCGTCGGCACGGGCGAAGAAAGCGAAGTGCACGCCGAACTGCTCGTCGTCCCAGGACGACGGCCCGGCTTGCGCAAGGAGGTCGGCGAAGCGCTCCTTGCCTTCCGCGGTGAGCTTGTAGACGATCTTGCTGCGACGGTTTCCGAGGTAAGCGGGTTCGCCGGCCGGATCCTCTTCCACCAGATACCCGCCGCGAACGAGTTCCTTCAGGCAGGGGTAGAGGGTGCCGTAGGAGAATGCTCGGCCCCAGCCAAGGAGAGCGTTCACCTGCTTGCGGAGTTCGTATCCATGCATCGGGGCGTCGTGGAGAAGGCCGAGGACGGCCAACTCCAACGCCTCCGCACGCTTGCCCAACTTCGCGCGTCCTTCCGGAGAGTCTCAATGCGATGTATCGAACCGATACATCGCGGTGATAGATAGGACGATATGATGCGGAGAGCCTCCGAGGCAAGAAGCCCGGGGAAACTGCTCCCGGCCGACTGCCTGTGGCAGGCCGTCGTAGGCTGCCTGGTGGTGCCGTGACCAAAAACTGACCTGTCCCCGACCGAATCCAGACCAAGCAGAGATCCCCTGTGAGCAACGAACGACGCCGCCCGGCCGGCCGACGCCGGCAGGGCGCTGCGCATCCCGCGTACTCGGCGGCCGGGGACCGGTCGGCCAACTCCACGCCGACCGGCCACCGGCGCGGGTCGGCGGCGACAGGTGAGCAGCCGCGCCGCCGCGGCTGGCGCAGGATGCTGAGCTGGAAGGTGTTCGGCCTCGGCGCCCTTGCCCTCGGCATCCTCGGCATCGCCGGAGTCGGAGTTGCGTTCGCGATGACCGACATCCCCGAGGCGAACGACTTCTCGCGCTCGCAGGCGACCATTGTGTACTGGGACGACGGGGAGACTGAGCTAGGCAGGTTCAGCGCAGAAAACCGGGAAAGCGTCGGCATCGAAGACATCCCGCCGCATGTGCAGCAGGCGGTGATCGCCGCGGAGGACCGCAGTTTCTACGAGAACAGCGGATTCGATCCGGTCGGCATTGCCCGAGCTGCGTGGTCGAGCGTGCGCGGCGGTGAGATCACCGGCGGCGGCTCGGGCATCACCCAGCAGTACGTCAAGAACTACTACCTGACGCAGGAACGAACGGTCACTCGGAAGATCCGCGAGCTGTTCATCGCGGTCAAGATCGACCAGCAGATGGACAAAGATCAGATCCTGCAGGACTACCTCAACACCATCTGGTTCGGCCGTGGCACCTATGGCGTCCAGACCGCGGCCAAATCGTACTTCGGCAAGCCGATCAGCGAGCTCACCCTGGAAGAGGGCGCGGCACTCGCCGTCATCCTCCGGAACCCGGGAAATTACGACCCGACCCTCAGTGAGGAGAACGCCCAACGTTTTACCGAGCGCTTCCAGTACGTGCTCGAGGGCATGGTGGAAAAGGGATGGCTGGACGCAGCGACGGCAGACGCGATCGTGCCGCCCACGGTCCTACCCGAGCAGAAGAGCAACACCTTCGGTGGGCCCAATGGGTACTTGTTACAGCAAGTGAAGAAGGAGCTGGAGGCGGCCGGCATCGAGCCGGCGGAGATCGAGACCGGCGGTTTACGTGTGGTCACGACCTTCGACGCGACTGCACAAGCCGCTGCCATCACCGCTGTCCAGGAAGAAGCGCCCACCGAGAACGTCGAGAATCTGCATATCGGGCTGGCGGCCGTTATTCCGGGTGACGGCGCCGTCGTGGCCTTGTACGGCGGAGCGGATGCGGTCGACCAGAGCTACAACGACGCGATCGATGCGACGCCCCAGGCGGGTTCGACGGTCAAGCCGTTCACCTTGACGGCCGCGTTCGAGAACGACATCTCGCTGAAGAGCCGGTTCTGGGGCAACTCTCCGTTGGACGACCCCACGCTCGGCAAACCAGTGAACAACGAAGGGGACAGTGACTACGGCCGATACGTCGACCTGCTGTACGCCACCGAGAACTCCATCAACACCGCTTTCGTCGACCTCACGCTGCAGCTCGGCCCGGCCAAGGTCATGGATGCGATGGTGCGGGCTGGGATCCCGGAGGAAACGCCGGGCTTGAATCCGGACGGGCGCATCACGCTCGGCACCGCGTCCATCAGCCCGGTTCAGATGGCCGACGCGTACGCGACCATCGCCGCGCAGGGCAAGCAGGTGAACTGGTACACGGTCCGGAAGGTCACCGACGTGTCCGGCGCCGTGCGCCATGAGATCAAGCCAGAGCCGGAGCAGGTCATCGAACCCGACGTCACTGCCGAGGTGACGTATGCGATGACGCAGGTCGTCGAGAACGGCACCGGGCGGGAAGCCCAGGCGCTTGACCGGCCCGTCGCGGGGAAGACCGGGCAGGCAGAGGATCTGGGGTCCTGGTTCTCCGGGTTCACCCCGCAACTCGCCGCATCGGTTGCCTACTTCAAGACCGACTATGCGGCCGAGACGCCGACGATGCTCTCCCTCGACGGCACGGGTGGCCTGGACACCTTCGCCGGTGGCGCGTACCCCGCCCGCACGTGGACGGCGTTCATGAAGGCGGCGCTGGATGGCGCCCAGGTGCTGGAGTTTCCCGAGCGCTCCGAGATCGGCGAAGATCTCAACCCGACACCGACCGAAACCCCGGAGCTGGAAACCTGTCCGGAGGGCACCGAAGGAACACCACCGGACTGCACGGCGGTCGAGCCTCCGCCCACCGAAGAAGCAGGGGTCACGGTGCCGTCGGTGGTGGGCAGACCGCAGCAACAGGCCGAGCGCATCTTGCAACAGGCGGGATTCCAGGTTGCCGTCGAGCAGCAGGAGACCGACCAGGCGCCGGCGGGCATCGTGATCGACCAGAATCCCGGCGGAGGTTCCGCGCCGCCAGGCTCGACGGTAACCATCGTCGTTGCGTTTGCCCAGCAGGACGCCGGCGTGCCGAATGTGATTGGCATGGATTGGCGGGCTGCCCAGTCCGAGCTCGAAGGCCAAGGCTTCGCTGTGGCGGTCGATCTGCGACCGGCCCCGGAGCCACCGGGTACGGTCGTCGGGCAGAACCCCAAAGGTGGGACATCGGCGCCACCGGGGTCCACCGTGACCATCGTCGTCTCGAGCCCGGGCCTCTAGCCATAGCGAAGCCCCGGCCGTCCAGACGGCTAACGTCGGCCAGGTGAGCCCCGCGATCGCGCTACCCAGCAGCGACGACCCGTTGGTCGAGCCGCTCAGCGAGGTCGTCGGCGGACCGGTGGGCCGGCACGCCGCGATCGGGCCCGGCTGGTGGGGGCCGATCCGGGTCGCTCTTGCCGTCACCTGCGTTGTCATCGGCCTTGGTGTTCTCGCCGACGCGGGCTGCCGCTCCGACGGATGGGATAGTCGCGAGGACCGCGCGCTGTGGACCGGCCTGTGCTACAGCGACGTGGCCTTTCTGTATCGCGAGCGCGGCCTCGCCGATGGCCTCGCCTATCGAGATGCCCCACTGGAATATCCGGTGGTGACCGGAGCCGTGATGCAGGTCTCGGCAGTGCTCGCGCGAGCATTGACGACCAGCGATGAGGCTGATCCCGGCGCGCAGCTCGAATCGGAGAGCGTCCGGTTCTACGACGTGACGGCAGTGTTGATGGGCCTTGCGGCGTTGGTGGCCGTCGTCGCCACAGCCCGTACCGTCCCGCGCCGGCCCTGGGACGCGATGCTCATTGCTGCGTCCCCTGTGCTGTTGCTCACGGCGACGATCAACTGGGACCTGCTCGCGGTAGCGCTGACCAGCCTCGCCATCCTGGCCTGGACCCGGGGGCAGCCCGTGCTGGCTGGTCTGCTGATCGGACTGGGCGGTGCAGCGAAGCTCTACCCCCTGCTGTTGCTGGGGCCGCTATTGCTGATCACCCTGCGCGATCCACACCGTGCGCTGGCCATTCGCCGATTCGCCCTCAGTGTCGGTGCGGCAATCGTCGCGTGGCTGGCAGTCAACCTGCCGGTCTACCTGTGGGCTCGCGACGGCTGGCGTGAGTTCTTCGTGTTCAACGCGGACCGAGGCGCAGATTTCGGGTCACCGTGGTACGTGCTGAATCAGCTCAACCCAGAGTTGCTTCCGGAGCGGTTGAACCCCCTGCTGGTCATCTTCGCGGCCGTTCTGCTCATGCTGATCGTCGTGCTTGCTTTGGCCGCCCCACAGCCGCCGCGGCTGGCTCAGCTGGCGTTCCTCGCCGTGGCCGCCTTCCTGGTCGTCAACAAGGTGTGGTCTCCGCAGTACGCGCTGTGGCTGCTGCCGCTCGCGGCGCTCGCCCGACCCCGCTGGCGGGACCTGTTGATCTGGCAGATGGGGGAGGTGCTGTACTTCGTAGCCGTGTGGTGGCATCTCGCAACCCTTTTCGACAGCGACAATCCGTTGATCGGGTCCCGCGGGTACGCGATAGCCACGGCGATCCGGATCGGCTGCCTGGGCTGGCTGTGCGCACTGGTAGTTCGCGACGTGCTGCACCCTGAGCGCGACCCCGTGCGCCCGTTCCTCACATCACCGAGCGACTCCCGGACCACTGTTGATCACGGCCGAATGGCGGTCTCGGCCCACCCGCACGCGGCCAATGCGCCGTGATCAACGAGAAGGAGGCCTCTGCGTCCGGCCCCGCAGATGCGCAACCGGCAACGGTTGGTGACCGGCTGAGATCTGCGCTGCGCGGAATCGACCCGACCGACCGCGACGCCCTGCTGGCATGGCTGGCCAGCCGGGCGTCGATTTGGGTGATCGCTGCAGCCGTTGGGTCGCTGTTTGCAGCCAGCGGCCTCATCGTTCCGCTGCTCGACCGGTGGCAGCAATGGGACTTCCATCACTTCTGGGGCATCGCCCTGTACGGCTATGGCGGCGAGCCGACGGGCGTGCCGAACGAGGCGTTCTTCCCAGGCTTTCCAGCGTTGCTGGCGGCCGGGGCTGAACTGGGCATCCGGCACGTGGTCATGGGGTTGCTGGTGTCCTTCGTCGCTGGCGCGGTGGCTGCCGTCGCGCTGGCCCGGCTTGGTGACCTCGATGGTGGCGAGGGGACCGGTCGGCTCGCTGTGATCATGTGGGTTTTCGCCCCCCCGGCGGTCTTCCTGGCCGCGCCATACACGGAGTCGTTGTTTCTCGGCATCGCCTTGCCGGCATGGCTCTCGGCTCGACGCGGCAGGTGGGCATATGCGGGCATACTCGCGGCGGCCGCGTGCACAGTGCGGGTCAGCGGCGCCTTCCTCGCCATCGCCATCGGTGTGCAGTGGCTCACCTCGTCCGGCAAGCGCTGGTCCGATCTTCCCTGGCTGGCGGCTCCGGCGCTCCCGCTGGCCGCGTGGATGATCTACCTGCGGGCGACCACTGGTGATTGGCTCGCCTGGCTGCACGCCCAGGCGGAGGAGTGGCACCGCGATTTCACCGCGCCGTGGGACACATTCGCGAACACCTGGGACGCCAGCTTCGGCGGCACCCAGACACCAGGGTTTGCCTGGATGTTCCGCGCGGAGATCGTCGCCATGGTCATCGGCGTGGTCCTCACGGTCGCTCTGGTGGTCTGGCGGCGCTGGGGCGAAGCGACCTGGATCGGGATTCAAGTGGTCGCTTTCGGCACGTCGTTTTGGTACTTCTCCGTTCCGCGGGCAACGCTGCTGTGGTGGCCGCTGTGGATCGTTCTCGCCGGCGTGGCGCTCCGGCGACGGTGGGTACTGTGGGTCTATCTGACCCTCAGCGTGCCGCTCATGTCGCTGTGGGCGGCCGCGTACCTGACTGGTCGCTGGGCTGGGTGAACTAACTGAGTAGTTGATGGCCGTTCGCGCCCGGCTCTCGCCACATCGGGCGCATGACGGCGCCGTTAGTCAGGTGGATAGGTGAGTCAATCAGTTGGAAACCGAAGCGTTGATACAACCCGATGCTGCGCTCGTTGCTCGAGTCCAGGTAGGCCGGCATGTCCACGGAGTCCAGCTCGGCCAGTCGGCGCCGGATCAGCGCTGATCCGATCCGGTGATGCTGTCGGTCGGGCTCCACGCCGATGAACTGCAGATATCCGTGCGCCCGATCGTGCGGGTGGTTGGCGTCCATCTTCTCACCGAGGGATGCAAAGCCGTCGTAATAGGGGCCAAGGGCGTCCTTCAGCAGCGGGTCGAGGCCGTCGTTCTGCGGCTGGTCGGGTTCGACCGTCACCCACAGTGCTACGCCATCGCGTTCCGGAGTGGTGTGGACCACCCCCGTTGCGAGTGCTTCATCCAGGAAGACCTTGAGGAAGCCACGTTGGTAGCGGAACCGTTCCTGTGCATCGGTCATGAACGACGCACTCACTGGATCGTCTTGAAATGCCCTACCCAACACGTCGGCCAGTTGGTTGCTGTCTCCCGGTCCGGCGGCAACTACCTTCGGGCCATCAATCATGGTCTTCCTTCCAGTCCTACCGATGCGGACAGCCGATGCGGCGGCCCAACCGACAGTACCTGGCTCACCTGCCGTGACGGCAAATCGGCCCGACGGGTCTGCTTTCAAATTGGCTCACCATTGAGAGCGGCAGATGCTTGTCTTGGACCGCGCGCATCGACACACTACGGGCGTGGTTCTGACCGCGACACAGGGAGAACGCCCGCCAGTCACGACGGCTTGCTGCCGTCAAACCTACGAGCGCGCTCCGCTAGTGTCATGGTGGCGGGCTCAACGATGGACTTTGGCACTATGTGCGGTCGCGCGGCCGGCACCGTTTCGTTAGCCCCGGCTTCCACATTGCTCGGCAGACGAGGATTGGAGGTGTCGTCGGGTGCCACTGGCGGATGAGTTCTTTTTCATCGCTCATGACGTGCAATCGGGCAAGCTGCGTCTGCAGGCGCGAAGCGCCGGCCTCGGCCTCGCCGGTGCGCTGCTGGGTGAGCTGGTATTGCACGGCAACATCGACGTGGCCAACGGGACGCTGACCGTCATCGACGGCCAGGCCGTTCCGGAAGACGATCTCGGGTACCGCATCCTGCGCCAGCTCAAATCGGATCGGCAGAACCGTTCGCTGCGCACCTGGCTGTCGTTTTTCAGTCAAGGAGCTGTCGAACGAGTCGGCGTCCGGCTCAGCCGAGCCGGCCACGTAGACGCCAGTAAGACGCGACGGCCGTGGGGGACGGTCGTCCGGTACATGCCGACCGACGTCAACATGGCGGTGTGGCCGGCCGATCGGCTCAATCTGCTCGTCGGCCGTGGCGACCCGCTGGACTTTTCTGACGCGATGCTCGCCGGGCTGGCTGCCGTGACCGGCTTGACCAAGCAGGTGTGGTGGGACGGCGACGCCGTCACGCTGCGGAACATTGCGGCCGCGGTGGCGTCGCTGCCGATTTCACTGCGCGAGATCCTGAGTCATACCGAAGCAGCTGTGGGTGACGTGACCCTCAGCCCCCATTCGTAAATCACAAGGACAAGGAGTCCTCATGTCCCATGCGAGCCGGCTGGGTGCCGACAGCGTTTCGCGGACGCTCGCTTCAAACCGACTCGGTGTTCCTGCCGTCGTCTTCTTCGTGATCAGCGCGGCCACGCCACTGACCGTCGTTGCTGGTGTCATCACCACCGGCTACGCAGTGACCGGGATCATCGGGCTGCCCATCGCGTTCGTCGCGATGGCGTTGTTGCTGGCGCTGTTCAGCATCGGCTACGTCGCGATGTCACGGCACATCACCAACGCCGGCGCCTTCTACACCTACGTCACCCATGGCCTGGGCCGGCCGGCCGGTGTCGGGGCAGCCTGGATGGCGCTGTTCGCCTACAACGCCCTGCAGGTCGGGTTGTACGGCATCATCGGCGCAGCGGCCGCGCCTCTCTTGGCGGACTGGTTCGGCATCGAGGTGAGCTGGTGGGTCATCGCCCTGGTCGCGTGGGCGATCGTGGGGACTCTTGGCTTGCTTCGGGTCGATATCAACGGCGCCGTGCTTGCGGTCCTGCTGCTGACGGAGATGGCGATCATCCTGGTCTATTCCATCTCGTACCTGCTCAATCCGGCCGACGGCACCGTGAGCTTCGAAGCCTTGTCCATCGGGAACCTGTTCCAGTCCGGCGTCGGAGCACTGCTCGTGCTCGCCGTGCTCGGTTTCGTCGGCTTCGAGGCGTCGGTCGTCTACTCCGAGGAGTCCCGCAACCCGCGCCGCACGGTTCAGCTCGCGACGTACGTGTCGATCGCGATCATCGCTTTGGTCTACGTGCTCTCGTCATGGGCGATGTCGGTGGTGCTCGGTCCGGACCAGATCGTCGCGTTCATCCAAGGGTTGTTCGCCACCCCCGAAGGACCGGCGGCCACGATCTTCATCCTTGCCGACCAAACCCTTGGCGAGTTCTGGGTGACGATCGGGTCGACCCTGTTCGCGACGTCGGTACTTGCCGCGATGATCTCCTTCCACAACACCTGTGCCCGGTATGGCTTCGCGCTGGGCAGGGAGCGGGTCCTCGTCGGCGCCTTGGGCCAGACCTCACCGCGCTCGGGCGCCCCTGTGGTGGCATCGCTCATCCAGAGCGCCATCGGGCTTGCTGTCATCGTGATCTACGCCATCGCGGGGTGGGACCCGGTCCTCTACCTGTTCTTCACCCTCGGTATCACCGGTGGCTTCGGGGTACTGGTGTTGATCGCCGTCACCTCGATTGCGGTCGTCGCCTTCTTTTCCCGCGAACCGTCGGGAGAGAACGCGTGGCGGCGGATGATCGCGCCGACTCTGGCCGCCATTCTGCTGGTGATCACGGTGTCATTGGGCGTCATTGAGTACGACTTCCTGCTCGGCCTGCCCGACCCCGAACCACTCCGCTGGATTCTCCCCGCGATCTATGTCGTGCTGTTCCTGCTGGGCGTGTGGTGGGCGCGGCATCTGCGGTCGGCGCGGCCGGAGGTATACGAGATGATCGGGCGAGGTGCGAACGCCGCCACCGGCCAGTCCGTACTCGACATGGCAGACGACATCGGCCGCGAGCGCCCGGTTCGCTAGGTCATCGGTAGTCGGTGGGAAATCCGCCGCACTCCCGGTCAGGTCCAGACGAGCCGGTCGAAGGTGGTGGTCGTCATGCGGACATCGACGGCGACGTCATCGCCGACGGCCGGCGCTGTGACGCCGGCCGGCAGCCAGATCAGTGAACACTGCATGTGCGGCGGCTCGGCAAACCAGCGCTGCTTGCCTGCGACGTGGAACGGTGACAGCGCCTGGCCCATGGCTTCGAGTCCGCCCTTGGCGACGGCGACGGCTCGCTGGCGCACCGAGGTCGCTGCGGTCGGCGCCTCGAGGGCGATGCCGTGCGCGGTGCCGCCGGCGATGACCAGCAGGGAGCCGTCCCGGATCGCCCGACGTTGGCGGTAGCCGAATCGCTGACCTCGCCGGATCGGGTGGACGTCGAGGACGGTCGCCCGGGCATGAAACGACGATCGCTGACCGAGCCATAATGCGGTGCCGACCCGCACCCGGATGTCGACGGAAAGTTCGTCGGAGAGCGCCGATGCGTCGGCTGGATCGAGGTGGCTGACCCACAGCTGGGCGCGGCCGCCTTCTGCGGCGGCGACCCGCATGGTCAGAGCGCGTGCTTCGCCGAGCTGATCTCCTGCCAGCGGCAGATGCAGAGCCCACCCGTCGAACCGGAGCCGGTCGATCATCGAGACCACGGTGCCGATCTCGTCCGGCGGGATTCCGTGTCGCAGCATGCTGGTCGACACCTCGACGACGACTCGGGGGCGGTGCCCAAGCTCGGCGAGTGCCTGCAAATCGGAGAGCCTGGAGACCGTGTGCACGATCCGGTCGTCGGCCCGGTCCAGGATCTCGCCGGGTCGCCACGGCGAGAGAACCAAGACGTCACCGGGGAAGTGCGCCGTCACGGCGGTGACCTCGTCGTAGGTGCCCACCGCAAGTGTGTCCACCCCGAGAGCTTTGGCCTCGGTCGCGAGTACGCCGTTGCCGAAGCCGTACCCATTGCCCTTGGTGACGGGCACGAGGCCGGCATGGGCGCCCACGACCGAACGCAGATGTTCGCGCCAGGTGTCGGCATCGACGGAGAGAGTGAGGGGCATGGCTCAGCCGCGGCGCTTCAGGTAGAGGTCGAACGCCGCATACAGCACCGTGGAGATCGGCAGGTCCCATTCGCCGGCGTACTCCACCGTCTCTGCGCCGGTGCCGACCTTGAACCGGATCAGACCGGCGTGCGGGTCGGTCTCATCGACGGTGTCGGTGATACCTCTCAAGTCGTAGACGTCACAGCCGGCGGCAAGCGCGTCACGGATCATCCGCCACTGCACGGCGTTCGAACCGCGGACCTCACGATGTGCCGTCGACGACGCGCCGTAGGAGTACCAGGCGTGCGTTCCTACCCGAACCATGGTCGTCGCGGCAACGAGAGTCCCCTGGTAGCGCGCCAGGTACAAGCGCAGCCGATCGTCGTCCTCGGCCGCCATCGCCTGCCACATGCCCTCGAAGTACCCGAGGGGGCGAGGGGTGAAGTGATCTCTGTTCGCGGTCTCGACATAGAGTTGGTGAAACTCGGGCAGGTGCTCGGCGCTGACCCAGCTCGACCGTGACACCGGCCTTCTCGGCCTTCTTGATGTTGCGCCGCCAGAGCTGGTTGAAGCCCTTGAGCAGGTCGTCCTCGTCTCGACCGGTGAGCGGTAGCTGTACGACGTATCGCGGTTGGCCGGCCGCGAAGCCGCCGGCGTCTGCCGGCGGCCGCCAGCCAGCGGCCGCGAGCTGGTCGGTGAGAGCAACGCCGGTCGGAGAAGTCGCATCGGGTTCCACTTGATCGAGCCGCTGGACCTGGCCGTCGGCCAAGGCGTCCTTCACCGTCGCCGCGCTCCATCGGCGGATCGGCACGGGCGGACCCATTCGCAGAGCGAAAGCGCCATGACTTCGGGCGTGATGCACGAGGGGGTCGAGCCAGCTGGCCAGATCGTCCGCGGCGACTGCTGCGGACCAGTCGATCGCGGGGCCTTCGGGTAGATAAGCCAGATACCGGCGAAGGAGCGGAGCCTGCCGGTACAGGATCAGCCCGGCGCCGACCAACTCGGAATTGCTGAACCAGCCGACGGACTCGGCGCGCCAATCGCTCTTCACCCGGCCCCAGGCGGGCGTCTGCAAGAAGCTCACCGACGGACGGGCCAGCACGGCAGCGCGGTGCTCGGCGGGTGAGATGGTTCGCACCTGCAAGGCCACGGTGGACGAGAGTACTTGCCGCTGATGCGATCTCGAGTCACCTACGGCGGTGGGACCCGCGCATCTGTTAGGTGATCGCCGATATTCGAGTCGAGGTCTGAATGGCAACAAGGAACATCGTTGACTCGTCAACATTTGCTAACATCAGACATGCGTCAGGACCTGCTCGACGATCCCAGGCTGACCGTGGTCGGGCTGTTCATGGAGGCGCATGAAGGGCTGACCGCGAAGTTCTCCGCGCGATTTCATGGCTACGAGCTGTCCGAGACAGAGTTCGAAGTACTTCTCCGACTGGCCCGGACTCCGGGTCGTCGGCTCCGTATGGGCGACCTGTCCGATCAGACCAGCCTGTCGACCAGCGGCATCACCCGGGTCGTGGATCGCCTGGAGCGAGACGGACTGATCGCACGCGACAGTTGCGAGGACGACCGCCGAGGTACCTGGGCCCGTATCACCGAATCCGGCGCAGAGCGCATCGGGGCCGTCCTGCCGGGGCACCTCGACGACGTGCAGGAGTGGTTCACTGGCCGGCTCGGGTTGGGCCAGCTCGCAGCACTGACCGACGCGCTGCGAGTCGTCCGCGACGCTGTCAACCCGCGCGCGGTGGCCGGCGGTTAGCCAGCGAGGTGTTTGCGCAGGAGCGCGATATCGGATCCCTGACCCTCGGCCCCGCCGGGGGTCTCTACGACAACTGATGCACCGGCGGCCCGGGCGATTCCAGCGATCGTCGCCGCGCCAATCGTCCCGTCATCGAGGTTGGCGTGCCGGTCGGCACCGGAGTCGAACGTGTCACGACTGTCGTTCGCATGGACGAGGTCGATCCGGCCGGTGATCGCCAGCACCCGGGTCACCACGTGCTCCAGTTCGATGCCGCCCGCGTGCGCATGGCAGGTGTCAAGGCAGAAGCCCATCCCGGATGGACCGACGGCATCCCACAACCGGTCGAGCCGATCGAGCCGGCGGGCCATCGCGTTCTCGCCGCCGGCGGTGTTCTCGATGAGCACCGGCAGCTTGTGATCCAGCATCTCGGCACACTTGCGCCAGTTGTCGACCCCGAGCTCGGGATCGTCGGCCTTGAGTACGTGTCCACCATGGACGATCAGTGCCTTGGCGCCGATCTCGGCCGCGCCGTCGACATGCTGTTGCAGCAACTTGCGGCTCGGGATGCGAATCCGGTTGTTCGTCGTCGCGACATTGAGCCGGTAGGGCGCATGAACGTACAGATCGATACCCCGATCTTGCGCCGCGGCGCGCAGAGCCGCTGGTCCGCCCTGGTAGGCGATTACTGGTGGTTCCCAACCCTGCGGATCGCCGAGGAAGAACTGGGCAAGGTCGGCATCTCTCGCCTCAGCCTCCGCGAGTGGGTCACGCTGCTCGACATGGGCGCCGATCCGGATTGTCGTCACCGGTCGACACTACCCAGGGGCGTGAAGATCGCTCCTTTCCCCGTGTTTGACCCAGCCCGGTCTGCGGGCACCTCTCGATAGTGGGGTCCGTCATTCCACTGAGCCGACGGGCTGCCGGCCGGGAGCTAGCCGCCGTGGGCCGAACACCGATCGACCCGCACGGCGAAGGTCGAGCGGTCGAGTTTCCCAGTGCGCCGAGCAGCGTCCCCGCTGCCCGGCACCTGGTGCGAGACGACCTCATCGCGCGAAAACTGCCCTCTAGGGTCATCGATGACAGCACGCTGGTGGTCAGCGAACTGATGACCAATGCCGTCAGCCACGCCCGGCCCCTTCCGGTTGCGGGCGATGCGGGTTCGGTCCGGTTGCGCTGGACCGCCGAGCCATCCCAGGTGTGGATCGGGGTCACCGACGGCGGTGGCCGCGACCGACCCCATGTCGAGTCAGCCGACATAGCGGATGTCAGCGGACGCGGGCTGGCGATCGTGCAGGCGCTGGCGATCGACTGGGGAGTGACCCGGGCGGGACCCGAGGTGACCGTTTACGCCGTCGTCACCGGCTGAGGCTACGCTCAGCGGTCGTGCCGACCAGATCCGCGCGGTCCGCTGCCTCACGCCCACCGCAGGCAGCGGTGGATGTCCCCGTCGTGGGTCCACGTCAGCCTTGCCCGTGCGGATCGGGCAAACGGTACAAGGCATGCCATGGGAGACGCCGGCGTGAGGGCGCCCGGGAGTTCGTCGCCCGGCCCCTCGCGGGCCTACCTGGCGAAGGCGATTGGATCGCCCTGCGAGAGATCGTTTCCGCCGCGACCGCGCCCGTCCGCCTCGCGGAACCATACCGGGATCGAAAAGTGCTGGTGGCGACGCTGCTGCCGATGGCCGTGCCCGCATTCGTCCGGACCGATGGCGAGATCGTGCTCGCCATGCAGACCACCGCGGCTGGCGCGGATCCGAGTGCGGGCGCCGCTCACGCATTGCGCGCGGCGTTGGACGCCGAACCGGGATCGACTGTCCCAGCCGGACCAGCCGGTCCAGATGGGCCGCGGTTACAAGATCTGCTGGATCCGACCAGCCCGTTCCCCGTCACCGTGCACGAGACGTTCGACTTCTGGTTGGAGAGGACCGATTTCCTGGGAGCCGACGCCCGGGCCGCCGTCGAGCAAGCCAATGCCGCCATCACTCCTGCGGCCCGACTTGCCTCGGTCGATGCTGGGTACTGGTGTCGTATCGGTGATCGCGAGCAGGTGCGTTGGGTCATGCCCTATGCGGAGGAGCCGCTACTCGATGCGTTGGCCCGGCTGCACGCTCGCAGCGCAGACGGCCTCGGGACCGGAACCCGACTGCTCGGCACTTTCCGAGCGCTCGGCCGGTTGGTGCCGGTTTGGGACCTCCGGACCGGGACGCCGGTGGAGGACGTGGAGGAGCCGGCCGCAGCCTTGGCTGCGCGCCTTGGCGAGGCACTCGCGGTGTCAGCACCGCTCAGCACCGATGAGAGACGCGCCCGGTCGGGCCTGGCGAACCGTCAGGTCACCATCCGATGAGGCGGCATACGGCCGTCAATTGGTACCCCGGCCGCTCTTGACGGGGGAAACAAGAGCGACCGGGGCCTCAATTCACAGTACCCTGCACGTGCGCCGCAACGGAAGTTGTGCCGAGAACTGCTTTTGTGTTAATCCTCACATAGCGTTCAATTCGGGCGCAGGAAATCTCGACTAATCGGGCAAGACATACAACGTGGCCCGCCTCGCCCGGAGCCCAGTTCGCTGCCCGCGATCCGCAGCACCTCGATGCCGGCCTCCTCGAGGCGCTCGTTGGTCTCGACATTACGTTCGTACGCGACGGCGAGCCGCGGGCCGATCGCCAGCGTGTTGTTGCCGTCGTCCCATTGCTCGCGCTCAGCTGTGACCGGATCGAGCCCGGTGTCGATGATCCGCACCGTGTCGACGCCCATGGCCTCGGCAGCTGCCACCAGGAAGGGCGCGGGTGCCGCGATCTCCAGTTCACCGTCCTCTCTCGGGGTGAGTCCGATGGCGGTGAGCTCGTCGGCGACATTTGCGTACATCAGGATGGCATCGACGTCGACCATGGTGCAGACCGTGTCCAGGTGCATGGTGGCGCGTTCCTGGGCGATGGGCACGGCCAGCACGGTGTGGGCGAGACCCGCCGCGAACGCGTTTCGAGCCAGCCGCTCCGCACCGGCAGGTGTCGTTCGCTCCCCAGTCCCCACCGCTACCACGCCGGGCCCGAGCAACAGGACGTCCCCACCCTCGAGCGGCTCCAGCGCAGGCCAGTAGACGTGGTTCGTGCCGGCAAACCGTGGGTGATGGGCGTAGATGGCTCCGGTAAGCGTGGTCTCCCGGCTGCGTGCCGGCATGGCCAGACTGGTGACGGCGACGTGGTCGCGAACCCAGACGCTGGAGTCCCGGGTGAACAACAGGTTGGGAAGCGGGTGCACCACGAAGTCGTGGCGATCCATCAGGGTGAATCGGAGCCCACGTCCGCCGGTCAGCTCCTCGTGTGCCAGCCCGGCCGTGAGCGCAAGCGCGAGGTCGTCCGGATGCAGCCCCTCCAGATGTTGACGCACGATTCCGCGAAGCGTCTCGCCCAGCCTCGGGTCGGCGGTGACGGCGTCAATGCAAGCCGCTCGGGCCGGCTCGTGGCTCAACGATTCGACCAGGAGCTCGGTGAGGTACAGCACCTCGACGCCGTGGTCCCGCAGTTCAGCGGCAAACGCGTCATGCTCGTCCTGCGCCCGGCCGACCCAGGGGATGCCGTCGAAGAGTAGCTCGTCGTTGTTTCGCGGCGTGAGCCGCTTCAGTTCCGGACCTGGTCGGTGCAGCAGTACGGTGCGCAGCCGCGCGACCTCGGAGTCGGCGCCGACTGGGCTTGTCATTCGGCCGAGCCTATGGGCTAAATCCCACCCTTCGGGTCGGCGCGTAGCATCGCCGGATGCTGCGGGTCGCGGTGATCATCCCGGCGAAGAACGAGCAGGCGCGCGTCGCCGCGACGGTCAAGGGCGCGTCGTCGCTTCCCGGGGTCGATCTGGTGCTGGTCGTCGACGACGGATCGACTGACGCGACGGCCCCGGCAGCTCACGACGCGGGCGCCATGGTGGTCCGGCACGCCCGCAACCGAGGCAAGGGCGCCGCCATGCACAGCGGTGCCCAGGCCGTGGACGAACTGGACCAAAAAGAGCTGGATGCCTCGGCCTCGCGAGCACTGCTCTTTCTCGACGCCGACCTCGAGGACACCGCAGCCAAGGCGGCGCCGCTGATCGAACCGGTACGCGAGGGCAGTGCCGACATGACCATCGCGACGCTTCCACCACAGCGCAGCCCGGGCGGTGGCCACGGGTTGGTCGTCCGGCTGGCCCGGCTGGGGATCGAGCGCGCGACCGGTTGGACAGCGACCCAGCCGTTGTCGGGCCAGCGCTGCATGACTCGGGCTGCGTTCCTGGCCGCCCTGCCGCTGGCGCACGGGTTCGGCGTCGAGGTGGGACTGTCGATCGATCTGCTGCGCCGGGGTTTCCGGATTCGTGAAGTCGAGGTGCCGTTCCATCACCGAGTCACCGGGGCGGACTGGCGCTCCCAGGTGCACCGGGGTCGGCAATGGCTGGACGTCGCACGGGCGTTGCTGTGGCGGCGGATTGCTCCGGTCGGGTTTCCTCGAGCTGCGCATCGGCAATCGCGCTGACGACGAGCGGGATGCCGACAGTCAGCAGCAAGCCGGGAACGATGATCCCGGAGTCGTTGACGGCGAAGCCGGCCGCGCCGGTCACCAGGCCGGCCCAGATCAGCGGGCGGAGCACCGGCCAGCGTGCGACGGCTGCCTGTACACCACTCACGCCCGGCGCCCGCACCAGCCAGATGATCACGCCATAGGCCACCGGAACGAGCCATCCGTAATAGGGACTTCGCTGCAGGGTTCCGATCGACGCCTGCGCCTTGCGCCACACGACCGGCCAGGCATCGCCGTCGATGACGTCGGCGAAGAACTCGCCGAAGTGCGTGCGGGCCGCGACCGGGCGCAGCCAATCCAGCCAGGCAATCAGCGCGAAGACGGCTATCGCGAGCGCTGCTACCAGCAGCATCCGCCAGATCGTGATCCGAACGGCGGCGACGCCCATGACCAGGACGGCAAATCCCGGCACGGTGGCCAGGATGCCGCCGACGTCGGCGCCGGCCTGCGGAGCGCCGTCGACGACAACGGTGACGACACCGACAGCGGCCACCGCGAAGGCAGCCGTTCGACGCGGGTACCCGCGGTCCAGGAGTAACTGTGCCAATGCTGCGGCAGCGACCAGAGCAGAGGCGACGAAGATCGCGTACGGGATGTTGCCGAAACCGTAGAACCGGCCGGCGACCAGCGGGGATAGCCCGAGCAGGCTGGCGTGCTGCAAGTTCGAACCCGTCGACACGTCCACGGCGAGCACGATGGCGGTGATTGCGGCGACGAAGCCGGGCGGCCCGTAGATCCGGTGCCGCCATGGCCCGCGCAAGGCCAGCACGGTGACCGCCACGGTGATCACGAGCACTGTCGTCCAGAGCAACGTGCCGGCCCGCTCGAACCGCCACCACCGGGACAGATTGGCAAGGAAGGACGCGACGGGGAACGAGGCGGCCCCGAGGGCTGCGTACTGAACCAGACGTATCAACCGCTGCCGACCGGTCGGGTGGCCGCGTAACCACAGCACTGCGCCGAGGAAGAACAGGACCTCGGCGACGCCGAGGATCTGGAAGAACGGCCCGGATTGGGTTCGGAAGACTTGCGTGGCGCGATCGGTTCCGACGAGTTGGTCAATCGTCTCTCGAGCCGACGACGGGTGTCGCTCCACGCTTTGCCACGGACGACCGACGGTGCCCTCGGAAGGATCCTCGACGCCGGCGAATTCCGCCAGAGTGGAAGCCAGGTCGGTGAGCTGGACCAACCCGGTCCATCGCGTCGACGGTGAACTCAGCCAGTTGGGTCCGTATTCGACCCCATTCGGTTGAGGACCCTTCGCCAGAGCAACGCGCAGCGCCGACGGCGCGATCGTGCCCGGCTCCTCGTCGCCGGGTGGCTCGCTCGGCGCGCTGTCGGCGATCCCGGCGACGAGCACGGCGACGTCGGCCGGCACGTTGCTCAGTAGCCGACCTAGAGCAGCATCGACCTCGGATATCGCGGCGCGCCGCGTGTCCGCGGCCAGCGCCTCCGCCTCGTCATCCCCGGGCTCGCCCGGCGGTGGGACCGAACCCAGGTCGACGACCGTCACCGGACAGTTCGCGAGCAGCGCCGTGTCGGCAGTCGCCGGATCCGGGGCGTAGTTCGCGACGACACCGTCGCTGCGTGCCAGCGCGAGTACCGCGCCCGGTCCCACCGCGGTGGTGCACGATTGCGTTTCGGCGACACGGTCGCCGAGCAGTCCGAGTCGGGTGTCGAAGGCCTGCTCGTCCTGGGTGCGTTGCAACTCCGCCCATCCCGGTACCGCCGCGCCACCGTCGGCGAGCTCGATCGGTTCGGGAATTTCGCGGCAGTATCTGTCTGGTTCGTCGTCGGCGTCGAGGTCCGCTACGTCGGTGACGCGACGTCCGGCGCCAACCGTCAGCCACCCGTCCACGACGCAGGTGCGAGGGCGGACAGTCCGTACCGTTAGCGACGCCACGGCATTGGGGCCGACCAGGGAGTGCAACGTCGGTGCGTCCTCGACTGTGACGTCCTGCCAGGCGAGGCCGGCGATCCCGACCAGGACGACACCCGCCGCTGGCTCCTCGGCATGTGCCGACGGTGCGACAGCCGAGCTCAGGACCACGACGATGGCGGCGCCGGCGAGCCGTCGAGCAGTTCGGATCACGGCGCGAGCCCCGCAGCTCGCGCGGCGGCCACCGAATCGGCCAGAACGGCCTTGACCGGGCGGCCGGCGGCCGTCGCAGCGGCGATGACGTCGTCGTACTCGGGTTGGGCGTTGACGAGCACACCGTCGAGTGTCGCGGTCTTGATCCGGACACTATGCCCACCGACCACGACGCTTCGCTCGGCCCGGTCGAGGGCTCGTTTGTCGATGACCGTCTCGCGCAGGCCAATCGTTGTCGTTTCGATGAACACGGCGTGCCGCACCGCTGCGGCAGCCGGCAAGTCGACGAGTACGGAAAGAGTGTGCGCGAGCCGGCCCTTCTTCATCACGATCGGCGTGAGCCACGCGTCCGAGGCGCCGGTCTCGAGCAGTCGAGTCAGGATCGGCGGCCAGAGCCGGGGGTCTATGTCGTCGACGTTTGCCTCCAGCAGCAGCGTGGCCGGCTGTGGTTCAACCGACTCGCCGATGATCAGGCGGACGACGTTCGGTCGATCGGCGAGCTCGCGGCCGCCCGCGCCGACCCCTTGGCGTTGAACAGCCATCGGCGGCTGTGCTCCCCAACTCGTCGCGAACTCGGTGACAAGGGCTGCTCCGGTGGGGGTCGTCAGCTCGACATCGGCACTGCCGCCGTACGACGGTGCGCCCATCAACAGTTCCACGACCGCCGGGGGCGGCACCGGAAGGAGCCCATGGGCGGTGGACACGGTGCCGGAGCCAAGCGCAACAGGTGAGACCTGCAGCCCGGCGAGATTCAACGCGGCCATGCCTGCGGCGGCCCCGACGATGTCCGCGATGGCATCCAGGGCACCAACCTCGTGAAAGTGCACGTCGTCGGGGTTCCCGCCGTGCACGTGCGCTTCCGCCGTTGCCAGGCGTTCGAAGGCTCCGCGCGCCCGCTCTCCGATGTCGGGGGAGAGTCCACCGTCGGCGAGCAGCTCCCGAATCTGTGCCCAGGTGCGCCGCGTCTCCGACTCGGTGGCGTCGACGTGCACTTTCGTAGCCCGCAGTCCACCCCGACGGACTTCCTCCACCCGCAGCGCCACCGGCTCTGGTGCGATCGTGTCGACGGCTTGCTGGATGGCTGCGACGGGAGCGCCGGCGTCGACCAGGGCGGCGAGCAGCATGTCCCCGGCAACCCCGGACGAGCAGTCAAGCCACCCGATCACGGCGCAGACCCGGTGCCTGTGGGTTTTGCGCGCCGGGCGACCCGGGCAGCATGCACACCGGCGCCGAAACCGTTGTCGATGTTGACCACGACGACACCAGGGGCGCAGGAGTTCAACATGGCGAGCAGCGCGGCGAGCCCGTCGTACGAGGTCCCGTAGCCCACCGAAGTCGGCACGGCGACCAGCGGCACTCCGGTCAGGCCGCCGACAACGGACGGCAGCGCTCCCTCCATGCCGGCCACCACGACGAGGCAGTCGGCGCGGTCGAGGTCCGAGCGGACGCCTAGGAGCCGGTGCAGACCCGCCACGCCGACGTCGATGACCGTCGACACGTCGGCACCGAAAGCCCGCGCGGTGTAAGCGGCCTCGGCGGCGACCGGCCGGTCCGATGTTCCGGCGGCAACGACGACAACCCGTCCCGCGGGTGCCGGGCGTTCCCCGACCGCGGCGCAGCGGGCGTCGTCGTCGATGTCGGCCTCTGCGCCGAAGGCTTCGCGCACGGCAGCCCGAGTGTCTTCATCCACCCGAGTCGCGAGAGCTAGCCGGTGCGGGTGGGCTTCACGTAGCGCCCGGAGCAAGACGACGGTCTGCGCCGGCGTCTTGCCGGCGCCGAAGACGACTTCTGGATCCCCTGTGCGGGCCACCCGGTCGGTGTCCAGTCGCGCAAACCCCAGATCGCGCCAGCCAACGTCGCCGCTCACCAGCCCGACGGTAGCCGGGTGCTGGACGTGCGTGCTCGACTGGCTCGGTGCTCGTAGGCTGACCCGCGTGCCGATCCAGCCCACCGCCCGACTCGGTTACCTCGGGCCCGAGGCCACGTTCACCGAAGCGGCCGCCCGGACGATTCCATCCGCCGAAGAGCGGATCGCCTACCCGACGGTCCCTGCCGCGCTCGACGCAGTCCGCCAGGCTGAGGTGGACGCGGCGGTGGTCCCGTTCGAGAGCTCCGTCGAGGGGTCGGTCAATGCCACGCTCGACGAGCTCGTCCGGGGCGAACCGTTGGTCATCTCCGGCGAGGTACTCCTGCCGGTATCGATGGCGCTGCTGGCTCGCCCAGGGACGGTTCTCGGTTCCATCCGCCACATCGTCACCCATCCGGTGGCAGAGGCTCTGTGCCGGCGATGGGTAGCGGCGAAGCTGCCCGGCGCACGCATCGTCGTGACGACGTCCACCGCTGCGGCCGCGGCCGCCGTCGCGGCCGGAGAAACCGGCCCTGGCGGCCTCTACGACGCCGCAATCGCTGCGCCCGTTGCCGCTCAGCGATACGGACTCGAGGCACTTGCAACGGCGATTGGTGACCACCCCGATGCCGTCACCCGATTCGTGTTGGTCACGAGGCCGGCCCCCCCGCCGCCACCGACAGGGGCCGACCGGACCAGCCTGGTCGCATTCATCCGCGACGACCACCCGGGTGCGCTGCTGGAAATCCTCGAGCAATTCGCCACCCGCGGGGTCAACCTGACTCGGATCGAGTCGAGGCCGACCGGCAACGGCATGGGTCGGTACTGCTTCGCGGTGGACTGTGAGGGACATGTCGCCGATTCCCGGGTTGGCGAGGCTCTGATGGGGCTGCGCCGAATCTGCGCCGACATCCGCTTCCTCGGTTCCTACCCGCGTGCGGACGGTGTCGCCGCCACACCGGCTCGCGGCACGGCGAACGAGGACTTCGACAGCGCCGAGGCCTGGCTGGTGCGGCTGCGAGGGTGAGCGGTGAAACGCGGGTCTACCTGGTGGTGATGCGCGGGCCCTGCCCGGGTCGTGAAGATCGTCGTGATGTGTGGCGCTCGCCGGCTGAGCGTGACCTGTCTGCACGACGATCTTCACGGCGCGCGGCGCCGACCACCAGCCGGCTGGTTACCCTGGCGATGTGCTCGACCTGCGCGTGATCCGCGACGACCCCGAACGCGTCCGATCCTCTCAACGGGCCCGTGGCGAGCGGCCGGAGGCCGTCGACGACCTGCTGGCGGCCGACCGGGCGAGACGGGAGTCGCTGGCCGAGTTCGAGCGACTTCGGGCCGAGCAGAAGGCACTCAGCCGGCAGATTCCGTCCACGGCTGGCGGCGAGAAGCAGGCGCTCCTGGACAAGGCGAAGCACCTCGGGGCTGCCGTGAAGGCGGCTGAAGCGATCGCCAGCGGTGCCCAGCAGGTCTTCGACGTGACTGCGTTGGAGCTGTCGAATGTCGTCGAGGACGGTGTCCCAGAAGGTGGCGAGGAAAACTTCCGCGTTCTGCGTGAAGTCGGTCAGCGCCCCGACCTCGACCAGCCCCGTGACCACCTCGAACTGGGTGAACGACTCCGGGCGATCGACGTCGTGCGGGGCGCCAAGGTGTCGGGGTCTCGGTTCTATTTCCTGACCGGCGTCGGCGCGCAGCTCGAACTCGGCATCCACAACCTGGCCATGGCGAAGGCTGTCAGCGAGGGTTTCACTCCGGTCATCACGCCGACGATGGTGCGTCCCGAGATCATGGGAGGGACCGGGTTCCTCGGGGCTCATGCCGAGGAGGTCTACCGGGTCGAGTCCGACGATCTGTACTTGGTCGGTACCAGCGAGGTTGCCCTGGCCGGGCTGCACGCCGATGAGATCGTCGACTTGTCCGGCGGCCCACTGCGCTATGCGGGCTGGTCGGCCTGTTACCGGCGTGAGGCCGGGTCGCATGGCAGAGACACCAGGGGGATCATCCGGGTCCACCAGTTCCACAAGGTCGAGATGTTCTCCTATTGCCGCATCGAGGACGCAGTCGAGGAACACCGGCGGCTCCTCGGCTGGGAGGAGGACATGCTCCAGGCGCTGGAGCTGCCGTACCGCGTCATCGACGTCGCTGCCGGAGACCTTGGCGCCAGCGCCGCACGCAAGTTCGACTGCGAGGCGTGGTTACCGTCGCAACAGCGGTGGATGGAAGTGACCTCCGCGTCGAACTGCACCACCTTCCAGGCTCGCCGACTGGGGGTTCGGGAGCGAACCGAGAGCGGCACCCGGCACGTGGCCACGCTCAACGGCACGCTCGGCACGACGCGGTGGATCGTCGCGCTGCTGGAGAATCACCAGCGAGCCGACGGGTCGGTCCACGTTCCCAAGGTATTGCGGCCGTACCTGGACGGACGTGACGTCCTCGAGCCGGTCGCGTGACACGGCGGCGCTGGAGGCCACGGCTCGTCGCACTCGACGTCGACGGCACGCTGGTCACGTATGCCGACTTCTTCGACCCGCCGACCCGTCAGGTCGTCAAGGCGGTACGCAGGACACTGCGGGCCGGCGTGCACGTCGTGCTTGCGACCGGCCGGTCGCTGCACTCGACACTGCCGGTTCTGGACCAACTGCGGCTGAAAGACGGATTTGCCGTGTGCTCCAACGGCGCGGTGGTCGCCGATGTGGCGACGCGAGCGCCCGTGCACGTGGTGACCTTCGACGCCAGTGATCCGGTTCAGTACTTCGCCGAGGAGATCCCGGACGCGGTGCTGGCGATCGAGGAGCTGGGAGTCGGATTCCGGGTAACCGGGGACTTTCCGCTGGGCGAGTTGGACGGGCGGGTGACGGTGGTGACCCACGATGAGTTGCTCGACGGACCAGTGACTCGGCTGGTGGTCCGGTGGCCGCAGGGAGACCGTGAACGTCTCCGCCGAGTGGCGGCCGCCTCCGGACTGCCGAGCGTCGACTACGCGATCGGGTATACGGCCTGGCTGGACATCATGCCCGAGGGCGTGTCCAAGGCCGGGGGACTAGCGACCGTCTGCGAGAAGCTTGGACTCAGCCGGTCCAACGTCATGGCAGTCGGCGACGGGCACAACGACATGGAGATGCTCGCGTGGGCGGGTCTCGGCGTCGCGATGGGACAGGCACCCTGGGACGTCAAAGAGGTGGCTGACACGGTCTGCGAAAGCGTCGACAACGACGGCGTTGCCCTGTTGCTGAACGAACTCTTCGGGTGAGTTTCCGTCTGGTCGCGACCGACCTCGACGGCACCGCACTTCGCAGCGACGGCTCGGTTTCCAAGCGCACGGCTGCGGCGCTGCGCGCCGCCGAAGCCAGTGGGCTGATGGTCGTCGTCGCTACCGGCCGTCCTCCCCGCTGGATGCGTCCCATCGCCGATGCGCTGGGTCATACCGGCCTCGCCGTGTGCTCGAACGGAGCGGTCGTCTACGACCTGCATTCCGACCGGGTCCTCGAGCACACGCCGATCACTCGCGAGGTCGTGCTTGCGGTGGCAGCAGCGGTGCGGACCGCGGTGCCTGACGTGACATTTGCGATCGAGACCCGCGACGCCGGGTTCGGCCGGGAGGCGTCGTATCCCGTGGCGCGAGACGTCGATCTGGACTCGGAAGTAGGCATGCGCGTCGGCTCTCTTGACGATTTGGTGAGCGACGACGTGATCAAGCTGCTCGTCCGGCACGCCGACCTCGACCCGGACGGTCTCCTGGAGGCAGCTCGCAAGGTGGCCGGAGGACTCGCCGAGCTGACTCACTCCAGCCGGTCCGGGCTGCTGGAGATCTCGGCGACCGGGGTGACCAAGGCGGCTACCCTGGCCCGGATTGCCGAGCGCGCCGGGATTGCGGCCGAGGACGCCGTGGCCTTCGGTGACATGCCCAACGACTTGCCCATGCTCGCCTGGGCAGGTCGTGGGTACGCGATGGCCAACGCACACCCGGACGTGCTTGCCGCGACTCGACAGCGGGCACCGTCGAACGATGAGGACGGCGTGGCCCAGATCGTCGAAAGGCTGCTCGCCGAGCTGAACTAGAGGTACATGCCTCCGCCGCCCTGACGCTGCTCCTCTTCGCCAGCCTGGGGCGGCCTGAGCGGTACGTTCACCGTCGGCGCGCCCGGAGGGAGTGCTCGGCGCATCTGCTCGAGCTGGGCGCGCGCCGCCATCTGCTGGGCGAACAGGGTGGTCTGGATGCCGTGGAACAGCCCCTCCAGCCAGCCGACCAACTGTGCTTGGGCGATCCTCAACTCGGCGTCGGTAGGCACGGAGTCGTCGGTGAACGGGAGGGTGAGCCGTTCGAGCTCGTCGATCAGCTCGGGAGCCAGCCCGTCCTCGAGTTCCTCGATCGACGATCGGTGAATCTCTCGCAGGCGCATCCGGCTCGCCTCGTCCAGCGGGGCCGCCTTCACTTCCTCCAGCAGCTGTTTGATCATGCTGCCGATACGCATGACCTTGGCGGGCTGCTCGACCAGGTCGGTGAGGTTTCTGGTGTCGCCTTCGTCCTGTCCCCGGTCCGATGGTGCAGACTCCACGGCCATGCCGTCGGGCCCGACGACGACGACACGCGGTGGCTGTTCATTCTGAGCAGGGCTGTCGGTCGGCTCGGTCATGACTCCATCCTGTCCCAACTGCCGTGCGACCGGCGATCGGCGGAGGGCGATTCGGCGACCTGGCAGGCTAGCGGGTCATGACCGTTCCGGGGTTGCCGGCCGGCTATACGGGGCGTCGGCCCGATCCCGCCGCCCACCCCGAGCAACTCCGCCAGGCGTTGCTCGACGTCTTGATCGAACGGGTTGCCGAACATGCCAGCCGGAAGTTGGCTTGCAGCCATGGGCGCAGGTCGACGCCTTTCGCCGGCGGGTCCACTGTGATGTCTGAGCCGATGAGGGGTCGCTTGGTGGCGGCCGTGGTTTTTGCAGCTATCTCGCTGGTCGGTTGCGGAGATCAGCCCGACGACGACATCGCCGGGCCGGCGACCGAGCCGCCAGCGACCGACCCCGCGGTCGTCGGGTTCGTCACTGATGTGGTGCCGTTCGAGCCGATCACCGACGGCTGTGTCGAGCCGGATCCAGACGCTGATCCCGACGCACCCGTCAGCAGTGATGACGAACCGGTCTGCTCTGATCCGGCTACTGCGCCACTCGGCACGGTCCTAGTGGAGGAAGACCCAGCGGCGGTGTCAGGGAGCAACAAGATCAGCTTTACGGTCGACAGCGCCACAACGTTGCTGATCGAGAGCTCCGGCGCGCATGACCCGCTGTCCTTCGCCGACCTTGCCGACGGGATGGCGGCCACCGGCTGGGCCGATGGGCCGATCACGGAGTCATATCCAGCGCAGGCGCGGGCAGCAGCGATCGTGGTCCGCCCGAACTAGGGCCACCGCTCGACGTCGGCCGGCAAGGTCACCACAGACTCCTCAGCGTCATCGATCGGGACCGGCCATGCCTCCGGAAGTTCAGCAGCGGCCATCAAGTCAGCCAACGCTGTCGGCCAGATCACCACGGAGGTCGCTAGAACCTCGTCGCGATGCCACCACCGATGACCCTTGAACGTCGTCTGTTCCTCCACCGTCTGACCGGCAATGTCGACGACGAAGGGCGGCACAATCGCGATGAAGTAGGTCTCGTCCTGCTCGACGACCTTGTCGCTGTACCCGTGCACGACGGTCCGGTGCGCGATGGGTCCGCGTAGCTGCAGCGGATCCAGGACGAGCCCGGTCTCTTCGGCGAGCTCGCGAAGCGCCGCCTGCTCGACCGTCTCACCGGGATCCAGGGCACCACCAGGCGTGATCCAGAAGGTCGGCGGGCCTGGCAGCCCGGGATCGCTGTCCTCGAAGAGCAGCACCCGTCCATCGGGATCGAGCACCAGGACACGCGCCGTCCGCCGCCGTTCCATTCGCCGGACCGGTCGGGCGTGGCTCGCCTCATCTGCCAATGCCATCCGAACAGCCTATTGCGGGCAAGACGTGGAGCTCGCCCATAGCGGCACCAGCGGTACCTGCAATGCTTTTCGGCAAGGCGGCATTCATTGGCGACAGCAAAGGGGCAGTTACCCATCTCTGGGTTTGTATTGGTGGTATTGGGGTTGGTTGTTTCGGCGGGGTTGGCGGTCCGGGTCGATCCAGGCGGGGGTATGAATTCGGGCCTCCCTTCGGCGGCCATGTGTACGTCCCAGCCGTTGTGGTGGACGGCTCGGTGGTGATGGTCGCAGAGGAGGACCAGGTTGGTCAGGTCGGTGGGTCCGCCGTCGGCCCAATGCACGATGTGATGCGCGATGCACCAGGCGGCGGGTCGGGGGCAGCCGGGGAAGGCGCAGCCGCCGTCGCGGACGGCCAGGGCGGCCCACTGGGCCGGGGTGACGGTCCGCTTCGCCCGTCCGACGTCCAGCGGCATGCCGGCCGGGTCGGTGATGATCCGGGTGATCTCGGCGTCGCAGCCCAGCCGGCGGGCGGTCGCCGCCGACATCGGCCCGCCGAAGGCCAGCACCGCCGGGTGTATCCCGCGGTCGCCGGCCTTGGCGAGCAGGGTGTCCAGGTCGAGAATCACGCTCACGTGCGGGCGGACCGTGTGCCCTTCGGGTAGGTTCCCGCCGTTCAGGGCGCGGCGGGCCAACTCGACCAGCGCATCGGCCCGCCGTTGGCCGGCGGAGCGCCGATCCTTGCCGTCCGTCTTCGCCAGCGGGCATCGGCGCGGCCAGCGGGTCCAAGGCGGCCCGGACGATGGCGGCGGATTCGGTGTCCAGCTGCCCGCGGATCCGGGTGGAGCCGTCACCCAGGTCATTCAAGTGCAGTTCGCGCCGGTCATAAGCCCGCTGCTCGCGCTCCTCCAAGGTGTCCGCATCCAGCAGATGCACCAGCGCCTTACCCAGGCTGGCCACCTCGGCCGGGTCGTACTGGCGGGCCCAACCCGCCAGCTCACGCTCGGCGGCCTGCACCTGCTCCGCATCCAGGCAGGTCGGCATGCGCGGCCATGGTGTTCGCTACCACCTTGGCGTGTTCGGCCGAGACCGCGCCCTCGGCCAGCGCCGCGGCGGTGGCCGGCATCGACCACGACCCACGCGGCCCACCTGACGGGTTGGCGGCCCAATCGGATCGGCCCCTCGCGCGGTGGCGGGTCGCACCGGTTCGCCAGCTCCACCCGCGATCCGCGCCTCGCCCGGCCGCAGCCGCAGCCGGTGCCCGCAGCCACGCCGCGGTGGACGGGGCGCCCAGGCGGCGGGCCAGATCCCGGGCGTCGGCCTCGCGGACCAGCCGCAAACCGAGTTCGGCCTGCCGGGCCGCCAGCGCCTCCAACCGGACCAGCGCCTCGGCCAGGTCGTCATCGGACAGCGCCCACACCTCCGCGTCCACCGTCGCGTCCAGGGTGTCGGACAACCTCGCCCAGCGCGGCCGTCACCGGATGACCGGCCTCGGTGAACGACTCACTGGACATGCTGCCAGAATAGGAACCGGCCCCGACAAACAAGAGCCGCAGAAAAAGCAGCCACCGAATCTGTGCACAAACGGTCTCGAATACCGGAACTGTGGAAATCACCATTCATGATCAACGGGAGATTACTGCCGCAAATAGCGACACGAACCTGCCACTGAATCACAGATCAGCCCCGCGAGAAACAAACAGGCGCCTCTCGCGCACTGCTCGAGTTCGTTCCCGCCGGCGACGGGTCGTCCGCTCCGGTATGCGCTGCGCACACCGTCCTGGGATGATCTTCGCAAGTGCCCCGGGCCGCAAGAGCATCGTATGGTCGGGGCGACTCGGAGGAGGGAAATGGGCGAAGTCGAGCGTTACCCGAACGGCACGTTCTGCTGGATCGACCTGGGGACGGATGACGTTCCCGCGGCGAAGGCGTTCTATGGGGAGTTGTTTGGTTGGGAGTTCGAGGATCTGCCGACCGGCGAGCAGGGCACCTACACGGTGTGCCGACTGCGAGGCAAGGCGGTCTGCGGCATGTACGACCAGGCCGGGGAGCCCGGATGGGGGTCCTACCTCAGCGTCGCGAATGTCGACGACGCCACCGCCAGGGCCCGCGAGCTGGGCGCGAGGGTGATCGTCGAGCCATTCGACAGTCCGGACGGAGGACGGGTGGCAACGGTTCGTGACCCCTCGGGAGCGGTCGTATCGCTGTCGCAGCCGGCAGAGGACCTCGGTGCCGAGCTGGTAAACGAAGATGGGACTTGGACCTGGAACGAGCTGGTCAGCCCGGAACTACGGGCCGGCAGAGAGTTCTATGTCCAGCTGCTCGGGTGGTCGGCCGATGACATGGCCGGGCCGATGCAGCGAACGGCATTCACCCTGGACGACCTACTGATCGGCGGTGGTCACGTCCCGGCGCCGCAAGAGGACCCCACGCCGCGGTGGAGCGTGGCGTTCTGGGTGGCCGACGCCGACACGACCGCAAGCAAGGCACAGGAGCTGGGTGGTGTCGTCGTACTGCCACCGATGGACATTCCGGCCGGGCGGTTCACGATCGTCGCCGACCCACAGGGGGCGGTGTTCACCGCGTCGGCCGTTCCGGGCGGTGCCACCAGGGGCGTCGACGGTTCCTGAGGGCCTGTGCCCGATGCCTCCGGTGGGAGTAACCTGTCCGACTCGACCGGCCCGCGGCTGACGTTCGAGAAACTCGTTCGAGAAATCCGGGTGTGCTGTGACCCCCTGCCCCATGCTCACCGAGCCGACCACCGTGCGTGACATCACGCTGACCCGTGTAGGGAACGCCGGTGGTTGAGGCACCCGGCGGCGACGTACTCGTCGAAGAGCGTGTGGACGGCGAGGACCTGGGACGTCTGCTCGCGAGCCGAGGCCGCCCTGGCCTCCCGGTAGCCAGCGTGCTGCGATGGATCACGCAGGCCGCCGAGGCGCTCAGCTTTGTCCATGACACCGGCGGAGTCCACGGCGACGTCAAGCCGGCCAACCTGGTGCTGGATACCGCCGGGCGCATCGTCCTTGTCGGCTCGGAATCGTCGACCTCACGGCGACATGTCCCATCAGCAGGTACTCCGGGCTTTCGCGCGCCGGAGCTTGCCGCGGGCGCCGCGTCCGATCGCGGCACTGACATCTATGGTCTTGCGGCCACCACCTTTGCCCTCCTGACCGGCACGGCGCCGAGCGGAGCGCTGCCGAACTGGGCCGCCATCACGACCAATCACGCGAGCCGACTCGAGCCGGCGCTGCGAAATGGTCTTGCGGTCGATCCTGCGCGCCGGCCGGCCACGGCGGACGAGTTCGTCGAACAATTGCGAGCCGGCTGGACCAGCGACCTGCCGACCGGCGTCGCCACGGTTCTGCTGGTGGATGTCATCGTCGCGTCGATGATGACGCCGCCGGCCGAGGTAGAGCTCGCCGTCGACCGCGAGGTCGAGGATCACGGCGGGCAATGGATCGACGCAACGGCGTCGATCTTTCCCGATGCTCTCAGCGCCGCGCGCGTTGCGGTGGCACTACGGCATGGAGTCCACTCGTCCCATCTGCGAGCCGGATTGGCCAGCGGCGAGCTCGACGCCGGGGCAGGCGATGGGCTGGAACGTCTGGTCAGCCGGGCCGCGGCGGTTCGAGATCGGGCTGGGCCTGGCGAGATCTTCCTGACGAGGTCGACCGCCGAGCTGGTGCGGGCTGACCAGCACAGCGACGTGCGGCTGATCGAGCTCGGTGCAGAAGGCCAAGGATCCGATGACTCCGGCGGGGTCTATGCCATTGACGCCCTCGCAGTCAGCCCGTCGGCTGACCCGAGTCGGAGTCCGTATCCGGGGCTCGTGCCCTTCGGCCGCGACGACGCCGATCTGTTCTTCGGACGGGAGGATGTCGTAGAACGATGCCTCGAACTGCTTCGCGAGGAGCGTTTCGTCGCCCTCGTGGGCGCTTCGGGTAGCGGCAAAACGTCTGTCGTTCTCGCGGGTTTGGCGCCGCAATTGCCATCCGTTGTCGTCTTGCAGCCGGGACTGTCTCCCCAGCAGTCGCTCGTCGACGCAGGCGTTGCCGACCAGCCCGACGCACTGCTTGTCGTCGATCAGCTCGAGGACGTGTTCACGCTCTGCCAGAGCCAGCCAGATCGAGCTGCCTTCCTCGACGCCATCGCCGACCACCCGGGTGGGCTCGCCGTCACCGTACGAACCGAATTTGTCGACGAGTTCGCCGTGTTCGGCGAATTCGCGCAACTGCTCTCGTCATGCCAGATCGTTCTCGATCGTCTCGACGGGGACGCTCTCACTCGGGCCGTCGAGGAGCCGGCGCGAGGATGTGGTCTGGTTGTGGAGGACGACCTGGCAACGCTCGCCGCCGCGGAGATCGGGGACGCGCCAAGTGCGCTTCCCATGTTCGGCCACGCGCTGCGCGAGACCTGGCTGCGTCGGGACGGCCGCACGCTCACGGTGGCCGCGTATCACGAAGCGGGGGGCGTCCGGTCAGCGATCGGCGAAACAGCGGAGCGCGCGTTCGGTTCCCTCGACACGATTCAGCGCGACGTTGCCCGACGGCTTCTTCTGCGGATGGTCCAGTTGCGTTCCGACGGTGACCTCAGGAAATGGATGAGTCAGCCTGAGGTCGCAGCCGTCGATCCGGCGCGGGCCCCCGCCGTTCTCTCGACGTTCACCGCTGCCGGGCTGATCGTCGCCGATCGCGAACGGAGCACGGTCGCGCATGAGGCAGTGTTCAACGCATGGCCGCGTTACGCCGAATGGATTGCCGAGGAGCGAGCGGTTCGCCTCGTCGCGCAGCAACCTTCTCAACGGGAGACGAGCCGGGTCGGGCGGCTGCGGTTGCTGGCTATTGCGACGTCGGTGATCGCCGTGGCTGCGCTGGTTGCGGGCGGCCTGGTGATTGCACAGCGCAACAGCGCCAGTCAGGAACGTGATGAGGCGCTCTTGGCCGCCCTGGTTGCCGACGCACGAGCGGCCGCGGTGGATCAGCCGGATACGGCAATGCTCTTGGCCGCCGAGGCATACGCGGAATCCGCAACGTCGGCAACGGCAGGCGCGGTGGTCGATGCCCTGTTGGCTCGACCGTCGGCCCGCGTTTTGCTGCGCGCAGAAGCCTCGACCGTGCAGGCCATCGCGCTTGGCGGCGGAGCGGTGGTAACGACGTCAGGCAACGCGGTACAGCTGTGGACAGAGGACGGCTGGCAGCAAACCGGCAGCTTCGCAGTCGACGACGGTGACATTGCCGACGTTGCCCTGACTGATGATGGCGAGACGCTCCTCGCCGCCATCCCAGATGATCACCTGCTCGTCGCCGTCGACGCTCGAACCGGCCGCCCGTCCGCCGATCCCGTCAGCTATGGCGTCATGCGGCCCGTCCGAGTGGTGACCGCGGGAGACAGGGCGTTGGTCCAGGTCAACAACCCCGCCGATTCCTCGCTCGTGCCCCGGGTCGAGCAGCATGACCTCCGCACGCTGGAGCGGGTGGGCCCATCGCTCGTGCCTCCCGATGGTGGCGTGGTAGCCGTCGTCGCATCCACCGACGGTCGGGCCGCGCTGGCATCATCCGACGGCACGGTGTGGCTGGCGGATCTCGCCACCGCAGAGCTCGACCTGGCGGCCTCGGCTCCGGCCGGTGATGCGGAGGTGGGCGTCGTCGATCTTGCCTGGCACGACGATCTTCTCGTGGCCGGCCGCCTCGACGGCACCGTCGACGCATGGCGGGCCGACCGCGGAGGCACTCTGACGGCTATCGGACGCTTCGACGCGGGGGATCCGGTCCAGGCCGTTGCGGCCGGGTGCGACGGGGCATGCCTGGCTGCGGGGACCGCGGACGGCCGAGTCGTCGCCTGGCGTATCGGCAGCGAGCAGGTCTCGCTCGAGGCGCGAGGTGCGCATACCGGTCGGGTCAACGACCTCGAGTTCACCGCAGACAGCACCCACGTCATCAGCGCAGGCGAGGACAGTGTCATGGTGGTCCACGCCCTTGACGGTTCTCTTACCGTTGCGCCGTCAGTGACCTCTGCGGGGGTTTCCGCCCGGGGAGCGTATGACGGACTTGGTGGCACTCTGCGTGGCATCGACGACCCCGATCGCGGTCGAATCACCCGCTTGTCCGATACGGGCGAGATCTTGTGGCGGACCTCGGTGGGCGGAGCCGTCACCTGGTTGGACGCGACGGACCGGCGCGTTGTCGCCCTGGTTGCTCCCGCTGACGAGCCGGTACGGCTCGTGGTGCTGAGTACCATCACCGGTCGCACGCTGCTCGACGAGTCGCTCGCGGCTGAGGAGGCAACCGGGTCCCTCTCACCCGACGGATCGATTGCCGTGTTGGCCAGCCTCGACGGTTCGCACAGCTCCCTGACGACGGTAGACATCGACAACGTGGCGATGAGCGACCCCACCGCGATCGACGACCGGATTGAGGCGGTCTCGTTCTCGCCGGACGGTGCCCGCATCGTCACGGGTCATGCGACCGGCGAGGTTGCGCTGCGCGGGCTGGAATCGTTCGCACCGGAGGCCCGGAGCGATGCGTCACCCGACGACCCCATCGCGGCGGTGGGTTTCACTCCCGACGGTGACACGGTGATCGCCGGTGGCCCCGGCGGGGTCGTACGCGTATTCGACGGGACGAACCTGGAACCACGGTTTACTCCGTGGGAAGGCCATCGTGGTGGGATCACTGGCGTGGCCGCGAACGATCACCTCATCCTCACCGCATCCGAGGACGGGACCGTCCGGATCTGGGATCTCGCCAGCGGCGACGCCGTCGGTGGGCCGATCCCGACCGGAGGAACCACCGCCCCCAGTATCGCCCTGAGCGATGACGGGAACCGAGCGCTTGTCCCCAGTGATCACGGGCTCCTCGAGATCGTCGTCGACGAGGGCGAGTGGGTCGCGTTGGCATGCTCCATCGCTGGCCGTGAGCTCACCGCGGACGAGCGAGCCGGCCATGGCCTGGCCGGATCCGCCGGCGCGTGCGGCGCCGGGTGACGTGCCGACGGGGCTGTTTGTCGGGCTGGTGACGCTCGATCTCGTACATCGCGTCGACAAGGCGCCTGGCCCGAACGAGAAGGTGGTGGCGTCCGCAGCCGACATCGCAGCGGGTGGGCCGGCGACCAACGCAGCGGTCACGTTCGCGGCGCTCGGCGGCCGGGCGACGCTGCTGACTGCTCTCGGTGCCGGTGCCCTGCAGTCCGTCGTGTCCGACGATTTGTCCCGCCATGGTGTCGGTGTCGTCGATGCAGCGACGCCGGGCCATCCTGGACCAGCCATCTCCGCGGTCGTCGTGACTGCCGGGACCGGGGAACGATCCGTGGTGTCTCGAAACGCCGACCAAGGTGGCGCGAAGGTGCCGGCGGACCTCTCCGATCTGGTCGGCTGCGCCGACGTTCTCCTCGTCGACGGTCACCTCGCAGATCTGTCCCACGCCGCTGTGGACGCTGCTGGTCGAGCCGATGTTCGCGTGGTTCTCGACGGCGGCAGTTGGAAGCCGGCCATCGCTGACGTTCTGCCCCGCGTGGATGCCGCAGTATGCTCGGCAGCTTTCACCGTCCCGGGGTGCGGCAGCGTCGAGGAATCTGCACAAGCGATGATGACGGCGGGTACGCCGTTCGTGGCGTTCACCGATGGCCCGCGCCCGATCCGGTGGTGGGCCGCGAATGGGGCCGGCACCGTCGAGGTCGACCAGGTCACTGCCCTGGACACCCTCGGCGCGGGCGACGCGTTCCACGGTGCGTTCGCGTTCGCCTTCGCGGCTGGCGCTGACGTGGTGGGGGCGTTGCGCCTTGCTGCCGCCGTGGCCTGCGTTCGCGTCGAGCACGTCGGTCCGAGAGCCTGGTTGTCCGATCCCCGCCTGCCTGCCCTCGCCGAACAGGTCGTCGGATGACCCCGTCGATAAACGACCTGACGGCAATGGCTCGTCGACTGGCCGGAACCGGGCGGCGGAGGATCCTCGGCATCACCGGCCCACCCGGAGCCGGCAAGTCCACCCTCGCCGACGCCATCGTCGAAGCCATGGGAGACGATGCCCGGCTGGTCGGAATGGACGGCTTTCACCTCGCCCAGCGTGAGCTCGCCCGGCTCGGCCGGCAGGACCGTAAAGGTGCGCCAGACACCTTCGACGCTGCTGGTTATGTTGCGCTCCTCAGGCGGCTGAGTGAGAACACCGAAGCCGTGGTCTACGCGCCGTGGTTCGACCGATCCATCGAGGAGCCGATTGCCTGCACCGTCCCCATCGAGCGCGAGGTGCCACTCGTGATCACCGAGGGGAACTATCTGCTGGTCGACGACGGAGACTGGGCGCAGATCCGGCCGTTGCTCGGCACGTGCTGGTATGTCGATCTCGACGAATTGACCCGGATCGACCGGCTGGTGACGCGGCACCAGTCGTTCGGTCGGACGCCGGAACAGGCTCGGGAATGGGTGCTGCGAAGCGACCAGCGCAACGCCGAGCTCGTCGCCCGCACGAGAGAGCGCGCCGACCTCGTCGTCACACTCTGAGCAGCACTTTTCCGACGTGCTCGCCGGATTCCACTACCCGGTGCGCTTCAGCAGCCGCGGCCATGGGCAATACCCGGTCCACCACCGGTCGCACGTCTCCGGACGCCACCAGTGGCCAGACGTACTCGCGGACTGCGGCGACGATCGTCGCCTTCTCCGCAGCCGGACGCGACCGCAGCGTCGTCGCGATCACCGCTGCCCGCTTGGCCATCAGCACCGACAGGTCCAGCTCTGCGGTCCGGCCACCCTGCAGTCCGATCACGACCAACCGACCAGCGTGGGCCAGCGCAGACAGGTTGCGATCGAGATACCTCGCACCGACGACATCAAGGATGACGTCGGCGCCGCGGCCATTGGTCGCCTCCTGGACTGCTGTCACGAAGTCCTCGTCGTGGTAGTTCACCAAGATCGTCGCGCCCAAGGCGCCGCACCGGGCGAGCTTCTCGGCCGAACCCGCGGTCGCCGCCACGGTGGCACCGAGCGCTCGGCCAAGCTGGATCGCCGCGGTTCCGACTCCGCCTGCGCCACCGTGCACGAGCAAGACCTCGCCGGGCCGCAGGCCGGCGGTCATGAAGACGTTGGACCACACGGTGCAGGTCACCTCGGGCAGCGCTGCTGTCGTGACGAGATCGAGGCCGGGTGGAATCGGCAGCAGTTGGCCAACTGGGACGGCAACCCTTTCGGCGTAGCCGCCACCTGCCAGCAGCGCACAGGCCTGGTCGCCGACCACCCACCCGGTCACTCCCGCGCCGAGCATCGACACCGTGCCGCTGCATTCGAGGCCGGGCCACGGCGGTGCGTCCGCTGGCGGCGGGTAGTGCCCCTGCCGTTGGAGGAGGTCGGCCCGGTTCACCGCGGACGCCGCAACGTCGAGCACAACCTCGCCAGGCCCCGGTTCGGGGTCGGGAACGTCGCTCCACCGCAGAACGTCTGGCCCACCCGGCGCGGTGATGACAACGGCCCGCATCAGCCGCCACCTTCCCCGTCCATTTCAGCGTTCCGCGCCCGCGTCGGGTGCGTCCGAGCCCGGCCCGGCGGCATCCGCGTCGACCTCAGCGCTGGTCCAAGCGCCGGTTCCTGGCCGGGGCGCCCAGGGCTGTTCTTCGGCCGGCCGGACGACGACGACCCGGTCACCTTGGACCAGGTGACCAATGGCAGGTGAGTGGTAAGCCAGGACCTGTTGGTCGCGGACCACGGCGATCACCAGGTCATCGAGCTTCCGGGGCACCTGCCCCACCTCGCGCGGCTGGACATCACGCTCGGCTACCTCGAGGCCCTCGCCGGTGGTGATGAGGTCCTCGAGCACGGTGCCGAGAGCCGGACTGACCGTCGCCAGCCCGAGCAAGCGACCGACGGCGTCGGAGGAAATGATGACGGTGTCGGCGCCGCTCTGCCGGACCAGCGCCTGGTTTTCGGC
Organism: uncultured Actinomycetota bacterium; assembly: GCA_963819885.1. GTDB lineage: Bacteria > Actinomycetota > Actinomycetes > Jiangellales > Jiangellaceae > JACVRX01. The sequence continues at coordinate 63,215 of CAWFXV010000022.1, read as the reverse complement.
CTCGCGCACGGCGGCCACGATCTCGGCCGTCGGGTTGAGTTGCCGAGCGGTGAGTGTCGCGAGCACGTTCGAGTCGTCCCGAGCCGTCGTAATGATGATCTCGGTAGCGTCCGGCACTCCGGCCCGATGCAGGACATCGGATCGGGTGGCGTCACCGAGCACGCCCACCAGTCCGTTCTCGTTGGCGTCGGCGACGGACTCCGCGTTCGGGTCGACGATGACGATCTTCTCGGCGGGATACCCGTTGGACAGCAGCGTGGCCGCCGCGCTGCGACCTTTGACGCCGTATCCGACGATCACCGTGTGGTCGCGCAAGGCCTTCCTCCAACGGTTGAGCCGCAGTTGCATGCGGCCTCGGGACGTGAGTGCCTCCAACGTCGTCCCGACCAGGACGATCAGGAACAGCACCCGTAACGGCGTGATGAAGACGATGTTGACCAGTCGGGCCGAGTCGCTGACCGGGGTGATGTCCCCGTAACCCGTCGTCGACAGACTGACCGTGGAGTAGTAGATCGCATCGAGAAGGTCGACCGAGCCGTCGGAGGTGTCGTTGTAGCCGTCCCGGTCGATCCAGACGACGAAGACCACGACGGCGAGCACGGCTAGTGCGATCAGGACCCGCCGGAGGATGGACCGGACCGGGTCGAGGCCGGTTGCCGGGAGGCGCACCAACCCCTCGGCGTTCACGAGGTCCGACGCTAGCGGACCGCGGGACACGACTCGCGTCGGTCGGCGTGCTCAATCGCCGGTGGGCGCATTCCATCCTCGGGCCAGGTCGGCCGCAAGGTGCGTGACTTGGGTGACAGCGCGAGCACCGCCCCCGCGTTGGGCGGCGGCGTATCCGACGATGTACGTGGTGACCGGCGCTGCCGGGCGGTCGACATTGTGAGCTGCCTCCCGAGCGAGATCGAGCACCGCGTTCGTGTCGACATCGGCGATCGGCACGTCGAGTGCGTCGCAGAGCTGTCTGATCCATTCGTCCATCACGGCCTCCCGTGGCGATCGTGAGTCCAGCGGGCCAGATCCGCTGGAGTGTCGATGTCGTCCGCCGCATTCGTGTCGACGATCTCCGCGACGGTGAGCCGCTCCAGGATCGCGCGCACGGGTCGGTCGCGTAGGACGCCAAGCGCCGCGACAGCTCGCTCGAGTGGATCACGGCGATACGCGGCCAGCAGTGGCTGAGCCCGGCGCTCGTCGTCGACCACCATCGCCCCGTCGAGATCGGCTGAGCCGACGATCGCAGCACGGAGCCGGTCGACGAGCTTGACGTTGACCGCAGGCAGGTCGGCCGCCAGGACGACCACGACAGCCGACCCGCTCGGGAGCGCAGCGAGGCCGGCGCCGAGCGCGGCCAGCGGCCCGGATCCGGCTGGGGACTCCTGGGCCCATCGGACGTGCTCACTTGTCGGCCGTCGCGGACCCACGACGACGCGGTACCTCGCGGTCGGGCAGGCCGCCAGCGCGATGTCCAAGAGCGACCTGCCTCGGATGGCGAGCGCGGGCTTGTCGATCCCGCCGAGGCGGCGTGCGTTCCCACCGGCGAGCACGACGGCGTCCCACGTCGACTCCTCGGCCATGACTACCCTCTTAGACCATGCGTGTGGCGTTGGTGCAACTCGCGGCGGGCACCGACCCGGCGGAGAACCTCGCAGCGGCGAGGAAGCTGTTGGACGGCGTCGACGCCGACCTGATCATCCTCCCCGAGGCGGCCATGCACGATTTCGGGCCGCCCGAAACGCCGCTGGGACCGGTGGCGCAGGCCCTGGACGGGCCTTTTGTCGCCGCGTTGGCAGAGCTGGCCCGCCGTCACAACTGCGTGGTCGTCGCGGGAATGTTCGAACGCTCGGATGACCCGGACCGGCCGTACAACACCCTGGTGGCACTCGACGCCGCCGGGTCGCCGCTCGCCTCGTATCGCAAGGCGCATCTGTTCGATTCGTTCGGCCACCGCGAGTCCGACAAGCTACGCGCCGGTGAGCCGCAGCCGGTGACGATCGACATCGCTGGCCTCCGGGTCGGCTTGATGACGTGCTACGACCTGCGCTTCCCCGAGCAAGCGCGAGCGCTGGTCGACGTCGGTGCGCAGGTTCTCGCCGTGCCGGCGGCCTGGGTGCGGGGCCCGCTCAAGGAGGATCAGTGGGTCGTCTTGCTGCGGGCGCGAGCCATCGAGAACACCGTGTACGTTGCCGGCGCCGGGCAGTGCGGGCCGATGTATTGCGGACGCAGCGCGCTGGTCGATCCGATGGGCGTGATCGTGGCGGCGCTGGGTGAGGCCGACGGTGTCGCGACCGGCGTTGTCGAGCCCGACCGGCTGCGCGCGGTCAGGGATCACAACCCCGCGCTGCAGCATCGCCGCTGGGAGGTCATTCCTCGTTGATCTCCCACAGCCGCACGCCGCCGAGCAATCCGTAGTCGTTACTGATGATCGTGACGTCCTCACCGAGGTCTCGGGTGAGGTGTTTCGCACCACCGCCGCCGACATAGAGGTGGTCCCACCACAGCACGGGCCGCAGGGTATGGATGGCGTTCGCCACCCGGTCCGTCCAGCCCGATGCACCCAGCCGCCTCCGGGCGTGGTGCCCGAGCTGTTGGTCGAACGTCTGGCCTTTCCGAAACGGCGCCTGCGACATCTCGATCTTCGGCACGAGTCGCCCGTCATCGAAGAGTGCGCATCCCAACCCGGTACCCAGGGTGAGCAGCACCTCGAAGCCGCGACCCTGGATTACTGCCAATCCGGCGATCTCGGCATCGTTGAGCACTCGCGTCGGCCGACCCAGCGCCGCTTCCAGTGCCGCTCGGACGTCGAACTCTTGCCACTCCTTCACCAGATCGGGCCGTACCGGCGTGAACGGGCCGGCCTCGGTCACGTAGTGAGGCGTTGCGTAGACGACACCGCCGCGCACCATGCCGGGGAAGCCGACTGACACCCGGTCGTACGCGACCCCGGTTCGTGCCGCGAGCTCACTGACTGCACCGACGAGAACATCGGGAGGGCACGGGTACGGCGTCCGCCGCTTGACCCGCTCGCACACCGGCGTTCCTGCCGCGTCGAGCACCATCGCCTTGATGCCGGTTCCCCCGCAGTCGACCGCGAGAGTGTTGGGTTTCGTCACGATAGGAAACTAGTCCTCGCGCGTCGAAAGACGTCAGCGCGAAGCCTCAGTCACAGCCGCCGATGTCTTGGGCGTACGCCTCGAAGACGAGGTCGGCACCGCGTTGCCGATGCCGGACCAGCCTGGCGAGCAGGCCGATGCCTTCGTCGCGAATCCGCCCGATGTCGTCAGGTCCGGAATCGGTCAGATCGTCGATCAGCTTGCCGAGTGCGGTGATAGCCACTCGGATGTCGTCATGCTCGGTGGCCAGCCGGTCCACACCGAATCGCAACCTCGGGGCCGTTCGCAGGATGTCGGCGTACATCCCGTCGGGGCCTTCAGTCGCATTCACGTGGTCGTCAAACGCACTGGCGAGTTGGTCGGTGCGTGCCTGGACCCGGGCCGCCCACACCGGGTCGCCCGCTGGCGCGGCCAACGCGTTTTCCAACGCGGTGATGGCAGCAAGCAACTCGGCGCGTCGGGTGCGCGCAAGATCGACGGGTTCGGGCACGGGGTGCGATGCCATCGCCCACCTCCGGCTCGGGCCGGGGCATTCCTGGCCTTGATGGTGCCTCCGAACCGCCGGGCGGTAAAGCCCTGGCCCAGCATGGGAGACTGGCAGCTAGGAGGGCTGCCGGAGAGGCCGAACGGGGAACTCTTGAAAAGTTCTAGGGCGGGGCCCACTCCGTCCTCGTGGGTTCGAATCCCACGCCCTCCGCAACTGTGATCTCTCAGGACATCGGAATGGCCTGAACCCACTACTCGGGTTCGGGCTCTTTCGTTTTGTGGGGTCGGGTGGGGCCCTTGGGTGCGCCGGTGGGCTGGTAGTCGCGGGTGGGGTTGAGGATCAGTTCGCGGAGCAGTTCACCGGTGGCGGCGTGCGACGATGCGGATGTGCAGGTCGGCGACGAGCACGGATGACTGGTGTGCGGGCGTAGGCGCGGCCGATGCCGATGTGGTGTAGTCGGCTGGCGTGGCGGAGGGTCACCGTGCCGGTGGTGTCGACGCGGTCGTGGCGGACGCGGTCGTGGGTGTCGATGTGCGGCCCGGTGGGGATGGCTTTCGGGCGTGCGGTGTAGGCTGGGCGGGGGTTCGCCGGGCGGTAGGGCGCGGTGCGGTCGCAGGTGTTGTAGTAGCGGCGGAACGGGTCGAGGAGGCGTCTGCAGCTCGGCGAGGGTGGTGGCCTTGGGCTGGGCGGCTAGCCACTTCTTCAGGGTCTGGTGGAACCGCTCGACCTTCCCGCAGGTGGGCGGCTTGTTGGGCCGGGAGTGGTCGAATTTCACGCCCAGCACACCGAGTTCGACCTCGAAGTGCGACCCGGCCGCCGCCGCGTTGCTTGCCGGTGAAGACCACACCATTGTCGGATAACACCGCGGCCGGGATGCCGCGGCGGCGATACGCCTCCCGGAAGGTGGCCACCACATCGGCGCCGGTGGTGGTGACCCGGGCATGGGAGCAGATGCGCACCGGGAGTGGTCATCCTGGATCTTCAAGATCTCGACCTCGGTGCCGTCAGCCAGCCGGTAGTGGGTGATGTCGGACTGCCAGCACTCGTTGGGCAGCTCGGCAGCGAAACGGATGTAGGAGGATCTCGGCCGCTTCTTCGGCTGCGGGCCGACCAGCCCTGCCCGGGCCAGTAGCGGGCAGATCGTCGACCGCCGGCAACCGGTCGTGCCGTGGTGGTGGACCAGGTGGCAGGCGGATTGTGTCCGGCCCGGCGTCCAACCCCTTCTTCGGCAACTCCTTCCGCAGCCGGACGATCGCCTCCACGGTGCGCCGGTCAACGCGGTTGGAGACGTGTTCGGCCGCCGCGACCGCGGCTGGAACGCCGCCTCCCCCTCGGCCTCGATATCGGGCCACCAGCCGGCTGCATCCAGCCCTGCGACACCCCGTAAGCCCGGGCCACCTCACCCTGGGACCGGCCCTCCACATCCACCGCAGTGATGACCAGCCGCGCCAGACTGCGACACCTCCGCCGACGATGATCGCCAAGCCATTCCTATGTCTTGAGAGATGCCATTCCGATGTCCTGAGCGATCACACCACGCCCTCCGCAACCGTTGTCTGCTCAACGACGCCAGTCCTACGCACCCGGCTAGCCGGTACCCAAACCCAGCTCGCGGGCGAGAAACGCGTCTCGGTCGAGCATCGCCTGGTCGGTGAGTTGGTGGTCGGCGCGCTCGTAAAGCAGGACCTGGGCGTTCGGGCTGCTCGCAGCGTAGGCGTCGCGCACCGCTTCGGGTACGAAGAAGTCCTCGCCGGCCCACTGGAACAGCACGTGCTCGCCGAGCCGGGCAGTGTGCTCGACCGGGTCTAGGCCCTTGAACAGCGCGAGGTAGTCGTCGTAGGCCTGCCCTTCGAGTCCGAGCCAGAAGAGCGCGAACCAGTTGCCCCACGTGGCGTCCGGCGCCTCCAGCACGAGAGTGTCGACGCGGTGGTCCCGGTCGGCTACAAGCGCGCCGTACATGGCGCCGTAGTCATGCCCGACGATCGCGATTCGAGAGCGGTCCACGGCGCGTGTCGCGACGAGCCGGTCGAGCGCCGCTTGCATCGCTTCGACCTGCTGCCTGACAAGCGTCACGTCGTTCGTCGTGCCGTCGGGGTCCGGCACCCACGGGAAGTAGCCCTGCGGCAGCACGGAGACGACGCCTTGACCGGCGAGCGTGACGGCCTCGGCGAGGTACTCGGTCCGGTCGTTGTGGATCTGGCCGAGCCAGTGCAGCCACAGGATTCCAGCCTGCGAGTGTGGGGCGAGCCGACCGGCAGGCCGCACCACGTACGCGTCGATCGCCGATTGGTGTGGCACCGGAATCTTCACGTCGGTGACGACAACGCCCTGAGTCGGCGTCTGCGTAGCCGTAGACGCGCCGGTCTCCGGCTGCCCATTTGCCGTGACCACCGGCCCCGCCAGCACTGCTGTAGCCGCGAGTGCCACCAACCCCGGTCGTAGTCTCACGAGCCCTCCTTCGTCAGTTGTTCGAGACCCTATGGAGCTGACGCTACGAGTCGGTATCATGAGCCGTCAAGCAACTGACGCAAGGTGACGGCTGGATCGTGACCTGGCAGGAGACGGCGTGAGCGCAGGCTTCCCCGATGACTGGCTGTCGCGAGCGAACACCGCCACGGACCTGGACCTCGCCGTGCTCATGGTCAACACCGTCGATCTGCTGGAAGACCCGCCCGACCGGCTGTCCGACCTGACTTGGCTCACCAGCGCGTACGGGCAGGTAGGGCATGCCGCGTTGGCGGCGGACTTGTCCGACGCCGACCTGCCGCGGCTGCAAGACCTGCGACACGGGCTGCGCATCGCGTTCGATGCATCCGACGTGGCCACGGCCGCGGCGGCACTGAATCCGATGCTCGAGTCCGCGCGGGCCGTGTTCGTGCTGGTGCCGCACGGTGGAGCGGCCGACTTCTTGGTCGACCCGTCCCGGCGCGGCGTCGACGCACTGGAGGCCAGGCTGCCGGCGGCCGTCGCACGTCACGTCGCCCAGCACGGCGTGGATCGGCTGGGCGTTTGCGTGGGCGATCCGTGCCGGTGCGTCTTCGTGGACCGGACTCGGGCGGGCACCCGGCGCTACTGCTGCACGTGGTGCAACGACCGCACAGCGGCCCGGGCGTACCGCGCCCGCCGCCGGGCTTGACCCGGTTACGGCCACCCGCCGGGACGGGCTGTCTCGCAACACCATTCTGATCAGAGGGGCGAGCCTTCGCGCCACATTGATCAGGTGGCCAACGACAGAGGTGTCGATCAGGAGCGGGTAGGCGGCGGGTCGTGGTTGCGGGCCACCTTGGTGATCGTGTGCCCGTAGTGGTGATGGCCGCTGCAGCTCTATTGGTGCTCATGCGGGCGATGGATGGCGGCACCGCGGTACTCATCCGTCGCGCCGGCGAGCCGGGTTGCCAGCGTCTTGACGTGCTCGACAAGCTCCGGGGGTTCGTGCACTTGGAAGTCGAACCCCTTGGTTGTCACGTAGATGGCCAACTCGTCCAGCGAGTTGGACCCGGCCCGCAGGGTGCAGCTGTGCTCGTCGATCGGCTCCAGCGCTGCGGTGGTGGGGGCGATCCGCGCCGCCGCGGTCTCGGCGCTGACGTGCAGGGTGAACCGGGCCTGGTAGCGGTAGGCCGACGTGGAGATCGCCCGCGAGGTGTAGCCGCTGATGTCGGGGTCTGGCGGGGTGCGCGGGGTGAACCGGGGGCCGGTGGGCGTGCGCGGGTCGAGGCGGTCCACGCGGTAGGTGCGCCAGTCCCGGCGGTCGACGTCCCAGCCAATGAGGTACCAGCGCCGGCCCGTGTGCACCAGCCGGTGCGGCTCGGTCGTGCGGATGCTGCTGGTTCCGTCGTGGCTGCGGTAGTCGAAGCGTAGGCGCAGCGAGTCGCGGCAGGCGGCGGCGATGGCGGTGAGGGTGCTCGGGTCGGCGGTGGGGCCGGTGTTGGCCATGGGCACCGTCACCGACTGCAGGGCGTTGATCCGGTGGCGCAGCCGGGACGGCAGTACCTGTTCGAGCTTGGCCAGGGCCCGCACTGAGGTCTCCTCGATGCCGGTGATCGAACCGCCAGCGGCTGTGCGCAGGCCCATGGCGACCGCGACGGCTTCGTCGTCGTCGAGCAGCAGCGGGGGCAGGTCCGCGCCGGCACTCAGCCGGTAGCCGGCGGTGCCCGCGGTGGCCAGCACGGGGTAGCCGAGGCCGCGCAGTCGGTCGATATCGCGGCGCACGGTGCGCGGAGTGATCTCTAGTCGCTTGGCCAGTTCGGCGCCGGACCAGTCGTGTCGGGTCTGCAGGAGCGAGAGCAGTCGCAGCAGCCGGGCCGAGGTTTCCCACATGGTTTGCAGTCTGCCATCGGCCTAGGACCGAACCTGACCTAACCGGCTCGTAGTGTTATCGGCATGGAGAACAACAGCGAGATCCGGCCCTTCACCATCGACATTCCCCAGGCTGACCTGGACGACCTGCGGGACCGGCTCGCCAGGACCCGGTGGGCCGTGGACCTGCCCGATGTCGGCTGGAGCCGCGGGGTGCCGGTGAGCTACCTCAAGGGGCTGGCCGATTACTGGCGCGATGGCTACGACTGGCGCGTCTACGAGCGGGAGCTGAACAGGTACCCGCAGTTCACCACCGTGATCGACGGGCAGAACATCCACTTCCTGCACGTGCGCTCGCCCGAGCCGGACGCGCTGCCGCTGATCCTGACCCACGGTTGGCCCGGCTCGATCGTGGAGTTCCTGAACGTCATCGGCCCGCTGACCGACCCCAGGGCACATGGCGGCGACCCGGCGGACGCGTTCCACCTGGTGATCCCGTCGATCCCCGGCAGCGGGTTCTCCGGGCCGACCGGCGAGGCCGGCTGGGACACCAACCGGGTGACCAGGGCGTTCGCTGAGCTGATGGACCGGCTCGGCTACGACCGCTACGGCGCGCAGGGCGGCGACACCGGCGCGGTCATCTCCCCGGGGCTCGGCCGGCTCAACCCCGACAAAGTCGTCGGCGTGCACGCGAACGGGCTATCCGCGTTCACCGAGGTCAACCCGGACGAGGTGGGGGAGCTGACCGAGGCCGAGCGGGCGCGGCTGGAGCACCTGGAGTACCTGAAGACCGAGGGGTCCGGCTACGTGATGATCCAGATCACCCGGCCGCAGACCCTGGCACACGGGCTGCACGACTCCCCGGTCGGGCAGTTGGCCTGGATCGTGGAGAAGTTCAAGGAGTGGACCGATCCGGCCGCCGAACTGCCCGAGGACGCGGTGGACCGGGATCTGTTGCTCACCAACGTGATGCTGTATTGGCTGACCGGTACCGCCGGGTCATCGGCCAATAGCTACTACGAGGCCGCGCATGCCGGAGCCTGGGGCGCGAGTGAGCGTTCCACCGTGCCGACCGGGGTCGCGGTGTTCCCCCTGGATGTGTCGATCCGGCGCACTATCGAGCTCGAACACACTGTCGTGCACTGGTCCGAATTCGGCCGCGGCGGCCACTTCGCCGCCATGGAGGCTCCCGACCTGCTCGTCGACGACGTCCGGGAGTTCTTCAGCAAGCTGCGCTGAATCCACCGTGGCGCCGACCTCGTTCAGGTCGGCGCCGAGCGCCCGGCGTCGTCAAGATCGAGTTCGCGACCGAAGCGAGCACTGGCGTCCTCGGCCGCGGTCACGCCCGATATTTCGGCCGCCCGCCTCTTGGTGGCCCTCAGACTGGGCGCACGTTTTCTGCCTGCGGGCCCTTCTGCCCCTGGGTGATTTCGAACTCCACGCGCTGGTTCTCGTCCAGCGAGCGGTAGCCCTCAGCCGCGATGGCCGAGTAGTGCACAAACACGTCGGCGCCGCCGCCGTCTTGGGCGATGAAGCCGAAGCCCTTCTCGCCGTTGAACCATTTCACGGTGCCCTGAGCCATTGTCTTGCTCCTTCTGGTGCGTGGTACGGGCCAGCTCGATTGCCGATCCCGGGCTGCCACGGTGGTCGTCTCGCCACATCCGGACACCGATGATCGAGATCCACCGAAAGAAAATCGCCCGGCGGAGTAACAATCCGCGGGCGTTCGAGAACGTGCGGGGAAACCCTCATACAACCGACACAATTCTAACATGGTAGACGCACGCGCCTGCGTCTTGGTTTGCTGACGGTTCAGGTCAGCTGCGCGGCGGCCCAAACGGCATCCGGTCTGACCGCGCCCGAGGACCGATGCGGCGGAAGCGGATAGTCGTGCGCTGGGGATGAGCGGCGAAGGCGGACCGGCCGTATGTAGAAGGCGCAGATGGCATAGGTTCCGCCGGGTAGCCTGGGTGAGTGTGACCGCCTGCACCGGCGGCCACTAGGAAAGCACGCACCCGAGGCATCAAAGTGGCGACCTCGGTCCGACCCCGGCGGCGTGCGGATGTGCGAGTAGAAAGCGGCAATGGTGAGCATCCATCTGTCCGGCGGAGGGGCCACGCTTCGGCGGGTCGTGCTCAGCTGCGACGTCGCGGGATGCCCGGTTCAGGTGGAGCCATCAGCGGCGGAGCGGTGGCGTAGCGACGCCGATGCCGGATCCTGGGCTCGTGATCATGCGGCCGATTGGACGTATGACCCGAGCCGCGGAACCGATTACTGCCCCGAGCATGCCGAGTTCAGCGCGCCTCCAGCCGCGGGAACGCTCCCGCCTCGGCCGAGCGCAACTGTGCGGGACCGGGCGGGCAATCCGGTGAACCGCGACGACTATGTTGCGCAACTACGGGCACAACTCGGCGAGGACTCTCAGCCGACGGGCTCGTCCCCCATCCTGACGCGCGCGCAGGCCAATGTCGTGGCCCGGCTTCTCGACGAGCTCACCGGCGTCTACAGGGACGAGGACCTCGGTAAGCTCGCCGGCGAACTGTCCCGAATGCTCGACAGCAAGCTCGGTGCACAGGACTAATCGCTCGTCCGACGGTGGGCGCATACAGGTCAGGTCGGCAGAATGTCGTTGGCCATCACCAGGCAGGCCGTGGTGCCAGTGAGGATGCTGAGGACGGCGTTGTGGCGCCACCAATGGGTGGCGACGGTAACGGCGACGCCGGTGAGTTCGGGGATGCCGTGGGGCGGCTGCTTGGTGTCGATGGCGGCGAGGCAGTAGATGGCGAGGATGGTGATGGCGCCGAGTGGCATCCATCGGCCGACGTCGGCGAGAAGAGCGGAGTCCTTCATCGCATTCCTTATGACGAACGGAAGAGCTCGCAGGGTGACGGTGATCGCGACGGCCACGGCGAGTGCGGTGGCGATGTAGGAGAAGTCAGGCATTGTCGGTTCCTGAGCGCAGTCGGTGGCGAACGATGAGGGTGGCGCTGAACAGCGCCATGGCCGCAAGCAGCATGGACCCGGGCGCGACGAGCAGGGCGAGGGCCGCGGAGCCGACGGCCAGAGTGAGGGCGCCGGTGTCTGGTCGGGCGCGGAAGGCGTCCATGGTGAGGACGACAAACAGGGCGGTGAGCACGAAATCCAGGCCTTTGATGCCGCGGAGGAGGGTCGCGCCCACGAGACCACCTACCAGGGCCCCGGTGGCCCAGGAGACGTGCAGGCCGAACTGGGTCCACAGGATGCGCCCGCCTGTGAGTGTCTGAGAGTCCTTGCTGGTGGTCAGGGCATAGGCCTCGTCGCACAGCGCGAACACGCTGTAGGCCTTGCGGCGCCATCCGCTCACCGCAGCACCTTGCCTTCGACGCGTGCGTCGGCTCGAGGCCCAGGGCGTGATCACCGGTTACACCGCGATCGTGAACCCAGCCGCCCTGGGATGCGGGTTCGAGGTGATGATTCACGCGGACCTTTCCGCGAAGGACCTGGCCACGGTCGAGGCGTTCGAGAACCGGTTGGCCGCGATGGACGAGGTCGTCGAACTGCGCCGCATGTTCGGCCTTCCCGACTACTTCATCCGCGTGCAAGTCGCCGACGCCGCCTCCTACGAACACTGGCTGACGACTCAGCTACTCGGCGACCCCGCGATTATTCGCGTTGACTTCCCGCATCACCATGAAGCTCGTGAAGTCACAAACGTAGCGGTCGCAGTCGCGCCGACTGCCGGATCACCAACACTCGGCGCCGTTTCATGGCTGCGAAGACGGACGAGCCTAGGGCTGCACCCGAACTGGGCGCGCGACCACGGCGTCAGGCCAGAGTCTCACCGAGCGCGGGCCGCGGCGACCGACCATTCCTGTCGACGCGCACCTCGGCCGCCGCGGTGGCGCGCAACTTCTCGGCGAGTTCGGCTCCCGCGCCCGACAGGCGGTACAGGTGCCGGGGCGGTCGTCCTGCCGGCGGGTCCGTCTCCCAAGTTGTCTCGACCTGCCCACGCTCGTGCAACCGCATGAGGATCGGGTAGATGGTGCCGGCTTTGAGGTCGAGCTGCTTGCACAGGTCGTAGCCGTGGCGCCAGCTCGACGTGTTGTCGGCCAGGGCCAGCACCACGGCGACGGTCTGCGGGGAGGGACGGCGAGTGCGCGTCATGAGTCCATCTCTATCTAGATCGATTTGCTGGAAAGGAGGGGGGACGGGTAGACCTCCCGAGCGGGTTGGGGATGGTCGGCGCGTCTCCGGGCGACCAGCGCCCCCATCGCGGCCGCCAGGAGCATCGACTGCAGGCCGTAGGCGAGATTCCAGAGTACGAACTCGGGCCGCAGGAGGTCGAGCACGGCCGCCTCGGCGCTGGGCGGGATCGCGTCACCCGTCGTGAGGTACCCGGCTCGGCGCTCGGCCCAGACGACGGCCTCGGAGATGCCGACGGCGTACGAGGCGACGAAGGCAGCGAGCAGCGCCAAGGTCCCGCCCTGGAGGCCGTCCCGGAACGAGCGGTGGCGCAATGCGATCGCGAGGGTCGCGACGAATGCAACGACAGCAACCCCGGAGCCGTGGGCCGACAAGATCCCGCCGGCGCCGTCGGCGAGCGAGGCGCGGGAGGCGGCGTACGTCCCGACGGCGGCGAAGCCCGCCGCGCCGGTCGCGACGAGCCACATCACGGCGTCCGGCCCGAGCCGCAGCGCGGACGCGGTGCAGCCGAGAGCGAAGCGACGCCGTTCTCCGCGCTCGTCGACGGTCGCGAGCTCGGCACGCATCGCGGCGGCCCAGGCGCGGTCAGCATCGCGCAGACCGGCGGTCGCAATCTGGAGCAACCGGTCCCACCCGTCCCGCCCGCGTCGGGAGAGCTCCGCGCTCCGCGCCCCAATCGCGGCGCCCAGGACGGGCCAGGGCAACGCAAGCAGCAGGCTGGCGAAGAGCAGATCGAACGGGACGAGGAGGTCGCCCTGGCCCAGGTTCCAACCGGAGGGATACAAACCGGGGTCCGCGCGATACGCGAACCGCCCCGGCAGATAGGCGGCGACGTAGCCAGCGGTGAACGCTACGAGGGTGAGCGCCCCCGCAACCATGCCGCCGTGGAATGATCGCCGCGAGCCCGCGACGACGCCGGCCACGCCGAGCACGAGCAGCTGCACGCCGGCGACGGCGAGGACGGCCAGGGAAACCCAGAGGAAGGCGTCGCCCCAGCTCCGCGCCGCGGCGGTGAGGTAGACCCGCATCGCAAGGAAGGTGCTGCCTGCGGTGAGGAGCAGGACGGCCAGCAGGAGCTGCCACGCGGGCCGGGCGACGCCGGCGAGGAGCGCTGTGCGCGCCCGCTCTCGGCGGCCGCCGAACCGAAGCGCAGCGGCGACTCGGTGGGCGACCAGGACGATGGGGACTACGAGCCAGGCGACGGCGAGTGCGACGGTAAGCAGCAGGTTGGGCACGACTTCCCAGGCCTTGAAATCGAGGTCGGGGCTTCCGCTTAGCGACCACCAGACCAGCGCACCGGTGCCCGCTACTGCGACGGGCCCCGCGCTCCACCCGATGGCGCGCGGGCTCTCAGCCACCCGCTGCCCGCTGCACTGCATCGGCGACCGGCGTATCGCCCGCGACCACGTTCCACTGCCGATGGATGGCGCCACCAACGTCCAGCACCGCTGCTAGCACCGCGGCAACGTCGGCACGCGGGACGGCACCACGTGAGATGTCTGAGCCCAGCGACACGGCGCCGGTTCCCGGGTCATCGGTGAGCCGACCCGGCCGAATGATCGTCCAGTCGAGGCCGCTGTCGCGCAGCGCGGCATCAGCGTCGCGCTTCGCTTCGACGTACGCCTTCCACACCTCGCCGGTCTCAGCCGGGAGCGGGTCGTCCACGTTGATGGCGGACACCTGCACGAACCGGCTGATGTCAGCTGTCTTGGCCCCTGCTATGGACTTCAGCGAGCCATGCAAGTCGACCGTGCGCTTGCGCTCCGCGTTGCCATCAGGGCCACCGCCAGCAGAGAAGACAACCGCGTCACACCCCCAGAACGCCGTCGCGAATGCGTCTGCTTCCTCGCGCTCGATGTCAAGCAGCCGTACCTCCGCGCCCAGGCCTTCCAGCTTGGAGCGGTATGCCTCCTTCCGCACCAGCGCGACGGGCACGTGCCCGGCCCGGACGAGGATTGGGTGCAGGTGGCGGGCGACCTGTCCGTGCCCACCCACGATCGCGATGCGCATAGCGGCCAACATACGGTCGGCGGCAGATAGGGGCGAATCTGAATCTGGATCTATAGCGTGGTTCCGTATCGACGAACGGTCCATTTCGAGGCGCGCGCTCACCGGCAGGCGCTAGAAGGCGCCCGACGTGCCACATCCTCGCTACGAGGTGAAGCGCTGATGGCAAGGAGACGTGATGAGCACTGTGGTAATGCACAACGTGGTGTCGGTGGACGGCTACATTGCCGACGACATGGACGACGTCGGTCCGCTGTTCGACTGGTACTCCAACGGCGACGCCGAACTGACCGAGGGCGGCGGCCTAAAGGTCTCGCAGGCCTCGGCCGACTACGTCAGACCGATGTGGGACAGCATCGGGTCAATGGTGATCGGGCGGCACTTGTTCGACATCACGAACGGCTGGGAGGGGGCGCCACCGGCGGGTGAGCACGTGATCGTGGTGTCGCATCGGCCCAAGCCGGATGGGTGGCACCCGGAGGCGTCGTATCACTTCGTCGTCGACGTGGCGCCGGCGATCGCGAAGGCGAAGGAGCTCGCGGGGGAGCGCACCGTTGCGGTCGCGGCCGGCGACGTCGGCGGGCAGGCGCTTGCACTGGGCCTGGTGGACGAGGTGGCAATGGATGTCGTGCCGGTGGTGTTCGGCTCCGGCAAGCGGTATTTCGGGCCGGTCGATGGCCAGCACATGCTGGAGGATCCCGACGTGGTCATCCGCGGAGACCGAGTGCTGCACCTGCGCTACCAGGTTCGCCGCTGAGGGCATTCGATTAGGTGAAGCTGAACGCGGGTGGGAAGACCACGACGACCACGGCTGCCCAGGCGGCATAGACCGGCAGGTAGGTGGTCTGCCAGCGCTCCAGAGCGCTGAACGGGCGCCGCCGGCGCAGGAATCCGACGCTGAGGCGGGCTGACCAGGCGAGGTTGGCCAGCAGAATGAGGTTCAACCCTAACGCAGCGATCTTGTTCGGGCTGGCGCCGAACTCGGTGATACGGAGCAGCATCGCAACCAGCATGAGCACGTCGACCATCACGGCGCCGAGCACCAGCAACAGCTGCAGTTGGTCGAACAGGTATGGCGGCGCCAGTGGATCCCGGGCGGAGATCGCGTAGAGCAGCAGCCCGAGCACGAGGACCAGGATCAGGTCGACGAGGATCAGTAGGTCCCGGTCCACCGCCACGACATTGCGGGTGACGAGGAAGGCGCTCAGGTACGCGAACAGCATCAGTGTGGTCAGTGGCGTGAAGACGCGGGTGAGAACTGGGGCGATGTTCTCCACCACGCTCTGCTTGGCCTCGACCAGCCAGGCGGCCACGAGGATCGCGCCCGTCGCGGCGCAGGGGAGCACCCACTCGGAGAAGAACGAGGAGATGTCCAGGCCGATCACCTCGAACCCGGCGAGCGTGAGCCCGACCAGCACACCGCCGCCGAGGGCGAGGAGGGTGTAGTACACGGCCCATTCCCCGGTGAATCGGATGAAGTCCATCCGCCGCGGGTGTGACCGCCAGTCCCCTCCCACATAGGCCAGGCCGACCACGAACCACATCACGATGGGCAGGTGGATCGCGACCAGCACCTCGGTGGACCCGCCGTCTGCGTACGGGTAGGCGTTGGCGGCCAGCGCGCCGAGCAGAACCGGCGGCGCTAGCAGTTGCAGCGACCTCGCCCAGCCGAGGCGGCGTTTCCAGGCGAAGTAGCCGGCCAGGAAGGGCAGCACCAGCAGGCTGAAGTTGCGGGCGTACCAGCCGGCGTCCCCGTCGAAGTCGTAACCGGCCAGCATAGGCGCCTTGATCGCGGCCGCAGCTCCGACGGCGAGCGCGAGCACCACCACCAGCTCACGGCCGGACCGAGTGGCCGAAGCCTCCGGGAACTCGGGGGTGAGGACCAGCTGCTTCCACAGTCGCTCGGAGTGCTCTCGGGCGAACTCCCGGGACACTTGATCCAGGCTGCCCAGGCGCTTGACCGCCACCAGGAACGCCTCGTCCCCACTCAGACCCGTGTGTTCGAGGTCGGCGACCTGATCGCGCAGATGGCCCTCCAGCTCATCGACATCGGCCGGGCTGATGACCCGATGCCGCTGCACATAACCCCGCCACTGCCCGATCTGCGCCTCCAGGCTTGCATCGGGGGTCCTGGGTACGGCTGTCACCGGCTCGACCCGGCCAACCTGGCCCGTGTCGCCGGCATCGCAGCGGCCGCCTCCGCCCATACTCGATTCAGCGCGTCGGTGACCACCGCCCATTGCTGGCGACGGTCGGCCAACAGCTCCAACCCGGCGTGGGTGATCACATAGTGCTTACGCCGCCGACCACTCGCGGCCACCCGCCAACTCGCCTGGATGTACCCGAGCCGCTCCAGCCGATGCAGCAGCGGGTACAGCATCCCGTCGGTCCACCTCATCTCACCAACCGACAGTTCGTTGACCTTCTTGAGGATCGCGTACCCGTACGACTCCCCCTCGGCCAAGATCCCCAGCACCAGCGGCGTCGCCGATGCCGCCACCAGGTCCTTGTCGATGTGCACCAATGCCAGGCCTCCGCTGCTACCTAGAGGTGCTAGGTAAGCATACATAGAAGTGCCAGGCAAGGAGATGAGAGCAGTTGCGTTCCGAGACATGTGCGGAGCGGCAGATCAATGCGTCCGCATGGCGGCATGCGGCGAAGATGTCGCTCGCCCAACGGTAGGAGCGGACGCGTGGCTGGGGGAGTCCCGGGATGCCTACCCGCAGCCTGTTCGAAAGGGCTGGCTTCGACTATGAGCGCCCCAAGGGCAAGAGTCACTCGTAATGCGCAAGGTCGTCCCGCCGCGCAGCGACGATCACGGGATCCGAGGGAATGTTCTGGCAGCGCAGAATGACGGTGGTTAGACGAGACGAACGGCATGCCGGCCATGGCTACACGACCGAGGCGGCTTCTCCGGACCGACCCACGGCCGTGGCATGTTGCTGCCGCTGCGTCCGATCGCGACGGGGAATAGGCCGCCGTCCAGTACTCGCCCCGCAAATCGCGACCAGCGTCAGGCCGGTTCGAACGCCTCGCCGTCGGGACTCGCGATCACAACGGTGTATCCGTCCAGATCCTTGATCCAGATCTCGCGGTGTCCTGGACCGTTGCCTTCGCCTTCGGGCGGGTTTCGATGGGGCGGTAGCACGATCGGAGCCTCAAGCTCGTTGGCGCGTGTGACGACGCCGTCGAAGTCGGCAACGTCGCCGAACCACAGGAGAACACCATTGCCGACATTGCTGTGCGGGTCACCGATGAGTCCGTGGTGATGTTCGGTCTCCCGATGGTGGAGCTGGAGCACGAGGACGCCGTCGGCGAGAAGCCGTTCATACTCAGTGACCGCCATGGTCGCTTTCGAGACTGAGCAACCGCTGGTACCACTGGCTGGACGCTTCGACGTCCCGCACGGCGATCATGGGCTGTGGGCGTGCGGTATGGACCGGCACCACGACACCGATGCGGTTACCGGCGGGGTCGTCGATGTCGGCGAGCCACCGTTCGCCGGCGTCCAGGTATGGCTGACCGTGCACGGTTCCTCCACCGGCTACCACACGATCGAGCGTCGGCCAAAGGTCGTCGGCACAGATCCACACGACCGGACCGCCGGTGTTGGTTGGCTGTCGTTCGGTTGTCCACTGACCGATCAACCCGGGCGCTTCGAAGCTTCCGTGCGCGAGGTCGACTGACCATCCGAAGACCGCCTCGTAGAACGCGGCGGAACGCCTGACGTCGATCGCGGGAAGTTGCAGATATCCGATCTGGCCGTGTGGTGGAAGGTGTCGCATCGGACGATGGCTCGTTCGGCTCACGTCGAGCTGCTGACGGCTGATCGTGCGCGCCAGCCATCCGGAGGGTCTTCCCCGACCCGTCCGTCCACCGCCTCGCGGATCAGGTCGGCGTGCCCGGTGTGCCGGCCGTACTCTTCGATCAGGTCGCAGAGGAGCCGGCGCAGGCTGGCCTGGCGACCTTCAGGATCGGAAAGGTGGACGAGTTGGTCGAGTCCGCCGCCGGCCAAGGCCGCGTCGAGCCGGGCGCGGGACCGTTCGACGGCGCTGTCCCAGAGTGCGTAGAGCTGTTCTGGGGTGTCATCAGCGGCGGAGATGAACTCCCAGTCGTCAACGTCCCAATCGGCGATGTCCCACGCCGCGCCAGGCGGCTCTCCGCTCAGCTTGGTGTGGAAGGTGACGTCCTCGATGAGAGCGAGATGCTTGAGCAGGCCGCCGAGCGTCAGTGCGGAGGCGCCGACGTGTGCCTGCAACCCGGCCGCGTCCAGGTCGTCGGCCTTCCAGCGGAAGGTCGTGCGTAGCCGGTCGAGTGCACCGACGAGGTGCTCGACCTCGGTGCCGGCGAAGGGCGGCTCCCATGGGGTGTCGCTTTCGGTCATCGGCCCACCGTAGAGGTCATCGCCGACATTCTGTCCAACCGGTAGGAAGAGCAAGCCTCCGCTCAACGGCCGGTGAGCCGCTCCAGATGCTCCGGGTATCGGGCACCCTCCACTGTGATTTGCGAAGCGGCACTCTCGATCTCGTGCAGATCGTCCGCTGTGAGGTCGACTGCAGCGGCACCGGTGTTCTCGTCGAGGCGCTCGAGCCTTCGAGTGCCGGGTATCGGGACGATCCAGGGCTTCTGGGCGAGCAGCCAGGCGAGCGCGATCTGGGCGGGCGTTGCGTGCTTGCGTACTGCGATCTCGCCCAGCAGCTCCACCAGGGCCTGGTTCGCCCGGCGGGCTTCTGGGGTGAATCGGGGGATGGTGGTGCGGATGTCGGAACTGTCGAAGGTCGTACTTTCGTCGATCTTCCCGGTGAGAAAGCCCTTTCCCAGTGGGCTGAACGGGACGAAGCCGATGCCGAGTTCCTCCAGGGCCGGCAGGACCTCGTCTTCGGGCGTTCTCGTCCACAGCGAGTATTCGCTTTGCACTGCGGTGACCGGCTGAACTGCGTGCGCCCGGCGGATGGTCTCTGCAGCGGCCTCGGAGAGGCCGAAATGCCTCACCTTTCCCTCCTGGATCAGCTCCTTGACAGCGCCAGCCACGTCCTCAATCGGCACGTCCAAGTCGACACGGTGCTGATAGAACAGGTCGATGGCGTCGACCCGGAGCCGCTGAAGCGAGGCGGCGGCGACCTGCTTGATGTGCTCAGGACGGCTGGAGAGGCCGACCGAGCGGCCCTCGGAGTCGAACCGGAATCCGAACTTGGTAGCGATCACCACGTCTCCGCGGAACGGCTCGAGGGCCTCGCCGACGAGTTCTTCGTTCACGAACGGGCCGTACACCTCAGCGGTGTCGAAGAAGGTGACGCCTCGCTCCACAGCCGTCTGGATCAGCGAGATCATCTCCTGCCGGTCCGGACTCGGGCCGTAGCTCTGGCTCATGCCCATGCAGCCGAGGCCGACGGCCGACACCTCCAAGTCGGTGTTTCCGAGTCTGCGCTTCTCCATTGCGGGTCTCCTGTTCCGTCCTGGATGCGAACATATCCGCTGCATGAGGACTGAGTTCGGTCGGTCCGTGGACAATGCACCCACAGCCCGTCGACCCGAGAAGGGACGGCGGCTTACGCGGACCGTCGACAGGAGGGCAGATCATGGGCGCGATCGCAGTACACGAGTTCATCTCTCTGGACGGAATATTCGAGGACCCCAAGTGGACCTCCGACTACGGCTTCGACCCCAAGATGGGCGAGACCCTCGGCGCGATTACGAACGCGTCGCAGGCGATCCTCCTAGGACGTACGACGTACGAGATGTTCGCCCCGGCGTGGTCGACGAGAACGGTCGAGGAAGACCCAGGAGCTCCGTTTTTCAACCTCACGCACAAGTACGTCGTCGGATCGCGGGAGCCGAATGTGGAATGGGAGCCCTCGACTCGCCTCGGCGCCTACGATCCGGACACGATTCGCCGGCTCAAGGATGAAACGACTGGCCTCATCTACGTCTCCGGCAGCGGCACCCTCGTCCGCGCGCTTCTCGAGGACGGCCTGGTCGACGACCTACACCTCTTCGTTTACCCCGTCGCGCTCGGCAAGGGCAAGCGGTTGTGGGCCGACGGTGTCGACCCGACCAGGCTCAGGTTGCACGAGCACGACCGGTACGACAACGGTGTCGTCCACCTGTCCTACGGCCCCGCCTGACCGAACAGACCGGCAAGTCGTATGGGTGGCTGGGTCACGGTGAGAGCGGCATGCTTCCGGCTAACACCAGCGCGACCACGGAGGTGCCGATGAGCACGATGGTCGTCATCGTCTGCGACGAATGCGGCGACACCGGAACCACGGGCCGAACGGCGACCGACGCGAGAGCGGCGCTGACCCATTGGACCCGGCGCGACGGTCGGGATCTCTGCCCGCTGTGCCGACTGGTCGAGGATGCGCACGAGCGGATCATGGCGGCTAGGCGGTAACACGCGGGCACAATGCACGTGTGGGCCAAGGGCATGCACACGCCACGGCCGGCGGCGCTTACCGGCGGCAGTTACTGCTCGCGCTGAGCCTTGCCCTCACTGTCCTGGTCGTCGAACTCGTCGGCGCGTGGGTATCCGGATCGTTGGCTCTGCTGGCAGATGCCGGACACGTCTTGGCGGACGCGGGCGGTGTCGCCCTGGCCCTGGTCGCGACGACGCTGGCGCAGCGGCCGCCGAGCACACGTCGGACATTCGGCTGGCAGCGGCTGGAGATCCTGGCGGCCGCGCTCAACGCAGTCCTACTCCTCGGCGTGGCAGGTTTCGTGCTGGTCGAAGGTGTGCGCCGGCTCGGCGCCGCTCCTGACATCGAGCCGGTCCCCATGCTGGTTGTCGCCGTGGTAGGCCTGGTTGGCAACGGCGTCGCAATGGCTCTGCTGCACCGAGGCCAGCGGGAGTCCATGAATGTGCGCGGCGCGTATCTGGAGGTCCTCGCCGACCTGCTCGGCTCCGCCGCCGTCGTGGTCGCCGCCCTCGTCATCCTGACCACGGGTTGGTACGGAGCCGACCCCGTGGCGTCGATCTTGATCGGTTTGTTCATCCTGCCGCGCACTTGGATTCTCTTGCGCGAGGCGCTCGACGTGCTGTTGGAGGCGACGCCGCGCGATGTCGACCTGGCCGACGTTCGCCGGCACATGATCGATGTCGACGGGGTTCTGGACGTGCATGATCTGCACGCGTGGACGATCACCAGCGGCCTGCCGGTGCTCTCCGCGCACGTCGTGGTCTCGCAACGGGTGCTCGCCGACGGCCACGGCGGAGTGGTGCTGGACCGGTTAGGCAACTGCCTGTCGCGGCACTTCGACGTCGAGCACAGCACGTTTCAGCTCGAGGCCGCCGAGCATCGGGCTCATGAGGGAGTTACCCACGACTGAGCAGGAGCCAGCGCGTCGGCTGCCGGGGATGCCGGGCACACTGGGCCGGATGTTCCGCCGCACCGGCGTCGTCGTGTTCGCTGTGCTGGTAGCTGCATGTACGCCGACGAACGAGGACCCGTCAGCTGCCGGCAACGCGGCAGGTGAGCCGCCAGCGATAGCCAGACCGACGACCTCCCAGACTGCGGTGCCGACGCCCGACCCGCCGGCCGAACTGCCTAGGGGTGGCCGGCGGATCTTCCCGGAGCACCGGTTGATCGGCTTTTCCGGTGGACGCGGCCCGTCGTTCGGTCGGCTTGGTGTCGGTGATATCGACGAACGCGCAGCTGAGATCAAGGAGCTTGCTGCGCAGTACACACCGGATGGGCGAACCCCCCTGCCGATCTTCGAGATGATCGCCGTCGTCGCGCACGAATCGCCGACCGACTCTGGTCTGTATCGCACCCATGAGCCCGGCGAAATCGTCGACGCCTACCTCGAGGCGGTGCGCCGGCATGGCGGATTGCTGTTGCTCAACATCCAGCCGGGTCGGGCCGACTTCATCGACGACGTCAAGGCGTTCGAGAAGTGGTTGGTCGAGCCGGATGTCGGTCTCGCCCTCGATCCCGAGTGGGCCGTCGATGCTGGCGAGGTGCCGGGTCGAGTGATCGGCAGCACGACCGGCGCCGAACTCGACTCGATCGCCACGTACTTGTCGACCCTGGTTCGTGAGCACGACCTGCCCGAGAAGGTCATGGTCTATCACCAGTTCCACGTGTCGACGATCGCCGACGAAGAGGCGTTGCTTCCGCACCCAGGCGTGGTGTTGGTCAAGAGCATTGACGGCGTCGGCGTCCCAGCCGACAAGCGTGCCACCTGGAACCGGCTCGCGCTGGGGCTCGCCCCACACGTCTACACCGGCTTCAAGCTGTTCTTCGAAGAAGACGTCCGCCGTGGCCCCCTGATGACCCCGACCGAGGTAATGGCCCTACGGCCACAGCCGAGCTATGTGCTCTACGAATAGCCGTCACCGTTCTCCGTGGAATTCACGGGAAGTTCGACCTCGTCCGTCACACTGGGGACGTGGACAGCCGCATGGACGACAAGAGCGACGCTGTCGTTTATCGCGTGCCCACGGCCGTCGCATTGCGAGGCGTGGGCGTTGGTGCAGTAATCCTGGGCCTGTGCGTGGTGGGAGTCAGCGTCCTGCGTGCCGTGCAGCCGGCGCGGGCCGTCGTGGTCGGCGTCGGGATCGTGCTCGGCCTGTTGGCCATCCTCTCCTTCACCGTGCTGATCGTCGGCGGGCTTCGGCTGATCGGGCTGGGCGCTCGCGTTGTGCTAGACGACCACGGGTTCCTCAACGCCACCGGACCCGGCGGTGGCGTCCGGCGTGGAGCCTGGCGCGACGTACGGAAAGTGCAGTCCGACGGGCCGGTCGTCTCGATCGACCTCGCCGGTGGGCGGCGCAGCCTGGTCCGGACCAGCATGCTCGACGTCGGGCCGCGCGAGTTGGCCCAAGAGCTGCGCCGTCACCTCACCCGGGAGCAGATCGAACCGCGGCTACGTAGTTGAGTACGCCGATCCCTCAGCACACCTGCGTGACTTCCGTCGCTTCTGTGGGGTCGGTCGACGGTGACGGGCTAGGAGCCGGCGATCCGGAGCTGGGAGAGCCGGACGTCGTCACCGAAGGCGTCGCTGCCGACGGCGCGGGCGGCAGCAACGCGTCGGCGACGAGCGCGTGCATCAAGTCGAAGTCCGGATTCTGCGGGTTGATCACGTCATTGGTGAAGGGAAGAGTCCGCAGCGACGCATCCTTCACCTTCAGCGCCAGCTCGGCGAAGTCCGGCAGGATCGCGGCGGGGATGTCGGTGTAAACGATGTCCTTCGTTGCGGCCGCCAACTCTTGGTAACGGCGGAACACCGTCATCGGGTCGGCCTCGTCGATGATCGCGCCGATCAGGCAACGTTGGCGCTCCATGCGCTCGTAGTCGTCGGAATTGACTCGGGATCGGACGAACCACAGCGCCTCGCGGCCGCCCAAGCGCTGATTTTCGCCCTGCTCGATATAGCCGGAGATCTCAGTGCCGATCCCGCCGATCGGGATGTCTTCCTTGACGTCGACGGTGATGCCGCCGAGAGCGTCGACGAGCTGCTCGAATCCCTCCAGGTTCACCAGGACGAAGTAGTCGACATCGATGCCCAACGCCCCCTCGACGGCCCACTTGTTCGCATCGGCGCCGGGATAGGCGACTCCCTCGAAGGCCTCTGGGTGATTGGCAGGCACGAAGTCAAACAGCGCATTGAGCAGGCTTTCTTCGTGGTCGGTGTATCCCTCGGGGTAGATCTCGTCCAGCGGGCTGTCTTCCGGAAACGGCACATGCTGCAGGTTTCGCGGCAGGGAGAACAGCACCGTGTCGCCGGTCTTGGTGTCGATGCTCGCCAGAATCTGCGTGTCGGGACGAATTCCGTCGCGGCCGGGGGCACCGTCTCCGCCGAGTAACAAGACGTTGACCCGGGGCTTGTTCGCCCACGGGTCGACCTCTTCCTCTCCCTCGGCCAGCTCCGGCGTGGTGTTGCTCTTGGCGTCTTCGGGCGCCGCGACGGATTCGATCAGGTCGCGCTGCACGAACGCCCTCTGTACGCCCGCCGCCATCGGGGTGAGCACCAGGCTCGTGGCGAACACCACGACGAGTGCGCCGATGAGGCGTTTGCCGGCCGACAGTCCAGTCGGCTCGAGGGCTCGGTGGCTGGCGACTGCAACGAGCAGCCAGACGATGCCGACAGCGGCGAGCACACCCGCCACGATGGTCAGTTCACGCTGGTCGAAGGCGACGGCGAGCAGCCGTTCCTTCGGCACCAGCAGGTAGACGGCCACCAACGCCGCGAGACCAAGGACGAACAGGGTGAGGAAGAACAGGCCCGAGCGACGCCGGCCCGCGGCGATCAAGCCCGTTCCGGGCACGAACGAACCGAGGGCGGTGAAGCCGAGAAATCGACCGTACCGGCCAGAACGTTTCTGCCGACGGTAATTCAACCGGTCCCGGCGAGCTCCCGCCCGCCGAGCGCGCGACGCCGCCCTCGCCGGCCGGCTCGCCGTCTCCTCCGTCCTCACCACAACCTATCTATTAGACCCCATGATGACCTTGCACCCGAAAGACGTTCGGGACCACCGCCTGGTTGGCCGGCTCGAGGTGACGTTCTTCTCAGCGATTGAGCAGAACGCGTACCTCCTCGTCGTCCACCTGCCGGAAGTCGCGGTACCAGGTGCCCACCGAGCCAAACCGGCGAGGGCGAGCCAGCACCACGACATCGTCGAATACCTCGTCGATCCTCGCGTCGGGATCCTGCGGTGCAACGGGAACGGCCAAGATGACCTGCTCAGCGGCTTGTGCGCGGACGATCTGTGCCGCCGCGAGTGCAGTGGCGCCCGTGGCGATACCGTCGTCGACGATGATCACCGACCGAGCCGCCAGCTGTGGCTGTGGGCGTCCTCCCCGCAGCGCGCTTTCCTTGCGTTGGACCTCCTTCTCGCCGATGGCATACGCCTGCGTCAGCTGATCCTCGGTGAGGCCGGCGTAACGCACGACGTTGTCGTTGCGAACTCGCACTCCAGTCCCGCCGACCGCACCGATCGCCAGCTCCGGATGCCACGGAACACCGACCTTGCACACGACCAGCGCGTCGAGTTCTACATCGAGGGCGCGCGCCACTTCAGCGGCGACGACCACCCCGCCCCGTGGCAGACCGAGCACGATGGCGTCCGGCCGTACGCCGCGTTCCCGCAGTCGTTCGGCAAGCCGTCTGCCGGCTTGCCGGCGGTCCGCCCACAGCGGCGGTCGCTCCATAGGTATGACTTTGCCGCGTCTGCGACCCGACGGGTACCCTTGCGGCGCCCGTCATATTCGGGTGTGGAGGCGTCGCCTAGTCCGGTCTATGGCGCCCGCCTGCTAAGCGGGTTGAGGCTCAACCCCTCTCGCGGGTTCAAATCCCGCCGCCTCCGCCACGGTCAGGTGAGACCCAACCGGGTCTTGAGGCCGTCGAGCTCGGCCCACAGCAGGGTAGGCAGCTTCTCACCGAACGTGTCGAACCACTCGGTGATCGCCGGCACCTCGGCGCGCCATTCGTCTTCATCGACCCGCAGGCACTCCTCCAACTGGTCGCGAGTCAGGTCGAGACCTTCGACGTCGAGAGATTCGACGGTCGGGATACGCCCGATCGGGGACTCGGCAGCAGCGGCCTGTCCGTCCAGTCGTTCGACGATCCACTTGAGCACACGCCCGTTCTCCCCGAAACCAGGCCAAATGAACTTGCCGTCCTGGTCGCGGCGGAACCAGTTGACGTAGAAGATCCTCGGCAGTTTGACCGCGTCGGCCTCCTTGCCGAGCGTGATCCAGTGACCGAAGTAGTCGCCACCGTGGTAGCCGAGGAACGGGAGCATCGCCATCGGATCGCGGCGGACGACGCCGACGGCACCCGCAGCCGCGGCCGTGGTCTCCGACGACAGCGTCGCGCCCATGAACACGCCGTGGGTCCAGTCGCGCGACTCGGTAACCAGCGGAACAGTCGACGCCCGCCGGCCACCGAACAGGATCGCGGAGATCGGCACGCCCCGGGGATCCTCGAACTCCGGCGCGATAATCGGGCACTGCTTGATCGGCGTGCAGAACCGGGAGTTCGGGTGCGACGACGGCTCGTCTGACTCAGGTGTCCAGTCCCGGCCCGTCCAGTCGATCAGATGGGCCGGCGGCTCCGGCGTCATGCCTTCCCACCAGATGTCGCCGTCGTCGGTGAATGCGACGTTGGTGAAGACGCTGTTGCCGCGCTCGATCGTCCGCATGGCGTTTGCATTGGTATGCCAGCCGGTGCCTGGCGCGACACCGAACAAGCCATACTCCGGATTGAGCGCGTAGAGGCGGCCGTCCTCGCCGAACTTCATCCAGGCGATGTCGTCGCCGAGCGTCTCGACCTTCCAGCCGGGGATCGTCGGTTCGAGCATCGCGAGGTTGGTCTTGCCGCAGGCCGACGGGAATGCCGCGGCGATGTAGTGGACGGCGCCGGAGGGTGACGTCAGCTTCATGATCAGCATGTGCTCGGCGAGCCAGCCTTCGTCTCGGGCCATGACGCTGGCGATGCGCAGGCTGTAGCACTTCTTGCCGAGTAGTGAGTTGCCGCCGTATCCGGAGCCGAACGACCAGATCATCCGCTCTTCGGGGAACTGGGTGATGAACTTGGTCCGGTTGCACGGCCACGGGACGTCCTGCTGACCCGGCTCGAGCGGCGCACCGACCGAATGCAGACAAGGGACGAAGTCGGCGTTCGTCCCCATCGCCTCGAGTATCTTGCTGCCCATTCGGGCCATGATCCGCATCGATGCGACGACGTACGGCGAGTCGGTGATCTCGACTCCGAACATAGGCTTCTCGGCTTTCACCGGACCCATGCAGAATGGGATGACATACATCGTTCGGCCGTGCATGCATCCGTGGTAGTGCCGGATCATCTCGGCCTTCATGTCGTCCGGGTCGCGCCAGTTGTTCGTCGGTCCGGCATCGGCTTCGTTGACCGAACAGATGAAGGTGCGCTCCTCGACCCGGGCGACGTCCGTCGGGTCGGTGCGGGCCCAGAAGGAGTTGGGCTTCTTGTCCAGACGAACCAGGGTTCCCGCCTCGACCAAGCCGTCGGTGAGTCGGGTCCACTCCTCGTCCGAGCCGTCGCACCAGTGAATGCCGTCGGGCTCGGTCAGTTCGGCGACAGCAGCGATCCAGCCGAGCAGGCGCTGGTGTGACGTCGGTGCGTCGGTGAGGTCGTGGGCAGCAGAGGTGATATCGGCGGTCATGGAATCACCCTTTGGCACGGTTGCCGTCGGCCCTACGGCGCGACCGGAGGCGGGCGGGGGAATTGCCCACACCATACGCCGGGTCTCACCAGGTGGAGTCCGCGCTGGTCGCGACTAAGGTGCCAACCGAAGGGGATGAGCGTATACGCGCGTCGACGCACCGATCGGACCAGCCGCTCTCGAACCGGCGCTCCGGCCGTTCGGTCAGGCCACCATGCTTCCTGCCGTCGCATACACATCCGACGAAGTGCTGGCCTGGGAACTGCGGCATCTGTTCGCCGGCTCGTGGGTCTGTGTAGGCCGTGCGGACGAGCTTCGTTACGGCACTGCAGGGGAACCGATCACCCAGCGCGGGCTGGTCGTCGGCGACGTTCCCGTTCTGCTGACCTTCCCATCCGGCGGCGGCGTATACGCGCTGGCCAACACCTGCCGGCATCGGGCGCACGAGATCCTGTCTGCCGGTTCTGCCGCCAGCCGGCAGGCGCTCGTCTGCCCGTACCACGCCTGGAACTACGCACTCGACGGATCGCTCGCACGGGCACCGGACCTTGACCGGGTCGCGGGGTTCGAGGCAGCCGACTACCGACTCACCCAGCTTCCGGCGACCGTGTGGCACGGGTGGGTCTTCGTCAATGCGACTGGTGACGGTCCACCACTCACCGACCATGTCGGTGACCTCGACTCGCTCGTTGCCCCCTACCACCCCGAGAAGCTGGTTCACCGAGCCCAGCGCGAGTACACGGTCGTCGCAAACTGGAAGGTGATTGTCGAGAACTATCACGAGTGCTACCACTGCCCGCTGATCCATCCGGAGCTCTGCCGGGTGTCACCACCGTCAAGTGGGGCCAACTTCGACCTGCCAGGCGCGTGGGTGGGTGGCTCGATGGACCTTCGCGACGGCGCGGTCACGATGTCGCTGTCTGGTGGGTCAGACGCCGTGGCCATCGACGGCGTGGACCGTGGAGTTGTCCTCTATCTTGGCCTGTTCCCGAACTTGTTGATCTCCTTGCATCCCGACTACGTGATGACACACCGGCTGACGCCGCTCGCACCCGGCCTGACGGCCGTCGAATGCAGCTGGTACTTCGTCGACGCGGACGTCGACCCGTCGTACGCCGTCGAGTTCTGGGACCTCACCAACCAGCAGGACTGGTCTGCCTGCGAATCGGTGCAGCGAGGAGTGTCCTCGCCGCATTTCACTCCCGGTCCCTTCGCGCCCAATGAAGACGCGGTCTATCAGTGGGTGACGACGGTGGCTCGCGCCTACCAGGGCATAGCCCCGCACGTCGCGGCGCGATGACCGGTGCGCCGGACCAGGTGGTCCGACTCTTGTTCTGCGGCGACGTGATGACCGGACGCGGTGTGGACCAGATCCTGCCCCATCCCGGCGATCCCACCTTGCACGAGCGCTACGTCTACGACGCGCGGCAATACGTCGAACTCGCCGAGGCCGTCAACGGCCCGATCCGCCGTCCGGTGGATTTCTCCTGGCCGTGGGGCGACGCGCTGCAAGTCATCGATGAGGCAGATCCAGACCTGTGGCTGGTGAACCTGGAGACGAGCGTCACCGACCAGCGACGACCACGAGCCCGGCAAGGCCGTGCACTACCGGATGAACCCCGCCAACGTGCCGTGTGTGTCCGCTGCCGACGTCCACCTCTGCACGATTGCCAACAACCACGTGCTCGACTACGGCATCAGTGGCTTGGAGGAGACGCTGGACGTGCTGGCCGACGCCGGGTTGAAGACGGTTGGCGCCGGCCGGGATGTGGACGAAGCCCGGCGACCGATGACCGTCGAAACGAGTACCGCCAAAGTCACTGTCTTCTCGTTCGGCATGCCGTCCAGCGGAGTCCCGGCCAGCTGGGCTGCGACGAAGGAACGGCCAGGTGTCAACGTCGTCGGCACGGCGTCCGACGGTGCCGCAACGGATCTGATGCAACGGATTGGGCAGGCCAAGGGTCGGGGAGATCTCGTGGTCGTCTCCGTGCACTGGGGTTCCAACTGGGGATACGACGTTCCAGCCGGCGACGTCCGGCTCGGGCACCGGCTTGTCGATGCGGGCACGGACGTCGTCTTCGGGCACTCCTCGCACCACCCGCGCCCGATCGAGGTCTACCGAGGGAAACTCGTGCTCTACGGCTGTGGCGACTTCATCGACGACTACGAGGGGATCACCGGGTTCGAGGAATACCGCGATGATCTCCGGCTGCTGTTTTCGGCGACGATCCACGCTGAATCCGGCGATCTGGTGGCACTGCGGATGTTTCCGTTCCAGGCCAGGCAAATGCGCCTGCACCGGGCATCGGCGCGTGACACGGACTGGCTGACGGGCAACTTGGCTCGGGTCAGCCGCCGGTTCGGCTGCCAGGTCCGCCTCGATGTGGACGGCTCGCTCGTGCTCGATCCCGCGGGATAGGCTCCACCGGCACCTGCGGTCCATGATCGGCCAACCAACAGGACAAACACGTCTGCTTGACCGTATGACCAGCGCCGATGCTGGCTCCACCACGCGATGTTCCTGTCGGTGTGTCGATCATGCCGAGGCCAGCGGGATCGCTGCGATTGCTGGCGGCGGGTCGGCGGCCGGTACACTCATGACCCGATCAGGTCGGCCATGCGCCCGTAGCTCAACGGATAGAGCGTCTGACTACGGATCAGAAGGTTTGGGGGTTCGAATCCCTTCGGGCGCGCTCTATCACAATGGACTGGGGCCAACAGGAGCACGCGGTCGCTGTTAGGTTCTGCATCAGACCCACAGGCGTGCAGGATCAATGAGAAGGAGCGCCATGAGTGGCGCGCATATCGTCGAACCAGGGGACACTCTCGGCGGGATCGCGAAGAAGTACGGCCTGGATCTCGACGACCTGGTCAAGTGGAACAACATCGACAATCCAGACCTGATCGTCGTTGGGCAGAAGATCGAACTGAGCGGGCACGAAGCACCGGCTGAGCAGGTTTATGTCGTTCAAGAAGGCGACACGGTGTCCGAGATTGCCGAGAAATTCGGCGTGCGATGGGTGGATATCGGCGCAGCCAACCAGCTCGAAGACATCAACATGATCAAGGTCGGCCAGAAGCTGATCATTCCCAGCCAAGGCGTCGCCCGCTAAGGTGCGATTCGCAGGCTACCGAAGGTAGCATCTACAATCCTACCCTGGTAGGATCAGGATGTGAAGTTGAGTGTGAGCCTGCCAGCTGACGATGTGGAGTTCGTCGACAGGTACGCCGCCGAACATGGCGTCGAGTCGCGGTCGGGCGTCGTTCAACGAGCGGTTGCCTTGCTTCGGACCGCGGAGTTGGGCGAGGACTACGCCGCCGCCTGGGATGAGTGGGAGGCGGCAGAGGCCGAGGTGTGGGATTCGGCGTCCGCCGACGGCTTGGCTGCTACCTCCTGATGCGGCGGGGCGACGTCATCTGGGTCGACCTCGAGCCAAGGCGGGGCAGCGAGGCTGGAAAGCGACGTCCAGCCATCGTCGTGAGCAACGACGGCGCCAACCGCACAGCCGAACAGCTGGGCAGGGGCGTGGTCACCGTTGTTCCTGTCACTAGCCGAACGGCGACGGTCTATCCGTTTCAAGTGTTACTACCGGCACAGTCCTGTGGCCTGCCAAAGGCGTCCAAAGCACAGGCGGAGCAGATTCGATCTATCGCCGTGCAGCGGATCGACGATGTCGTCGGCCGCGTTCCGCCAAGCCTTCTGGTCAAGATCGAGGATGCCATCCGCCTTCATCTCACCCTTTGACAGTCAGCAGCGCGAGCGAGCAGCAAAGATCGGCGGATCTTCCTGCTTGCCATGCTGGAGAGCCGAGACGCCGTCGGCAATCGGTTGGCGAGGCCGTTGGGCTGGAGCAAGATTCCCGTGCCCACCGCGACCGACCGCCCCGCCAACCACGACGACGTCAGCGCCTTTCATCGCCTGCGCAGACCCAACACCGAGAGAATGATCCCGACGAAGAGCAACAGGCAACCGACCGCCAGGGCGCCGAAGGCGATCCACGTGATGATGGGCAGCGTGGCGCCCACCTCGACCTCCGCCGACACGCCCGCCGAGCCGTCGGCGTTCATGATGACCACCGACCAGTCACCGGCTGGAATTTCAGTATCCAGAGTCTGGGTCCCAGTCCCGCTGACGGACGCAGCCCAGAACGTCTGCGCTGTTGGTGGCTCTGCGGGTGCCGCGCCGGGGTGGGCTTCGTATTCAACGGTAAACGGCGAGACCTCGATGTCCCTGACCTCGTCGTGGCCGACGCCGTCGAGGTAGGCAGCCACGCCGTCGGCCGGGCCGACCCCGATGAACAGCGGGCTCCCGGAGGAACTCACCCCGTTGATGCGAACATCGCCGAGCAGGTCCCGTGCATAGAGCACGTCCGGACCCGCTCCGCTGAACTCCGGCGGAGAAGACAGCGCGTGTGAATCGGTCGCGAGCTGCTCCATGCCCGAGGTGTAGAAACCGTCCGAATCGCGTCCTTGAACCGCCCACAGTGCCCGTCCGCCTACGACCAGGAGCCAGATCCCGATGAAGGCGAGGACAACGCCAACGATCAGGAGAGCTCCTCCGCCGCGCGGTTCCTGTCGTTCCGGCCAGCGCTGTTGCTCGGCAACAGCCTCCGGCGTGCTGTGTGCTTCCATGACGACTCCCAAAGACGCTCGGGTAGATGCCATTCACGCTTGCAGCCGATGTCGATGGCGGTAAGCCGGGAAACTCGTCTCTTCGGGGGACGGGTTTCTGGTAGCGCACTCGACTTGTTTCCCGCCTTACTCCCGCCGGCCGTGAATGTGAGGCTGTCGTCATGGAGACAGACATCAGCCGCGATCTTGATCGCTTGCAGGCACAGGACCGGTTCCTCGTCCGCCAGCACTACACGCTCATGGTCAACCGCTACGACATCACCACCTGGCAGGCTGATGACAAGCCAGGCGACCTGCTCGCGACCTGCCAGCAGAAGCGGATGACCTTCCGTGAGGAGGCGACCTTCTACGCCAACCGGGAACGCACGCAACGGCTGTTCCGGTTCAAGAGCCGCAGGAAGGTCGACGTCAGCGGCGTGACCGACGTCTTCGACACCGAGGACAGGCCGGTCGGGCAGTTCCGCAAGGACTTCACCACCTCACTGCTGCGCTCGACGTGGTACCTGTCCCAGCCAGATCTGGGTGAATGCCAGGGACAGGAACGCAGCCCGGTGGTCGCGGTGCTTCGGCGCATATTCACGTTCGTCCCGTTCTTGGACGACCTGCCGATCTGGTTGCCGTACCACTTCGACTTCTCCACAGCCGATGGCAAGCCGGTGATGACTGTCGAGCGCAAGTTCCTCAGCATCCGCGACGCCTACCGGGTGACGCTGCACGACTCGGCGCTCGACCGTCGGCTGGCAGTGGCCATGGCGGTGGCGCTGGACGCGCTGCAGTCCCGCTGAGCTCAGGAGCGCAGGAACAGCAAGACCGCGAGCACTCTGCGTGATTCGCTGCCGGTGGCGGGGAGCCCCAGCTTGGTAAAGATGCTCGATACGTACTTCTCGACGGCGCGCAGCGTGATCACCAAACGGTCGGCAATGCCCTGGTTCGAGGTGCCCTCGGCCATCAGCTCGAGGACCTCCCGTTCTCGTGGCGTCAATTGAGCAAGTGGGTCGTCGCTCCGCCGTCGCGACAGCAATGTGGACACGATCGTCGGATCGACCGCCGAGCCACCAGTCGCCACCCGACGAACGGCGGCGAGGAACTCGGGAACGTCACTGATGCGATCCTTGAGCAGGTATCCGACCCCTTCGGCCGAATCGGCGAGCAGTTTCATCGCCAGACCGAGCTCGACGTACTGGGACAGCACGAGCACGCCGACGTCCGGGTAGGCGGCGCGGATCTCCACTGCCGCCTGCAGACCTTCGTCGGTGTGCGTGGGCGGCAGCCGGATGTCGACGATGACGACATCGGGCTGTTGCGCCTTCAACAGTTGACGAAGTTCCTCGGCGTCCCGGCATCGAGCGATCACGTCAAAGTCCGCTTCGGCGAGCAGCCGAGCCAGACCTTCGCGAAGCAGGACACTGTCTTCGGCGATGGCTACTCGCATGGCAACTCCGCCCTGACTCGGGTGCCACGGCCGTGCGGCGTCCAGACCTGCAGCCGTCCACCGAGTGCCTCGACTCGGTCAGCCAGACCTCGAAGGCCAGAACCCTGTTCAGTATCGGCGCCGCCAACTCCGTCATCGACGACCTCGACGACGAGCTGGCGACCGCTTCGCGAGACGTCCACGGTCGCCGACGTGGCGCGAGCGTGCTTGCCGATGTTGGCCAGGCCCTCCGAGACGACGTAGTACGCCGCGACCTCGACCGGCTCGGCGATGCGACCGTCCAAGCTCGACCGTCAGGCGGACTGGCACCGTCGCGTGCGCGGCCAGCGACTCGAGGGCGACGGCCAGGCCGTGCGCACTCAACACCGCCGGATGCAGGCCGCGGGCGACGTCGCGCAGCTCGGCCAACGAGACGGCCACCTCGTCGCGCGCCTTGGCCAGTATGGCGTTGGCGTCCGGGTCGTCACGTAACCGCGACTCCAGCACGCCAAGGTCGAGCGAGAGAGCCACCAGACGTTGCTGGGCCCCGTCGTGCAGATCACGCTCCAGACGCTGACGTTCCTTCTGACCCGCATCGATGACTCGGGCGCGCGATCCGCGCAGCTCGTCGAGATTGGCCCGGAGCTCGGCCTGGAGGCGTCCGTTCTCCAAAGCGATCGCAGCGGCCGCGGTGACCGCATCGAGCAGTTCGGGCTCGTCCTGCAGGGCCGGATTGTGCACGAGTGCAGCAACGGGCTTTCCCTCCCGCTCGATCATCGTGATTGCCCGGGCTCCGTCACTCGGCAGCTCGACCTCCTTGCCGTCCTGGTCGGCCCAACTGCCGAACTGCGGCAGCCAGTACACGAGCTCGAGGGACGGATCGCGCAGCGCTCGGGCCAGCGGGGTTCGCAAATCGGCCGGCTCGGCCCGCAACTCCATGACTAGGTCAGCGACGGATGTGCGAGCCAGTCGGGCGTCGAGCAGGCCGGCGAGAAAGGCAATCGGAGCAAGGCCTAGCGCCGCCAGGCTCACCTGCTGGATGGTCGGGAACGCCGGGCCGCCAAGAACTCCCACAACCAACAGCACGGCGATCGCTACGAGGCCCAAGCGCAAATGCATCGATGAGTAGCGAGAGCGATCGGCGCAGAGGCCGCCCGCCAGCCCTTCTGCGGGCAATCAGGACGCCCACGGCGGTCAAGGCGACCAGGCTGATCGTGATGAGCTCTACCCCCAGGATGAGTTCGGCGATTTCCGGCTCTTCGGCAACCACGAGTACCTGGTTCGGAGTCACACCATCGAGCAACATCACGACGAGCTGACCACCAATGGCGGCAACGTAGCCGACCGTGAGAAGTACGTGCTCGAACCGCCCATGCAGCCGACCGGTCGGATAGGCCAAAAAAACGTGCACAATCAGAACCGCCGGCACCAGGTCGAGCGCCACACCCACGGTGTGTAAGACGGCGTTCCCTGACCAAAACAACGTCGACCCCAATGTGGTGAACCCCGTCAACACCATCAGCGGGCCGAGCCGGTTGGCGGGTCGGCGCCACCACGCAACCAGCCCGCTGACCGAATACGACAGCGCCAGCCAGTGCAGCAACACCGCATGCACGGGTGCGATGGCACTTGTCGCTGTGACCGCGATCGAACCGCCGAGGCCGACCAGCAGAACGACGACAAGGAACCACAGCAAGGCCTTCGGGGCCGCGACGCGAAGAGGTCGGACCGGCTCCATCGAGGTTGTCGGCATCGTCCACCACCTTCCCGACGGAGGGAGCGGCGGCCACCAGAAAACCGCCCATCCAAACGGCCAGTAGCCCGCCTTACCACCAGGGTCTTCGGCTGCCAGCGTGATTGGCAAGCCAACAGCGTCAAAGGAGATGCGGATGAAGACTCGGGTCATTCAGGACGAGCCGGACGAAGCCCAACCCGCGGCCGTCCGAACCGACGAGCGGATCGTCACGTCCGGTATCAGGTCGTGGGTCAAGGAACACCGGCTCGTCATTTTCTTCGTGCTCTCCTACGCCCTCGCCTGGTGGGCATGGCCGTTGTACGAGGTTGGTATCTGGCCCGAGCAGACGTTCTTCGCCATCGGGCCATTGCTAGCTGCCCTGATCGTGATCGCAATCGCCGAGGGCAGGCCTGGGTTCCGCGACCTCGGTGCCCGCATCGTCCGCTGGCGTGTGGCCTGGTACTGGTACGCGGTTGCGATCGGGTTCCCGCTCGCGGTCCGGTTCGTGGCGGCGATGGTCAACATCGGGCCGGGGGGAGCGCCGGCGCCTGAGTGGACGGAACTGGCGTGGTCCAGCTTTGCCATCACTTTCCTGGTGCGCATGGTCAACCCGATGGACGGCCCGCTCGGCGAGGAGCCCGGCTGGCGCGGCTTCGCCCTGCCGCGCATGCAGGCTCGCACCTCTCCGCTGGTCTCCGCAGTGATCTTGGGCGTCCTGGTGGCTGGTTGGCATCTCCCGCTGGTTTTTGCCGACGACCTCGGACCGATCAGCCTGGTCACGACGTTCTCGATCACGATCTTCTACGTTTGGCTGTTCAACCATGCTCGAGGCAGCGTGCTGCTCACGCTGATCTCGCACAGCGTCCAGGGCAGCATCATCGCGAGCGACCTCGGCTTCGTCGGTGCCGACCTGCTGCGGCAGGAATGGCTGGAGTGCGTCGCGTGGTCGATCGTCGCGGTCGGAGTGATCCTGCTAGACCGAGCCGTGTGGCGCGCGGCACCGAAAGAGGCGGTGTATCGATGAACGTCGAGGTCGGAGTCCTTCGCGAGCAGTTCCCGTACGTCCGAATCGGTGCAGGGCGACAGCCGCTGGTCGTGCTGCCTGGCCTCACGCTCGACAACAAGACGGTGAGCGGGCTGGTTGCACGGTCCTATGGTCAAGGCTTTCGACGACTTGCGGACGAGTACACGCTGTACATCGTGCAGCGGCAACGTGGGCTGACGGGCTTGGCCGATACCAAGACGATCGCTGCCGACTACGCCCGGCTGCTCAGTCAAGAAGTGGGACGACTTCGGCTGATGGGCCTGTCTACCGGCGGTCTGATCGCACAGCACGTCGCCTTGGATCACCCGGACCTGGTGGAACGCCTCGTTCTCGTCGTCAGCGGTGCTTACCTGTCACCGCGAGGGCGGGACATCTGCCTGCGGTGGCGTGGGCTTGCGCAGCACGAGCATTGGCGGCGGTTGCGCGGCGAGCTGGCCGCGGCGGCAGTTGATGGCGGCGGGGTGCAGCGGTTGGCCAGAGCCTTCGGGTCACTCGTCGGCAGGCCGCCGACGCCGGCCGACGCCGCCGACTTCATCGCGACTGTTGATGCCGACCTGGCCCACGACACGACATCCACGCTGCCGAGCCTGAAGATGCGAGCGATCGTGATTGGCGGGGCGGACGACCCGTTCTTCCCAGAACCTGTTCTTCGCGAGACTGCCGAGGCGATCCCTCGGGCCGAGCTGCGCGTGTACCCCGGGGTCGGTCACGGCCTGCCCAAGCATCACGGCAAGCAGCTTCAGCAAGACGTGCTCACGTTTCTGGCAGCACCCTGACGGGTCGCAGCTCGTCGAGCCGGTCGACTCGGCCGAGCGCCGGGAAGAGTCGCCACCAGAGCCCGGCGACGACGATGGTGGCGATCCCGCCGACGACAACCGCTGGCACGGCACCGATCAGCGCTGCTGCGACCCCCGATTCGAACGCGCCCAGCTGGTGCGAGGCGCTGATGAACACCATCTCTACGGCGTTGACTCGTCCTCGCAGCGCGTCGGGGGTCACGAGCGGAAGGATCGTGGCGCGGATTACGACGCTCACCATGTCCGCGGCGCCGCCAACTCCGAGGGCCAGCATGGACAGCCATATCTCTCCTGACATCCCGAACACGACCATGCTGACGCCGAAGGCCGCGACCGCCGTGAACAGCGTGGACCCGGCATGGCGCCGGATGGGCTGACGGGCGAGCCACAGAGCGGCTAGAAGTGCACCCACGGCCGGAGCCGTCCTGAGGAAGCCGAGTCCGGTCGGCCCCACCTCGAGAACGTCCTTGGCAAAGATCGGAAGGAGCGCGACCGCACCGCCGAACAGGACTGCGCAGAGGTCGAGTGAGATCGCACCCAGCAGTACCTTCGTCCTGCGGATGAGCCGCACGCCAGCGAGCGCCTCCCGGATGCCGGTACCACCCTCCGTTGCGGCCACGCGTCCCGCGTGCAGCGCGAGGATGCACCCGAGCGAGATCATCGTCAGCCCGAGGGCAACGACATAGACGAGCTCGGCACGGAGCGCAAACAGCAGACCTCCGACCGCAGGGCCGGCGACATGCGAGAGCTGAAAGGCAATGGATCGTTGGGCGAGGGCGCGCACGAGCAGCTCTTGGGGCACGAGCGACGGCGTCAAGGCTCGGCCAGCAGGGGCGCCGACCGTGCTCCCGACACCAAACAGGAATGCGAGCACGAGAAACGGCCAAACATGGTCAGCGCCTTTCAACGTGACCACGAGTAGGCCCGTCAACACGACGAGGTCGAGAGCGACCATGATCGCCAGAAGTCGCCTGCGTGGAAGCCGATCAGCCAGCTGGCCGGCCGGGATCGCGAAGAGCAGGTTAGTGAAGGCCCGAGGGAGAACCGACATACCTCGCGATCTTCATCGGAATGGCGATCGCAACCCTGACCATCCTCTGGTTCGGCACTTCACCGACGTTCGCCGTCGTCGCCGGCGCTGCGGCAGGCATCGCGGCGCAGACTCGGCTGCTGTTCGCCTCATTGCTTTCACGACGCTGGGCCTCAGCCGCCGTACTGAACGTTCCGCCGCCGATCGAGGTGTCAGAGCCGCTGAATTTAGTTTGCGTCGGCGCCGCTTGGTTCCTCGGGTTCGAATGTGGTCTGCTCACCTTCAGTGGCGCCGATTCCAACGCCAGTTTCCGGGTTGCGGACCTCGTCGGAGCCCTCGCCATCGGCGCCTGATTCGTAGCTTCCGTCCTGCCAGCCCGGCCGGTCGGTGTACTCATCGCTGCTCCTTTCTGCTCTGGAACCCTTCCCGCCCGCCCCTTCTCATACTCGTCAGGCAGCGACGTCTTCGGTGAGGTATTCGGCGTTGATTGCCGCGATCAGCTGGTGGTCGGTGGTCGTCTCGAGTTCGGCGTGCCACCGGTCGGATGAGGGCCTGTTCGGCGGCTTGGGCGGCGCGCCGGCGCTGACGGGCGATGCGGGCCCAGTCCCGAATGGTCGCGGCATGGTCGGCCAGCGATCCGCGTCCGGCAGCCGATCCGGTGCTGCGGTCTCGTCCTCGGCGGGGTCGGTCGGCGGCTCACCGGTCGGGAAGAAGTCGTGGTCGTCCGAACTCGATCGGGACCCGTCTCCGTCCGGGCGCATCACCGCTTCGCCCGGTCGGCGCGGGCGGCGGGCTCGGGCTCGTGGTGTAGGTCCGGCCTAACGGGCTGATCTGGGTCAGCGCCCCGGACTCGTGGTCGAGGGCGTGAGTCCAGCCGCCATGGGTTTTCGCATTGTGATCACCTGGGCACAGCGCGGTCAGGTTGGTCACGTTGGTCGGACCATCTGGTCACGGTCTGACGTGGTCTGCCTGCTCATCGTGCTGGTGCGCGCAGCCTTGCGACAGCAGATACCGCCGGTGCGGGCTGCAGCCATCGGCTCATCGCCTCAGTCGGCCGCTCGCTTTTGACCTCTTGGCTACCAGGTGCCCGTCGACCGCGTCGGTCAATAGCCGCCGCCAAACACTGGCGTGGGCCAGCACTCCAGCCAAGCTGCCGGGATCGGCCCGACCCCGGCCAGTTCACCGAGGGCGTCATCCGCTCCGACCAGACTGGACAACGGGATGGTGACCTGCCCGACCACACCCCCGCCGGGACTGGCCTGCTCGGCGCCGGTGAGCAGGCCGACTGCGGCGTCGAAACGCAGTTGGTCCAGGCTGCCGGCCCGGCCCTCGGCCCGCCACCGCCTCGCCAGGGCGTCTACCGCAGCGTGGCAGGCGGCGGTGTCCTCTACCGGCCCGGTCAGCCCGAACACGCCGTGGGCGTGCGCGGTGTCGGCGTCGTGCCACACCCGCCGCTCGGCCCGGTATCGGCCGCAGCCTGCTCGGCCCGGGACGGGTCGGCCTCCAACACCGCCCGGCCGGTGCGCCAGGCCCACTGCCGCAACGTCCACCCCGAACCCGTGGCCTTCAGGCACTGCGCGTGCGCGGCGAGCAATTCCTCCACCACCGCGGCGCGCAGCCCACGATTGCCGGCCAACACCGCGGTCTCCCGGTCCAGCAGTTTGGCGTGCTCCACCCGGATCATCCCGGCGGCCAGAGCCGCCGCCACGGCCGGAATGTCGCTCACGAACACGGCGAAGCCGATCTTGATCGAAGCCGCCACCTGGAGCAGCCGTAGGCGCGCGCACCTCGTGGATCACCAGCCGGTCGGTATCCAGGCGGTGTACGTCTTCGCCCACGACTTATTCGAAGGCCGGTACGTTTGCTTGAGCCGGGCCAGCCCAGCACTCTCCGCGGCGCGACCCAGCCGGCCATCCGGGCCGCGGCCAGCGCGTAGCCCAGCGCGGCGTCGGCGTCCAACGACGCGACGTCACGCCGGCCAACGCCGCCGCCAACTCGGCTCCTTACAGATCCTCTTACATGCCCCTATCGTACAGATGTTCGACGACAACCCAGCCACTGATCCACAGGCCATCCACGCCAAGGACTCGATCGAACTCAGCGAAGTCTCCGACATTCGCTCCGCCCTCGGGCGATGCCTCCACGCGGCCCCATCGCCCACGAATGTCGTCAACCGCACCGTCCTAATGCGGCGGAAGTCGCCGGTCGGCCTTCACCCGGCGTGGTGACCTGGGCGGCCTTGGCCTCGAGGTAGCGGCGTTCGGGGACGCTGGTGGTGAGCCGAGCCGCCGCCCGGTAGGCGTCGGCTGCGGCCTCGGCGTCACCGGCCATTTCCAGCAGATGAGCCCGGACGGCGTCGAGTCGGTGCTGGCCGGCGAGCCGTCCGTCGGCGTCAAGGGCAGCGACTAGCTCCAGCCCTGCCTGCGGCCCCTGCACCATCGCAACCGCGACAGCATGGTTCAGCGTCACGACCGGGTTGTCCGAGACGGTTTCGAGCAGCTCGTAGTAGCGCAGGATCTGCGGCCAGTCGGTGTCTTCGTACCGCTCCCCCTGGTCGTGTACGGCGGCGATGGCCGCCTGCAACTGGTACGGCCCAGGCGCTCCATGGGCCAGCGCACTCTCGACGAGATGAACTCCTTCGGAAACCTGCGCCCGGTCCCATTTCGAGCGATCTTGCTCGGCCAGGGGAACGAGGCCGCCGTCAGGACGGTTCCGCGCGGCCCGCCGAGCGTCGGTCAGCAGCATCAGCGCCAGCAGTCCGGTGACCTCCGGCTCCTTGGGGAGGAGGTCGTGGACCGCGCGGGCCAGCCGGATCGCCTCCTGGGACAAGTCGGTTCGCTGCAGCGACCAACCCGAGGTAGCCGTGTATCCCTCGTTGAAGATCAGGTACAACACGTGGAGTACTGCCCCGAGGCGGGTGGAGAAGTGCCCTCCGGGGGGTATTCGGAAAGGGATGCCCGAGGCCTTGATCTTCTGTTTGCCTCGGCTGATGCGCTGCGCCATGGTCGCCTCGGGCACCAGAAACGCGCGAGCGATCTCCGCCGTGGTGAGGCCGCCCACCGCGCGAAGAGTCAGCGCGATCTGAGACGCCGGAGACAGCGCTGGATGGCAGCACATGAACAACAGGACCAAGGTGTCGTCCTGATCCGAGGTCGGCCGGGCGTCCGCCGGCGGTGCGAGGAACTCCTCCGGGAGCACCTGTGCGGCAACGGCATCCTCGCGCTTCCGGCGGGCCTGCTCGCTACGCAAGATGTCGGTCAGTCGCCGCTCCGCCACCCGGATCAGCCACCCACGTGGGTTGTCCGGTCGTCCTTCTGTCGGCCACTGCAGGGCAGCCGCGAGCAGCGCCTCCTGGACGGCCTCCTCCGCCGCGTCGAAATTGCCGTACCGGCGGACCACCGCGCCGAGGACCTGCGGCGCAAGTGGGCGCAGCAGGTCCTCGGCCCTGGTGTTGTCGGGCACCGAGATCTAGCCCTCCGCGGCCGGTGGCTCTTCACCAATCGGCCGAACCTCGATCCGAACCGGCGGAAGGTGGTGGGACGGCATGGGAACTGTTGCAATCCGCGCCGCGATGGCCAGTGCTCGGTCGTTGCTCTCGCAGTCGACGACCCAGTAGCCGGCGAGAACTTCCTTGGTCTCCGCGTACGGCCCATCGGTGGTCACCGGCACACCGTCCTTGATCTGGACCACCTTGGCATGCGACGCGTCGGTCAGACCCTGCGCGTCGACCAACTCGCCGGACTCGACCAGTTCCTCGTTGATCTTCTGCATGAACTCGACCATCGTGGTGATCTCGTCGTTCGACCATCCGCTGATGCCGAAGTCCGCGTCGGCGCCACCGTAGGTCCCCAGCATGAACTTCATGGTGCTCACTCCTTGTTATCCTCGGCGCCCGGTATGGGCACCGCTCGAATGAGACGTCGGAGCGGACGTTCGCCGCTCGACATACCTGTGGGCTGGCGCCCGGCTTCCCCCCAACCGTGCCCACTCGCCGAGTTCTTCTCAAGTTCGGCGATCTTGCGACACGCGACCGTCGGTTTCAAAGCGCTAGTCGTCGGCCCAGACGCGAAGCACTTGGGGCCTCCTCGGCCGTCCAGCCGATCGTCTCTGCCCCGCGGCGGAGTGGCTTGCGGATCCCGGATGGACAGGCACTGCGCCATCCGGCGGCTGCGGCGCCTCGCCGAACATGCGGGCGTAGAGCCGCCGCGCATGCAACCGCCCATGCTGAGGCACACCTTCGTCACCACGATGCTCGACGCCGGGGTCGACCTCCGGGACGTGTCGATCGCTGCCCACCATGCCGACCCGCGAACCACCATGCGCTCCGACCGAGCCGCGAAGAACCTCGACCGCCATCCCAACCACATCCTCGCCGCCTACAAGGCCTCCGGCACCTGAGACAGCTTCCAGTCGTGCCGATGGCAGCGCTTGCGCCCCGACCTCAGAGAGCGGCCGAGCATCCGGCTACAGCCACTGCCGGCGGGACGTGTGAGGATTCCTCCATGATCGAAGGTGACCTGCCCGACACCGAGGCGGTCCCGAGCTAGTGCGGTCCTTCGCCGCCTGTAGCCTCGGTGACCGAGACCCCCTGTCCGAGGTGCCGCAGCCTCGCGCTTACTTCCGTGGGGCGATTGCTCACTGGCGAAGCTGGCTGGCCGGCCGAAGCGCGGCTGGTCCCGGTCGCCAACGCCGCGCGGTTCAACTGACCTGGTTATTGGCTTGCCGTCCTGGTTGACAGGAGTGCCGAGCGGCCCGGTAATGACGGGACAGCGGTGCTGATGTTCGGCACCCCGTCTGGGTCGTGCTCAGCCCGCAAGACCCTGCGCCTCGCCATCGTCCTGGCGACACTAGCGCTGCTCGCCGTGATCGACGACGCGAGGGATCAGCGCTTTCCGGTCGAGCCCGAGCCTGCGCGAGCTGCGGACGCGGCAGAGGAGGCTGGCAAACGAGCACTGGACAGCGTCGCCACTCATGACGCCTCTGGCACCGACTTCCTGCTCGGGATCTACAACGGCATCGCGCCGTTCGTCAGCCGGCTGATCTTCGACGGTGACCTGCTGCTGGCACTGCCGCTGCGGCTGCCATCGCCCTGGTGCGGCTCACATCGATCGCAGTTCGTGGTCGTCGCCGTCGTGCTGCTGCTGGTCGTGATCGATGAGGCGAAGAACTAGCCCCTCGCGGCTGGCTGAAAGCTATGGCACGCACCGGCTGGATCACAGACCAGAGCTGCGGTCGAACAAGAAGGTGGAGCTGCTCGGACGTTTCTCCAACTGGGCAAACTGGGACAGATCTCCTCGAACAGCTGCCCGACGTGATGCCTTGATCCAGGCCAGTCAGATCGACGCCCCGATCTCGGCGCTCGACGCCATCGCGGTGCACGGATCGTTCGGTCTTCTCAGCGGTGTCCAGAACCTCGGAGCCTCATCCGAACTCCCCTAACCGTTCAGCAACGATGATGCGACCGGCCGCCTCGAGCAGCGCGAGGTGGGAGAACGCCTGCGGGAAGTTTCCGAGGTGCCGGCCGGTATCGACGTCGAACTCCTCTGCGTACAGGCCGAGGGGCGAGGTGACCCGCAGGAGGCGCTCCATCAGGTCGCGGGCCTGCTGATCCTCGCCGATGATGGCCAACGCCGAGACGAGCCAGAACGAGCAGATGAGGAACGTGCCTTCCTTGCCGGACAGCCCGTCATCGGTCTCGTCGGTGCGGTAGCGCAGCACGAACCCGTTTTCCGTCAGGTTGTCGGCGATGGCCCGGACCGACGCGCGCAGCCGGTCGTCGTCGTGAGGGAGAAAGCCGAAGATCGCGGCCAATAGCGTGGAGGCGTCGAGCGAGTCGGTGTCGTAGTGCTGACGCAGCACGCCCGCGTCCGTGAGGCCGTGATCAAGGATGTCGGCCTTGATCTCGTCGGCAGTTTCTTGCCAGG
The DNA here is from genome assembly GCA_963819885.1 of uncultured Actinomycetota bacterium. GTDB lineage: Bacteria > Actinomycetota > Actinomycetes > Jiangellales > Jiangellaceae > JACVRX01. Next base: position 19,415 of record CAWFXV010000022.1, on the reverse strand, counting down.
TCGCGGCCTTCGCGGTGTCGCCACGAATGTGCGCCAACTTCGCTGCCCGGTCGAGTGCCACCCAGGTCATGAGCTTGGACGACACATAGTGTTGCGGCTTGCCGCGGGCTTCCCAGATGCCCTGGTCCGGCTCCCGCCACACCGCGGTCGCGCACTCGGCCTGCGCCTCGACAATCGGCCACAACCGCCGTGGCAGCCGCTGGCTGCGCCTTGTGTGCAGCAGGATCGAGTCGAGGACCGCCCCGAACACGTCGTTCTGCCGTTGGTTGAAGGCGCCGTTGCCGATGCGCACTGGGCGGGCGCCGGCGTAGCCGGACAGCTCGTCACGGGTCGACTCGGTGAGATCGCGCCGGCCGTCGATGCCGTACATGATCTGCAGGCCGCCGTCCTCGTTCGGTTCGAGATCGGCGACGAACTGCATGAACTCGTCGGCCTCCCAGTCCAAGTTGAGCGCGTGCAGAGCCTGAAGTGTGAATGTGGTGTCGCGCATCCACGTGTAGCGGTAGTCCCAGTTGCGCTCCCCGCCCGGTGTCTCGGGCAGCGACGTCGTCAGCGCCGCCACAGTCGCCCCGGTCGGCATGTAGGTGAGGCCCTTGACCGCCAGCGCCGCCCGCTGGATCGGATCGCGCCACCGGTGGTCCGGGATGCGGGCCGTCCCGAGCCAGGCCCGCCAGTACCGCGTCGTGGCTTCCAGCCGACGCGTGGCCTCCTCCATGTCGCCGACCGAGGCGAGACCGGCCGCCCACGACAGCGAGCAGAACCGCTGCTCGCCCGGCTCGAGGACGGTCCTGGCTCGGACCCGGTTGCCCTCGATACCCAGCGCCATGTCGGTCTGAAGCCGGATCGTGTGACCTTCGCCAGTGGCGTCGGCCACGTGACGGCTGCCGTCGACCAGCGACCATTCGGCCGGTGCGCGGCCATAGTCGAACATCGGCTCGCAGACCAGCTCGATCTCCATCGTGCCCTCGATGCAACGGACGGTGCGCACGAGCAGGTGGTCGCAATCGTCGTCGGCCGGCGGCCGCGTGTGTGGGGTGACCTCGTCGTCGTGCTCCCGGGGCCCCATGGTCAGCGCGTCGCGCACCACGGCCCAGCCGGTCGGCGTCTTCCACGTCGTCTCAAGGAGGTTCGTGCCCGGCTCGTACGCCCGGGCACTGGGATGGTTGATCCCGAACGGTCCGAGCCGGAAGTAGCCCGCCCCGCGGTCAAGCAGCGTGCCGAACACACTCGGCGAGTCAAAACTCGGCACACACAGCCAGTCGACCGCACCATCCAAAGCGACCAGCGCGCCCGTGTGGCAATTGGACAGGAACGCATAGTCGGCGATCGGCGGAAACGGCGAGGGCGCCGCCGCGCTCTGTTCGTGGGACTGCGAGGTTGCTGCGCTCATGACGCCACCCAAGGTCCGGACCAGCCGCCATAGTCAGCCACCGTTGGCATGTCGGTCTCCGTCTCGTCGTCGGTCTGTCAACGTACGAAGGTGGACTGCCGGCACCATCGAGTGTGACGCGGTTATCCGGCCGGGGAAGTGATCGATGGAGGGCCAGCAGTCGACTGCATGGTGGGCCAAAACCCCGAATGGCAAGTCCGGTGTCCCGGGTGGCCACCTGTGAATCACATTCGACCTGCTCGTCCTTGGACTTGCCGAGCATCTGGATCCCTCCGAGCGGAACGTCCCAGCCTCCTATCACAGTATCGATCTGTTGGGCGCTAGTACGCCAGCGATGGTGAGCTCCCAGACGAGGTTCACGACGTCTCGCCCATCCCCGTACGCGCCCTGCTTGGTGCTAGGCCTTGGCGAGGATCTTGGCCTTCTGCGCGACGAACTCGTCCTCGGTGAGGTGACCGGAGTTGCGGAGCTCCGCGAGCTTGGCGATTTCATCCGCACTGGAGGTCCCGTCGTCCGAGGCCACGTTCTGGATGTATTGACGAGTCGCCTTCTCTCGTTCGGCGGCAGCTTGCACGCTCCGATCTTCCATGGACTTGCCGCGGACGATCAGGTAGATCAGTACCCCCAGCCAAGGCAGGAACACCACGAACAGCGTCCACAACGCCTTAGCCCAGCCAGACAGGTCCTGACTGCGAAAGATGTCGCCGAAGATCGTGATGACGAGCCAAATCCAGGCGAAGAACAGGCAGAACCACAGCGTGGCCCAGAACAGATCCAACAGAGGCATGCCACTGCTCCCTTGCGGTTGATGTGCTTACTGACAGGAGATGGATCGTCATTGCCTTGCCATGGCGATGCGGAACGTTCGTCGTGGGCTTGAGTGGTCAACGGTAGTACTTCAAACCCTTCGCGGCGAGCCGTTCCGCGGCCCACAATGTTTGGGGAACGGAGGCGCGATGGGAGCTAACGGCGGAGCGCCAGGGCTGTCCGGCCGCGGGCAGCAGACCGGTCTGCTCGTCGCCGCTGCAATGGCGCCGGGCACGTTCGAACCGTCATTGGTGCCGCGGAGCTCGGTGGACCAGGGCGTGGTGACTGGTTTGGCCACCACCCTGTCCTACCTGCTCACCATCGCCAGCCAAGACACCCTCGAGGTGGCTGCGTCCACTTTCGCGCCGAGGATGCCTGGCACCTCGCCGGAGTCCAGGCAACGGGCAGCGGTTGTGCTGCTCGACCTTGCGGTGATCCCGGCCGGCCTGGCCGCCCAACGCGCTTTGACGCGGCGACCGGGTGAACCGATAGCACGCGGCCTGGTCCGGCAGGCGGCCTGGCGCACGACTGTTACCGGCATAGGCGGAACCGTCTTCGCGCTGACCCAGGCAGGCACCCGGCGGCTCGATCATTCACTCGGAGCGCGCGGCTGGCTTGTGCGCTTCCCGGTCGCGGTGCCAACGGGGCTTGCGCTCGGGTGGGCGATCGAGGCACGAGTGCGCAGGGGCCTCCCTGACGACGCGCTTGCCGAGGACACGTCGACGGTTGATCCGCTTCGCGGCGCCGCGGTGAGTGTTGGGGTGGCCGGCGGGTTGACAGCGGCGGCGTACGGCGAGCACCTGCTCGCCAACGCAGGCGGGTCGCTGCTGTCTCGGGTGTTTCCGGGCCCGGCCGAGCTGTGGCGGCTGGCCGGACACGCGGTGTGCTTGGGTGGTGTGGCGCTTGGCGGAAGCGTTCTGTTCCACCGCGCAATGCAGAGGATTGAGGCCGGGGCGACCGCAATCGAACCCGTCCTCAACGATGAGACCGCGCACCGTTTCGTGGATCCCACCGTGAGTGGAGCCACCGAAAGTCTCGTGCCGTGGGCAACGTTGAGCCGCCAAGGACGGCGCCACGCGTCGGCCTACGTGCGGCCGCGGCCGGTCATCGACCGCCCGGCCGGAACGCCCGACCTGTCGATCGAGACGGTGATGGGTAAGCCGGCGAAGGCGACACCCGTGCAGGTCTACGTCGGTCTCGACAGCGCACCGACAGCGCGAGAGCGGGTCGACCTGGCGCTCGCCGAGATGGACCGCACCCGGGCGTGGGACCGCTCGGTTCTCATGCTCATCTCCCCCACCGGCACCGGCTACGTCAACTACTGCGCAACCGCCGCCGCGCAGTACCTCAGTCGCGGCGACATCGCCACCGTGTCGCTGCAGTACTCCAAGCGGCCCTCACCGCTGTCCCTGTTCAAGGTCAAGGACGCACGAGAGCAGAACCGCCTGCTGTGGCTCGCCATCAGCAGCCGGCTCCAAAATCGGACTGGGTCGCGGCCGCTGGTCGTGTTGTTCGGCGAGAGCCTTGGTGCGCACACCAGCCAGGACGTGTTGATGCACTGGGGCACGCTCGGTCCGCAAGCGCTAGGCATCGATCGGGCGCTGTGGATCGGGACGCCGTACGGCAGCGGCTGGCTGCACCAGGTCACTGGGCCGCCCCGAGGTGACGTCGACCCAGACCTGGTGGCGATCGTCAACGACTTCGGCCAGATCGAGGCCATGCCGCCGGAGAAGCGATCGCGATTGCGATACGTCATGGTGAGTCACGACAACGACGGCGTGTGCAAGTTCGGTGCCGACTTGATCGCCTCGTCCCCGGCCTGGCTCGCGCCGCAGCGGCCACCTGTCCAGCTGATTCCCGGGGCCAGTCCCCGCGGCGTGTCCGCGCGACTGCGCTGGCGTCCGATCACGACGTTCCTGCAGACGTTGGTAGATATGAAGAACGCACAGATCCCCGGCGCCTACCAGGCTTCGGGCCACGACTATCGCCCCGACCTCACCCGGTTCGTTGCCGAAGTATTCGACCTTCCGGCGTCCGAGGAGCAACTGCGCCGCATCGAAGCTGCACTCGAGGAACGAGAAACCGTCAGGACACGTCTCTTCACGCAGGAGAGTCTCGACGCACAGCAGGAATCTCAGTAGGAAGCACCCTGCCTTTACGTTCGACGAGACTGGGATGCGCGATGCCTTTCCTGGCCATCTTCTATTCGGACGGAGAGCGCCCAATTCGCATCCAATCAAGGGCACGAGGTGCGGATGCATCCGGCTCGCAACCGATGCCCCTGGGCGTAGCCCCGCCCGCTCGAAACGCGCTCAGACTCCCCGACGGCTCACTCGGCCCGAGTGGAGGCAGTCCTAAGACCGCCGACGACCGGCGCGCTGCCTCGTCGCGCTGGGTCGCGGCCAGTGCAAAATGCATGCACTTCGCCCGGAAATCTCGGTCGGTCAGCCCGATCGCGCATCAAGCGATACGTATGATGCCGGGTTAGACCTACCCACTTCGGATGAGGCACCGTGGTTCTGGCGGCGCGACGATGAACCTGTAATTGTTCCCGGCCGGCGCACGAGAAGGGTGACCACAGTGGCGATACGAAAGGTCTCGCATCCCACGCTCGAGGAACGGCGCGATGCAGGGAGGTTGGCCCGAAAGCGGACGCCGCGGTCGAGCCTCGAAGGCTGGCAACCGGCGGACGACCGGCCCGATCCGGTCGGCTTGTTGGCGGCGCAGAACGAGACCCGTGAGGCGGATCTTGTGCCGGTTCGGCACGGGCGCATGATGGTCTCACCGTTCACGTTCTACCGCGGCGGCGCGAAGATCATGGCCGCCGACCTTGCCCACGTCCCCACGGCCGGTATCGACGTGCAGCTCTGCGGCGACGCGCACGCGTCGAACTTCGGTGGGTACGCCTCGCCCGAGCGCACGCTGCTCTTCGACCTGAATGATTTCGATGAGACGCTGCCCGGGCCATTCGAGTACGACCTGGCCCGGCTGGCCGCGAGCTTCGTGGTCGCGTCGCGCGACAACGGATTCGAGGCATCAGCGTTCCGCGGAGGCCGCGGCCGCCTCAGTTGCCGGGTATCGGACCGCGATGGCCCGGTTCGCCGGGATGCGAAACCTCGACGTGTGGTACTCGCGCCTCGATGCGGAGGAGATCGTGGCGACGGCGACCGCCAGCGCCAAGAAGAGCCACCGGAAACTTGCGGCGGCGGCAAAGAAGAACGTCGCGAAGGCCCGGACCAGGGACAGTCTGCAAGCGCTATCGAAGCTGGCCGAGGTGGTCGACGGTCAGCATCGGATCATCAGCGCTCCCCCCGTGGTGGTCCCGGCTCGCGACCTGGCCCAGATGTACGGTTTCGCGCCGGAGGAGTTGTGGGCGGCGTGTGCGGGAAAACCTGCGCTCCTACCGCAACACCCTCCCGCACGACCGTCGCCGCCTGCTCGAGCGGTTCGAGTTGATCGACTTCGCCCGGAAGGTCGTTGGGGTGGGCAGCGTGGGAACCAGGGCGTGGATCGGCCTGCTCCGAGGGCGAGACGGCCAGGATCCGCTGTTCCTCCAGGTCAAGGAGGCGACCGCCTCGGTACTCGAGGACCACCTGCCCAAGAGCCGGTTCCGCCAGCCCGGGGAACGCGTCGTGCAAGGCCAACGCCTCATGCAGGCGGCCAGCGACATCTTCCTGGGCTGGACCAAAGGCGTGCAAGAGGGACGCTTCTACTACTGGCGCCAGCTCCGCGACATGAAGGGATCCGCGCTGATCGAGCTTTTCGATCCCGCGGCGATGAACTACTACGCCGGCGTGTGCGGATGGACCCTGGCCAGGGCACACGCACGATCGGGCGATCCGGTGGCGATCTCCGCCTACCTCGGCACCAGCGACCGGTTCGATCGCGCCATGACCGACTTCGCGGTCCGATACGCCGACCAAAACGAGCGAGACTACGACGCTTTCGTCCAGGCGATCCGGTCAGGAAAGCTCGAAGCCACCCAGGGGATCTAGCCGGAACGCGTTGTATCCCGAACGGGTATGCCGTCACATCGGGCTGACATAGGGCGGGCGTCCACCAGCACCTCGCCCCCGATACCAGCCCAATGGAAGCGGAGTGCCGCTGTCGATGTCAGTCGTCCGAGTAGGGCCCCTGCGGCCGCCCCGGCGAGTACGTCGCTGGGGTAGTGCACGCCTGTGTATACGCGGGAGAACGCCACGATCGAGGCTGCTGCCCGCAACGGCAGCCGCAGCGCCGGCTGGACGTCTCCGACGGCGACGGCGAAGGCGGCGGCGGACGCGGAGTGACCGGAGGGGAACGATGTCGACGCCGGCATGGGCACCCATCGCTGCTGGGGGACGCCGAGACGATCCCGGTCGGGGCGGTGGCGTTCGCCAGCCATCTTCATGGGCTGGTTCACCACCAGGGACGCCGCGCCGACAGCCGCCAGGCCGGTGAGCGCGGCACGCCGGCCCCGACGTCCTCCGAGCAGCGCGAGTAGGCCGGCGACGAGGAACCACGGCTTGGAGAAGTTGGCGAAGTCGGACACCCGCCTCAGCGGCTCGTCCAGTTTTGGCGTGGGCAGCCGTGCCACCGATCGGTAGGCGGCCCGGTCGCAATTGCCGAGGCGGTGCAGCAGGTCGCCCGCCCGGTGCGCGGCCCGCGTCGGCCTGGCGGGCGTTGAGCCGGTCCGCCAGCCGTTCCTCAACCGGCTCCCGCGCACCTGGGCCGATCATCGTGTCTTCACGAGGCGACCGGCGCCGCAGTCGAGCCTTACGGATGGTGCCTGCACGCGGTCCGCGTCTACGGCCGCCCCGGCCGAAGTCCAGGGTTCAGCCGCTGACGGCATCGGCTTCGGTCACCATTTGAGTTCGACCTCGAGCTCACGCTCCTCGTCGTCGATCTCGATCTCGAGTTTGAAGTCGACCTGGTCGGGCACGTGCACCTTGAAGCGCAGGCCGCCGCGTTCGAACTCGACCTCGTTGTTCCGGGCCAGCGCGTCGGCGAGGGCGTGCAGGCGGGCGGCGGCGTCCTCGCGGCTCAGCCGCTCCTTCTCCGAGATCTCCACCAGGTCCATTACTTTCCTCCGTTGTGTTGACCTTGCGGGGTTTCTGGTGTCGGCCGGCGGCGATTCGCGCCAGCTCGACCACGCCGGCCCGGATGCCTTCGGGAACCATCGCCGAGGGTGAGGCGCCCGGGTGCTTGCGAGCGATGCGCACCCGTAGGACCCCGGGCCGAATGCGGAAGTGCATCGGCGCATCGAGGACGACCGCCTCACCGTCGATGCCGGCCGGGACAGCCCGCTCCGCATCGACCTCGAAGATCGGCGCGGACCACTCTCGCCACGGGCTCTGCCACGAACGGCCGCGCTCGCCGCGCCCGGAGGTCGCCCCGACGACGGTGATCCCGAGCAGGCCGTCGTCGATGCGTGGGCGGGTGCCCGAGCCGACCGCGCGGCCGAGCCGGTAACGGTTGTTCGACACCAGCACCGCAGCGCCTCCGTGGTGTTCGTACCCGCCCGGCCCCTTCCAGCGCATATCCAGAGCGTCGCCGCCCGGGCCGAGCACGTCGGGCACGGTGTCGAGCAGGGTGCGGATCTTCGCGTCGCGGTAGCCGGCGCGCTGGACCGCCTCGGCGTACAGGCCGAGCGAGACGTTGTTGACGAACACAAGGCCGTTCACCTCGGCCAGGTCCACCCGCCGCTCACCGCCATCCACGAACGCCTCCAGGGCACCGACGACATCGTCGCGGTCGACGCCCAGATCGAGCGCGAAGTGGTTGCGGGTGCCAGCAGGTATACATGCGTACGGCAGTCCGAACTCGGCAGCGACCGCGGCCACGATCGCCTGCGAGCCGTCCCCACCCGCCATCGCCAGCCCGTCCGCGCCGCGCTCGACCGCGTCGCGGACAAGCACCTCCAGATCGTCACCGGCCTTCAACTCGATCGGCTCGATCCCCCGCTTGCCCGCCTCCTCAGCGAGCGCGAAGCGCTCCGCCTTCCCCCCGCCGGAGCGCGGATTGAAAAACAGCACCGGATGGCGCGGAGCCGGGGCGCCCGGCAAATCCACATGCACAACGAGAGTGGCCCGCGCCGCCGCCACAAACACCACCAGCCCCGCCACCACCAGCACATCGACAAGCGGCGACCCACCCACAACAACCAGCACCACCGCACCCGCGAACGCGAGGCCAGCCACCGCCAACCCCGCCACCCGCGCGATACCCCGCCGGAGCACCCCGTACCAGGCCGACGCCCCCGCGATCAACACGCAACCCAACACAACCAGGCCACGCGGGAACTCGACTACCGCCACCACCACAGCAAGCGCGACCGTGGCCGCCCCCACCACCAGCGCGAAGATCGCCAACAGTCGCCGCCTCAAAGGATCGAGCCTTCGAGAGCGTCGATGTCAACCACGCGACTACTGTGCCGCTGCGGCTTCGGCGGATCAAGAGCGCCGAGCCTCGACCTCGCGATCCATACGGCGATGGCCGCCACCCCAACTCCCGCGCTCGTTGGTGCGACTGCGTTGTGATTCGGCGCGACGATCGCGCCGGGCGATGACGTGACGACGTCGAACTCGCTGTCATCGAAGGGCAGCGCTTCGGTCGGCTTGACCCAGTCGACTTCGACCCTCCACGCCTAGCTGCCGCACTGCGACCCGCGGCGAGGGCCGCATCAAGGACCTGATCATCCGCGCGGCGATGGACCTGTTCCGCTAATCGATGCCCTCCGATACCAGACGTGGACTGAACCGGCCTCATAAGTTAGCCTGACCCGGAAGAACGTCCCGGCTCTGCGGACACTTCGAGGAGAAGGCGATGGGCCAAAGTCATCTCGTGATTGACTTCCCGATCAAGTCGTCCCGCCAGCGCCAATGCGCTACCCGAACAGCTGTCCGCGTTGATGCCCGATCTAGCGAAAGCGCAGGACGACCTCGGTACCGTGCATTTCTCCCGTTTCATGGTCAAGGGAGACGAGAAGCTTCTCTTCCTTTCGGACATCGACGGCGAGGTCGACCAGCATATTGAGCGACTCGTGGAGAGTGCTGGCCCGGTGTTCGACGCCATCTTCGATCATGTGGAAGACCCTCCGGCCACGCCCGTGGCTGGTAACCCTCAGGGGGTCATCAAATGGCTGAAGCATCATGTCCGCGAGCTTCTAGATGCGTTTTTCGCTTACGAGGACGCTTCGGTCCAGGACATCAAGGCGGCCGCGAGTGCGGCGGGCTTCACGGGCAATACCTCGCAGAGCTGCTTGCTGACATACATGTCCATCAAGTCACGTGTGCAAGGCTTTGCCGTGAAGCTGGTCGCGAGGTCCATTTCGTGGACAAGGGACATGAAGACATCAGATTCTGTTGGGACGCTGCATTTCGCCCATTGTGTGCCCTTTGAGAACAACCACATAGCCTTCTTTACGATCTACGACGGTGATTTCAAGAAGTACATCCAGGACTTCGCAGAAAAGACCTCGATCGACGTTCGATGCTCTCTTTCCACATGTCGTTGGCGCGCCGCCGACCCCAGTCGCAAAGAACGCGCAGGCGTTCTATCAGTGGGCTTTGGAGAACAACTATCCGACCATCGGGTTTTACAGCGCCTATCCAGGTCTCTCGGTTCTGGACATTCGAGCCCTGCTGGCCGATTATCGCAAGTCACCATCGGCCCCCGCTGGGTAGCAGGCTGTCACGTGGTCACGAACCATGGATCAAATCGGAGTTCGGCGTTGGCTAAGGAGAACGACACACAGGCACACCGGCGATGAAGGGCCCGGGGCTTCTTCGCCGGTTGCTTGGTCGAGAGCGGCATGAACGCCTAGAGCCCGATACCGATTCGGGGGGCCTGGAAGAGTCCGCGCTCGACCTCGCGGACATCCAGGGGTTCGTTCTCCGCGGTTATCGAATGCCGATGGTGCGACATTTCTTGTTGACGGTGGGAATTCCGGCACAAGCGCGCAGGCAACTCGGACGGCTCGTCAGCGGCGACGAATCCGACGCCCCGCAGCTCACGACTGCCGAGGACTGGCATGTGGGGTTCGCGCCCGGGCCAGAAGACGATCCCACCGATGCCCCGCGTCGGAAGCCCGACTATTGCCTCAACATCGGTATCACGTGGCCCGGACTGGTGGCACTGGAGATAGAAGAACGCGTCCCGACGGTATCGTTCAAATCATTCGGTGCGTTCGTCGATGGAGCCGCGCAACGAGCGGAGTTGGTCGGAGATACCGGAGCGGGTTCCCCCCAGAACTGGCTCGGCGGTTTTGGGAGTGGGGACGATCACGTTCTGGTGACGCTGCACGCCCTCAGCCCGGAGGCGATGACGAGCTACAGCGACAGGTTGGCTGCCTGGTTTGCCGAGGGGGATGCCTTTCGAGAGATCTGGCGCCAGGACGGGATGGCGCTGATGGAAATGCAAAATGGCCAGCCCGTGCCTACGACCAAAATTCACTTCGGATTTACCGACGGCATCACGACGACCACCATTCGCGGTGGCCCGGAAAGATATCCCCCCGATCACCAGCAGCCCTGCGAGCCATGGCTGTTCGTCTTGCGGGAGGACGCTGAGAACTACGTGGTACCCGAGCCGGGACAACTTGGCTTGAACGGTAGCTTTGCAGTCTTCAAGAAGGTCGAAACCGACGTCGTTGGCTTTGAGGATTTTCTGCAGTCGAACAGAGACAAGATCGATCCTGAACTGCTCGCCGCGAAGATGTGCGGGCGATGGCGCAACGGCGTTCCTCTCGCGTTGTCACCGGACACGGATAGCCCTGCGGGAGGGATTTCGCCCGAACAGTTGAACGATTTCGAGTATGTGAATGCCGATGGTCTGGGAGATCCGAAGGGGATCCGGTGTCCCGTCGGCGCGCACATACGCCGCGTCAATCCACGCGGTCAACCGGTCGCGGGCCAGGGGGTGCCCGGCGGGAGCAATAATTCTCACCGGCTAATTCGTCGCGGTATGCCGTACGGGCCGACCTATGATCCAGGGAAACCCTACGATGGCATCGAGCGCGGGATGCTCTTTCATTTCATCAACTCGAACATCGAAAACCAATACGAGTTCGTGCTGCGACGTTGGGTCAATGACGGCGAATTCGCTGGGGCCGTCAGGCTTGACCCAAAGTCGAAAGATCCACTGATCGGCACCCAGGACCCGGCGGAGAGCATCTTCGTCATACCTCAGCCGGATGGGGGCGCGCCGATCGAGGTGACGGGGCTCTCAAGCTTCGTTACGACCAAAGCAGCTGCTTACGTGTTTCTGCCGAGCATCACGGCCATCAGATTCATCGCCAACTTGGGAGAGGGCCTGTGATCCGCCGCCAAGTCTCTTAACAAGTCCCCTCCCACTCGGCATTCGAGCGTCTGACGCCGACGCCGACCACGTCATCGTTCGAGAGGACCGACCACATGCCCTACTACACGGATGGCGTGGCTGGAAACCCGAGGATCAGCGTGCGCCTAACCACCGGTCTCGGCCATCTTCTTCTGCGCATCCGCGAGCGCCCCCTTGAGTGCCTGCACATGGCGACCCTCCGCCTGGCCGACCACCTTCTCGATCGCGCGCGTGACCGCGGGTTCCACTGTGTCGGCGACCTCGTGCTGATACGCCACGATCAGGCCGGAGCCCCCGATGGGGATCGTTTCGCCGGCTGACTCCTCGATCTTGCTGCCCGTCTTCTTGTGCAGCACCTTGCCGCCCACCGCACCCAGCGCTGCGCCGACCGCGGTCGCGGCGAGTAGCGGCGGCGCGAAAAGGCCGACCACGAACCCGACCGAGGCGAGCCCCGCGGCACCTTTCTCGACCATGTGATCGGTCTGCTCTACCGAGAGGTTTCCCTCGAGGTCCTTGCTGACGACGACCGCACCCTCGACCCGCGCACCACAGTTCAGGACCGCTTCGTAGTCCTCCTGCGCCGCCTCCGTCGAGAGGTAGCCCCCGATCAGCACATCGATCGTCTGCTCACGCATCTTCCTTCCCTTCGTTTCATCCGGCGAGGCCGTGCGCGGACTGTCCGCGATGTGCCTCGGCGTGCAGTCGGAGCTCATCCTCGTCCGAGAGGTGAGGCTTGAGGTCGAAGACCACCTTCTTCACCGTCCCGGTGAACGCGAAAGGCTTCTCGCTCTCGTAGCTCATATCGACGACGCCACCGTTGTCCCTGCCGATGTCCATGCCGGCGTAGCCGGTGAACCGGATGGGCACGGTGTGGTCCATCCGTCCTTTGCCGACCGGTCGGCCGTCGATGAACAAGGTCACGTCGCCGCCGGTCGCCGGCTTGGCCGCGTCGGCCTCGAACTGCATTCGGACCGTCACCTCGCCGGTGGGCAGCGCCTCGTCGGCGACTTGCTTGAACACGAACACCCCCATCATCGAGTAGGTGTGCGTGAGTTTGCCGTCCTTGACGTAGAGGGTGAACCCGCCGAGGTGGTCTGCCTCGGCCACGATGACACCTTCGGCGCCCGCGTCCGGCACGACCAGGTCCGCCTCGATCGCGTAGGAGTGGTTGTAGATCCTGGGGATCATCCCGGGCATCACGTTCTGCACGTCCCCGCGGAACTCGAACTTGGCCTGCTCCGGCAGCGGCGGCAGTATCCCGAAGAAGGTGGACAGCGCCCCGAGCAGCGGCAACACCTTGTACCGCTCGGCCTCCTCCCAGAACAGCTCCTTCAGCTCACCCACCTTCTCCGGGTGCTCGCCGGAGAAGTCCTTGGCCTGCGTGAAGTCGTCGGGCAGGTAGTACAGCTCGGTGGGGCCGGCGTCCGGGTCCCACACGTCAGGCGCGTAGGGCCGGATCGCATCGGGGGTGAGCACCCACGGGATGCGCTCGGTCTTCATCGCCAGCCACCAGCCGTCCTTGTACATCGCCCGGTTGCCGATGGTCTCGAAGTACTGCTGGGTCCGGTGCTCCTCCGCGGCCCGGTCGGTCAGCGAGGCGGCGAACGAGATCCCGTGCATGGGCTCCTGCTCGATCCCATCGACGGTCCGCGGGACCGGAATCCCGATCACGTCCAGGACCAGCGGTGCGATGTCGATCACGTGGGTGAACTGCGAGCGGAGGCCGCCGCGTCGGTGATGCGTTCCGGCCAGTGCAGCACCAGCGGGTTGCGGGTCCCGCCGAGGTGCGAGCCGACCTGCTTGCCCCACTTGAACGGCGTGTTCCCCGCCCATGCCCAGGCCGCCCCGTAGTGTGGCGCCATCATCGACGTGCTCCACGCGTCGATCCCGCCGTACCGCTCGGCGAGCTGCAGCTGCATCTCGTCGGTGAGCGGGATGCCGTTCTGCATCGTCAGTTCGTTGAACGAGCCGGTGACCGTCCCTTCCATGCTGGCGCCGTTGTCGCCCCAGATCCAGATGATCAGCGTGTTGTCCAGCTCGCCCAGCTCGTCGATCGCGTCGATCACCCGCCCGACGTTGTGGTCGGCGTTCTCCGAGTAGCCGGCGTAGACCTCCATCTGCCGGGCGTAGAACGGCTTCAACTTCTCGGGCACGTCCTCCCATGCCGGGAACGCCTGGTCGCGAGGGGTCAGCTCCGCGTCGGGCGGGATGACACCCAGCTCCTGCTGCCGGGCGAAGGTCTCCTCGCGCAGCCGGTCCCAGCCCTGGTCGAACTGGCCCTGGTACCGGTCCGCCCACTCCTTCGCGACATGGTGCGGGGCGTGGCTGCAGCCGGTGGAGAAGTAGACGAAGAACGGCTTACCGGCATCCTGGCCGCGGATGCCGTGCAGCCACTCGATGGTCTTGTCCGCCATGGCGTCGGGGAAGTAGTACGGGTGCTCCTCGTCGTAGAACTCGGCGGCCGTACCGATGATCTTCTGGTTCTCGGCTAGGCACGGGTCATACTGGCTGGAGCCACCACCGAGGATCCCGTAGAAGTAGTCGAACCCCCACCCATTCGGCCACCGGTCGAACGGCCCGGCCGGGCCCTGCTGCCCGTCCGGGGTCAAATGCCACTTGCCGAACGCGGCCGTGCTGTACCCGTTGTCCCGCAGGATCCGAGGCAGCGGCGCGCAGTCACGAGGCAAGATGGCCGAGTAGCCGGGGAAACCACCGGCGAACTCGCCGATCGAGCCGTACCCGACGGCGTGGTTGTTCCTCCCGGTCAACAGAGCCGCCCTGGTGGGCGAGCACAGCGCCGTGACGTGCATCCGGTTGTAGCGCAGCCCACCCGCCGCCATCCGCGTGAAGTTCGGCGTCCGGATCGGGCCACCGAAGGTACTCGGATTGCCGAACCCGGCATCGTCGATCAGCACAAGCAGCACATTCGGTGCGCCCTGCGGAGGAGTCGGATGCCCAATCAGATTCCAGTCCGGCTGCGAACCGTGGAGCGTTCTGTTTGCAACGCCCGCGAAGGTCTCTCGGCGTATCGGGAGACTAGTGCGATCGGGTCGACTCATCGGACTCCTTCTTCGTGCAGTGTCTTCCGACGGAGCGATGCCGATAAAGAGCTCCAAGTGCGTGCACTCTAGCGCTGCTCGGAGCGTGAGTGTTCTCACTCTCCACCCCAGCGTATGGCTCAACACGTGCTTGGGGAGCCCGCGAGAGGGTCGGGAGGCAAGCAGTCCGCTGAGCCACGATGCGCCGCCTCACCATCGAGTGGGTCATGGGCCGAAGCGACGTCGATGCGTGGTGAGGACGGCAAGGAGGCGGTAAGTGACGCTAAGAGTGGTCGGCAAAACATAGGGCCGCAGCGTTGCGACAATTTCGCAGTGCTGATTTTCGTTAGGGCAGGCCGCCACACGGCTGGGTTGGGATGACGAGCAATGGCCGGGAACGGTGAGCTACGGCCATGGCCTTCACGGCGCCGTCACTCGGTCGTGATCTCAGTGGTCTGGAGTGCTTTACCTGGGAGCCGCCTTGTCGGGAAGAGCCCGAGCAGGGCCACCCATGCGACGGCCACCATGCCGAGCTGCAGGGCCTCGATGCGGGCCTCGGCGTTGGCCGTGACGATGGCCTCCTGCTCCTCCGGCGGAATCGCTGTTTCGGCGAGGACCGCCTCGAGTTGAGCGTCGGACATGAACTCGACGCCGGCTTCGAGTTCAATGCCGACTCCTTCTTCCACTGCATCGCTCACAGCGGGTGATTCCTCGACGCCTTGGAGCAGCACCGTGGCAAGCGCCCCGATGACGACCGCACCGATCAGCGCTGTTCCCAGCGAAGCACCGAGATTCTGTGCGGTGTACTGCAGCCCGCCGACCTCGCCGCTGCGCTCGACCGGCTCCGAGGACACGATCACGTTGCCCAGTTGTGAGGCGAGCAGGCCGAGCCCGGCGCCCAGCAGCAGGAACGGCACGGTGACGATGCCGGCATCGGCTGGGTACTCGCCCAGCAGGAAGGCCAGCAGCAGCGCCGCTCCGGCCAGCAGGAGCAGGCCGAGCCGGGCGACCCGCCGCGGGCTGGCATTCGGCGCGAAGCGCGGCACCGCGGGCGCGACCACGATGAGCGCCAGTGACAGCGGCAACATCTTGATGCCGGTCTCGAACGCGTCCAGGCCGAGCACGATCGTCAAGAACAGCGGGACGGTGAAGAACAGGCCGCTGGACACCAGGTACTGGGTGAGCAGCACCGACAGCCCACCACGAAGCTGCCGGTTGTCGAGCAGCGCCGGATCGAACAGCGGTGCCTGCCCCCGGGCCTTCCGGTGGTCCAGCCACTCCACCAACATCCACAGCACGAACAGGCCAGCCAGGATGAGCCAGGCGGTGAGCGAGATGCCGGCAATCTGTGGGGTCGCGTCCGGGCCGTCCGGGATCCGGGGCTCTACCCAGCCCCACGACGACGACTGCAGCACACCCAGCACGATCATCGCCAGGCCCGCCGCGGACAGCAGCGCGCCGACGCCGTCCAGTTTCGGACGCTCCTCCACCACCACGTCCGGGATCCTGGCCGTGCCGATCAAGATGCCGATGGCGATGAGGACCTCGGCAGCGAAGACCCAGCGCCAACTGAAGTTCGCCGTGACGAACCCGCCGATGATCGGACCGGCCGCGACCGCAACCGCCGCCGAGGCGGCAATCGCGCCGTAGGCCCGCGCTCTCTGCTCGCCCGCGAAGTTCCCGGCCACCAGCGCCGTCACAGTCGGCATGATCAAAGCGGCGCCCAGACCCTCCAGAACCGACCAGCCGAGGAACAACACGGCAACATTCGGCGAGATGGCGGTCAATCCCGAACCGGCGGCGTACACCACCAGCCCGATTCGCAACGCCCGCCGGCGACCGAGAATGTCCCCAAGCTTGCCGCCGGTGATCATCGAGGCCGCCATCACCAACGTGTAGGAGGTGATCACCGCCTGGATCGCCGTCACCGTCGTGTCCAGATCCTCGACCAACGCACTGATCGAGACGTTCATGACCGTCGAGTCGACGGTCATCAAGAACTGAGTGATCGCCAACAGCGGCAGGACACCGCCCCCGACCCGGGGCGCACTTGCGACATCGTTAGAAGCCGACACGGGCAGATCGTACAGAGGTACCGCAAGGCTGCCGACGTGATCGACGCGCAGGTGTTCGCCGATGGACCGACCCCGGCAGGTGAGCGGTGAGCGCGCCGCTGCTGCTGCCCGTCTGTGAGCAGCTAGCCGTGGCGAGGCCACAGCTGGCTGTCACCATGCGCCGCTACCTGGAACAGATCGCGTGGGTGTTCTGTCGCACTGCGCTCGTTCGTCGGGTTTCCTCGTGGGCCACACCGGACGCGGCCGACATCGCCGACATCACCCGCCGGCACGTAGAGGACTACAAACCGTCGCTGGCTGAGCGTCCCGGGAAGCACAAGCCCAGATTCACCACCGCGACCGTCACCCACCGGCTGGGCAGGCTGCAAATGTTCCTTCGCCAGCATCGACGAGTGGCGCTGGGACGAGACGCCGGCGCGGGTGCCGATGTTTACCAGTGACCTGCCTTGCCTCGACCATCCGCTGCCCAAGGCGCTCGACGCCTGCAGATGAGCTCTGCGGCCCCCAAGACCTCGCGTGCTGCTCGATGTCGTGACCAGCCGCCACAAAGAGCAGGTCACACGGCGCAATGCCGCGACCGGGCGAGTCCTCGCCGAATCGGATTCGGCCAGCCCATTGACCGTCGACTTGTTGATCGTCCCCGGCTACGGTGGCGCATGTACTTCCCGACGAACGAAGGCTTCATCACGCTGCAGGTGAAGCCAGCCACGGGCTAGCCTGCCTGTGCTCCGACTAGGCGGACCTAGACATGAATGACCTGCTGGCATCCGGCCCTGACCTCGCTGTCATCCCGACGGTTACGGCTCTCGCGATTAAGCACTTCAAGCACAAGCAGGGGAAGGATGTCGAGGGCGCTCAGCTTGAGCCGAAGCATCCAGCGGTGAGGTTCGTGCTCGGCGCCTGGAACGACGGCGATTTCAACGAGGCCGACAAGCACATCGCGCCCGACATCTCGATCTACACGAACGGCCTCTCGTTCACCACTGAAGGCGGCGGCCCGGCCATGGCCAAAGAGAGCATCGAGTCGTGGCGCGCGCTCGCGCCGGACGTGCGGATGGAGCTCACCCAGGAGATCCGCGAGAAGAACCGGATCGCGATCGAGTTCCGGATCACCGGAACCCACACCGGGGACGTCCCTGGACTGCCCGCGAGCGGTGAGGCGATCGACGTCGAGGGCACCGCATTCATGACCCTCAGCGGGAACAAGATCACCGAGGTCTGGACGGTCTTCGATTCGCTCGCAGTCGCCGTGCAGACGGGGGCCGTCGAGGCGCCCGCCTGGTGGCCTGGGCGCAGCTAATGCCGGTGCCGTGTGCGTACGCTTACCTGCTAGGTAGACCGTCGAACGCGCCAGGCGTTGTTTCCATCGGCCCAGCGGCGACTTGATGACCGCCACAGGGCCCGGCAACGGCGTATAGTGCCGCCGCCAACCACACATGGATGAGGAGCGCTGAGATGAGCGACGTACCCGCGGAAACCCCGGTGTTGGATCTGCTGGCGACCATGACCGCCGCCTCGGTGGAAGCCTCCGGCCTCGACCTACAAACCTTGATGCTGGTGCGCATCGCCGCGCTCGTCGCGGTGGATGCACCGCCGAGCTCGTACCTGTTGAATCTCGGCGCCGCGGCCGAAATCGGGGTCGACGGCGAGCGGGTCCGCGACGTCCTGGCAGCCGTCGCACCGATTGTAGGAACGGCCCGCGTCGCCTCCGCGGTGGGCAATGTCGTCCGCGCGCTTGGCCTCGCCGAACTCGCAGCCGAGCAGCAGCTCGCCGAAGGCACGTAGCTCCCGTATCCGCGGGGCATCGTGCCGCCCGCTCACTCGTCCCCCGCCCAGGCAGCCACCAGCTCCGAGACTCGCGGTCCTGTCAGGTGGCGCCAGCGGTCACGTGAGGCGACACCGCAGAGACCAGATCGCCTGACCCTGGGGCACGGCTTATTCCCAGCCGGCGAATACGCGCCGTTACGTTTCTGGTCGCCAGATTACCGCGTGGGGTGCTAGCCGGACTCTGTGTTGACTGCTTGAATGCGGTGGCGCCGCGCAGCGCGGTGCGAGCAGCGCGAGAAGAGCGAGGCAGAAGCATGTCCGAGACGCAAAACACCTACCGGGAGCGGAGCAGCGCCGCTGTCGGCTGGATCTCGTTCGCCGCCATCATGTTGATCATGATCGGCACGTTCCACGCCATCGCTGGACTGGCGGGGATCATCGAGAACGAGTTCTACAGCGTCGTCCCGGCGGCCGGGACCGAAGCCACCGGCGACGTCTACTTCCTGCAGTTCGACGCCACCACGTGGGGATGGATCCACCTCATCGGTGGCATCATCGTCCTGCTCGCCGGCATCTGGCTGTTCCGAGGCGCGGTCTGGGCTCGGACCGTCGGCGTGATCGTCGCGGTGATCAGCGCCATCGTGAACTTCGCCTGGCTGCCGTATTACCCAGTCTGGTCGATCACGATGATCGCGATCGCCATCACCGTGATCTGGGCATTGACCGCACACGGACGCGACATCACCGAGGTCGAGTAGGCGGGCGCCAACCCGGCCTCGGAACGTTCGTGTCGATACCTTGGTCGTCACGCTGTCGCCTAGTTCGCCCGGCTCCTGCATGCATCCGTAGGTGACGGCCGCGTCGGTGGGCGTGTTCATCGCTTGGCACCATTCCGGTCACCATGAGTGAGCAGGCCGGCGCTGACGATGTCGACGGCGGCGCTATCACGTCCGTGGCGTGCTCGCCGCCGCCGCGCCGATCGTTGGGGCACCCCGGGTCACCTCGGCACTTGGAAAGGTC
>CAWFXV010000021.1:0-15058 GCA_963819885.1 uncultured Actinomycetota bacterium | reverse complement strand
TGACGCCCGCCGCACCGGCTGCCACGCAGCAGCGTCGTCGCACGCAGCAACGCCCAGTCATTCGGCAGAAATTTGGGCGCTTGCGCCACTCGGAGAGATCTCCAGTTGGGGCACCCTTGGGCGTTGGTTGTCATCGCGGTCGAGGCCTGAGGTTGCGCCCGAAGTACCTGACCTGTGACAACCACGCGCTGTAGTGCTTCTGGTTCACGAATTTCCGTGGTGGTGCGACTGCTACCCCACACCCGCAGGTGCAAAGACTCGGCTGACATCCGCCAGCCGGGTCAGGAGGCTCCGCAGGCACGGTAAGACGTGCCAGATTTTTTCCGAATTGCCGGTTCGAAAAGTGTCCTGTAAGGGGCGCTGTGTGATCTCTCAAGACATCGGCGACAGTTCGAACCCTCGGTTGGGGGTTCGGGCTGTTGTCATGTGCGGCGGGTTGGGCCCTTGGGTGCACCGGTGGGCTGGTCGTCGCGGGTGGGGTCTAGGACGAGGTCGTCGGTGGTGGACGCCCAGCTGGCCAGCAGGTTCAGGGCGTCCTGTGTGGGGGACCCGGGCTCGGCGGTGTAGACGAGGAGGCTCTGGCCGGGCTCGGCGGGCAGCGGGAAGGACTCGAACGGCAGGTCGAGGTCCCCGACGAGGGGGTGGTGGAGGAGCTTGACGCCGCTGGTGTGGATTCGGACGTTGTGGGCGGCCCAGCGGACGCCGGAATTCGTCGCTGCGGGTGGACAGCTCCCCGATCAGGTCGAGCAGTTCCCGGTCGTAGGGGTCGCGGCCGACTTCGGCGCGCAACATGGCGACGGTGTCGTTGGCGACCTTGTCCCAGTCGCGGAAGAACTCGGTCGCGTGCGGGTCCAGGAAGACGAACCTGGCGTTGTTGGCCGGCCTGACCGGGTCGGCGTAGATCGGTGCGTACAGCGCGAGCCCGAGGTCGTTGGCGGCCAGGATGTCCAGGCGTCCGTTGAGCACGAACGCGGGCGTGCCGGTCATCGAGTCCAGGATGCGCTGCACCGTGGGCCGGACCCGCTGTCGCGCCGGCCGCCGGCGCGGCGGGCGGGTCGTGCCGGCGGTGCGGAGCAGGTCGCGCAGGTGCGCTCGCTCGGCCTCGTCGAGCTGCAGTGCGTGCGCGATGCCCTCGATGACGCTCTCGGAGACGCCGGTGGCGTTGCCGCGCTCGAGCCGGGTCTAGTACTCGCGGGGAGATGCCCGCCAGGCAGGCGACCTCCTCGCGGCGCAGCCCCGAGACCCGTCGGCGATCGCCGCCGATACACCGGCAGCCCGGCCTGTTCGGGACTGATCTTGGCACGTCGCGTGCTCAGGAACTCCCGGATCTGTCCGCGGAGGTCGCCACGGAAGTCGCCGGAGCCGTCGCGGGTGTGGTTCCTGCCTGCCATGTCCTCAACCCTACGAGCGGTTCCGCGGGGTTGGGGGTCCCTGTCAGTACCCCCTCCCACAGGGTCTCCCACGCTTCCTGCGATGGCTGGTTCCGTAGAGGGTGCGCCGCCGAGGAGGCGGAGTCCCACAACGCAGATGAACAGAAGAAGTGCACTCGCATGACCGACAAGAAGGTTTGGCTCATTACCGGCGCTGGCCGTGGCATGGGTGTCGACATCGCCAAGGCCGCGCTGGCCGCCGGCCACGCTGTGGTCGCCACCGGACGCAACCCCGAGAGGGTCAGGTCTGCGATCGGAGCGCACGATGACCTGCTGGCCGTGAAGCTCGACGTCACCGACCCCGCCGATGCCGAGGCGGCCGTCCAGGCGGCGGTCGACCGGTTCGGCCGCCTCGACGTGCTGGTCAACAACGCCGGCAACTTCTACGCCGGGTTCTTCGAGGAGATCACGCCCAGAGGAGTTCCGGGCACAGATCGAGACCACCCTGTTCGGCCCGATCAACGTCACCCGCGCGGCCCTGCCGGTGATGCGCGCCCAGCGCTCCGGCCTGGTGGTCACGATCTCCTCGACCGCCGGCCTCACCGGCGGAGAGTTCCTGACCGCGTACGCCGCGTCCAAGTTCGGGGTGGAGGGCTGGATGGAGTCGCTGGCCCCCGAGGTCGCACCGTTCGGCATCCGCACGATGCTCGTCGAGCCCGGCTTCTTCCGCACCGAGCTGCTCACCCCGGAATCGACCAGCTACGCCGAGTCCACGATCGAGGACTACGCCGAGCGCACCAAGCAGACCGTCGACGACGTGGAACAGCATGAACGGCCAGCAGACTGGCGACCCCGCCAAGCTCGCCGACGCCCTAGTCCGCCTCGCTGCCCTGGAGGAGCCGCCGCTGCGCTTCCCCGCGGGCGCCGACGCGGTCGTCACCTTCGAGAACAGGGCCAAGCTGCTCCTCGAGCAGGCCGGCGCCAACCGCGAGCTGTCCAGCAACCTCGCCCACGACGACGCCTGAGCCACCGCCCACGTGAGGTGACGCTTCGCCCATCTACCCTCGGCCGTCCAAGAAGAGGAACACAACCCCATGACCTCGACGCTGACCGGCACTGCCGCCCTCGTCACCGGCGCGAGCAGCGGTATCGGCGCCGCCACAGCCCGCCGGCTCGCCGCGGACGGTGCCTCCGTCGCACTGGTGGCCCGACGCCGGGACCGGCTGGAAGCGGTCGCCGCCGAGATCGAGAAGGCAGGCGGCACCGCGCTGGTCGTGGAAGCAGACATCACCGACCGCACCCAGGCCGAGGCGGCCATCCAGCAGGCCGTCCAGCGGTTCGGAAGGTTGGACACCCTGGTCAACAACGCCGGACTGATGCTCCTCGGCCCCGTCGTCGGGGCGGACCCCGAGGACTGGGACCGCATGATCGCCATCAACGCCCAGGGCCTGCTCTACACCACCCACGCCGCGCTACCGCACCTGCTGCAGGCCGCCGAAGACGGCCCGCGCCAGGTCGCCGACATCGTCAACATCAGCTCGATCGCCGGGCGCGTCGCGTGGAATGGGTACGGCGTCTACAACTTCACCAAGTTCGGCGTGAACGGGTTCACCGAGGCCCTGCGTCAGGAAGTCACCAAGCGGCACGTGCGCGTCGGTGTCGTCGAGCCGGGTGGCGTCGCGACCGAGCTGGGCTCGCACAACAAGTCCGAGGTCCGCAACGAGATGATCGACCCGTTCTACGAACAGACCGAGGTCCTCGCCCCCGAAGACATCGCCGACGGCGTCGCCTACATCGTCACCCGACCCCGCCACACCGCCATCGGCGAGCTGTGGATCATGCCCACCGACCAGGCCTGACCGCATCAGCACGATGCAAGCATCACGGCCCCCACCTTCAGCGGAAGACTGAGGCACGTGTTATGACGCTCGCGTCATCGATAGCCCCTGAGGCGAGAGGGAAGTCATGCCGCTTTCTCCAGTCAGCCACCAGTCCTGGTTGTTCAGCCCGCCGCTGGAGCTGCCGCTGCAGCTCCGCCTCGAGAACGGCCGCTTCGACTCGCTTCGCCGCAGAGAGCTTCCGAGGGTGCCGCCGTGCAGCACCAGCCAGTTCATCCCCGCCGACGATCCATCGAATCCAACCGGCCGTGACGTCCATTTCTCCCACGGCCTGCACCAGGCCGTCGACCTCGCTTCCGCAGCGGGGAACTGTGTCTACGCCGCCTATAGCGGTCGCATCGTCAAGGTCGAGGTCCAACCGGGCGGTGACACGGCCAACGTCAGCATCGACCATCATCCCAGCGGGCTGGGCTTCGTCACCAGCTACAACCACATCGCCGAGGTGCAGGTCGATGTCGGCGATTTCGTCGGCGCAGGCGAGCCGTTCGCCGAGGTCTCGACCGTGCCGGACGACCCGACGCTGCACTTCGAGCTCTGGGCGGTCCTCGATCGCCAGTATGCTGAGGAAGGCCCGCCGGGCGACAGCGACATGGTGCCGATCGACCCGACTCGGGCGCTGTACGCGTGGGAGCGTCGGCTCGCCGCCGACGAGCCGCTCGCCGGCCCGCAGATCCCGACCGCAGTCGGAGTCACGCGCCTGAGCACCGTTCATTTCTTCTTCGCCAGGTTCGAAGCGGAGATTACGCTGCACGTGCCCATGTATGACCCGATGACCGAGGATGAGCGGCTCATGGTCGGGCTGCTGCGCGAGGCCCGCCGTCGGAGCGATGCTCTGGAGCTTTCCTTCCGCCATTCGTCGTTCTGGGGAGTCGACGTGGTAACCGCGGCGGAGCTGTCCGCCTGAACGAGCCCGCGGGTGCCAACGGTCCTTACACACGTGGGTAGCCGGAGTCGGCGTCGGCATAGCCCTCGGCGGCCGCCGCTTATGCGAAGTCAGGTCTCGGCCCGCGAGTGCTCGAGCCCGCGAAGGACGAGCGTTCGGACGCCCTGGTATGCGGCGTCGGTGCCGGGGCCGGACCATTCGGCCGCATGAGCGGGGTTGTGGAATCGCGAGGTGGCGTCGAAGACGGCGCACGCCGCAGCCGTCGTGTCGGGCACCTCGAACTCGCCGCGCGCGACCCCGTCGCTGATGATCAGGGTGAGCTGGGCAACGAGAGTGTCGACGTGCGTATTGACGACCTCGCGTGCCTCGGCGGCGAGCTCGATGTAAGTGGCGAAGAGCTCGGGGTCGTCCAGGGCCTTGGTGCGCTTTGAGCGGACGAGAAGGTCAAGCCAGCGCTGCAGCCGCTCGGCGGCCGGTCCATCGTCTCGGGCGATCGCCTCGAGGGGGTAGGAGATGCTCTCCAGCCAGCGTTCGGTAACGGCGTCGCGGAGCGCCGCCTTGCTGTTGAAGTGGCGGTAGACGCTGCCGTGGCTGACTCCGAGCGCGCGGGCGCTGCTGTCCCGCAGCCGGACGGCAAAGGCACTGATCGACGAACAGATGCCACGGTCGGAGCAACACTTCGTCGGCTGTTCTGCCCTACGCAGACCTGGCCTCCGACTTCGTCACCGAGGTGCGGCTGGCTGTGTCCGCACGGCGACGGTATTCACGGCTCGACCTCGCCGGGCCGTTCGGATCGCTGGCCGGAGTGCATACCCAGTGCATTCTCGACCGGCGGTGCTCCGTGCCGGGCCGTGTACCACTGGGCGTAGGCCTGGACCGCGGTCGGCAGGGTCGGGAAGATGCGCTCATCTCCGACCCGGTCGACCAGTCCGGCAGCAGCGAGATCGGCACGGAGATCCTGCTTGACCCTGGCCAGCGCGAACACAATGCCGCGGCGGTGGAGCTCGGCCCGCAAATCGTCGAGGGCGTCCACCGCGGTGAGGTCGACCTCAACGTTCGCCTCGGCGTTGAGCACGAACCACTCAACGGGCGTCGGCGAAGCGTCGACGGCGGCCAGCGCCCGCTGCCGGAAGTTCTCGGCGTTGGCAAAACACAGCGGCGCGTCGTAGCGGTAAACAACCAGCCCCGGCACGAGCGCCGCGTCGGGATAGTCGTCGATGTCATGCATTCCGGCGATTCCAGGCGCGTAGCCCAGGATGCCG
Organism: uncultured Actinomycetota bacterium; assembly: GCA_963819885.1. Classification (GTDB taxonomy): domain Bacteria; phylum Actinomycetota; class Actinomycetes; order Jiangellales; family Jiangellaceae; genus JACVRX01. The sequence continues at coordinate 9,645 of CAWFXV010000021.1, read as the reverse complement.
TCGTGCGGGCGGGCCAGCCTGCGCAGCAGGTCGAGGATGGACAAACCAACCGCAACGAGCACGCCGTAGAGCACGCCCATCAACAACACTGCCGCCGTCGCGGCCAGCGCCAGGATCAGCTCACTGCGCCGGAACCGGGCGATCCGGCGGAACTCACTGACATCGACGAGTCGGAGTGCGGCGTAGACCACGATCGCCCCGAGTGCGGCGCTCGGGAAGGTGGCGAGGACGCCGCGTCCGACCAACAGTGTGATCAGCACCGCGCCGAGCGCGACCAGCGAGTAGAGCTGGCTGCGGCTGCCGAGTGCGTCGCCGATGGCGGTCCGGCTGGCACTGCTGCTGACCGGAAACCCGCGCAGTGTTCCGGCGGCGAGGTTGGCTGTTCCGAGGGCAAGCAGCTCTTGGTTGGCGTCGATGCGATAGCCGTTCCGGGAGGCGAACGCGCGGCCCGTGAGGACGTTGTCGGTGTAGGCCACGATCGCGACACCCACGGCGGGCAGAAGCAACGCGGCCAGATCGGACCCGCTCACGGTGGGAAGGCTCGGGGTCGGCAGTCCGGCTGGAATCTCGCCCACGACCCGCACACCCTGCTCCTGCAACGAGAACACCGCCACAGCTGCGGCAGCGAGCAGCATCCCGATCAGCGGCACCGGCGCCTTCGGCGACAGCCGGGTGGCGAGCAGCAGAAATGCGAGCACGCCTGCGGACAGTGCCAGCGTCGGAAGATGCAGTCGGTCTACGCGGTCTACGAACGAACCCATTTGAGCGAGGAGGGACTCGCCTTGGACGGGGATGCCGGTGATCTTGGCAAGCTGACTGACGATCATCACGACGGCGATGCCGGCCATGTACCCGACAAGCACTGGCTTTGACAACAGGTCGGCGAGAAAGCCAAGCCGGGCCAGCCATCCGATCACGCACAACCCGCCGACGATGAGTCCAAGCACGGCTGCCAATGCCGCGTACCGCGCCGGATCGCCGACTGCCAGCGGAGCCACCACGGACGCGGTCATCAGAGCGGTTGTGGACTCCGGACCCACCGAAAGTTGGCGGGAGGAGCCAAGGACGGCATACACGAGCAGGGGTCCGATGATCGCCCACAGCCCAACGACCGGCGGCAGCCCGGCAACCTCCGCATACGCCATCACCTGAGGGATCAGGTATGCCGCCACCGTCACCCCGGCAAGTAGGTCAGCACGCAGCCATCCGCGCTGATAGGAACGCAACTGGTTCAGCCCTGGCGTCAACGTGGACATCTGGTGACCGCCCTGGGGTGGATTCATGCATCCGCGAACGAGCCAACCCGAAATCGCCCGCCCGGTTGGGAGCCTTCACCACGGCGGCACACCGGGCAAGGCCCTGGGCCGGCCTCAGATGACCGTCCCATGGCACCCGCAGCTGACCGACGAGGAGCACCATGAGCACTGCGAGTGCCGCGACAACTGCGAAGATGACGGAGGTCGCATGACTACACCGACTCTGGCAGTGACCGGATCCACCGGCCGGCTCGGCGGTCGGGTCGCGCGACGGCTCGCATCAGCCGGGGTGCGGCAGCGATTGGTCGTCCGCAATCCGGCCGGAGCGCCGAGGTTGACCGGCACCGAGATCGCCGCTGCCGAATACGGCGACAGCGACGCCAGTCGCCAAGCCCTCGCCGGCGTCCAGACCCTGTTCATGGTGTCCGGGTCGGAGACGCCGGAACGCGTACAGCAACACCGCACGTTCGTCGACGCCGCAGTCGCGGCCAGTGTCGAGCACATCGTCTACGTCTCGTTCTATGGCGCGGCCGCCGACGCCACCTTCACCCTCGCCCGCGATCACTGGTCGACGGAGGAGCACATCCGAGCCAGTGGACTGCAGTGGACCTTCTTGCGGGACAACCTGTACCTGGACTTCTTTCCGGCCATGGTCGGCGAAGACGGCATGATTCGCGGGCCCGCTGGCGACGGCCGGGTCGCCGCCGTCGCTCAAGACGACATCGCCGACGTGGCGACCGCAGTTCTACGCGAGCCGGCCGTACATGCTGGCCAGACCTATGACCTCACCGGACCGGAGGCTCTCACTTTGGCTGAGGTGGCCGACCGACTCTCCGGTGCCACCGAACGCGTCGTCGGCTATGTCCCCGAGACGGTCGACGACGCCTACCGCTCGCGCGCCCATTACGGCGCCCCCGACTGGCAGATCGATGCCTGGGTCAGCACCTACACCGCGATCGCGGCTGGCGAGCTTGCCGGGACGAGCGACGCCGTCGAGCGAATCGCTGGGCACCCTCCCACCGCGCTGGCAGAGCTACTACGGGCTCGATCGCGCGACGTGCGGCTTGGCTCACCGCTGTGATGCTGTCCGTGCGGCACCCGAGCTGGAACACTCGGAGCCGTGGCGGACAACCCCGACGTCGACGCCTGGTTCGCCGACTTCCAGCATCCGCTCAAGGACGCGATGCTCCGGGTCCGCGAGATCATCCTCGAAGATCCACGGATGGACGAGTCGATCAAGTGGAAGACGCCCACCTTCGGCTACCGGGGCAACATGGCGAGCTTCAACCCACGGTCCAAGGCGCACGTCAGCTTGCTGTTCCACACCGGCGCGTCGATTCCGGGCGAGCATCCACGCCTCGAAGGCGGTGGTGACGTCGCGCGATACATGCGCCTGCTAGACCTGGCCGAGGTCGAGGCCGCCGCCGACGATCTTCGCGCTGTCGTCGCCGCATGGTGTGATCGCCCGTGAGTGGCGCCGTCCCGACCGCGGCCGATCCGGACGTGGTCGTGATCGGCGCCGGAGTGATCGGACTGACGACCGGCGTCTGCCTGGCCGAGACGGGGATGCGGACCCGCATCGTGACCGCCGAGTTGCCGGAGCACAGCACCTCGTACGCAGCCGGGGCGATCTGTGGTCCCGTTTTCGCGGTCGCAGACGACACAGCCGCTGGCTGGGAACGCGCCGGGTTCGACGAGTTCAGCGCGCTCGCGGCCGAGCACCGAAGCGGCGTTCGTGTTCGTGACGGCATCTTCGTCGCCCCGGTCGGGATGGCAGAGACTGCGCCGCCGATCTCCCGACCTGCTGCGGTGCGCACGCTCAACCCGCACGAGGTACCGGCCGGATATGGATCGGCGTTCGCAGCCGCGATTCCCTGCGTCGACATGCCCACTTACCTGACCTACCTCGCCGAGCGGTTCGACACGGCCGGAGGAGTCGTCGAGACGCGACGGTTGGCCTCGCTGTCGGAGGCCGCCGAGATGGCGTCCCTCGTGGTCAACTGCGCCGGTATCGGTGCCCGCGAGCTCGTTCCTGACCTCAGCGTGCATCCGGTCCGCGGCCAACACGTGGTGGTCGAGAACCCCGGCATCGACATGGTCTTCATGGAACCGCCGATGGGGCCCGCCTGGACCGGGATCGTTCCGCACGATGATGTCGTCGTCCTTGGCGGGATCGCCGTCGAGGACGATTGGAACCTCGAGCCGGACCCGGAGGTTGCCGACCAAATCCTGCACCGGTGCGCGGCCGTCGAGCCTCGACTCCGTGCCGCCCGTGTGGTCGAACACCGCGTCGGCCTGCGACCGGGACGCCCGTCGGTCCGGCTGGAACGTGAGGTGATCGGCGGGACTGTCGTCGTACATGACTACGGCCATGGCGGCACCGGCGTGATGCTGTCCTGGGGTTGCGCCCGCGACGCGGTCATGTTGCTCACGACATAGCCGAGGGAAATAGTTGAGACGTCAACTGTGTTCTTCTCTCTGATCACTCGCTCGCTGCAACGAAGGCGGAAAGAGAAATGGGCATCACCAGGCTGAACCACGCAGTGCTCTTCGTCCGTGACGTCGAGCGCAGTGTCGCCTTCTACACCGAGGTACTGGGCTTCCGGCGCATCGAGATGGCGCCCGAGGGCTTCGCTGGAGCCGCGTTCCTCCAGGCGTCGGGGTCGACGAATGACCACGACCTCGGTCTGTTCCAGATCGGCGCGGCCGCCGGCGCGTCGGGAGCCGGCCGCAGCACCGTCGGGTTGTACCACCTGGCGTGGGAGATCGACACGCTGACCGAGCTGAAGCGACTCGCCGGGTCGCTGGCCCAACACGGCGCGCTCACCGGCTCCTCAGACCACGGGACCACCAAGAGCCTCTACGGCAAGGATCCCGACGGTTTGGAATTCGAGGTGGCGTGGATCGTCCCGGCCGACCGGCTCGACGACTCCGCACTCCAGGCGCGCAAACGGATCCGACCGCTCGACCTGGACCGCGAGATCGACCGCTACGGCGCCGACACCCGCGGCGGGGTCGGCATCTCGGTGCCGCTGTAGGTCACGATGCGCTGTCCGGCCCGGATTCGTCGTCTCCGAACCGCCCGTTCCCAGTGCCGGCGCCTCCGGCGAGCCGCTGACTGCTGCCGAGCCACCGCCCGAGCCTGCCTTCAACGCGGCAAGCCGTGCCTCGATCTCGGCCTGCTGCGTCCAGATCGTCGAGGCTCTCGAACTGCGCGTCCAGCGACGACGCGGCCAGCTCGGCCTGTCCGCGGACCCGCGCCTCCTCGCGCCTGATCTTGTCCTCGAAGCGGCCGATCTCGCTGGTGGGGTCCATGACGTCGATGCTCTTGATGGCGTCCTGGACCTGAGTCTGTGCCTCTGCGGTCTTGGCTCGCGCGACCAGCTCGTTGCGCTTGGCGGTCAACTGGCCGAGCTTGTCCCGCATCTGCGCCAGTCCGGTCTTGAGCTTCTCGGCCACTTCTTGCTGGGCCTGCAGGTTCGGCAGTGCGGCCTTGGCCTCGTTCTCCGCATCCATCTGCTTGCCGATCGCGATCCGAGCCAGGTTGTCGAACTTGGACGCATCCGCCGCGTTGCCCTCTGAGCGGAACTCGTCGGCTTTCTGGCTCGCGGCGACGGCCTTGCGTCCCCATTCCTCGGCCGCCCTCTGGTCCTCTGCGTAGTCGTCTTCCATCATCCGGACGTTGCCGATCGTCTGCGCGATGGCCTGCTCGGCCTCGCCGATGTTGTCGGTGTAGTCGCGGACCAACTGGTCCAGCATCAACTGAGGGTCTTCGGCCTGGTCGAGCAGGGCGTTGATGTTGGCCCTGGCGAGCTGCGAAACCCGCCCGAAGATCGATTGCTTGGTCATGTGATCTGTCCCTTCTCGGACTAGAACTTGCCACCACCACCGTGGCGGCCGCGCGTGCCACCACCGCCGAAACTTCCGGGGCCCAGGCCGCTGCGCCGACCTCCACCCCCGCCACCGCCGAACCCGCCACCGCCGAACCCGCCACCGCCGGAGCGGCCGCCGAAAATGCTGTCAATGAGGATGCCGCCCAATATCAGGCCGCCGAGACCACCTCCACCGCCGCTGCTTTCGTCCAGTCCACCGCTGTCTGAGAACGCGCCGACATCGGACCGCGCGAGTTCGCCCGCGTGCTCGGCCAGCGCGTCGGCCCGCTGAGCGTGGCTCAGGGCAGACACCGGGTCAGACTGCGCTGCGGCCATTGCCTCGTCGTAGTGACGTTGCGCCTCGGCGAGTCGAGTTCTGGCTTCGCCGCCTATCGCACCCCTCCGGGTGGTGATGAAGTCCTGGGTCGCCGAAATCTCGCTGCGAGCAGCGATCAGCGCGTGCACGAGCGACGCACGAGCCCGCTGGGCCTGCTGCTGCTGGTCCCGGACCGCCGCGAGTGCCTGTTCGAGGCGGCCACCTGCCTCCTGAATCCGGCGGATAGCCACCAGTGGGTCGTACCGACCTCCTGCCATCTCCTGCTGGACCGTCGCCAGTGCCGACTCAGCCGCGGCAACCTGGCCAGCGAGATCGCCGGGCGCCTGATCACTGGAGACGAGCGCTTTCGCCTCGGCCAGATCCTGCGCCGTGTCGCTGATAGCGGTCGTGATGCCCGTGGCGGCGCGCTCAAGGTCGGCGCCGAGTCGGTCGACCGCATCGAGGAGCTGGCCCGCCTGGGCCGCCGCCTCCTCGCCCGCGAGCAGGGACACGGCTGCGCTCGAGGCGTCGCTGACGGCGAGATCCTGGCGGGCATCCTGGAGCGTTTTTCGGGCGAACTCCAGGCGCTCCTTGGCCTGTTCCGGATTCGCCGAAATCGGGGCGAGCGCGCTGTCGGCATACCGAGAGTCCAACGATTGAATCGTGGCCACCGTCTGCCCGAGCCGGCTTTCCGCCGCGCCGACCTTCTGCTCAACTTCCCCGATGAGTTGGGGGGCGTTCCTCTCCAGGTCCCGCAGCCGGTCGAACGCCGCCGCTTGCGCGTCAAGACGCTCGTTCGCGTCCTCGCATCTGGTGACGATCTCGGTCAGCATCGCCCGCCGCGCCGTGATCGTCCTCAGGGTAGGCGTCGTCGAGCTGCTGACGGATGTCGAAACGATGCGGTGAGCTGCTCTTTTGCCCCCTGCAGCGCCGCCGCGAACGGGGCGGCGGCCTCCTCACCGAACTGCGCGATCGCAAACCCGAGCTCGTCCTCGCTGGTCTTCACGGCATCGTCGGTGACCACGAGGAGCCGACCGGCCCTGGCCTCCAGTTCGTCGAGCGACGGCTCGCCAGCATCGACACCGGGCTGGCCCGGCGCGGACGTCGCCTGGCGGCGCCGTCGTGCCCGCGCGAAGGCGTACACACCCACTGCGCCCACTCCGGCAGCGACCGCGACGGGCACCCACGGAATCCCGCCGCCGCTCGGGTCCGCCTCTCCAGGGGTGATCTCCGGTTCGGGAACCGGTTCGCCATCGAGCACAGCTGCGTAGCCCTCGGCTGCACCGATCGCCGCGCCAGCCCAGTCGTTCTCCCTCAGCGGCGGCTCGATCGCCGTCGTGACGACCTCGGCGAGCTGCTCGTCCGACAGCGGGTAGTCCGGGTCGAACGAGATGCCGAATTCTCGCTCACCCGTCGCCACGGCAAGGACCGCGTCGTTGAGGCCCATGCTGTTGCGGTTGGCCGTTTCCGCCGCCCAGTCCTCTGCGTGCATTCCCGAGAACGAGTCGACGTAGACGACGAACAGCTGGAGCTGATGATCGGCATCGAGCTCGGCAAGCGCGGCCTCGACCTCACTACGCCTGTCGCCGAGGGCGTCGACCTGGTCGGTGATCTGCGTCTCGATGTCGACGGGGTCCTCGGCGTGAGCCGCGACCGGTGCGGCCATCAGCATCAAGCCGGCGCCGACGGCCGCCGCGGGCCCGACCCACCTGCGCATGACGACCCTCCGCGACGACACCGTCGATCTGCTCCGGAGCGTAGAGCCAACTCCCGGATGTCGGCCATACGAAACCGCCAACGACGGGATTTTGCTGTCCCGGGCGCGTACCGGCAGTGTGGCCGGAGTGAGCGAGCACGTACTGCCAAGTCGAACCGATGTCGTCGTGATCGGTGGTGGTCACAACGGTCTGGTGGCGGCGACAGTGCTCGCCAAAGCGGGCCTCGACGTCGTCGTGACGGAACGAGCACCGACACTCGGCGGTGCCACAAAAACCGAGAACTGCTTTCCGGCGGTGCCTGGATTACGGCAATCCACGGGCGCCTACCTGCTGGGCCTGATGCCGCCCGAGATACTCGCCATGATCGAGGGCCGAGTTCGCACGCTGCGGCGGGACCCCCACTACGTGCTGCCCACGATCGGCGGGCCTGGCTCTCCGTACCTGTGGTTCGGTCGGGACCGGGCGGCGAGCCGAGCCCAGCTCGAACGGACCTTCTCCGCCGCCGACGTCGCCGCGGACGACGCCCTGCAGCAGGAGCTCGCGGAGCTTCGCGAGGACCTCGCGCCGGCCTGGCTCGCCGAGCCCCTCACCGTCGAGGACACCGCCGAGCGATACGTGCGGCCCCGGCTGCGCCAGACGTTCGTCGACCTCGTTCGCGGCACAGTGGTCGACTACCTGGCGCGGTTCGGCTTCACGTCAGAGTTGCTCGTCGCCATGTACGTCGTCACCGATGGACTGTCCGGCCTCACCGCCGGTCCGGACACCCCGGGGACCGGCCACAACTTCCTCGCCCACAACATGTGCCGACTGCCCGGTGCCGACGGCACCTGGATGGTGGTCGAAGGCGGGATGGGAGCCGTGTCCGGCGCCTTCGCCGAGGCAGCCGCCAAGGCCGGCGCCCGGCTCTGCACTGGCGCCGAGGCAACCGTGCTCGCCGTTTCCGGCGGCACCGTGACGGGCGTCGTCTTGGCCGACGGCCGCGAGGTCGCGGCATCGGCCGTTCTGGCGGCCTGCGATCCGTGGCGGGCAGCGCGCATCGCCGGCTCCAACGCGCCGGCCGAGCTGGTGAGCAGGTTGGACCGGGTCCGCTTCCCGGGAACCACTCTCAAGATCAACCTGGCGCTCCGCGACCTACCGAGACTGGGCTGCCTTCCCCACGACGCGCCATCACCGTGGGGTTCGACCGTGCACCTTCTGCCCGACGCCACCGGACGGCCATTGGAGGCTGTCCGCACGATGTGGCGGGATGTCGAGGCGGGCAGGCTGCCCGATTTCCCCACGATGGAGTGGTACGTCCACACGACCGTCGACCCGACCCTCCGCGACGAAGCCGGCCACCACTCCTCGGCACTGTTCGTGCAGTCGGTCCCCTACCAGCCGGCCGGGTCGACCTGGACGGACTCGCTCGAGCCGTACGTCGATCAGCTGATCGGGATCGCCGACCGGTTCGCGCCCGGCACCGCCGATCTGGTGGCAGACACGTTCCCGCTCCCGCCGCCGGGTATCGAAGAACACTTCGGCATCACCGGCGGGCATATCCACCACGTCGACAACACCGTGGCCTTCGCCGACCGGATTCCCTACGCCACAGGTCTGCCCGGCTTCTACGCCGGCAGCGCCGGCTGCCATCCGGCCGGATCGGTTATCGGCGCGGCGGGCTCGAACAGTGCGCACCGAGTGTTGCGCGACATGGGGCGCCGACCCCGGCCGAGCCGGCAGATCGGCTGTCGACGACGGCTACATCGGCCGGATACGGCGACTAGCCTGTACCAAGAGCAGCTTCGACTCTCGAGCAGGGAAGCAGGCGAACGCTCCGGTGACAGCACAGACCGGCCCGTTGTCGGGCTTCGGACCGAACGAGTGGCTCGTTCAAGAGCTGTACGAGAGCTGGCGCGAGGACCCGGCCAGTGTCGAGCGGTCGTGGGCGGACTACTTCTCGGGCATCGCGCCCGGCGAGCCAGCCGACGGGGATCAGCGGGCCAACCGGCCGAGCAGGAGGCAGCCGTGAGCGCGTCCGCGGAACAGGCTCGAACCCATGCCGGACCCGCCGATGCGGCGCAACCAGCCCCCGAAGACGTCGCCCCGACGGCCGGGATCGCCGGAGACCGAGCAGCCGCCCAGCGGGGCCGGCCAGAGCCGGGCCCGCCGACGCCGGCCGATTCAAAGGCTGCAGCCCCCCGCCGCCGCTCCGGCAGCGCCAGCCGCCGCGAAGCCCGCGCCGCCCAAGCCGGCGCCGGCCGCCACGGCACCGGCAGCCGGCAACGGTGCGACGAAGGAAACCACGCCGCTGCGTGGCGCGTCGGCTGGACCGTCGCAAACGTGGAAACCAGCCTCGAGGTCCCCACGGCCACCAGCGTCCGGGCCGTGCCCGCCAAACTCCTCGTCGACAACCGCATCGTGATCAACAACCACCTCGCCCGCTCTCGCGGCGGCAAGGTGTGGTTCACCCACGTCATCGGTTTCGCGCTGGTCAAGGCGTTGCG
>CAWFXV010000020.1:0-78809 GCA_963819885.1 uncultured Actinomycetota bacterium | reverse complement strand
AGCGGCTGTTCGAGGGGTTCGACCGCAGCGTCGGTCTGCAACAGGTGGACGCACGTCAGTCAAAGCGGGCGACGCATCTGCGGAGCCTGGTCGAGAAGTAACGGCGCAGCGGCCCGGATCATCCAGGATGGCCGCATGGGCATACATGACGAGGCGGAACGCGTTCATCCGCCGACCCGCGCAGCTTGGCGCAGGTGGTTGACCTCGCACCACGATTCCTCGACCGGTGTGTGGTTCGTCTCCTGGCGCAAGCACGTCGGCAGGAGCGGACCGCGCTACGAGGACGCCGTCGAGGAGGCGTTGTGCTTCGGCTGGATCGACAGCATTGCCCGCAAGTTGGACGACGACCGGACGATGCTGTGGTTCTCGCCCAGGAAACCAGGCAGCGGCTGGGCTCGGCCGAACAAGGAGCGGATAGAGCGGCTGACTGCCGCCGGCCTGATGACACCTGCGGGCCAACGGATTATCGATGCTGCACACGCCGACGGGTCGTGGTCACGTCTCGACGATGTGGAGAACTTGGTCGTGCCCGACGATCTGGTGGCCGCGCTCGACAGCCGACCGTCGGCTCGCGAGCACTGGGACGCATTTCCCCGCTCGGTGCGCCGGAGCATCCTGGCATGGATCGTGCAGGCGAAGCGGGACGCCACCCGAGCCGCTCGAATCGAGGAAACCGCTCGGCTGGCGCAGCAGAACGAACGGGCCAACCAGTGGCGGCCCAGGGACAAAGCCTGAGCTCTTTCCTCGCACCCATACCCCTGCAGACTGGACGCAGATGGCACGACACGCCTGGGCGTGTTGTGCAGGTGGCGACCAGTCGATCTTCGGCAAGTTTGGCGTCCGGCCGGCCGGTTAGCGGCATACTCGACGCTCGACAGGTCCGCAGGGGCCGAGTTCGTAGAGAGGCATGGACGCCATGGCCACAGATTTCAACGACCTGCTGTCCCAGATTCCGATGAACCAACTCGCCCAGCAGTTGGGCGTCGACGAGCAGACGGCGGAGCAGGCCACCCGCCAGGCGCTTCCGGCGTTGCTGGGTGGCATGCAGGCCAACGCCCACGACCCGGCAGGGGCTGCATCGCTGAGCCAGGCCCTCGGCCAGCACGACGACAACCTGCTCGACGGCGGGGTCGACTTCGGTCAGGTCGACACCGGCGACGGCGACAAGATCGTCAGTAACGTCTTCGGCGACAACCGTGAACAGGTGGTAAGCCAACTCGGCGGGTTCGGCGGTGGCGCGGGCGGCGGCAGCAGCCTCATTGCCAAGCTGCTGCCGATGCTGGCCCCCATCGTGATGTCGTATCTGGCCAAGCAGTTCAGCCAGCGCGGCGGCAGCACGACGACGGCCTCGGCGACTGGTGGCAGCGCAGGAGGCTTGGAAGACCTTCTCGGCGGCCTGCTGGGTGGTGGCCAGAGCGGGGCCGGCGGCGGCATCGGCGACCTGCTTGGTGGGCTGCTCGGAGGCGGCCGCCGCTGAGGAACGGCGTCGCTAGCGTCGGCGGCGCAGCACCAACGCCGTCGCAAATGTCACGAGCAAACCGCCCGCGCCGGCGACGACGAGGGTGACCCGCGGCCCGGTGAGGTCGAGGAGCACACCGCCGGCGACGTAGGAGAACCCGGCGGCAAGACCGATGGCGCCGTACAGGGTGCCGAACACCCGCCCGAGCAAGGCAGCCGGCACGGTTTGCTGAAGCATCGTGTTGGCGGCGACGTCCAGGGCAGCGATTCCGATGCCGCGAACCGCTTGCAAGGCGAATGCCGCGGCGACGGCCCAGGCCAGTCCGGTCAGCAGGTTGCCGGCACTCGCCGTCGCGAACCCGCTGATCAGGAGGGCCACCATCGACATACGCCTGTCGCCGCGGCCGATCAGTGCATAACCGATGAGGAGCCCCAGCCCAACCGCGGCCAGCAGCAGTCCGACGGCCGACTCGCCTGCGTCCAAGGCATCGGTGGCCAGGAATACCAGCGCGACATCGTCGATCCCGTTGAACGCCACGACTCCGATGTAGCCGAGCGTGATCGCCCGCACGATTCGAGATCGCCACAGGTACGAAAGGCCGGCTCGGGCGTCACCGAGGAACGACGTCGGCGCCGAAGGCTGCTCCCGCGGCAACGCCGGCATGCCGCCGAGCAGTGCTGCCGATACGAGAAAGCTGGCGACGTCGACTAGCAGAGCTCCACTGATTCCCAACAGCGGGATGGCAACCGCCGCCGCTAGTGGCCCGACGGCTTCACCGAGGTTGGTGCCGAGTCCGACGGCCGCGTTCGCGCCGGGGAGGTCGTCGGCGCGAACGAGTTGTGGCACCGCTGCCCGGGACGCCGGCTGGAATACCTGAGCGACGACGGACCGCAGCCCGACGAGGATCAACAGCATCGGCAGGCTGGGCAGCCAGAGTGCGGTAACCGCGACGAGTGCCGCCTGCGCCAGCTCACAACCCACCATGACCCGCTTCAGGTCGAACCGGTCGCTAACCGTCCCGGCCAGCGGACCGAGCAGCGCCGGTGCGAAGTCCCCCACCAGCAGCAACACAGCGACCGCAAGGGCCCGCTCGGTCGACTGTGCGACGTAGAGCATCAGCGCGACCAGGCTCAGCGAGTCCCCGAAGTACGAGATGGTGCGAGCTGCCCACAGCCGACGGAACGGCTGGTTCGTTCGCAACAGGGCCAGGCTCGACACCCGGCACATCCTGCATTCATCGGCGCAGGCTGCACCAAACAGACCCACCGGTAACGTGCGGCTCGATGAAGGTCCTTGTCGCCCGCGAGTCCGTGCCGCACGAACGCCGCGTCGCGGTCGTCCCGGAGCTGGTCGGGCGGCTGACCGGCGCCGGGTTGGAGGTCCTCGTCGAGGTTGGCGCCGGCGCGGGCGCGTTGCATGCCGACGACTCGTATGTCGCGGCAGGCGCGACGGTGGTGTCCGACGGCGACGGTCCGTTGTCCGGTGCCGACGTCGTCGTGTCGGTGCAGCCGCTGTCGGTCGGCCGTGCCCGGCACCTTCGCCGCAGCGCAATGACGATTTCGTTCCTACCGACGACCCAAGACTTGCGCCTGGTCAGGACGTACCGCGACGCCAACGTCACGGCCTTTTCGTTGGAACTGGTGCCGCGGATCTCCAGGGCTCAGTCCATGGACGCCCTGTCGTCCCAGGCGTTGGTCGCCGGGTACCGCGCCGCGCTGGTGGCGGCCGAGCGGCTGCCGAGGTTCTTTCCGCTGTTCATGACCGCGGCGGGGACGGTGCCGCCGGCCCGGGTACTCGTGTTGGGCGCAGGCGTCGCTGGACTGCAGGCGATCGCGACCGCTCGTCGGCTCGGCGCGCAGGTCGAGGCGTACGACGTCCGGGCTGCCGCGGCCGAGGAAATCCGTAGCCTGGGCGCTCGGTTCGTGGAGATCGACCTGCCGAGCCTCGAAGGCGAGGGCGGGTACGCGCGGGAGATGACCGAAGAGCACGCCAAGCTCCAGCGCGAATTGCTCGCTCCGCACGTCGCCGCGGCAGACGCCCTGATCACGACCGCTGCTGTGCCTGGCCGGCCGGCACCGTTGCTGGTCGAGCGGACAGCGGTGGAGGCCATGAGACCGGGCAGCGTCGTTGTCGATCTCGCCGCCGAGTCCGGCGGCAACGTCGACGGCTCACGCCCGGGCGAAGAAGTCATGGTCGGCTCGGCACTCGTCTGGGGAGCTCGGAACGTCGCCAGTGAAATGCCCGTGCACGCGAGTCGCCTCTATGCGGCCAATGTCGTCGAGCTGCTGCTGCTGATGACCCGCGACGGTCGCGTTGAACCAGACTTCACCGACGAGATCGTCGACGGTGCATGCGTGACCCACGGCGGTGTCGTCCGGCACGGATACACCCGGGATCTGCTGGGCGAGGTGGGCTGATGAACGCCCCGGTCGCCCTGCTGACCACCTTCGTGCTCGCGGTGTTCGTCGGATTCGAGGTCGTGTCGAAGGTGTCCTCGACGCTGCACACCCCACTGATGTCCGGTGCCAACGCCATTCACGGGATCATCCTGGTCGGTGCCGTGATCGTGGCCGGCCGGGCGGAGACGACCGCCGTGCTGATTGTCGCGTTGGTCGCCGTCGTCCTGGCGACGGTCAATCTCGTGGGCGGATTCGTCGTGACCGATCGGATGTTGGAGATGTTCCGCACCCGACGGGCGGACGGCGTCGAGTGATACCGGTCTGGGCCCAGCTGGGCTATCTAGTTGCGGCTGTCTGCTTCATTCTCGCGCTCAAGGGGTTGTCGTCGCCGCGGAGCGCTCGCCGCGGGAATCACCTTGGTGCTGTCGGAGCCTTGATTGCTCTCGCCGTGACGTTCGTCGTCTACGAGGTTCACAACCTGGCCTGGATTCTCGTCGCGATCGTGCTGGGTGCGGTCATCGGCGTCCTGTTCGCGCGACGGGTCGCGATGACCGCGATGCCACAGCTGGTCGCGCTGTTCAACGGCGTAGGCGGCGGCGCGGCGGCACTGGTCGCGCTGCTGGAGTTGTCCGAGGAAACCCAGACCACACCGCGCCTCGCGGCGGTTGCGTTCACGGTGCTCGTGGGCTCGGTGTCGTTCTCCGGATCGGCGGTGACATTCGCCAAACTGCAGGAGCTCATGACCGGCCGCCCGATTGTCTTCCGAGGCGGCCAGTTCGTCTCCGCCGCGGTGCTCGTGACAGCAGCCGCTTTGGTCGTGGCGGTGGCCGGCACCGGGAGTATGACGTTCGCTGTGGCTCTCGCCGTCGCCGGGCTGATCTTCGGGGTGCTCCTCGTGTTGCCCGTCGGCGGCGCCGACGTGCCGATCGTCATCTCGTTACTCAATGCGTTCACCGGGCTCGCCGTCGCGGCCGGCGGCTACGTCTTGGACAACGCGCTCCTCCTGGTGGCGGGCACCCTGGTCGGTGCGAGCGGCACCATCCTCACCCGGCTGATGGCGCAAGCCATGGGCCGCTCCGTGACATCTATCTTGTTCGGCGCGTTCGCGGGCGGATCAACTGCAGGCAGCACAGGTGCTGGCGGCGACCGACCCGTTCGCTCTGCCGGCCCAGATGACGTCGCGATCCTGCTCGACTTTGCCCGCCGCGTCATCATCGTGCCTGGTTACGGACTGGCCGTGGCGCAAGCGCAGCACACCGTGCACGAGCTGGCCGACCTGCTCGAGAGCCGCGGCGTCGAGGTCTCCTACGCGATCCATCCGGTCGCGGGCCGCATGCCTGGGCACATGAACGTGCTCCTCGCCGAGGCCAACGTTCCTTACGAGCAGCTGCGCGAGATGGATGCGGCCAACCCCGAGCTGCGGTCCGCCGACGTCGCCCTCGTCGTTGGAGCCAACGACGTCGTCAATCCGGCGGCGCGCAACTCACCCGGCTCGCCGATCTACGGCATGCCCATCCTCGACGTGGACCAGGCCAAGGCCGTGGTCTTCCTGAAGCGGTCGATGCGGCCCGGGTTTGCCGGCATCGAGAACGAACTTCTCTACGACCCCCGGACGACGCTGCTCTTCGGCGACGCCAAGGAGTCGCTCACCAAGCTGGTCGCGGCCCTCAAGAATCTGTGATCAGGCATCCGGCGCCGGAAGGGGGCTGGCGCCACGATCTGTGGCGGATAGGTGTGGCGGTGTGCGCGTGATGGCCCAGGCGGTCAGCTGAAGTTCAGGTCGTACGCGGTCGCGAGGGCGTGTGCGAGGGCGATCTCCTGGTCGTCGGTCAGGTGGCCGATGGGCCGCCCGATGTCGCCGACCTCGACCGTCTGCACGTTGTCGCAGGAGATCACCGACCGGTCGTCGAGGCCGTTGGCTGACCCCACCGGCACTTCGGTGCGCAGTCCTCTTTCGGTACTGGTGATCGGCGCCACGGTGATGCGCCTCAGGTACGGACGCACGCTTTCTCGGGTCAGGATGACCGCCGGCCGCAGCTTGTCGATCCTGACCAGGTGGATGGGTCGCATTATTCAATGTCCAGCCGTGTCCGGGACGCGCGCTCAGTCCATGCCTCCAGCTCGGGATCGCTCTCGCCGCGTTGGGCCAGCTCGCGGTAGATCCGTACGTCGTTCTCCTCGGCCTTGGCGTGACGCATTCTCCGCAGCGCCTCGGTGACCACCGCCGCCCGGGACCGGGCGCCAGCTTGGACTTCCTCGTTGAGAAACTCGACGAGTTCGTCTGGCAACCGCACCGCAATCTGCGTTGTCATGCGCATAGCATACCATTCTGGGATCCACTCCCTGCCGCGTTCCAGCTTCGCAGCCGAGTGGACCTCCCAAGCGATCCTTTGGTCACGACAATGAGACATGTGGACAGCGCCTGGAAAGAGATCGCGGTTGGAGTACTCGTGCGGCGGTACGCCGCGCTGGACCAGACACTGGGGCTCGTGATCGGTGGCGAGGCGTGCCTGGTCATCGACACCGGTCGCGACGAGGTTCACGGCACTGAGCTGGCGGCCGCAATCAGAACGGTGACACCGCTGCCGTGGATTGCGATGATCACCCACTCGCACTGGGACCACTTCTTTGGCACGGCCTCGTTCTTGCCGTGCTCGGTCTGGGCCCATGAGCGGTGCCGCGACGTCATCGCCGGTCGCGCCGACGAAATGCGCGAACGGGGGTTGCGCTATTACCGCGCAGCTGAAGACGCGAGGTCGGCTGCCACCCTCAGCACAGCTCGGGCCGTAGTGCCGACAGACCTATTGACGGATCGGATCGTCGTCGACCTGGGCGGTCGCAGCGTCACGTTGTCGCATCTGGGTCGGGGCCACACGGACAACGACGTCATCGTCGACGTCGATGGCGAGGCAACGATTTTTGCCGGTGATCTGGTCGAGCAAGGTGCGCCGCCGGTGTTCGGCGCCGACGCGTTCCCGGCGGAGTGGCCGTCGACGTTGGATCGTCTACTTGGCCTCGATCCGCAGGTCGTCGTCCCCGGACATGGCGAACCTGTCGACGCATCATTCGTTCGTACCCAGCGCGACGAACTCGAGGTCGTCGCTGCGCTCGTCCGTGCCGTGTCAGTTGGGGAGCTGACCGAAGCCGAGGCTGTACAGCGGTCGCCGTACCCGGAGGATGTGACGCTGTCAGCTCTCGGCCGTGTTCAGCCGAATCGGTCCGGTCAGCCGACGATGCCGTAGAGCCGATCGCCTGCGTCACCAAGTCCCGGAACGATGTAACCCTTGTCGTTCAGCCGCTCGTCCAAGGCCGCGGTCACGATAGTGACAGGCGCTGCGAGCTCAGCTGTCTCCTGTTCGAGGTATGCGACTCCCTCCGGCGCTGCAAGCAGGCAGACCGCGGTGATCTGATCGGCACCGCGATCGGCAACGAAGCGAATCGCGGCAGCCAACGTGCCTCCCGTGGCGAGCATCGGATCGAGCAGGTAGCACTGCCGGCCGGTGAGATCGTCCGGGAGTCTGGTCGCATACGTCGTCGCCTGCAGCGTGCGCTCGTCGCGGATCATCCCGAGGAAGCCGATCTCGGCAGTCGGCAGTAACCGAGCCATCCCGTCGAGCATGCCCAACCCGGCCCGCAGGATCGGCACGACCAAAGGCTTGGGGGCCGACAGCTTCACACCATCCGCCGGCCCGACCGGGGTCGCGATACGCAGCGGAGCAACTCGGGCATCGCGAGTGGCTTCGTACGCGAGCAACGTCACCAACTCGTCGGCGAGCAGGCGAAAAGTCGGCGATTCCGTGCGCTCATCGCGCAAAACGGTCAGCTTGTGGGCGACGAGGGGGTGCTCCACGACCTGCAGGCGCATGGCGCGAACTTATCGCCTGCGCCGTCGCCGAGCACTCGGGTCGACCGCCGACCCGGCGCGGTGCTAGCGTCGCAACCGCTCGTGTGCGAACGCCGTTGAACGCTCGTGTACGAACAAGGAGGCGCGATGCCCGAGGGTGCCGTCCCTGCGTCGGAACCTGCAGAGCTCGACCCGATGGGCATCACGACGGGGCCATGCCGGCCCGGGCATCCGGCCCGAGATCCCGAGCGGCTGCGCCGCCGAGCCCTCTTTCTCCGCGAACTCTCCCAAGCTCGAGCCGCGTTCATGCGCACGACATCGTGGCGAGTGATGACCGCTCGGGCACGGGCTCGCAAGCGGCAGACGAGCCTCGGGGCGTGAGTTCGTCGTTCCACCCCGCTCAGGTTTGAGTGACGTGCACGTTCCAGCGATGCGCCTCGCGTTGGTGGAAGCCCAAGCAGCCCTGACGACCGACGACGTGCCCATCGGCGCCGTAGTGCTCGGGCCCGACGGTGAGGTGATCAGCCGTGCCCGCAACGCGCGTGAGGCCGAAGCGGATCCAACCGCACATGCCGAGATTCTCGCCCTTCGGGCGGCTGCTGCCACCGTAGGGTCCTGGCGCCTCGACGGCTGCACGCTCGTCGTAACGCTGGAGCCGTGCGCGATGTGCGCGGGTGCTGCCGTGCTGGCCCGGGTGACCCGGCTGGTCTATGGGGCGCCCGATCCGAAGGCCGGCGCTGTCGGCTCACTATGGGACCTGGTTCGCGACCGTCGGCTCAACCACCGTCCGGAGGTGGTGAGCGGGGTTCTTGCCGACGAATGCGCCGGATTGCTGCGGGAGTTCTTCGACGCTCGCCGGTCGCCCTGAGCGACGTCACGGCGTTCTTTCAGCCAGCTCCGCTCGGGTACCCTCGACGACGGTGGCGTGTCCGAGCGGCCTAAGGAGCACGCCTCGAAAGCGTGTGAGGGGGCAACTCCTCCGTGGGTTCAAATCCCACCGCCACCGCTCAACCCTGTCAGCATCTGCGCAGGTCACAGCCTCGGCGAGTGCTCAGGAACCGCGTTTCGGGCCGGATTGCCTCGCCCGCGGCGAGCCGCTCGGCCAGTTGCCGGGCCCGATGCTGCCGCAGCGCCGCCACAGTGGCTGGGTCGAGTGCTACCGAGCGGCGGCCCTGCAGGCCCCCGTCAAATGTCTCTCTTACCGCTGCCGCCGCCGGGCATATACGCTGCGGCGCCATGCCCGGCGCCTGGGACGGTCCTGACTGGCTTGCTATGGGCGCGTTTGTTCTGAGCGTCATGGCGCTCGGCTTCACGTACGCAGTACATCGACGAGCAGTACGGCGAGAACGAGAGCGGCAACGACCACCGGTGGCCGCCCGCTTCGACAAGTGGCTGAGCGAGCCGCTGGTGGCACTGTTTACGCTCGAGAACCACGGCGCCGTCGTTGTTGACCGCGCCATCGTCCAGGTCGTGACCGGCGACGCGAAGTTGGTGGGCTTCGCTGAGAACGAATCAAGCCATCCGCGGCTGCGTGAGTGGGATTTCGGCCGCTTGAGCCCCGGTGAACCGGTGTCGGCGGAGTTCGTCACGCTGGAGAAGGCCGCGCACGACTCGCGGAGCGAAGTTGTCGTCATTGCATTCCAGCGCGACAAGGACAAGTGGTCCGAGCAGTACCACGTCGAGCTTCCGCCATCCGGCCCAGGGGCTGCGTCCGGATGACAGGGGCCGCCCGTCGGGCGCGCACGACAGCCGTTCGGCGTGTTTCGTGCTGGCCGTGTGGCAGGTCACCTGCTGCGGGGTTAGCGATGGCGTCACTACCGCCCCTTGTAGCGGCGCCATCGCGCCGAGACGTGCACGAGTGTTGCCCGTCCGAGCGTGTGCTCTACCGGAGGTCTACTCGACGGTGATGTCGAGCTTCATGCCCATGTCCTTGTGGTTGCCCACTGGGCAGTAGAGCTCGTATTCGCCTGCTTCGAGTGTGACGGTGAGTTCGGCGGTGTCGCCGGGGGCGATGTCCTCGGTTTCTTCCTCCACGCCTTGGCCTTCGATCTCGAGGGCATGGGTGGTCTGGCCGTTGTTGGTCGTGACGAACGTGTACGTGCCTGGTGTGAGCTCCATCGTCGAGAGCTCGATCGTGAAGTCCTTCTCGTCGACCTCGATCATGGTCCCGGCATCGGCGCCGCCGGTTGCGGCGGATGTGGCCGGACTCTGAGTTGTCGCTGCCGAGCCCTCGTCATCTCCGCCGCCGCAGCTTGCCATTGCCAGCACTGTTCCGGCGAGGATGACTACCAGCCGCGACATGCGACCGTTGAGCAACTTCGAAGGCTGCCAAAGTTCCATGGGTCCACCTCCCGGGGAATCCATCAATGCCACGCGCCGGGGCGCGGCTGGGTTCAACTACTCCCAGGGGCGAGGGGCACACACCCTACCTGCGAGCCTGGCCGATGAACTCGTGGCCAGGGTGCCGCGGTTGCCCAACGCGTGCCGTCCCCAAAAGACGGCCCCGAGGTACGAGACCTCGAGTTCGCGCCCGCGGCAACGCTTGGTGCATATGGTTCCTACGTTACGAACTGCTGCGGAGCCGTGACTGGTACCGCGTGCGATCATCGGTTGGTGAGCTCGCCCGCGATCGACGACGGGTGGGCGGCCCTGCGAGACGGCGACGCCTCAACCGCCCGACGGGCATTCGAGCACGTGCTCGCCGAGGTTCGGTCCAGTTCGGCCCTCGAAGGCCTCGGCCAGGCTTTGTACCTCGAGTGCGACTACACCGCCTCCATTGATCACTATGAACAGGCCTATGCCGCCTATCGCAAGGATGGCCAGACAGTGGGCGCGGCGCGGGCCGCGCGCATGCTGGCCTGGATTTGTGGGAACGTCCTCGGCAATTGGGCCGTGCAGAGTGGCTGGCTGGCACGGGCACGCACGATCCTGCAAGGGGCCGGCGAAGATCGACCCGAGTACGGCTGGTTGTTGATCATCAAGTCGTACACGCAACCGGACGCCTCGGTACGTGAGGCGCTACTCCGAGAAGCCATGATGATCGGCCGCCGCCTGGCCGATCCCGACATCGAGTTCGAGGCGCTGAGCTGGCTGGGCGGCCTGTTCATGCTGACCGATCGGGTCGAGCAGGGCCTGGTGATCTTCGACGAAGCGCTGGCTGCGGCGTGTGCGGGCGAGACAACAGACATCGCGACCGTGGATTCGATGTTCTGCGGATTCTTCTGGGCGTGCGAGGTGCTCAACGAAGTATCGCGAGCCGATCAATGGATGCGCTCGGCTGCGGACAGTATGAAGCAGCGAAACGTCGTTGCCGCGTTCTGCCGCGCGCACTACGGCGGCATCCTGACAGCAGCCGGACGCTGGCCTGAGGCCGAGATCCAGCTGGAAGGGGCGGTGCGGCACTTCGACCACGGGATGTCCGGACGGCGCGCCGCGGCGATCATTCGGCTGGCAGACCTACGGCTCCGGCAAGGCCGCCTGGAAGAAGCCGAGCAACTGTTACAGGGACTGGAACAGCATCCCGACGCCGTCCGGACGTGTGCCGCGCTGCACTTCGCCAGAGGCAACATCGCATTGGCGCGGAACTTGCTCGAACACGCCACGGAGGGTTTGGACGACAATGCTCTGCCCATTGGCACAACGGCTTTGGTCGGCCCACTCCTCGCGCAACTTGTCGAGGTGTGTATCGAAGACGGCAGCCTCGAGGAAGCCGAGCGAGCTGCCGCCCGCTTGGATCGCATCGCGGATGCCCAGCAGGGCCAATATCTTCCAGCGGCAGCTGCACTGGCGAAAGGTCGGGTCTGCATCGCGAGCGGACGAGGAGGGGACGCCCAGGCGCGCTTGCATGACGCTGTGGAGGGATTCGCCCGAGCGCAGCTTCCGATGGAGCTTGCGCAAAGCCGCCTGGAGATGGCCCGCGCGCTCGCCGAGCTGACGCCGGAGGTGGCCATTGCCGAGGCGAGGGCGGCATTGGAGGCCTTCGAGAAACTTCAGGCGGCTCGGCATGCCGATGCCGCTGCAGCGATGCTCCGATCCCTGGGCGCACCGTCCCGGACCGGCCCGAAGGGGTTCGGTGCACTGACCAAACGGGAGGCGGAGGTGCTCGGGCTGGTCGGCGCCGGGTTGTCCAACGCCGAGATCGGTGATCGGCTCTACATCTCCCGAAAGACGGTCGAGCACCACGTGGGCAACGTGTTGTCGAAGCTCGGTTTGCGCAACCGAGCCGAAGCGGCCGCATATGCAGTCAGGCAGGAAACTAGCCGCTAGATAGGGCAACTCCCCGATACTTTCCCGCCCAACGGTCCGCATCATGACCTGCATGGGCATGAACCGGTACGCCATCTGCGACGGCCAAGCCGCAGAGAACACCTTCACCAAGTCCGAGACCCTCAACGGTTCGTCGGAGGACGGTTAAATGGACGGCATCGGCGTTCGAGAGCCCGAGATGATCGACCCGACACAGTCCGCTGGCGTAAAGGCTGGTGGCGAGCGGGCGCCGGTTGTCGCGCCACTGGCCGTGCTGGTGAGCTGTGCGTTGCTGGTGTTGATGCAGCTCTACTTGGCGATACCGCTTGCCCCGGTGATGGGTGAGGCGCTTGGTGGTGGCGGGGCGGCGGCCGCGGCCGCATTGGGCACTGCGTATGCGTTGGCGTACGGGTTGGGGTTCTTGATCTTTGGGCCAGTGTCTGACCGCTACGGGCGCAAGCCGGTCCTGGTGCCCGGGATGGCCGCGCTGGCGGTCGCGACCGCCGGATTGGCAGCGGCGTCGTCGCTGCCGATGATCGGGCTGCTGCGCAGCGTGCAAGGTCTATTGGCGGCGAGCTTCGCTGCCGTAGCGCTGGCATATGTCGGCGAGGCGCTGCCGCCGCGATGGAGATCTACGGGGATCGGCGCGATCTCGACCGCGTTTCTGGTGGCCGGCATCCTCGGTCAGGTCTATGCCCAAGCGGTGGCTCAGGCCATCGGCTGGCGGTGGGTGTTCGGCCTGGCCGCACCGGCGTTTGCCTTCTGTGCGATTGCTATCGCCACGGTGCTGCTCGAGCCTGCCCGCGGCGGGCCGCCGGCCAGCCTGGGTCAGAAGTATCGCGAGCTTGCTGCGGTCGCGGTTCGCCGCGAGCTTGCTCCGGTCTACGCGGCGTGCCTGCCGGTGCTGCTCAGCTTCGTTGCGATGTACGCCACCCTCGGCCCGCTGGTGCAGACCAGGTTCGGACTCGACGACTCCGACATCCTTCTGGTGCGTCTCGCCGCGTTGCCCGTCATGCTGCTGGCCCCGTTTGCCGGCTGGCTGGTCGGGCGTCATGGCCCCACCCGCGTCGCCGTCGCCGGATATCTGGTCGCCGCGGCCGGCCTGACCTTGCAGGCTGTCTTCGCCAAGGTGCTGTCGCCGCTGATCATTGCCAGCATGGTCTTTGTCGCCGGCATTGCCGCACTGGTGCCCGCGGTGATCGCGTTGGTCGGCAGTCGCGCTGGCTCGACTCGCGCCGGAGCGCTCGGCCTGACCGGCCTGGCGGTGTTTGCTGGAGCCTCCCTCGGTCCGCTTGCCGCCGAGCTCCCGCTCGGTTTCGCGAGCTTGCTGCTCGTACTCGCGGCACTGCTCATCGTCGGGGGTGCACTGGTCGCGTTCAGCGGACGCCCGACAGTCGACGTCAGCCATCCACGATCTTGAGACAGGCACGACGGTCGGACCGGCGTACCTGTCTCAAGATCACGCCGGAAGCGGCGACGATTCGCGCCGGCTCTTCGCGAACCGCAGGTACAGCGACGGTACGACGAACAGGTTGAGCAACGTGGCGGTGATCAGACCGCCGAAGATCACGACGGCCATCGGGTGCTCGATTTCCTGGCCGGGGATGGAGCCGGCGACGAGTAGCGGGATGAGCGCAAACCCCGTGGTCAGGACCGTCATCATGATCGGCACGAGCCGCTCTGAGGCGGCCCGCAATACCAGCTGCGGCCCGAACCGTTCCCCTTCGGACTGTTCCAGATGCTGGCAGTGGCTGATCAGCATGATGCCGTTGCGGGCCACGATGCCGAACACGGTGAGGAACCCCACGAGTGAGCCGAGGGATATCACCCTCCCGACGACGAACGCGGCGAGTAGTCCTCCGACCAGCGCGATCGGCAGGGTCACGAACGCGAGTGTCGCCAGTCGCCAACTCCGGAAGGCGGCCTGCAGGAGCAGGAAGATCACGGCCGCCGCGACGATAGCGAGCAGCAGCAGGCGCTGCTGGGCGGCTTGCCGTTCCGTGTACTCACCGAGCATTTCCGCACGGAACTCGAGCGGCCACTGGACGTCCTCCGCGAGGATGCGGTCGATGTCTCGCACCACCGAGCCGAGGTCCCGTGATCCGTCCAGGCTCGCTCCGACGTCGATGTTCCGGAGCAGGTCCTCGTGGTGGACCACGTTGGGGACGGGCTCGACGTTGACATCGGCGACGTCGACGAGCCGAACCTGGGCTCCTCCGGGCGTATCGATCATCAGGTTCTTCAGATCGGTCACGCTCTGGCGGCTCTCGGGTGGGCTCCACAGCTGAACGTCGTACGCCCTACCACCCACGAAGATGTCGCCGGCCTCTTCACCGGCCATCAGCCACGCTGCCGCTCGACGGACGTCGCCCGGTTTCAGGCCGTGCCGCTGCGCCGCCGCCAGGTCGACCTCGACCTCGAGCTGCGGGATGTTGTCCTGGAAATCGACGTAATGCTCGCCGACGCCGGGAACGTCACCCAGCAGCCGGTCGACCTCCTCTGCTTTCTCCCGAAGCTGATCGAGGTCCTGGCCGAAGATGCGAATCGTGATGGGATCGCTGGTGCCGGTCAGGACCTCCCTGATGCGCTCCCGCAGGTAGGTCAGCACGTCGCGATAGATCCCCGGGTAGCCGTCGACCACTCCCCGGATGCGGTCGACGGTGTCGTCGTAGTCGACCGATGGATCGACGCTGATCCAGTTCTCCCCGAAGTAGACCCCGTACGGCTCGTCGCCGAGAAGGGCGTTTCCGATGTGTGACCCGGCGTTGCGGACCCCGGGGATCGTCAGCAACTCGGCGTTGACCAACTTGGTGGTCCGAACCTGCTCCTGCAGTGAGGTGTCCGGCTTGGTCAACCAGTGCATCAGGAAGTCGCGCTCTTTGAAGTTCGGAAGCAGCGACTGCCCGAGCACGGGCAGCACGGCGAGACCCGCCACGGTGGTCACGGCGACGACGGCGTAGGCGCGTCGCGGCCGGGGCATGATCCGCACGAGCAGGCGTTCGTATCCGCGCTTCATGGGCGCAACCAGCGGCGACTCTCGGTGCTCGAGAGACTTGGCGCTCCTGAACAAGATCAGGCTCAGCGCCGGGGTGACCGTGAGGGCGACGACCATCGACGCCAGGAGCGCGAGCGCATAGGCGAGCACGAGCGGCCGGAAGAACGACCCGGACAGGCCGGCGAGGGCGAAGATCGGCAAGATCGCGACGATCTCGATGACCGTCGCGTAGACGATGGCGCCGCGCACCTCGAGGGATGCGTCGAGGATCACTCTGGCCGTGGATCTGTGACCTCCTTCTCGACGATGCTGCCGCAGGCGGCGCACGACGTTCTCGATATCGATGATGGCGTCGTCGACGATGTCGCCCAACGCGATCACGAACCCGGCGAGAACCATCGTGTTGACCGTGACGCCACGCAGGTTCAGCACGAGCACGGCGGCAAGCAGCGACACCGGAATGGCGACAACGCTGATCAAGGCGGTTCGCCACGAGTACAGGAATGCGCCGAGCATCAAAATCATCAGCAGCGCGCCGAGGACGAGTGTCCTGCTCAGGTTGCCGATCGCATCCTCGATGAACGTTGCCGGTCGGAAGATCGCGGAGTCGACGGCGATCCCGGTGAGCGCCGGTTGGAGTTCGTCGAGCGCTGCCTCGATTCCTTTGGTCACGTCTAGCGTGTTCGCCCACGGCAGCTTTTCGACGATGAGCATGAGCCCGTCGCCCTCGTTGATCACCGCACTGCCGATGAGTGGTTGATGGTCCCTGACCAGGTCGGCGACGTCGCCGAGCCGAACCGTCCGGCCGTCTGTGGTGGCGACCGGTAGGTTGGCCAGATCCTCGTGGGTCACGATGGGCTGCACGTGGCGGATCCCGATCCGCTGGCTTTGATCCTCGATCCACCCTCCGCGGCCGATGAAATGCCCGGATGAGTACTGGACCAGTCCGGCGTCGAGGGCGTCCGCCGTCGTGTTCATGACCTGCTCGAGCGTGACCTGCTGCTCGCTGAGCCGGCGCGGATCGGCCTGCACCTGGAGCATCTCCAGGCGCTCTCCCCAGATCGGCACGTTGGCGACTCCGGGAACGCGCAGTAGGCGCGCCCTGATCTTCCAGTACGCCGTCATCGACAGATCCATCAGGTCCAGCTGCGGATCGGCCGAGGTGAGCCCGATCTTCATGACTCGACTGGTGGCAGACAGCGGCTGGAGCATCACCGGCGGCGCCGCCCAGGTGGGCAGCGTGGGCGTGACCGTGGCAATCCGCTCCGCGACCAACTGGCGTGCCTCGAGCAGGTCCGTTCCCTGGTCGAAGAGCAGCACGATCTGCGATAACTGCTCGACCGATCGGGACCGGATCGTCGAGACACCGGGAATCGCGTTGAACGACTGCTCCAGCGGGACGGTGATCAGCTCTTCGACCTCCGTGGGAGCCAGCCCGACGGCCACGGTGTGGATCTCGACCTTGGGCGGCGCGAACTCGGGAAAGACGTCGACCGCAGTGTCGCCGAGCTGTTGCACGCCGAAGAACATCAGGAATGCGGTCAGCGCGACCACGATGAACCGGAACTTCAGGCTGAGTCCGACTATCCAGCGCATGGCCCCGCCCTCAGTGGGAGGCCGTGTCCTCGAGGCCGTACAGCTCCGGGACACCCACGGTCACGACCTCGGTGCCCGCCTGCGGGCCGGTCGACAAGTGCGCGATGCCGGCTTCCTCGCGCTCGATGCCGATCTCGTGGCGGACGAACACGAGGGGCTCCGGGTTCGTGTAGACCCACCATGTGCCGTTCGGATCGACGAAGACCGCCGACGATGGGACGGCCAATCCGGTCGCGTTCTGCTCGACCGGGGTCGTGTCGATCTCGAGCCGCCGCGCTGCCTGCTCCTCCAGGATGATGCGTACCTGATCACTGCCGTCGATCGACTCCACCACGGCCGGCTCGTGCTCGATGGCGTAGCTGTCAACCACTGCGCCGCCGCACGAGCAGACCAGCAGCGCCGTCAGGATCGGCAGCCCGGCGGTCGCCGGCCGGACTCGCTGCAGGACACCGGCACCGGCCTCGGCCGGCCTCGATTCCGGCTCCGGCGCCGGCGCGAACAGCTCGTCGTCCCAGTCGTCCCGGTCGGGGGAGAAGCCGTACCGCAGGTAGAGCACCGGCACGACGAACAGGTTGAGGACGATCGTCGTGACCAGACCGCCGAGGACGACGACAGCCATCGGCTGGACGATCTCCAAACCAGACACGTTGCCGGCGATCGCGATCGGCGCCAGCACGAGCGCCGCGGCCAGCGCCGCCACGACGGTCGGCGCCATGCTCTGCCTCGTACCGCGGACGACCAGCTCGGCCCCGAACGCCATACCTTCGTCACGCTCGAGCTTCTGGTATCGACGGATCAGCAGGATCACGGCTCGGGCCGCAAACCCGATGACGGCGACCAGCCCGGCGATGGATCCGAGCGTGAGCGTGCCGCCGGTCAGCAGTGCCGCCACCGCGCCGCCGGCGACGGCGAGTGGAAGCGTCGAGAACGACAGCGCAGCCAGCCGCCAGCTCCGGAACGCGGCCTGGAGTAGCAGGAAGACGGCGATTGCTGCGATGACCGCGACTCCGATGAAGCGGGCCTGGTCAGCCCGCCGCTCCTCGAATCCGCCCATGACCTCGGCGTGATGCTCTAACGGGAACTCGACCTGCTCCAGCACAGCGTCGACGTCCCGCGCGACCGTCGCGACGTCACGTCCCCTGACGTCGGCGCTGACGTCGATATACCTGGAAACGGATTCGTGCCGAATCACCGTCGGATTCGGCACGATGCTCACCTCCGCCACATCGCCGATACGGACATGGCCGCCGCCCGGAGCGTCGACAAGCAGTTCCTCGATGTCTGCCTCGCTCTGTCGGATCTCGGGTGCGCCCCACACGACGACGTCGAACACCTTCTGCTGTTCGAACAGGTTGCCCACCGTGATGCCGCCGAGCAGGGTGGCGGCCGTGCGCCGGATGTCGCCCGGTTTGACTCCGGCTGCCTGCGCTCGCGCCAGGTCCACCTCCACCTGCACGGTGGGCTCCTCGAGCGCGCGTTCGGCGTTCGCTCCGACCACGCCATCGACGTCGGTGATCAGCGCCCGAACCTCGTCGGCCTTGGCGTCCAGCACATCCGCGTTCTCGCCGTAGATGCGCACGACGACGTCGTCGTCGGAGGTGCCCAGGAGATCGGCGACCCGCTCTTCGGAGTAGGTGAGCACGTCGGTCGTCAGCTCGGGATAACCGTCGACCGTGTCCGTGATCGCGGCGAGCGCGCGGTCATGGTCTGCGGCGGCGTCCACCTTGAGCCATATCTCGGCCGAGTTGACATTGACGATCTGATCCGACATCACGGCTCGCCCGACCTGGCCGCCGACGTTGACCACGCCGGGCAGCGATCCGAGATCCGCAACGGCCTGCTCGGTGATCTCAGTGATTCGAGGAAGCGACGTTCCGGGCGCGGCCTCGACGTGGACAAGAACGTCTCGCTCCCTGAGCGACGGCCGCATGGACGCGTCCAGGAACGGCACCGCAAGCAGACCGATCGCGGCGATCGCCGCGGCGGCCAGGAACGCGGCGCGCGTCCGCACCACCAGCCTCGGAGCCATCCGGTCGTAGCTTCGGCGTAGCCGCTGAAGCCATCGGGACCCCGGGCCATGAAGTGGCGCGTTGGCGAGCAGCAGCAGGCTCAGAGCCGGAGTGACGGTGAGGGCGACGAGCATGGACGCCACGACGGCGAGCAGATACGACAGCACGATCGGCGGCAGGAACGCGCCACTTTCGCCCCGCAGGAAGAACAACGGCGCCGCTGCGGCCACGACGATCAGCACCGCGTAGAGAACTCCTCGGCGCGTCTCGGCCGTCGCGTCGACGATCGTGGCCGACACGGTTCGCGGGGCACCCCGCCGTCGACTCTCGACGACGCGGCGGAAAACGTTGTGCGGGTCGACGACCGCGTCATGGATCACACCGGTCAGGCCGAGTACGAGTCCAGCGACGACCATGAGGTTGACGGTGGTGCCGCGCAGCCACAGGACGGCCGCTGCCGCAGCCACGGACACCGCCATCGCGATGACGCTGATCAGCAGTCTGCGCCAATCCCAGAAGATCGCGCCGATCAGGAGCAGCCCGAGCAGCACACCAGCGAGCACTGCCCACCCGAGATGCTCGAACGACGACTCGACGAACGATGCTGGACGGTAAAGAGACGAATCGATTCGCATGTCACCAAGCCCCGGCCGCATCGCATCCAGCGCGGCATCGACACCTTCGGTGACCTCGATGGTGTTGGCGCCCGGGAACTTCTCGACGACGAGGAACAAGCACTGTTCCTCACCTGCGCAGATGGCATCCCCGATGAGCGGTTGGGAGTCCTCCACGACGGTGGTTACCTCGCCCAACGCCTTCGGTGTCGTGGCGCCGGTATCTTCCAGCGGCACCTGAGCGAGCTCGTCGGCCGTGGAGATTGCCTGCTCATGAAAGATGTTGAGCCGCTGGTTGGTCGTATCAATGAATCCCCCAGTGCCTGGGGTCGAGGCCTCGAGGAAGGTGAGTGGCGAGACTTCCAACGCATTGCCCGCGGTTTCGATGACCTGCGCGAGGGTCGTGTTGCTCTGCCGCAGCCGCTGCGGATCTACCAAGACCTGTAGCTGACGGTCCCTGAACCCCCAGATCGTGACGTTGGCCACGCCGGGCACTCCCATCAGCCGCGGGCTGATCACCCACCGGGCGAGCACCGACACGTCGATCGGAGTCAGCGTCTCCGACGACAGGGTGATCATCGAGACCCGGCGGTTCGACGACACCGGCTGGATCATCTGCGGTGGTTTGGCCACTTCCGGCAACCCGGCGGCACCGGTGGCCTGGGTCAGGCGCTCTTGCACGACCTGGCGTGCGTCGAGCAGATCTGTCCCCGGCGCGAACATCATGAGGACCGAGGACAGGCCGGGTAGGGAGGCTGACTCGATCTCGGTCAAGAACGGGACCCCGACCAACAAGTCCTGCTCGAGCGGAACAGTGATCAACTGTTCTACTTCCTCGGCCGAGAGGCCAAGCGCTTCGGTCTGAACCTCTACCTGGGTAGGCGTGAATTCGGGATAGATGTCGACCGGCGCGGTGCGAAGCTGGGTGACTCCGAACCCGGCTACGGCCGCCGAGACAGCCAGCACAAGTAGCCGGAATCTCATACTCGATTCGATGATCCATCGCATCGTCGGCACCCCCGTATCCGGCCGCCTCTCCCCGGTTGAGGCGTTTCCAGTCTCCGCTGCTCAGGAACCCGGTGTCATCCCCCGGGCGATGCGGTCCGCAACTCCCACTTTCGGAGGAGACACCATCCACATCCAGGCGATGGTCGAGCTGCCGAACTGGGCAACTGAGCTCCGACTCGGCGGCTTACCTGCCTGGTCATCGGCCTCCCGGGCCGTACTCTCGGTCCGTGGGAATTGCGGCGCGGGCACATCGGGGAAACCCGCTGGTCGCCGACGGCATACTCGTCGCGCTGGTGACCGCGCTGGCATTGACCACGCTTATCTACCGGACGCTCGAAGGGCCCGAGATTCCCACCGGGGCCATCGGACTGCGATATTGCCAATGCGACGGCGATCGCATTGCTGCTGGCCGGTCTCTCGTCGCTTATCTGGCGGCGGCCACCGGCATTGCCAGTGCTGGTGGTGAGTGGTGCCATTCTCATCGTTTCCGAACTGGTCGAGTCGGGCTCGCCATTACTGGCGTTCGCGCCGCTGATGGCACTGTATGCCGTTGCCGCCAACAGTCGGCCGGCCATTTCAGGCGGGGCAGCGGCGGTATTGGCATTCGGTGCGGTTGCCGTTTTCGTCGCCAACCCAGGCCCGCTCGACGACGACTTCATCGATTACCTGCTCTCCGTAGGCACCGCCTGGTTGCTGGGCTACGGAATCCGGCTCAGCCGTGCGCGGGCGTCCCTGCTGGACGATCAGGCGGCGCAACTGAGCCGGGAGCAAGCGGAGCGGACCCAGGCGGCATTGCGACAGGAGCAGACCCGCATCGCCCGCGAGTTGCATGACATCGTGGCGCATCGTGTCGTCGTCATGATTGCGCAAGCGAGCGCGGCATCCAGAGTCTTCGACACCGAGCCGGAGCGGGCGCGCCCTGTCCTGCTCTCCATCGAGCGCCTGGGTCGGGAGGCGCTGACCGAGATGCGTCGGCTCCTTGGCGTGCTCTGGACAGACGACAGGTCGAAAGCGCCGCAGCCGGGACTGGCGGAGCTGCCGAACCTCATCGACCAGATCGAGCAGGCAGGGCTGCCCGTCGAGTTCACGGTCTCTGGACAACCGAGGACGCTGCCGGCGGGTGTCGAGCTCAGTGCCTACCGCATCGTGCAGGAGGCCCTGACCAACACGCTCAAGCATGCGGGCTCAGCGCGGGCCTCGGTGGAGCTGACGTATCGCCCAGACGTCCTCGAACTCCGCATCCGCGACGACGGGTGCGGCAGCGCCTCGGCCCCCACGCCGGGCCAGGGTCTGGTCGGCATGAGACAACGAGCCGCGATCCTCGGCGGCGAGCTGAGCGTGGGACCGCAAGCCGGCACCGGTTTCCAGGTCGAGGCGAAACTGCCAGTGAACGGCGCGCCGTGACGATCTCGGTGTTGGTTGCCGACGATCAGCCCCTCATGCGAGCGGCTGTGCGGATGTACTTGGAGGCCGAGGGCGACATCGAGGTCGTTGCCGAGGCCGGCGACGGCGAACATGCCGTCGCGCTGGCCGAACAGCTTCGACCGGACGTTGTGGTCATGGACATCCGAATGCCCAATCTCGACGGCGTCGAGGCGACCCGCCGCCTCACGACCACCGCCGACGAAGAACCAGCCAAGGTGCTCGTCATCACCACATTCGATCTCGATGACTACGTGGTGGAGGCCTTGCGTGCCGGTGCCAGCGGCTTTCTGCTGAAGGACGCAACGGCCGACGAACTGGTCCACGCTGTGCGTGTCGTCGCAGCCGGCAATGCGCTGCTCGCGCCTGCCGTCACGAAGCGGCTGCTGGACCGATACGCGCACCGTCTACCCGCACCCGGCGCGGAGGGATCGGCCTTGGTCCAAAGCCTGACCAACCGCGAGCAGCAGGTGCTGGCGCTGGTGGCTCGGGGTTGCTCCAACGCCGCGATCGGCCAGGAGCTGCACCTGGCCGAAAGCAGCGTCAAGACCCATGTGAGCCACCTGCTCAACAAGCTGGGGCTGGCCGATCGGGTCCAGGTGGTGGTGTTCGCGTATGAGAGCGGCCTGATCCAGCCCGGAGCCATATGACCCGGGAGCCAACGCGGTGAGGGCGCGGTCCGGAATCGCTCAGGCGGCAGCGCTGGTGACGGGGCTGACCGCGGTGTCCGCGATTCTCGGCTTTCTGCGCGACGTCGTGATCGCCGGGGTTTTCGGCGCCGGCGCGGAGCTCGACGCGTATCTGGTGGCGCAGGGGCTGATGAATCTCGTGCTGGCACTGATCGCCGGCGCAATGGCGAAGGCAACCGTGCCGGTCCTAGCTGCGCAGAACGCCAAAGACGGCGGGTCGGACCGGACCGGTCACACGCTGTCGGTCGTGCTGACCGTGACATTGCTCGTGCTCGGCCTGGGATCGCTGGTCATGGCACTCGCGGCGAGCTCGGTCGTGACCGTACTCGCGCCGGGATTCGTGGGAGCGGAGGCCGAGCTGGCGGCGAGTCTTACTCGGGTCGTGCTCATCTCCACCGTGCTGATCGCTGGAACCAACCTGCTTGCTGCCGCAGCCGAGGCACATCGGCGGTTCTTCTGGGCCGGTGTGCAGGGAATTCCCTTCAACCTGGTCATGATCGGTTCGGCGGTTCTGCTCGGCCCGCGCTGGGGAGTTTCGGCCCTTGCGGTCGGGTTCGTGGCGGGCTCCGCGGCGCGGCTGGTGTGCCAGCTGGTGCCGCTTCGGGCCCTGGGGCTGCGGCTGCGGGCGTCGTTTGACCTGAAGGATCCCGGCTTCCGGGCGATCGCCACGCTGGTCCCTCCGTTGCTGCTCGGCAGTGCCCTGGGCAACGTCAACACGCTGGTCGATCGGGCCGTCGGCTCGATGGTCGGCGAGGGAACCATCTCCGCACTCAGTTATGCCTGGCGGCTGATCAGCCTCGGCGAGACCCTCCTGGTCGCGTCCTTGCTGGTGGCGTTGTACCCGGCGTTCGGCGCGGCCGCCGGCGGCCGAGACCTGATCGAAATGAGGCGACTGGTCGGGCGCGGACTGGCCACGGTGGCCACCGTGCTCTTTCCGGCGTGCGGGTTCCTGCTGGTCTGTGCCGGGCCATTGGTCGCACTCGTCTTCGAGCACGGCAGCTTTGGTCCGGCCGACACCCGACGGACTGCGACCGCTGTGCTCTGGTACGCACCGGCCCTGCTGGCACTGGGCTGGCGCGAACTGGTCGTGCGGGCCTCTTACGCCTTGGGTGACTCGCGCCGGCCGGTCGTCGTGGCGGTCGTCGCTATGGCAATCAATGTGGCCGGAGATCTGAGCTTGGGGCTGGCGTTCGGCATCGCCGGGCTGGCCGCGTCGACGTCGTTGTCGTTGGTGTTCGCCGCGGCCGCAAACACCTGGCTGCTGGGCCGCCGTCATGGCGTCGTGGACTACCGGTCAACGCTGGCGATGGTGGGCCGCACATTCGCCGCCACGGTCGTCGCTACCGCCGCCGGTGCAGTGCTGCACCGGGTCCTCTCCCCGGTATTCGACGCCGGGGTCGGCGACGACTTGCTGTTGCTGTCATCGGTCGGACTCGTCGTCGGAGCCGTGTTCCTCGCGGTGCTGCATCTGCTGCGCGCGCCGGAGCGCCGGCTATTGGCCGAGGCAGTGGAGGTCGTGACGCTCAGGCGGCGTTGACCTGCATCGGCACGCGAACAGCTGGGTGAGAATCGGCCGCTCGGACGATGACGAATGGGGTACTCCGCAGGCGCTGACCCATCGGGTTGTCGTTGAGAACTGCGGCGAGGGTGGCCGCGGGAAGTGACTTGTCGGAGACCGCCCGGATCGAACCGCCGAAGTCGTTGAGGTCGACGATGCTGACCCCGATACCCAGCGCTCGCTCCAGGTCCAAGCAGATCTGCTGCGCGACCGACGTATCCAACGGCGGGAACAGCAGATGCTCATATGGTGGGCGCCCGCCGTCGATATCCCGCGCGACCGATCCGGCCAGCCGATAGAACGTTCCTCGCATTCCCAACGGCCGGGTCACGGCACCGGCGATGGCCGCGGTGACCACTCGTCTGGAGCCAATGGTGCGGACGACGTACTCCATCTTCTCGGGGACCGACAGCCCCTTGGAATCGGTGCGGCAGCGGACGTGACCTGCCAGCCGGCGAGCCAGCCAGCCCGGCTGCATCGTCTCGATGTCGAGCGCCCTGCCGGTGAGCAACACGACCACCTTTTCGCTCACGGCGACCGTGTCGCCGAGTTGAGCCAACCCGAGGCTCTCCTTCAGCGACAGGACGAGCTCGTCGGCTGTGGTCAGCCAACGGGTGCGCAGAGGAAGTCGCAGATAGTCCCTCTCGTTCACGCGCACGCGGCTCCAGGCGCCAACGCGGTCCTCGGTGTGCCGGACGGCCGAAGCGTCGATGCTCATGCTGACTCCTGCCTGATGTTGACCGAGTGATCGATGTGACTTGTGTGATTAGAGTGAACAGTGTGCCGACTAGATGCACGGAGTGAGGGAAAGCTGCGCCACTCGGGCTTTCGGCGTGTCGCACCGGCACCGCCACCGGCGCCACCCCAGGAAGGTGCGTCACCGGACCCGCACGTCGATGGCCAGATCCGCGCTACCCGGCTCCAGATCGCGTCTTGCCGCGATCTTGATCATTGAAGTCGTTCGCGGGCGTGGGGGACGTTGGTGATCGGCGGCTAGGCTCGTCGCCTCCCCGCGACCGGAAGGGGCGAGCGTGGATGTCGACTCGCTCAACGTCTTCCTGCTCGTCGGCGCGCTGGTCCTCGTAGCCGCCGTCGTCGCAATCAGGTTCAGCATCCGGCTGGGCCTGCCCAGCCTGGTGATCTATCTGCTCATCGGCGTCGCAATCGGTGAGGCGGGTCTCGGGGTGCCGTTCGAGGACGCCGAGCTCGCGCAAGTGCTGGCGTTCGCCGCGTTGGTGGTCATCCTGGCCGAAGGTGGGCTGAGCACCCGGTGGGAGGAAGTGCGGTCGTCATTTCCGGTCGGGCTCTCCCTCGCCACGATCGGGGTGGCGATAAGCACGACGATCATGGCGCTGGTCGGGCATTACCTGCTCGGCTTGGACTGGACCCTCGCCGTGCTGCTGGGCGCCGTGTTTGCTCCTACTGACGCCGCCGCCGTGTTCTCGACCCTGCGTCGAGTGCCGCTGGCGCCTCGACTGTCCGGCGCGCTGGAAGCGGAGTCGGGGCTCAACGATGCCCCGACCGTCGTTCTGGTCTCGCTGGTCAGCGCGGGCCAGGTCGCCGAGGAGGGAGTCGGCGCAGTCGCGCTGATCATCGGGTACGAGCTCGCCGCCGGTACCGCGATCGGGCTGGCGGTCGGCTGGTTGGGCGCCGCTGTCGTACGCCGGGTGGCGTTGCCCTCCGTCGGTCTCTATCCGTTGCTGGTCATGACGTTGGCCGTACTGGCCTATGCGGCGGGGGCCGTTGCCCATGCCAGCGGGTTTGCGGCGGTCTACGTCGCCGCGCTGGTCCTGGGCAACTCGGCGCTCCCGCACCGGGCCGCGACCCGGTCGTTTGCCGAGGGCTTGGCCTGGGTCTCGCAGATCGGCCTGTTCGTCATGCTCGGCCTGCTGTCCTCGCCGTCGAACATGCCGGATGCGTTCGTCCCCGCGATCGTCGCCGGACTCGTGCTCACCCTGTTCGCCCGCCCCATTTCCGTGTTCGTGGCGACGATGCCGTTCGCCCTCGCCATTCAGGAGCGGATATTCCTGTCGTGGGCCGGTCTCCGAGGGGCGATTCCGGTCGTGCTTGCCACCATCCCGCTGGCGGATGGGGCCGAGGACGCCGCATGGCTGTTCGCGGTCGTATTCATCGTGGCCGTGGTGTTCACGTTGCTCCAAGCACCGCCGCTGCCGTGGCTGGCCCGATTCCTTGGCGTTGGCGGAGATGCGGTGGCGAGCGATGCCGACGTGGAATCAGCGCCGCTGGACCGCTTGCACGCCGATTTGATCCAGGTTCGGGTACCTGCCCGGTCGCAGCTGCACGGTGTGGAAATAGGTGAGCTCCGGCTGCCCCCCAACGTCGCTGTCGCACTCGTCATCCGCAAGGACAAGAGCTTCGTGCCCGCTGCCACGACCAGAATTCAGCACGGCGACGAGCTGCTGGTCGTCGCGCCTCGCAGGTTGCGTGACGCGACGGAACGCCGAATCCGGGCTGTGAGCCGCAGTGGCCGGCTCGCCGGCTGGTTCGGTGAGCGAGGACGGCCGGTCAGCGACGACATCCCGCTTCGGCGTCGGCTACGGCGCTTTTGGCCATCAGGTTTCACCCGGAAGTGACGCCGACCGTGACCGTTCAAGAGGCAGGCGGCGATGGTGCGGACGATGGCGTCGGTCGGCTCGGTGATCACCGGATCTGGACGCTCCTCACAGCGCACATCGCCCGGGGCATGAAGTATGGCTCCTCGCATGCTGTACTCCCGTGCTGCAGGGTCGATGTGGGCTTCATGCCCAGCTTCGTTGTTGATGCCATTGAATACCTGACCGACAAACTCCAGCCGAGGGAGGCCCGCCGATGACCGGGTGGACGAGCGACGAGCTCACCAAGATCGGGGCAGCAGAAGAGCTACAGCTCGCGTCACGGCGACGCGACGGAACGCTGCGAAACCCGGTGACCATGTGGGTTGTCCGCCATGGTGACAGCCTGTACGTCCGATCCGTGAAGGGGTCAGCCGGCCCCTGGTTCCGTGGCACCCAGGTGCGCCACGAAGGCCACATCCGGGCGGGCGGCGTCGACAAGGATGTCACCTTCGTGGATGCCGACCACCACATCAATGCCGAGATCGACGCGGCGTACCGCAGCAAGTACCGCCGTTACGCCGCAAGCATCGTCGGCTCCGTCGTAACCCCGCAGGCGCGGTCGGCGACGATCGAACTGGTGCCACGCTCAGCATCCGCTCGTCCTACGCCTCCTGATTCTTGAAAGCTCCCGCCGGCCAGCAGGCCGTTACGGCGTTGACGGACCTAACAAGCGGGCAGCGGTGCGCCAGACGTGACCGCCGTGGGGGGCACGCCAGCGGGTGCAAGTGCTTCGAACGCCTCGCCGACCACCAGGTCGACGGTGCCGTCAGTGCGGGTGTCGAGCACGAAGACCGCGCCGGGCACCTGTGCGATCACGACACTGGCGGCGGACTCGCTGCCGGCTCCGGCGCGGACTTCAGCAGTTCCGGTGACTGGCTTGTTCAACGGGTCGTTCGCGACGTCGAGGATCGCGAACCCTCGCGTGCGCATCTCGCGAGCCGCGCTGGACGCGAGACCGTTGCGATCAGTGGCGTTGTAGACGTTGAGCGAGATGTCGCCTGGTGCCGGCGCGTCCGGCGGAACGGCGGGAATGCAGGTGGTCGCCCCGGTCGGGTCGTCAGCCGTGGTGTCGGACCCGGGGTTGGTGATGGTGTTCCAGGCAAACCATCCGGCGAACGCGACGAAGGCTGCGAGCACGAGCATGGTGATGGCGGTCCGCTGATGACGCCGATCGGCCGGGTGGCGGGTCTGGGCGCCGAGATCGCGCGACACGGCCACCGAGCCTTCCGATCAGGCGCTGAGCGCCACAGTTCCTAGTCTGGCGAGCCTAGTCCCGCCGACTCCGAATCGCCGCCAAGCACCAGCACCCGCGCGTGGATCACCGGCCGCTGTTGTAGGGCGGCGCGCAAGGCCCGGTGCAAGCCGTCTTCGAGGTACAACTCGCCCTGCCATTCGACGACGTGGGCGAACAGGTCGCCGTAGAACGTCGAGTCCTCGGCGAGCAGCGCGTCGAGGTCCAGAGTCCGCTTCGTCGTGACGAGCTCGTCCAGGCGCACTTGCCGTGGCGGCAAGTCTGACCACGCCTTGAAGGTGGTGTCGTGGTCGGGGTACGGGCGTCCCTCCCCGACCCGCTTGAAGATCACCCCTCGCATTCTAGATCCCCGTGGATAGGCTCCCTCCGGGTATGACGGCAGCATGGGAGCCCGCAATGGCGACAGCGAAGTCCGACATCGAAACGGCTGTTCGCGAGGGCTACGCCTTCGACGGTCCATGTGTCGAACTCGGCGCCCTGGTCGTCGACAAAGTGCCCCGGCCCGATGTCAAAGTGCGCGTGCCGCTCGCGATGCTCAACCGGCATGGACTCGTGGCCGGCGCCACCGGAACTGGCAAGACCAAGACCCTGCAGCTGATGGCGGAACAGCTGTCCACGGCGGGCGTGCCGGTGTTCGCGGCTGACGTCAAGGGAGACCTCTCCGGCCTGGCGTCGCCGGGGGCTCCCGGCGAGAAGATCACGGCCCGGGCAGAAGGTATCGGCCAGCAGTGGGTACCAACCGCATTTCCGGTCGAGCTGCTTCGCCTCGGCGACACCGGGTCCGGCGTGCCGGTACGGGCGACCGTGACCTCGTTCGGGCCGACCCTGTTATCGAAGGTGCTCCAGCTCAACGACACCCAGGAGAGCTCCCTTGGCCTGGTCTTCCACTACGCCGACAAGGCCGGCTTGCCGCTGCTCGACCTCAAAGACCTGCGGGCCGTCATCCAGCACCTGACCTCCGATGCGGGCAAGGCCGACTTGGCGGAGCTTGGTGCGCTGGCGAAGCCCACCGCTGGCGTCATTCTTCGGTCGCTGATCAATTTCGCCGAGTCCGGCGGCGACACGTTCTTCGGGGAGCCAGAGTTCGACGTGTCGCAACTGATGCGCAACACCCCCGACGGCCGCGGCATGATCACGCTGCTCGAGCTACCGGGGGTTCAGGACCGGCCGGTCCTGTTCTCGACGTTTCTGATGTGGCTGCTCGCCGAGCTGTTCGAGGCGCTGCCCGAGGCCGGTGATCTGGACAAGCCGAAGTTGGTCTTCTTCTTCGACGAGGCGCATCTGCTGTTCAAGGATGCGTCGCGTGGATTCCGGGACGCGCTGATCCAGACCGTCCGGCTGATCCGCTCAAAGGGTGTCGGCGTCTTCTTCGTCACCCAGACACCAAAGGACGTCCATGAAGATGTGCTGGCTCAGCTGGGCAGCCGGATCCAGCACCAGCTGCGGGCGTTCACCCCTGACGACGCTGCGGCGCTCAAGGCCACAGTCCGGACGTTCCCGACCTCCCCGTACGACCTCGAGGAGCTGCTCACCACCGTCGGGATCGGCGAGGCCGTCATCACGGTGATGTCGGAGAAAGGCGCTCCGACGCCGGTCGCATATGCGATGTTGCCGGCTCCACAGTCGCTGATGGCGCCGTCGGCGCAGACAGTGCTCGACGGGATCGTCGCTGCGTCGCCGCTTGCGGCGCTCTATAACGAGGCGTTGGACCGGGAGTCCGCGTACGAGAAGCTGACCGGTGACATCGCCGCCGGCCCGGGTGCTCCGCTGGCCCCGTCGCCGGCCCCGGTCGGCGCGCCTGCCGAGACGGTCGCGCAGGCACCGCCGTCCGGCATGACCGAGGCCGAGCGGCTCGAACAGGAGATCCTCGGCACCGGGACACCGACCGTGCCGCCGCCGCCTCCCCCCGAGCCGCCGGCACGGAAGTCGCGGTCCCGCAAGGCGGATGCCTCAACCGCCAGCGGTGGCGTCGTCGAGCAGGTGCTCGGCTCGAAGGCCGTCGAGGGCTTCCTCCGCTCGGCCGGTACAGCGTTGGCCCGCGAGATCACCCGCGGCATGTTCGGCACCCGCCGTCGCCGCTGACCTCTCCGCCGGTCCTCCGCCCTTCCGGAATGAACACGTTCACCCACCCTTGCCGGTAGATCACGAGGCTTACCGCCTGGTGATGTACGAGTTCGCCTGGTGGTGGGTCCCCTGGCGTCGATCGCCGCGGGCTTGGCGTAGATCAAGAGGTCTGATCGCCCGCTTGCAGCATGAGCCGCCCGGGGAGCGGGTAGGCCGAGCAGCAAAGACTAGCGGCGCAGGTCAGGTTGCACCCCGACGATGTCGTGCGACTCCTGCAGCCACGCTCTCAGCTCTTCGTTCAGGTCGGTGTCAGCCCGAACGAGAACGTAGTGCGCCCGCCATCGCGGGCCATAATCTGCTGTCTTGACAATCCGTGGGCTGTCCAGCCATCGATGCAGCGCGAAATTCGCCAGAAAGCCCTCCTTACGCGGCTCGAGCCCGGCGAACCGAACCCGGGCAACACAGACGAGTCGTGTCTTCTGCGGAATCACCTGGACGTCGCCGAGAGTGTGCAGTAGGGCGACGTACTTCCGGGCCAGACCTAACACGGCTGGCTCAGACTTGGCAAACAAGCCGTCGAGGGTAAACGTCCCGCAGGAGTGCCATAGATTCCGGCTCACCAACCTGGCTCCGCAGCGCGGGCAGATCCAGAGGCCGGGCAGTCCGTCGTCGTCTTCTGGATGCCCCATCGGATGCACCTCCCGGGCGATCGGTCCCGGGTTGCCGCCGACAGGGCTGAGCATCCGGTCGATCGTCTAGTAAGCGGAGGATGCGGGATTCGAACCCGCGAGGGGTTGCCCCCAACACGCTTTCCAAGCGTGCGCCCTAGGCCACTAGGCGAATCCTCCGCCGCCGAGGGTAACCGAGCACGGCCGACCAGCCGAAGTCCGTGATCAGGCTGGGGCATGCCCGCCTGGCGCCGTGCGCCGTACACTGGGCAGCCGACCCCTCGTGCGGCGGCATCCCGCTCAATCCCCCAGGGCCGGAAGGCAGCAAGGGCAGGTGGGCTCTACCGGGTGCGCGAGGGGTCCTTTCGTTGGAGTGACGAGGAGTCCGAGCAAGTCCGAGTGCGAGCATCTTTCGGTCGGAGCTCGAAGCTAGGGTTCGAAGAGTGTCCTCCCTTGCGTTGTACCGCACCTACCGCCCCGGCCGGTTCGCCGACGTGGTGGGGCAGGACCATGTCACCGGGCCGTTGACCCGGGCTCTCGCCAACGACCGCGTGCATCACGCGTACCTGTTCTCTGGCCCCCGAGGCTGCGGCAAGACCTCCAGCGCGCGCATCCTCGCCCGGTCCCTCAACTGCGAGCAGGGGCCTACTCCGGAGCCGTGCGGAGTGTGCGACTCCTGCCGCGAGCTGGCCCCCAACGGCCCGGGCAGCATCGACGTCGTCGAACTCGACGCAGCCACGCACGGCCTCGTTGACGATGCGCGGGACCTGCGGGAGAAGGCCCACTTCACGCCGATCTCGTCTCGATTCAAGATCTACATCATCGACGAAGCGCATCAGCTCGGCCCGGGTGCGGCCAACGCGTTGCTGAAGCTGATCGAGGAGCCGCCGCCGCATCTGAGGTTCATCTTCGCGACGACGGCACCGGACAAGATCCTCAGCACCATCCGCTCCCGTACCCACCACTACCCTTTCCGGTTGATTCCCGGTCGGATCCTGCAGCAGAACCTGGCCTACATCTGCCGGCAGGAAAAGGTGGCGATCGAACCGACTGCCCTGGCTCTGGTCGCGCGCGCAGGTGCGGGCTCGGCCCGCGATGCCCAGTCGGTTCTCGGCCAGCTCATCGCGGGTGCCGGCGAGGAGGGAGTCACCTATGACCTGGCGATCGCGCTGCTCGGGTTCACCGACGCCACCCTGCTCGATGAAGTGGTCGAGGCCATTGCCGCCGACGACGGTGCGGGCGTCTTCGCCGCTATCGACAAGGTTATGGACTCCGGGCATGATCCTCGCCGTTTTCTCACCGACCTGTTGGAGCGCTTCCGCGACCTGGTGATCGTGCGGACGGTGCCGAGCGCTGCATCGAGCGGTCTCATCGAGGCGCCGGACGACCAGGCAGCTCGGATGGCAGCGCAAGCCGGCCGGTTCGGACCAGCCGACCTGGTTCGATTGGCCGACGTCGTCGACGAGGGCATCACCGCGATGAAAGGCGCGACCCCGACGCGCCTGCAGCTCGAGCTGGTGTGCGCCCGCCTGCTGCTGCCTGGGGCAGGTGGCTCGGCCGTCGCGATCCAGGCCAGGCTGGATCGCCTCGAGCGACGGCTCGGTCTCGACGACGCCGTCGCGCCTGGAACCAGCGGCGGGGCCGATCCGCCGGTTGACCTGGAAGCGCGTTCTGCGTCAGGTCCGACCGACTCAGCGGCAGCCGACCACCAGCCGACATCCGAACCCGACGCCGCGCCCGCGGCGGGCCCGGACGCGGAATCGGCGCCGGTGGAGACCGCCCATCCACCACCCCAGCACCCCGAGCGGGACCCCGCGCCCAGCGGCGTGCTGGCCGGCGGCACGGCTGACCTGCGGCGGCTCTGGCCTGAGGTACTGGTACGCCTTCGTGATATCAAGCGCACCCCGTGGAGCCTCATCTCCCAGCAAGCAGCGGTCGTCGATGTTGCCGACGGGGTGCTGACGCTGGGGTTCCGCCAAGCGTCCCTGCGCGACACCTTCGTCCGCCGCGATGACTTCCAGGCCAATCTCCGCGAAGCCATCGCCGACGTTCTTGGGGTCGATCTGCGGGTTGAGGCGATCGTCGATCCGGCCGTCCAGGCGAGCTCCGAGGTCACCACGGGCGCCCCCGCCGGGGCCGAGCCGCCATCGCATCCGGACGCGTTAGCCGCGCCATCGAAACCACCGGAAGGAAGGCCGGCAACGGCGGCTCGGGCGGCCATTCGCCAGCCGACCCCGACAGCCGCGTCATCACCCGGGCGGTCCAGCGACGACGAGGTCAGCCCAGACGACCGAAACCACGACTCCGAGAGCCTGTCCGAACGCCAACTCTTGGAGCGAACTCTCGGCGCA
This sequence comes from uncultured Actinomycetota bacterium, assembly GCA_963819885.1. Lineage (GTDB taxonomy): Bacteria > Actinomycetota > Actinomycetes > Jiangellales > Jiangellaceae > JACVRX01. The sequence goes on along the minus strand of CAWFXV010000020.1, from coordinate 46,021 downwards.
CGCGTGATCGAGGAGATCGAGCACGGCTGATAGACCCATGGGCGCCGCGTTAGGCTCACGTTCAAGAGCAAATCGGCCAGCGCCAGACCGACCAGCAACGGAGGCAGTGAGTGTTCCCGCCCGGCTCGGAAGGCATCGATTTCCAGCAGCTGCTCCAGCAGGCTCAGCAAATGCAGGAACAACTGATGTCGGCGCAGCAGAACCTGGCCGCAGCCGAGGTCACCGGAACGGCTGGCGGCGGTTTGATCACGGCAACGGTCACCGGAGCAGGCGAGCTGGTCGCACTCGAGATCGATCCGTCGGTCGTCGATCCCGCTGACGTGGAGACGCTGGCCGACCTCGTGGTGGCGGCAGTCCGCGACGCCACCGCTCAGGTGCAGAAGATGGCGGCCGAGCAGATGGGTCCGCTGGGCGAGGGAATCGGCGGCATGCTCGCTGGCTCAGCCGGTCAGGACCCGCCAGCAGTCACCGGCACCTGAACGTCCGAATAGGGCCCGGTCATGTACGAGGGAGTCGTCCAGGATCTCATCGACGAGCTCGGCCGGCTGCCGGGTGTCGGCCCCAAGGGTGCCCAGCGGATCGCCTTCCATGTGCTCGCCTCCGATGCCGTGGATGTGCGCCGGCTGGCCGCGGCGCTGGTCGAGGTCAAGGAAAAGGTGCGGTTCTGTGCCGTCTGCGGCAACGTCGCCGAAGAGGAACAGTGCCGGATCTGCCGTGACCCACGGCGCGATGCTGCCCAGATCTGTGTGGTTGAGGAGCCGAAGGACGTCGTCGCGATCGAGCGTACGCGGGAGTTTCGTGGCCGATATCACGTTCTCGGCGGAGCGATCAGCCCGATCGAGGGCATTGGCCCGGACGATCTCCGGGTGCGCGAGTTGATGCGGCGGCTTGCCGACGACACGGTCACTGAGGTCATCCTCGCGACCGATCCGAACCTCGAGGGCGAGGCGACTGCGACGTACCTGGCCAGATTGATCAGGCCGATGGGGTTGCGCGTCACGCGGCTGGCCAGTGGACTTCCAGTAGGAGGCGACCTCGAGTATGCCGACGAGGTCACCTTGGGCCGTGCGTTCGAGGGGCGGAGGTTGCTCGATGTCTGAGCCGGACGCCGCCGAGGAATATGCGGACTTCGCCGCTGAGATCGCCGACCAGATCGAGAGCTTTCTGGTCGCCTTGCGGGAAATCGCTCGAGGCGAGGACACCGGCAGCACGCTCTCCCTGCTGCTGTTGGAGATCAGCCAGCTTGCGCTTGCAGGGGGCAGGCTCGGCGCCATCAGCGATGTCGTCCCGGACGAACGCTTCGAGCCGGACCCGGGACCCGACTCCGACGTCGAGGAGTTGCGGGAGCGATTGGCCCGCCTGCTCGCTCCCGTCGACGACTACGTCGAGATCGTCGATCCGATGGATCCCGATCGCGGCGCCGACGGCTTCTTGATCTCCGACGACCTGGCGAGCATCGCCTCCGACCTGCTGCACGGCCTGGCGCACTACCACGACGGGCGAACACTCGAGGCGCTGTGGTGGTGGCAGTTCTCCTACCTGTCGTCGTGGGGGGCAACCTGCGGCGGGATCCTTCGCGCGCTGCACTCGCTGATCGCCCACACCCGGCTCGACCATCACACCGACCCGGTGAGCGAGGCCGAAGACGAGTTGCTAGCCGACGTAGTCGCGGAGGCCTCCGAGCGCTGACCGGTGATCCGACCGGACAGCGACCACGAACGGGCGCGAGGTCACGCCACCCTCACCCCACGGGGAAGGCGGTCGTACGGCGTTCTCAGGCGCCGGATCGTTAGGGTCAGAGCGCCGATGCCGAGCAGCAGATTGAACGCCAGCCCATATGGCCAGACCGCCTTCTCGGTGCTCGCGACACCGCTCCAGCCCGAGTCGGGGTCGCGAGCGGACCGCAGACCTTCGCGAATTGTTTGCAGCGGGTCGAACCCAGCTCGCTCCCATTCTGCAGTGCCGCTAGTCGAGTCGGCGAGGATCGCGAATGGATTCGGGGCCAGTACCCACCAGACCTTCTCCGTCTGCTGGACCGATGCCTCGTACTCCGCCGTCTGCCAACGGTCGACGTTGATCGGCTGACCGGTCTCCTCGTCGAACTGGGGTTGACCGTTGTCCCACACCGGGATCCGCTCGGTGACTGTTTGTGTCTCGGTAGTGAGCATCAGCGCGATGAAGAAAGCGATGAGCGTGCCGATACTCAGGGCGAAGACCACCAGGTACGACATGACAGCCGAAGTCGTGCTGCGGGCGAATAATGCGGACAGGCACTGCGCAATTGCCGCCAAAGTCCCGAGGAGCAGGGCCATGACGATCAGGGTGCCGATCACTCGACCTACGGACACGCCGCCCTCTACCAGGCACCACACGATCAACGGAAGCGAAACCGCCAAGAACACCAACGCCGTCGCCCAGGCTGCAAAGAGCTTGCCGACAGCGATTTCCGCGGGGGTGAGCAGCGTGGTTTGCAGGGTCGCAAGGACGCCGCGTTCGCGATCGCCGTTGATCGACTGCGCAGTGAGCGCGGGGACGACCAGCATCGCGAGCGCCAGCATGAACAGCATCAGGCCGCCGAACATGTCCACACCCGGTTCCGGTGCCCCAGTCGCGACCAACGCTGCCCGAAGTCCCCAGGTCAGCAGCAGCAAGGTGACGAACCAGGCGGCGAGCAACCAGCGCCAGCGACCGGCCCGAAGCCGTAGCCGGAACTCGTGCTCCGCCATTGTGCGCACACCCCACCAACTGATGGTGGCCGTGGCCGAGGGACTGCGGGCACCTTCGGCGGCGGGCGCGGAAGACTCCACGGTCATCGACGGTTCTCCGTCATCGCGAGGTAGGCATCCTCCAGGCCGCTACCGGCCGGTGCGCACGTCGTCACTCGAACGTCGTCCCGAACGAGCCGAGCGAGTAGCTGGGCCGCCGCCTCGTCGCCAGACAGCAAGACCTCCACTCCGCTCGGGTCGGGGTCGGCGTGCTCGATTCCGTACCGGTCGAGCGCGTCGACAAGGGAATTCCGGTCCAGTGCCTGCATGCGCCATGGCCGCCGCTCCGATCGGGGCAGATCGGCCAGTTCCTGCTCGGAGACGGTCTTTCCATGGTCGACGAAGACGACCCGGTCGGCCGTGGTCTCCAACTCGGCGAGGACGTGACTCGACACCAGCACCGCGCGGCCGTCCGCGGCCAGCCCGCGAAGAACCCCACGAAGTTCGATCCGGCTCCGGGGGTCCAGACCGGCCGCCGGCTCGTCGAGGAGCAGCACTCTCGGGTCGTGCACGAGGGCACGGGCCAGCCCGAGCCGCTGTTTCTGGCCGCGCGACAGCACGTGCACGGGCAAGTCTGCGTAATCGGCGAGGTGAATGAGTTCCAGCAATTCGCGCGCACGCTGCGCGCCGCGATCCCGCGGTAGCCGGTACGCGCTCGCGGCGAACTCGAGCACCTCGCGAGCGGTCAGCGTGTCGTACGTGCCGAACGAGTCGGGCATCCAGCCGGTCACCGCCCGAACCGCCCGTGGGTCGGTGACCGGATCTGAGTTCGCGACCCAAACCGTCCCCGAATCCGGGCGGAGCAGTGTGGCGAGCACCAGCAGCAACGTCGTCTTCCCCGAACCGTTGGGTCCCACCAAGGCGGTGACGGAACCCGGTGGGGCCGTCAGGTCGACGTGATCGACGGCGACAATGTCGCCGAACGTGCGCCGTACGGCTGCGGCCTCAACGCCAGCACGCTGCTGCTCCATCGCTACGGCCGCCTCCGCCGAGAACCCAGGCCTGCATCGTAGTGCCCATGGTGTGCCCGGCCCGGAAGGCACCCAACGCACACATCCCGCGATTCGAAACGGCCCCAGGGCTCACAGGTGCGTCGCCTAGACTCACGCAGGCCAGGAACGGGCCAGCGCTGAAGGGAGGAGCACCGGGTGGGCTTGATCGTCCAAAAATACGGGGGCTCCTCGGTCGCTGACGCCGCAGCGGTCAAGCGGGTCGCGCAGCGGATCGTCGCCAGCAGCAGAGACGGTCACGAAGTCGTGGTCGTGGTGTCCGCGATGGGAGACACCACCGACGAGCTGCTCGACCTCGCCGGTCAGGTCTCACCCCTGCCCGCTGGGCGTGAACTGGACATGCTGCTGACAGCAGGCGAGCGAATCTCAATGGCGCTGCTGGCGATGGCGATCGGTGACCTTGGCCACCAGGCCCGCTCGTTCACCGGTAGCCAGGCCGGCGTCATCACGACGTCGGCGCACGGCAGCGCCCGGATCATCGACGTGACGCCCGGCCGCATCCGGCAGGCGCTCGACGGCGGCGCGGTCGCGATCGTCGCGGGATTCCAGGGTGTCAGCCAGGACAGCAAGGACATTACGACGCTGGGCCGCGGCGGCTCGGACACGACGGCTGTCGCGCTGGCAGCGGCGCTCGGGGCCGATGTCTGTGAGATCTACACCGACGTGGACGGCGTCTTCACCGCTGACCCTCGGATCGTCCCCGCGGCTCGTCGAATCCCACGCATCACCTACGAAGAGATGCTCGAAATGGCCGCTTGTGGTGCCAAGGTCTTACATCTGAGATGCGTAGAGTACGCGCGGCGCTACGGCCTGCCGATCCATGTCCGATCGAGCTTCTCCACACGCGACGGCACGTGGGTCACCAACCGGCCGGAAGGGAGCGACCAGACCGACATGGAGCAGCCGATCATCTCCGGAGTCGCACACGACCGCAGTGAGGCAAAGATCACCATTGTCGGAGTCCCCGACAAGGTCGGGGAGGCCGCCACGATCTTCCAGGCGGTCGCCGACGCAGAGATCAACCTCGACATGATCGTGCAGAACGTGTCGGCTGCAGCCACCAACCGGACGGACATCTCCTTCACCTTGCCGAAGGCGGACGGCCGACGGGCATTACAGGCCCTCAGCGATATCCAGAACCGAGTGAGCTTCGAGTCGCTGCGCTATGACGACGGAATCGGCAAGGTCTCGCTGATCGGTGCGGGTATGCGCAGCCATCCCGGGGTGAGCGCGCACTTCTTCAGCGCGCTGGCGGCCGCCGGCGTCAACATCGAGATGATCTCCACGTCCGAAATCCGGATCTCCGTGGTCGTCCGAGGCGACGACGTCGACCTTGCGGTGGCCTCCGTACATGAGGCTTTCGACCTCGATGCCATCGAGGTCGAGGCGGTGGTCTACGGCGGGAGTGGCCGATGAGCAGCACGTCGAGAACCGATCGCCCGACGCTTGCCGTAGTCGGCGCGACCGGGGCCGTAGGAACTGTGATGCGGGACCTCCTCTCCACCCGCAAGGACGTCTGGGGCGAGATTCGGCTGATCGCGTCGCCCCGGTCGGTGGGTCGTCGGCTCCCGGTCCGCGGCGCGGACGTCGAGGTCGTGGCCCTGAATGATGAAGTCTTCGACGGGGTCGACGTCGCGATGTTCGACGTCCCGGACGAGGTGTCCGCGCAGTGGGCGCCTGTCGCGGCCGAACGCGGAACGGTCGTCGTCGACAACTCAGCGGCCTTCCGGATGGATCCCGCGGTGCCCCTGGTCGTACCCGAGGTCAACGCGCGCGCGGCTCGCACGCGACCGAAGGGCATCATCGCCAACCCCAATTGCACGACCCTGTCGATGATCGTCGCAATCGGCTCGCTGCACGCCGAGCTGGGTTTGACCGAGCTCGTCGTTGCGTCGTACCAGGCGGCGTCGGGTGCCGGTCAGGCCGGCATCGACACGCTGCACGACCAGCTCCAGAAGGTCGCCGGCAACCGTGAGCTGGGCACCCATCCGGGCGATGTCCGCCGCGTACTTGGCGACGAGCTGGGACCGTTCCCCGCACCACTCGCGCTCAATGTCGTTCCGTGGGCGGGGTCACTGAAAGACGACGGCTGGAGCTCGGAGGAGCTCAAGATCCGTAACGAGTCGCGCAAGATCCTCGACCTGCCGCGGCTGCGGGTATCGGCAACCTGTGTGCGAGTGCCGGTCGTGACCACCCACTCGGTCGCTGTGCACGCGGTCTTCCAGCGCGAGGTCACCGCGGACGTTGCTTGGGAGATTCTGCGCAATGCTCCGGGTGTTGTGCTCTACGACGACCCCTCGCGCGGCGAGTTCCCGACGCCCGCTGACGCAGTCGGCACGGATCCCACCTGGGTGGGCCGCGTGCGGCGCTCCCTCGACGACTCCACGGCGCTGGAACTGTTCGTCTGCGGCGACAACCTGCGCAAGGGCGCCGCACTCAACACCGCCCAGATCGCCGAGCTCGTTGCCGCGGAGCTCGTAGCCGCCTGACGCTCCCGCAGCCGCCGAAACCATGATCCACGGATCGTTCTTGGGGCTGTAGCCCCCAATCTGCTCCGTGGATCATGCTCGAGCCAGCCCTGACCGGTACGCGGCCAGCAGTTCCCGTCGGACCTGCGCGGCATCGTGCCGCAAGCGGTATGGAGAAACCGGAAATATGCGCCAGCCCAGGCTCGCGTACATGGCATGTCGGCGCGCCGTAGCTTCGGGTGCGGCGCCGAACTGGTGCCATTCCGCCGAGTCGACCTCGACTACCAGCTTGGCCTCGGGCCAGCAGGCATCCGGGATGATTCCCATATGGCCCGGTAGGGGAAGGTTCCACCGCGGCTCCGGGAGACCTATGCATGACCGCACGAGATCACGCAGGTCGCATTCGGGGGCCGACCGGCAACCCGCTCTCACGTCATCGAGCGCTTTGTTGATGACCGCCGTGCCGGCTCTGGGTGCGGCCTCCAATTCGGCCACGAGATCGGCGACCGAGCATCGACGCCGTTGGACTACTTCGCAGACCAGCGCACGCGCGTCCTGCAGAAGTTGATGACTGCGCCACGGCTCCCCGTCGTGGCTGTCGAACACGACCCGAAAGCGAATGGCGTCGATCACGGCCCGGGCAGGTGGCACCATTGGCAATGTCCATCGTCGTGCCATTGGCGCGAGCACGTCCCCCGGAATCCACCAGGGCATTGCCCGCTCCAGCTCTGCCGCGGCATTCGGTGAGGCGTCGTCGATCCACCAAACGGGCTCCGGAAGCCGAGAGGTGCGATGCACCCGGATCTGCTGCACGTCGCCCGGCCTGCGCTCGGCCCTGACGATTGTGTCCACCATGCCTGCCGGGGCCGGCACATACCGCAAGCCCGTCATCGTGCATGCGGTAGTGCCGGTGATCATCGACTCGGATCCGGAGTGGAGAACTGCGGCTCGTAGCTGATGGATGCGGCTTGTCGGTCCGGCAAATATGGCATATATCCGCGGCACGACGACCTGCCACTTGCCAGCAGACAAGGCGTGGCGGATCCCGTCTGGACTGGCGCCAGCCGCGAGTGCCTGCCGGCGGGTAATCAGGCCATCTTGTTGATACGCCAAGGACGTGACCCGTGGAATCTGCATTCCGTAACCGTGTAGCCCGCGGACGGGCCGCGGACCATCTGATCGGCTGGCTGTGGACGGCCTGCAGCGCTGCGAATGTCGTGTGGATGAACCACCGGAAGCAAGATCCACGGAGCGTTCTTGGCGTTACAAGCCCCAAAATGATCCGTCGATCAAGTTCCGGCGAGGCGCGACTTGACGGCTTCAGCTACTGTCCGGCCCTCGGCGCGGCCACCGACCTGCGGCGTCAGCCGCTTCATCACCGCACCCATGTCGCGCATTGAGGTCGCCCCAGTCTCAGCGACGGCGGCATTGACGAGGCTCGTCAACTCGTCGTCAGTCAGTGGCGTCGGCAGGTAATCGGCAATCACGTCTGCCTCGGCTTCCTCGCGTTCGGCCCGATCGTCGCGGCTGGCGTCGTGGTAAGCGTTGGCGGCCTCGCGCCGCTTCTTTGCCTCCTTGACCAGAACCGTGAGGACCTCGTCGTCGGAGAGCTCCCGCGCCTCGGCACCAGCGACCTCTGCAGTAGTGACTGCAGTGAGCACCATCCGGATCGTCGCGATCCGCAACTCGTCCCGAGCACGGATGGACTCGGTGAGGTCGGCGCGTAGACGGTCCTTGAGCTCGGCCATGCCCACAGTTTGGCAGCCGTCAGTTTCCGACGGGGTGCAACGGGGCGGCGCCGGTCCCTCGGGAACGTTGTCGTCCGGCGCGCACCGGGCAGAGCCGTATCCCATGTGCATCCATCTCCCCCCGAATGTCACGGTCCAATGATCGATCGGGTTCGGAACTGTCCGTCCGGATGTGACAGCCTTGCCGAGTGCCGGGGATGTGGAGCTCGACGGCTGCGCGGATTGGCGTCGGCATGGCAGCGACGGCTATCGGCTGCCTCGCCTACGCGGCCGGCTACGAGGTGCAGGCATACCGACTCCGCCGCATCGATGTCCCAGTCTTGCCCGCCGGCCAGCGTCCGTTGCGCGTTCTTCACGTTTCCGACGTGCATATGACACCTGGACAGAACCGGAAGCGCGACTGGGTGCGTGCCCTCGACGCCCTCGAGCCCGACTTGGTCGTCAACACCGGCGACAATCTGGCCCACAAGCAGGCAATGCCTGATGTGCTCGACGCGTTCGGCCCACTGCTGCGTCGACCGGGTGTATTCGTCCTTGGCTCCAATGACTACTACGCGCCGGTCCTGAAGAACCCGGCTCGCTATCTGCTGCGGTCGAACCGGCCGAGGCGGACGAGCGGACCGGACCTACCGTGGAAAGAGTTCCGAGACGCATTGCGGGATGCCGGCTGGCTCGACCTGACCAACGCCCGAGGATCCCTCACGATCGACGGGCGGGAACTTGGCTTCGCCGGGGTCGACGACCCGCACACGGACATGGACCGTTACGCCGAGGTAGCCGGGCCGGCCGAGCCCGCTGACCTCACCATTGGCGTCACCCATGCGCCGTATCGGCGGATTCTCGACGCGATGACGGCCGACGGATATCGGCTGCTGCTCGCCGGGCACACCCATGGAGGGCAACTGTGTGTTCCGGGCTGGGGCGCGCTGGTGACCAACTGTGATCTCGAGCCGCGCCAGGCCAAGGGATTGTCTCGTCATCGCGCCGATGGGAGCCGGGACGCCTCGTGGCTGCATGTTTCTGCCGGTCTCGGCACCTCGCCGTACGCGCCGGTGCGGTTCGCCTGCCCGCCGGAGGCAACGCTGTTGACGCTGACAGCTGCATGACGCCGCTCATCCCCAGGCGGATCGAGACTGGTCGGCTGGTCTCGCGCGGGCGAATGTGCACGGACAGCACAACGAACCACCGCTGAGAGGATCGAACCGCGGCGTACTCGGCGCCCATTTCGGGGGGAATCGACTGCTCAGCTATGCTTCCGGGGTACGTCGGGGTGTGGCGCAGCTTGGTAGCGTGCTTCGTTCGGGACGAAGAGGTCGCAGGTTCAAATCCTGTCACCCCGACCCTGTCACCCCGACCACAAAACGCCTGGTCAGCGATGGTCTGGCGATATGGCGGCGATCCCGATGGGGACCGTCGCACTGCGCCGTCGGCCTGTCAGTGGCCTAGCGGACCCCGACTCGGCCGACCGATAGGTACGCTCAGGCTCCGAAGCGGAATCGGGTGCAATCCGTCGGAAACGAGAACCACGCCAGTGCGCGGCGCGGCGTCAGCACCCGCAGCCCGCCACCGCCTTCACCGGACCAGGAATCCGCACCAGGGGAGTACCCCAACGTGTGGTATTTCTCGAACCCTTCGGCCAACCGGGCGCCGAGGCCGTCGGCGTCGGCTCGCGTCGGTATCGAAGTGCCCTCGACGATGACCGCCTCGGCGCCGTTTTCCAGGTTCAGGGAGCACGCGGGGTTGACGGCGAGGTTTCGGGCGTGCCGCGTTGTGGGCGCGCCGTCATACCAGAACCGACCGTCCAGCCACACGCCCCACCGCGGCACGACGTGCGGTGTGCCATCGGGCCGGACAGTGCCCAGCCAATAGTGCAGCGCGGCAACCAACCGCGCCTCGACGTCGGACCAGGCGAGAAGCCCGCGGGTGGTGGTCGGCACGCCGTAGCCCGGCGGGAGCAATGGGCGGTCTGTCACCGGGACTGGCGTGGTCGGATCAGCCATACCGGCACGTTAGCCCTCAGCACCGACATCACCCACGTGTCTCGCCCAGGCATCGCGGGTGCGACCGCGTCGGTGGCAGCGGGCACACTGCTGGAGTGCTGCCAGCGCGTTGGGTCCTGCACATCGACCTCGACCAGTTCATCGCGGCCGTCGAAGTGCTGCGGCGCCCGGAGCTGGCCGGTCTGCCAGTGGTCGTCGGCGGAGCGGGCGACCCGACGCAACGTGCCGTGGTGGCGACGGCTTCCTACGAGGCGCGCGAGTACGGCATCCATTCGGGCATGCCATTGCGCACTGCCGCCAAACGCTGTCCGAACGCCATCTTCCTGCCAAGCGACTTCGCAGCCTATGAGGAGGCCTCGGCGAAGGTCATGGCCACGCTGCGCGAGTTCAACGTCATCGTCGAGGTGATGGGTTGGGACGAGGCATTCCTGGGCGCTATGACCGACGACCCAGCTGCGCTGGCTCGCGACGTGCAGGCAGCGGTGCTGACCGCGACGCGGTTGTACTCGTCGATCGGCATCGGGGACAACAAGCTCCGGGCGAAGCTGGCGACCGGTTTCGCGAAACCGGCCGGCGTGTACCGGCTGACGGCTGAGAATTGGTACGAGGTCATGGCCGACCGTCCGACCGACGCGCTGTGGGGTATCGGCCGTCGAACCGCCCGCAAGTTGGCCGGGTTGGGCCTGGTAACCGTCGGGCAGCTGGCCGCTGCCGACGAACACCAGCTTGCGGAGCGGCTCGGACCGACCATGGGGCCGTGGTACGTCCGGCTGGCTCGCGGTGGGGACAACTCACCGGTTGTCGGCACGCCATACGTGCCGCGCTCGAGAAGCCGGGAGACCACGTTCCAGGCCGACCTTGCCAACTGGGATCAGGTGCGCGCCGAGGTGTCGCAGCTGGCACGACGGGTCACGGCCGACGTGGTCGCGGAACAGCGCCCAGTGATCAGGGTCGGAGTGAAGGTGCGGTTCGCACCGTTCTTCACCCATACGCGCAGCATGACCCTCGACCACCCCACCAGCGATGCTGCTGAGCTCGAAGCCGCCGCAATCGAGGTGCTGGATCGATTCGAGGACCGACGGCCGGTTCGGCTGCTCGGCGTCCGAGCCGAATTCCTTCGGTGACGACCGCGGCTGCGGCGGGCAGTCATGGAGTGGTTATCTGCCTATTCTGTGCTGTTCAGAACGGCAGTCAGAGCTCGGAGAACGCGCCGGGCCGCATCGAGATCGTCGGTGTCGACGCCAGCACGGCCGAGCAGCTCGGCACGATCCTTGTCCGACCGACGCACCAGGGTTTTCAGTGTGATTTGGCCGGCCGCCGTTACCTGCACCAGCGGGGCACGAGCGTGATCCGGGTTGCGGATCAACTCGACTTGCCCCGCCGTAGCCAGGTCATCGACAACACGCTGAACGCTCTGTCGGGCCAAACCCAGCCGTCGGGCGGCACTGGCGACGGTGCGCGCTCCGTCAGAGAGCACGCTCAAGACATGCCACCGTGCGGCAGTCTGGCCGGCCTCGTGTGCCAGGGTCTCGCTCGTTCGGCGCGACGCGCCGGCGAGCTCGTAGACGTCAGCGATCAATAGTCGGTAAGCGGTCAAGGCCGCTCTGCGGTCGGACACCATAGTTGACAGCATACTGTCTGACAGGGTACTGTCATGTTGACAGGATACTAAAGGAAGGAAGGTACGCCATGTTTGCGATCACCTGCCCGGTCATGCGTCAGCGGTCGCTCGTCGGGATGTCCCAGATCTTGTCGATAGACAACGGCCCACAAGGCATCGCTGTGCTGCTGCGCTGCCACTGTGGCCGACCTGCCGTGTGGCTGACGGGACGTGATCGGTCGGAGATCTTGCGTCATGAGGCTTCGCCCCGAACCGAAGACGCTGCGTGACCGGAGTTACACCAGAGCCGACCAACACGTGGGCAGCGGGTGGCACAGTACCCCGATCAGGGACTACCCGACCGCGAAGCGCCCACCTCTCGAGCACCCTCAGAGATCTCAGCGCGAGCATCGGACCGGCCGTCGCTCGGCGCGGGATTGGCGGCAGGATGGCGGCAGGATGATGCTGTGATCGTCGCCATTTCCGCCGACCGGCATCGGTAGCCGGTCATGGCCCGGTCCGAGCCATCCCGGCGCAGGCGGGCGGCCGCCGCCCTCGACCTGTTTCGCCGACGAATCGCTGTCGAGGCCGAGGAGCTGTTGGGTGCGCCCGAGGCAGCGTCGTTCCTGGCTCGGCTCGACGTGCATTTCCTCGACATCTACGAACCGCTCGACGCCCTCTACGGCTCGGGCCACGACGTCGACGAACTCGTCGAGCGGCTGGTACGGCTGGCGGTGGCGGCTGCGGCTGAGCGCGCACCCGACTTGCGGGAGCTCGACCGACGACGGGAAATCGACCAGCACTGGTACCAACGAGCCCGGATGATGGGCTACGTCTGCTACGTCGACCGGTTCTGCGGGACGCTCGAGGAACTGCCGAACCGGCTCGACTACCTCGCCGAACTCGGAATCACCTACCTCCACTTGATGCCGGTGCTCAGGCCTCGCGACGGTGAAAACGACGGCGGCTACGCGGTCGCGGACTACCGCGCCATCGACCCGCGGCTGGGCACGATGGACGACCTGGAGGTGTTGGCCCGAGTCCTGCGCGGCCGGGGGATCAGTCTGTGTGTCGACGTCGTCCTCAATCACACCGCGAAGGAACACGAGTGGGCCCGCGGCTGGCTCGCCGGGGACCCGGCTTACGCCGACTTCTACACGGCGTTTCCAGACCGGACCATGCCCGACGCCTACGAGCGCACCATCGCTGCGGTCTTTCCTGACCGTGCGCCCGGATCTTTCACCTGGTTCGACGAAGCGAACGGTGGCAGCGGGGGCTGGGTGTGGACGACGTTCTGGTCCTACCAGTGGGACCTCAACTACGCGAACCCCAACGTGTTCGCGGCCATGCTGGACACGATCCTTTGGCTCGCGAATCGCGGCGTCGACGTGTTTCGGCTCGACGCCATCCCGTTCGCCTGGAAGCGGCTCGGCTCGACCTGCATCAACGAGCCGGAGGTGCACAGTCTCGTCCAAGCACTGCGGGCGCTGGTGAGGTTGGCCGCGCCCGCTGCGATCTTCAAGGCCGAAGCGATCGTCGCTCCGGAATACCTGGTTCCGTATCTTGGCGGGCACGATCGGTACCGGCCGGAGTGCGAGCTTGCCTATCACAACCAGCTGATGGTCATGCTCTGGAGCAGTCTTGCTGCCAAGGACGCGCTGCTGGCCACCCAGTCGCTGCGCCGGATGGCGGCAATCCCTGCTGAGACGTCGTGGGTCACCTACCTCCGCTGCCACGACGACATCGGCTGGGCAGTCAGTGATACCGACGCCGATGCCGTCGGCCTGGGCGGGTTCGAGCACCGGCGATTCCTGAACGAGTTCTACTCCGGCCGATTTCCCTTCACCTTCGCGCGCGGTGCGCTGTTCCAGGAGAACCCGGCCACCGGCGACGCCCGGATCTCTGGCTCGGCCGCCTCCCTGTGCGGCATCGACGAGGCGCTCGAGCGCGGCGACGAGCAAGCGCTCGATCTCAGCATCCGACGGTTGGCGCTGCTCTACTCGGTCGTCTTCGCCTTCGGCGGCATCCCGCTGATCTACATGGGCGACGAGCTGGCGCTGCGCAACGACGACAGCTATCTCGACGACCCCGAACTCGCGGCCGACAACCGGTGGATGCACCGGCCGCCGATGGATTGGGCGGCGGCCGCTCGGCGCTCCGATCCGGCGACTCTCGAGGGCCGAGTATTCGGCTGGATCCAGCGGCTGGGGACGGCTCGCAAAGACCTGCTGGCGTTGCGAGCGGGCGGGGAGTTCGAGGTTGTCGTCGTGGACAACCTGCACGTGCTCGCCTGGCGGCGGCGGCATCCACGCAGCGGCGAATTCATCGGGCTGGCGAACTTCTCCGAGGCCGACCAGTCGATCGACACCGAGCCGTTCCATGCGCTCGGTCGGCTAGAGACCGTGCTGTCCAGCGACGGCGCGCTCGACATCCGCGACGGTCGGGCCCACCTGCCGGGGCTCGGCTTCGCCTGGCTGGTCGAGCACTGACCGCGGCCGGTCCGCGAACGGTGCTCCGGGCCCGGTCAGGGCTGTCGGACGATACGTCCCTCGACCAGGGGGTTGACCGGGCTGTTGGCGGTCACGTAGTCGACCGTGATCTCCAGCAGGCCGTCGCCCGGTTGCTGCACGTCGGTTCCCTGGCTGAAGACTGTGTAGCCGTCACCTCCGGTGAACATGAAGTCGTTGGTCACGATGCGGACTGTGTCTGACGGGCCGATTGGAGTGAGCGTGCCGGTCGGGCCATTCGGTGCCTTCCACATGCCGGTCACCACCGGAGTCAAGCCCGAGCATCTGAAGGTCAGCTTCAGCCCCGAGACCTGCGGGAAGCGACCCGTGGCGATGGCCGGGTTGCAGACCGGACTGAACCCGTTCAGCAACGCTTCCTCCAGTTGTGCCCCGGTCAACGTGAGTAGCGTCGTTCGGTTGCCGAAGGGCAACACGGCGAACAGCTCTCCCCACGTGATCTCTCCCGGAGCTTCGCCGGCGCTCGGTGGTGTGAAGACGAGGTCGGCCCGCAGACCACCCGAATTCGTGATGGCCGCCTCGACCGGCGCCGGGTACTTCAGGCGCATCGCGTCAGCCACCATGTTGCCCATCTCGGACTCGCTGAGCCGGGTCGGGTCTCTGCGGATGTCGTCGACCTGAGTTCCGACGACCTGGTTCCGCAGTTCCGCGGTCTCGGCGTTGGCGGCGTCGACGATCGCCTTGACGTCGGGTCGCTGCGCCACGCCCAGGTTCTTCGCGATTCGAGTAGCGCCACCGGCCCAGTCGACGTCACCACCGGAGACCATCAGCTGCAGGACCGAGTAGCTGGCGCCCGCGTTGATGCCCTCGGTGACCAGGATGTCGCCGACCATGAGGTTCGACACCCGGTGGGTATGGCCGGCCACGACGGCGTCGACGGTCGTGCCAGCCAGGGCTTTGGTGATGTCGACTATCGGACCCTCCCACGGCACGGCGGCAATGCCGTCGACCGCGTTGGAGCCGATCGCCGTTCCCTCGTGGATCACGACGATCTGCACCCGGACGCCCTCGCGCCGGGCCAGCCGCTGCGACTCGGCAGCGATCCGGTCGGCCGCCGGCAGGAACTTCAGCCCCGCGGTGGCCCCGGCCGAGACCAGCTCGGGCGTGTTCTCCAAAGCCGCACCGATGACGCCCACCTTGACGCCGTTGACCGTGAAGACGACTGACGGCGTCACCCAGTCCGGCGTATCGCCGGTGTCCTCGTCCACGATGTTGGTGGCGAGGAACGGGAAGTCGGCCCGTGCCTGGTGCCGGAGCAGGCGTTCGACGCCGTAGTCGAACTCGTGGTTGCCGTACGAGGTCGCGTCGAGTCCCCAGGCGTTCTCGACGTCGATGGCCGGCATGTCCTCCAGCAAGCCCGAGTTCGGCGGCGAAGCCCCGACGTTGTCGCCTCCGGCCAGCAGCAGCGCCGGACCCGGCAGGGACGCAGCATCCTCGTCGAACAGCGTCGCCAGGTGCGACGCGCCTCCCACGGTGGCGTTGAGCCCGTCCATCACCATCGTGGTCGGGTCGAGCTGTCCGTGGAAGTCGTTGAGCCCGATGATCGTCAGCGGCTTGACACCGCCGGTTCCTCGCAGCACCTCGAGCAACACCCTTCCTTGCGAGTGCTGCGGCTCGGGGATCCGCATGAGGTAGGCGACGGTCGGTGCGATATCGATCGAGCGGACGTCGAACCGGCCCTTGACGATCTTGTTTCCGCCGGCCAGGAACGTGGCGCGCATGTTGACGTTGTCGTCGAGGTCCTGCACATCGGGCACGTAGCCGTGCTGGCCGAAGAACTCCGACTTCGCGATCAGCGTGCCTGGTGTCGCTGCGTCGTACTGGTATGGCGGGTAGGCGAAGACGACCAGGTCGCCTGTTCTGGTCGGATGTGCCATGTCGGTCGTGGTGCCGGGACCGTTGGGGATGTAGCGGGCCTCGGCCTGGGTGAAGATCCGGTCGATGACCTTCCAGCCTTCCGGCTGGCCGTCGCCGGTCCAGTCGTTCGGGTCGGTGAGACCTGCGAATGCGGCCTTGATGGCTGCCAGCGTGCGCGGTCTCGTCCGCGGCGGCCACTTGCTGTAGCCCGCCGCCGGCTGGGTTCCGTCCCGGCGAGGTTGAGATAGATCTGGACGGTGCCGCCGGCCCAGCACGCCTTGGCCTTGCCGATGGTCTCGCCCGTGGCCGGCCGGCAGTTCGAGGTCTGCGGCGTCGATAGCAGGCCGAGGTCGACCAGCACCTTGCTGGCGTCGATCGCCAGGAACTGCGGAGCGAACCCGTGGTCCGAGCCGACGAACGTCGCCACGTCTCTGGGGCTTGCCGAGCAGTTCCCGGGCCATCCGCATGGTGGCGTCGGCGCCTTCGTACGCCCGCCGGATGAATCCCTCGCGAATGTCAACCCGACCGTCTGGCGTGCCGTCGAGTAGGACGTCGTCGAACGCCGGGTTGGGCGAGCCGTTGGGAACGGTGGGCGAGACCAGGCCGAGGAACTGATGCTGGAACTCGTCGGTGACGGGGTAGCCGACCAGTGCGAGGTCGGGCTGGTAATTCTCGATCATGTACTTAAGCAGCGGGTGATGCGATTTCTCCCAGTACAGGCCCTGCTCGACGTAGGTCTCCTCGCTGACGATGCCCGCCTCGAGTACCGCGAAATCGCCGGCGGTCGACGTCGGAAACTCTTGCGCAACGAACTCGGCGAAGTCGGTGAAGCCGGGCTCACCCGGCCAGTTCGGCCAGCTGGCGTTCGCGCGGGTAACCGAGGTGTGGAACAGCCGGACCTGCGAGGCGTCCGCGTTCAGTTCCTCGACCTTGACCAGCATGCCTGCGGTTAGACCCTCGAGCGCCCCGCCGACGATTGTCACCTTGACGTCGGCCAGCTCGCCCTTGGCCAGGTCGGCGACCTGGTTGGCGCCGTTCTTGCCGCGCGAGAACAGCACCCGGTCATAGTTCACAGCTCCGTCATCCGTGCTGTCGTAGATGTAGGCATCGAGGCCGTACTTGTCGACGCCGAAGTCGCGCACCGCGCATGCGGGTCTCCAGCGCCGGGCTGTAGGAGGCCGGCACGTTCGACCAGCCGGTCGCGGTGGGGACTGGGTGATCGGTGAACGGTGGCGGCACCGTCAGTGCAGGATCTGCTGGGTCGTACTGCAGGCCGAAGGCGGAGATCAGCGACGGCCGGTCCGTCGGCGAGACGAAGTTCGTCGTCACGCCGCGACCGGAGAGGAACGTGCGGAAATCGACGGTCGGGCCGTCGATGACGCCGTTGCGGCCGCCGGCCCACTCCATCTGGATGACCCGCTTGCCACCGCGCTCGGCGGCCTGCGCGATCGTCTCGGCCGAGAGCACTCCCGGGTCGAATGCGGCGGTGCGAAGGGCAAACGCCTGGTTGTTCCGGTGGAACGTGTTGTTGGTCGAGCCGTGCACGCCGGGCCAGGCGCCGGTCGCCATCGTGTACCACCCGGCGCCGGTGTTGGGCGGGGCCTGGGTCAGCATGCCGCCGCCGTTGGCAGCAGCGCCTCGGCGGAGAAGGTCAGCGAACCCGGGAACCCCGCGGTCGGCCGCGTAGCGCTCGACGATGTCCTGCCGGAGCCCGTCGGCTGCGAACAACAAGACGTTCTCGGCCTTGGCTGCGAGCGGCTCGACCGGGGCGGCCGATGCGGCCGATGGGGCAGACTGGCCGCCATCGAGGCGACGAGAGCAACCGCGGCAGCGACCGCGATCTGGGGACGACGGCCACGGGGTCGCTGCATCGGTTCCTCCTGGTTCGCCCACTGTTGATGCTTGTGTATCGCATCGTGGACGAGTTGTCAGGGGGTGCCAGGTAGTCATTTAGGTTACGGATGTCGACGCTCGGACGACTCGAACTCCAGCGCAGGCCCGGCTCTTCGGGCCCATCAGTCGACGCCGTGGTCGACCGATCGACGGCTAGGTCGGCGGCGGCGGAATGATGATGACGGGGCGGTTGCCCCGGCCCGGCTTGTCCGGCTCCGGCGGCGACGGACTCTGCTCTGGCTGGCCGGAGCTGACGATCAGCCCCACGTCGCTACCCACGGCGAAGTTCGCGCCCGGCTGGGGATCGGTCTCGACGACCAAGCCCTTGGCGATCGCGGACGCGACTTCACCGGCGACATAGGCACCGAATCCAGCGCCTTCCAACCGGTCGGACGCTGCCTCCACGTCCATCCCACGGACGTCGGGAACCTCTTCGTCGATTCCGCGCACGATGCTCGGGTCCGGCGCACTGAACTTCGCGACTCGCGCCCCCTTGAGGGCAGCGTCCATCGCGGCCTTCCAGATCGGGCCCGGAATACAGCCACCGCATGCCTGGCGAATCCGATCGCCGTTGTAGTACCTGCCGTCGAGTGACTCCTGGGGCGGGTCGAGGTCGGCTACCGCAGCCGCCGCGGCGAGCTGCGGTGTGTATCCGGCGAACCAGACCGCGACCGAGTTGTTGGTCGTACCGGTCTTCCCGGCCGCCGGCCGTCCGCCGGCCAGGCGCATCCGCGTGCCGGTCGCGCCGGGGTTGTCGATGACACCACGCAAGACATCGTTGACGCCATCGGCCACCGGCTCCTCGAGGACCCGATTACATGTCGGCTTGCGGTCGACGAGCACGTTGCCGGCATTGTCGACGATCTGCACGACAGCCATCGAGTTGCAGTGCACCCCACGGGCCGCGAACATCGCGTACGCCTCGGCCATGGACAGTGGCGAGACCTCGTTGGAACCCAGGGTGAACGACGGGACCTGCAGCAGTGGGTCGCCGGTCGCTCTGGTCATGCCGGCGTTCGTGGCGATGGTCCAGGGTTCGCAGATGCCAGTCCGGGACAGCAGCTGGACGAAATAGGTGTTGACCGACTTCTCGGTGGCCTGCCGAAGCGTGAATGTGCCGGAGCCGGTCGAGTTCTTCGGCCGGTAGTCCGGCTCGCTGGTGTTGCGGCCATCGCAATTCTCGAACCGCAGCCTGCCTGCGTTCAGCTCTTGCGGGGCCTCCATCGTGGTGTTCAGGGAAATGCCCTGCTTGATGGCGGCTGCGAGCACGAACGGTTTGAAACTCGACCCGGGCTGGATGCCGTTGGACTCGCCCATGTCCTTGTCGACGGCGTAGTTGACTTGGCTCTTCCCAGGGCCTTCGGGACCGTACTGACGGGAGTTCGCGATCGCCCGGATGTACCCGGTTCCGGGCTCCACCATGGCGATGGTGCCCACGGCCGAGTCCGTGGGGGCGACCCGGTTGGACACCGCAGTCTGGGCGGCCTCCTGCGCTGACGGCACGAGCGTCGTCGCGATCGTCAGTCCGCCGCGAGCCAGATTGCTCAGCCGCTCTTCGGGCGTCTCGCCGAGCTCGGGCATCAGCTGGATCTCGTGCACGACGTAGTCGCAGAAGAACGGTGCCCACGCCGGAACGCAGCCCGCCGGCGTCGGGCCGAGGTTGAGGCCTAGCTCGGATTGGCGGACCTGACGCGCTTCCTCGGGCGTGACCATGCCCTCCTCGGCCATCCGGGTCACCACCTGGTTCCGCCGGCCGATGGCCTTTTCTGGGTTGTCGATGGGGTTGTACTCAGACGGTGCCTGGACCAACCCGGCCAGCAGCGCCGCCTGGCCGAGGGTGAGCTGGTCCGGAGTGGTGTTGAAGAACAACCGAGCGGCGGCTTCGACGCCATAAGCGCCGCCACCACTGCCTCCACCGCCACCGAAGAACGCGATGTTGAGGTAGCGCTCCAGGATCTCGTCCTTGCTGAGTTGGTCCTCGACCGCGGCGGCCAGGCGAAGTTCGCGCAACTTCCGGACGTAACCCTGCGCGCCGGTGCTACGGACGGCGTCAAGCCTCTCTTCCGGCGTCTGGGCCTGGTTGAACAGCACGAGCTTGACGTACTGCTGTGTGAGTGTGGACCCGCCGCCGGTCACCTGGCCCGCATCGAGGTTGTTGATGAACGCGCGTGCCGTCCCACGCAGGTCGATCGGTCCGTGCTCGTAGAAGCGGTGATCTTCGATCGCGATGACGGCATCCCGCATCACCGGCGCGATCTTGTCGAGGCTGATCGATTGGCGGTTCTGTTCGTAGAAGTACGCCAGTGTCCGGCCCGATGCGTCGACAATCCGTGAGCGCTCGGCGAGTGGTTGGACGTCGAGTTCGGCCGGCATGTCGTTGAACGCTTGCGAGCTCTCCCGCGCCGCAAGGCCGAGACCGGCCGCCACCGGAAGTGCAAGTCCCGCCACGAGGACGCCGGCCAGCCCGCTGACTCCGATGATCAGCAGCGAGCGCCGGACAGCGGCGATGACGATGTCGAGGCGGAACAACGACATGGACGCACCTTACGTGGTTGTCAGCGCGGTGCGAGAACGGCCGACTCGAGCCCGGCCGGCTGCTGAATCCGCGCCGATGGATGATCCATTTCGCCCTGTTGGGTTGGACCGTACTGCCGTACGCTTTCTCTCACGTCGATCTTAGTGGAGCGCTGGCGCCGGACGGGGGAAGTCAGGGGTAGGTGCTCCGCGACGGGGGAGAGCGATGATGTGGGTGACCGATTGGCCGAGCCAAGCAGCATGTCGCTCGGCCGAACCGGACGAGTTGTTCGTCCCGGGCGCTGCCCAGAACCGAGCGAAGGCACTGTGTACAGGGTGCCCGGTTCGGACCGAATGCCTGGCTGATGCGCTGGACAACCGCACCGAGTTCGGGATCTGGGGCGGGATGACCGAGCGCGAGCGCCGGGCGTTGTTGCGCCGGCGACCTCGGGTGAACTCCTGGCGGGCGCTGCTGGAGGCGGCTCGAGGAGAGTACGAACAGATGGCGCACGCAGGCTGACGTCAGCCGTCGACCAGTCGCTCGCCGATCTCACGCAGGCCATCGAGGTCGTTGACGTCAATGGCGAGCGCGGGAATTCGGGCGACCGCGACGTTCGGGTGCGCGGCGGCGAATCGTGCGGCGCGGCGTGAGTCGTGGGCGGCCAACCGGCGATTTTCGGCATAGAGGCGCAGTAGTGCGGCCGCGAGCTGATGCCCGCGGACGTCTTCGAGGCGCTCGGCGGCGGCGGAAGCCTGGTACTCGCCAAGCAACGTGTCCCCGTCTGGGTGGACGCGGTTGAGCACAAGTCCGGCCAGCGGCATACCGTCCGCCTCGAGTCGCTCGACGAAATACGAGGCCTCCCGCAAAGCGTCCGCCTCGGGCGTAGCGACGATGACGAAGGCGGTATCAGGCTGTTTGAGCAGTGCGTAGGTCTGATCGGCACGTTCGCGGAACCCACCGAACATGGTGTCCAGCGCCATGACGAATGTCTGGATATCGCTCAGCAGCTCGCCCCCGAGAATCTTGTCGAAGGCACTGGTCACCGCGCCGACCCCCGCCGAGAAGAACCGTCGATAGGCTCGCCCGCCGGCCCGCGCCGGCGCCATCAGGAGCCGGATCAGTCGGCCATCCAGGAACGACCCCAGCCGTTCAGGTGCGTCCAGGAAGTCCAGCGCGGACCGTGACGGCGGGGTGTCCACCACGATCAGGTCCCAGTCGTCGCGAGCTCGGAGTTGGCCGAGCTTCTCCATCGCCATGTACTCCTGGGTGCCGGCAAAGGAGGACGACAGGGCCTGGTAGAAGGGGTTGGCCAGGATCTGCGCCGCCTTGTCGGGAGCCGCGTGTGACTCGACAACCTCATCGAAGGTCCGCTTCATGTCGAGCATCATCGCGTCGAGGCGACCACCGGCCCCCGTGTCGATGCCGTCGACCTTGCGTGGCACGTTGTCCAGCTCGGTGAGGCCCATGGACTGGGCCAGCCGCCGAGCCGGGTCGATCGTCAGGACCACGACCTGGCGGCCGTGCTCGGCCGCGCGTAGGGCGAGCGCGGCGGCCATCGTGGTCTTGCCGACGCCGCCTGATCCGCAGCAGACGACGATGTGGGTCTGCGGGTCCTGGACCAGCCGGTCGATGTCCAACCGGCCGGTCTTGCCCGTCGTCACCGGGCACCCTGCGCGGCGAGAGATTCCGCCAGTTCGTACAGCGCAGCGAGGTCGATCCCGTCGCCGATGAATGCAAGCTCGTAGGTGGGCCGGTTCAACCTGGCGACTACAGCCCGCTGTTGCTTCTCGAAGCTGACTCGGTCGGCATGTGCGCCGGCGTCCTCCACCAGCCGATCGACGACCGCCACGCTGGGTTTCAGTCCCGCCGCCCGCAGCCCGGCCGCCACCCGTTCTCGGTCCAGCGACCGGCGGCGGGCAGCGGCGAGATCACGGACGTTGAGATGCGGCCGACGGACCTGGTTGACGATCACGGCGCCGAGCGGGATGCCGGCGTCGTACAGCTCGGACACCGCGTCGGCGGTCTCTTGGGTCGGCATCTCTTCCAGCACAGTGACGACGTGGACGGCGGTCCGTGCTGAACCGAGGAGTTCGGTGATCGCCATCGCGTGCCGGTGGATCGGCCCGACCCGCGCGATCGAGGTCACGGCGGCGTTGACGCCGAGGAAACGGCTGATCCGTCCAGTCGGTGGCGCGTCGAGGACGACCGCGTCGTAGACGAACTCCCTGTCCGCCCGCCGGCGCCGCGTTGCCTCGTAGGTCTTACCGGTCAGCAGGACGTCACGCATCCCAGGGGCAACCGTCGTCGCGAACTCGATGACGCCCATCTTGTCCAGTGCGCGGCCGGCGCGACCGAGCCGATAGTACGTGTCGAGGTACTCGTACATGGCCTCGTGTGCGTCGACGGCGAGGCCGTACACGTCGCCGCCTCGCTGGGCTACAGCCAGCTTTCGCTCCTCGTATGGCAGCGGCGGTAGGTCGAACAGCTGGGCCAATCCCTGACGTTCCTCGATCTCCACCAGGAGGGATTTGCGCCCGCCCGCCGCCAGGGCGAGCGCAAGGGCCGCCGCGACGGTCGTCTTGCCGGTCCCGCCCTTGCCGGTGACGATGTGGAGCCGCACACCCTCCCAGTCGCCCACGGTTGCCGAGCGTAGGCGAGCGCTTCACCCAGGCCGAAATGACCACGTTCACCATGCCTGCCCATACATCACCAGGCCGACAAGCCTCGTGACGTACCAGGAAGCCTGGTGTCTCCTCCCAGCGCCGACCGCGTGAACGGTGGAACCCAACTGCTAGAGGTTGGCGAGCAGACTGACGGGGCGCTCGACGCAGTCGGCGACAAAGCGCAGGAAGCCTCCGGCGGTGCCGCCATCGCATACGCGGTGGTCGAAGGTCAGCGAGAGCTGAGCCACCTTGCGCACAGCAAGCGCACCGTCGACGACCCACGGCTTGTCGACGATCCGCCCGACGCCGATCAGCGCAGCCTCGGGGTGGTTGATGATCGGTGTCGATCCGTCGACACCGAAGACGCCGTAGTTGTTCAGAGTGATCGTCCCGCCGGTGAGATCCGTCGGCTCGAGCGTGCCGGCGCGGGCCAGAACGGTGAGCCGCTCGATTTCAGCAGCGAGTTCCATTGTGGTCATTCGGTGTGCCCCGCGCACGACCGGCACCATCAGGCCTCGCTCGGTCTGGGCGGCGAAGCCCAGGTTTACGTGACGAAGTTGGACGATCTCGGCGCCGTCGACACGGGCATTGAGTTCGGGAAACCTGCGCAGCCCGGCGACGACGAACCGCGCAAGCAATGCCAGCAGGCCGACTGGACGGTCCGGGTTGGCCTCTCGGAGCGCATCGCGTGCATCGACCAGCCCGGTCGCGTCGACGTCGACCCAGGTCGTGGCATCGGGGATCTCTCGGCGGCTGCGAGCAAGCTTGTCGGCGACGGACCGGCGGACTCCGCGCAGTGGAATCCGAACGGCTCCCGCCTCGTCCTCGCCGGTGATCATGTCGACCTTGCCGGTGTCGGCGGTGAAGTCGACCTGATCACGGGCGGGGAGGGCAGCTTCGACGTCGCGGCGGAGCACGACACCGGCGGGCCCGGTGCCGGCCAGCGCGGCCAGGTCCAGGCCGCCGTCGCGAGCCAGCTTGCGTACGACGGGGGAGATCACCTTTGGCGCCGAGTGCCTTTGTCGAGCCGTTGCGGGCCGCCGAATTCGGCCTTGATGGTGATCAGTTCCGTATCCCACCAGGACGGCTCCGGATCCGGCGCGATCGCCGACCGGCTCGGCGACTGTCATCAGCGGATGCCCGACGGCGACGACATCGCCAACTGCTCCGTGCAACGCGAGCACCCGACCTGAGTATGGGCAGGGCACCTCCACAGCGGCCTTCGCCGTCTCGACTTCGACGACGATGTCATCGACGGCGACGTCGTCGCCCTCCGCCACCCGCCAGGTCAGGATCTCCGCCTCGGTGAGTCCTTCTCCGAGGTCGGGCAGCGAGAAAGTGCGGCTTGTGGTCACGCCGAGATCCCGGCGAGCCACCGACGATCGGGATCGTCGTCCCACTGCAACCGGGCAACCGCGTCGAGAATGCGATCGACACTCGGCAGGTGGTAACGCTCGACGATCGGCGGCGGGTATGGGATGTCAAAGCCCGCCACCCGCAATACGGGCGCGTACAGCGAGTGGAAGCATCGCTCCTGGACCCGCGCGGCGATCTCGGCACCCACCCCGGCGAACCCCGCAGCCTCCTGGACCACCAGGCAGCGCCCGGTCTTTCGCACCGATGTCTGCACGGTGTCGTCGTCGAACGGGACCAGCGTGCGCAGGTCGACGACCTCGAGCTGCCAGCCACGCTCGACGGCAGCCTCGGCGGCTTCGAGAGCGACCGAGACCGACGGGCCATACGCGACGAGCGTCGCGTCGTCTCCGGCCCGGCGGATCTCAGCCGTCCCGAACGGCGAGGTCCGGGCAGGCAGGTCGACCTCGGCCTTGGACCAATAGAGCTTCTTCGGCTCAAGGAAGACGACGGGGTCGGGATCGGCGATCGCCTCGCGCAGCAGGGAGTACGCGTCGGCCACGGTTGCGGGCGTCACCACCTTGAGCCCGGGGGTGTGCACGTAGTACGCCTCGGACGAGTCGCTGTGGTGCTCGACGCCGCCGATGCCGCCGGCGTACGGGATCCGGACGACCATTGGCACTCCGATGGCGCCTCGGGTCCGGTTGCGCATTCTCGACACATGGGAAACGAGCTGCTCGAACGCCGGGTAGGCGAAGGCGTCGAACTGGATTTCCACGACCGGCCGGAAGCCGTTCATCGCCATTCCCAGGGCGAACCCGACAATCCCGCTCTCGGCCAGCGGGGTGTCGAAGCAGCGGTCCTCACCGAGGTCGCGGGCGATCCCATCGGTGATCCGGAAGACACCGCCGAGCGTGCCGACGTCCTCCCCGAAGACGACGACCGACTCGTCGTCGGTCATCGCGTCCCGCAGGGCCATGTTGAGAGCCTGCGCCATGGTGGTCGTCACCGGTCGTCACCCCTGGCAGCAAGCTCTTCACGCAGCCATGTGCGCTGCTCGAGCAGCTGTGGAGTCGGCTCGGCGAAGACATGGGTGAACAGTTCGTCGGTATGCACCTCGGGGTCTTCGTTCATCCGCTCGCGCAACCGGTTGGCGAATGCCTCGGCCTCTTGTCGTGCGGCGCCGATCTCCTCGTCGGCCAAGAGGCCGGAATCGGTGAGGTAGGTCTCCAGCCGCCGGATCGGGTCTCTGGCCTCCCAGGCCGCGACCTCGGCGGCGTCGCGGTAGCGCGTCGCGTCGTCAGCGTTGGTGTGTGCCTCGATACGGTACGTGTGCGCTTCCACCAGGAACGGCGTGCCGTCCGCGCGAGCGGACTCCACCGCGTGGCGAAGTACCGCGAGTACAGCTACCAGGTCGTTGCCGTCGACCTGCTCGCTGCGAACCCCATACCCGACGCCCTTGTGGGCGAGAGAGGGGGCGGCGGTCTGTTTTGCCAGCGGTACCGAGATCGCGTACCGGTTGTTCTGAACCAAGAAGACGGCGGGCGCACGGAAGACGGCAGCGAAGTTCAGCGCTTCGTGGAAGTCACCCTCGCTGGTACCGCCGTCGCCGACGAATGCCAACGCCACGGTGTCCTCACCGCGGCGTCGGGCGGCGTAGGCCAGGCCGGCCGCATGCACGGCGTGGGTAGCAAGCGGTGTGCACTGGGGCGCGGTCCGGGTGGTCGTCGGGTCGTAACCGCAGTGCCAGTCTCCGCGGAGCAGGGTGAGGGCCTGCACCGGGTCGATACCTCGAGCAACGAGCGCCATCGATTCCCGGTAGGTCGGGAACATCCAGTCCGTCTCCCGGAGGGCCAGCACTCCGCCCACCTGGCAGGCCTCCTGGCCATGGCTGGAGGGATAGACGGCCAGGCGGCCCTGCTTGGTCAGCGCGGTGGCCTGCGCATCGAACCGCCGGCCGAGGATCATCTGCCGGTATCCCTCGATCAACAGCTCTACGGGCGGCGGCTGGTAGCCGGCCCGCTCGTGGTCAGGTGTCGGTCGGCCGGCGTCGTCGAGGAATCGAATCGGCGTTCCGGTGGGCAGGAAGCTGGCCGCCAGCGCCGCCCCGCCCGCCCCGCGGGGTCGTGCAGTCGAGTCCGGAGTCGGCGCGGTCTGGCGCTGGGCGTGCATGGTCATGGGTCACCCAACCTCAATACTGCAACCCCCCAGTTTGACTACTGATCCTGCGCCGATTGGAATGGTCATCTCCAGTCCCCAGGAAAAACTGTGACAGATGGCTAGGATCAGCCGGTATGGCCGACCAAGCGTCTCAGCCGGATCGTCGTCAGACCTGGCGGACCGGACGTTCGGCCCGTGCTCTCGACGACGTCGATCGCCGCATCCTGGCTGAGCTGACCCGCGACGGCCGGTTGTCGGTCCGAACCCTGGCCGAGCGAGCACATGTGTCGCGAGCCAACGCGTACGCCCGCGTGGATCGGCTGGTCGGCGACGGCGTCATCACCGGCTATACAGCGCAGATCGACCCGGAGCGGGCGGGGCTCGCAACGAGCGCGTACGTGTTGCTGACGATCCAGCAGAACACCTGGCGTGAGGTCGCCGCGGCTCTGCGTGCCCTTCCCTACGTCGAACACTTCGCGCTGGTGGGCGGCGACTTCGACGTGCTGGCGCTCGTCCGAGCCCCGAACAATGCCGAGCTGCGACATGTCGTGCTCGAGCGCATTCAGGACGTGCCGGGTGTGCGCGGCACTCGAACCTGGTTGATCTTCGACGAGCACGAGGGCCAGGGCGTCGGCTGGGGCTGACTCAGCCGACGCCCGATCGGCGTCTTCGCTGAACAACTCCGCGTTCGCCCGGGGGTTTTTGACCATTTGGGCACAGCGTTGTTCAGCGAGGATCGCGACGAGCGACGCCCTTGATGGCGGCGAGTACCTCTGGCCAGGCCGCGGACCGAGGGTCGATGAGATCGAAATGCCCGACGCCGTCGAGGAGCCGCAGGTGTGCGTCCGCATGCGTGGCATATCGCTGGGACAGATGGGCCGGAACCTTTTCGTCGTCCCTCCCATGCAAGACGACGACCGGCACCGATGGGGGTGGGATTCGGCACGGGTCGGCACGGTCATAGCGGTCGGGCACCTGGTCGGGTCCGCCGCCGAGCAGATCCAGCACGGCTCCGGCATCCAGATCGAGCCTGAATGCCTCGGTCAGATCGGCGACCGGTGCCAGCGCGACGACGCCGAGATACCCGGTGGCCAGACCATGGCTCGCGGACCACAGCGCCAGCTGACCGCCGGCGGAATGGCCGGCCAGGACGATCGTCCTTGGCTCGACGGCATCACCGACCGCATCGGTGAGCATTGCCGGCAGGACGGCGACGGCCTGGGCGACGTCGTCGAGGGTGCCGGGCCAACCGCCGCCGTCGCCGGTCCGGGCGTACTCCGGCGTGGCGACGGCAAACCCGGCAGCCGCGAGGCCATCCGCCATGGGCCTGGTGTGCGTTCGGTCCCAGGCCACTCGCCAGAAGCCACCGTGCAGCAGGACCACGAGCGGTGCACCGGTCCGCCGGGGCAGTCGCAGGTCGACCTGCTGGTCGTCCCGCCGGCCGTAGCGGAGAACCAGGTCAGGTGGTGACGCCGAACGCGTCAGCACGTCACGCTGTTCCGGCTGCACCTGCCCATTCTCCGATCATGGGAGGTTGCGGCGCCCCAGTAGGCTCGCCGCCATGCCGAAATGGGAGTACGCGACAGTCCCGCTGCTGGTACATGCGACCAAGCAGATTCTTGACAACTGGGGCGAGGACGGCTGGGAGCTGGTCCAGGTCGTGCCGGGCCCCAACCCGGAGAACGTCGTCGCCTACCTCAAGCGGAAGAAGGCCGAGTGACCCCCGAGGAACGCCTGGCCGAGCTGGGATTGGGGCTCCCGCCGGTCGCGGTGCCAGTGGCCGCTTACGTGCCGGCGGTGCGCACCGGGTCGTATGTCTTCACCTCCGGCCAACTGCCCCTGCGCGATGGCGCGCTGATACGAACCGGGAAGGTGGGCGCCGAGGTCAGCCCCGACCAGGCGTACGAGTGCGCGCGGCAATGTGCGCTCAACGCGCTCGCGGCAGTCCGGTCGCAAGTCGGCGACCTGTCCGCGATCACCCGCGTCGTCAAGGTCGTCGGTTTCGTCTCGTCAGTGCCTGATTTCACCGGCCAGCCACAGGTCGTCAACGGAGCGAGCGAGTTGCTCGGCCAGATCTTCGGCGATGCCGGGCAGCATGCCCGTAGTGCTGTCGGGGTGCCGGTCCTGCCGATGGACGCACCGGTCGAGGTGGAGCTGGTCGTGGAGGTCGGCTGACTGGTGCCATCCTCGCGGTCCCTACCGCCCGCACTGGCCGAGCGGGCGCGGGAGTTCGTCGCGAGAAGACTCCCAGCTGTGCATCCTCGGCCGGCCGCGACCGTCGCACTGCTACGGGACACGGCCGCCGGCATCGAGGTCTACCTGCTGCGGCGCCAGACGAGCATGCCCTTCGCCGCTGGCATGCAGGCGTTCCCTGGTGGAGCCGTCGACCCGCGCGATGCCGACGATCATTCGCTCGGCTGGCTCGGTGACGATCCGTCGGCCTGGGCCGAACGGCTAGGAACGTCGGTTCCGTTGGCTCGCGGATTCGTCTGTGCGGCCATCCGCGAGACCTTCGAGGAGTCCGGCGTCCTGCTGGCTTCGGAGCTGGACGGTTCCCCGATCACGCCGGCCGGCCCGGCGTGGGAGAGCGACCGCCGCGCACTTGTCGAGCGCCGGCTCGCCCTCTCCGAGCTGCTTGAGCGGAGAGGCCTCAGGGTGCGATCGGACCTACTTCGGCCGTGGGCCCACTGGGTCACCCCACGGTTCGAACCGCGGCGGTACGACACCTGGTTCTTTCTCGCGGCGCTGCCGGCCGGGCAGCAGGCGCGCGACGTGTCGGGGGAGGCCGAAAAGGCCTTCTGGACGCTTCCTAGGCAGGCAATCTCGGCTGCTGCGGCCGGTCACGCCGCGATGTTGCCACCCACCTGGGCGGTGCTCGACGAGTTGGCGGGCTACGGCAAGACTGCCGACGCATTGGCCGCCGCGGCGGGACGGGTGATCGAGACGGTGACCCCCGGATGGGTCGAGGTCGACGGCGAGATCAGCGTTGTGCTGCCTGACGAATCGGGGTTTCCCGGTGACGACCCGGGCGACGAAGCGGGCGAGCCGACGTGAAGCTCCCGGCCTGGTGCCGGCTGGTCCGGGCGGACAACCCCGGACCGATGACGCTGGACGGCACCAACACGTATGTGCTCTCCGGCGCCACGGGCAACGTGGTCGTTGATCCCGGACCGTTGCTCGATGAGCACCTGAGGGCGGTCGAGGCCCATACCCCGGTTTCCGCCGTCCTGTTGACCCACGGTCATCTCGACCACTGTGGGGGGGCACGACGATTCCATCAGCTGACCGGGGCGCCGACGCTGGCGAAGGACCCACTGTTGTGTATCGACGGCGAGCCGCTCACAGTCGACGGCGCAACGCTGGACATTGCTGGCCTCGACATCCAGGTCTTGCATACACCGGGGCACACCGCCGACTCGGTGTCGTTCGTCGTCAGGGCACGAGACGAAACGGTCGTTCTCACCGGCGACACGATCCTGGGCCGCGGGACGACGGTCGTCGCACATCCCGACGGCCGGCTGGGTCAGTACCTCGGGTCCCTCGCACGCCTGCGTGAGCTGCGGGGAGCTGTGCTGTTGCCGGGCCACGGCCCGGTTCGGCCCGACGTCGCAGCAGTCGCGGCGGAGTACCTCGCTCACCGGCGGGAACGGCTGGACCAGGTGCGCGCTGCCCTCGCCGCCGGAGCCCGGACACCGCGAGAGGTCGTCGAGGTCGTCTACTCCGACGTGGACCGGACACTCTGGCCGGCGGCCGAGCAGTCCGTCCGCGCCCAACTCGACTACCTAAACAACGAGAGCAGCGGTTGATCGTGCTGCTCGACATCGAGTGCGATCCGCGCCGAGCAGAAGTGTTGAGCGGTCGGAGTCGTCGTCCGGGGTGTGGTCGGGCGTAGGGACGCCGTAGGCGTCCGGGGCGGGGACGACGACTCCAGACCGGCCGATAACGAGCTCAGCGAGCGCGTCGACGCAACCGCTCGATGTCGAGCAGGACGACCGAGCGCTGCTCGAGCCGCAACCAGCCGCGGCCGGCGAAGTCGGCGAGGGCCTTGTTCACGGTTTCGCGCGACGCTCCCACGAGCTGCGCCAGCTCTTCCTGAGTGAGATCGTGCACGACGCGAACGCCTTCGTCGGAGACGACGCCGAACCGGGTCGACAGATCCAGCAGCTGCTTGGCCACTCGGCCCGGCACGTCGGAGAAAACCAGATCGGCGAGCGTGTCGTTGGATCGGCGCAGCCGCTGCGCGAACTGCAGAAGCAGGCCGCGCGCGACCTCGGGGCGGCCGGTCAGCCAAGGGAGAAGGTCGGTGTGGCCGAGTCCGAGCAGCGTCGCATCCGTTACGGCCGTGACGGTAGCGCTGCGCGGTCCAGGATCGAAAACTGACAGTTCACCGAACATCTGACCCGGGCCGAGCAGTGCCAGCAGGTTTTCGCGCCCGTCGGGAGACGTGCGACCAAGTTTGATCTTGCCGCTGATGACGACGTAAACGCGGTCGCCCTCGTCGCCTTCACGGAAGAGAACCTCGCCGCGGACGAGCTTGACCTCGACCATCGAGGAACGCAGGGCCGCCGCGGCTTCGTCGTCGAGCTCGCGGAACAGCGGCGCGCTGCGTAGCACGTCGTCCACGAGGCCTCCTCGTGCGCGATCGGTGGGCCAGGCGTCCAAAGTGTTTCTCGCTCACATCATGGCGGATCATGCTCCATGCCGAGCCCAAACCCGGCCATGGATCCGCTTGGCAGCCAGTGTCAGCTGCGACCTCTTAGGCTGGAGCGATGTCGGCAGCCGTACGGGAGGAGTCGCGGCTCGCGCTCGTCCGCCGGGCCCGACGGATCAACCGCGAGCTGGCGCTGGTCTATCCCGATGCCCATTGCGAGCTCGACTTCACCTCGCCGTTCGAGCTGCTCATCGCGACCGTCCTCTCGGCGCAGACCACTGATGTCCGGGTCAACATGGTCACGCCGACGTTGTTCGCCACGTACCCCGGCCCCGCCGTCCTGGCCGCCGCCGACCGCGCCGACGTCGAGGCCATCATCCAGTCGACCGGGTTCTTCCGCGCCAAGACGCAGTCGATCATCGGGCTCTCACAGGCCATCGTGGAGCGGTTCGGTGGCGAGGTTCCCAGCCGCATGCAGGATCTGGTGACCCTGCCGGGAGTCGGGCGTAAGACGGCGAACGTCGTCCTCGGCAATGCGTTCGGGGTGCCCGGGATCACGGTCGACACCCATTTCGGCCGGCTCGCCCGTCGGTTCGGCTGGACCATCAACACCGATGCCGACAAGGTCGAGGCGGACGTTGCCGCACTCATCCCGAAGCGGGAGTGGACGATTCTCTCGCACCGGTTGATCTGGCACGGTCGACGCTGCTGCCACGCGCGCCAACCCGCCTGCGGCGCGTGTCCGCTCGCTCGGCTCTGTCCGTCTTACGGCGAGGGTCCGACCGACTCGGCCGTAGCCGCCAAGCTGCTGAAGGGACCTGAGTGAGTCTCGCCAGTCAGCCGCCGGGTTGGCTGCGCGCCATCGTCGACGCGGTCGGCGATGTCAGGGTCGAACAGTTGTCACGGCATGCGGCACCGCAGCCGGGCACCGGGCGGGCCGCCGCGGTGCTCGCGCTGTTCGGGGAATCTGTGGACGGCGGCAGGTCCATACCCGACGTCCTGCTCATCGAGCGCGCCCCGGGGCTACGCAGTCATGCCGGGATGCCTGCCTTTCCCGGGGGGGTGATCGATCCAGACGACGATGGTCCGGTCGGCGCTGCGTTACGAGAAGCCCGGGAGGAAACCGGAGTCGATCCGGCCGGAATCGACGTGCTCGCCACCCTCCCGCAGTTGTGGCTGCCCGCCGGCGAATACGTCGTCACCCCAGTCCTTGCGTGGTGGCGGACGCCGTCGCCAGTCGCTGTCGTCGACAGCGCCGAGGTCGCTTCCGTGCACCGAATTCCCGTCGGGCATTTCGTCGAACCGGCCAACCGGCTTCGGGTGTATCACCCGAGCGGACACGTCGGCCCGGCGTTCCGTGTCGACGGGCTGCTCGTCTGGGGTTTCACGGCCAGAGTTCTCAGCTGGCTGCTCGAGGCCGGCGGGCTGTCCCAACCGTGGGACCGCGACCGGGTCGAGCGCGTACCGCTGGCCGAGGGAGCGAACACTCAGTGATTTTCGGGCTCAACCTGGTCGACTGGCTGGTGATCGTGCTCGCTCTCGTCGTGACGTACACGGGCTGGGTCCACGGCTTCGTGGTTGGCCTGCTGTCATTCGTGGGCTTCGTGGGAGGAGCGATTGCCGGCCTGCTTCTCGTACCGGTGGTACTCGGCGGTCTGGAGCCCAGCCTGGGAGTCTCTGTGCTGGCCGTGCTGATGGTGCTCGCGATCGCCTCGATCGGTCAGGGGTTGCTTGCCTGGGCCGGCGGGTGGGTGCGGTCCAAGGTGTCTTCAGAGCCGGCGCGCCACATCGACGGGCTGGCCGGCGCGTTGCTCGCCGTTGTCGGCCTGCTGATCGGCGCTTGGGCGGTTGGCCTGGCGATTTCGTCCTCGGCGATTCCGTACGCGTCCGCCGCCGTTCGCGAGTCCAAGATCCTCAAGACCGTCGACGGTGTCGTGCCGGTTTCACCCGACGCTCTGCGCGATGCCTTTGAATCGGTCGTCTCCGCGGGCCGGTTCCCGGAGGTCGTTGCGCCCTGGGTGCCGGAGCCCATCCACGACGTCGGCGCGCCGGAGGCGACGCTGAGTCGCGACCCGGAGATCCGAGCGGCGACGGCCAGCGTCGTCAAGGTCATCGGGCGAGCCGACTCGTGCAGCCGGGTCATCGAAGGCTCGGGTTTCGTGGTCGCGCCGGAGCGTGTGATGACCAACGCGCACGTCGTCGCCGGAGTCGCGGCGCCGATCGTCACCGCACCCGATGCCGAACCGCTCGAGTCGCGCGTCGTGCATTTCGATCCGCGCACTGACGTGGCGGTGCTGGCAGTTCCCGGCCTGGATCTGGCGACTCTCGATTTCCGCGACGACACAGCTGCCGGTGAGCACGCCGCCGTCGTCGGGTATCCGGGAAATGAGCAGTTGCGCACCGAGCCGGTACGGATCCGCGGCGAGCATGCCCTGCTCGGCAGTGACATCTATGACGATGGAACCGTCAGCCGTGATGTGCTCGCGATCAGGGGAGAGGTCCGGCCGGGAAATTCAGGCGGCCCGTTGGTCGCAGGCGACGGATTGGTTCTCGGGGTCGTGTTTGCGGCGTCTTTGACCGACCCCGACACGGGTTATGCCTTGGCGCCGAGCGAGGTCAGCCAGGCACTCGAGGCCGCCGCCGCGACCGAACCGGTCCCCACCGGCGTCTGCACCTGACCCGGCGGAGAGGTGGGATTCGTCACGGCTTCGGCAGGTCGTGCAGCCAGTCGAGCACTTCGTCGGTGAGCCGGTCGGGCACTTCCTCGTGCGGGAAATGGCCGACTCCTTCGAAGCGGACGAAGCGGTGCGGGCCGGTTACGTGGCGGTGCGACTTCGCCGCGGCCCGGGCAACGACAGTTCGGTCCGCTCCGCCGTGCACCTGCAGAACCGGCACGGCGATCGGCTCCTCCATGCGGACGGCGAACCGTCGGCCGTCGGCACGGGCCATCGAACGCACGGCCCAACGGTGGTACTCGAGCGCGCAATGCGGTGCCGGCCACAGGCGCATGGCGGCGCGGTAGCGAGCCGCCGCGGCTGGGTCGGGAAACTCCGATTCTGGGCCCACCCACCGCCGCAGCAGTGTTTCGACGTAGGCGGCGTCGTTCGCGACCAGGCGGCGTTCGGGAATTGCCGGGGTCTGGACACCAAGGAGATGCCCGGCCTGCCGCCGCCCTCGAAGTAGGTTGTGGCGGAGTTCCAGCGGGTGCGGCATCGAGAGGACGGCAAGGGCACTGACGTGGGCCGGCCGCAAGACCGCTGTTGCCCAGGCGACGTAACCGCCCCAGCCGTGGCCGATCAGCACGGCCTGTTGCTCACCCAGCGACCGCACGACTCCGGTCACGTCTGCGGTCAGCGTGGCCGGATCGTATCCCCGCGGTGTCTTGTCGCTCCCGCCGTAGCCGCGCAGGTCCATGGCAACGGTGCGCCAGCCGGCGGCCGCCAACTCAGGCAGCTGGTCGCGCCAGGCCCACCAGAACTCCGGAAAGCCGTGCAGAAGCACGAGCAGCGGGCCGTCGCCCATCGATGCGACATGGAAGCGCGCGCCGTTCGCGGCGATGTACCGGTGCTCCCACGGGCCGGGAACGTCGACAGTGTCGCGTAGAGACCCGTTGCCGTTCACGTCTCGGTGTCGTGGCGAAGCGCCTGCCCGACGCGGGCGGCGGCTCGCTTGGCGCGCTCGGGCCCCTGGATCCGCTCGAGCCGGCTACGGCCCAACAGAGCCAGTATCGCGGCGACGATCAGGTAGAAGACCGCCACGATGAGGAACGCCCAGCCGGGGTGCAGGCCAAGCGCCACCAGGCCGTAACCCAGCGCGATGGAGATCAGCACGACCGCGAGCAGGACGAGGAACGCCGCGGCGCCCAGCATGCCGGCACCGGCACCGACCCGGCCGGCGCTTTCGCGCAGCTCGGCTTTGGCGAGCTCTACCTCTGCGCGAACCAGCGTCGTGATGTCCTGCTGGATACCGGCGACGAGCGTTCCGATGGTGACCTCGGAGTCGGGGCCGGAGCCGGTCGGCTGGGCTGCCATGCTCGTACTCCCGTCGTCGTAAGACGTTCCCGGGATGGGACTCTAATGCTTCCCGAGCGCGGGGAACCTGCACATCGACACGAGGGTCAACCGTCGTGGTCGGGCGGTTCGCTCGCGTAGACGTCGGGAACGCCGTCGTGGTCGCTGTCGCGACCGTCTTCCTCCTCGATGCGACGGTAGACCGCGTTGCGCCGGGCCAGAATCACCGACGCGACGAGCGCGGACAGCAACGAGCCGGTCAGCACGGCGGATTTCGCCAACTCGAGGGTCGCTGGGTCCGAGTCGAATGCCAGCTCCGATATCAACAACGACACGGTGAAGCCGATCCCGGCCAGCACCGCAACCCCGACGACGTCTGACCAGGACAGATCCTCGGAGAGCTCGGCGTGGGTGAATCGAGCCGTCAAGTATGCGCCGACCGCGATCCCGAGGCCTTTCCCGACCAGAAGACCGAGCACAATGCCCAGCGCTACCGGTTCGGTGAGCATCAACCGCATGGTGTCGGCAGACACCACGACGCCGGCCGCGAACAAGGCGAACAGCGGCACGCACACGGCGGCTGAAAATGGCCGCATGCTGTGCTCGAGCCGCTCGGCAGGCGACTCGTGCTCTCCGTCGTCCCGGCGGACCCGGGTGGCCAGACCGAAGGCGACACCGAGCACGGTCGCATGCACGCCGCTTTCGTGGATCAGCAGCCACGCAGCGAGGAACATCGGCAGGTAGATCCACCATCCCCGAACCCGAAGCCGTTGCAGCAGGGCGTACAGCCCGACCAGCCCGACCGCTCCCATCAGCGGGAGAATCGAAACGTCCGGGGTGAAGAAGACCGCGATGATCGTTATTGCCAGCAGGTCGTCGACCACTGCCAGCGTCAACAGAAAAGCGCGCAGCGATGTCGGCAGCCGTGAGCCGATCACAGCAAGGACAGCGAGAGCAAACGCAATATCGGTCGCCGTCGGTACCGCCCAGCCGGTGAGCTCCCCGTCCATGCTGACGTTGACCACGACGTAGACCGCGGCGGGTACGGCCATCCCGCAGACCGCTGCGACCGCCGGCAAAATTGCTGTCGCCCGATCGGAAAGCTCACCGACGACGATCTCTCGCTTCAGTTCCAGCCCGGCTACCAGGAAGAACACGACGAGGAGTGCGTCAGCACTCCACGTGGCGACGCTCAGATCCAGGTGCAGAGCGGCCGGCCCAATCACGGTTCCCGCGACCGACAGATAGGAGTCGGTACCGAGGTTGGCCCAGAGCAGCGCTGCGGCCGTCGCGACGAGCAGGACGAAGCCACCGGTCGTCTCGTCACGCAGGGCGGACAGGATTTCGGTGCGTTCAGCGAGTGGCAGCCGCTCGAGGAACGCGCGCCGGACCCGTTCGATCGGCATCGGGTCACCTCGGCCAGGCTCAGTTGAACGCGTAGTACCGAAGGTAGAGGTAAGGCCACGTTGTCGCACGACCTTTCGTTGTGCGTGACCTGCGGTAACGCGGCAGACCGGCCCACGTTGTGCGCCGGTTATTCGTAACCTAGGCGGTCCCCCGGCCGATGCGTTGGGAGCGCGAGCCGAGGAACCTCGACGGGAAGGAGCCCCGCCGTGTCCAACATCATGCCCGAACCCCGCCGCCATGGCTTGGCGGAACTGCTCACCCTGGTCGGCGCTGTCCGCCGGCTGGCGTTCGACCGCACCCTGCCGCCGTCGAGGCGCTGGGCCGAATCCGTGACCTTTTCGCCGATTACGACGATCACGAGATGGGCGCACCTAAACCGTTCGCCTGACAGGCGGCTCGCCCTATGCGAGCATCCTCCACTTTCCGGTTAGGAGCACCGGCCATGACCGAATACCCACCCGACCAGCCACCCGACCAGCCACCCGACCAGCCGCCCCCACCCCCCGGCTACCAACCCCAACCCGGCTACCCGCCCACCGAGCCGCGCAAGCGCCGCTGGCTCCTGCCCACCGCCGTGGGTGTCGGTGCATTCCTGCTCGGCCTCATCATCGGTGTCGCCGGCGGCAGCGGCGACGAGGCGACCACGGCCGCGCCGACCGAGCCCGCAGCCACCGTCACCGTGACTGCCACGGCGGCCCCTGCCACGCCGGCCGAGCTGCCCGCCACCGAGGCCCCACCCGCCGAGGAAGCCCCGGCCGACGACGCCCTGTCCGACGAAGGCTGGACGCTGACCAACCTGGAGGTCAGCGAGGATGGAGTTGGCGACTTCTCCGCCGTCGGCCGGGCGACCAACGAAACCGGGCAGGCCGTGGAGGCCACCGTGTTCTCGCTGTCCGCCCTCGACGCCGACGGCGGCGTCATCGCCACCATGGACGGGTCGGCTTCCAACGTCGACGCCGGGGAGACGGTCACCGTGGAGTTCATCAGCACCGACGACTACCAGGACGGCGATTGGACGTACGAGTTCACCGTCGCGTTCTGACCCTGACCGCTCGACCCGAGAACGCCCACCACCATCACGACGAAGGGGAACCACGACAAATGGCTAGCGAACAACCGACCGCGTACACCCAGCCGTACCAGTACCACCGTCAAGAGCCCCCGCGACGAATCTGGGAACTCCCGCTGGCCATCCTGCTCTGGATCTGGGTAGTGCTCGCGCTGATCTTCCCGGTGCTGTTCATCATTGGTGCCGGCGCCGGAGCACTGTCCGGTTTCTAATCCGCGACCCGTCCGAGTCCAGAGTCACCACAACGACGGCCCGCATCCTGCGACAGGGTGCGGGCCGCTCGCACCGCTGGTGAGGGCGGCACGGGGGAGCGAGCCCCCACCAGCAGCGCCGGGGCCGGCGTCGGGGTTCACGGTCGTTGCGCCGACGCCGACCCGCGGACGCTACTCGTCAGTAGACCCTGACCGCAGCGAAACTCGGACATTCGCCAGTTGGTCGTCGCACTAAGAAGCGGGATCCCAGGAGTCAGCCAATCCGGGATCCCGCTCTCACCCAGATGCTGCCCGACAGGCGTCAGACGCCTGTCCCCCCGAGTCACATCCGGGTGTCTGGGGTGTGGTACGGCTCGGCGTAATAGCCGCCAAGCCAGTGTCGAAACTGTCTACTTCAAAACCAGTCGTCGTACTCCGGCGCGGCCTTGATCTGGTCCTTGGTCCGATCGAGGTAGACCTTCTTCTCGGCGGTGTCGATCCGCTCGACCACCCCGGCCGGTAGCAACACCGTGCGGCCGTTCCACGGCCCGGTATCCACCACCAGGTACGACGCGCCGAGCAACTCATTGGTCGCCTCGTCCACGTGACCGATGTCGCCGTCCACCGCGGCGACCGAATAGCCGGTCAGGTCAACCTCATAACCGGCGGACCCTGTCACGGTCCGGTACTCCCTGGCCGGACAGCCATCCCCGGTTCCTCCATCGTCACGTGTGCGTGGACTGGTAGGTAGGTCTCATACCCACCGCGCACGGTGCGCAGACGATTTCCTGCACGACGATGGACGTGAGTATTGCCACGTTTACGACGCCAAGATCAGCGACCGAATCCGACACTGGTGTTCGACTGGCTATTCACACACCCTGGACTCGTTCGAACATCTGTTCGACACTGGATGGGTGGAGTATGTCGAGCCGCCGCCGCCGTGGGAGGAGGGACGCCAGGGCATCCTCAACGCCCTCGAGGCGCAGATGCCCGCGCACACATTCAAAACGCCGGTGCCGGTCGTAGCCCGCATCGTGTGGGAGCACGACGGCGAGGAGCAGGTCGAGACCGAGGCGCTCGGCTGGACCGATCGCCGACGTGTACGTGCGGCTACCCGACAGCCGGTGGAGGTTCACCTCGATTTGGCTACGCGCCAGCGACGTCAGACGGCTCAACCCTTCCTAGGCGTCGAACACGGACGGTTGCGACCCTGGTCGACGTGCCTCCCGGACTGGCCGTCTTGATCGAAGGGCCTCGGATCCTTGTGGGGCCTGGCTAGAGTCGGGCCGTGCTCATCGCGGAGGATCTTCTGCTCCTGCTCACCGATGACACCAGCGGCAAGTTGTCTGCTCACCGCGGCGAAGGTCGACATCGTGCTGGCGGGCGCGAACCTCGTCGAACTGGCTCTGATGGGACGCGTGGACAGCTCACGCAAGGCCGCAGCTCATCGTCGTTGATCGCTCCCCGATCGGTGACGCAGTCCTGAACGCGACCTTGGCGACCGTCACCAGGGAGACCGTCATCAGGGGGCATGGGCCACCTATCCAGGCTGTGATCGGGCAGTCGGCCAAGAAGGTGCGGAAGACGCTCTATGAGCGGTTGGTCAGCATGGGCATGGTCCGCCACGAGCGACGCAGGATCCTGCGTGACCGGTGGCCGGCTCAAGATTCCCGCCACAAGGCGGAGGTGCGCGGACGGGTGATTCAGGCGCTTATGGCGCAGACGAGGCCGGACACGCGGAGCGCCGCGCTGATCGCCCTCCTGCACACGATTCGGCACGAACCCAAGATCGTCGACCCTCGAAATTACGGCATGTCCAAGAGCCAACTCATCGAGCGTGGCGCGGTGATCGTCTACAGCAGCTGGGCACCCGAGGCCGTTCGCATCGCGATCGACGCAATAATCGCCGGGCTGGCCCGGCGCGCGGGGGATGGCGGCATTGGCTCTGTCGGCATTGGCATTGGCTATGGCGGCGGTGGCGATGGCGGCGGTTTGGCGATGGCGGTGGTGGCAATGGCGGCAATGGCGGTTGAACCCCCGCCACAACTCGGGGAGTTCGGCTCGAATCGCGACACACGCCGTCGCCAGCGCGTTGACCCAGCGCAACAGGCGACCTGCCGCCTCGCGGCCCGGCCCGGCACGATAACTCGCCCAACTGTGGCTGTGCGCCGGCTGGCGTTCGACCGCACCCTGCCGACGTCGGAGGCGCTGGGCAAGATCAGGGACGCATTCAGGTCATACGACGAACGGGGCATCGCATAAGGGGCAACGAGCCGCTTGACCGAGTAGCTGTGTCATCAACTCCCGCATGGTGCCGTTGGCCGTTGTGGGTGCGAGCGTCGGCCTAGTCGACGGGAGGTGTAACCAAATGGCGCGTTGGGTCGATTACTACCTAGGAAGGCAAGGCGGCCCGAGGGCTCAACCGACAGGCCAGGCCAGTGCGATGGCGCCGCAGCGCAGAGGGGCGGTTGCGGCGTCATCGTGCACGGTTCGCCTGCGCCGGCTGAGACGAACCTGATCTTGGGCGGCTGGTCATCCGCTCGACGAGGGTTGACTCTCCGCGCGTCGTCGACCAGCGGCACCGCCGGATCACCACGTTCCACCACCAGCCTCGAAGGTTGGGGTCGGGACGGTTTCCAGGGTCGTGGCAATCAGATCCAGTGACGGCCGCGGGCGACGGCGAGTACGACCACGGCGATGCCAAGCATCGCGGCGATCACCGTCCAGAACATCCAAGCCAGGTCGAATAATCCGACCTCGAAGTTCATGCCCATGATCCCTGCGAGGACGGTCGAGGGCAGGAGGATCACGGTAACCAGCGTGAGCACCTTCATGACGTCGTTCGTCCGCTGGCCGATTCGGGCGGCGAGGAGATTGAACGAGCCGAATGCCGTCTCCTTCGTTTCGCGGGCCTCGTTCAACGCATGGGTCACACGACTCTCGAGGGCGGCGAACCGCGCCGCCGAGTCCTTGGTCGACAGCGCATCAAGCTCGGGATGTGACAGCGCGACCACGACCTCGCGGTGCGGGGACAGCGCCCGTCGCAGCGTCCCGATCGAGCGGCGGATCTCGACCAGCCGCGCCAGGTCGCCGGTGACATCCCTCGGGATGCTGGACATGACTCTGGCGTCCAGGTCCTCCAGCTCGCTTTCGACCGCCTCGAAGGCGCGGTAGTAGCCGGCGACGACCCACTCGGCGATCGTGGCGACAAACGACGGTGCGTCAAGCGCACCGACTTGGCCTCCCCCTGCGGCACGCTCGCGAAAGTCCTCGAGCACGTCGACCTTCTCACCCTGAGCGGTCACGACCCAGTTCGGACCGATCACGCATTCGACGGGCAGCAAGGATAGGTTCACCCCCCTCGCCGCCCGCCGCGTACAGCGTGACGTGCATACGCTCGCCCGCGTCCGCCACAGACGCGCTACTTGGCGGCTCGAGCAGCCGGTGTGCGGCTTGTCGCCGAGCTCGAGCGCCTCCTGCAGGGCCGCCACCTCCTCCTCGGTCACGTCTCGCAGGGCGAGCCAGAGCAACTGGTCATCGGCGAGCCGTTCGAGTGCGGCCCGCCAATCCTCGACCTGCTCGGACTCCCGCTCGTCGAACACGAAGGCGGTGAGCGCCTTCGTTGTTTCCACAGACCGCTGCGTTTCCCTGTCCCGTTGTCCTGCCATCACCAGCACAGCCCTTCGAGTCGGAATCGCTCCACCCCTTTATTGCATAGACCTGCACTGACGGCCCCATACCCGTCTTCCGCGCGTGCCGCTGACCGTGCGGGTCGTTCCTACAGGAGTCTCACCGAGAATCAACGACGGCGAGTGGTGGGTCGCCACGTTCTAAGGCGGGAGCGATCACCGACTTCGAAACCGGCACCCACATGTACGACGTACCGTGGCCGGAGAAGCGGACTGAATCCCCGGCCCATCTTCCCCTGATTGGCTCAGGCCCGGACCGCGGCGACGGCATCGATCTCAACCAGGGCGTCCGGGACCCGCGAATCCGGCAACGTGTGCCACTGTGATGGCCGGTGGGATCGGACGCTGCCCCCATGCCTCGGCGAACGCCGCGAAAGCCGTCCTGCAGTGGCTCGCCCTCGCGGAGAAGGATCGTCCATTTGTGTCGCGAAGCAGCGGAGAACCATTACCCGAGCGACCGACACCGTGGCAACTTTCAAGGCAGGCGCCAGAACGTGTGTGGGACCGCCACTGCGGTGCTTTTCCTCCGTCGCGATGACTGGCTGGATTGTTGCTGAGGTTGGCCGGCGCCCTGGAGGTATGAGACGTTCGGAGTCCTCGTTCGCCGATCGCGAGTGCATGCTCGAACTCGTCGCCGATATGGGTGTGGTAGCCGTAGGCATGCCAGTGGCGTGCTGCGGTCATCATCGCTGAGATGAGGGTTGTGGCGAAGTGAGGGCTTT
The DNA here is from genome assembly GCA_963819885.1 of uncultured Actinomycetota bacterium. Taxonomy (GTDB): domain Bacteria; phylum Actinomycetota; class Actinomycetes; order Jiangellales; family Jiangellaceae; genus JACVRX01. The sequence continues at coordinate 3,722 of CAWFXV010000020.1, read as the reverse complement.
TAGGGTCGGCCGACGTGTACCCGAGCTCGATCTCCCGGTCATTCGGCACGAACGAGCAAGTGGTGCTCTGGGACGAGTCTGGCGACGCGAAAGACGCGGCCCGCCTCCGCGATCTGCCTGTGGCCTTGCCCACATGCACGAGGAGGCTGAACTCGGGGAACGACGGACGCGCTGGCCAGCCACATGCCTAATGGGCTGCTGGGTATTCCCGGTCCGCACCCCTGTTTCGATACGGCCGTAGCTTCCCTCTCACGGCTGCGGCTGCGCCGGGTCGGCGATTGTGATGTGGTCGGCCGTCCAGGAACCGGGCCATACTTCCGCCTCCGCGGCGCCGTGCCGGATCCGCCGGCACAACCCGACGGGGAGGTGGTGGGCGAACAGGACGGGGCTGTGCCCGTTTACGGCGGCGTGTGGCTCGAGGGCGGCCGCGATGCCGGTGTTGCCGAGGACGGCCTCGCATGGGAGAAAGGCCGCGGCCCCGCCGACGACCGTGTCAACCGCGGGATTGCCCAGCGGCGTGCCCACGGCGCCGACGGCGCAGACGACGGTCTGCAGCTCGATGGCCCTGGCCTTGGCGCAGCCGAACACGCGGTAGTAGCCGGAGAGCATGTCGGTCTTGGCCGGCGCCAGAACAAGGTCGAGGTCGAGGGTCGCGAGGCGCGCCCACAGCGCGGTGAACTCCACGTCCAGGCACACCACGATGGCGACCCGCAGGCCCTCCCACGGGATGATGTTGACCGTGGCCCCTGGGGTCAGGAGCCAGCCGGCCGGGTCCTGCTCGCTAGGGGTGAGGCACAGCTTGTCCTGCGTGAAGACGCCCCCGTCCGGGAGGAGCAGCCACGCACGGTTGAGGTGTCGGGGCGCTTCACCCGGTTGGCCGGGCGCGGCGAAGGGCATGGTGCCCGGGAGGAGGGCGACGCCGTAGCGAGCCGGCAGCCGGCGCAACGCGGCGAGCGCCTCACCCGATAGCGAGGCCAGCCAGGGGACCTGCTGGTTCATAGGCAGCCCCGGGGGCGCGAAGCTGAGCCATTGGGCGCAGGCAAATTCCGGCAGTACCAGCAGCCGGGCGCCCGCGGCCTGCGCTTCCGCCATCCGCGCCTCCACGCTGGCCACCCAGGCCGCCAGCGCGGTTGCCGGCGGCTCAAGGTTGATCGCCCAGAGTGCGGCGGTGAGGGTCTCCATCGTGCGGCTCCTCGATGTGATTCGTTCCCCCGCGGGCCTAGTGCAGCGAACCTGCCCCACGACCGCAACGTGTGGGTTCGCGTCGCAGATCGTAATCCGGAGGGATGCGTGAACCGACTTGTCTGTCGGTCAAGATCTGTCCAGTCGTGTGATCTCCGTCGCTTCGACTCTCCAGCCGCAACGCAGAAAACCCCCGACCAAGATCACCGGAAGTGTTGGCGCGGTAGATGGAGACTCGGACTGACCTCATCGGCCTGCCTGCGGCGGCCAAGAAAGATCAAGCAGAAGATCGATCAAATAGAGGCGGAGCGCGCTGAGCTCACGCGGCATCTGGAAGGAACCGGCAGCCAGCGACGGCGAGTGCGTGATCTGACGGTTAAGGGGGTATGTCTCCCGATATCCCAGGAGACGCCGATATCCCAGGAGAGCCATGACTGTTCCGCGCCTGAAGATTGCTGTCGTTGCGCCGCCCTGGTTCCCGGTCCCGCCGACCGGCTATGGCGGCATCGAGTCGGTGTGCGCTGGTCTGGTCGACGGGCTGGTCGAGCGGGGCCACGATGTCACCCTCATCGGCGCCGGCCGGGATGAGACGGACGCAACTCGGTTCTTCGCCGCCACAGGAGAACCGCAGAGCGACCGTGTCGGGGATGCCCTCGCCGAGGTACGACACGCCGTGGCGGCGTCGCAGGTCATCGGAGATCTCGACGTCGATGTCATCCACGACCATACGGCTGCCGGTCCGTTGGTCGCTGCTGGTCTGGAGATACCCACGGTGGTGACGGCGCACGGTCCAGTGGATGGCGAGCTCGGTGACTACTACGAGGATCTGAGCCGCTACTACCGGGATCTCGGCGAGCGGATCAGCTTCGTGTCGATCTCGAACTCGCAGCGGGCCGCTGCCGCGGAGCTGCCGTGGGCAGCCACGGTCTACAACGGCATACGGGTCTCAGACCACGACTTTCGCCGCGACAAGGACGACTTCGTTTTGTTCATCGGTCGCTGCTGCGCCGACAAGGCGCCTGAACTTGCTGTGCGCGCGGCCCGCGACGCCGGCCGCAAGCTTGTTGCGTTGACGAAGTGCCGCGAACCTGACGAGAAGGACTACTTCGAGCAGGTGGTGGAGCCGCTGCTCGGCAGCGACGTGGAGTGGCTGGAGGAGCCACCGAAGGAGCGCAAACACGATCTTGCTGGCGCGGGCTCGTGCACTCGTCATGCCGATCCAATGGGAGGAGCCGTTCGGAATGGTCATGATCGAAGCTCTGGCGTCGGGAACACCGGTGGTCGCGCTTCGACGAGGGGCGGTCCCGGAGATCGTCGAGGATGGGGTGAACGGGTTCATCTGCGCCGAGCCCGACGAGCTACCCGCTGCCATCGAACGCGCCGGTGAGATCGACCCCGACATACTGCCGGCATGTCGTCGAGAACCGCTTCTCGCTCCAGACGATGGCCCATGGATACGAGCAGGTGTACCTCGGCGCAATCGAGCGATCACGTGCGACGGCGGCCCGAGGTGAGCCTTCATCAGCCTCCGCGTCTGACCCGCCTCCAGGCGAAGTCGAGGGGGTAGTGGAGTAAGTGAGCGAGGGCGCCATGGATGGTGAGGGCTACGTCAGCTGGTTGCAGGAGAAGTCCATGCTCGCCGACGCTGGCACGATCGCCGGGCAGTTCTCAGGCATCGGAGACGTGTGGCAGAACCCGTTCGCCGACCCCAATCCCGCAGGCGGCAATCGGGAAGGCCTCAGTGTGGTTTACCGCCTATCCCGATCTCGATGATCACCAGCCCGGTCACTCGTTCCTGAGCACCTTGGCGGATGAGGAGCTGTGGCGGCGTTCGAGGCCATCGGCATCAACGCTGTCCACACCGGCCCGGTGAAACGCGCCGGCGGATCCTCGGCATGGAGACGACCCCGAGCGTCGACGGGCACTTCGACCGGATCAGCACCGCGATCGACGAGGCGTTCGGCACCGAAACGGAGTTCCGCCGCCTGTGCCGAGGTGGCAGCCGCGCACGGCGGAACCGTCATCGACGACATCGTCCCGGGACACACCGGCAAGGGCGCCGACTTCCGGCTGGCGGAGATGAAGGTCGGGGACTATCCCGGGATCTACCACATGGTGGAGATCCCACCCGGGGACTGGCACCTGCTACCCGAGGTGCCCCCGGCATGGATTCGGTCAACCTCGACCGCGAGGCCGAGGACCGGCTGGAAAGTGCCGGTCACATTGTCGGCCGGCTGCAACGGGTGATCTTCCACGACCCGGGATCAAGGACACCAACTGGAGCGCCACCGCACCGGTCACCGGCCCGGACGGATCGAACGGCGCTGGGTATATCTGCACTACTTCAAGGACGGTCAGCCCTCGATCAACTGGCTGGACCCGACGTTCGCCGGCATGCGGCTGGTGATCGGCGACGCGCTGCATTCGCTGAGTGAACTCGGCGCCGGCGCGCTACGGCTGGACGCCAACGGCTTCCTCGGCGTGGAAAGAAGCACCGAGGATGGTGCTCCGGCGTGGTCGGAGGGACATCCCCTGTCCGA
>CAWFXV010000019.1:0-49581 GCA_963819885.1 uncultured Actinomycetota bacterium | reverse complement strand
GGCGCCGGGACTCGAACCCGGAACCGCCCGATTACAAGTCGGGTGCGCTGCCAGTTGCGCCACGCCGGCGAAGGGCTCCCGATCCTATTTGGGGGGCTTGTCGGGCCGCTACCCGTCGGACCGCCAGAACGGGAGGACCGATGGCCGGTCCGATCACGGCCACCTGGGCAAACGCCAGCCGAATCGGCGGTTGTTCCTCCCGTTGTTGCGGCCGAAGCCGATCTCCACGCCGAGCGGGTCGGTCCGGGACGCCCCGAACGCCGGCTCGTACGGTGATCAGATGAGCGACACGGCTCGCTTTTGGTGGCGGGTGTCGGCGGCGGTCATCGCCGCGGCAGCGGGCATCGGTCTGGGCCTGCACGAGATGGGCACGTGGACCTTCCCAGCTGGCTTGCGGCGAGCCTGCTAGTCGCCGGTGTGCTGGTCGGCTTCGTCACCGCCGCCGAGGCCGCGATCGACCAGCGTCGGCACGGCCGGGTCGCCGAGCTCCGCGAGCAGGCGCGGGCGGTGCTCGCTCCCTTGCTGCTCGAGCTGGAGGAGCAACCGGGATCAATGCTCGGCAGCTTGGAGTCGCGGCATACCGGATCCGCAAGCCGATCTGGCCGTTCGGCAAGACCCGCCTGGAACGGCTGCTCCGGCTGCAGCTGCTCATCAGGGTCGCCTCCGGAATCGTGTGGCGGCCCGGTGTCGGCGTCATCGGACAATGCGTCTAGCGGGGCGAGGACGTCGTCGAGAACCTCGCCACCCTCGACGAACAGCTCGGCAGCGTGTCCCCCGACGACTGGAACGGCCTGGGCAGCGACCTGACGTACGGATTCAGTTATGCGGAGTTCCAGCGCGTTCGCGGGAAGTACGGCGTGGTCCTGGCGAGTCCGATGATCAAGGAGACACCGCTGGGATCTCGGGTCGTCGGCTGCATCTCGGTCGACGGGCCGCGCGGATCGTTCCAGGCACTGGCCTCTGAGGAGATCCGCGGCTTGGTCGCTGCGGCCGCCGTGACCTTGGCCGCCGTCGTCGCCGGATAGGCGTAAAATGGGTGCCAGGAGGTTGGCCGTGGCACCTGGCAGGACGTTCCGTCGCGAGCGCCTCATCGCACCACGGGTGCGTTCGGAGCATGCCGCAACCCGGCTGCTGGTACAGATGCGGGAGCTCGGCAGTGACCGGGTGCTCTCGAGCGCGGCGTGGCGGACGGCTACCCAGCTTCCAGTCGAGTTCGCGGCCGGCCGCTGAACCTCACGTCGTAGCGCTGGTGATGTAGCTCGTCAGTGAATCGCGCTCGATTTCCAGCTCGCCGACGCGGTTCTTCACGATGTCGCCGATGCTGACGATGCCGATGAGCCGATCCTGGACCACCACCGGAACGTGCCGGAACCTGCCGTGGGTCATGACGCTCATGAGCTCGACGACGGGGGTCTCCGGCGTGCAGGTCTGCACCTCGCTGGTCATGATGTCCGAAACCGGCTCGGAGATCACGGTCGCCCCGCGTTCGGCCAGGGCGCGCACGATGTCGCGTTCGGAGACGATGCCGTTGACGGACGTGCCGTCGGTCGACACGACGACCGCGCCGATGCCGTGCTCGGCGAGCACCCCGAGCAGGGTACGAACATCGATGTCGGGTTGCACCGTCACAACGGCGTTCCCCTTGGCTCGGATCACGTCGGAGATTCGCATGGGCCCTCCCGAGTCAACAGGATCGTCGCTACCTCAGAAAATACGGTCAACTGGGCCCGGCGCGAAAGGCATTGGTTTGAATTCGAAGATCCGGTAGTTGCCTTGCTAGTGACAGACCCAGCCAAGTTACGACACAATCACGAAACCTCCACTCGGATCGTCCGGCACGTACCTGCCGGTGGAAGGAACGGGATCGTCATGGCCACAGTCACCTACGACAAGGCGTCACGGCTCTATCCGGGCAGCGAAAGGCCCGCCGTCAACGAGCTCGAGCTCGACATCGCCGACGGCGAGTTCCTCGTCCTGGTCGGCCCCTCCGGATGCGGCAAGTCCACCGCGCTGCGGATGCTCGCCGGACTCGAAGAGGTCACGTCCGGGACCATCCGTATCAGCGACCGCGACGTCACCCACATCCCGCCGAAGGACCGGGACATCGCGATGGTGTTCCAGAACTACGCGCTGTACCCGCACATGAGCGTCGCCGACAACATGGGGTTCGCCCTCAAGATCGCCGGGATCAAGAAGGACGAGATCGGCGTCCGGGTCAGGGAGGCGGCCAAGCTGCTCGACCTCGAGCAGTTCCTCGAGCGCAAGCCGAAGGCGCTCTCCGGTGGCCAGCGCCAGCGGGTGGCCATGGGCCGGGCGATCGTGCGCGAGCCGCAGGTCTTCCTGATGGACGAGCCGCTGTCCAACCTCGACGCCAAGCTGCGGGTCTCGACCCGCACGCAGATCGCCTCGCTGCAGCGCCGGCTCGGTATCACCACCGTCTACGTCACCCACGACCAGGTCGAGGCCATGACGATGGGTGACCGGGTCTGCGTGCTCAAGGACGGCCTGCTGCAGCAGGTGGACACTCCCCTGGGGCTCTACGACAACCCGAAGAATGTCTTCGTCGCGGGGTTCATCGGTTCGCCGGCGATGAACATCGGCACGTTCAAGCTCAAGAATGGCCACGCGACGCTCGGCGGCGACGACATCGAGCTTCCTCGGTCCATCGTCGACGCGGTGGCCGCCGAGGGCTCTGACAGCGTCGTCCTCGGGTTCCGCCCGGAGTCCCTCGAGGTCGTCCCGGAGGGCACCGAAAACGCGTTCGACGTGGTCGCCGACGTCGTGGAGGAGCTCGGCTCGGACGCATTCCTTTACGGCGAGCTAGTCGGCCCGGTGGTCGACGACCCGACCGTCGAGATGAAGGACACCGAGATCATCGCCCGGGTCGAGCCGCGGCTCGCGCCGCAGAAGGGCGACACGGTCCACTTGCGGATCAGGCCCGGCGGGGAGCACGTCTTCTCGGCGAAGACCGGAGAGCGCCTGGGCAGCACCACCTAAGCAGTCTGGCGCCCGCCTTCCGCGTATCTCGGGGAGGCGGGCGTCGTGTCTCCATCACAAGGCGAACCCGTACGTCACCAGGTTTGTATGCCTGGTGATGTACAGGGACAGGTGGTGAACGTGGTCATTCCGGGCCCGATGGGAGGATGGCGCGCGTGGAGTTGCGCATTCTCGCCGCGCCAGCCGAGCAACAGGCCATGCTCGACCTGCCGTGGGACATGCCGCTCGAGGAGTGGCCAGAGTGGTACCTCATCACGTTGCCACGCGGAATCTCGCGCCACGTCGTCCGTTTCACCCGGCTGGATGGACGCGTGTACGCGCTCAAGGAGATCGTCGAGTCGTACGCGCAGCGCGAGTACCGACTGCTGCGCGATCTCGAGCGCCTCGACGTCCCCGCTGTCGACGCAGTCGGCATCGTCAGGGGTCGACAGGCGCCCGACGGTGAGCCGCTGGACCCGGTGCTGATCACCCGGCACCTGCACTACTCGCTGCCATACCGTGCTCTGTTCGCCCGGATGATGCGGCGCGACACGGTGGACCGGCTGATCGATGCCCTGGTCGTCTTGTTGGTCCGGCTGCACTTGGCGGGCTTCTTCTGGGGAGACTGCTCGCTGTCCAACACGCTGTTCCGGCGCGACGCCGGCGCCTTCGCCGCGTATCTCGTCGACGCCGAGACGGGCGAGCTGCATCCGAGCCTCAGCGACGGGCAGCGCAGCCACGACCTCGCCAACGCCGAGATGAACATTGCCGGCGAGCTGATGGACCTGCAGGCGGGCCGGTTGCTCGATGACGACGTCGACGCCATCGCCACCGCGGAGAAGGTGGTCGAACGGTACGACAGCCTGTGGGCCGAGCTCACCGGCTGGGAAGCATTCGACGTCAACGACCGCTGGCGCATCGCCCGGCGCGTCGAGCGGCTCAACGAGCTGGGCTTCGACGTCGCCGAGTTGGACATCGTCACCGACGTCGGCGGCCGGACGGTCCGCCTGCAACCCAAGGTCGTCGACCCCGGACACCACTCCCGGCGCCTGCTGCGCCTGACCGGCATCGACGCCCAGGAGAACCAGGCTCGCCGCATGCTCAACGACCTCGACGCGTACGCCGCGGCGACCGACCAGCAGGGCGAGGACGAGGAGATCGTTGCCTTTCACTGGGTCAACGACGCGTACGAGCCCGTCCTGCAGGTGATTCCCAGAGAGCTCCGAGGCAAGCTCACCGGGCCAGAGATCTACCACGAAGTGCTGGAGAACCGCTGGTACCTGTCCGAGCAGTCCGGGGTAGAGGTCGGCACCATGGACGCGGCCCGCTCTTACGTCGAGACCGTCCTCCGGCACAAGCCCGACGAGGAGGCGGTCTTGGAGGAACCACCGTCGGTGGTATCGACCGGGTCCATCCCGGTGGTCACAGACGATTGACCACCCGTCGTCATGTTTTAGCTACGGCGTCGTGAAGATCGTCGTGAAGAATCACCCGCCCGCAGCCGGGTACGCGCGGCTTCACGACGATCTTCACAACCGGCCAGCTTGCCGCGCACGTCGGCACGCGCTGGGCCACGTAATCACCGGGAACGGGCGAGCTGGCGGGCGATCACGAGCCGCTGGATCTGGTTGGTCCCCTCGAAGATCTGCATCACCTTGGCCTCGCGGAAGTACCGCTCCACCGGGAAGTCCCGGGTGTAGCCGGCACCGCCGAGGACCTGGATCGCGTCCGTGGTGACCCGCATCGCGTTGTCGGTGGCGACGAGTTTCGCCACACTCGCCGCCCGGACGTAGTTCAGCCGTGCATCACGGCGCCGAGCTGCCGCAAGATACGTTGCCCGCGCAGCCTCTACCGCCGCGGTCATGTCCGCGAGCAGGAAGCCGAGACCCTGGTGGTCGATGATGGGCCTGCCGAACTGCTCGCGTTGCTGTGCATAGGACGTCGCCGCCTCCAGCGCCGCCTGTGCCAGCCCGGTTGCGCAGGCTGAGATCCCGAGCCGGCCGGAGTCGAGCGCGGCCAGTGCAATCGTGAATCCCTCACCTTCGGCGCCGATTCGGCGGTCTGCGGAGATCCGCGCGCCGTCGAGGTTGACGACGCGGGTGGGAGAGGCCCAGAGCCCCATCTTGCGTTCCAGCGCCCCGAACGACAGCCCGGCTGTATCGGCAGGCACGAGGAAGCAGGAAATGCCGCGCGGCCCGTCATCCGAGGTACGCGCCATGACGGTGTAGAAGTCGGCGACGCCCGCGTGCGTGATCCACGCCTTCGTGCCCGTCAGCACGTAGTCATCACCCTCGCGGACCGCCCGCGTCGACAGCGCAGCAGCATCAGAACCGGCGTGCGCCTCGGACAGGCAGTACGCGCCCAGCAGCTCCCCGCCGATCATCTCCGGCAACCACTGCTCTCGCTGCGCCGGTGTGCCGAATACGGCAAGCGGCCAGCACGACAACGTATGCACGCTCATCGCCAACGCAACGGTGGCCCATCTCGCGGCGACCTCCTCGATCACCTGGAGATACACCTCGTACGGCTGGTTTCCCCCCTCCTCGTATGGCAGCCCGAGCAAGCCAGATCGCCCCAACAACCGGACCAAGTCGCGCGGAAACTCACCCGCCGCTTCGGCGGCATCGGCACGGGGCGCGAGCTCGGCGTCGGCGATCTCGCGCACCAAACCAATCAGTTCGCGGGCCTCACGCGATGGCAGCAGGCGGTCCACCGGCACGGGGCCAGCCTCCCAGATCCGGCGGGTTCGGCGGCGGGCCGCGCGGAGTTCGTCGCGCTCCTCGAATGGCCGAGCGCTCAGGGCGAGCGAAGAGCGCGTTCGGCTTGGTCCAGTGCTCGCCGAGCTTCGTCACGGGATTTGCGAGCTCGGTCGCGACGCCGTTCCTCCATTCGCATGCCGCGGTCAGCGGCGACGAGCTCGCCTTCGACCGCACGCAGCTGCTCACGCAGCTGGTCGACCTGATTGCCGAGTTCGTCAGCACGCCGAGCCGCGTCCTCGGCGGTGCTCTCCCGCTCGGCCAAGTCGAGCTCGGCCGCCTCCAGCTCCTCGCGGGCCTCGGTCACGACCTGCTCGGCCTTGGCCCGCCGCTGGTCGTCGGTTTCAGCGGCGGCCTCGCGCTTGGCGGCGGGTCGCGGCTTCTTCTTCGGGGCCGCCGGGGCCGGCACGCTGGTCAGCATCGTCCCGAAGCCGGAGTACGACACCGGCTTGGTCAGCCGTCCGGCCCGCACCTCCTCGGCGACGTCGGGGCTGGCGAGGGCCGCGGCCAGGGTCTCCTCGGTCTCGCGCGCCATGTCGGCCGTGACGTCTATGCCTGCCTGCGAGCCGAGCTCACGGGCCCGGCGAACGAGCGCCGCTTCCGCCTTTCGGCGTTCGGCCGAGATCTTCTGCAGCTCGGAACCGTCGCCACGCTGGTGCGCGGCGCGCAATGAGTCGCCGAGCTCGAACAGCTCCTCGAGGGCATCCTGTTGGTCGCGCGTCAGCTGGTTGATCAGCCAGGCGCTCTGATTCGGTCGGCGCAACGCGGCCACTGCCTTGGCCAACGAGGCACGGCCGTCGGTGCGCGCCTGCTGGACGCGTTCGTCACGGGCCGCGACGAACTCGTCGGGCTTCATCGCGTACAGCTCGGCAGCGATCTCGGCGAGTTCCTGTTCCTCGTCAGGCGGCGAGCTCATTGCGACATCCTCCCGAACGGCCGTCCGTTCAGCGTCAGCGTCGGATCCGGGCAATCTCATAGAGCGCGATACCGGCTGCCACTCCCGCATTGAGCGATTCGACCTCGCGCGTCATCGGAATCCGAGCGACCAGGTCGCACACCTGCCTGGCGACCCGGGACAGCCCGCTTCCCTCGCCGCCGACGACCACACACAGCGGCGACATAGCAGCGTCGAGCTCGCTCATCTCGGTCTCGCCGTCGCCGGCCAGACCCACGACGAACAGTCCTCCGTCGCGGTAGGAACGCAGTTGCCGAGCGAGGTTCGTCGCCCGAGCGACCGGGACGCGGGCAGCCGCACCTGCGGAAGCCTTCCAGGCGCCCGCCGTCAGGCCAGCGCTGCGACGTTCCGGAACGACGACTCCGTGTGCACCGAAGGCTGCGGCTGACCTGATCACCGCGCCGAGGTTGCGCGGATCGGTCACTCCGTCCAGCGCCACGACGAGAGGCATCTCGCCAGCCTCGCGTGCGGCCGCGACGAGGTCGTCCGGATGTGCGTACAGATAGGGCGGAACGGTCAGTGCAACGCCCTGATGAACTGCCCCCATCGTGATGCGGTCCAACTCCGGTCGCGGCGCCTCGAGCAATGGCAGACGTCGATCGGCAGCGATCCGCAGGACCTCACGAACGCGGTCGTCGAGGTCGATCCGCTCGGCGACGTAGAGGGCCTTGACGGGGACGCCGGCCCGCAGCGCCTCGACCACCGCATTGCGACCGGCCACGGTCTCCGTCGCGTTCTCGTCGACCACGCGCCGACGGCCCGGCCCGGCTGCTCCGGCCGGCCGGCTGTCCCCTTCGCGCGGCCGTCTTGGTGTGCCGGGCCTTGGGATGACTGGGCCGCTCTTCGGCGCGAGGAGTCGGTCCTTTTCCCTCCAGCGCCTTGCGACGCTGGCCACCGGAACCGACGACCATGCCCTTCTTGCTGCCCGACTTGCGGGTCGCGCCGCGCCGGGCGGAGTTACCGGCCATCGTCAGCCAGCTCCCACCGGGGACCGGCCGGCGTGTCCTCGACGGCGATTCCAGCTGCCTTGAGGCGGTCGCGAATGGCGTCGGCGGTGGCGAAGTCCTTCCGAGCCCGAGCCTCCTGGCGCTGCTCGATCAGGGCCTGCACCAGGGAGCCGACCACGTCGCGAAGTCGCTCACCGGTGCCGCTCACGTGTCCCGCTCCAGACCACGGTTCGGCCAGCGGGTCGAGACCGAGGACGCCGAGCATCGCGCGCACGGAGCCGAGGTTCTCCCGCAGGGCCGCCGATTCCCCGCCGGCCAGCAGACCATTGCCCTCGTGCACGGCATCGAAGACAATCGCCAGAGCTTGCGGCACCGCGAGGTCATCGTCCATGGCCGCCGCGAACGCCGCTGGAACCGATGACGCCTCGACGCCCGGCGCGGTGTCGTTGGCGCGTAGAACGTAACCCTCCAGGCGCCGGTACGCGGCGGCGTCTGCGGCCATCGACTCCTCGGAGAACTCGATCACGCTGCGGTAATGCGCTGCGAGCAGGTAGTACCGAAGTTCGACCGGCCGCACCCGCTTGACGACCTCGGAGACGAGCAGGGTGTTGCCGATCGACTTGCTCATCTTGGTGCCGGCCAGGTTGAGCATCGCGTTGTGCATCCACAGCCGGGCAAAGGCCCGGCCGGCGGCCTTCGACTGTGCCAACTCGTTCTCATGGTGCGGAAAGCGCAGGTCCAGCCCGCCGCCGTGGATGTCGAACTCCTCGCCAAGGTACTTCGCCGCCATCGCTGAGCACTCCAGGTGCCAGCCGGGACGACCGCGCCCGAAGGGCGTCGGCCAGGAGGCCGTTTCGGGCTCCTCCGGCTTGTGCGCCTTCCAGAGCGCAAAGTCGCGCGGGTCTCGCTTGCCACGCGGGTCCGCGTCGGCCGCGGGCTCCATGTCCTCGATCCGCTGCCGCGACAGCTCGCCGTAGGACGGCCAGGACCGCACGTCGAAGTACACATCCCCCGCCCCGTCGGGAGCGGGGTAGGCATGTCCTCGTTCGACCAGCTCGGACATCAGCTCGACCATTTCCGGAACGTGCCCGGTCGCGCGTGGCTGGTAAGCCGGCAGGAGGCAGCCGAGGATCTCGTAGGCGTCGTCAAGCGCCCGCTCGTTGGCGTATGCCACCGCCCACCACGGCCGCCCTGCCTCGTCAGACTTGGCCAGAATCTTGTCGTCGATGTCGGTGACGTTGGCAACCACGGTGACTTCGTGGCCGGTGTACTCGAGCCAGCGACGTAGGACGTCGAAAACGACCTCTTTGCGGATGTGGCCGATGTGCGGGGGGCCCTGCACGGTCAGCCCACAGTGGTAGATCCCGACGTGTCCCGCCCGGAGCGGGACGAACTCGCGGATCTGCCTGGTGGCGGTGTCGTACAGGCGAAGACTCACCGCACAAGCCTAGCCAGCTGCGCACCAGCGACCGACTCGCCGACGCGGTCGCGCCGCGTGGCGATCGGCTGAGATGCTCGGTCCATGATCGCTCGAGGAGGTCCGGCTGAGGCCTGGGCTGAGCTCGAACGCGGCAACGCTCGCTTCGTCGCCGGTGCGCCGACGAGTACCGTCGACATCGGTCAGCGACGCGCCCTTGCCGACAGTCAGGCGCCGTTCGCGCTCATCTTCGGCTGCTCGGACAGCCGCGTCGCCGCGGAGCTCGTCTTCGACCGCGGGCTCGGCGAGTTGTTCGTCATCCGTACCGCCGGTCACGTGATCGACAGCGGGGTGCTGGCATCGGTCGAATACGGCGTCGGCGTGCTCAACGTTCCCCTCGTCGTCGTCATCGGGCACGACTCGTGCGGCGCGGTGGCCGCGACCATCGACGCTTTGAACAGTGGCCTGGTCCCCACGGGCTTCTTGCGTGACCTCATCGAGCGGATCACTCCGTCGGTCCTCAACGCTCGACGGCTGGGCGCAGGCGACGTCGACGGTGTCGAAGCCGAACATGTCCGGCAGACCGCTCGGCTGCTGGTCGAACGGTGCTCGAGCCTCGCCGACGCTATCGAGACCGGGCGCTGCGTCGTCGTCGGATGCACCTATGCGCTGGCCGAAGGGCGAGTCCGCCGGGTCGGCTGATCCGCTGGTGCCGGCCGGTCCACGGGGATGATGAGGGCAACGGCAACCGCGGCGAGACCATCACCGGCGCCGATCAGGCCCAGACCGTCGGTCGTCGTTCCGCTGACGGTGACCGGAGCGCCGACGGCGTCGGACATGGCCCGCTCCGCATCGGCCCGACGGGGGCCGATCCGCGGCCGCTTCCCGATCACCTGGACCGTCACGTTCCCGATCTCGAAGGACGCGGTGCCGACGAGTCGCGCCACCTCGGCCAGCAGTTCAGCGCCAGATGCCCCGGACCATTCCGGCCGATCGGTGCCGAAGATTTCGCCGACGTCGCCCAAACCGGCCGCCGAGAGCAGGGCATCACACACAGCATGCGCGGCCACGTCCCCGTCGGAGTGGCCGACACAGCCAGCCGGCTCGTCCGGCCAGTACAAGCCAGCCACCCAGCACGCCCGGCCCGCCTCGAACGCGTGGACGTCGGTGCCGACGCCGACTCGCGGGGTCATGCGACGCCGTTCGTGCGACGCGCGAGGACAGCCTCGGCAAGCAGCATGTCCAGCGGCCGGGTCACCTTGAACGCATCCTCGTGCCCGGCCACCACGCGCACGGTGCCGCCAACCCGCTCCACCAGACCGGCGTCGTCGGTGACCTCCCCGCCGGTCTCGGCGTGCGCGTGGACGAGGACGTCGCGTCGGAAACCCTGCGGCGTCTGCACTGCCCGCAGGGCCGACCGGTCCAGCGTCCTCACCACGAGATCGCCCCTGACCTCCTTGACGGTGTCGGCGACTGCAAGCACCGGCACGACGGCGTCGGCCCCTCCGGCCACCGCCGCGGCGACGGATGCGAAGAGCTGTGGCGGGGCGAGGCACCGCGCCGCGTCGTGGACGAGCACGACGTCGACGTCGGCGGGCAGCGTGGTCAGTGCGGCCGCGACGGATTCGCGCCTGGTGGCACCGCCGGAAACGATCAGCAGCCGTCCGCCAAGTAGATGCACCTCGGATTCGACCTCGGTCAGCAGATCGCCGGGAGCAGCCACCGTGAGCAGGTCGACCACATCTGACTCGAGAGCTGCCCGCGCGGCATGCACGACCAGCGGCTGACCGGCCAGCCGTCGCAGCGCCTTAGGTGCGCCGGGACCCAGCCGCTCACCCCGGCCGGCCGCGACGAGGATGCACCCGGTCGTCACGCCCGCCTCCAGTCTCGCTCCCCTACCGGCAAATGACCACGATGGCGGGCGGGGCCACTTGGTGAAGTGCGAGAGCTGTCGGAGCCGGTCACTCAGCTGGCGAGAACCTCGTCGAGCAAGGTCTCGGCCTTGTCCTCGTTGGTGTGCTCGGCGAGCGCCAGCTCGGAGACCAGGATCTGGCGGGCTTTGGCCAGCATCCGCTTCTCCCCGGCGGACAGGCCGCGATCGCGCTCACGCCGCCACAGGTCACGGACGACCTCAGCGACCTTGATCACATCACCGGAGGCGAGCTTTTCCAGGTTGGCCTTGTACCGGCGAGACCAGTTGGTCGGCTCCTCCGTGTGGGGAGCGCGAAGGACCTCGAACACCCGGTCGAGGCCCTCCTGGTTGACCACATCGCGCACACCGACGAGGTCGACGTTGTCGGCGGGGACGCGAACCGTCAAGTCACCTTGAGTGACCTTCAAGACGAGGTACTTCCGCTCCTCCCCCTTGACCACACGGGACTCGATCGCCTCGATCAGCGCGGCCCCATGGTGCGGGTAGACAACCGTCTCGCCGACTTTGAAAGTCATATGGTTCTGTCCCCTTTCCCACGACCAGGATAGCACGCGGAATTCGGACCTCCGGCACGTTTGCGCTGGTCAGACGCCAAACTCGCGCTTGACAAACACGGGTGACGCGTGCTTGCGCGAGAGCATGCGGGCCGCCCCGATACTTACCCAGTGCACACACCCGGCGAACGCCGACCGAGCCGGAGGCGAAGCAGGTGAACACGTGGGCGCTGGTCAAGGCGTGCCATCCGCTGCCGTCCGCGGCAGTAACGACGTTGACCACCGCACTCGCAGCCACCGCTGGGGTACGAGGAAGCTTGCTCGTCCTGGTTGCCGCAGCGGTGCTGACCGGTCAGCTCTGCATCGGTTGGGTCAACGACCTCGTCGATCGGGATCGCGACCGGGCGGTCGGACGCCAGGACAAGCCGCTCGCCAATGACGCGCTTGCTCCCCGAACCGTCGCGGTGAGTGCCACGGCCGCCGGGGCGGCGTGCGTTCCGTTGTCACTCGGGCTCGGCATTGCCGCGGGCCTGTGCCACCTGATTGCCGTCGCAGCCGCGCTCGCTTACGACGTCGGCCTCAAACACACGGTCTGGTCGTGGCTGCCTTATGCCGTCGCCTTCGGGCTGTTGCCGGTGGTCGTCTGGCTCGTTTCGCCGCAGGACGGACTGCCGCCGACATGGCTCGTGGTGGCGGGAGCTCTGTTGGGAGTCGGCGCCCACGGAGCAAATGTGCTGCCGGACTACGACCGCGACCGAGCTACCGGCGTGCGCGGCCTGCCCCAGCGACTCGACCCGCTGGTGCTTCGGCTGGGCACGGCGACGGCCCTGCTCGGCGCGCTCGCGCTGCTGACGTTCGGACCACCTGGCGTGCCTCGAACATGGGAGTGGGTTGCCTTGGGCGCGGGTTGCGTCCTCGTCCTGGTGGCGGCGGCCGGACCGAACGAGGGTCGCGCCTCGTTCCCTGCTGTCATCGGTATCGGTGCGCTGGCTGTCGGCGTCCTCATTGCCCGCAGCACCGTCGGCTGAGGCACCCATCGGCGGGCTCGCGTCGCTAGTCTTGGGGCCGGTTGGTCGCCGCCCCAGAGCGACCCGTCCCCGTCGAGGAGCACACGGTGAAGCTCGTTCTCCGGCGCCCACTGGCTGCTCTCATCACGATCCCTGTGCTGTGCCTGGCCGCCGTCGGCTGCGCAAGCGTCCGGGCGCAGACCCAGCTGTGGTACGAGCCGGCGGACGGGGTGAGCACGGACGCAGGAGACATCGCCGTGCGCAACGTGTTGCTCGTCGCGGACGAAGAAGGCAGCGTCGCCACCCTGCTGGCGACCTTCGCCAACGAGGGTGCCACCGACGAACTCGTCGAGGTGCGTGTCGGCGACAGCATTGTCCCGCCCGTGGGCGGTCGACTGGAAATCCCCGAAGACGGATACGCCCGGCTGGGCCCCGGCCCCGATGAGGTCCGTCTCGACGTCTTCGGCGGTGATGCACAGCCGGGTCAGTTCGTCGACGTCGAGTTCGTGTTCCAGGACGCTCCGCGGGCCGAGGTGCAAGCATTGGTCCAGCCAGCCGAGGGCGACTACGCGGCCGCCTTGGACGACGCGGAGGAGCCGACGGAGACGCCGTTCTGACCGTCGTCAGACCTCGAACTTGTAACCGAGCCCGCGCACGGTGAGCAGATACGTCGGCTGCGCCGGGTCCGGCTCGATCTTCGCTCGGAGCCTCTTGACGTGCACGTCGAGAGTCTTGGTGTCACCGACGTAGTCCGCACCCCAGATCCGGTCGATGAGCTGACCACGAGTCAGCACCCGACCGGCGTTGCGCAACAGGAACTCGAGCAGTTCGAACTCCTTGAGCGGCAATCGCACCGGCTCACCGCCCACGGACACGACGTGCCGCTCGACATCCATCCGCACCGGTCCGGCCTCGAGGACCGCAGGAGTGAGTTCCGCCGGTTCCGCTCCCCGCCGCAGCACCGCGCGGATACGCGCGACCAGCTCGCGAGATGAGAACGGTTTGGTCACGTAGTCGTCGGCGCCGAGTTCGAGCCCGACGACCTTGTCGACCTCGGAGTCCTTGGCGGTGAGCATGATCACCGGAACGCTCGAACGGGACCGCAGCTGCCGGCAGACCTCCGTGCCCGGCAGCCCCGGCAGCATGAGGTCGAGCAGGACCAGGTCGGCACCGGTCCGGTCGAACTCGTCCAATGCCTCGTGACCGGTCGGTGTGACAGCGACCTCGAATCCCTCCTTGCGCAGCATGTACGACAAGGCGTCGCTGAAGGACTCCTCGTCCTCGACGACGAGCACCCGAGTCACGATTCGGCCTCCGTGGTCGCGGCTTCTGGACTCTCACCATGGACGGGAAGGCGCAGGGTGAACGTCGAGCCCGCCCCCCGGGAGCTCCACACTGCCACGTCGCCGCCGTGGCTGGCTGCAACGTGTTTGACGATGGACAGCCCGAGCCCGGTCCCGCCGGTAGCCCGGGATCGGGCCGGATCCACTCGGTAGAAGCGCTCGAAGATACGCTCCAGGTCGCTCTCGTCGATGCCGACGCCTTGGTCGGTGACGCTGATCTCCACCAGCTCCCCCGCAGAACGCACGCCGACGGCGACCTGGGTATGCGGCTCGCTATAGGCGACGGCGTTCTCGACCAGGTTGCCCAATGCGACGACGAGCTGAGACTCGTTGCCCAGCACCTGCAGTCCGGGCTGCCCGCCGGAGACCAGCCGGATGTGCCGGTTCTCGGCGTCGACCCGGCTACGGTCGATAGCCGGTAGCGACGATCTCGTCGACCTTGACAGGTACCGGCGACTCGACCGGATCGTCGTACTGCAGCCGGGAGAGATCGATGATCTCCTGGACCAGCCGGGTGAGCCGACCGCTCTCCTGCTGCATCCGCCCCGCGAACCGCCGCACGGCCGCTGGGTCATCGCTCGCGTCTTGCACCGCCTCGGCCAGCAGGCTCAATGCGCCGACCGGCGTCTTGAGCTCGTGCGAGACGTTGGCGACGAAGTCCCTGCGGACGTCGTCGATCCGGATGGCTTGGGTCCGGTCCTCCACGAGAGCGAGCAGCAGCCCGGGCCGGAGCGGCGCGACCCGTGCCGCAACGTGGAGCAGCTGGGTCGAACCGCGCGAGCGGCGAACCCTGATCTCCGCCTCGCGGATCCGCCCGTCCCGGAGCACGGCGGCACCGAGTTCGGCGAGCTCTGGCAGCGGAACGCGATCGGGTCGGACCAGGCCGAACGCGTAGGCCGACGGACTGGCCTTGACCACGTTGAGTTCCTCGTCGAACAACACTGCGCTGCCGCGCAGAACCGAGATCACCTCGTCGACGCCTTCCGGCACGGCCGAGGTGTCCGCCGGCGGAGTCGACCGCTGCGCCGACTCGCTCGCGCGGAACGCCAAACCCGCGGCGAGACCTACTGCGGCGCCGACGCCCCCGGTCAATGCAGCGGCGGTTGTCGCGTCCACACCCATTGATGCTAGGTCCCGGGGCACGTAGAACCGATAGCCGCAGATGCCCTGATGCCGCATTGCGGCTCGTTGTTCACCGAGACTTACCGGCCGGTTCATCTGGGTGAGTCGGCGCGCCATCTCCGGGTATCTAGCCTGTGGAAGCCGAAACGGAGAATTGTTCATCGCACCCAAAGTGAGGCGACCAGCGGATGCGCCAGGCCTTTCAAGAGCAACTCGAGGACATCAACCACCGGCTCGTGGAGATGACGCGTCAAGCCGGCGATCAGATTCGTACGGCTACGACTGCCCTGCTCGACGCCGACATCCAGCTGGCCGACCAGACGGTCGCCGCCGACGTCGAGCTCAATCGGGCCCAGCTGGATATCGAGGAGCGGATTCTCGAGCTGATGGCACGCCAGGCACCGGTCGCCGGAGACCTGCGTACCGTGCTCGCTGCCCAGCGCAGTGGCCTGGACCTCGAGCGGATGGGTGACCTCGCCGTCCACGTGGCCAAGGTCGCCCGGATGAGGTACCCGGATATCGCCGTTCCGGAGGAGTTCCGGACCACGTTCAAGGACATGGGCCACACGGCGGAGGCGATGGCGGCCAAGGCAGGCGCCGTGTTGCGCTTGCGCGACCTCGACGCCGCCGCGGAGCTCGCCACCGACGACAACGAGATGGACCGGCTGCACCGGACGTTGTTCGTCGTCATATTCGACGATGACTGGGACCGGGGGGTGGGGGTTGCCGTCGACGTCGCCCTGCTCGGCCGCTACTACGAGCGCTTCGCCGACCACGCCGTCAACGTCGCGGCCAACGTCCGCTACCTCGTTACCGGCGAAGTAGCGTGGTTTTCCGGCGGCCCCGCCCGCTAACGCCCGCCTCTGCCGCTGTGCGGCTCACCGCAGTGCGTCCGGCACCGGCCCGGAATGACCACGTTCACCACCCCCGCCGGTACATCACCCGGCATGCACGCCTGTTGATGTACAGGTTCACCTGGTGATGGGTAGGCGTAATTCTCGGAGAACCGTCATACCAGCACCGGACGGCGCTTGGCGGCCCGCTCGAAGCAGCGGCGATACCGGGCGATCACCAGTTGCGGGTGCCGCAGGTCGTCCCAGATCGAACGCGCCACTTCGTAGCCCTCGTCGCGAAGGGCGTCCTCACGACGCTTCTCCCGCCAGACGACGTCCTCCGCGGAAAGCTCGTCTTCGGGCACTGCTCGATACTTCAGCCGACCGTCGAACTCGCCGATCGTCCTTTCCTCTTCGAAGAAGAAGTCGACTCGCGCGATGACTACCCCGGTTGTGGAGTCGACGATTAGAACCTGCAACTGCGGGCGAGGGAGGCCGTTTAGCTCGAACAGGACTCGGGTCCGAGACTCACCGACCGACTCAGACCGTCCGTCGGCAAACTCCGTTACGCGGCCGGCCGCGCGTGCTCCTCGCCAGTCCCGCATCTGGTCCATGCGGCGGAGCAAGATGTCCTTTTCCCCGCCCAGGAGTCGAATCGCCGCATCCGCGACGACTACGCCTCGTTCGAAACCACCCAAGCAGGCGACATCGACAGCGGTTCGGTCCGGTGGGGTGACGATGATGCCGTCGACAAAGGTGACATCGCCGTCAGCGACTGCACCGGCGTGATGGTGCACACCGCCCTCGACGCGCGGAGAGTGCAGGTCACAGCGGGTGACGTGAACACGAGATAGGTCATAGCCCCACGTCGGCAGATTCAGCATGACGCATGCCGAGATGTGGCTGACGATAGCCGGCTTCTGCAGGACGAGAATCACAGCGTGGACGGTTGCCCGGTGGCGTGCCTCCATGTTCATGCTGTCCCAGACGACACGCTCGATGTATGCGCCGCGACGGATCCGAACCCATAGGCCGTCACGGAGCAGCTGTTCGATTTCCTGATCGGAGTAGCCGTGATCGAGTGCTTGCCGCCGAAGAATGACACCGCCCTGGCGGCTGGCAAGCGCGGCTAGGTGGGGGTCCAGTTTAGTGTTCATTTCGGCGATGTTCGGGACAACATTGGAGCGAAGCGATGCCGTTGCGGCATCCTGTGGACCGGCGGACCCGCCATGGACCGACTGTGGACAACGCCCTGTCCCGACCTGACGGCCGGGGCCATCACCAGGCAAGTACGTACATCAGCATGCCGGCAGGCCTGGTGACGTACCGGCAAGGGTGGTGAACGTGGTCATTCGGGGACGGGGCAGTAACGAGTTAGCGGCCCTGGTTGCGGACGGCCTCGATCGCGGCGGCCGCGGCGGCGGGGTCGAGGTACTCGCCACCTTCGGTGAGCGGACGCATCGCGTCGTCCAGCTCGTAGAGCAGGGGCACCCCGGTGGGGATGTTGAGGGCGACGACGGCTTCGTCGGACATCCCGTCGAGGTGTTTGACCAGCGCCCGTAGCGAGTTGCCGTGCGCGACGACCGCGACGGTGACGCCATTGCGTAGGTCGGGGACGATCCCGTCGTACCAGTACGGCAGCATCCGGCGGACGACGTCGGCGAGACACTCGGTGCGCGGCATGAGCTCCGGCGGCAGGTCCGCATAACGCGGGTCGCCCACTTGCGAGAACTCGTCGTCGTCGGCAATCGGCGGTGGTGGCGTGTCGTACGAGCGCCGCCAGAGCATGAACTGCTCCTCGCCGAACTCCTCGAGTGTCTGCTTCTTGTCCTTGCCCTGCAACGCACCGTAGTGACGCTCGTTGAGCCGCCAGGACCGACGAACGGGGATCCACGACCGGTCGGCGGCGTGCATCGCGATCTCTGCGGTGCTGATCGCCCGGACCAGCACGCTGGTATGCAGCACGTCCGGCAGTAGCGACCGCGACGCGATCAGCTCGCCGCCCCGCAGTGCCTCGGCCCGGCCCCTTTCAGACAAGTCGACATCGACCCAGCCCGTGAACAGGTTCTTGGCATTCCAGTCGCTCTCACCGTGGCGAAGCAGGACCAGGTGGTAGGGCATGTCCGGAGCCTAGTGACTGGTACCGGAATCGGGCGGGCGCAGGTGCTCGAAAGCGGCGAGGTTCCGGGTGGACTCCCTTCGGGCCAGCCGCCACGTCCATTCCCGGCGGATCGATTCGGAGAATCCGAGCTCGAGGATGGTGTTGAACGAGGAGTCGGCGGCGTCGAGCACCACCCCGAGCACCCGGTCGAGCTCGGCTGGAGTGACAGCGTGTAGAGGGAGTCGGCCGACAAGGTAGATGTCGCCGGCGGAGTCGACGGCAAACGCAATGCCTGACAGCCGGGCGTTGCGCTCGAGGAGCCAGCGGTGCACGGCGCTGTGGTTCTCGTCCGGACGACGAGCGACGAAAGCGTTGACGATCAGGCTGTGCTCGCGCACGGCCAGGCCGCATGACGTCTTCAGCTTGCGGTCACCAGGTAGTTCGACGGAGTACCGCCCCGGGGAGGTTTCGACCCATTCGGCACCGGTGCCGGCGAGGTGCTCGCGCACGGTCGCCATGGCGCGTTCCACCGCAGCGTCGTTCACCCTGCCACCGCCTGGTCGGCCAGGTCCGGATCCGCCTGGCATGTTCAACCCGACGGTGACATGCTTCCTGCGCTGCTGTCGAACCCGCGCCATGCACACGATCGGACCGCCGGAGTTGCCGTGACTGAGCGCCGTTCGGCATCGATACGCCTGATCGACGGCGACATCACCACTCAGCGCGTCGACGCGATCGTCAACGCTGCGAACTCCCGGATGCGTGGCGGCGGTGGGGTCGACGGTGCCATCCACCGCGCCGGCGGCCCGGCGATCCTGGCGGACTGCATCCGCCGGTTCCCCGACGGGCTCGCCGTCGGGCAGGCAGGCTGGACGGTCGCGGGAGAGCTGTCGGCTCGCTGGGTCATCCATGTCGTTGGGCCGAACTGGAACGCGGGCCAGCGTGACCCGGGGTTGTTGGAATCTTGTTATCGCGAGGCGCTTCGGGTTGCGGACGAACTGGGCGCCCGGACGATCGCGTTCCCCGCAGTCTCCGCCGGCATCTACGGCTGGCCGTTGGATGACGCCGCCCGAATTGCCGTTCAGACAGTCGCCACCACGTCGACGACGGTCGATGAGGTGACTTTCGTCCTGTTTGGGAGCTCGACCTCAGCGGCGTTCGCGACTGCTGCCAAGGACTTCGAGATCAATTCGTGACGCGTGTCACGCCCAGCACAGGCAACCATTTGGGCACCATGGGCGTCATGTCGGGTGAGGTCGTCAGACGGTGACGTTCGGCCGAAGGGGGGCGGGACATGGGACCGGTCAGGGCAGGGATGGTCGCTGTCGCCGCCGCACTGTCGCTGATGCTCGCCAGCTGCGCCACCGACGCCGACTCGACGGCCACCGAGGAATCCTCCGCGTCGCCGACGAGGTCGACACCGACGACCACGCCGACCCCTGGGCCCACCCCAACTCCCCCGGCGACCCCACCCCGACCCGGACGGCCATCTATCTGGCCGGAGACGAAAGCACCGGTGTACGGGATCTGCAGGCCAGGCTCAAGCAACTCCATTGGTACGAGCCCAACATCACCGGCGTCTTCGACCAGCTCACGGTCTCGTCGGTCGCCGGATTCCAGGGAAAGCGGGGGTTCCCCGCGACTGGTGAGGTCGATCAGGCAACGTGGGACAAGTTGGTCAGCATGACCAGGCAGCCAACCGACGACGAGATGCACAACCGGCTCGTCCCCGGACCGACGATCATCGGCAGCGGTGACTCCGGCGATCGGGTGCGTGAACTGCAAGCGCGGTTGAAGCAAATCGGCTGGTTCAACCCCGAGGTCACCGGCAACTACGGAGCAACGACGACGGCCTCGGTCGCCGGCTTCCAGACCAAGCGCGGGTTCCCGTCCACCGGCGATGTCGACCAACGCACTTGGGACCGGCTGGTCGCGATGACCCGGACACCAACCGACGACGAGCTACACAACCGGGTCGCGCCAAGCGGCGCCAGCACTGCGGGATTGGATCCACGCTGCGCGACCGGTCGGGCGTTGTGCATCGACAAATCGGGCCGCTCGCTGCGGTGGGTCGTCGACGGCTCGGTGCTGATGACTCTCGACGTCCGCTTCGGCTCGGAGCTGACACCCACCCGCGAAGGGGCGTTCAGCATCGGCTACAAGTCCCGCGACCACGTGTCCAAGCTCTACGACACCCCGATGCCCTTCGCCATGTTCTTCAGCGGCGGCCAGGCCGTGCACTACTCGCCCGACTTCGCAGCCAACGGTTACAACGGCTCCTCACACGGCTGCGTCAACGTCCGGAACCGCGCTGCGATCGAGTCGCTGTTCGACCAGGTGCGAATCGGCGACAAGGTCATCGTCTATTGGTCGTAGAACCGCTACACCCCCCGAGTTGGGCGGGGAGATCGGTCCGTCAGTCGGGCAGGCGGATACGGACTCGCCGGAAGCCACGGCCTTTGCTCTCGACCTTGACCACCTCGATCCGGCCGATCTGGCGAGTCGACGCGATATGCGTCCCGCCGTCGGCCTGCACGTCGAGCCCGACGACGTCGATCAGTCGGACCACCTCGAGATCCGGCGGCAACAGGTCCGTGGCCGTGCGGATGATCGGACCGAGCTCGTAGGCCTGCTTCCGCGGCAGCACCCGCACCTCGACCGCGCGATCGGCAGCCACCTCCGCATTGAGCGCCGCAGTAAGGCCGTCCTTGAAGCCGGGCGGGACGGCTGGCAGGTCGAAGTCGAGCCGCGCTGCACCGGGTTCCATGTTGCCTCCGGTCACCGGCACTGCGTAGTCGCGGAACACCACTCCGCACAGCACGTGCAATCCGGAGTGGGTGCGCATGAGCAGAGTGCGCCGGGCGTCGTCGAGGGCGCCCCTGACAGCCGCGCCGACCGGAGGAAGCGGATCGTCGGGGTCCGGCACCAGCCACAGGTCGTCGCGCGGACGTACGCCGACGATGCGCGTGCGTACCCCGTTCCACAACAGCACGCCGTGGTCGGGCGGCTGCCCGCCGCCGCCGGGATAGAAGGCCGAGCGATCGAGGACGATCCCGTCCTCCGGGTCGCTCGCGAGAACAGTGCAGTCCCACTCGCGCAGGGTCTGGTCGTCGAGTTCGAGCCGATGAGTTCGGCCGTGATGGTCGTGTCGCACGGTGGGCGCGGGTCACCAGGGCCCGTATGGACCCATCTGGGTGCCGCGCGACCCGCCGCCGCCGACCTGCTTGACCGCTGGGCGTACGTCGACCAGGTAGACCGCTGCGGCGACCACACCGATGAGGTTGAGGAAGTTCAACGGATTCAGCACGACGATGTTGACTGCCAGCGCGATTCCGAGGATGAGCAACCAGAGGTTCTTCGTCAGCTTGCCGGCGAGCGAGTATGCCTCCGGCTTGACTCGAAAGGCATCGAACAACGCGTAGCCCTTCAAGCCCAGAGCGCCGAGAGTGAGCGCCCAGAAGACGATGCCCTGGACCGAGCCGAAGACGTCGAACACGTTTCGAGCCTACGCGCCCAGGGGTCGGGGAGGACCAGACCCCTGGGCCTGGTTGGCGTCAGTTCGCCGCCGGGCGGCGCTTGCGCCGGGGGGTGGGTGCGTCGGCGATCTCGTCGGCCACGTTGTCCGCGGCGTCAGCGGCCTTGTCCGCAGCGTCGGCGACCTTGTCGGCAGCGCCAGCAACCTTGTCGGTGACGGTGTCGACGGCATCGGTACCTTCGCGACGGTAGCGACCGACGGCAGCCTCGCCCCGGTTCGCCAGCTCGCCATAGGTGTCTGAGATCTCACTGGCCAGGTCGGCCGCGTATTGCAGCACCTTGGCGGACAGGTCCTGCACCACCCGGGCAATGTCGGCGCGCAACCGCTGGATGTCGGCGGGCAGTTCCGCGGCCAGCTTCTGCATGTCGGCAGGCAGCTCCGAGCGCAGCCGCTGCACATCGGTGGGAAGCGTCTCGCGCCGCTTCTGCATGTCCGCGGGCAGCTCGGCGAGCCGCTCACGGAGCTGGGAGGTCATCGTCTCGGCACGCTGGGCGAGCGCCGGCGCGCGGGCAGGCAGGTCGCGGAGGGCCGAAACGGCCGCATCAGCCGCACCGGCAACTGCATAGAGGGCGGTGGTGTTGGTGTTCTTCTGGGGCACGGGAATCACCTTTCGTCGTCGTTCTCTTTGCGGAACGTCTCGTACACGTCGAGAAGCACCCGCTTCTGGCGTTCTGACAGCAGCGTGTCGGCCAGGACGGCGTCCTGGACCGAGCGATCCGAGGTCGGGTGGTCGAGCAGGCCGGCTCGGACGTAGACCGCCTCGGCCGAAATCCGTAGCGCCTTGGCGATCTGCTGAAGCACATCGGCCGACGGCTTGCGCACGCCGCGCTCGATCTGGCTCAGGTACGGGTTGCTCACGCCCGCTTGGTCGGCTAGCTGGCGCAACGAGAGCTGGGCGTGCCGGCGCTGATCCTTGAGGAACTCGCCGAGCTCGCCGAGCGAACCCACTCTTGCCACGCAGCCATTATGCTAACTTTTGCAAGCGATTGCAAACTGGGGTGCAGTTGCCCGATTTACTCACGGCGTCGTGAAGATCGTCGTGTTGCTGGGCGGTACCTCGCGCACGGGCGGGTCCTTCACGACGATCGTCACAGCTCGCAGCACAGGGGCCGTCAAGGCGAAGGCGGGATCGGCAGGTCACGTTCGAGCTCGACAATGGCCAGCAGCACCAATGAGCAACTCCATCCCAGGGGCGCCACGGACGACGGTTCACCGACCTCGTTGACCTTCTCCGGCAAAGCCCCCAGCCCGGTCCGATGCGCTGCAAGCCAACTGAGCAAGCGCTCCGCCGTGACGGTCTCGCCATAGCCGGCTGCAGCGAGGGCGAACAACGCGGTCGTCGGCGTCCAAGCGACGTCTGTGTCGGTCTCCCAGTCCTCACCCGGCCGCAAGCCACCATTCGGCACCCGCAACGCCGGCTCGGTCCGGCGGAATGCGCGGGCGATCTGTTCCTCGGCCGGCGCGAAGGGCGGTGACAAGAACGCGAGCGACGCGTCGTGACCGGGATCCTCCAGCGGTAGCGGGTAGCCATGGTCGGCGAATTCGTCGCGGTTGGTGTCGGCGACGTTACGTGGATAGCCGCGTGTGCCGAACTCTCGACGGATGCCAGTGTCGATCTCGGTGGCCGCTTGCCGCCACGCCGCCGGATCGACGCCGAGCAGCGGAGCCAGAGCCGCCGATGCGCGCAGACCCAGCCGGGCCGGCGCCGCGATTCCGAGTGTCAGCCGTCGTCCGCTCTGTTCCCAGTAATCCGGCGTAGCACGCGGCAGGTCGTCGTCGCCGAACGACCGGACGATCGCGTTCGCCGAGTTGACGACCATCGCAGCGACTTCGGTCACCAGCGCCTCGGCGTGCGCGCGGTCCGGGTGCGTCTCCAGCCAGAACCAGAGTGCCCATGGCACCCACCCGGAGCCATCGAGCTGCCGGCGCCGGTCGTCCGGCGGATCGCCCGAGCCGTCGGGCCGGTAGCGCGCGTGCCAGATGCCCCGGACCGGCGCGACCCGGGACAGGAACCGCAGGATGGTCTCCGCGTCGTCGTGATGCCCGGTGGCCGACAGCGCGACCACGACGAACGACGCGTCCCTGGGCCAGACGTAGCGCCAGTGATAACGGTTGGCAGCGAGCTGCGCGCCGTTCGGCTGGAGCAGAAGACGGAGATCGAGCAATGCCCGGTCGGCCATATCGGCATAAGGCGTGCCCTGGCCCGGTCGGTCGCCACTGCGCAGCCACTCCTGATCGGCGGCTATCCGCTCCGCCTGCGCCGTCGACCGCGGTTCACCCGTCGCCAGCACCGTTGTTTCGGGCACGTATGCCGCGCCGCTCCCTGCCGGGATGTTGGTCAATTCACCGGCCGAGTCCACAGTGATGCCGTCCGCCCGCAGCGGCTGGGCCGTCGAGTCGGCCTGAGCCGTCGAGGATGCGACGACGACGGCTGCCGCCACCCCGATCGCGGCGACCCACCGCCATCGTGACCGGCGCATGCCGCCAGGGTACGTATCACCAGAGCCGGCCGCAGTAGCGGCGGATAATCCGCGCTGTGCTCATCCGGCCAGCAGTCTCCGCTGACGGTCCTGCCCTCTACGACATCTGCCTGCGAACCGGCGCCGAGGGCGAGGACGCCACCGGTGCTTACCTTGACTCGCAGCTCCTCGGTCACATCTACGTCGGGCCGTACCTGGTGCTGGAGCCCGACCTGGCGTACGTCCTCGACGACGGCGCGCCGGCCGGATATGTTCTGGGCGCGCGGGACAGCATGGACTTCGACCGGCGCTGCGAGCAGGAGTGGTGGCCGCCGCTCCGGCAGCGGTACGCCGACCCAACGGTGAGCCCGACGTGGACGCCCGACGAGAACCTCCAGTACTTGATCCACCATCCGCCACGGTTCGACGTTGCGCTGCTCGCGGAGTATCCAGCGCACCTGCACATCGACTTGCTTCCGCGAGCACAGGGAGCAGGGAACGGCCGCCGCCTGATCACCCGCTTGCTGGACGTACTGCGAGCGATGGACGCAGTGGGCGTGCACCTGGTGACGGGGGCGAAGAACCGGCGCGCAATCGGCTTCTACGACCGCATCGGCTTCCGCACACTGCAGACGAACCGCAACGCCGTCGTCATGGCCATGCGCCTGAGCGCGGGTGGAGACTTTTCCACGTCTCCCGACGGATACGACGTGGAGAACCCTCCAGTCGAATAAGGGGCGGCTTCGTTAGAGCCCGACGGGCATGATCTCGCCCACTTGTTGTCCGCCGCCGTACACGGCCGGCCGAGCCAGGTCGTCGAGGACCGGCTGGTCGACGCCGAGCCGACGCAACGCGGCGGCCATCACGACTGGCCGAGCCCGGCTGGAACCATCCGTGATTTTGAGTGCTACCGCCCGGCCGTCGTCGAGTGCGGCCGCGTAGACACCTTCGGCACCCGCCTTGGCGAACAGGTTCGGCACCGACCGGATCAGCCTTGCCTCGTCGCGGAGGGTTCCGCTCGTCCACTGCGGATGGGCCCGGATCGCCTCGACGACGCGCCGTTCAGCTGATCCCGGCGCGGCGAGCGCGAGCGCGCGGAAGGTCCGAGCGAGTCCGGTCAGCGTCATGGCGAACAGCGGGGCTCCGCACCCGTCGACCGCTGGCGGATCGACACGTTCACCGGCCAGTTCTTCGATCGTGTCGTGGATCGTCACCTGGAGCGGGTGATCCGGTGCCAGATAGTCCTCGACGCTCCATCCGTTGACGGCGCAGGTGACGAGCATGGCCGCGTGCTTGCCGGAGCAGTCGGCCGCGATCGACGACCGCTCCGATCCCCGCCGGGCATATGCCACCATCGCGATCTCGTCCAACGGCCAACCCGGCGTGTTCTGCAGC
This sequence comes from uncultured Actinomycetota bacterium, assembly GCA_963819885.1. Lineage (GTDB taxonomy): Bacteria > Actinomycetota > Actinomycetes > Jiangellales > Jiangellaceae > JACVRX01. The sequence continues at coordinate 24,308 of CAWFXV010000019.1, read as the reverse complement.
AGACCTTCGTCCAGGTCGGCTGCAGCAAGAATGCGGCGGGCTCCTCTGATGTGGAAGTCCTCACCAGAATGACTCGACGCCGCGAGCGCCAGCAACTCGCCGTCCAGCGGAAGGCCGTACCGCAGCATCGCGGCGGCCTGCGCGGGTTTGTTCGCCGAACGGGGATACATCGTCGCGTCGGTTTCGCCGACTGCCAGCACGACCATGCCGTCAGCACCAAGCGCGACGATTGAGCCGTGATGACGGCTCTCGACCAGGCCTGAACGGACGACCTCGGCGACGACCTCGTGCGGCACCGTCGAAACCTATCCCGCGTGCGAGGATCGCGGCCGTGCGAGCAGTCGTCCAACGGGTCACCTCGGCGTCGGTCACCGTGGACGGCGAGATCGTCGCCGCGATCGAGCCTGGTCCCGGCCGCCAGGGCTTGCTGGTGCTGCTTGGTGTCGCCCGAGACGACGACACCGAAGCCGCGGCGCGACTCGCGCGCAAGCTCTGGGAACTGCGCATCCTCGACGACGCGCGCTCGGCGTCCGACGTCAGCGCCCCGGTGCTGGTCGTCAGCCAGTTCACGCTCTACGCCGACACTCGCAAGGGCCGCCGCCCGTCCTGGTCGGCCGCGGCGCCCGCCGAGGTGGCCGAGCCGCTGGTGGATGCGTTCTGCGACGCGCTGCGCTCGATCGGCGCGCATGTCGAAAACGGTATCTTCGGCGCGATGATGCAGGTGACCTCGACCAACGACGGGCCCGTGACCCTGGTGCTCGACGGCTAGGTCAGCCTGGCCCGCACGTGCAAACCCACATCTGGATCGACGATGACCTCCTGCGTGGCAGCAACCCCGCCGGCGAGCAGGGGTGCGTCGATCGGGACGGTACGTTTCACCAACGCCAACGCGATCGGGCCCAGCTCGTAGTGGCGGGCGGCGGAGCCGACGAAGCCGACCTCCTGGCCATCCAGCCGGACCGGATCGCAGTGCGCGGGCAGGCGCTCGGCCGAGCCGTCGAGGTGCAGCATGACCAGCCGACGCGGTGGGCGGCCGAGATTGTGGACGCGCGCGACGGTCTCCTGACCCCGGTAGCACCCCTTGTCCAGGTGCACGGCCGAGCCAAGCCAGCCGACTTCGTGCGGGATCGTCTTGTGGTCTGTGTCGACGCCGAGCCGCGGCTGATGGGCCGCGATCCGCCGAGCCTCGTGCGCCCAGACACCCGACGCAGAGTCGCCGACGTAACGCGCCAACTCCGATCGGGCGACGAAGACTTCCCGTCCTCGGTCGGTCACCCGGCTCAAGTAGCTGCCGTGACGCTCGGTGTCCGGCTCCCAGACAACGACGAACTCGTCGCTGACGTCGCTCACGTCGACGCGCAGCATGAATCGCATGGAGACGAGGAACTCCACCAGCGCGGGCGCGGTTCCGGGTTCCACGTGGGCCCAGAAAATCGTCCCGTCGTCGACTGCATAGAGCGCATGCTCGATGTGGCCCTGCGGCGAGAGCACCAGGGTTTCGGTCGAGCTACCAGGGCCGAGATGCTCGACGTGCTGGGTAGTCAGCGAATGCAGCCAGCTCAGCCGGTCAGGTCCGCTGACGGTCACGACACCGCGGTGCGAGAGGTCGACCGGGCCGGGAACGCGCTGCTCCCGCATCGGGTCGCCGTAGTGCGCCGCCACGCCCGTGTCGAAGCCGGTCGCCGCGACGGCGCCTGGCCGGCCGAGAAGTGGGCTGCGATAGATGCTCATACCGACCTCAACGCATCCCGAGCCCCGACCACTCCCGCCGAGCCCCTTTCCCGCGAGTGGAGGGTTTCCCACCTCTCCCGGCGGATGACGTGGAAAAGCCTCCAGCCGGCGGATGATCACGAGCAGTCCCGACACGTGCCGAACACGGTCAGATGCCTGACGTCGGTATGGAACCCGAACCGCTCGGCGAGGTCGTCGACCAGGCCAGCCGCGATCGACGGTTCGACCTCGGTCACTCGCTCGCAGTTCCGGCAGACCAGGTGTACGTGGTCGGGCTCGGTCGTCGCGTGGTAGGCCGGCGCCCCATGCCCGAGATGAGTGTGGCTCACCAGCCCGAGCTTCTCCAGCAGCTCCAAGGTCCGGTACACCGTCGAGATGTTCACGCCCTTCGCGGACTCTCGTACCCGGCCGAGGATCTCCTCGGGAGAGCCGTGGTCGAGTTGCCGCACGGCATCGAGGACGAGCTCGCGCTGCGGCGTCAACCGATAGCCCTGCGCCCGTAGGTCCTCGCGCCAGTCGGTCATCCGTCGAGTCTATGAGCGTGACTGGTCGGCTCCGGCCACGCGCTGAAGCTCCGCCGACAGGTGCGGCTGCAACTCATGTCCCATCGCGGCCATCTCGTAGACCCACATCAACCGGCCGTTGACCAGTCCGTACAACCGGCGGCCGGCTCGGTAGTCCTTGGCGGTCTCGGTCTTGAGCACCCCACGGGTGGCGAGCTCGACTTTCGCCGGTTCGACCCGGCCGAGATAGATCTCGACGAAACCGGTGGGATGGGTGAGGAGGACCTCGACCTCGCCGTCGGGTTGCGGCCGCCAGAAGCCCGTCTCAGCGGCGGCCGGCCGGAGCAATGTGCCGTCGTCGGCGAGAATCCAGCTGCGGCTCGTGTACGCCAGGTACGCCTTACTGGGGACGTAGGTGAAGGCGACCTCCTGACCGAACCGGAACGCCTCGATCGTCGGATAGTCGCCGACGCCTGCACCCTCCCACCGGCCGAGCAACCAGGCCAGCGGGACACAGTCCGGATGCAGATCGGCCGGGATCTCGATCACGGGAAGAGTCAGGCCTGACCCTTGAACAGCCGGTAGATGACGTAGATCGCGAACCATCCCGCAGCGAGGGTGGTGAGCACGAGCAGGCCGGTGAAGAAGACCTCCAGCATGGCGTGAAGTCTAGGGCCTTGATCCCGGATCGGGCTTAGTCTGCTGGCATGGCAAACAGGCTCGTCGTGAAGGTCACTGCCGGCCTCGATGCACCCGAGCGCTGCTCGCAGGCCTTCACCGTTGCGACCACCGCGCTCTCCGCCGGAGCGGATGTCTCCCTGTGGCTCACCGGCGAGTCCGCCTGGTTCGCCCTGCCTGGCCGGGCTGCCGAATTCGAATTGCCGCACGCGGCGGCCCTGCCCGATCTGCTCGCGGCGCTGTTGGCTGGTGGTCAGGTGACGTTGTGCACTCAATGCGCGGCTCGGCGCGAGATCGGGCCCGACGACGTGCTACCCGGCGTCCGCATCGCCGGTGCAGCGACCTTCGTCGAAGAGGCGCTCACCGACGGTGCGCAGGCACTCGTTTACTGACCGCTGGCACGGCTGATCCTCAAGCGGCAGCCGACACTCGCAGGTCGCTGATCGCCACGGTGTCCCGGGCGCCGTCGGAGCTGCTGACGATCTCCAGCGCAAGCTGCTCCGTCGTAGTCACCGGGATGCGCAACGTCTGCAGGTCGCGCGACTTCGCGTCAGGGTCGAGTTGCTGCTCGACCGTGGTGTTGTCGTCGAAGCGCCAGCGGACTGTGGTGAGCCGACGGTTCTCTGCGTACCGATCGGTGCCGTCGGTGGGATCGGTCTTGGCGTAGCCGGGAACGAGGCCGAGCTCGGCGACTCGGACGGGACCGCCCAAGTCGATGACCAGAGTCTCGCCGACTCCGTCGCCCGGGCACCGCCATGCCGAGTCGGACTCGGCGTCGACCGCGAAACCCGCCTGGTAGGTGACCTCCAGGCCCGAGGCGTCCCGGCTGGGGTCGGACTGACACGACGCCTCGACTACGGTCACGGTCACCGGTGCCACCGGTCCATCCCAGACACTGCCGCTGGTCGCCGACGCCACGGTCGGCTCATCGTGGCCGCCACCGCCACTTCCGGACGCGGCGCCCATCAGGCTGCCGACCAGGAACCCCACGGCCGCACAGCCGGCCAGCACCGACACCACGGCCACGCCCGCGGGTCGGCCGGCGAATGCAGGCGCGGCGTGCGACACGCGCGACACCCTATTCCGGCGACGCGGCCCGGTGAGTTGTCAGGACGAGATGGTGACCTCGACCGTGGCGACCACTCCCTGCTGCGCCACCACTGCCCGGTCGAGGGGTGCTGCCCGAGGCGCCAATGTCCGCACGGTCCACGGCCCTGGCGCGGCAAAGAAACGAAACTCGCCGTCGTCGTTGGTCGGCACCTCCGCGGTGAACTCGCCCGCAGAATCGAGCAACCGGACGTACGCCCCGGCGACGGGTCCGTCATCGCCGCGGGTGACTACCCCCTGGATCACCGACTCCTTGGTCAAGTCGACACCTTCCAGGGAGACACCGCCGACCGGCGCCTGGCAGCCGCCGGTCATGCGGCACCCGGTTCGTCGCCCACCGCGATCGGCACGCCGACCAGGGATCCGTACTCGGTCCAAGATCCGTCGTAGTTCTTGACGTTGGACACGCCCAGTAGTTCGTGTAGCACGAACCAGGTGTGCGCCGACCGCTCGCCGATCCGGCAGTACGCGATGGTGTCGGTGCCGAGGTCGACTCCCGCGTCGCCGTAGAGCGTGCGAAGGTCGGCGTCGGAGCGGAACGTGCCGTCGTCGTTGGCCGCCTTGCTCCACGGGATGTTCTGCGCGGTAGGGATGTGGCCGCCACGCTGGGCTTGCTCCTGAGGCAGGTGCGCCGGGGCGAGCAGGCGGCCGGCGTACTCGTCGGGCGAGCGGACGTCGACCAGGTTCTTCGTCCCAATCGCCCCGACGACCTCGTCGCGGAACGCCCGGATCGCCAGGTCTGGGTCGCTGGCCCGGTACTCGGTCGGCGTTCGCTCCGTGAGGTCGTCGACCAGCTCCCGACTTTCCAGCTCCCAGATCTTGCGACCGCCGTCGAGGAGACGGACGTCGTCGTGGCCGTAGAGCTTGAAATACCAGTACGCATAGGCGGCGAACCAGTTGTTGTTGCCGCCGTAGAGCACGACCGTGTCATCGTTGGCGATGCCCTTCGCCGCGAGCAGAGCCTCGAACTGCTCCTTGTTGACGAAGTCGCGCCGAACCGGATCCTGCAGGTCGGATTTCCAGTCCAGCCGGACGGCATTCTTGATGTGATTCTTGTCGTACGCGGTCGTGTCCTCGTCGACCTCGACCAGGACGACCTGGGGATCGTCGAGATGCTGCTCGACCCAATCGGCCGAGACGAGCACGGTTTCGCGGCTCATCGGGTGACCTCCGTCAGTCTGGGAGTGGCGCGGCGGAATACCAGGTAGATCTCGCAGCCGAGGCACAGGCCAAAGGCGGCGTTGAGGAACGCGGCGGCCAGAGCTGCGCCGACCGCGCCGTAAGCGAGAAGTGACCAGCCGCCGAGAAGCCCGGCCAGCCCGGCAATGGCGAAAAGCAGCCCGACGACTTGTGCGAACCGCGGCGGCCGGGCGTCCTCGTATTCGGCTGGTGGACCCAGCCGGGGCCGCACGACCCGTGCGAACAGGCGGGCATACGGCGATGCGGCGACCCCGGCGATGGCGCCGGTCGCGAACACCCCGGCCTGCGCGGCCAGCAACCAGGCGCTGCCGGTCAGCAGGACGATCGTGAGAACCGCCGCGGTGAGGGCGGCGGCAAGGCGCTGGCCGCGCGGGTCGACCATCGGGTATCTCCCCTGACGTGGGCTGGGCAGGTCTGTCGGCTGTGGACAGCCCGGATGTGGTCGGCGATGCGGCGCCGGAGGTCCAGGGCTATCCGGTCAGGGCAGGCGACAGAGCATGGTGGCCGTGCGACCGAGATCGATCGCGCGCCGCTTCGTCAGCTCCGTCCGGAACACGCTGCGAGGTTACGGCCGACGCTGAGCGATGTCACCGTTGCGTTCGAATACTGAGATGCCTGTCTCATTTCGTGGCGATACGGCCGACCAGATCGACGACTTGCGCGAGCCTCGGCACACCCATCGAGCGCTGGACGACCTGCCCGCGCTCGTCGAGGACGAACGTCGTCGGCGTGCGGGTGACGCCCAACCGGCGGACCAGGTCCAGGTGAGTCTCTGCGTCGATCTCGACGTGACGCACCCCATCGATTGAGGCTGCGACGTGCGCCAACACCTGCCGGGTCGCTCGGCACGGGGCGCAGAACGCGCTGGAGAACTGCACCAACGTCGCCTGCTCTCCCGGTTCCTGGCCGAGGTCCTCGCGGGTCAGCGACGGCCCGATGTTCCGCCGAGACGGCGGCGTGAGCCGGCCGGCCGTCAGCGTCCGCCAGAGGCCGAATGCCGTGGCTGCCAACAGCACGACGGCGACAACGGCGAGTCCGGTCACGCCGTCCCAACGTCGTCCGCCCGCCGCAGTGTTCCCAGCTAGAAGGGCTGGCGGCTCAGGCGGACGCGCGGACGAGCAGGTCGCCGGCCGTCGTCACCACCTCGTAGTGGCTGACTTCGTGGGGACGCAAGCCAACCGCGCCGTCGAAGCCGAGCGACCCGGTCGCCGGGTCGTAGCCGCTGCGAGGAACCGTCCAGGTCGCGGCCACCTCGCGGCTGCCGTCGAGTCCGACGGCGACCAGGCTGCACGTGGCGCCAGGCGGGACGCCGGCCACATCTCCGTGCACCGCGGTTCCCCACGCCTTGGCGAACAGGTCGACGTCGAGGACGACAGCGCCGTCCGACCCGTGCATTTCGGCAGTGGGTTCGAGCGTCGTCGCTGTTGCAGCCGGGGGCGCCGGCTCGTCTCCGCCGACGAGGAACACCGCCGTTCCGGCTACCACAGCGCCCGCGGCGGCGGCGGCGAACCCCAACGCATACCGGCGCCGGCGAGCTTGTCGGCGTTCCGCCGCGACCGCCTTGAGCAACCCGTCCAGCACGCGGGGATCCGGCTGAACGGCGGCCGGAACAGGCACCGACTTAGCCGCCGCCAGCAAACCAACTGTTTCGGTCAGCTCAACCAACTCAGCGGCACAACGGGGGCATCCGGCGACGTGCTCCCGCACCTCCAGTTCGTCTTCGGGGTCCAACGCCGACACGGCCAGCGCGCCCAGCGAGATCCGGATCTCGTCACAGGAGGTCATGTCGCCTCCTCTGATCCGGTGATCCCGCGTTCCTCCAGCGCGAGCCGGAGCGCCCGCAGCGCGTAGTAGGTGCGTGACTTGACGGTGCCTGCCGGTACACCGAGCACGCCAGCCGCCTCCGCAACCGAACGGCCGCGAAAGTACGTTTCGACGACCGCGGCGCGATGTTCTGGACTCAACGTCTCGATCGCTTCGGCGACGAGTTGGGCCACCAGTGCGCGGTCGACCCCGTCCTCGACCGGGACGGCACCGATCGCAGTCTCGGCAACCTCGGCCGGGCGGGCCCGACGGGCCCGTTCGCTGTCGACGACCAAGTGTCGAGCTACGGTCCACAACCACGGCCGGGCCGAACCCTTGTTCGGCGCCAGCGAGTCCGGATGCCGCCACGCTCGCAGGAGCGTCTCCTGTACGACATCTTCGGCCCGGTGGCGGTCTCCACCTACCAGCCGTAACACGTATCCCATCAGCGGAGCCGCGTGCTCGTCATAGAGAGCCCGGACCAGATCCTCGTCGGCCACCGGTGCTCTCACACTCCGTGCACGCCTCCCGAAGGGCCCTGGTTCAGCCGGCCGACGGTTCATCCGACCAGAACCCGTCCCAGGACGTACGCGACCGGCGCCGCGACGACGATCGGCATGGTCACCCGTAGCGGTGTCAATAGATCGACTGTGCTGTCACCCAATTCCTCGCCCACCCGGTCTACGGCGGCCACCGCGGCCACGGCGGTCAATGCCACAAAGGTAGTCACGACCACTCCGCCGACCGCGGGCACGGCCGACGCGACACCATCGGCCACGGCGACGAGTGCTGCGGCCAGCGCTCCCGCGAACACCACCGCCAACGACCGCCGCAGCGCGGCCGGAGCCGGCAACAGCTCAGCCAGTCCGACGGCACCCACTCCCAGCAGGCCGAGCCAAACCGCATGGACGCCGCCCTCAGCACCACGCAGCGCCAACCACGCCACCGGCAGCAGGGCCAGCGCGCAGGCGGCCACCGTCATCGTCAATGACGTGGTCAGCGCGTGCCGACCGTCCCGTCGAATCAACTGGATCATGACGGCGACGACCAGAGCCGGGCCGAGCAGTGCAGCGACCGGCCACATCTCACTCGAGTCGCCCACGACCAGCCACACCGACGCGCCAACCGATACGACCAGCGCGAGCCACGCACCGGCCCGGATGGCCGGCACCGCGGCTGGTCGCACGCCGCCGAGGGTGAACACGACTTGCACGACAGCGACCCCGGCTCCCAAAAGCGGGCGTCCGAGCGCTGCCGCGATGGCGAGCACCGCGACGAGCGCTGTGGACAGCACCGACGTCATCAAGGGATCTTCCCAGAGCAGAATGCCTACCCCCCCGCGAACGGTGGCAACAACTCGACAATGGAACCGTCATGCAACGGGATTGCAGCGTGATTTCGACGTCCTGCGGGGCTGCCGTCAGCGAGGACCGCGCACACCGCGAGAATCTCCGAGAACCGGGGCTGCGCCGCGTGCAAGTCCCGAGCAACGGCCAGGGCCTCGGCGACCGTGGCCCCGTCGACGACCTCCTCCGTCAGTCCGGCAGCGGCGCGCAACGAAGCCCAATACCGCACTGTCACCCGTGGCATTGGGCCACCAGCCAGCTGGCGATTCGCCGGGCGAGGTCCTCGTCCACCGCACCCTCCGCGTGACCGAAGTCTGGCAGCACCCACAGTGTCGTCGGCCCGCCCGCGGCAGCGGACACCCGGCGTGCATGCTCAGCGGGAAACAGGTCGTCCCGATCGCCGTGGACCACGAGCAGCGGGACGTCGATCTCCGCGGCGGCCGCGACGGGATCGATCGGATAGGGCTCTGCCCAGTCCCCGCGCATGATCCGGGTGCCGCGCGTGAGCCGGATGGCTGCGCGGCCCGGCGGGTTCAGTACGAGGCGGTGCAGAGTGCGCATTCGCGGCGTGCCGCGGTAGTACCACTGCCCAGGCCCGCTGACGGCTGCGACGGCATCCACTCCCCCATACAGCGCCGCATGCCGAAGCACCACCGCGGAGCCGAGCGAGAAGCCGAGGGTCGCCACCTGTGGATAGCCGAGCGAGCGGGCCCAGCCGACCGCCGCTTCGACATCGCGAACCTCGTGCCATCCCAGCGTGCTGACCCCGCGGGAACCGCCATGGCCACGCAGATCGAGCAGAACCAGCCCCGCGGTGGAGCGCATCCACCGGGCGATCCGGCGGACCCGTGGGTGCCGCGAGTGCAGTGTGAAGCCATGCACGACGACCACCGCCACGTCCCGCTGGCCGTCAACGGGCGGCAGGTGTTCCGCCGCCACGACCACGCCATCGTCGGCTTGCAGGCGGCGCCGGAAGCCATGGCCGTCCCACTCCGCGGGCGAGCGGACTTGAGTCGCCCTCACATGCCCTATCCTGTCAACACGTGGGCCCGGGCATTGTCGCCCTCCGGGTCCCCGTTGCATATCCGGCCAGAGGAGGCCGCATGGGATCCACGATCCTCCTGCTGACCAATGCCTTGCGCCCATCGGCGGAGGTCCTCCCCGCACTCGGCCTGCTGCTGCATGACGTCCGGGTCGCACCGGCCGAGGCGGCGGCACTACTCGATGCCCCGGCGTGCGACGCCGTGCTGGTCGACGCCCGGCGAGATCTGGGCCACGCCCGCGGGCTGACTCGACTCATTCGCACGACCGGTGTCGACGTGCCCCTCATGGCCGTGGTCACCGAAGGCGGCCTGGCGGCGGTAACCGCCGACTGGGGTGTCGACGACGTGCTGCTCGACACAGCCGGGCCGGCCGAGGTCGAGGCTCGGTTGCGGCTCGCCCAGGGCCGGCTCGCGGCGGCCCAGTCCGGAGACGACGTGCCGGACGAGATCCGCTCCGGCGACCTGGTCGTCGACGAGGCCACCTACACCGCCCGCGTCTCCGGCCGCGCGCTCGACCTCACGTACAAGGAGTTCGAGCTGCTCAAGTTCATCGCGCAGCACCCGGGCCGGGTGTTCACCCGGGCGCAACTGCTGCAGGAGGTATGGGGCTACGACTACTTCGGCGGCACCCGCACGGTCGACGTACACGTGCGCCGGTTGCGGGCAAAGCTCGGTGCCGACCACGAAGCGCTGATCGGCACCGTCCGCAACGTCGGCTATCGGTTCGTCGCCCAGGTATCTCCCCGCCGCAGCCAGGTGCCCGAACGCGCCGTTCGTTGATCGAGGCGCGGCAACGGCTGGCCGACAACGAAGTCGAGGCCGTCGCCACCCTCGTCCAGGCCGCAACCAGAGCCGACGGTGTCGCTCCGCTGTCGGAGCAGGGTCTGTTCCGGCTTCGTGGAGACGAACGGGCTCGGCATGTGGTCGCACGAATCGACGGCACCGTCGTCGGATACGCACAACTTGACGACGGTAGCGGCGCGGCGGAACTCGTCGTTCACCCCGACCACCGGCGGCGCGGCTTCGGCCGCGGGCTGGTCACTCGGCTGATCATCGAGGCCGGGAGCTCGGAACTGAGGATCTGGGCACACGGTGACGGCCGGCCCGCAGCGGCGCTGGCGACCGCGACCGGCTTCGACCGGGTTCGCTCGCTGTGGCAGATGAGCCGGTCGCTGAGCGACGACCTGCCCGAGCCCCAGCTCCCGGATGGCATCGTGGTCGACACCTTCGTCGCCGGTTCGGATGACGAGGACTGGGTCACGCTCAACGCCCGATCATTTGCCGAACACCCCGAACAGGGTGGGTGGACGATCGCCGACCTCCGGGATCGCGTAGCCGAACCGTGGTTCGACCCAGCAGGATTCTTCGTGGCCCGGCGCGGTCCGTCGATGGTCGGGTTTCACTGGACCAAGGTCCATGACGAGACCACCGGGGAGGTCTATGTCGTCGGCATCGACGCTGCCGAGCGGGGCCGCGGACTGGGCAAAGCGCTCACTCTCCTTGGCATCCGCCACCTAAAAGGCCTGGGACTTGCCCGGGTCATCCTCTACGTCGACGAAGGAAACCAGGCCGCGGTCCGCCTTTACCGCGGGCTCGGCTTTCAGCGGGTTTCCGTCGACGTCATGTACGGGCGCCGCCCGGGCGGCTGATTGCTCGGCCTACCCGACCAGTTCAGCCAGCCCGCGTCTACCGCCCGTTGACGTTGCCGTGTCAACATGTGAAGCATGGCGGTGGCGGTGGCGGCGGCGGAGGCGGTGCGGACGGAGGAGAGGTACCTCGACCGCGAGTTTTCCTGGCTGGCCTTCAACACCCGCGTTCTCGAGCTGGCCGAGGACCCGGATGTGCCGCTCCTGGAGCGGGCCAGGTTCCTGGCCATCTTCTCCAGCAATCTCGACGAGTTCTTCATGGTTCGGGTGGCCGGTCTCAAACGGCGCATTGCCGCCGGCGTCGCCGTCCGGGCCGCGAGCGGCCTGCTCCCCAGGGAGGTGCACGGGGGCACATTCACCCGGACTCGCGAGCTGATGTCCCGACAGGCCAGCTGTTTCCACGACGACGTGCTGCCGGCGCTGGTGAAGGAAGGCATCGAGGTCACCCGTTGGGACGATCTCGACGACGCCGAACACAGCCGGCTGCGGGAGCTGTTCGGCGAACGGATCTTCCCGGTGTTGACGCCCCTGGCTGTCGACCCGGCCCATCCGTTCCCCTACATCTCCGGGCTCTCGCTCAACCTGGCCGTCGTCCTCCGCAACCCTCGCACGGCGACTGAGCACTTCGCCCGGGTCAAAGTCCCGCCGAACTTTCCGCGATTCTTGCCAGTCGCGGAGCAGCAGTTCGTCCCGCTCGAGGATGTCATCGCCGCCCACCTGTCCCAGCTCTTCCCCGGCATGGAGGTGCTGCAGCACCACAGTTTCCGGGTCACTCGAAACGAGGACGTCGAGGTCGAGGAGGACGACGCCGAGAACCTGCTCACCGCCATGGAACGCGAACTCATGCGCCGGCGGTTCGGCCCGGCCGTCCGACTCGAGGTCGAGGAAACCGTCGACCCGCACGTGCTCGACCTGCTGCAACGCGAGCTCGGCGTGACCAGCAACGAGGTGCTGCACCTGCCCGGACCGCTGGATCTGACCGGTCTTTTCCGGATCGCCGACCTCGACCGTGCCGAGCACAAGTACCGCCCGTTCCTACCGGCCACCCACCGGGATCTGCCGGACGTGGAATCCGCGTCGCCGGCGGACATGTTCGCCGCGATCCGGGCCGCAGACATCCTGGTCCACCACCCATACGACTCGTTCTCCACGAGCGTTCAGCGGTTCATCGAGCAGGCGGCGGCCGACCAGCGGGTTCTCGGGATCAAGCAGACCCTGTACCGGACTAGCGGTGACTCCCCCATCGTCGACGCTCTGATCGACGCCGCCGAGGCCGGCAAGCAGGTGCTGGCGCTGGTCGAGATCAAGGCCCGCTTCGACGAGCAAGCCAACATCACCTGGGCACGCAAACTCGAACAGGCGGGCGTGCACGTCGTCTACGGCATGGTGGGGCTCAAGACCCACTGCAAGCTCTGCCTGGTCGTGCGCGACGAAGCAGATCATGGCGGGGGGATCCGTCGGTACAGCCACTTCGGCACGGGCAACTACCATCCCAAGACGGCCCGGCTTTACGAGGACCTCGGCCTGCTCACTGCCGACCCGGTGGTCGCCGAGGACGTCAACCACCTGTTCAACTCGCTGTCGGGCTATTCCATCGACTCCGAATACGAACGGCTGCTGGTCGCGCCACATGCGCTCCGCAGCGGCATCGTCGAACGCATCGAGGGCGAGATCGAGAACCATCAGGCCGGCCGTCCGGCCGCGATCCGGTTCAAGATGAACAGCTTGGTCGACGAGGGCATCATCGATGCGCTCTACGACGCGTCCATCGCCGGAGTTCCGGTCGACCTGTGGATCCGCGGCATCTGCTGCCTCCGTCCGGGGGTTCCGGAGTTGTCGGAGAACATCCGGGTGCGCAGCACCCTTGGCCGCTTCCTGGAGCATTCGCGCATCCTTGCCTTCCAGAACGACGACGACCCCGAGTACTGGATCGGCTCGGCCGACCTGATGCACCGCAACCTCGACCGGCGGGTCGAAACGATGGTCCGCCTCGGCAGCCCCGCCCACGAGAGCGAGCTCCGCGCCCTGTTCGACCTCGCTTTCGACGATCGGGTCGCATCCTGGCACCTCCAACCCGACAGCACATGGGTCCGAGTCCACAAGGACGAGGCAGGTCAGCCGCTGGCCGACCTGCAGGAGATCCTGATCGAGCAGAAGAGCCGGCGTAGGGCTGCGGCGTGAGCGCTGCGGAACCGGTGCCGACGGTTCGCGAGGTCGAGCACAAGTTCCGCGTCCACGGCCTCTACCGGATCCCGGACCTGACCCAGGCGGACCTGATATCCGCAGTAGAAGACCGCGGCGTCATCGAACTGGAGACCGCGTACTACGACACGCCAGACCTGCGACTCCTTCGCGAGGGAATGAACCTTCGCCGCCGCATCGGCGGGCCTGACGAGGGCTGGCATCTCAAGCTCACGGTGCCGGAAGCAGCAGCAGAGGTTCGCGACGAGCTGCGGTTGCCCCTCGAAGCCGGAGAGCCGCAGGCACCTCCGATGGAGCTGCTCGACTTCGTTCGTTCCGTCGTTCGCCACAGTCCGGTACACCCGGTGGTGACACTGCGCACGACCCGGCACGTCCGGCATGTGCTCGACAACGACGGGCGGCAGGCCGCCGAGCTGACCGATGACGTCGTCCAGGCCATCGACGGCTCCGGCCAGGTGTCCGCGCAGTTTCGGGAGCTCGAGCTCGAGCTGTCGGAGGAAACCCCACCAGAGCTCGTCGAGCACGTCGTCACGCAACTCGGCGAATCCGGGGCCGTCAGCGGCGAGTTCGTCTCGAAACCGGTCCGCGCATTGGGTGCCCAGGCGGCGGCCGCTCCCGAAGTTCCGGAACCAGCGGATGTCGGATCCGACGACCCGGCGGACGCCGCTGTTCAGGCCTTCATCGCCATGCACACTCGCGCCTTCCGGGCGGCCGATCTGGTCTACCGGCGCGACCCGGAAGGTCCATGGGACGCAGTGCACAAGATGCGCGTGGCTGCCCGGAGGCTGCGCAGCGGGCTGCGGGTTTTCCGGCCGCTGCTCGACCGGGAGTGGGCCGACGAACTGCGTGAGGAACTGCGATGGGCCGCCAAGGGGCTCGGCGAGCTGCGGGAGCTGGACGTGCTGATTGCCCGGCTGGAGGAACGGATGGCCGCATTGCCGGCCGATGCAGTGCCAGAGGACCCGGCCATGACCGTGCTCGGCCGGACCCTCGAGCAGCGAATGGAGGCTCGCGCCAGGGTGTCGGTGCTGCTCTCGACGGATCGCTACGTCGACCTCCATGAACGTCTGGTCGCTGCCGCCGCGAAGCCACCGGCCACCGAAGCAGCGAACGCGCCGGCCGGCGAGGCGCTCCCGCCACTGGTGCGCAAGGCGTGGCAGCGATTGGCGAAGCGCGCAGAGGCCGTTCTCGACGACGAGTCGGCGCTGCCAGGTGGTGCGCCCGACGACGAGTGGCACCAAGCTCGCATCGCGGCCAAGAGAGCTCGATATGCCGGCGAAGCGGTCGCGCCCGTCCTCGGAAAGGAGGCAAAGGCGTTCGCGGAGCAGATGGAGCGCGTGACAGAAATCCTCGGTGAACACCAGGATGCCGCCGATGCCGGGGCCGCGATCCAGGCGATGGCTGCGAATGCCGACGCGCCAGCCAGTTTCACCTTCGGCGTGCTGTTCGCGGCGGAGCGGGAGCAGGTCACGGCAACCCGCCGCGAGTTCGCCCAGCTCTGGCCCAAGGTCAGCCGGCCAAAATGGCGGCGGTGGTTGGCACCGTGAGCCGTCCCGAGGCCTCCGACGGCACCGTCGTCGCGGCGGGTGCCGTCGTGTGGCGACCTGATCCAGCGCATGACGGTGGAGTCGAGATCTGCCTGGTTCACCGTCCCCGCTACGACGACTGGTCGCTCCCCAAAGGAAAGCTGGATCGCGGGGAGCACCTGCTCGCGTGTGCGGTGCGTGAGGTCGAGGAGGAGACCGGCCAGCGGGTCATTCTCGGCCGACCGCTGCCGACACAGCACTACGAAGCCAGCGGCCGGCCCAAACGAGTGCACTATTGGGCCGCCCGAGCCGACGACGATTCGCCCGAGTGGCCCGGCACGAAGGAGATCGACGAGATCGCATTCCTGCCGGTGACCGAGGCCGCCCGCCGGCTCACCCATCCCCGCGACGCCGACGTCGTCGCCGCGCTGCTCGACGGCGAGATTCGCACGGTGCCGTTCGTCGTGCTTCGGCACACGGAGGCGCTCAAGCGCTCGTCGTGGGACGGGCCCGACGAGTTGCGGCCGCTGACCGAGCAGGGCACGGCAGACGCGCGCGGCCTGGTTCCGCCGTTCACCGCGCTTGGGCTCGCCCGGGTGGTGTCCAGCGACGCGGTGCGATGTGTCGACAGCGTGCAGCCCCTAGCCGACGCGATCGGTGTGCCGGTGGAGCGTGAGCCGGTGGTGTCCGAGGAGCGTTACCTCGAGCAGCCGTTGGGTGCGGGGAAGTTGACCCGAGCTCTGCTCGCCGACGGCGCTCGAACTGTCGTCTGCTCGCACCGGCCGGTGCTTCCCGAGGTGATCCAGGCTGCGGCAGAGCAAGCGCCCGAACTGGCGCCGAAAGAGCCTCTTCACGTCGGCGACTTCGTGGTCTTCCACCACCGCGGCGGCGTACCGGTGGCCGTCGAGCGGTTCGACATCTAGCCACGAGCCGGCGCAGAGCCCGTCTCGACCTGCGCCGTGGCAGCGTGGCGCCGTGAGCACCGCCCAGTGGTATCGGGAGTTCGCCCGCGACGCCCGGGACGAGTCCTCGACGTACGAACGCCTCGCACTCGCGGTCGCCAAAGACGACGAGCTGCTCGACCGGTTGAACCACCTGCCCGAGCCGAAGCGCCAGCCCAATCTGCTCTTCGCCGCCACTCGGTATCTCGGCGGCCCGGTCGAGGCGCCGGCTGCCTTCCGTGACTGGGCTCTGAGTCGTTGGGCAGATCTTGTCGCCACCATGCGCGAGCGCAGCACTCAGACCAATGAGCCCGCTCGCTGCGCGACTCTGCTGCCGGTCTTGGCCGGCTTGCCGCAACCCCTGGCCTTGCTGGAGGTCGGGGCGTCCGCCGGCCTCTGTTTGTACCCCGATGAGTACCAATATCGATTCGACGGTCACAGCATCGGCCGGCCCGACAGCCCAGTGCGGCTCGACTGCGCCGTCAGTGGCAACGTTCCCATTCCATCCGACGTTCCCGAGGTTGTCTGGCGGGCGGGGATCGACCTCAACCCCCTCGACATAGCCGACGATGAGGACCTGCGTTGGCTTGAAGCACTGGTCTGGCCCGGTCAACCCAGCCGGGTCGTCCGGCTGCGGGCTGCTGCCGGCATTGTCCGCGCACACCCGCCGACGATCCGACGCGGTGACCTGCTCGCCGAGCTTCCCGCGCTGTCTGCTGAGGCACCGGAGGGCGCCACCCTGGTCGTCTTCCACAGCGCGGTACTCACATACCTGTCACCGCAGGCCCGAACGGCCTTCGTCGATCTCGTCGATTCCCTCCCTGGTCACTGGATCTCGAACGAAGGCCCCGACGTGGTGCCGAGGCTGGTCACGCACGGAGATCTGCCAGTCGGCGGTCCGGCCAGATTCGTCCTTGCCCTGGACGGCAATCCGCTCGCTCTCGCCGCACCCCATGGCCAGGCACTGCACTGGCTGAAGCCGGCCACCAACTTCCCGGAATGACCACGTCATTCCCAAGGGGGCCCTGAGTTCACGTAACGGCCACTCCTGCGTTCGGCAGTTGAGTGGATTTCGGTGGCTTGCGTTCATTTCTCGTTCACTCGCCGCGGGCCACCGCGTCATCTGTGCTGCCTAGCTTTCGGCGTGTCCACTGCGTTGCGACGAGAACGCTCCACGAAAGGACCACCCACGTGAAGATCAGTCCCACGAGCCGGCGCTGGGCGCCAATTGCGGTGGCAAGCGCGACCGCTCTCGTGCTGGTTGCCTGCGGCAGCGGCAACGACCCGGAGAACGCGACGGCTGACGGCGACGCTGAGAGCACAGAGGCCGCCCTGTCCGGTGAGGTCGTGATCGATGGTTCGAGCACGGTGTTCCCGTTGACGAGTGCGGCCGCCGAGCTCTTCCAGGAACAGAATCCAGAGGTCCAGGTCTCGGTTGGCCAGTCGGGCACCGGTGGCGGGTTCGAGAAGTTCTGCGCTGGTGAGACCGACATCTCCGACGCCTCCCGGCAGATCGAGGAGGACGAGATCGCGGCTTGCGAGCAAAACGGAGTCACCCAGGACGAGTTCTCGATCGCCAACGACGGTCTGACAGTGATCGTCAGCACCGAGAACGACTGGGCCACCTGCCTGACCGTCGAGCAGCTGAACGCGATCTGGGCGCCGGACTCCACGGTGGCGAACTGGAACCAGGTCGACCCGTCCTTCCCGGACGAGCCATTGGTCCTCGCCGGGCCCGGTACCGACTCGGGGACGTTCGACTACTTCACCGACGTGATCAACGGCGAAGAAGGCGCGTCCCGGACCGACTACCAGGCCTCCGAGGACGACAACGTGATCGTCCAGGCCGTCTCAGGATCCCCGGGCGGCATGGGGTACCTCGGCTACACCTACTACGAGCAGAACTCGGACACCCTCAAGGCGCTCGAGGTCGACAGTGGCAGCGGCTGCGTCGCGCCGAGCCCGGAGACCGTGCAGGACGGTTCGTATGCGCCGCTGGGCCGGCAGCTGTTCATCTACCCATCGGCCGAAGCGCTGGAGCGACCGGAGGTTGAGGCGTTCGTGAGCTTCTACGTCGAGAACGTCGACGAGATCGTTGAGGCCGCTGGCTTCATCGGACTCAACGAGGAGCAGAAGACCGCGCTGCAAGAGCAGTTTGACGCGCTGGCCGGCTGAGCCGCTCGTGAGCACGACGACGAACACGACCGGCGCGGGGGTTTCCCTGCGCCGGTCGCAGCCGCGCTTAGGCGAGCGCGTGATCGAAGCCGTGCTGTTCCTGGCCGCTCTGATCTCGGTCCTGACCACGATCGGGATCATCATCGCGATCATCGGGCCGACGATCGACTTCTTCCAAGAGCCCGCGGTCTCACTGTGGGACTTCCTGACCGGAACCGAGTGGACCGTCCTGTTCGCGGACCAGAACTTCGGCGTCCTCCCGCTGGTGACCGCGACGCTCACCACAACCGTGATCGCCTTGTTGGTGGCCATCCCGATCGGCCTGGGTGCGGCGATCTATCTCGCCGAGTACGCATCCCCCCGCGCCCGCAAGGTGCTCAAGCCGATCCTGGAGGTGCTCGCGGGCATCCCTACCGTCGTTTATGGGTTCTTCGCGCTTGCCTTCATCACGCCGGAACTCCTACAGCGATTTCTCGAGGTCGGGACGTTCAGCATGCTGAGCGCCGGCCTGGTGATGGGCATCATGATCGTCCCGACCGTGGCGTCGCTCTCCGAAGACGCGATGACTGCGGTGCCTCAGTCGTTGCGCGACGGCGCCTACGGCCTGGGCAGCACGAAGATGCAGGTAGCGACGAAGGTGGTCGTGCCGGCGGCGATCTCCGGGATCGTGGCGGCCTTCGTCCTGGGCATCAGCCGGGCGGTCGGCGAGACCATGATCGTGGTGCTGGCGGCAGGCAGCACCCCGAACCTCACTCTCAACCCGCTCGAGCCGGCGCAGACCATGACCGCGTTCATCGCGCAGGCCGCCTCCGGAGATCAGCCGACCGGATCGATCGGCTACGAGTCGCTGTTCGCCGTGGCCGCGCTGCTGTTCGTGATCACCGTCGTCATGAACTTCATCAGCATCCGCCTGGTCCGCAGGTACCGGGAGGAGTACGAGTGACCGCCACCGATCTCATCCACTTCGGCCCGCCGGCCCCGGAGCAGAAGCCGGTCTTCACCGGCCCCGGACACGACCGCGGTCCCAAGGAGCGGATATTCCGCGGCCTGCTGGTGGCCTGCCTGGCGATCGGCATCGTCTTCCTGGTCGTGCTGCTGGCGTACGTGCTGATCGAGGGCTGGCCACGGCTGGACGGCGCCCTGTTCGGCAACCAGGCCTCCCAGCTGCGGCCGGCAACCGCGGGTGCGCAAGCCGCCATTCTCGGCACGCTCTGGCTGATGGTCGGCACGGCGGTGATCGCGATGCCCATCGGCGTTCTCGCCGCGGTCTATCTGGAGGAGTACGCCGATCGGGAGAAGTGGTACAACCGGCTGATCGAGCTCAACATCCAGAACCTCGCCGCCGTGCCGAGCGTCGTCTACGGCATCCTCGGGCTCGGGTTGATCGTGCGGGGCCCGCTCTCACTCGGGCCAGTCGTGCTCGCCGGCGCGATCATCCTGGCGCTGCTGATCCTGCCGGTGATCATCATCTCCAGCCGGGAGGCCATCCGCGCGGTGCCCGACTCGCTGCGGGACGGGTCGCTCGCGCTGGGCGCGACCCGGTGGCAGACCATCTGGAAGACCGTCCTGCCGAACAGCATCCCCGGCATCGCCACCGGTTCGATCCTCGCGCTGTCCCGGGCGATCGGCGAGGCTGCACCGCTGATCATCATCGGTGTCGCCGGCTTCCTGACCTTCAACCCGGCCAGCATGTTCGACCGTTTCACCGCGCTGCCGATCCAGATCTACAGCTACGCCAGCCGGCCGCAGGAGGAGTTCATCGTCCTGTCCAGCGCACTGATCGTCGTGCTGCTGCTGATCCTGCTGCTGATGAACTCGGTGGCGATCTACATCCGCAACAAGTACCAGCGGCGCTGGTGACCATGGTGACCGAAGACGAGGCGAGAGACGACATGACCGAACACGGAACCTTGCCGGCTCAGTCCGATCAGGTGCCTGGCGACACAGTCGTCGCCCCGCCACGTCCGGAGC
Organism: uncultured Actinomycetota bacterium; assembly: GCA_963819885.1. Taxonomy (GTDB): domain Bacteria; phylum Actinomycetota; class Actinomycetes; order Jiangellales; family Jiangellaceae; genus JACVRX01. The sequence continues at coordinate 4,436 of CAWFXV010000019.1, read as the reverse complement.
ACATCGAACACGGCGGCCGCGAGCACAAGCCGCTCGATCCGCTGATCGCCGTCGAGAAGCTGGACATCTACTACGGCGACTTCCACGCGGTCCGCGGGGTCGACATGCTCATCGGCCGCAACGAGATCACCGCGCTGATCGGGCCGTCGGGCTGTGGCAAGTCGACGGTGATCCGCTGCTTCGACCGGATGAACGACTTGATCCCGACGGCTCGGGTCGAGGGCAAGGTGCTCTTCCACGGCCAGGACCTCTACGCCAAGGACGTCGACCCGATCGAGGTCCGCCGCCGGGTCGGGATGGTGTTCCAGAAGCCCAACCCGTTCCCGAAGTCGATCTTCGACAACGTCGCCTACGGTCCCACGGTCATCGGCGAGAAGCTGAACAAGAAGGCGATGGCCGAGCGGGTCGAGCAGGCGCTGACTGGCGCGGCCCTCTGGGACGAGGTCAAGGACAAGCTGGACCAGAACGGCCTGTCGCTGTCCGGCGGTCAGCAGCAGCGGCTGTGCATCGCCCGCGCGATCGCGACCAAGCCGGAGGTCATCCTGATGGACGAGCCGTGCTCCGCACTCGACCCGATCGCTACAGCCAAGATCGAGGACCTGATGCAGGACCTGGTCAGGGACTTCACGATCATCATCGTCACCCACAACATGCAGCAGGCCGCCCGCGTCTCCGACCGGACGGCGTTCTTCACCGCCAACGTCGACGAAAAGGGCCACCGGTATGGGCAGCTGGTGGAGTACGACCGCACCAGCAAGGTCTTCACCAATCCGGACGACCCCCGCACCGAGGACTACATCTCCGGTCGCTTCGGCTGACGCTACGTCGTGGGCAGTCGCCGCATGAGGGCCCGCACAGCGGGCGAAGGAGGACCGGACGTAGACGTGACCGCCTAGCGTGGCACGTCGTGAGCCATGTCGTAGCCGTAGTCACCGATCTCGTCGATCGGGCCCGTAGCGATATGAGCCTCGGCCGGCCCGGTGGGCCCCGCGTCCACGTACGCGGTGTGCGCCGCGTCCACGGTGTCGTGTGCCTCGTCGTACTCGTGGTCGCCCGGAGCCTCGTGCTCCGGCCCATGGTCCTCCTGCACGGCGGCCTCCCGAGTCGTCGCCGACTACTGAGTTCAGCCTGCCTGCGCGAGGCGGGTCCCGCCAAGCCTGATTCTTTGACATAGATACCCTCCCCGGGTAATGGTGGTGCTGCTCTGTTGGGAGGAACACCACATGACCACCGGGTACATCGACAACAAGGACGCCATGCTGCGGCGGCTGGCTCGCGTGGAAGGTCAAGTCCGCGGCTTGCAGCGGATGGTCGACTCGGACACGTATTGCATCGACGTGCTCACCCAGATCTCCGCGGTGACGAGGGCGTTGCAGGCCGTCGCGCTGGAGCTGCTTGAAGACCATCTCTCGCACTGCGTTGCCGACGCCGCCCGCCACCGCGGCGCTGAAATGGAGGCTAAGGTCAAAGAGGCCTCGGATGCGATCGCCCGACTAGTCCGCTCCTGAGGTCGGTCGGGGCCAACCGCGAAGCCGACATCGTCGACCAACGCGCGACTGTGGAATGACGGAATGGAGGGTTCAGCGTGCCGTCGATCCTGAGGCCCAAGGCGTTGCGGCCGGGCGATCTCGTTGCGGTGATGGCCTTGTCCGGCGGGCTGGAGCAGAGTGAGGCCTCCCTGTTCGCGCGCGGTGTCGAGGCCATCGAGCAAATGGGCTTCGCCGTCCGGGTGTCGCCGATGGTCGATCTGGAGCGGCGGTGGTGGTGGGCGGCCGCCCCGCCGCGGGAGGTCGCCGAGGATTTCAACGGTCTGCTGCGGGATCCGCAGGTACGAGCGATCTTCTCGCTCACCGGTGGCCGGATGACGCTGAGCTATCTGGACCTGATCGACCTTGCGGCGGTCCGGGCGGATCCCAAGCCGCTGCTGGGTTTCAGCGACATCTCCACGCTGCACCTGGTGCTGCATGCGCGTACGGGCCTGGTGTCCGTGTACTCGGACCTGGTAACGCATGGATTCGGTTACTGGAACGAGTGTGACGACAGCCGCCGCGCAGAGCTCGCGGATATCTACCTCCGCGTACTGACACGTGACAGCGCGCCGGGTGTCCTGCCACCGGGCGGTCGATGGGAGTGCTGGCGTTCGGGCCGTGCGCAGGGTCCGCTGGTCGGCGGAATGCTCAACCGCCTGGTACGGGTGCAGGCCACGCCGTACGCGCTGAGCCCGGAGCACTTCGACGGCGCGATCCTGTTTTGGGAGGACGTCGGCACGTCGACCGCAGCGGTCTGGAACGACCTGCACGTCTTGCGATACTCGGGCGTCTTCGATCGGATCGCGGGCATGGTCGTCGGTACTCCAACCGATGTCGAGCCCACCGACGGTGGACCGGACACGCTTCGCGAGGTTGTCCTCGATGTGCTGGGCGAACGTGACATCCCGGTGCTCGGGAACGTCGATATCGGCCACAACCCGCCGAACGTACCCATGCCGCTCGGTGTCCCCGCCGAGGTGGACGCCGATGCCGTGACGCTGTCCCTGCTGGAGCCCGCGGTCACAGCATCCTGAGTGCGCCGCCCATGGGGAATGACCACGTTCACCACCCCTGCTCGTAGTTCACTAGGCCTGCAAGTCTGTTGATGTACCGGCAAGCCTCGTGATGGCGCGTGCGACCAGACACGGCGCACGTCTGCGGTGCCCGTGGGGGCTGGTATTGATGACCGCCTAACGCGCCGTCAGTTTTCGCCCGCGGTGGCCGGTCCCGAACCGGCGGCCTTTCCGTAGACCACGCCAGCCGCCTCCTGGGTCTCCACCTCCGCCAGAAACTCGGGAGGGCACTCCACCACGTCGGCGCCCAGCACATGGGCCCGGTAGGTCGCCATGGCCGCCGCCTCGAGGTTGGCCGCCCGGCTGAACCCGACCTCGAAAGAGTCGGCCACGATCAAGCAGCCGTGGTGGGCCAACAGGACGACGTCGGCGTCGGCCAGCCCGGCCGCCACCGCCCGGGCCAACCGGTCGGATCCGGGCTGGATGAACGGCACCGTCCCGAGCCGGCGCAGGTAGTAGGCATGGTCGGTGGTGATGCGCCGGATCGGTCGTCCCACGGCGTGCAGCAGCGTCGCCATAGGCGGGTGGAGGTGAAGGCAGACAGCGGCATCGGGCCGGGCCCCGAATGCGGCCAGATGCAGCGCCAGTTCGGTCGACGGCGCGTAGGCCCCGGAGATGTCGCGCCCGTCGAGCCCGACCGCCACCAGGACGGCCGCGTCAAGGTCATCCAGGGCCCATCCCCGCGGTGTGACCACGATGCGGTCCTGCTCGGGGAGCCGGGCCGCCAGGTTTCCTCCCGACGCCACCACCAGCCCAGCGGCCACGACCCGCCGACCCAAGGCGACCAGGCCCTCGGCGGTTGCGTCACCCACCTGCGAGCTCCTCCAGCCGGATGACCCGGTCCTCGGTCACGATCGCCGTCACCAGGTCGGCCGGGGTCACGTCGAAGGCGACATTGAGGGCTCGGGCGCCAGCCGGAGCGACCCGGACTCCGGACCATTCGACCACCTCGGCGTCGGCCCTGGTTTCGATCTCGACGGCCGAACCGGTCGGGGTCGCCTCGTCGATGGTCGATTCGGGCGCAGCCACGACGAAGGGGACGACGGCCCGGGCACAGGCCAAGGCCAGCGGGTACGTGCCGACCTTGTTGACCACGTCGCCGTTCGCTGCGACCCGGTCGGCGCCGACGACAACGGCGTCAATCAGGCCGCGGGCGATCACCGTCGGACCGGCACCGTCGACCACCACCCGATAGTCGATCCCGAGCCGATCGAGCTCCCATGCGGTGAGCCGGCTCCCCTGCAGCAGCGGGCGAGTCTCATCGACGTACACCCGGCCCAGGCGCCTCCGTCGATGCAGTGCTCGAACCACACCCAGGGCTGTGCCCCATTCGACCTGGCAAGACTGCCCGCATTGCAATGGGTGCGGACCCGGATGCCCTGGGCCGCCGCCGGCGACCCGGCGAGTAGCTCGTCCAGCAGGTCGGCGCCACGTTCCCCGATCAATGGGTTGGCGGCCACGTCCTCCTCGAGCACCGCGAGGGCTTCCTGCAGCACTGCCTCCCGCCCCTGGGTCAGTCGGCTGGCGGCCCGATCGATCCCCCAGGGAGGTTGACCGCGGTAGGTCGAGCGGCCCGCACCCTGGCCAAGGCGAATGCCATGTGCGCGTCGTCCCAGCCCTCCCGGGCGGCCTGGTCGACGACGAGGACCACACCGAGGGCACCAGCGGCGCCGAGCGCCGGCGCTCCCCGCACAGCCAGCTGGGTGATGGCGGCGACCAGCTCGTCGACCGAGGTCAGGTCGAGAGTCCGAAGCTCGGCAGGGAGCAGCGTCTGATCGATGATCACGATCCGCCCATCGCGCCAGTCGATGGTCCGCACGCCTCTGAACCTAAC
>CAWFXV010000018.1:0-44561 GCA_963819885.1 uncultured Actinomycetota bacterium | reverse complement strand
AATGCCGCTCATGCTTTGGTCGGCGACTCCGTCGTGCTGATGCCCTCGGACCGGACCAGCGCGGCCCACGGCGGGGGAGCCGCTCGGAAGATGGCGCAACGCTGGTGGGCGTCGTTCGGAACGGACCTCGTGTCCGAATCGATGGTCGTCGACGCCCAAGTGGCGACCAAGCCGACCTTCTACCGCAACGTCAAGGTTCTCATCGCCGCCGGCCTCGCCCGGAAGGACACCGAGACCCGCCCGTACACGACCCGGCCACCCACGACCACGCCCGCGACGACCCCGGTCTGCTCTACCCGTGCCCGGGCTGGAAGTCAGGCAAGCCGTGGGCGGACAACCCGCCCTGCCAGCGCTGCGGCCACTACCACCAGGCCACGCCCGACCGGTGCGTCGGCGCAGTCGGCTACGCGGACCTACTCGCCGGAGGGCCGGGGTGAGGGAGGCCACGGCGAGGCCATCGACGGATGCTGTGTTATTCGAGGCCAATCGGCCCGGACTTCTCGGTGCGGATCGTGGCGGTTGCGCCGGACGGGAGTTGCACGGTCTCCGGCAGATTCGCGGCGACCTCGGGTTCGGCGACACCGACGCCGACACTGACGGTGTTCGGCTTGGCGATGGTCCAGTAGACATCGGCTGCGTCGGTCGCCCACTCGGCCCGGCTCGCGAACAGTTGCGCCGACACGGCGTCGAGTTCGTCGATGAGAGCAACCCCTATCACGGGCACAACGGGCGCGGCGCCGGGCGTGGCTTGGGCGGCCGCGATCGCGTCGGCGGCGAGTTGGTCGACGTCGATGGGTCCCGTTTCTTCGGGGTCGATGGTTCCTGTGTGCGGGAGGTAGAGGATGGCCTGACCGGTCTCGTGGTTCAACGCCAGGTGGAACTGCTCCTCCTGGTACCTGGAGTCGTTCACGGCCAGAAGTGGGTCCACCACCGACCTCGTCGTCTCGAACGCTTCGGCCATGTCCGGCTCGCCCTGCGTCGACGAAGCGTCCGGCCCAGGCCCGGCTACCGTGCCGCCGTCATCGGGGCGGTCCCAAATCTGAACCGCCACTGCGCCGACCGCAGCTACGGCGCCAGCGACGAGGGTGGCTCCAGCCGTCCTGACCCGTACCCGGCGGCGCCGCCCCGCGCCTACCTCGTTATCGAGCATGACCTCATCGAAGCCCACATTCGGCGTCGAGTCACGGGATTGCCCTGGTCGCGCTGTCGACCCACCCGCATCCTCGCCCCGCGGCTCGCCGACGCCACGAACCCAGGGGGCGGGGTCATGACCATTCCGCCGGCCGGCCGCGGAGTGCCAGACGCCGCGGCCGTGCAGCTGCGCAAGACGCTCAAGGCCGCGGCCGCCCACTACGAGGCGACCAAGGGGACGCTCGTGACGAGGATCGAGAAGCTGATCGAGGACGGTCACGTCACAAAGGCGTTCGGTCACGCTCTCCATCACATTCGGCAGGTCGGCAACATCGGTGCCCATCACACCGACGAACTGCTGGACGAGGACGCCGCGCAGCGCGCGCTGCGCTTCACGACGGCCCTGCTGCGGGATCTGTTCGAGGTCCCCGCCGAGCTGGCAAGGCTGCAAGAGGAAGCCCCGCCGCCGGCCCCTGACGACGAGGACGACGCCAGGTGACGCGGCAACCAGGGCCGAGGTGACATCAGCGGCGGGTGACGTCGGCGGCGCCGAGCCACACCGCCCGCAGCTGATACCGACATCCACACGTACAAGTCCCGGCCGGCCCAGCCCGGGGCGACTGTGTCGACGTGCTCCTGAGCGATCGCTTCCACGCCCGTGGGGCTCGGAGGAACCTGGACATCGTGCGAACGCGTCTACCACGTGTGAGGCGGGACGAGGACTTCGAGGAGTACGTCGAAGCACGATGGGCGCGCCTCGTCCGGTCTGCGGTACTCCTCGGCTGTACTCCGCCCGAGGCCGAAGACCTCGTGCAAACGACTCTCATCCGTTGCCTCACCAAGTGGCCAAGGGTCTCGGCAGCTGGTGACCGCGACGCCTATGTCCACCGCGCGCTGGTCAACGGCCTCACCTCTGCTCGGCGGCGTCGGTGGACCGGGGAACGGCCAACCGCCGAGCTGCCGGATCGACCGACTCGTGATGACTACGCGCTCATCGATGAGGCCGATGTCGTGCTCCAAGCCCTGGACAGGCTGTCCACGGACCAGCGCACGGCCGTTGTTCTGCGGTACTACACCCATCTGAGCGAGGAACAGATGGCCGAAGTGCTTGGCGTCGCTGCCGGAACGGTGAAGAGCCGGATCTCCCGAGCCATCCGGGCGCTCAAGGACGATCCCAACCTCCAGGAGCTGCGAGGAAGCCGATGAGCGAGCCACAGCTGACCGAACTGCTTGAGCGAGCGGGAGCGGCAATGCTCGTCAGTTCGCCGCCAGTCGCCCGAATCGCCGCTGGCGCCAGAAGCCGCCGACGTCGTCGGCTGGTCGGGCAGTCCGGCCTAGCTCTCGCGGCCCTTGCTGTCGTCGTGGGCTTCGGTACGCAGCTCCTGGGGCCAGTGGACGATGACCTCGGTCAGCCTGCAACACCGCCAGAGAGCGCGCCCGCGCCAACTGAAGCCACGCCCACCGTGTCGATCCGCGACGATCTACCGTCGGATGCGGAGAAGGCCGAGTACATCGCGAGCCTCGAGACGACGGTCCTGCCCGTTGTCGAAGACCTGCAGGTCGAGTACTTCATGGACGAGCCCGACTGCGCAAACCTCACCTACCCCCGCGGCGACTTCATCGACGGCGACCCGGAGCACTGCGGTGGCTCCACCGACCATCCGGCCCCGTTCGACGACGTCGTGCGGGCAGACCACGCCCGGGTGGCCGCCGCCCTGGAGGAGTCGCGGACTCCGATTGAGCGGGCGGGTGGGAAGTTCATCGCCGGCGACCTCCGCTACGCCTTCTTCATGTCGACGCAAGGTGCGCCGTTCGCCACGTCGTGGGACCTGCTCTACGACCCCGAGGACCTGCAGCCGAAGACGGCCACCGAGCTGGTCACATTCACCCCGGTCTCCGGCGAGGACGGCTGGTGGTTCGTGTGCTGCTCGGACTGACGCACCCACCCGGCGGTGGTCGTCGTGGCTGGTTGCTCGGCCTCCCCCGCGCAGCGCCGAACGGTTGGCCGACGTCACGGGTGCTGTCGGGTCTTCATCGCGGTTGCGACGTTCCTTCATCGGATGATGGGCCGCTGACCGTCGCCGTGGGGCCCGCTGGACCCGTCTGGACGGTCTGGCCCGTCCGCTCGGCAGCGAACGGCGCCCGCCGCGCCCTCGGCCTCGACCGGTAGCGTCCCCCCGATGACCCGCAACGAGGCCGTGCTCCTCGCGGTCGCTCTGGCCCGCAACGCCGGCCGCTCCGACGAGTTCGACCACGACCCGGTCGACCCGCAGGTCCTCGAGAACCACCTCGCGCTGATCGCCGGCCTCGACGAGGACGACATGGTCCTGGTCACGCTGTGGCTGGCGACGCTGGCGTCGTTCCTCGCCCGCCCGTCGTTCCACGCCCTGCTGCGGTCAATGCTGCTGCCAGAGGGCGACGCCGACGACCTGTGGGACGGGATCACCCAGACCATCGTCGGCCGCATGGCAGCGGGCGATGACGAGCCGGGCTTGCCGCCGCCTGGCTGAAGCGTCGCTGTGGGGCCCGCTGGGCCTTCCGCCCGAGAGAGCCGCTAGTGGGCAGCGGCCCCGATCATCCTGCCGCGACGGCGGCACGGATGCGCGCCAACGGCGAGCACCCCTGGCCCGACCCCACGCGCCCCGCGGTCAAGTTCAGCAGCCGACGCCCTCCAGCGCCGCCGTCGTCGCCTCGTCGGGGAACGTGAGGACGTCTCCGGTGTTGCCGACGCCGACGATCCAGTCTCGGCCGGCCCGGCCGGCTCCTCAGGCTCGGTGCCACCGCCGCCGCAGCCGGCCAGGGCCAGGCCGAGGAGCACGGCCAGCGCGAGCCACGTGGGCGGCCTCAGTCGTCGGGGGTTGGTCACGGGATCGAGCAGGTGTACTGGACGAGGTCCTTGTGCAGGCCCCGCAGCGTCGGGTCGTCCGTCCTCCAGGTAGGACTGCGCAGCCTCGCGGGCCGCGGCGTCCGCGGTCGTGTCGGCGACCAGCGCCGCGAGGGCCGCCTCGATCTCGGCCTCGCTGCCGGTCAGGAACGCCTCCCGCGCCACGTCGCAGGTCGACGCCACCGCCGCCGGCCCGGCGCCGCCGAGCCCCCGCTCCTCCAGCTCGGCGAGGGCCTCGCCCAGATGCCGACCAGGGCCTCGCCCCGATGCCCGCGCACGGGCGGGGAGGTGCCGCCGAGCTCGGGCACCAGGTCGGCGGGCTCGAGGTCGCCTTCGCCCAGCACCGCGCCTCGACCAGCGGCTTGATCGCCTCCTTGCACGTGGCCCGGTCCGCCGCCGCGGTCTCCGGTTCTCCGCGGCCGTCGTCGTCGGCTCGGTGGCTGCCGGTTGCGTGGACGGGAAGTCGGTCGCTCCCTCCGGGAGCGGGTCGGCGGTGCCGCCGCAGCCGGCCAGAGCCAGCACCAGAGCCGCCACCGCCATGACGTGTCTCATCCAGACGCCCCCCTCGCGGTCTGTGAGTAGGTCGCGGATTCTCCGCCGCGGCCTCCTCGGCCGTCAAGGCACGACGGACGGCGCTGCCGGTGACAGCGCCTCACCGCCCGGTCTGGTCGTGGTCGGCGAACGCGTCCCGGATGCGGCGGGCGACGTCGGCGTCGTCGAGGCTCCGGTCGTAGGCGATCGCGCGGATGGCATCGACCAGCGCGAGCAGCTCGGCCCAGCCGTGACGGGCGGGCTCAGGTGGGTACGGTGTGGACACGGCGCTCGACCTCCCAGGGTCGGGTTCCGAAGGTCCCGGCCGGCGCTTACGACGTCGCGCCGGGACCGCCAGAGCTACCGGGTCAACCGACCCGATAACTTCGCCGCGACGCTCGCGGCTCTGAGCGCATCACCGCAGGTGGCGACAGCGCTAATCCCTGCTCGCCTGAAAAGCGGAAGGTCGGCGGATCGATCCCGCCCCTGTCCACATCACATAATCAACGCTCGTGACCGAGCCCTTCGGACGCCTGCTGGCCAGCTTCCAACTCGCGCAGACGGCCGCCAAACCCGCATTCCGATCGCCCAATTGCCGGCCGCGCAGGCGGGCGCAGTGAGACGGCCAACCGACCCTGCCTCGCATGACACCTCGCCCCGATCACCGTGAAGGCGGTTACCCGGGAGCTCATGGACCGGTTCGACCTCGCGACCAACGCGGCGCATACCCGCGCCATCCCCCAACAGAAGTCCCTGCCTGATGATCCTGCGCGGTGCCTGCGTACGGTCGCGGCGCGCCGCGCTGGTGTTGCTGCCGGTACGCGACCGGTGGGAGGACGTTGGGCGCAGAATCACCCAGCTCACCCGCCGGCAAGACTTCGATGGAGGCCATGCGCGCCTCAACGTCGACTCTCCAACGTCGTCTACGCCTGCATGTGGCCGACCAGAACCAACGCGAAGCGACAGGCCCTGTGTGGCTCGGATGGGGTACCAGCCGACGTTGGCGGAACACGGTCTCGGGTCTGGCGGCGCCGCCGGGAGGGCGCTGCAGGAGCGACGACTCGTGTGCCGTGACGTGGTCCACCGCGCGGCCGCACAGGCACTGACTCATGCGGACGGCGTGTCCGCCATGATGCGTTCTAGCGTGCGCCGGCCCATCCGGCTCATCGCCGGGTTACTTGCGATGTAGTACCAGACTGCCCCCATAGCCTGCTCGAAGGCCCACGCCTTACCGCGCTCCCATTCGACCTCGCCGCAGTCGAGGTCCTCGCGGAGCACGTGCCGCGGTCCAGTTTCGAGCAGATGCCAAGCGCTCACGAGATCGACGGCAGCGTCCGCTGGTCCCAGGCCGCCGACGTCAAGAATCCCGGCCAGGCGCTCGTTGGACACCAGCACATTGCCGGGAATCAGATCACCATGGGTCATCACGTCGCTGGTGTCGCTGCGCGGAAGACTCCGCATTACCGCCCACATTCGGCGAAGCCGCGGAACGTCCAGGAGCTGTTTGCTGTGGCCGAAACAGGTTTCCATCCACCTGTCGCGGGCTTGCAGGTCGCCTCCTCGACCTTCCCCGCTGAACATCCGGCCGCGCGTGTCGATTGCGCGCACATCATGAATGAATTCCGCCAGGTCATGGGCAAACGCGACCGATTCGCCAGGGTCCTCGTCGGTCGCCACGACGCCGGGCAACCAGGTCTGCACCGACCACGGAAGCGGGTAGCCCGCCCCGGGTTCACCGAGCGCGACCGGCTTGGGCGTGGGGAACCGAGTACGGCCTACGAGCTCGCCGACTGCGTCGGCTTCCGACTCCAGCCAGCGCCGGGTCGACCCGACGTCTCGAAACTGCAGAGGGAACCGAGCTGAGAACCGGTCACCAATACGAAAGATGGCATTGACCGTCCCCTGCGAAGCGATGCGCCTTATGGGCAGGTTCCGCCACGCAGGGAACTGTTCATCTACCAACTCGCGCACCGTCTCGAACGACACGGTCAGCTGGTTGGCATGCATATGCATGCCGGGAGCATCGCCTCCGTCGATCTTCGGCTGCAACCCACTTTCAGCCGCGCCAGGACCCTGCGTGGCAACATACGGACCTCGGCAAAGAACACGCGTTGGGAAGCGCGCCTCGCGGCTTGAGCGGGCAGGCGGGGCCACGCCGCGTTCAGGAGCGCGTTCGCCCGGATGATTCAGTTCGCACGAAGCAGCGGAATCCGAGGTGGGACATTGAGGTGTCGATCATCTGTGGCTGGCGTGCTGCGGGGCGATACCGAAGGCAATAGTTCGGGGCGCAAAGGTGGGAGGCCGCCACGCTTGATGACTTTATCTCTCCCTACGCCGCGATGATCGACCACGTACTGGCCTGCCTGGCCCGACACGACGACAATCGGATCGAACCCGCCAGCGCCCTGCCGGCGCTCGAACTCACCCTGAACGTCCATCACCGGCTCGCCCAAACTGTCTCGGCCGGCTAGCCCTAAGGATCACTCGTCGCAGTCCCCGTTTCGAACAGTCATGCGAGCGCGTTAGAACATCCGCACATCAAGCATGAGCGGAAGGTCGGGCGACCGTCGGCGGGCGGGCCACGTCAGGCGTCGCGTGAACCAGCCGCATCGTCGTGCTCGTTTGCCTGCCCAGTTAGTTCGAAAGGGGCAAAGTCAGGTCTCATTGATAGTCATCAGCGGGTCACGCTGGTGACGACCCAGATGCCGTTGGAACCCAGCGGTTGGCTCACCTCGACGATGGCGTGTTCATCGCTGCTGGCGTGGCTGACCTGGTAGCGGTTGGTGCCGGCGGGTTGGACGGTGGTCCCAGGTATGCCGAAGGTGCATGCGGCTGCTACGTCCGGTGCGGACAGCCACCAGGGTTGGTTGCCCTCGTCGACGGCGTGTTGCAGCGCTATGACCTCGTCCATCCCGCCGTCGGGGCAGATGAAGTGCACCTCGGCCGGCTGACTTGTCTGGTCGGCGGTTGGCGGTGGCGGGTCCGATGGCTCAGCTAGCGAAATGTCATTCGCCGGTGCCGTGGCCGGGGCGGTGGGTGCGGTGATCGTGGGTGTGCGCATAGATGCGGGGGATTGGGTGTCGGCGGCTCGGCCGACCGTGCCACCGCAGGCGGCAAGAGCCGTCGCAGCCAGGAGAAACAGCATTACCGGTCCCAGCGAGATCATGGCGAGCTTTCGCATCGGATCCTGCCTTTCGATCGTGCCTCTTGCGGTACAGACGCGTGGCTTGACGTTTCGGATGACACGGAGCTGGAGGTCTGTCGCACGCCTTATGGCACCGGGCCCGAGTCTCCCGGCACTGCGTCCCGTCGTCGGTCACGGTGGGCACGGTGGGTTGCGTGGTTTCCGCCCTGGCGGCCGAGGCCGGGCGGAGCTGGTCACTGTGGTCGGCGGCATCCGCTGCGTCGCCCATGACGCCGGTCTGCGACCGATCTACGTGGTGATGGGCGACCGACTGAGCCACGCAGTGAGATTGTCGGTGGCCCTGGGTACAACGGATTCGTAGCCTTCCCTGACGAAGGAGCTGTGATGATCGGTCGATTGAACTCGGTGGTGCTGGACTGCCCCGACCCGAAAGCGCTGGCGGAGTTCTACTCAGATGTCCTTGGGCTGCCGATCACCAACGTCGACTCGGACTGGGCCGACATCGGCGATGAGCAGACCCGGCTGAGCTTTCAGGAAGCGCCGGATCACCAGCCGCCGCAGTGGCCCGACCCGAACTTTCCACAGCAGTTCCACCTGGACATCGACGTCGACGACATCGACGAAGCGGAACCCAAGGTGCTGGCGTTGGGTGCGAAACTGCTCTCCAACACTGGGAAGACCTTCCGCGTATTCGCTGATCCGGCCGGTCACCCGTTCTGCCTGACCTGGGACTAGCTACCGCAGGCGCCGCGGGAGGAGTCAGCTGAGCAGGCGCTGGAGGCGGAGCCGGGTGATCCGGCGGTGCTCCTCGGCGGCGATACGCAGCTCGGTGTCGGGGTCGTTGCCCAGCCGGGAGCGAAGGTTGGCCAGGATCTCCTCGGCGCTGCGGCCTTCCGCGGAGATCAGGAACACGTGCCCAAATCGCTCCTCGTACTCGACGTTGCCAGCCGCGATAGCGGCCTGCACGTCATCGCCTGCGACGCCGAAACCGGCCTGTTCACGCTTGGAGAACTCCGCGGACTTGCCCCCACGCTCGCCGATCCGCGGATGAGCGTCGAGAGCCTCCAGCCAGTCCTCCGGGCGGAGCGCCATCCAGGTGTCATCGGCGGCAGCCAGCAAGGCGTCGACGTCGGAATACGGACGCTGCGCCGCGACCTGAACAGCCCACTTCCGGGAATGGCACACGAGCAGCAGCGCGCCGATCACCTCCTCGTCGGAGAGCTCGTTGAACCACCGCAGCTGCCGCTCCGCGAACACCGCTCATCGGGAAACCTGCTCTGGCCACAGCCGCCGAGCCCGACGAGCCAGGTCGGCGTGCAGAGTCCTCGATGTCGGCGTTCACCAGTTGCCCGTCACTGACGACAGCAGTCGCCGTCGACGAAGACGTGCCGGGCTGTTCGCTCCGGCCCGAGCACCAGACCAGCGACGGGATCGAGCACGTCCGCCAGATCGTCTCCTGGCCACACCACGACGTCGGCTCGCAGCCCCGGCTCGAGCCGGCCGACATCGTCCCGGCCGAGGCACCGCGCACCGCCTTCGGTTGCCAGCGCGAGCGCGTCGGCGGGCGCGAATGTGGTCGCCGACATGTCGCGCTGACGGGCCAGGAACAGCGCCATCCGCATCTCGGGGAACAGCGTGCCGATCTCGTTGCTGGCGACGCCGTCGACGCCCAGACCGACCGGCGCACCGGCCGCTGTCAGGTCGACCACCCGCGCTATGCCCGATCCGAGCCGGCAGTTGCTCGACGGGCAGTGCGCGATCCCTGTGCCCGTCTCACCCAGCCGTGACACTTCTGCGTCGTTGAAATGGATGCCGTGCGCGACCCAGACATCGGAGGCGATCCAGCCGATATCGTCGAGCACCTCCAGCGGACGCTTGCCGAACCGGGCCAGGCAGCTCTCCTCCTCGTCGAGCGTCTCGGCCAGATGCGTGTGCAGGCGGACGCCGAGCTGCCGGGCCAATGCTGCCGACTCGCTCATCAGCTCCGTCGTCACGCTGAACGGGCTGCACGGGGCGACGGTGATCGTGATCCGCTCGCCGTCGTGCAGCCGGTCGTAGACCGACTGGGTGGACGCGAGGATCGCGTCGAGATCTTCCACGACCGAGTCCGGTGGGAGCCCGCCCTTGCTTCGCCCGAGGTCCATCGAGCCCCGGGCGATATGTGCGCGGATGCCGATCCGACGGGCCGAGCGGGCGATCGCGTCGAACACCGAGTCGTCACCGCCCGGGACGACGTAGTGATGGTCGGCGGCGGTCGTGCAGCCGCTCAACGCCAGCTCGCCCAGGGCCACCGCGGAGGCCGCCTCGACGTCCTCGGGACTGAGCTGCGCCCACACCGGATACAGCGTGATGAGCCAGTCGAAGAGGGTGCAGTCGAACGCCCAGCCGCGGGTCATCCATTGGTAGAAGTGGTGGTGGGTGTTGACGAGTCCGGCGGTGACGATGTCGCCGTCGACCCGGACGACATCGTCACCCTCTTCCGCCGGTACCGATCCGACGGCGGTGATTCGGCCGTCGGACCAGGCAACGTCGCCGGGCCACCTCGCCCCGCGCAGGACCGTGCGGGTCACGCCGGCTCTGCCGTCACGTGGTCCGGTTCCTCGACCAGGTCGAGCAGTCGCAAGTTGGCGATCTTCGCGATCTCGACCAGAGCCGTCGCCTGCTCAGCGGCCGGCGAGTTGTTCAGCCGCGCGTTGCCCGATCGCAGGATCGTCTCCTTGGTGTTCTCGCGCACGGCGATGATCAGCGGGAAGCCGAACTTGTCCCGGTAGGCCGACGTCAGATCCCCGAGGCTGTGGTGCTCGTCGGTGTCGAGACGGTCGAGCCCGGCGAACGCCTGGTCCTTGACCGACAGCACCGAGGGGCTCCGGTCCCCGCGGAACACGCTGCCGATATCCGGATACGCGCGGATGAGCTCGAGCTGCTGGTCGGACGGCGCATCGAAGAGGACATCGTGGAAGGCCCGCCGCAGCGCGTACACGTCTTCGAACGGGCGGGCGTCGTACGCCTGCTCGGCGATCCACGGCGGACCCTGGAACAGCCCGCCGAACTCCGCGACGAACTGCTCGCGGCTCATCTGGTTGACCTGGTCGATGCTGAACACGTCGTCGCGCTGCGGGGTCGGCAGCACCTTCGTCACCAGGTTGCTGTTGCCGCCCCACACGTTGAAGATCAGGTTCAGCAGGATCGCCGTGATGCTGCCCATGGTGATGCCGCTGTTGATGATCGTTTCCACGTCGTCCGGGAACTTGTCAAAGATATCCGGGTACACGGTCGGCGTGATGGCCATGGCCAGGCTGACCGCCAGGACGATGACGTTGCGCTCGTCGTGGAAGTCGACCCGGCGCAGGATCTGGATCCCGACGACGGCAACGGTGCCGAACAGCACGTACGCCGCGCCACCCAGCACTGGCGGTGGGATCGCCGCGACAGCGGCGCCGACCTTGGGGAAGATGCCGATGATCATCATGAACAGGCCGGCGGTCGCGACCACGTAGCGGCTCTTGACCTTGGTCAGCCGGACCAGGCCGACGTTCTCGGCGAAGCAGGTGTAGGGAAACGAGTTGAGCACGCCGCCGAGAGTCGTCGCCAGACCGTCGGCGCGCAGTGCGCGAGCGACGTCGGTCTTGTCGACCGGCTTCTCGACGATGTCGGCACACGCGAAGACGTCGCCGGTGGTCTCGACCATCGTGATCAGCATCACGATGACCATCGCGATGATCGCCGCGGGCGCTGAAGGTGGGAGCCCCGAAGTAGAACGGCGTCGTCACCCCGAACGTGTCCGCTTCGCCGACCCGGCTGAAATCGGTGAACCCGAAGATCGCCCCGACGGCGGTTCCAACGACGAGCCCGATGAGGACCGCGATGGTCGCGACGAAGCCCTTGAAGAACCGGTAGAGCGCCAGAATGAACACCAGGGTGAAGCCGGCCAAGCGCCAGGTTGTCGAGGTCGCCGAACGTTCCGTCCGCCAGGCTGACACCTCCGCCGCCGGCGTCCAGGGCCGCCACCGAGAGCAGGACCACACCGATGATCGTGATGACCGTGCCGGTGACGACCGGCGGGAACAGCCGGATGAGGTTGGCGAAGAACGGGGCGACCAGGAACGTGACGATCCCGGCGATGATGACGGCGCCGAAGATCGCCCGCAGCCCGGGAACTCCACCACCCTCGGCGAGCCCGATGCTGATCATCGGCGAGACCGCGGCGAAGGTCACGCCCTGCAGGAGCGGCAGTCGGACCCCGATCTTCCAGAACCCGATGGTCTGGATGATCGAGGCGATCCCGCAGGTGAACAGGTCGGCGTTGATCAGATACGCGAGCTGCTCCGGCGTCAGACCGATCTGGGTGGCCAGCAAGATCGGCACGATGACGGCGCCGGCGTAGAACGCCAGCACGTGCTGAAAGCCGTAGATGGCGAGCTTGGGCACCGGAAGTATCTGGTCGACGGGGTGGACCGCTGGCTTCTCCTCGGTTTGTGCGACTTCCTGCGCCATGGTGTCCTCCCCTTCCGGTGCGGCCGGCATGGCCGCAGCGCATTCGTCAGAAATTCGCTTCGATCAGCCGGTCGATGCCTGTTCGCGGGCCAGCGCGATGTCGTCCGGGCGTATTGGAATCCGGTTCAGCGGTAACCCAGTCGCCTGCCGGATCGCCGCGAGCACCGCGCCGGTCGACGAGATCGTCGGCGGCTCACCGACGCCTTTCGCGCCATAGGGTGCGCCACGTTCCGGCTGCTCGATCCAGGTTTGCTCCACTGGCGGCATGTCCAGCGGCGTCGGCAGCAGATAGTCGGTGAACGACGGGTTCCGGATGCGGCTGCCCTCGATGACGATCTCTTCCATCACGGCCAGGCCGACTCCTTGGGCAATGCCGCCCTCGATCTGGCCGGTCACCGCAAGCGGGTTCAGCGCCTTGCCGATGTCCTGCGCGGTCGCTACCTGCACGACCTTCACGAGCCCGAGCTCGACGTCGACGTCGACGACCGCGCGATGGGCGGCGAAGGCGAGCGACCAATGCGCGTTGCCCTGGCCGTCCTCGTCCAGCGGTTCGGTGGGCGGATGGTGGAACTCCCGGTTCGCCTCCACCGGACCCGCCCCCAGTGCGTCGACGAGGGACACGCCGCGGGTGCCGTCCTTGGTGACGAGCTCGCCTTCCTCGAGCACCATGTCCGCCGGTGCCAGGTGCAGCTCGAGCGCGGCCCGTTCGAGGATGACCTCGCGCACGGCCGAGCACGCCATCTGGACCGCGCCGCCGGACATCATGGTCTGCCGGGATGCGCTGGTAGAGCCGGCGGACCCGACCTGGGTGTCCGCCGCGTGCACGATGACGTCGGTGACGCCCAGTTCGGCCCGGGCGATCTGCTGGGCGATGGTGACGAACCCCTGCCCGACCTCGGCGGTGGCGGTATGGACGGTCGCCAACGGCTCGCCGGTCGGCCCCAGCTCGAGCCGGACGCGTGCGGTGGCGTAGTCGTCGAACCCTTCCGAGAACGCCAGGTTCTTGAACCCGACCGCGAAGCCGACCCCACGTCGAACGTTGTGGTGCAGCGCCGTCCGCCCGGCTCCGCCGGGCAGGGTCATGATCGGCGCTTCGTCGGAGAGCGGCTCGGGCATGGGCAGATCACGGCAGGCCGTGATGCATTCGGCGACCGGTGCCGTGCCGATGATGACTTGACCGGTGAGCAGCATGTCGTGGGTCTTGAGGGCATTCCGCAGCCGCAGCTCGATCGGATCCATCCCGAGGGCGTCGGCCAGCTTGTCCATCTGAGCTTCGGCGGCGAACGACGTTTGCACCGCGCCGAATCCACGCATCGCCCCGCACGGCGGGTTGTTGGTCCGCACCGCGTACCCGTCGACCGCGGCGTTCGGCACGAGGTACGGCCCGGCGGCGAAGCTCGTCGCGTTGGAGATGACCGCCGTCGACGACGAGGCGTAGGCGCCGCCGTCGAAGACCATCCGGCACTCGACGTTCACCAGGTTGCCGTCGCGATCGGCATGGTGGCGATACCAGAGCCGGGCGGGGTGCCGGTGCACGTGGCCGAAGAACGACTCCTCCCGGCTGTAGACCATCTTGATCGGCTTCTTCGTCACCAGCGCCAGCAGGCAAGCGTGGATCTGCATCGACAGGTCTTCCCGGCCGCCGAACGCTCCGCCGGTGCCGGACAGGGTGAGCCGTACCTTGTCCCGCGGCAGGTTCAGACACGCGGCGATCTGGTCGCGGTCGACGTGCAGCCACTGGGTCGCGATGAACAGCTCGATGCCGCCGTCCTCGCTCGGGACCGCCAGCCCGGACTCGGGGCCGAGGAACGCCTGGTCCTGCGTGCCGACGTCGTAACTGCCTTCGACGACGACCTCGCCGACGGCGCTTGGGTCACCATGCCGCAGCCGGATGTGCCGGAACACGTTGCCGTCGGGGTGGATCGCTCGCGTCTCCGGCCGGATCGCCGCCTCGGGATCCGAGAGTGGCTCCAGCACGTCGTACTCGACCTTGATCGCCGCGACGGCCCGCGCGGCGATCTCCGGGTGGTCCGCCGCGACCGCGGCGATCGGCTCGCCGTGGAACAGCGCGACCTCGTTGGCAAAGACCGGTTGGTCATGGTGCTCGAGGCCGTAGGTGCGGCTGCCCCACAGGTCGTCGTTGGTGATGACCGCGTGCACGCCGGGGACGAGTAGCGCCGGGCTGGTGTCCAAGAGCTTGATCCGAGCGTGCGGGAACGGGCTGCGCAGCGTCTTGCCCCACAGCATGCCGTCCATCCAGAGGTCGGAGGAGAACGCGAACCTCCCCTGGGTCTTCGCCGGCGCGTCGGGTCGCAATACGCTCTCGCCGACACCGGGCGCGCGGCGCTTGCGGGTAAAGGTCGATGGCATGCTAGGCGCCGGCATGGATCCGTCCCTCCTGTGCTTGGCGGAACGCAGCGAAGATCCGGCCGTAGCCGGTGCATCGGCACAGATTTCCGGAGATCGCCTCGCGCAGCTCCAGCTCCGAGGCGCGGACGTTGCGATCGAGCAGGTCGTGGATGGCGACGACCATGCCCGGGATGCAGAAGCCGCACTGCACGGCTCCCTGCTCGACGAATGCCCGCTGCACGTCGGTTAGCTCGCCTTCCGGAGCGAGCCCCTCGACGGTGCGGATCTCGCTGCCGACGGCGTCTGCAGCCAGCACACAGCAGGTCGCGACCAGGCGGCCGTCCAGCAAGGCCGAGCAGGAGCCGCACTCCCCTTGTTCGCAGGCGTTCTTGCTGCCGGGCAGCCCCAGCCGTTCCCGGAGGGCGTAGAGCAGACTCTCCCCGATCCAGGCGTCGGTCACGGTCATCTCCCGGCCGTTCACCGTCAGGGCATAGTCGACGGTCGACTGCCGGTCGGTGTGCGGTGTCGGGTAGTCCGAGATGCCGAGAGCGCCGTCGGACGTCGTCGGGTCGTGCAGTGCGTCGCTGGGTTGCTGACTCATGCCGCCATGCCCCCCATTCAGGCTCCTCTCCAGCGCCCGAGCAGCGATGACGCCGACCGCGTGCGCGCGGTAGTCGGCGGTGCCCCGCTGGTCGGAGATCGGGGTCGCTGCTTGCTGGGCCAGCTCGCCGAAGCGAGTGAACGTGTCCGGCGGAGCCGACAGCGCCGCCCAGTCGATGGCCTCGGCGGCGAACGCCTCGGCGGCGGCCGCCCGCAGCGGACGCGGAGAGACCGAGCCGAGGCCGAGCCGAACCGTCCGGCCGACCCGGTCCATGATCAAGGCACAGCAGACGATCGAGATGACCATCGCGTTTCGGGTCCCGACCTTGAGGAACTCCTGCGGACCGTCCAGTCGCGGGATCTTGATCTGCGAGATGACCTCTCCGGGCTCCAGCGCGGTGCGCTTCACCCCTGTGATGAAATCCATCAGCGGAAGGTCGCGCGTGCCGTCGCGGCGTGCCAGCACGACACTCGCGTCCATCGCGGCGAGCACCGGCAGGCCGTCGCCTGCCGGGCTGGCCGTGCCCACGTTCCCGCCGACGGTCCCGGCGTTGCGCATCTGCGGCGACCCGACGGTTCGAGCCGCCGCGGCCAGCGCGGGCAGCACGTCGACCAGGTCGTTCTCCACCTCCGTCCAGGTGACATTGGCCCCGAGGACAACCTCGTTGTCGCCGATCGAGTAACCCTGCAGCTCCTCGACCCGACGGAGGCAGACGACCGACGTCGGGGACCGATGACCGAAGTTGACCTCGACCATGAAGTCGGTGCCACCCGCCAGCAGGTGTGCGTCCGGCATGTCGTCGAGTGCGTCGTACACCTCGGTCAGCGACGTGGGGTGCGCGATCGGCATCTCCACCTCCTTTGACTCGAGGGCTGGACGCCTCGGTGTGTCGGCGCCGGCCCGTCGTCCAGTACGCGTATCACCAGCCGATGCCGGGGTCGAAAGCCAGGCCAGGATCGGGCGCGTCGTCTCGGCGAACCGTCGCCTCGATCAAGCCGTAGGGGCGATCGTCGGCGTGGAAGACCTCGTTCGGGTTGTCCAGCCCGAACGGGCTGAGGTCGATGACGAAGTGATGCTTGTTCGGCAGCGAGAATCGGATCTCGGCGATCCCCGCCTCGGTCTCGAGTACCGCCTCGCCCATGGCGTAGATCGTCTGCTGCAGCGCAAGACTGTGGTGACCTGCGAATGCGCTGGTCAGCGTGCCGAGTACGGTGTCGTAGGACTTGCCCCAGTCGAGGTCGCTCTCGGCGTCCGGATGCCACCACTGGATCTTGGCTTTGGTGGCCATGATCCGGTCGTTGGTCGGCTTCAGGGTCGTGTACCTGTCCTGGTAGTAGCCCCAGAACTCGGAGTCGGTGGTCTTCAGCACGACCAACTCGTCCACGCCGGAGACGACCCATGCCTGTTCGCCGTCGTACGTGACGGTGGCAGTGCGCACGTAGCCGCCGTGGCGCGCGAAGGCATGCGGATGCTGGCCGCCGTCGAAGTCGAGCCGTACCCACGGGTACATCTCCAGGTTCACCCGGGCCCGAGCCACCTGCTCGTTGTCGTCGACGAAATGCCGGGCGAGCGCGAGCCCATATGACTCGGGTTGACGAGCAGCATCTCCGTGTTCTTTGGCGTAGGCATTGACCGTGTTCTTGACCGCATCGGTGGTGAGGACCTTTGCGTTGTCTCCGGTCAGGTGGGTGTCAAGGAAGTCACCGGAGAGGGCACAGCTGACGTTGTAGTCGACGATCTCGTGCGGATCCGAGTCGCGATAAACCCGTACGACCCGGGTCTCGGCCTTTCCGTACTGGTTGTGGCCCAGGGTCACTGCCATAGCGTCAGCTCCCTCGATAGGTGGAGAAGGCGTACGGGCTCAGCAGCAGCGGCACGTGGTAGTGCTGGTCGGGATCGACGATCTCGAACGTGACGTGCACTTCGGGGTAGAAGCCGGTCTGGCCAGACGAGGCGAAATAGGCGCCGGTGTCGAACTCGAGCCGGTGAACACCGGCCGCCAGCCCGTCCGAGGCGAGTCCCGCGACCCGGCCGTCGGAGTCCGTCAGGCCCTCGCCGAGCAGTTCCCACGTCTCGCCGACGAGACGGTGCAGCGTCACGGGCACGCCAGCGGCCGGGTGACCACGGCCGGCATCGAGAACATGCGTCGAAAGGGTCATCCAGAGAACACCGTTTCCGTCATGCGGAACTTGGTTTCTACTTAGCAGAAAGCTAGCGACGGTGTCCGTGAGTGTCAACAGTCTGGTCTCTGGCCCCCCTTCGACCACTTCAATGATCAAATTCGCGGAAAAACGCGATCAAACCTCGGGTGGCGCGAGTTTGATCATTGAAGTCGCAAGCTGAGAAGAGGCCAGGGGCCGCCGGAACGGAGGGAGGGAGGGAGGGAGGGAGGGAGGGAGGGAGGAAGAGAACAGGTCAGGTCGATCCGTTGCGGCTGATCAGCTCACGCCCCAACTCGTCGGCGGCGCGCCGGAGCAGGCGGGCGACCTTCGCGCGCATGTCATCGGTCAGCCGCACGCTGGGCGCCGACACCGAGATCGCTGCGCGGACGGTATCGGCGGGCATCGCCACCGCGATGCACCGCACCCCGATGTCCTGTTCCCCGTCGTCGACGGTGAACCCATTGAGGCGCGCGGCCCGTAGATCGGCCAGCAACAGGTCCCGGTCCACGATCGTGTGCTCAGTGTTGGCCGGCAGCGGGATCCTGCCCACCAGATCGATCATCTGCTCGTCCGGGAGTGCTGCGAGCAGCGCCTTGCCCACCCCGGTGCTGTGTAGATGCACCCGGCGGCCGACCTCGGTGAACGTGCGCATCGGACGGGTCCCAGGTACTTGGGCAACGTAGACGGCGCGGTCTCCGTCGAGCATGGCGACGTTGACGGTTTCGTCGAGCTCTGCCACCAGCTTCTCCAGGTGCGGCAGTGCCCAGGCGGCCAGCAGGCGCTCCGCGCTTTCGCCGAGCCAGATCAATCGGGGACCCAATGCGTATCGGCGCGACGGTTGCTGCCGCACGTACCCCTGGGCCACGAGTGTCCGCAACAGCCGGTGGATGGTCGGCATGGGCAGCCCGGACTCGTCGGCGAGTTGGCTGATCGACATCTCGCCACCACCCGCAGCGAGGACCTCGAGCAGGTGGAACGCCCGCTCGATGGTCTGCACACCGCCGCGGCGTCCAGCCTCGCCGGAGTCGCGTCTACCATTCTTCCGCATAGTGGAAACCGTACGGCATCCGAGCAGCGCCGGGTCTCAACGCCCGTCGATTGACTTCCGTATCTCAGAAAGTAGCATCCGCCATACGGAATCGCTGCCCTCACCGAGGGGGGACTGTGGCCGACCTGAAGGTGACCGGAGAAGCCGTCGATCGCGGTGAGGAGATCCTGACTCCGCAGGCCCTTGCCTTCGTGGCCGATCTGCAGAAAACCTTCGGCTCTCGCCGCGACGAGCTGCTCGCTCGCCGTGCTGACCGGCGGGCGGAAATCGCCTCGACGGGGCGACTGGACTTCCTGGCGGCGACCAAGCAGGTCCGGGAAGCCGAGTGGACGGTCGCGTCGGCCCCCGCCGACCTGGTCGATCGTCGGGTCGAGATCACTGGGCCGACCGAGCGGAAGATGGCGATCAACGCGCTGAACTCCGGCGCCCGAGTCTGGCTGGCCGACCTCGAGGACGCCAATACTCCGCATTGGCAGAACGTGGTGTCCGGCCAGGTCAACCTCTACGACGCCGTGCGCCGGCAACTGTCCTACGAGTCGCCCGAAGGCAAGGCGTACCGGCTTCGCGACGACGGCCCGCTCGCCGTCCTCGTCGTGCGTCCGCGCGGTTGGCACTTCGACGAGCGTCATGTCCTGGTCGACGACGAGCCTGTGGTCGGCGCATTGGTCGACTTCGGACTGTATTTCTTCCACAACGCCGCCGAGCTGTTGGCGCGTGGGAGCGGGCCGTACTTCTATCTGCCGAAGACGGAGAGCCACCTCGAGGCAAAGCTGTGGAACGACGTCTTCGTCCACGCCCAGCGAGCCCTCGGCATCCCCGTCGGCACCATCCGGGCAACGGTGCTGATCGAGACGATCACCGCTGCTTTCGAGATGGACGAGATCCTCTACGAGCTGCGCGACCATATGTCCGGCCTCAACGCCGGGCGCTGGGACTATCTGTTCAGCGTCATCAAGAACTTCCGCGACGCCGGCTCCAGCTTCGTCCTGCCCGACCGCGCCGATGTGACCATGACCGCTCCGATGATGCGCGCGTACACCGAACTGCTGGTGTCCACGTGCCACCGGCGAGGGGCATTCGCGATGGGCGGCATGGCGGCATTCATTCCTAGTCGCCGCGATCCGGTTGTCAACGAGCGAGCGCTGGCGAAGGTGCGCGAGGACAAGGAGCGAGAGGCACGGGACGGCTTCGACGGGTCCTGGGTCGCCCATCCCGACCTGGTGCCCGTGTGTGAGGAGGTGTTCGACCGGCATCTCGGCGACCGACCCAACCAGCTCGACCGTCGGCGCGACGACGTCCATGTCACGGCGGACCAGCTGCTCGCGGTTCAGGAGACACCTGGGAGCCGAACCGAACGTGGGCTGCGCGAGAACGTCTCCGTGTCGCTGCAATATCTCGCCGCCTGGTTGGCGGGCAATGGGGCGGTCGGCATCAACAACCTGATGGAGGACGCGGCAACCGCCGAGATTTCTCGCTCGCAGATCTGGCAGTGGCTGCACAACGGGGTGACTCTGGACGACACCGACGAACCGGTCACCCATGAGCTGGTCGCCCGGATCCTGGACGAGGAGACCAACGCCATCCGCGCGGCTATCGGCGACGATGCGTTCGCCGCCGGCCGCTACCAAGAGGCGCGGGAGCTGTTCGAGCGAGTCGCCGTCGCTGACGAGTTCGTGGACTTTCTGACGCTGCCCGCATACGACATCGTGGCATAGCCGGCGATGGCAACTCCCGGTGCGGTCGCAGGCCTAGACAACGCGTTTCTGGACGACCTCGACCGGCGGCTCGCCACCGCCGACGCTGACCTCACGGCGAGGTATCCGGGCGATTCCGGGACCCGGCAACCGGTGCACACGGTGTACGTGCCCGCCGACAGGTTCGACGCCAACACGGCGGCCGACTGGGGTGATGCCGCGCTCGCGGCTCTCGACACCGACGGTACCGACCCGGACACGCTCGCGGACGCGACCGGAATCCCGGTAGCGGCCATCACCGATGTGCTTCACCGGGTGCGCGGCAAGCTCACCCGCGAGCCGGTCGAGGACCTGCGAATCGACTTCGAGGACGGCTACGGGTCGCATCCGAACGGCGTCGAGACCGCAGCAGCACACAGCGCAGCCAGCGCGCTGGCTCAATCCATTGCCGCCGGTGCCGCTCCGCCGTTCTTCGGCATCCGGTTCAAAAGCCTGGAAGCTCCGACCCGACGACGTGGGCTGCGCACGCTCGGCCTATTCGTCTCCGGCCTGGTCGAACAATTGGGCGGCGAGCTCCCCGCCGGCTTCGTGGTCACGTTGCCCAAGGTCACCAGCGTGGATCAGGTCGAGGCGATGGTGGCTGTGTGCGAGCGGCTGGAGTCGGCGGCCAAGCTGCCCGCCGGCCGGGTGCGATTCGAGATCCAGATCGAGACGCCACAAGCCGTGCTCGGGCCCGACGGTGCCGCCACGGTGGCCCGGATGGTGCACGCAGCGGGCGCCCGCTGCAGCGGGCTGCACTTCGGAACGTACGACTACAGCGCGGCGCTCGGCATTGCCGCCGCATACCAGAGCATGGAGCACCCGGCCGCTGACCACGCCAAGGCGGTCATGCAGCTCGCTGCTGCGGGCACCGGGGTCCGGCTGTCCGACGGCTCTACCAACGTGCTGCCCGCGGGCGACCGGGATGCCGTGCACAATGCCTGGCGGCTGCACGCACGGCTCGTACGCCGGTCGCTGGAACGCGGTTTCTACCAAGGGTGGGACATGCATCCCGCCCAGCTGCCGACTCGCTACTTGGCGACCTATGCCTTCTTCCGGCAGGGTCTGCCGTCCGCGCTTGATCGGCTGCGCGCCTATCTGACGAAAGCCGACTCAGGCGTGCTGGACGAGCCCGCGACCGCACAGGCGCTGGCCGGCTTTCTTGTCCGCGGGCTGGACTGCGGGGCCGTCGATCCGGAGGAGGTGACCGACGCCGGTGGTCCGGACCGGGAGACCCTCGACCGGCTCGCCCGGCGCTTGACCGATTCCACATAGCGGACTACGTTCTCCGTCATACGGAAACCATGGAGGTCTGTGCAGCGTGCCGCGGTATGCCGTCAACACATCGATCCTGTTCACCGAGCTTCCGGTCCTGGAACGGCCCGCGGCCGCACGGCAGGCCGGATTCGGTGCCGTCGAGTTCTGGTGGCCGTTCGACGTGGCGGTTCCTTCCGACTCGGCCGTCGGCGCTTTCGTCGCCGCCATCCGCGATGCCGGCGTGCAACTGATCGGGCTCAACTTTGCGGCCGGCGACATGCCCGGCGGGGATCGTGGCCTGGTGTCCTGGCCGGCCCGGTCCGACGAGTTCAGGGACAACGTGGACGTCACGGTGGGTATCGGCGAGCAGTTGGGGTGTCGCGCGTTCAACGCTCTGTATGGCAACCGGGTCGACGAGAGCACACCCGAGGAGCAAGACGACCTCGCCCTCGATAACCTCACAGTGGCCGCGCAGGCGGCAGACCGGATCGGCGGAACCGTGCTCGTGGAGCCGGTGAGCGGCGCGCCGCGATATCCGCTGAAGACCGCCGCTGACGTCATCGGCGTCATCGACCGGGTGCAGCGCGACACCGGCGCCGAGAACCTGCGCCTCCTCTGCGACCTCTACCACCTGGCGGTCAATGGCGACGACGTCGACGCCGCCATCGCCCGGCACGCCGACCGGGTCGGCCACGTGCAGATCGCCGATGCGCCGGGCCGTAACGAGCCGGGCACCGGCGAGCTGCCGCTGGCTCGTTGGCTCGAGGAGCTGGCTCAGGCCGGTTACGACGGCTGGGTCGCGCTGGAGTACAAGCCCAGCGCAGCAACTGTGGACAGCTTCGGCTGGCTGCCCGAGCCGGCGCGCGGCGCCGGTCGCTAAGTCTGTTCGACACCGAGGAGGGACGATGACGACCGTCGGATTCATCGGCCTGGGCATCATGGGAGCCCCAATGGCCGCCAACCTGGTCAAGGCGGGGTTCGACGTCGTCGGGTACAACCGAACGCCGGACAAGGTGCAGGCGCTGGTCGAGCAGGGCGGCCGCGGCGCAGAGGGCGTGGCAGAAGTAGTCCGCGGTGCCGATGTCGTCGTGACGATGCTGCCGGACTCTCCGGATGTCCACGAGGTGACGACCGGGCCGGATGGCGTCTTCGAGAATGCCGAGCCCGGATCGTTGTACGTCGACATGAGCAGCATCCGGCCCGATGTGTCCAAAAGCGTCGCTACTGCGGGCCGGGAGCGAGGCGTACGGGTACTCGACGCACCGGTGAGCGGCGGTGAGGCGGGCGCGATCGAGGCCAGTTTGTCGATCATGGTGGGCGGCGAAACTGCGGACTTCGAGGCCGCCTTGCCCATGCTGCAGGCGGTCGGCAAGACGATCGTGCATGTCGGGCCGGCCGGCGCTGGGCAGACGGTCAAGGCGGCGAACCAGCTCATCGTCGCCGGCAACATCGAGCTGCTGGCGGAGGCGCTGGTGTTCCTGGAGGCCTACGGCGTCGATACCGAGGCTGCTGTGCGCGTCCTCGGCGGAGGCCTGGCCGGCAGCGCTGTCCTGGACCGCAAGGCGAATGTGATGCTCGCTCGGGAGTTCGCCCCCGGCTTTCGACTGGAGCTGCATCACAAGGATCTCGGCATCGTCCAGTCCGCGGCCCGCGAAGCAGGCGTCGTCCTGCCGCTCGGAGCGGCAGTGAGCCAGCTGGTGGCGGCCATGGTCGCCCGCGGCGACGGTGCGCTCGACCACTCGGGTCTGTTCAAGTTGGCCGAGGAGCTCTCCGGCCGAGCCGGCCGCTGAGCCAGGCAGGAGTACCGAGATGGCACGGATGAGGGCCGCAGAGGCAGCCGTAGAGATTCTCAAGAAGGAAGGAGTCCGGCACGCCTTCGGCCTGCCGGGCGCGGCCATCAACCCCCTATACGCCGCGATGCGCACGCTCGGCGGGATCGATCACGTGCTCGCCCGGCACGTCGAGGGTGCATCACACATGGCCGAGGGGTACACCCGGGCGAAGGCGGGGAACATCGGCGTCTGCATCGGCACCTCGGGGCCCGCAGGCACAGACATGATCACCGGTCTCTACTCGGCGTCCGCGGACTCGATCCCGATCCTCTGTATCACCGGGCAAGCGCCGGTCGCTCGGCTGCACAAGGAGGAGTTCCAGGCCGTGGACATTGCCGCCATCGCCAAGCCGGTGACGAAGATGGCGATGACCGTGCTCGAGCCGGCGCAGGTTCCGGGCGCGTTCCAGCAGGCCTTCCATCTGATGCGCTCAGGTCGTCCTGGCCCGGTGCTGGTCGACCTGCCGTTCGACGTGCAGATGACCGAGATCGAGTTCGACCCGGACACCTACCAGCCGTTGCCGGTGTACCGGCCGACCGCTTCACGAGCCCAGATCGAGCGGGCGATGGACCTGCTGGCCGAGGCCGAGCGGCCGCTGATCGTCGCCGGCGGCGGGATCGTCAACGCGGACGCGGCCGATCTTCTGGTGCAGTTCGCGGAACTCACTGGCGTCCCGGTCATCCCCACCCTGATGGGCTGGGGCACCATTCCCGACGACCATCCGCTGATGGTGGGGATGGCCGGGCTGCAGACCGCGCACCGGTACGGAAACGCGACTGTGCTGGCCTCGGACTTCGTCCTGGGAATCGGCAACCGCTGGGCCAACCGCCACACCGGTGGTCTGGACACCTACCGGCGCGGTCGACGCTTCGTGCATGTCGACATCGAGCCAACCCAGATCGGCCGGGTGTTCGCACCCGACTACGGCATCGTCTCCGACGCCGGTGCGGCCCTGGAATTGTTCTGCGCGGTGGCGCGGGAGCGCGACGCAGCCAGCGAGCTTCCCGACCGAAGTGATTGGGCGGCCGAGTGTGCCGACCGCAAGGGGACCATGCAGCGTCGTACCCATTTCGACGAAGTACCGATCAAGCCCCAGCGCGTCTACGAGGAGATGAACCGGGCGTACGGCCGCGACACCGTCTACGTCAGCACGATCGGGCTGTCGCAAATCGCCGCCGCTCAGTTCCTGCACGTCTACCACCCCAGGCACTGGATCAATTGCGGCCAGGCCGGGCCGCTGGGGTGGACCGTGCCGGCGACGCTAGGCGTGGTCACCGCCGATCCCGGCGCGACTGTGGTCGCGCTGTCCGGCGACTACGACTTCCAATTCATGATCGAGGAGCTCGCCGTTGGAGCGCAGTTCAACCTGCCGTACGTGCACGTCGTGGTGAACAACTCCTACCTGGGCCTGATCCGGCAGGCCCAGCGCGGGTTCGACATGGACTACTGCGTCCAACTCTCCTTCGACAACATCAACAGCCCCGAGATCGGCGGGTACGGCGTCGACCACGTGAAGGTCGCCGAAGGACTGGGCTGCAAGGCGCTGCGGGTCGAGCAGCCCGACGATCTCCTGCCGGCGTTCGAGGAGGCGCGCAAGCTCGCCAACGAGCATCGGCTGCCCGTCGTCGTCGAGGTGATCCTGGAGCGGGTCACGAACATCGCGATGGGCACCGAGCTCGACAACGTGACCGAGTTCGAGGAACTGGCAGAGCGCGGTGAGGACGCACCGACCGCGATCGCGTTGCTGGACTGACCCCGCGGAGGCCCTGCGTGAGCGAGCTGGACTTGGTGCTGCGCGCTCCCCGCGTCGTCACCGCGGCCGGGGAGGTGGCCCGCCGCGTCGGCGTGGCTGACGGCCAGGTCGCCGCGATCGAGCCACTCGACTCGGACCTGACAGCACCCGAGGTCGTCGATCTCGGTGCGGACGAGGTTTTGCTGCCCGGCCTGGTCGACACCCATGTGCACGTCAACGAGCCCGGGCGTACCGAGTGGGAGGGTTTCGCGACCGCGACTCGGGCGGCGGCGGCCGGCGGCGTCACAACCATCGTCGACATGCCGCTCAACTGCATCCCACCCACCATTGACGTGGCCGCGCTGGAGGTGAAGCGCAAGGCCGCCGACGGCCAGGTGCACGTCGACGTCGGCTTTTGGGGCGGCGCGGTGCCCGGCAATCTCGCCGAGCTGCGCGGGTTGCACGACGCCGGGGTGTTCGGCTTCAAGTCCTTCCTGCTGCATTCCGGCGTCGACGAGTTCCCGCATCTCGACCCCGGTGATCTCCCGGAGGTCCTGCGCACCATCGGCACGTTCGGCTCGCTGCTCTTGGTGCACGCGGAGGACTCGGCGGCCATCGATCACGCCCCGACCGCGCACGGCGAGACGTACAAGGGCTTCCTGGCCTCGCGTCCCCGCGGCGCGGAGAACGTCGCGATCGCCCAGGTCATCGAGGCGGCCCGATGGACCGGTTCTCGGGTGCACGTGCTGCATCTGTCCTCGTCGGACGCTCTGCCCATGTTGCGGACCGCTCGAAAAGACGGGGTTCGGGTCAGCGTCGAGACCTGCCCGCACTACCTGGTCTTTACCGCAGAGGAGATCCAGGACGGGCAGACCCAGTTCAAGTGCTGTCCGCCGATTCGCGAGGCCGACAATCGCGAGCTGCTGTGGAACGGGTTACAGAGCGGCGACATCGATGCGGTGGTGTCCGACCACTCGCCGTGCACACCGGAGCTGAAGCGGCTGACCGACGGTGACTTCGGCATGGCGTGGGGCGGGATCGCCTCGCTCCAGCTCGGTCCTTCCGGCCGTTTGGACACAGGCGCGGCAACGGGGTTTCGGGTTGGGCGACGTCGTGCGATGGATGGCCGAGCAGCCCGCCGCGATTGCCGGCATGCAGCGCAAGGGCCACATCGCGCTCGGGTACCACGCCGACTTCTCGGTGTTCGCGCCGGACGACGCGTTCGTCGTCGAGCCGGACCGGCTGCACCACCGGCACCCGCTCACGCCGTATGCCCAGCGGCCGCTGTCCGGGGTCGTGCGCAGCACTTGGCTGCGCGGCCGGCAGATCACCGATGATGGAGGCCCGCGGGGGCATCTGCTGCGGAGAGGCACGGCATGAATCGAGACCTTCCAGCGTGGCAGGCTGAGTGATCCGATGCGCGTCCTCGTCGCCCCCGACAAGTTCAAGGGGTCGCTGACCGCGGGCCAGGTCGCCGAGCATGTGGCCGCCGGCCTGCAGGCAGCAGCGCCTGGTGTCGAGGTGGACCGGCTTCCAGTCGCGGACGGCGGGGACGGGACGGTCGAGGCGGCGGTGTCGGCTGGGTACCGCCTGGTCCCGGTCCAGGCCGAGGGCCCGACCGGTGATCGGGTGGACACCGGGTATGCGGAGCGGGCTGGCGTTGCGGTCATCGAGCTCGCCGACGTGTCGGGCCTGCGGCGGCTGCCTCACGGCAGGCTGTCACCACTGGTCGCCTCGAGCCATGGCGCCGGAGAAGTCCTCCATGCGGCGCTGGACGCCGGGTGCGGCCGGATCGTGCTCGGCGTGGGTGGGAGTGCGAGCACCGACGGAGGCGCCGGGATGGTCGAGGCGCTCGGCGCGCGCCTGCTCGACGAGGACGACAAACCGCTGCCCGAGGGCGGCGGCGCCCTGGGTCGGCTGCGTCGGCTGGATCTGGCCGGCCTGCACCCCGCGCTCAGTGGTGCCGAGGTCGTCGTCGCATCCGACGTCGACAACCCGTTGTACGGGCCGCACGGTGCCGCGGCGGTCTACGGTCCACAGAAGGGTGCGACGGCGGAAGACGTCGCCGTACTCGACGAGGCGCTGCGGCACTGGGCCGCAGTCGTCGCCACGACGACCGGCCGGGACGATGCCGAGGTTCCGGGCGCCGGAGCGGCCGGCGGCGTCGCCTTCGCAGCCATGGCGATCCTCGGCGCAACACTCCGCCCCGGTATCGAGCTGATCCTGGAATTGATCGGTTTCGCCCATCGGGTGCCGGGGTGCGCTCTGGTCGTCACCGGAGAAGGGTCGTTGGACGAGCAGACCCTGCGCGGCAAGGCACCAGCCGGGGTGGCAGCTGCGGCGCGCGCGGCCGGCGTCCCGGTCGTCGCGGTGGCCGGCCGATGCCTGCTCGAGCCGGCCGCCTTGCGCGAAGCCGGTATTCAGCGCGCGTATGCACTTTCCGATCTCGAACCTGATCCCGCTCGCAGCATGGCCGACGCAGGGCCCCTGCTCGAACAGCTCGCCCGTCGAATCGCCGCCGACTGGCTGCCCCCGCCGTCGCCTGCGCCTCCACACACGAGCAAGGAGTGACCGTGACCGAACAGGCCTTCACCGCTCTTCCCGACCTGGCCAGCCGTCGTCTCGGCGGCAGCGTCGTCGGTGCCAACGACGAGCTCTTCGCCGAGCGCGAGAACCTCATCAAGCCCGAGCCGGCGACCTATCAGACGTACACGTTCGGTCACAAAGGGCAGGTCTACGACGGCTGGGAGACCCGTCGACGTCGAGAACCCGGCCACGACTGGGCAATTGTGCGGCTGGGCATCGCCGGGGTCGTCCGCGGCGTCGTGGTCGACACCGCGTTCTTCACCGGAAACTACCCGCCGGAGATCTCCGTCGAGGGTGCCTCGGTCGAGGGATACCCGACGCCGGACGAGCTGCAGCAGGCTGACTGGATCCCGCTGGTCCCCCGCTCGCCGGCCGACGGCGACACCCAGAACCCGTTCTCGGTCGATGTGCCGCAGCGGGTGACCCATGTGCGGCTGTGCATGTATCCCGATGGCGGGGTCGCCAGGCTTCGGGCGCACGGTGAGGCAGTCCCAGACCCACGTTTTCTCGGCACCGGCGAGATCGATCTTGCCGCGCTTGCCAACGGCGGCGTGGTCACCGGTTGCAGCAACATGTTCTATTCCTCGCCCAGCAACCTGATCTCGCCGGGCCAAGCCCGGGTGATGGGCGAGGGCTGGGAGACCGCCCGACGTCGCGACGATGACAACGACTGGGTGGAGTTTCAGCTTGCCGGGCCGGGCCGGGTGCGGCTGGCGGAACTGGACACCTCGTACTTCGTCGGAAACGCACCCGGCTGGGCCGCACTGCGTGGGCGCGACTGGCAGTCAGCGGGCCGCGACTGGGTCGAGTTGTTGCCGCGCACCCGCCTTCAGCCGGACACGCGCCACCTGTTCCGCATCGACGACGCGCCGGAGACCACAGACGTGCGGCTCGACGTGTATCCCGATGGAGGCATGGCCCGGGTCCGGCTGCACGGCCAGCTTGCCGAGACCGGCCGCGAAGAACTCGTCCTGCGCTGGCTCAACCTGCTGCCGGATACCCATGCCCGGCAGGTGCTGGTCGACGACGGCGGTTTGGAGCGCGACGAGGCGGACCGGCTGGTCGCGGCCCGTCCGCTCGAGGCGTTTCCTGACTTGCCGCCGAGCGTCCGCTCGGTCCTCGGCGGCTGAGCCCAGCTTCGTGATCGACTGGTCGCAACTGGCGCGACCCGCCCGGCACGCCGTAGCTGTTTGCGACCAGTCGATCATGGGGGTGGCCCCGGGACGGGCTAGCGTTACGCCATGCTGCGCGAGGGGCCCGTTCCCCGGACGGTGCATGGCGCGCTCGAGTACGTCCTCGGCGTCGTGTTCCTGGCCGGTCCCGTCCTATTCGACTTCGATTCGGCTGTCGCCACGGGGCTGTCCATCGCCATCGGCATCGTGGTCTTGGTGAACACCGCTATCACAGCCGGGATGCCGACCAGCCTGGTCAAGCAGCTGGCCATCACCGCGCACGTCACCGTCGACATGGTGTTGTCGATCTTCCTGATCGTCGCTCCGTTCGTCCTCGGGTTCTCCGACGAGACCGCAGCGCGCAACTTCTACATGATCCTCGGCGTTGGGCTGTTGCTGCTCACGATCGGTACCCGCTTCCGCGAACCGTCGCAGCGGCCGGCGGTGCCATGAGCGACGATCCGCTGCCGCGGCTGCGGGCGATCTGCCTGAACCTGCCCGATGCGACGGAGCGGATCAGCCACGGCGAGCCGACCTGGTTCGTTCGCGGCAAGAAGACGTTCGTCACCTATGCCGACCATCACCACGATGACGTTCTCGGCTTCTGGTGCGCCGCTCCCGAAGGCGTCCAAGCCATGCTCGTCGACTCGGCTCCGGGGCGGTTCTTTCGACCTCCGTATGTCGGACACCGCGGCTGGCTCGGCGTCCGGCTCGACGTTCCAGTCGACTGGGATGAAATCACCGAACTGGTCGAGGACGCCTACCGAACCGTCGCTCCGAAGACGCTCGTCGCTGAGCTGGATGCGCGTTCCGGTTACGGAACCTGATCCCGCGACATTGCCACGCAGGTCGTCTATTGCGGGTTGCGGCGCCGCATGGCCAAGATGCCGAGCGCGACCACGGCCACCGGCCCGGCCAAGGCGAGAGGAAGCGACGGCGAGACTGGTGCGGCCACCACGAGCAAGGCGAGCGCGCAGGCACCGAGCCCGGCCGCCATCGGCAGGGCCATCGCGGCGGCCCATCCCATGGTGAGCCTGGCCAACTCGCCGCGAGCCTGCCCGACCAGGTCGGCGAGATCGAGAGCCAGCACGTAGGCAAGGAGCAAGACACCAAGACCGGCAGCGACGGTCACCGGCAAGCCGGTCACCCCTGCCCGCAAGATGACGCCGACCAGAATGCCGACCAGAGCCAGTGTGCTCGCCCATCGCAGCGCCGGGTGGACGGCGAGCGCGACGCCGACGGCCGCGACCCAGGTCCACAGCCGAGCGTCTGGCGAGGTGTAGATACCCGCGAGGGTGACCGCGCCGGCTCCGGGGACGGCCGCAATGAAGCCCGCAGCCAGCGGGTTCATGGCACGCCGCCGGCGAGCTGCGGGTGCAGCCGAACCGCGACGCGATCCAGTAGCCCGATTGCATATTCGTCGTCCCCCCACGGCACGACGGTCACCCCGATCGAGGACAGCTCGTGCCGGAGGGCGTCGCGCTCCAGCCGCCACAGTCGCACGGCTTCCGGGCCGGCGCGAGTGCCGGGTGGCGGCAGGGGTTCGGTTCTCAGCACGTCGACGGCTACGGTCGGATGTCCGCGTTCGCGCAGGTCGCGCAGGATCTCCAGAACACCCGGATCGAGCAGCGGGCTGAACAACACGACAAGTGCTCCCGGCGGCAAAGCTCGTCGCGGTAGCCGGTTGAGATCCGGTGCCACATACGAGTCGTCGAGCCGAACGTCCAGCACCGTCTCGACCACGCGGTGGACCTGCCGAAGACCGACACCGGGCGGCAGCCAGCGCACGATCCCGCCGAGCGCGACGACACCGACCCGGTCCCCTGCAGCGAGATAGGCCTGCGCCACGCCGGCGGCCCCACGGACCGACAGGTCCAGCGCGTCCGCGACCTCGGTCGTCGCGTCGATGACGACGACTGCGTCCGCGGCCCGTTCGACGGCATGCCGGGTGAGATGGAGCCGACCCCGCCGTGCAGTAGCTGGCCAATGGATCCGGCGGACGACGTCGCCGGGCTCGTATGGCCTGACCCCAGCGAACTCGACACCGGATCCTTCCGAGCGGCCGGCGTGCAGACCGGTCCGCTGGACCAGGCGCGGCGGAACCGGCAAGTGCCGTGCCCACGCGGCCGGTGGATGCACGTCGATGACGCCAAGGGAGACCTCGGCAGTCGCGATGTCGAACCGGGATGGCCCCCATGCCGTCAGTCGGACCGGGCCAATGCTTCGACGGCCCCAACGAGTCGGCGTGGCCGACCAGGTCGTCGTCACCTCCGTGTTCCCGATGACGGTCATCGACCCTTGGGCGTGCCATGCGGTGGCAGGCAGCGCCAACTCTGCCCTTATACCTCCGGTCGCCGGTCCTGGATCGACAGTGACACCGATGTCGACGGTGTCGCTTTCGACATAGCGGTCGCTTGGCGTGGTGGCGGCAATGCCCAACTCACCCGGACCGGCTCGACGACCTGCGGCAAGCGCCGCTAGCGCCGGCACTGCGAGTACGACTAGTTCGGCGCGGCCCAGCACGAGCCCAGCGGCCGACGCGAGAGCGCCGACAGTCGCCAACCGAGCCGCCAGCGGCGACAGTCGCCAGCGCAGCTCCACCTGTGCCGCGGTCATGACGGAATGCGTTTGGTCGGCGGTGTCTCGACACTGTCCATGACCTCGGCGACGACATCGTCACCGGAGATCCGGCGGACCCACAGCTCCGGTCGTAGCACCAGCCGGTGCCCCAACGCCGGCACCGCCACCTGCTTGACGTCGTCTGGCGTGACAAACGCCCGGCCGGCGAGCGCCGCGCGTCCCCGTGCCAAGGCGAGAATCGCCAAGCCACCTCGGGGGCTCGAACCGACGAGGATGTGCGGGTGGTGACGAGTCGCGGTCTGAATTCGTACGACGTAGTCGAGCAGGTCGTCGTCGACCTCGACGTCCTCCAGCGAGCGAGTCATCGCCAACAGCTCGGCTGGCTCGCCGATGGATCGTAACGAGGCTTCTGGCGCCTTGCGGTCGATTCGTCGTCGCAGCATCAGCGTCTCGTCGGGAGCGGCGAGATAGCCGATCCGAACCCGCATGATGAACCGATCCAGCTGCGCCTCGGGAAGGGGGTAGGTGCCTTCGAACTCGATCGGATTGTCGGTGGCCAGTACGGTGAACGGCTCGGGCAGCTGGTGGGTGACGCCGTCGACAGTGACCTGCCGTTCGGCCATCGACTCGAGCAGGGCTGCCTGGGTGCGCGGCGGCGTTCGGTTGATCTCGTCGGCCAGCACCAGGTTCGCGAACACCGGCCCGGCCCGGAAGGCCAGCTCGCCGGTTCTCGGGTCCAGCACCGGCGCACCCGTGACGTCTGAGGGCAGCAGGTCCGGGGTGAACTGGATTCGTCGCATCTCCAGTCCGAGCACGTGGGCAAACGAGCGAGCCATGAGCGTCTTACCGAGACCGGGCAGATCCTCGAGCAGAACATGCCCGCCGGAGAGAATCCCGAGCAGAACCAGTTCGAGTGCCGCTCTCTTGCCGACAACCGCGCGCTCCACCTCGTCGATCACCTCGTGCACTCGACGACCGGTCGCCATCGGTGTCCAGGTGGGCGAACTCGTGGTGTCGGTCACTCGTCCTCCGTCAGATCCGTTCTATCGCGTCCAGAACCCGAGCCAGGGCCGCACGGTCTGGCCCATGAACGCTGCGGTCTGCGACGGGCAACCGAGCGGGGTCGATCAGTGCCCAAGCATCCGCGCCCAGCAGGCGGGCGGCCGTCGACGGCTGGGCCGCCATGTCGATGCCGTGCCGGTCGGCCAGCCGGGCCGCGGCAACCCTGGTGAGCCGGGGCCGAAGAGAGGTGTCGAAGTCGAAAGCGGACACCAGGCCCCATTCGACGGAACCTACCGTTCGGGTGAAGCCCGGCAGCACCGCTGCTTGGGGTCGACGCGACCACGGCAGCGTGGGCAGGTCGCGAGCCTCGGGCTCCGCGATGAGCACTCGCAGTCGCAGCACGACGATGGCACCGACCACGGACGTCGCCAGCAACAAACCCAGCGGCCCGGCAGCCAGGGTGCCCGCCACGATCAATACCGGCGACCACCACGGGATCGTTTGCCGACGCCGCGGAACACGAGCGCCGGTCGGGCCTTCGCGACCGCTGATGACGCTGACGAGCGGGTCGTTCTCCGACGGCGGGATGCCAAAGGTCACTGTCGGACCCCTGCGGCGATGCTGCTCAATGCCTCGCGAGCATCGGCGACGTCCGCGGCGGTCACTTCTGCGGACGAGTACCGAGCCGTCAGAAACAGCTCGGTGAGCCGGCGTCCGGGTTCGCCCGCCAACCGGCCGGCTGTCATCGCTCGGTGGAGTAGCTCCTCTGGTGTTTCGGCCCGACCGCGCGAGGTCCCCGCCTCGGCCAACGCACTTTCCATAGCGGCATAACACCCGACGACAGCGGCCCGAGGCTCGTCCCAACGCTCATCGAGGACGGCCCGACCGGCTCGGATGGCGGCGGCGTCCTGGTCGCGGTCCGCGTCGCCGATCGCCACTGCTTCGGGACCACGGATGCCGTGCCTTCGCCACCACATGACCGCGAAGGCCATACCGGCGAGTACCCCGGCGAGTACGGCGGCCTGGCCGGACCACAGCACGTCGGCGGGACCTCCCTCCGCCTCGCCGAGATCAGCATCGGTGGCGGGCCCCTGTTCGGTGTTGTCCGGAAGCAGCTCGCGGAGCACCACAACGGACGCGACGAGTACCGCGAGAAGCACCAACCGTTGTAACCACTCCGTCTCGCCGCCTGGTTCGGCACGGCGTGCCCGCCGGCGGAAGTACATGCCGAGTATCAGCAGCGGAAGGCACAGGACGGCAGCCGCGAGGAGAACGATTCCCAGCACATCACTGGGAATGACCAACAGCGGTCGGAACTCGAGCTCCAGCCCGCCAGACGCTCGCGTCCCGACGACCGCGACGGCGACCAACAGCCCGCCCGTGGCGACCATGGCCACGGGCTTGATCATCGATCGTGCCCGCACGCAGCCTCCCGGGCGGGAGGGTGACCAATCGAGTGTCCGGCGGCCACCGCGGGGCAGCGGCCGCCGGAAGGACTCACCCCTGTTGCTCGGTGTCCGGTTCGGCTCGCTGCGCAGGGATCTGCCCCGTCAGCAAGGCCCGGACCTCGGACTCCCGGTAACGGCGGTGTCCGCCCAGCGTCCGAATCGATGTGAGCTTGCCGGCCTTTGCCCACCGGGTCACGGTTTTTGGGTCGACCCGGAACATGGCAGCGACTTCGGCAGGCGTGAGGAGGGGCTCGGCGTCCTGAGTCCTCGTCGCCATCGTCACCTCCCTGGTGTTGGTGGAGTGGCTCCACCGCAAACGGTCATTCCACCCCACTGCGTTGTGGCGTGGACGCGCCGAACGGTGCGTCCATTCCCCGTCCGACCGACTCTTTCAAGCCGTTGGTGCAGAGACTACGCAGAGACGACGTATGCCGCGAGTCGAGCCCAACCGGTCAGCGCCAACAGGGACCTGACGGGCATATCGTGACGGTCACAACGCTGACGCCCGCTGCCGTGGCTTGCTCACAGTGCCAGCACGACGGGGCCAGAGGATGCGAAGGGGTCACCACCGTGGCCGATACCTCGACAGACGGCTCGGCAGAGACGGGAGTCTTCGGCCGGCACACCGGCCACGAACAAGTCGTCTTCTGTCAGGACGAACCCACCGGGCTGCGCGCGATCATCGCCATCTACTCCACTGCCCTTGGACCCGCACTCGGGGGGACGCGGTTCTACCCATACCGGACCGAGGACGACGCGCTGGCCGACGTCTTGGAGCTGTCGCGAGGAATGGCCTACAAGAACGCGCTTGCCGGCCTCGACCTCGGCGGCGGCAAGGCCGTGATCATCGGGGATCCCAGCCGCGACAAGTCCGAGGCCCTGCTGCGCGCATATGGTCGGTTCGTCGCATCGTTGGGTGGCCGTTACATCACCGCGTGCGACGTCGGGACCTATGTCGCGGACATGGACATCATCTCTCGGGAGTGCCGGTGGGTCACCGGACGCTCGCCGGCAGAGGGCGGTGCCGGGGACTCCAGTGTGCTCACCTCGTTCGGGGTGTTCCAGGGCATGCGGGCCTGCGCGGAACGACTCTGGCAGGCGCCGACCTTGCGGGGCCGCCGGGTCGGCATTGCCGGTGTCGGCAAGGTCGGCAGCAAGCTCGCGGCGTTGCTCCTCGAGGACGGCGCCGAGGTCGTCGTCACCGATGTGTCCGCGCCGGCCATCGAGCGGCTGCAGTCTGCCCATCCGGAGGTGCTTGCCGTTCCCGATGCGTTTGCGCTCGCCGGCGCCAGGATCGACGTCTACGCGCCGTGTGCCCTCGGTGGCGCTCTCGACGACGAGATGGTCGAGGCGCTGGCGGCAAGCGGAAGTTGCCGGGCAGTGTGCGGAGGAGCCAACAACCAGCTCGCCCACCCCGGCGTCGAGAAGATGCTCGAGGACCGGGGAATCCTCTACGCACCCGACTATGTCGTGAACTCCGGTGGGGTCATCCAAGTCGCAGACGAGCTGCACGGATTCTCCTTCGACCGCGCTCGGGGTAGGGCTGAGCAGATCCTCCAGACAACCCGGCGGATCTTTGCCCTCGCCGCCGACGAAGGTGTCCCGCCGGCCGTCGCAGCCGACCGGCTGGCCGAGCGGCGGATGGCCGAGGTATCCCGCCTGCGGGGGATTCACCTACCCGGCTGATCCGTCCTGCAGATAAGGACGACCGGGCGGGACGGAACATGGCCGAA
Organism: uncultured Actinomycetota bacterium; assembly: GCA_963819885.1. Lineage (GTDB taxonomy): Bacteria > Actinomycetota > Actinomycetes > Jiangellales > Jiangellaceae > JACVRX01. The sequence goes on along the minus strand of CAWFXV010000018.1, from coordinate 9,141 downwards.
CCCTGTAGCGTTGTCTTCACGAGCAGATGTCACCCGAAGTTGCCAGGGCGTCCGGTTGACTGGTCGCCCCAGTTTTGTGCGAGGGGGTCGACCCAATGGGGCGCGGCCGGGCCAAGGCTAAGCAGACGAAGGTCGCCCGTCGACTGAAGTACCAGTCGCTCGAGACCGATTTCGACGCGCTGCAGCGTGAGCTGGGCGGCGACGGAGCGGCCGACGCCGAGGTCGATCAGGACGACGACGACGGCGACGGCGACTACGACTTCGACGAGACCGACGAGCAGAGCGCGCGCTGGCGCTGACGACCTCGCTCTCGGGAGTCAGGATCAGTCAGTCATCGGTTCGGCCGCGTTGCCCGCGATTGGTTCCTCGGCCGGGCCGGAATCACGACGTCGGCGTACAGCCAGGAAAGTGACGACGCCGGCGATGGCCAACGCCGCGACTACCAGCGGCAGCGCTGACACGCTTTCGGCGGAATCCTCGGCTCGGGCATGGATGTCGATCGCCTTGGTCGAGGTGGGCACCCAGGTCACGGTCCGGCCGTCGAGCTCGCCGTTGTGCTCGATGACATCGCCCGGAAAGGTGATCGCCACCCGCACATCCACCGTGTTGGCTACGGCTTCCTCCGACAACGCGCCGAGGTCGCCGACCGCAGCCGGGTCGAACGCGCCGTCCACGACGTACTGGTCGCCCTCGTGCAGGATCGACAGCGTCTCGTCGGCTGGGCTGAACTCGTCGACCGCGACGTCGGCCAGAATGAGCCGCGTTCCGGCCAATCCCTCAGAACTGTATGGCTGCTGAGTTACGCCGTCAGGTGCATCCCGCATGACGTCGGCCTCGAACTGCTCCACGAGCTCTTCCCTACTCTGCCCGGTCGCCTCCGCCAATTCGTCGCTAACCGCCAGGATGATCTCGCCGTCGACCGTCTCGTCCTCGCTGATGTCGAGGTCCATGTCGATCTTGAAGCATCCGGTCAGGACGACGAGGAGCGCGGCCGCCGCCAACGGACGAGCCACCGTCGTACGAGTCACGCCCGAAGCGTCGCACAAGCGACGCTGGCACAAGGCGTCCCCGTCAGGGGCGATACGCCCCGACCAGTTCAGCCGTGCCGTCGCCGCCGGCAGTCTCGCCGGCGATCCACGCCGTCACGTCGTGCTGCTTCAGCACGTCGACCGCTGAGTCCGCGTCAGCCCGCGCGACGACGGCAAGCATGCCGACGCCCATGTTGAGCGCGGCTTCCAGCTCACTCTGCGCGACGCCGCCCAGCGAGCCCAGCAGACCGAAAACGGGTTGCGGCAACCAGGTCGAGCGGTCCAATCGGGCCGAGGCATCCGATGGCAGCACCCGGGTCAGGTTCGCCGCGATGCCACCGCCGGTCACATGCGCCAGCGCGTGCACCTCGACATGTTCCGACCGGGTCAGGGCCGAGCAGGCGGGCGCGTAGATCCGGGTCGGTTCGAGGAGCTCCTCGCCTATGGTCCGACCCAACTCCGGCACGTCGCGGTCAATTCTCCATTGGGCGTGATCCAGGATCGCCCGGACCAGCGAGTACCCGTTGGCGTGCAGGCCAGACGACCCCATTGCGACAACGGCGTCGCCCGCGCGCACGCGGTCCGGTCCGAGCAGATCATCGGCTTCGACCACGCCGACGGCCGCGCCGGCCAGGTCGTACTCGTCGGGTCCGAGAAGTCCGGGATGCTCCGCGGTCTCCCCGCCGGCGAGTGCACAACCGGCCGTGACGCAGGCCTGTGCGATGCCCTTGACGATGGCCGCAATTCGCGTGGGCACGACCCGGCCGCACGCGATGTAGTCGGTCATGAACAGCGGTTCGGCACCACACACGACGATGTCGTCGACGACCATGCCGACCAGGTCGCACCCGATCGTGTCGTGGATGTCCATCCGCTGGGCAATGGCGACCTTGGTGCCGACGCCGTCGGTGCTCGTTGCCAGCAGCGGCCGGCGGTAGGAGGCCAGCGCGCTGGCGTCGAACAGGCCCGCGAAGCCGCCGATCCCTCCCACGGACTCCGGCCGCCGGGTCTTCGCGACCCACTCCTTCATCAGCTCGACAGCCCGATCCCCGGCCTCGATGTCGACCCCTGCCGCGGCGTAGGTCAGGGAATCGGAATTTGCTCTCGCCGGTCTGGCCACTGACGGCCCCGCCGTCCGTTCCTCCGCGGCCGCCGCCAAGTCTCCCGCCTCCGCGTTGTGGTCATCTGACGGCACGGCCGCAGCCTATCGACCCGATTGGCACGCTTAACTGTCGCGGATTGGCAGGTGAAATGTCGCATCGGCGTCCGGTTCGTTCGGGTTTATGGAACGCTACGGCGTGCCAATCTGCGAAGAAGGAGTTGGGCGTCGGCCGCGCACGGGGTGCGGTCAGGGATGGCGCAGGGCGTCCACGGCGCCACCACCGATGCCGGTCGGGACACCGTCGACGTCCACGCTGGCCGAGGCGTCGACACCAACCCTGGCGGGGACGTCCACCCGGGTCGACGCGATCGGCGGGGCCACGATCGGCAACTCGGTCTGTTCCAGGACGGTCTTTCCCAGGTGGGCCTGGGCGGGCAGCTCGATCGGGTACACGCCGTCGAAACACGCGCGGCACAACTCTGGCATCGGCACCGTGGTCGCCTCGACCAGCCCTGGCAAGGAGACGTAGCCCAGCGAGTCGGCTCCGATCGACCGGCAGACCTCGTCGCTGGACAACCCGGTTGCGATCAATTCCGCGCGGGATGCGAAGTCGATGCCGTAGAAGCACGGCCAAGTCACAGGTGGGCTGGAGATTCGTACGTGCACTTCACGCGCGCCGGCTTCGCGCAGCATCCGGACCAAGGCGCGCTGGGTGTTTCCGCGCACGATCGAGTCGTCGACGACGACCAGCCGCTTCCCCGCCACCATCTCCTTCAGCGGGTTGAGCTTGAGCCGAATCCCCAGCTGGCGGATGGTCTGCGAGGGCTGGATGAACGTCCGGCCGACATAGGAGTTCTTCACCAAACCGAGCCCGTAGGTGATGCCCGATTCCTTGGCGAAACCAACTGCGGCCGGAGTGCCGGACTCGGGCACCGGAATCACCAGGTCGGCCTCCGCCGGGTGCTCGCGGGCGAGACGGCGCCCGACCTCGACCCGGGTGGCGTGCACGCTGCGGCCGCGGATGTGGGTATCCGGCCGAGCCAGATAGACGAACTCGAACAGGCAGCCCTTCGGATCCGCCAGAGCGAACCGCCGCGAGCGCAGGCCCGCCTCGTCGATGGCAACCAGCTCTCCCGGCTCGATCTCCCGTACGTACGACGCCCCGACGATGTCCAGCGCCGCCGTCTCGCTCGCCACCACCCAGCCGCGCTCCAGCCGGCCAAGCACCAGCGGGCGGACGCCCTGCGGGTCGCGTGCGGCGTAGAGCGTGGATTCGTCGGAGAAGATCAGCGAGAAGGCGCCGCGAAGCTGCTGCAGGACATTAACCGCGGCCTGCTCCAACGCGGTGTCCGGATCGGCCCCCAACAGCGCCGTCACCAGCGCGGTGTCGGAGGTGTTGCCGTAGCGCAGTTCGCCGACATCGGTGCCGATCTGCTCGCGGACGACTTCGAGCAATTCTGTGGTATTCGTGAGGTTCCCGTTGTGGGCCAGTGCCACGGTGCCCATCGACGTAGCGCCGAGCGTCGGCTGCGCGTTCTCCCAGCGGCTTCCGCCGGTAGTCGAGTACCGCGTATGCCCGACGGCGACGTGGCCACCGAGCGAGTTCAGCGTCGCCTCGTCGAAGACCTGGCTCACCAGGCCCATGTCCTTGTACACCATGATCTGTTCGTGATTGCCGACGGCGATGCCGGCCGACTCCTGACCCCGATGTTGTAGGGCGTACAGGCCGAAATAGGTCAGCTTGGCGACTTCCTCGCCGGGCGCCCAGACGCCGAAGATTCCGCAGGCGTCCTGCGGGCTCCGGTCGGCGGGGTCGGCGTCATGCGTCAGCAGACCGTCGCCCCGCGCCACGGCCGCCAGTCTATGGTCTGGCGGTCGCCGTCACTCGTCGCCGGGCTCGGACTCGTCGTCGCCTTCGCTCCCGACGACGTTGAAAGCCTCATCGAGTTGGACGTCGACCTGTCCGCCGCCGTCGAGGGACACCTCGACCTCGTACAAGCTTTCCTCGTCGCCGACCTCGGTGCCAGTCACCGTCCCGCCGCCGGTGTGCTCGAGCGCTGCGGCAGTCGCCTTCTCCAGGGCGGTGCCGGTGATCGGGGCCTCGGTGGCGTCGTCGTCACCTCCGCTAGCGGCAGCGAAGCCAGCTGTGCCTGCCACCGCACCGCCAGCGAGAGCGGTCGTCGCAATCGCAATCTTGGTCTTGCGCTTCATGGTGGGCCTCCGATGGTTTCAGGATACGACTCGGTGTCGGGTTCGATGCTGCCCGCTGGTGGCTGAACCGGCGCTGAATCACCCGCCGGCTGTGAACTCGACCAGCTCGACGGTTTCCGGGTCGCCCCGAGTGTGTTCGCTGTAGATCTTGCCGACGCCGGGGGCGAAATATTTGTTCTCGATGGTCTCCGGGTCGAGCGGGTTCCAGTCCTCTGTCACGACGACGTCGGTGTACTCGCCGAGTGCGATCGTCTTGGTCTCGTCGATGCTGAGCACCTCGCCCAGGTCCTCTGCCTCGTCCGGGTAGAACTCCTGGCGGTAGGTGTCCCCGGGAGCAGGATCGGCGAGCATGACGATCCCGGGCAGCGCACCATCGACCCCGTACTCCCAGGAGCCGGCCTTGCTGGTCGTCCCGTCTGGCTCGTACGACGTCGAATCCTCGCCGAGGTACCAGACGTTGCCGTCCGTGTCCTGAGCGAACCAGTCGTAGGTGTCCTCGACGAGCTCGCCGGCGACGTGCACCGTGTCCCGGACGACGGTTGCGGAGATCCCCTGGATGTCACGCCGCTCACCCGTGACAACCACCTCGATGACCTCGGCTTCACCGTCGCTCTGACCCTCGAACACCCACGTCATGCCGGGCTTGAACGGCAGGTATGGGTTGTCGATCACATCGACGAAGTTGGCCGGATCCAGGTCGGGCACGTAGTTGCCCCCGTCGCCGGGGTCGATGACAGGAGTTGCGGGCGTGCTTCCCACGGTTGCCGTATCGCTGCCGGTCGAGAGGTTGTCACCGCCGCAACCGGCAAGCAGCACAGCGGTCACCACGACGGCGACCCCAGGTCGAACGGTCCAGCTCATGCTCACCCTCCAGGCGTCGGTTGCTTCCAAACGCGAGGATGACGAGCTCAACCTGAACCCAGGCTGATCGTGGTTCAGCTATCCGATCCCAAGATCAACTGTTCAGAAGTTGTGCAACGCACCGGGTGTGTCGCGCCACCTGCGCACACTCTGCGCGCCGCGCGAACAGGCGATGGTCAGAGGGCCTGCGACAGCCGTTGCAGCAGCAGCGTCTCGGCCAGGCAGACCTTGGCGAACTGAGCCAAATGCAGACTCTCGTCGATGCCGTGCGCTCGCGAGTCCGGATCTTCGACGCCGGTGACGAGGACAGCGGCGTCGGGGTACGACGTCGCGAACTCCGCGATGAACGCAATCGTCCCACCCAGGCCGACCTCGACCGGGGGTTGTCCGAACGCATCCGTGAACGCCGCTCGGGCAGCATCGAAGCCGGGCTTGGTCGTGTCCAGCTCGCAGGGCGGGCCAACTGAGCCGTCGGTGACGCTCACCGAGGCGCCGTGCTCCGCGTGACTACGTAAGTGCTCAGCCAGCGCGTCCAGGGCCGTTCGCGGGTTCTCCCCCGGCGCGATGCGCAGGCTGACCTTTGCCCGAGCCACCGGCACCAGGGCATTGGGGGCGTCCGCGACCCGAGTGGCGTCGAGCCCGACGACCGAGGCAGCGGGTCGGTTCCACATCCGGTCACCGATCGAGCCGGTGCCGGAGAGCTCGACACCGGCGAGGACACCCGCCTCCATGCGGAACCTCGACTCGGGGTAGTCGACCTCGGCCTGCTTGCGCTGCACCAACCCGGCTATGGCGACATCGCCGTTGTCGTCGTGCAGCGTTGCCAGGAGGCGGCACAGTGCCGTCAGCGCATCGAGAACCGGGCCGCCGAACATGCCCGAGTGCACCGCGTGGTCCAGAACACGCACCTCGACCTCGCAGTCGACCAGGCCGCGCAGGCTGGTGGTCAGCGACGGCGTCTCGACGGTCCAGTTGACCGAGTCGGCCACGACGATGACATCGGCCGCCAGCTTGTCGCGATGTGTGGCCAGAAAGGCGGGGAACGTCGGCGATCCGATCTCCTCCTCACCCTCCACGAACAGCGTGACGCCGACCGGCGGCCGACCGCCGAAGGCGCGCAACGCGGCGACGTGCGCCATGACACCGGCCTTGTCGTCGGCGGCACCGCGGCCATACAAACGCCCGGCCCGCTCCGCCGGCTCGAACGGCTGGCTCGTCCAGTCGGCCGGCTCACCGGTTGGCTGGACATCGTGATGGGCGTAGAGGAGAACCGTTGGGGTACCACCGTAGGCGGGCCACCGAGCGACGACCGCTGGTGCGCCGCCGTCGACGGAAAGGATCTCCACCTCGGCAGCGCCCACTCCACGGGCCAGCTCGGCAACGGCTTCCGCCGACGCCTGGACGTCCGCGGCTGCGTCCGGGTCCGCGCTGACGCTGCGGATACGGACCAGCTTCTCCAGGTCGATACGGACAGAGGGCATGACCCGGTCGACGGCTGCCCGGACCTCGCTCACGTCGTCGGACTCTAGCCCCTCAGTTGAGCGGCAGAGGGGATGCAGCGTCGACGTCGAGGACGATCCCGATGCCGCCGCGACGATCGTCACCTGCCGCGGTGACCTGGCCATTCGTGGCACGGGTGACCGCGTGCGCTCCGCCGAAGTAGAGGTCCCGCCGGTCCCAGACATGGACCGGCAGTCGGCTGCGCAGCGCCTCCACCACCGGCGGCGGCAGGCCGGGCTCGACCTGCAGCACCTCACGGTCCCAATGCATGCGGGGAGATCCCAACGCGACGTCGAGCGGCAGGTTCCGGTCGAGCAGCCCGGTGATCACGCAGGTGAGCGCGCTGCGGATCCGCTCGCTGCCACCGCTGCCGAGGCCGACGGTGGTGCCATCCTCGGTCACCAACAGGGTGGGGGCCATCATCGAGCCGATTCGGGTCCCCGGTGCCGTGGCGTGGAAGCCCGCGGGATGCAGGTCCGACTCACCCATGACGTTGTTCAGCTGGATACCTGTGCCCGGCACGAATTGGCCCGAACAACTGCCGTTGGACGTCGTCATCGCCGCGACGTTGCCGTCACCGTCCACCACACTGACGTGGGTCGTCCCGCGGGTCGATTGTGGAGCGAGAGTGTGCCGCTCGGACAACCCCACCAGCGCGTGCGCCAATCGGACCTGCGCCTCGGCAGACTCGTCGAGTCGATCACCCTCGCCGTTCAGTTCGCTGAGGGCTGCCAGAACGATGCTGCCGCCGAACGACGGCGGCGGATTGGTGCTCAGCTGCGCTCCCCGATACATCGCGCGGAGCGGTTCCCGCTCGACGACGGTGTACGAAGCCAGGTCCGCCTCGGTGACCAGGCCGGCGCCGACCGTCATCTCGTGCTCGAGGGTTTTGGCGATCTCGGGCTCGGCGAAGCCGCGGACGTGGCCGTCCGCTACGGCGTCGAGTAGACCGGCCAACGCCTCGTTGCGCATTCGATCACCGGCTCGCAACAGCCCACCGCGTGGTGCAAAGATCGCCCGACCCTCGGGTGAAAGCGTGAGAATCTGCTCGAGCAGGGCCATCAGCTGCGCCTGGGTCGCGTCGAGCACTGTCCCGCGCGAAGCCAGTTCTCGTGCGGGCGCGACGACGTCGCCGAGCGGCAACTGCCCGAGTCTGCGATGGACGTGCAGGTAGCCGTCGAGGCAGCCGGGGACCGCGACGGACCCCCAACCCGCGTAGAAGACCTGCTCCGCTCCGGCGAAGCGCACCGTCACCGGCAGGAAGGCCGGCTCCAGCCGTTCCGGCGGACGACCACGGCCCGGCGCGTCGACGAAGAAGTCGAACACGGTCAGCTCACCAGCGGCGGTGGCCGCGAGTAAGAACCCGCCGCCGCCGAGGCTGGACAGGGCCGGCTCCGTCACCGACGCGGCGAAGCCCGCCGCGATCGCCGCATCGAAGGCGTTGCCACCTGCTTGGAGCACGGCGGTGGCGGCTCTAGCGGTGTCCGCGTTTCCAGCCGCAACACCGGCCTGACGCATCACGGCGCTGACACTAGATCCACCCGGACCGGCATCGATCATGCGGCCCTAGAGAAGTGGCAGATACGTCGCCAAGTCGGCCCGCTCGCCGCTGGCGTCGATCTGCCCGGCCGCTCGTGCATCAGCCCAGCTGATCCGGCCGGCGGCCAGCTGGAGCCAGGTGGTCGGATCGGTTTCGGCGACGTTCCCCGGCGTGCCGCGGGTGTGCCGCGGGCCTTCGATGCATTGGACGGCCGCATACGGCGGGACGCGCACTTCGACGCTTCGGCCGGGCGCGCGTTCGGCCAGCACATCGAGCAGAGCCCGCACCGCGAGCCGTTCGGTCTCCCGCGGCGGTACCGGCCGCTCGATGCCTGGCACCGAGCGGGCCAGGTCGTCGGCGTGGACCGCGATCTCGATGCATCTCGTCACCAGGAAGTCGCTGAGACGGATCGGGCCGCGGCCGGCCGCGACCACCGGATCGCCTGGTCCGAGTTCTCGAATGGTCCCTACGCCGAAGCCCACCGGTCATCCAGAGCGGTGACAGGTTCCCCTACCCGTGCCTGGGCCCGAGTATTTTCGTCGATCAACCCGGCAGCCTCGGCGTAACGGGCAACGTACTGAGCGATGGTCAGCGGCCGCTCACCTCGCGGCGCATTCGTCAGCCTCGCGACGGAGTTCGCGACCAGCGCCATATGGGCCGCCAGGTCCTTCACCGTCCAGCCGTTGAGCACACTGGGCAATTGCATGACATCGGCGGGCAGAACCGCCAGCCAATCACGCAGCACCTGATGGCCTGACTGGTATGCGGCCCAGGCCGCGCCGGGCTCCACTCGTCTGGCCACCACGTCACGGCACGCTACCCGCTGTCCCGGATCGTGAAGATCGTCGTGTCTTGCAGGGCACGCCGCTGAGCCGGGCGAAACAGCACGACGATCTTCA